>MWST01000020.1 GCA_002050235.1 Polyangiaceae bacterium UTPRO1 | reverse complement strand
GGTCGGCGTCGGCGTCACGGTCGTGCTCGCCGTTGGCGTCGGCGTCATCGTCGCGCTCCGGGTCGCCGTCGGCGCCGGATTCCCGGTGGCCGTCGCGGTCGGCGCCGGCACCGGCGTCGCCGTGCGCGTCGCTGCGGCGGCCGTAGCCGTAGCCGTTCTCGTCGGCGCCATGGTGTGGGTCGGGGTCGGCGTCGGAGTCGCGGTGACGGTCGGACAGGTGAAGGCCGAGCAAGACGCGTTGCAGCAGGCGCCGTCGGCGCCCGCCCCTTTGTCGCACGTCTCCCCCACCTGGCGGATGCCGTCGCCGCAGACCGCACAATTCGGACCGTCACTATTGAGGACGCGGTACTGCTTCGGGGGTTTGAAGACGAGGCCCGTTCCCTCCGTCGGGTTCACACCCGGCGGTTGCGTCAAGGTCACGGTGCCGGCGGGGTCGGCAAGATACTGAGACAGGTTGCCGAGCGACATGCTGCGGCGCGAGATGATCTCGATGTCGGCGCCGCCGGGGATGTTCTTGTCGCTGGTGCCCGCGTGGCCATCGAGCTTCACCGACTTGCCGATGTTGACGCCGCAGCCGGTGAAGGTGACCGATTGCCCGCCGCCGCTCAACGCACCGCCATAGGCGAGCACGTTCTTGGTGACGGAGATGTTACCCGTTGCGCCCTGATCGGTTCCGAGCCCGGACTCGAAGTCCACGTAGCCGCCGTCGCCGGCGCTGTTCGGCGTGCCGCCGTGGGCGTCGATAGCTCCGGTGATGGCAATCGCGCGCCCGGCCGTGCCGGCGACGTCGCCGCCGCTGTCTGCGCCGTAGACGGAGACGTCGGCGCCGAGAAGTAGGTCGCGTCCCGCCGTGAGGTCGATCGAGCCGCCGTCGCCGCCGGTGGTGCCGCTGCTCATCGTGATCTGTCCGCCGACGAACTCCATGTCGCCGTCGAGCGGCAGGTTGACGCGATAGAACTCGGCGTCGCTCGAGTCGAGGGTGAGGAAGCCGCCGTCGCCGTCGAACTGGACCGCGGCGTTGAGGCGCATGGTGACGTTCTTGAACTGCATGAGGCCGTAGGAGGTCGCATCCAGGCTGCCGCCGTAGCCGCCGAAGGTCTCGGCGGCGCTGCCGCTGAGATCCAGGGAGATGCTGCTCGGACCGCTGACGATTATCCTGCCGCCGTCAACCTGACCCCCGATACCGTCCTCCCCGGCCGCGAACGACATCGTGCCGCCGTCGCCGCCGCCGGCCGCGCTGTTGGCCTGGATACTCTTCTCGATGAGGATGTCGTCGCCAGCCGTGAGATCGATCTCGCCGCCGCCGCCGCCGCCGCCGCTCACATCGACCGACTTCTTGAGCTGGATCGTCCGCGCCGCCTGGAGATCGACGGTGCCGCCCGTCCCGGCGTTCTGCCCCGTCAGGAAGAGCTCGCCGTCGACGATGATGCCCCCGTTCTTCGATACCGCCACGAGCTCGCCGCCGTCGGTGTAGCGCGCGCCGGCGTCGGCGTACGAGCTCTGCCCCTGCGCGCGCACGACCGGCGTACCGCTCCCGAAGCTGATGTCGCCTCCGGCTTCCAGGTACACGCTGCCGGCGCCGTCGCCCGTTACGTCCAGTGCTCCGGCACCGGCGAGAGTGATCTTGCCGCTCGCGGCGAGCGAGATCATCCCGCCGGCGACGATGGGATTCGGTAACGGCCAGTCGCCCCGGACCTTCAGCTGACCGGTGCTGGTCACATCTATATCCTTGGCGTTGATGACCTTGATGTAGCCCGAGCTCGCCATCTGGAAGGTCTTCTCGATGGAGAGATCCTTGCCGCCGAGATCGAACTCGCAGGGGCCAGCGGCGACGTCGAGGGGATTGGTCAGGCGCACCTTGGTCGTCGTGCAGAGGCCGATGCCGGCCTTGCAGAGCACGTTCTGCGTGTTCTGGACGGCGTTGGCACCGCAGGTTGCCGTCGCGGCCTCGGCGCCGCGGGCGCCGAGCGCACCGACCAGTGCGGCGACCACTACGGCAAGGCGGAGGCGGCGATCGTTCATGCGTGCGTGCGGGGGAACCGGGTAGAGAGAGCGTGGTAGTCCGTCGGAGTCGCGTGGACCTTATCGGTGCGTCGCGAATCATGTCAACGTACTTTCGACATCGCATGCCGGGTCGGCGCCGACCGGCGGCCTCTTGGTGTAGGTCCGCCAAAGGTGCTAACAGAGCATGGTCGTTACGCGCCGACGCTGCGGAAGCCCAGCAAACCCTATGTCGCGGAGCGCGGCACGATCGCCCTCGGGCGCGGAGAGAATGACGTCATGGCGATGGAACGGGAGCTCGAGGTCGCTCGCGGCGCAGCCAAGGCCGCGGGACAGGTGTTGTTGCGCTACTACGGCAGCGCCTATCGCGTCTCCGAGAAGAGCGCCGACAATCCGGTGACGAGCGCCGACCTGGAGTCGAACGAGCTCTTGAAGTCGACCATCCTCGGCGCCTTCCCCGGCGACGGCTGGCTCTCCGAGGAGACGGCCGACTCCGACGAGCGCCTGCAGCGGAAGCGGGTCTGGATCGTGGACCCCCTCGACGGGACCAAGGAGTTCATCGACGAGATCC
>MWST01000045.1 GCA_002050235.1 Polyangiaceae bacterium UTPRO1 | reverse complement strand
CACCATCGCCCAGATTGCGCGTGCCCGATGCTCGGGCGCCAACAGCGACTACAAGTCGAACGGTAGCAGCTCCACCTGCCGCCGGTTCGCCGTCACCAGCCGCGGCGGGCTCGCCCCTCCCGCCCCCACTCCCCGCTCCGCATCCGCCATGAAGTATGTCTACTGCATCGCGGGGAAAAATTCACAGGCTCTCAGCCGATGGCTACCCCGATCGCGGCGGCGGCTTCGCGAACCGCAGGATGGAGGAGGCGCAGCGGCTCGGGAGGCTCTGCGGGCGCGAGCCGCGGTAGGGCGCGGTCGAAGAGGGTCACGTGCATCCATGCCGCCTCGAGCGTCGACCACCAGCGGATGCCGTCGCGCCGGGGTCGGACCCGGAAAAGATCGGCGGCCCATCGGCGGGTAGTCGGTCGCACCCGCGTCGCCACCTGCGAGGGGCGCAAGCGACGTTCCGCGAGCACGCGCGGCTCGTCGAGATCCCAGAGCCGTCCTTCGAGCGCGGCATCGAGCTGCAGGAGCGCCAGGCGCAATCCCCCGCGCTCGAGGTCGGCATCGTCGAGGGCTTGCCCGCGCAGGTGAGCGATGTGCTCGGCTACCGCGGCGATCGGGCTCTCGGAGAGATAGAGCGCGCCGTAGAGCTCGGGATTGTCGTGCCGGCCGGCTCCCTGGAGGGTGCGCGGCACCCACAACGGATGTCCGCGGCTGCCGGCATCCGCCTCCGTGTCCCAGGGGAACACCCGCCAGAGGCGCATCAGGCGAAGGCGCCGGCCTTGTGCTCCGCCAGGGCGCGGACCACCTCGTGGACGGCGCCGCTGCGCAGCACGTCGGCGGGCCGGCGGTCGCCGAGCCGCGGCTCCAGCCCGCGCAGCCACTTCCGGGCGCCGGCCTTGCCGAAGAGGCGCTCGGCCTCCGCGAGCACGTACTCGAGAGCGTCGACGCGCGCCGCCTGGGCGGTGTCGGGACTGCCGCCGCGCAGCCATCGCGACACCGTGCTGCGCTCGACGCCGAGCAGCCCGGCGAGCTTGGCCTGCCCGCCGAGCTCGCGCGCGAGCGCCTCGGCTTTCAGTGCCGTCGATACCGCCATGCAACGATTTTCGTTGCATCGACCGATTCTGTCAATCCGCCGTACGCGCCGGGGCGCCGGCCGGCAATTCCGTCGCCCGCCCGGGAGGCTGCGCCACGCCTAGCTACCGCGAGGCGGAGCCCGTCGCCCACGAGCGATGAGTCTCGGGGTTGACGAGCGCCCATCCGATCGCGCGGCATGAAAAGATGGCGACCCTCTCACGTACGGATGCAGGCGACCCCATCCACCCGGAGCACGTTCGGCGCCCCCGCCGGCGGTACCGTGCGCCGCGGCCACCACGGTTTCGACTTCAGCGCCTCGTGCTCGATCTTGCCGCCGAAGGGCAGCTCGGGCGCGGGCAACTGCTTGCCGTCGAGCGATCGCGTGCCCGCAGGCGAGCCGATCGGCGGCGCTTCTTTCGCCGCCTTCCCGGCGCGCACGGGGTACGCGCCGGTCGTGAGGACGAGGGCGAGGGTCGCCACGATGCTCCACCATGCTCTCTTCTGCATCCTCTTCTCCTTGTCCTTGCGCGCTTGCGCGCGCGGTGTGCCAGTTCGCTTCCTTCGCCTTTTCGGGCGAGTCGTGCTGGATGCAGAGATCGACCGGCCCGCCTTTCGTACTTGGTGAGGACGTTGGAGCTTTGCGAGGTCGGGTAGATCGCATCCTGAGAGGGGTTCGCGCCGAGGCCGGCCCAGGTGCGGTTGCCAGCCCGGGAAGCACGAAGAGCGCGACTACGCCACACGCTTGCGTCCGGGATCTCGTCACGGTCATCGGATCGTCTCCGTCGGGTTCGTGGGTTGCGAGCGAATCCGGGGCCGCAGGTTCTGCCCGCACGGTGCGTTCGGCGAACCGGAATACTTTTCGCACGCCAGCGGGCAACCGGGGACGAGAATGCCGGCGAACGCCCCGCAGGTAATGATGCCGACCGCGATGACGGGCACGAGCAGCCGCTGCCAGATCACACCATCTTCAGCGTCGGGAAAGGACGGACCGCCGATATCCATTCGGCGACGTGCCGGTCCAACGACGAAACGCCTTGTGGAATGCGCTGGAATCAGTGAAGCCCATTTCGTCGGCGACGACCGCGATCGTGACCGCCGGCTCGGTTAGTCTTTGCAGGGCGCGCTCGCGGCGCGCCTCGTCGCGGAGCGCCCGGAACGACGTGCCCTCGTTCTCGAGTCGGCGCTGCAGCGTCCGGGGGCTCATCGCTAGCGACTTCGCAACCGTGCTCGGCGTCGCGCGGTCACCGCGCGCGAGCGCGACCCGTAGAGCCGCGGCTACGCGGCGGCCTGCGGGGACGGCGGCGGCCAGGTCGAGCTGGCGCTCGGCGGCGGCACGCATGACCGCAGCGACTTCGGAGCTCCGTGTGTCGAGCGGCGTGGCGAGGGTCGGGTTGGTGATCGTGATCGTGAAGCGCGGTTGCTCGAACCGGACGCGACAGCGCAGGACGCGCTCGTACTCAGCAGTCGCCCCCCCTCGTGTGTGGGGAAACGTCACTTCGGCCGGACGAAACCGTCCACCCGAAAAGCGCGTCAAATCCGCGACGATCACGCCGGCGAGGTATTCGAGGAGGTGGCGCGCGGTGCCGGTGGCGCCAGGCCACGCGTCGAACACGACGACCGCGTCCGCGCTCCGACTCTCGATCGCAATGCACACGTCGTCGAGTGATACCTTGAGGAAGCGCGCGAGCTCGGCGAGCGCACGCTCGACCGTCGGCTGGGTGGCGACGAGATAGCTCAATAGATCGCGCGAGCCCGGCTCTGCGGCATGGAGGCCGAGCAGGGGGTCGCCGGCGATCTCCTGCGCTGTCGCGAGTAGGCGATGCACCGTCGGCCAGGGAACGCGCGCCGCCCCGGCCAACGCCGTGCCGTCGAGGCCAACCGCGCGGCAAACGCTGTCGGCATCGATCCCGACAAAGCGCAGATTGTGTAGTAGGTCCTCGATCTGCGCGCCCCCGGCGCCGGCGCAGGGAGGCTGCGGGGATTGGCGTGCACGCCGTTCGGCCACGGGACGCTTGCTACCTCGGGCGCTTGGCGCGAATCAACCGCGAATTGGCGCGAGAAACCACCACCGCGCGGCGGTCCTCGCGCATACTCTGCCGCAAATGAGCTCCACGAGCTTGCGCATCCTGACGGCCGTGCTGCTGCTCCTCGGATCGCTGCTGTCCCCGGTTCCGGCAGGTGCGGTGCAGGTTGTCGGCAAGGTCACGACGGCCGAGGGTGCGGCCGTTTCCGGCGCACTCGTCACGGTCTTCAGCGAGGCCGGCAACAGGAAGACCACCGTCTATACGGCGGACGATGGCAGCTATGCGATTGCTACGAGTTTCGACGGCAAGCTCAACGTTCGCGCCCGGGTGCCGGCCTACGAAGACGTCGTGAAGGAGGTGGCTGCGGGTGCCGGCCCGACCCAGCTCGACTTCACGGTGTCGAAGATCGTCGACCCGTACGCGCTCTCGAACACACTCACCGCGTCGGCGCACCTGACGAAGTTGAAATGGGACGACCCCGACCTCCGTGCCGCGTTCGTGAGCCAGTGCAACTACTGTCACCAGGTTGGCAATGCACTTACGCGCATCCCGCGCGAGGAGAAGGACTGGACTGCGACCATAACCCGCATGGAAGGGTATTTCGCGCAGCTGACCAACGGCGAGGCGAAGGGAATCGCGAAGGCGCTGACCGGGTTCACGCCGGCGCCGGTCGCCTTCGAGCAACGCTACGCGGTGAGCACCGAGCTGCCCGCGGCCAAGGTCGAGGAGTGGCTGGTCGGCGATGGCATGTCGTTCATTCACGACGCGATAGTAGGGCAGGACGGCAAGCTGTACGGTGCCGACGAGGGCCACGACGTCATCTGGGTGCTCGACCGCGCGACCGGGAGGATCGAGCAATATCCCCAACCGGACATCGACCTGCCGCGCGGCGGCGTACTGTCCGGGCTCCCGCTGCCGATCGGGGTGTTCACCGGCAAGCACGGTCCGCACAGCATGGCCCAGACCGCGGACGGGCGCCTCTGGATCACCAACGCGCTCTCGTCCTCGCTTATGTCGTTCGATCCCGAGACCCACGAGTTCAAGCGCTACGACCTCGGGCATCGCCACATCTACCCGCACACGATACGTGTCGATCGCGATGGCATCGTGTGGTTCACGGTTGTGCTGTCGAACGAGGTGGTACGATTCGATCCCGTGACCGAGAAGTTCACGATCATCGGTCTGCCGCACAACGGTTTCTGGCGCTGGCTCACCGACCTGTGCATTCCGCTGGTCGTGAAGCTCGCGGCGTGGTTCCCTAACCACGACCTGCAGAACCGGTTGTCGCCGCACAAGTGGGCGAATCTCGGCCGCAGCATCTTCAACTTCCCCTACGGTATCGACGTGAATCCGGTCGACGGCTCGATCTGGTACGCGAAGCTCTACCTCGACAAGATCGGTCGCATCGATCCGAAGACGCTCGCGGTCACCGAGTACGACACGCCGATGAAGGGTCCGCGCCGCCCGCGTTTCGACCGGAACGGGGTGCTGTGGATCCCGGCGTTCGACGACAGCGGGCTGATGGCCTACGACACGCAGGACCGGCACTGGCGGACTTGGAAGCTGCCGCTGCTCGCACCCAACGAGTACGAAGTGCCGTATGCGCTCAACGTGCATCCGAAGACCGGCGACGTCTGGATCACGTCGAACATGTCCGACCGCTGGTTCCGATTCGTTCCGGCGACCGAGACCTTCATCACCTATCCGAGCCCGACCCGCGTGACCTGGCTGCGCGACTGGGAATTCACTCGGGAGGGGCAGGTTTGCTCGACCCAGTCGAATCTGCCGTCGTACGCCATTGAAGACCACGTTCCCGCGTTCCTCTGTGTCGATCCGGAGGGCGGCGCAAGGGACCGCGCGCTCCTAGCCGAGAAGTCGTCGTGAGGGCCGTCGTTTGCCGGAATGCCGAGCTGCGCGTCGTCGACCGGCCGGAGCCGCAGCCCGGCGCGCGCCAAGTCCTCCTGGGCGTGCTTCGCTGCGGCATCTGCGGTTCCGACCTGCATGCGCGCAAGTATTGCGATCACCTGGTGCCCCTGATGGAAAAGGCGGGCTTCCGCGGCTTCATGACCTCGCAGGACGAAGTCGTGTTCGGCCACGAGCTCTGCGGCGAGGTGCTGGAGCACGGTCCCGGTTGCGACCGCAAGGTCAGGAGCGGTACGCGCGTCTGTGCCTTGCCGTTCCTGCGGCGTGACGGCGGCATCGACGCGCTGGGCCTGTCGCCGCGCTCGCCCGGCGCCTACGCGGAACGCGTCGTGGTCGAGGAATCGATGATGGTGCCGGTGCCGAACGGGCTATCGAGCGACCTCGCGGCCCTCACGGAGCCGATGGCCGTCGCATGGCACGCGGTCCGGCGTGGCGAGGTCGCGAAGAGGGACGTGGCCGTCGTCATCGGCTGCGGCCCGGTGGGTTTGGCGGTGGTCTGCGTACTGAAGGCGCGCGGCGTGAAGACGATCATCGCCAGCGATTTCTCGGCTGGCCGGCGGCAGCTTGCCGAGCAGTGCGGCGCCCATGTCGTCATCGATCCGGCGCAGCGCTCGCCGTTCGCGAGCTGGGCGGAGTACGGCTTCATCGACGGGCTCCCCGGCGCACTGGAGCTCGCGATGGGTACCCGCGAGAAGCTCGGGAAGCTCCCGCTGCCCTGGTGGCAGGTGTGGCGCGTCGCCGAGGCCGCGGGGTTCGTGCCCAAGCGGCCGATTGTCTTCGAGTGCGTCGGTGTGCCGGGCGTCATCCAGGGCATCGTCGACGGCGCGCCGCTGTTCTCTCGCGTCGTGGTCGCCGGCGTGTGCATGCAGCGTGACGAGATCGAGCCGGCACTGGCCGTCAACAAGGAAATCGACCTGCGCTTCGCACTCGGTTACTCGCCGCTGGAGTACCGAGACGCACTGCAGATGATCGCGCAAGGGCGGATCCGGTGTGCGCCGCTGCTGACCGGCCTGGTCGGCCTAGACGGTGTGGACGACGCCTTCGAGGCGCTCGGCGATCCGGAAACGCACGCCAAGATCCTGATCGATCCGCAGAGTCCTGCGACTCGGCCGGTGCCGCTCCGGACCGCGGAGCAACGCTGAGGCCGTAGCCTCGGCTCGTTGGCGTGAAACGCCCGCGAATTGGCGCGAGAAACCAAGACCGGGGCTCCCACGCCTCGTATAGATCGAACGGTATTGGTGTCCGGACCAATGATGCAAGCGGAGACGCGAACCTACCGGGTGAACGGCATCGACATGTGCGTGCGCGTAGCGGGTGCCGGCCCGGAAGTGCTCCTCGTGCACGGCTTCCCCGACACGCACGTCATCTGGCGGAAGCAGGTGCCGGCCCTCGTCGCCGCCGGATATCGCGTCATCGCGCCCGACAACCGCGGCACGGGCGAGAGCGCGATCTCCCCGAACGTCGCAGACTACCGGCTCGACAACCTCGTCGCCGATCTCCTCGGCCTCCTCGACGCGCTCGACGTCGCCAAGGTGCGGCTCGTGGCGCACGACTGGGGTGCGATCATCGGATGGCAGCTCGCGGCCAGACACCCGGAGCGCGTCGATCGCTACGTCGCGCTCTCCGTCGGGCATCCGAGAGCCTACGCGAGCGATCCGGTGCAGTGGCTCCACGCCTGGTACGTGTTTCTCATACAGTTGCCCTGGCTTCCCGAACGGTTGTTAGCTGCCGGCGATTGGCGTGGAATGGCTCGCCTCGCGGGTTGGGTCGACGAGATCCCGGCGTGGCGCGCTAGCCTCGCACGACCGGGGAGGCTCACGGCCGCTCTCGCCTACTATCGCGCCAACCTCCACCTGTTGTGGCGGGGGGATGTTCCGCCGGTGCGGGTACCGGTGCTCGGCGTCTGGAGCAGCGGCGATCGCTTCCTCACGGAGCGGCAGATGGTCGCGTCGGCACGATTCGTTCGGGCGCCATGGCGCTATGTGCGCATCGACGGTGCCAATCACTGGATGCAGCTGACCGCAGTGGAGGCGGTGAACGCGCTCCTCCTCGGCTACCTGCGGCCTATGGAGGTGCGCTGATGCGGAAGCTGCTCGTGGTGCTGGTCGTCGTGCTGGTCGTCGGGGCCATGCAGTTCGCGCGCCTCGAGTACCCGAGCCGGGTGCTCACGAAGGCGGACGTCGACGCGTACGTGCGGGCGATCGACGCGGGGATCACCCTTCCTGCCGACGAGAAGACCGAGATCCTCGCGCACCTCCGCGCCTGGGGCGAGGCCGACGACGGGAAGCCCGTCTTCATGTTGAACCTGATGCGCTACCGGGACGCGCTCCGCGCCGACGTACCGGGCATCGCCGACCGCGCGCTCTCGCCCCGAGCCGCGAACACGCACTACGAGAGCGTCGCGATCCCGCTGCTCTTTCGCTCCGGTGCCTATCCGCTCTTTGGCGGCACGCCGCAGGGCGTGTGGGGCGGCGACACGCCGAGCTCCAACGTGATCGGGTTCACGCGTGCGGTCGATGATTGGGGCCGCGTGCTCGTCGTCCGCTATCCCGACCGGCGGACATTCTTCGAGTTTCTCTGCGACCCCGCGTTTCTCGCGGTCATGCCATACAAGATTGCGGCGCTCGACGTGAACCTCGTGCCGCTCGACGCCGAGATCACGGTGCCGAATGCCTCGTGGATCGTCGCTGCGCTCGTAGCCGCGGCTGCGATGCTCGTGGGCTTCCTTGCCGGTACGCGACGGCGACTCGCTTAGCGATGCGAATCTTTCGCTCCCGCTCGGCACGATGATTCACTTCTTAGCGATCCATGAGGACTCGCAATGATGAGAGACGTTTGCTCGGCCAATCTCAGTATGTATGCGAGCGCCGAGGAATGAGGCGCGTCGCGCTGATGCGGGCCGCGATCCTGCGGCCCTTCGAGCGATTTCTGCGGTGTATAGGAGCACCGACCGATCGGATCTTCGAGCGAGTGCGGCTGTCGCCCGATCTGCTGCAGGATCCAGAGGCGCTCGTGCCCGTGCATGCCGGCACGGCGTTCGTGGTGGCGGCTGCGCGGGTCGAAGGCATCGAACATCTCGGTGCGACCGTCGCGGCGCAGACGGGTATCCACGAGATCGGGACCTACGGTCGCGCGATTGCGCGTGCGACGTCGCTCCACGAGTTCGCGACGACCATCCGCGAGTTCCACGCGGGACACCACTCGGGAGAGCGCTACTGGCTCGAGGCGAGCGGTGATCGGATGCTGCTATGCCAGTGTTTCACGGCGCCAGCCGACGATTGGGGCGGGCAGGCGAGCCAGTACTCGATCCTCATCGCCACCGGCGCGCTGACCGCGATCGCGCGCCGCCCCTGGCGGCCGACGGTGTACATGCGCAAGGACGTGTCGCATGCCGTCGTTGGTACGCCGTGGATGGAGCGTGCCGACGTGCGGTTCGGGCACGATCGTTGCGCGATCGAGATCGACCCGCTGGTGCTGCCATTGGTAGTACCGCGGGAGGAGTCGCGGTCGTTCGCGACCCGCGAGCTCGTCGACTGGTACCGGACGCGGCCCGCGGACGAGCTTGCATCGAGCCTGCGGCAATGGCTCGCATGCATGCTGCGAACCGACGCCGTACGGGTCGAGGTTCTTGCGGAGACGCTCGGGACTACGCCGCGCACGTTGCAGCGCCGACTCGGCGAAGCCGGCACGAGCTATGCGCGCGTGCTCGGCGAGGCGAGGTTCGAGGTTGCGACCCGACTCCTCGCGCGGGACGATCTCGAGGTGCGCGAGGTGGCACGCGAGGTAGGCTATCGCGATGCTGCGCACTTGACCCGGGCATTCCGTCGCTGGAGCGGAATGACGCCGAGCGAGCTCCGCCGCCGCCTCCGGGCATCGGCCGTATCGACGCAGTCGGCTGGCGCAATCGGGCAATCGTCGATTTGACGCCGCGCCGGCGTCCCTGTTCGTTGCGCCCATGTACGAACGAAAGCGGATGCGAGGTGCAGTAGCGGTCCTGGCGTTCGTCGCCGTTGCCGGCGGCGTCGCCGCCGCCGAGGACGACAGCGCCGAGCTTGCGAAGAAGCTCCAGAACCCGGTCGCGTCGCTCATCAGCGTACCTTTTCAGAACAACTTCGAGTGGGGCGCCGGGAGGAGCAGCGACGGCTTCAAGTACACGCTCAACGTGCAACCCGTGATCCCGATATCGCTCGGACAGCACTGGAACCTGATCTCGCGAACGATCGTGCCGATCAGCCACCAGGACGACCTCGTGCCCCACACCACGCAATTCGGCCTCGGCGACATCATGCAGAGCCTCTTCTTCTCGCCCGCCGTCCCCGGACCGAATGGCTGGATCTGGGGGGCGGGACCGGTAGTCCTCTTGCCGACCGCGACCGAGCACTTCCTCGGCGGCGAGAAGTGGGGCGCCGGTCCGACGGCGGTCGTGCTGCGCCAGGAGCATGGCCTCACCTACGGCATCCTCGCGAATCACATCTGGTCGTTGGCCGGTACCGACCACACGCCGAACGTGAACTCGACGTTCCTGCAGCCGTTTCTTGCCTACACGACGAAGACCTACACCACCTTCTCGCTCGTGACCGAGTCAACCTACGACTGGGGGGAGGACAAGTGGACGGTTCCCCTCATAGCGACCGTCTCACAACTCCTGAAGGTGAAGGACACCCCGATCCAGCTGCAGCTCGGTCCGAAGTGGTACGCGGAAGGGCCGACGAAAGCGCCCGACTGGGGCATCCGTTTCGCGCTCTTTCTGCTCTTCCCGCGCCACTAGGGCACGACGTCAGGACGCTTCGTCATCGTCGAGTCGTTCGGTGCTTCATCGCCGACCTCGGGGCTCGTCGGCACTGCATCGGCTGGTGGCGGCGCCGCGATCTTGGTGATGACGGTTGCGTCGCCGCTGTCGGTGTTGATGGCGATCTTCAGCGGGTCTCGTTTTCTTCCCTCACGACGGCGGCCGTGGCGTTGCTGACGAGGCGCGCAATCAACACCGCGAGGTAGAGCTGTCCCGCGATCGCCTCGACGACGGTGATGCCGCGCGCGACCTCGGTCTTGGGAATGATGTCGCCGTAGCCGAGCGTCGCCAGGGTGACGAAGCTGAAGTAGATCGCGGTGCGAAGCGGGAACTCGGGGAGGGCGACGCCGCTCGCTACGTACGAACCCGGCCAGGCGTGCTCGACCTCGAAGTGCAGCATGCCCCAGAAGACGCCGGCGAGGATATACGCGTCGAGCGCGGCATAGACGTGCTCGACGCCGACTTCAGGGGCCCGGAGCGCGTAGAGCAGCGCGCCTACCGTAGCGACGAGTGCGAGGCCGATCACCACCGGCTGGGTCGCCATCGCGAGCCCGCGGTGCTCGAGCACGAGGGCCGCGAGTCGACCGGCGAGGCCCACGATGAGGAGGAGCCTGAGGAGCTGCGAATGGCGCGTCGACGTGAAGCCGAAGACCGCTGCGAAGAGGCTGATCTCGAGGATGATGCGGAGCCAGTTGCGGTCGATGTCGAGCGCGACGAGGAGCGGGCCGACGCCGATCGTCAAGATCAGTACGTAGAAAAGTGCCGCGTAGCGATGCCGGAAATATGCGTGCATTAGACGTCCCATCGGGGAGCCTCAATCGGTCCGCTCGATCGCCGCCGCGCTGGCGGCCGCGCAGCGGTTCACCCCTTCGTCCTCCTCCGCTTTCGCAAACTCGACGACGAGGGGCGCTGTGTTGCCGGCGGCGTTGCGGATCTTCGACTTCCCGATGTCCTCGGGACAGATGCGGAAGCCGGTATCGGCCTGCACGTTCACCTGCCAGTTGCGGCCGAACCGGACGTTTGCGACCGCTCCCTCGAGGCTGGCGAGCCCGAGATCGGTGCGGTCCTGGATCTGCATCTCGAAGCCGCCGGTCACGCCGAGGTCGTGCGCGACGCGCTCCGCGAACGGATCGAGGATCACGCACATGCTGCCGGCGTTCGCCATGTTGTTGTCGGTCAGCACGCGCACGATCACGTCGTAGCGTTCGACGTTGCGCACCACAAGCCTCGTCGCCCGTGATTTCCGCATTCGAGCGAGTCCGTCACGCGATCGAGGTCGGCGGTGCGACCGCGCTCGTCGCGCCGGTGCTGCTCTGGAGGAGAGATCGCGACGTGACCGTACGCTTCGCCCCGCGTAGCACCGTAGACGTCAGTCCGGTGGCAGGATCTCCGCGACGCCGATCGCGACTCTGGAGAAGGCGACGACATCCAGGGTCTCGCCCACGTGCGCCATGCGCGCCTCGGCATAGCGCCGTTCCTCTCGGATCGGACGCCGATACACTTCGATGCAGCGATCGCGAAGGTTCACGAGCCAGTACTCCGGAATGTCAGCTGCCGCGTAGAGCGGTGCTTTCGTGAACCGACCTTGGATTACGGAGCTGTCCGCGACCTCGACGATCAGGAGCGCAGTCGTCGGGTGGGCGGCCATGTAGTCGTCGGGATGTCCGGGAACCACCGCGATATCCGCCTCCGGCATCGACATCCGACTGAGATCCAGGGGGGATTGCACGCGCACGAAAGCGGCGGAGCCCGTGATGCCGCCGAGGCGGAGCGCGAGCTTGCCGACTACGCCGGCGTGCGCAGGATTTTGGGGCGACATCGCGACGATCAGACCGTCCAGCAGCTCGACGCGATCATCGGTCCCGATCGTGCCGTCGGCGACGAGTTGCTGGTAACGGTCGCGTGTGATCCGGCCTGCGTCAGGGGCGAGCGAAGCCATGGACTGGACAGTATCAGCGACCTCCATGGCCGAGAAGCAGCGCGGCGTCATCGCAGGCGCATCGCTGCGAGTAGGGCCGCGCGCGGTCGTTCGTCGGGACGTGGAGTGCCGCTCCGGTGCGCGATTCCAGCACTTTCGCGCGCGCTATACCGTGGTCGAGAATCGCGCCCGAGCGCTCCTGGCGCGCGCGTGGGGCAGGCGCGAGTACGATCCCCGTCATACTCGCGCCGCGTGGCCACTCTACTCTTCGACGACGGGGATCGTTTTCGCCAAGTCGTAGCGGATCACGGCGTCCATCTTGTTCTCGATCTGGTAGAAGCGCGCCACCTTCTTGCCCGGGAGCACCTTGGTGAAGTCGGTGAAGAAGGCACGCCGGATCTTGGCGCGGTCTTCCTCGACGGCTAGGTAGTCCGCGGCGAGCTTGCCGGCTTGCTCGTCGGTGATGGTCGTGAAGTGCTCCGAGTAGTCCTTGATGAGCGTGACCAACCGGTCGTTCACGCCCTTCATCTCCCCTTGGTAGCGGTCGTAGAGCGGCCAGAACTGCTGAGCTTCGCTGTCGGTAAGCTTGAGGTTCGCGGCCACGAGCGCCTTGCGATTGGCGCGGATGGCCTCACGCAGGATGTCGAAGTCCGCCTCGGCGGCTGCGCCGGCGGTCTTGCCGACGGCGAAGGCCGGCACGGCCGTGGCGGCGGGAGCGGCTACGAGGGTCGCGAGCAGCAAGATGCGGGCGGTCAGCATCGTCGTCGTCCTTGTCATGGTCGTCCTCGTCACTTGTCGATGCGGGTGAGCTTCGAGCCCTGGATGCCGACGCCGGCCATGAGCCCGCGCTGGTTGAAGATGAAGGCGTAGACGTCGCTCGTGAGCGTGGTGGTGGTGATGCTTTTACCTATGCCCGCGTCGACGACGACGATGCTCGGGCCGACGCCGAGCTCGAAGCCGGCCGTAGCGTCGAGCTGGTCGAGCGCGTTCTGGTTCATGAAGAAAAGGGCGTAGCCGTACTTCTGGATTCCGGCCTGGAAGCCGTACGAGGCGGCGACCGAGCTGTAGTAGCCGGTCACGCGGCCGTCCTGGAGACGGACGCCCTCGCCGATCTGGCCGCCGAACATGAAGCCGGCCTTGAGGATGCTCGGGAACACGATGATCGCCTTGGCCTTGCTGCCGAGGATCTTCGCGCTCGGCGTCGAGGCGTACAGGCTCTGGAGCGCCGCTCGTCCGCTGCGCTCGAGCTCGCGGGCACTCCCGGCCTCGGCCGGTCGCGTCGTGCATGCGAACCCGACGAGCGCGGCCACGAGTGCCGTCCACGTCGCGATATTCCGATGTCGTTTCATCTCTCCCCCCTGGTGTCGCGGATCGCCGCGGCGCGCGGCGTCCAGCGCGGTGCTCTCTACAAGACGCGGGCAGGCCTCGCCAGGCGGGCGGTTGCAATGCCGTGCCGTTCGTAGTTTGGCGAGCGCGATGCGCCGCCTCGCTCCGTTCCTGCAAACTACCATCCTCGGAGGTGTGCTCGTCGTCATGCTGCTCGTGCGGACGGCGGTGTTAGTGGTTCGGACCCGCCCCGGCCGCCGGCCCAAACAAGAACTCGATCGTCGCTTCCTCGGGCGCATTCCGGGCTGCACGCTGATCCGCGGGCTCGCAGGTCGGATCACGGGACAGGAAGAGTGGAGCACGTTGCGCATGTCGTGGACGTGCCGTTCACGACGGCGGTGTCGGTGATCTCGCGCTGGGGCGCGGGCTCACGCGACTTCCTCGCCGCGATGGAGCGGGCCAAGCCGTGACGACCCGCGGCTGCGTCGCGCTCGTGACGCTCGCGGTGTTGGTGGGCGGATGCGCGGCGCCGATACGTGCGGTGCGCGTCGATCCGAAGCGGGCGAATCGGGTCACACTCCGCACCGCGCTCAACTCGGGCGAGCTTAGTCAGCACACCCAGAACTTCATCTTCGAGCACGACCTTGCCGAGCGCTTCACGGAGGATCCCGCCGGCGTGCTCCACGAGCTGCACGCCTCGTTCGTCGCTGGTCACGAGCTGCACGAGAGCCTGGCCGCGCTTTCCGAGCTCTGCTTCCACCACGCCGAGCGTGGCGGCGGCCGGCCGTACTACCTCGCGGCCTCGATGTACGCCTGGGAGTATCTCTTCCCGAACGACCCGAAGCTTCGACCTGACCGCTTCAGTCCGCGCCTACGGCTGGCGTGCGATCTCTACAATCGCGGGCTCACCGCGGCGCTCAAGGAGGGCAATCGCGGCGACGTCATGTTGAAGGGCGGCCGCTTTGCGCTGCCGTTCGGCACCGTCGACGTGACCTTCGATCCGTCGACCTTGCACTGGAGCACGCACGAGCTCGAAGGCTTCGCGCCGCTCGACGAAGTCGAGGTGAAGGGGCTGCCCACGGTGCACCGCTGGCCCGGCATCGGCGCGCCGCTCGCGGCCCGCGTGAAGACCCGCGTCGCCGGCAAGACCGGCGATCTCCTCGGCCAGCGCATCCGGGTTCCGGTGACCGCGTTGCTGCGCTTCCACGACCTGTCGGACGACGTCTCGGGCGAACGGCTCTACGCGACGCTCGAGGTGCACCCTGGCTACGGCGACCGCAAGGTCGCGATCGAGGGTCAGGAGGTGCCGCTCGAGGCCGAGCCGACCGCAGCGCTGGCGCTCACGCTTTCCGATGCGCCGGTCTGGTCGAGCGAGTTCCGCGGCTTCTTCCACGGCGCGCTGCTCGAGGACCGCACACGCCTGGTTGCGGTGACGCCGTACTACCCGGGGTCGATCCCGGTTGTGTTCGTGCACGGCACCGCGTCTAGCGTCGGACGCTGGGCCGAGCTCTACAACGAGCTCGACAACGATCCGCGGCTGCACGGCAAGTACCAGTTCTGGTTCTTCTCGTACGAGACCGGGAATCCGATCGCGTACTCGGCGATGCGACTCCGCCAGAGCCTGCGAGCGGCGATCGAGCTCCTCGACCCCGAGGGCAATGATCCAGCGCTTCGCCGCATGGTGCTGATCGGTCACAGCCAGGGCGGATTGCTCGTGAAGGCGATGGTGATCGACTCCGGAGGCGACTTCTGGGCAAACGTCAGCAGCAAGTCGCTCGCCGACCTCTCGTTGTCGGATCGGACGCGGGAGCTCCTGCAGCAGGCCTTCTTCTTCTCGGCCGAGCCTTTCGTGCGGCGGGTGATCTTCCTCTCGACGCCGCAGCACGGGAGTTACGTTGCCGGCAGCTGGATCGCGCACCAGATCTCGCGACTCGTGCGCGCACCCATCGACGTCACGCGCGTGGTGAGCGATCTTCTCGTCGATCGTGCGGCGTTGAAGCTCCAGGGCGCGAGCCTCACGCGGATCCCGTCGAGCATCGACAACATGACCCCGGGAAACCCGTGGATCCAGACGATGGCGGCCAAGCCGATAGCGCCGGGTGTCCGCGCCCACTCGATCATCGCGATCACCGACGGCAAGATCGTGCCCGGCGCCAACGACGGCGTCGTCGCGTACGAGAGCGCGCACATCGACGGCGTCGAATCCGAGCTCGTCGTCACGTCCGGGCATTCGTGCCAGACGAATCCGTACACGATCAACGAGGTCCGTCGGATTCTGCTCGAGCACTTGCGCGCGCCGTGACGGGCGCGTGCCGCCACTTCGGAACGCGCGCGCCACGGCCGGCGCGAGATAGCGCCCGGCTACGCGCGTCGGCTCGCGGCGGTCGCCCCGACGATCCGGGCGTGCAGGCACTGGTAGCGGCGCTCGGCGGCTAGAAGGCTACGGCGTGCGGTGCCGACCAGCTTCCGGCCGCCCCCTCGCTGCGGTCGTGCATAGCAGGTCGAATGGCGCCACGAACGTGGCGCGAAAAGGCCGTTCGCGAGTTGCAAGTGACCAGGCCTTTGATATCCGCCGGTCGTACGGCTCGGAAATTCCACGGAGGTTGACCCATGCGGCGGAACGTGCGCGCGCGGGTAGGGATGTGGCTGTTGAGCTTCGTCGTCGCGTTCGGGGTCGGTCAGGCCCGCGCCGCCGGCGGCGACGACAAGCCGGACTTCCCTGCCGCTCAGTTGGAGCAGATGGTGGCGCCGATCGCTCTCTATCCCGACCCGCTCCTTACCAACATCCTGATGGCGTCGACCTATCCGCTCGAGGTCGTACAAGCCGACCGCTGGGTGAAGGCAAACCCCGAGGTCAAAGGGTCGGCGCTCGACAAGGCGCTCGAGTCCCAGACGTGGGACGTCAGCGTGAAGTCGCTGGCCAAGGTGCCCGACGTGCTCGCGCGTATGTCGCAGAACCTGGACTGGACCTCGGACCTCGGCGACGCCTTCCTCGGCCAGCAGCAGGACGTGCTCGCGGCGATCCAGCGTATGCGGAAGAAGGCCGAGGACAACGGTGCGCTCAAGGACACCAAGGAGCAGAAGGTCGTCGTCGAGAAGGTCGTCGAGAAGACGGTCGAGAAAGAGGTCATCAAGATCGTCCCGGCCGACCCGCAGGTGATTTACGTACCGACCTACAGCGCGCCGGTCGTGTACGGCTCGGCGTGGTCGTACCCGAGCTACTACTATCCGCCGATGTACGCGTACCCGCCGGGCTACGTCGCGACGACGAGCCTCGTCTCGTTCGGCGTCGGCATGGCGGTCGGCGCGGCGGTCTGGGGCAACTGCAACTGGGGCGGCGGATACGCCGGCTGCTGCGGGAGCTGGGGCCACAACGACGTAAACATCGACCGGAACGTGAACGTCGGCGGCGACGTGAACATCGGTCGCGGTGCCGGCAGCAACAACAACATGGGGCGCTGGGAGCACAACTCGGAGCATCGACGCGGGGTTTCCTACCGGAACGAGAACGTCGCCAATCGCTATCAGGGGCAGCAGGGCGCGCAGCGGCGCGAGATGAGTCGCGAGCAAGCCCGCGGCTATCAGCAGCAGGGCGGCGTCACGCACGGGCAAGGCGGTCGCGGTGTGCAGGCGGCGACGCAGCAAGCGCGCGGCGGTGCCACCGGCGATCGCGCACGCGCCGGTGCTGCGGATCGCGGCGGGGCGCGGCAGCCGAGCGCGCAGGCGCGGAGCGGCGCGGACCGCGGCGTCGTCCCGCAGCCGAGCGCTCCGCGCGGCGGCGGTGCGGGGCGCGACTACGGCGGCAGCCGCGACAGTGCGTTCAACAGCCGAAGCGGCAGCTTCGATCGCGACGCGAGCCAGCGCGGTGCGGCGAGCCGTGGCGGCTACGGGAGTGGCAGCAGCGGCGGCGGCAGTCGCGGCAGCGGCAGCGGTAGCGGCAGTTATGGCGGCGGCAGCCGCGGCGGTGGTGGTCGCGGGGGCCGGCGATGAGCGCGCTCGCGAAGGGGAAGGAAACCATGCGCTCGCACGTAAGTCACCTCGGGCTCCTCGTCGTCGGGATCGCGCTCCTCGCGTCGTCGTCTGCACACGCGGCGCAGCGGACCTTCCCATCGGCCGACGCGGCGGTCGCGGCCCTCGTGGCGGCCGCGACCGCCGGGGATCGGAAGCAGCTCGATCCGCTCTTCGGTTCGGGGGCGGAGCAGGTGCTGTCGTCGGGGGATCCGGTTGCGGATCGCGAGGCGCGCGAGCTCTTCGCCGCGCGCGCCCTCGAGCGTACCCACATCGAGCGCGTCGGCGACGACTTCGCGGTGCTGAGCGTCGGCGACGACGACTGGCCGTTCCCGATTCCCCTCATCAGGGAATCGGCCGGGTGGCGCTTCGACACCGAGGCCGGGAAGACGGAGCTGCTGAACCGCCGCATCGGGCGGAACGAGCTGTTCACGATCCAGGTCTGTCAGGAATACGTCGCCGCGCAACGCGACTACGCCGCGCGCGCGCGCGCGACCGGCGGCGTCTACGAATTCGCGCAGCGGCTCCGCAGCACGCCGGGCAAGCGCGACGGGCTCTATTGGGAAGCGGCGGACGGCGACGCCGAAAGCCCGCTGGGTCCGTTCTTGGCGTACGCGAGTCGCGAAGGGTACCGGCCGGGCCAGAACGCGACGCCGCAGCCGTACCACGGCTACGTCTACAAGCCGCTCCTGGCCGCGGGGTCGCATGCCCCCGGCGGAGCACGCGAGTACGTGAAGGACGGGCGGATGACGCGCGGATTCGCGCTGCTGGCGTATCCCGTACGCTACGGGTCGAGCGGCGTCATGACCTTCCTGGTGAACGAGCAGGGCATCGTCTTCCAGAAGGATCTCGGGCCGCAGACGGTCGAGATCGCTGCGAAGATCACTTCCTACGATCCAGACGATTCATGGGAGCCGACCGAGTGAAGACACGAACGTGTATGGTGATGGCCGCGACTTTCGTCGCGTGCCTCGGGATGGGATCCGCCGTCGGCGCCGCCGATACGACGCAGACCAAAGGGGATTCGGCGTCGATCTGGCCGCACCAGGATTACACGGGCGATTTCCTCGAGCGGCGGTACCTCACCGGTGATTGGGGCGGGTGGCGGACGAAGCTCGCCGATCGCGGCATCACGCTGAACGTCGACTTGCTGCAAGAGTACTTCGGCGTCGTCGACGGCGGTCGCGACGAGGACGACGCCTACGGCGGCTCGGCCGACTACGAGCTCCACGTCGACACCCAGCGTCTCGGTCTCTGGCCGGGCGGCTTCCTGCGCGTCTTCGCCGAGTCGCGTTTCGGCGACTTCGTGAACGTCGACGCGGGTACCTTGATCCCGGCACAGCTCGACGGCGTGCTGCCGCTTCCAGAGGACATCTCGACCCTCACGAGCGTGAGCTACGTGCAGTTCCTGACACCGTGGGTGGCCGTGCTGGGCGGCAAGCTCGAGACCCTCGACGGGGATCAGAACGCGTTCGCGAGCGGACGCGGCAAGACCCAGTTCGAGAACCTCGCCTTCGTGCTGAACCCGGTGACGCTGCGGACGGTGCCGTACTCGGCGCTCGGCGGCGGACTCCTCTTCGTGCTGCCCGAGCAGCTCGGCACGTACCAGGTGGTTGCGCTCGACGCCGGCGGTCGTCCCGACGAGTCGGGCTTCGACCATCCGTTCGAGAAGGGCACCGTCGTCGCCCAGGAGCTTCGCATCGGGTACGAGCCGCTCGGACTCCCGGGCCACGTGACGCTCGGCGGCACGTGGTCGAGCCGCAACTTCTCCATACTCGACCAAGACCACCGACTCATCATCCAGGCGCTCTTCGACCGACGCTTCGGAACCGATTTCGCCGACGTCGAGCGCAGCGGCAGCTCCTGGTCGATCTACTATAACTTCGACCAGTTCCTCTGGACCGAGAAAGAAGACCGGACGCAGGGCATCGGGCTCTTCTTTCGCTTCGGCCAAGGCGACGAGCGCAACAACCCGCTCGAGCGCTTCTACAGCTTCGGCTTCGGCGGCAAGGGCGTGATCCCGACCCGCGACGAGGACACGTTCGGGATCGGCTGGTACTTGAACGACCGCAGCGACCACCTTCCGCGGTTGATCGAGAAGCGGACCCGCGGCGGGCAGGGTTTCGAGATCTTCTACAACGCGGCGCTGCTGCCGTGGCTGCACGTGACGCCCGACCTCCAGGTGCTGAAAGGCGCGCAGAAGCGCATCGACACCTCGGTCGTCCTCGGCTTGCGGGGCCAGATTACGTTCTGAGTTTTTTGTGCAGTGCTCCAGGTGATCGGTGGCTACATCGAGATGCCCTTCTGACGAGGCGTTGTCCCACTCAGGGCCTCATGTCGGCATGCCACGCACGTCCGATCCTCGCGGTCGCCACTTCGTTGCCCCCTCCCGGCTGCGCTCCGCGCCGTGTGTGTCCACGGCGTGAACGACGCCCGCTTACTTCTCGCCGACTACGTTCAAGAGGGTGCCGGCATCCGGAAGTACTCAGGAAACGGTTGCGAAGGCCATTCCGCCTGATATCGGAAGCGGCCGTTCGATGGGTCGCGGCAACGACACGGGTCCCGCATCGGTCGCACATGGAGATTGATGCGACGTTTCGGCTGGATCCTCTTCGGGGCTGTCGGCTGCCTCGGGCTCCTGTGGGCCGCGGCCGCGCTCCACTTCGCGGGTCCGCGCCCCTATTGGCTCGCGGACGGCCTCGCCGCGTTCCTAGTCGTTGCCGGCCTCGGGATCCTCGCCGGAGTGCGTCCGTTCGCGCGAACGCTCACCGCGTTCGTCGTGCTCTTCGCGGTCTGGGCGCTCTGGTGGACGCGCATCGCGCCGCGGAACGACCGCGACTGGCAGCCGGACGTCGCCCGGACGGCCTGGGTCGACGTCGACGGCGACCGGCTCACGTTCCACGACGTCCGCGACTTCGACTACCGGAGCGAGACCGACTTCACCGAGCGCTGGGAGACCCGCACCTTCGACCTCGCGAAGCTCCAGGGCATGGATCTCTTCATGTCGTACTGGGGTGCGCCCGGCATCGCGCACACGATCCTGAGCTGGGACTTCTCCGACGGACAGCACCTCGCGGTCTCGATCGAGACCCGGAAGGAGAAGGGCGAGGAGTACTCGGCGGTCAAAGGCTTTTTCAAGCAGTTCGAGATCTACTATGTGGTTGCCGACGAGCGCGACGTGATCCGGCTGCGCACCAACTACCGCGGCGAGGAGGTGCACCTCTACCAGTTGCGCACGCCGGTCGAGCGGGCGCGGCGGCTGCTCCTCGACTACGTACGGTCGATCAACGAGCTCCACGAGCGGCCGGCCTGGTACAACGCCGCGAACGCGAACTGCACGACGTCGATCACCCGCCACATCCGCAAGATCGGCATCGCGTTCCCCTTCGACTGGCGCGTGATCGCCAACGGCAGCCTCGATGCGATGCTGTACGAGAACGCGATCATCGACACGAACCGGCCGTTTCCCGAAGTGCGCCGGATGACTCTGGTGAACGCGCGCGCCGAGGCCGCCGATCAGGACCCGGCGTTCTCGGTGCGCATCCGTGACGGTTTGACCCGCCCGCCGCTCCTGCAGTTGTCGGCGGGCACCGAATGACCCCAAACGAGGAGGACAGGAACATGCACAAGCGAACGTGGATGGCAATGGGATCGACGATGCTGCTGGCCGTGACGGTCGCGGCCTGCGGCACCGAGAAGGTGGCGCCGCCGCCGGCGCCGGTCGCGGCAGTGACGCAGACGGAGAAGCCGGGGCAGGTCGTCGACCGCGCAGTCGTGAGCGCGGCGGCGCGCGTCGTGAAGGTGGACTTGAAGAGCCGCGTCGTCACCTTGAAGAACGCCGAAGGCAAGGTGTTCGACCTGAAGGTGGGCGAGGAGGTCCGCAACCTGCCGCAAGTGAAGAAGGGCGACGACGTCGTCGTGACCTACTACGAGTCGCTCGCGATCACTCTGAAGAAACCGGGCGAGGCGACCCCGGGCGTCACGGTCGCCGACGCGGCCGGCCGGGCGGAGCCGGGTGCGATGCCGGGCGCCGCGATCGGGCAGCAGACGACGATCGTTGCGACCGTCGTCGGCGTCGACAAGAAGAAGGGCACCGTCAAGCTCAAGGACTCGAAGGGCAAGGTCGCCGAAGTGGAGGCACGTGATCCGAAGCGCCTCGAGCCCGTCAAGGTGGGTGACCTCATAGAGGCAGTCTACACGGAGGCGGTGGCGATCTCGGTCGAGAAGCCCGAAAAGAAGTAAGCGTCGTGGACCGGCGGTAGCGTGCGCGTTGCGTGACGAGCGATCCGCTCCGGCGGCATCGATCGGTCGCGATGCGGGCGCTGCTGCCGCTCCCGGTTCTCCTGATCGTCCCGGCGAGTGCCCTCGCACAGTCGCCGGCTCCCGCGGTTCCCTCGGCCGAGTTCCGCGGTCGTCTAGATTCGTCCCGAGCAGATCGCGGGTCGTGCGGACGCGTTGCTCCAGAGCCTCGCGACGGTCGAGCCGGACGCGACGGTGCGGCGCGCGGTCGAGCGCATCGAGTCGGCGCTCTACGATGCTGCACCCGACCTCGACCTCGTACTGCAGCACGGGCGCGCCGCGGCGGGCGTCGAGGCGGGCGCGACGCTGCAGCCGTGGCGGCCCCGCGTGCTCGCCGTCGACGATGCGCTCTTGGAGCGGCGGACGACGGTCGCCGCCACCAGCAAGCGACTCGCGGCCGCGGTGGCCGCCGAGCGCGAGAACATCCTCGTCCGGATCCGGACGTTCGACTATGTCGAACGCGATCCGCGTCCGTTCCTGTTGCGGATCGCGTGCGGCATCGTGATCGTGCTGGCGCTGCGCGCGCTCATCGTCGGCGCGGGCGGCGACTACATCGTCCCGCCGGAGCACGCGTACGCGCTCCGGCGGCATTGGAGCGAGCCGCCGATCCACTGGTGCAGCGGCAGCCACGTCGCGCCGTTCCCCCGCGCGCGCCTCGTCGCACGCGTCGTCACGCACCTCGACGCGCTGGTCCCCGCCTGAGCGCGGCCGGCGCCGGCTTTCGCTCTCGGTCTGCCGACGACGCGAGGGTCGCGCCGTAAGTGTGACGCCGACGCGTGCAGTTCCGACGACAGCGCCGGCGGGGCCGCGGCGCTGCGCTGCACGTCAGCCGAGGATCGGCGTCCGCGACGGCGGGTCGTGGCGCGGCGTTGGTCAGCGTCGCCCGGCGGAGCGCGCGCCGTTCGAGGCGCGGATCGCGGCCGCGACGGCGGCGCTCACCTTCGCGAGCGCCCGGCTGTGGGCGGCGGCGAGGGCGTCGACGTCGGGCCCGTCGACGGGCTCGCGCGCGACGGTGCGATCCGAGCGGGCGGCGCCGCCGCTCGTCGGACGCACCGACCAGACGACGTCCACCGCGGCCTCTTTCCCCGGCACGGAGGTGAAGCGCTGCACCGCGAGCGTCACGATGTGCGTGACCGCGAACGGCGCGCCCGCGCCGGCGACCACGTCCGGGGTGCCGAGGAGCGTCGCGAGATTCGCCGCCACCGTTGCCGCGATGGCGTCGGGCAGGGGGGCCGCCCAGCGGTTGAACTCGTCGATCTCGACGCGGTTCGGCGCCACCTGCACCACGAGCTGCGGGCGGTCGAGCGCGGGCGGCACCGTCACGGGCCCGACGCTCACGCCGTACGACACGCCGTACGACGAGGCGGGCGTATCCGTCGGTGGAGCGACGGCCTCGAGCGTGTAGAAGCGCGCCGGTCTCGTTACGCCGCACGCGGATGACGCAACGACGGCGAGCGCGACGGCGGCGGCGCGGAAACGGTGGGCGATCATGACCCCTCTCCTGACTTGCCGCGTAGCAACGCTTCGGGATGGCGCTCGAGGTAGTCGCCGAGCACGCGGATCGCACGCGCGGCGCGCGTGACCTCCTGTAGCGTGGTCGAGAGCTCCGTCTCGAGCGGCGAGCGCGGTGCGACGAGCCTGCCTGCGTTGTCCAAAGTGCCGCGTGCGCTCGCGAGCGTCCGGTCGAGCTCGCCGAGCACCTTCGCGACGTCGGCGCCGATCGCCTGGAGCGGCATCTTGTCGATCTTGCGGACGATGCTCGTGAGGCTCGCCTCCAGGTCTTCGAGCGCCCCGGGCACCGTCGGAAACACGAGGGGCTGCGCGGACCAATCGAGGGTCGCGGTCGGGGCGTCGGGAAAGACGTCGAGCGCGACGTAGAGCGCACCGGTGAGGAGGCTCCCGGATCGCAACTGGGCGCGGAGGCCGCGGGCGACGAGGGCGTCCCAGAGGCGCCGGCGGACGGCGCCGGCGTCCGCGCCGGGCGCGAGCTCGGTGAGATGCACGCCGAATCGCGTGCCTTCGAGATGGATCGTCACCGGCACGGAGATTTCGAGCGTCTTGGCGTCGACCTCCGCGCCGACCTCGACCACCTGGCCGACCTGGATGCCGCGGAACTCGACTGGTGCGCCGGCCGCAAGACCGCGCACCGATTGCTTGAAGACGAGGCGGACCTCCAACGGATCCCGCTCCGGCATGCGGAAGGCGTCGGTCCGATCGCGGTGCAGGAGGAATCTCGCGTTCTCGGCCGCGGACGGCATCGCGGGATCGCCGGTCGGCGTCTCGAACGCGATGCCGCCGATCAAGATCGACAGGAGCGACTGCGTCTGGACGCTGATGCCGGTCGCCGACATGGAGACATCGAGGCCGCTCGCGTGCCAGAAGCGCGTGTCCGCAGTGACGTATCGGTCGTAGGGCGCCTGGACGAAGGCCTTCACACTGAGCGTCATGCCGTCCGGGTCGAGCTCGTAGGCCGTCACCTCGCCGACCTGCAGCCGACGAAAGAAGATCGGCGTGCCGACGTCGAGCGAGCCGAGGTCGGGCGTCTTCAGCACGAAGTAGCGGCCGGGAACGTCGCGCATGACGACCGGCGGCGCCTCGAGCGCGACGAACGCCCGCTGCCGGTCGCGCGCCTGGCCGATGTCCATGCGGACGTAGGCGCCCGAGAGGAGCGTCCCGAGGCCGCTGATGCTCGTGCCCGACACGCGCGGCCGGACCACCCAGAAGCGCGTGTCCGTAACCAGGAAGCTCTCGGTCTTCGGCTCCATCCGCACGGTCGCGACCACGCTCTCGTGGTCGTCCGAGAGCCGGATGGCGGTCATCGTGCCGACCTCGACCCCGTTGTAGCGCACCTTCGTCTTTCCGGCCTCGAGCCCTTCGGCGGAGCGGAAGCCGATCGTGATCGTCGGGCCTTCGGCGAGGATGCGAGTCACGGCGACCCAGGCGCCGGCGAGCGCCGCTACGATCGGCACGATCCAAACGAGCGACGGACGGCGCTGCTTGCGCGGGACGGTGCGCGAGCTCGGCGGCCCGGCGACGGACACTGGGTCAGGCATGGGCAACCTCGTTGGCGGGCGCGGCGTCCCAGATCAGGCGCGGGTCGAACGACTCGACGGCGAGCATCGTCAGCACGACGACCGCCGCGAAGAAGAAGAGACCCGGCCCCGGCTCGACCGCCATGAGCGGCTGGAGCTGCACGAGCGCCGCGGTGAAGGTGTCGACGAAGACGTCCACCATCGACCAGCGTCCGATCAGCTCGACGGTGCGGTAGAGGCGCACGCGTTGCGTGTTGTTCGCGACCGAGCCGCGCTGGACGGTCACGAGAAGATATATGAGCGCGACGATCTTCGCGCTCGGGATCATGATGCTCGCGAAGAGCACGATCAGCGAGAGCGGCCAGCCCGTGGGCGACCAGAGAAGGATCACGCCCTCCATGATGGTGTCGGGGGCGCTGCCTGCGGCGGTCGTCGTGACCATGACGGGCAGGAGGTTTGCGGGCACGTAGCAGACGGCAGCGGCGATCACGAAGGCCCAGGTGCGCTCGATGCTGCGATGCTTGCGGAACGCGAGCTCCTCGCCGCAGCGTGGGCAGCGACCCTCGTCGGCGCCAGGCACGGGACGGGAGAGCAAGGCGCACGCCTCGCAGCTCTGCCAGCCGAGCCGCATCGCGCTCGCCTCCGGGACGCTCACGGCGTCGCCTCGAGCGCCGCGTCCGGCGCCGTCGCGGCGCGCGCGGCTTCGTCCGCCCACGCGACCCGGATCCATACCTCGCGCGGATCGAACGCCGCCTGCATCACGGCGAGCAGCACGACGAGCCCGCCGAGCGCGAAGAGGGCAAGGCCCGCGATCACCGAGGCGTAGTCCGCGATCTTGATGAGCGCGACCAGCACGCCGAGGATCATCACCTCGATCATCGACCACGTGGCGGTCTTCGGCTGATGACGCAGCAGCGTCGCGACCCAGTGGGCCGGCCGCGGCCGGCGGGCGGCGAGCACGACCGCGAGGAGGAAGCCGATCTGCAATGCCGGCGCGACGACAGCCGTGAAGAGCACCAGCACGGCGACGACCTCCTGGCCGGTCTCCCAGAGGTGGCGGGCACCGCCGTAGAGGGTCGTCGAGGCGTGGTGGCCGACGGCCGAGAGCCCGAGCATGGGCACCGTGTTGGCGACGACGTAGAGGATCGCCGCCGCGAGCGTCAGCGCCTGCGTCCGCTCGAGCGAGTCCTCGCGCCGCCGCCAGAGCTCCTTGTCGCAGCGCGGGCAGCGAGCCGCTTCGCCGGGCGCGAGCGCCGGCAGGCGCTGCACCAGGTCGCAGTGCGGGCACGCGACGAGCTCGAGGTCGGCGCTCGGCGTGTTGTAGGCGGGCTCGGACGACGACGTGTGCGGCGCCGTCATGGTGGTGAACGGCCAATCCGGCCCCAGCCTCACGGCGTCACTTCGCTCCGGCGCAGTGCGCGAGGCAGTCCTGCTTTCGCGGGATGCAGACTTCCATGTCGCATTGGGCGCTCATCATGCAGGGGTCGCCGTTCGCGCATTCCTTGTACTGGCGGTGGCAGACGGCCTCGCAGTCGGGACCCGGCGGCGGGAAGGGCGGCGGGCCCTTCGGTGCCGCGGCGGCGGCGCAGCCGCCGAGCGACGCCGCGAGCGCGAGTGCGGCGACGATCTGCGACGCGTTCCCGCGCCTCACGATCCCGCCGCCTTCGTGAGATCGATCACCGACACGCTCGACAGCGAGTGCGTCACGTACGCGAAGCGGCCGTCGGGGCCGATTGCGATCGCACGCGGCATCGCGGCCACGTTGATTCTGCCGACGACGCTCTCCCGCAGCGTGTCGACGACGTCGATGCGTCCGGTGCCGAAGCTCGCGACGTAGAGGAGGCGGCCGTTCGGGTGCAGCGCGATCCCGAGCGGTTGTGGGCTGACCGATACCGTCGAGACGGAGCCGGACGGCAGCTCCACGATCGCGACCGATGCGTCGCGGCCGTTCGCGACGTACGCGCGCCGGCCGTCCGGCGCGAGCACGAGCCCGGACGGCGCCGCGGCGAGCGGGAGGGTGGCGGTCACGGCGGCGGTCGTCGCGTCGAGCGTGAGCAGCGTGCCGTCGATGCACGCGAGCTTGCAGCCGACCACGTAGACGCGCGTCCCGTCCGGGCTCGCCGCGACGCCCGCCGGGTGGACCGGCAGGAACTGGTCTTTCACGATCCGGTTCGTCGCGGTGTCGACGATCAGCAGGTGGTCGTCGTCGCTCGTCGCGTTGGTGACGTACGCATGCGCGCCGTCGCGCGCGACCGCGACCGACGGCGTCAGGATCGGGCGCGCGACGATGCCGACGGGGATCGCCGCGAGGAGCGCGTCGTGCCGCGTGTCGAGCGCGAAGAGGCTCTGGGCCGTCATGTCCATCGCGTAGGCGCGCGTGCCGTCGGGCGTGAGCGCGATAGCGGCCGGCTGGCCGCCGGTCGTGATCGTCGCGGCGACCGCGCGGGTCGCGGTGTCGATCGCCAGCACTTTGTTGGTGCGGAGCGTGACGTAGGCGCGCGCGCCGTCGGGGTGCACGGCGATGTCGGTGCCGTAGTCGCCGATCGGGATGCTAGCGACGACCGCGGTGCTCGGCGGCTCGGCGGGACCGAGGCCGGCGCCGCTCATCCCGCACGCGGAGACGGCGAGGACACCGATGGCAACGAGGTAACGAGTCGGAATCATGAGGTCTTCCTAGGAGACGCGCTTCACGGCAGGCGGCTGCCAGGTGCCCGACCCCGACGGCAGGATCGAGGGCGGCGTGTCCCTCGGCCAGTAGAGGCGCATCACGAGGTAGATCGGTCCGTCGGGAGCGGGAAGCCAGTTCGCCTCCTTTGCCGCGCCCGGGGAGCCCTTCTGGATGCGGATCGTGAGCGATCCGTGGGCGTTCTTCTTCATCGCCGGCAGCATCGGCGAGTTGATCAGGTAGCGGTCGAGCACGAAGGGGTACATGACGGCGTAGTTCATCACGATCGGCAGGCCGTAGACGAAGCCTTCCTCGGCGATGGCCTTGGCGTCGGCGAAGCTGGGGCGATCCTTTTCGCCACGCTCGGCTCGGGAGACGACGTCGCGGCGTCCGGCGCAGCCGGCGGCGACGGCGGCTGCCAGCGCGAGGGCGATGGTGCGGTGTCCGAGCGTCATCTCGATCTTTTCGTCACGGGGTGCGGTTGAACGAAGGGTGGCGCTTCTCCAGGAACGCGCGCATGCCCTCGATCTGGTCGGGGGTGCCGAACGTGGCGTGGACCGCGACGCGCTCGTCGGCGATCGACTCGGCGAGCGTCTTCTTCTCGGCGCCGATGAGGCAGTGCATCATCGCGCGTACGGCGAGGCGCGGCATCGCCGCGAGCTCCGCTGCCAGCTCGAACGCCCGCGCCTTCAGCGCCGTGTTCGGGCAGACCTCGTTCACGAGCCCGATCCTGAGCGCCTCGATGCCGTCGATCTTGCGGGCACGAAGGATCATGTCGAGCGCACGGTCGCGACCGACACGCCGAGCGAGCCGTGCGCTGCCGCCCCATGCCGGCACGGTGCCGAGCTCCAGCTCCGGAAGGCCGATCGCGGCGCCGTCGACCGCGGCGAGCCGGAAATGACAGGCGAGCGGCAGCTCGAGGCCGCCGCCGAGACAGTAGCCGAAGAGCGTCGCCACCCACGGCTTCCCCATCGCCTCGATCGCGTCGAGCACGCGCAGGCGCTGATCGAGGAGCGCGTCGAAGCCGCCCTTCGCCTCGATGCCGCGCGGCAGCTCCTTGAGGTCCATGCCGACCGAGAAGTTCCGGTCGCCCGCGGCGGTGAGCATCACCGCGCGGACGCCGTCGTCGCCGCCGAGCGCGGCGACCGTCGCTTCGAGTGCGTCCATGAACGCGATCGACAACCGGTTGTAGGGCGGGTCGTCGATCGTGACGATCGCGACGCCGTTGCGGCGCTCGAGCAGCAAGGGTGTGGAGTGCATGCGGAGGCGCCTGCACTCGCCTAGTGCGGTCCGGGCTGGATGCGGTGCAGCGGCTTGCCGTCGAGCGCCTCCGCTTCAGCGGTCTCGAGCTTCTTGACGTCCTCGGGCGACAGCTGCGGCCGGTCGACGGTGATCGTGAGCTTGTCCAGCTTCGCGGTCAACGCGAACGGCGGCGTGTAGTCCTCGTCGTTGACGCCGGTCAGCGTGTCGGAGCCGATGTCGAAGCTCTCGTCCCACTGGAGGATCATCGGCAGCGTGCGCTCCATCTTGGTCGTCTGGACCGGCGTGCCGTCCACGGAGAGCGTGCCGGTGCCTGAGCGGCCGAGGCCGCTCAGGTTATTGAAGGCGAGCGTGCCCGCGCCGAGGCCGTCGTACCTGAAGTCGAAGGCGACCGTGTGCTTGCCGGGCGCGAGCTTCGGACCCTCCCAGCGGATGCGCTTCAAGTCGACTAGGTTCCAGAGGAAGACCGGCTTACTCTTCAAGAGGTAGAAGCCGTAGCCCGCGAACCGGCCGCCCGAGGTCAGGATCATGCCCTCGGCGCCGCCTTTCGGGACGTCGATGTCCGCGGTGATGGTGTACGAGGTGTTCAGCAGCAGCGGCGAGTCGCCCTGCGGCAGCCCGACCATCGGGCGGGTGTAGACGAACTCGGTACGGCCGGCGGTGATGTTCGGGCGCGGCGCCACGATGCGGGCCGCCACCGACGCGTCGAGCGGGAAGACCCGGTACTTCTTCGCCTCCGCGACGAATTTCTTCTTGAGCTCCGCGACCTTTGCCGGGTGATCCGCGGCGATGTCGTCGGTCTGATTGAAGTCCTTCCGCAGGTCGTAGAGCTGGAAGATCTGATTGTTCAGCGGATCGGGGTTCGCGGCGCCGAAGGCCTCCCACGGCGCGCGGTTCACCGCGGTGCTGAGCAGCCAGCCGTCGTCGTAGAGCGCCCACTGGCCCATCATCTCGAAGTACTGCGTCTTGTGGCGCGACGGCGCGTCCGCGTTCTTGGCGTCGAAGGTGTAGGCGAAGCTCGTGCCCTCGATCGGCGCCTGCTTGATGCCGTCGACCGTCTCGGGCGCCCTGATGCCGGCCACCTCGAGGATCGTCGGTACGACGTCGATCACGTGGACGAACTGCCGGCGGAGCGCGCCCCGATCGGTGATGCGTGCCGGCCACGACACGACCATGTTCTGGTTGATGCCGCCGAGGCGCGACGCGTTCTGCTTGAACCAGTCGAACGGAGTGTCGAAAGCCCACGACCACCCCGCCGACATGTGGTTGTAGGTCTGCTCGGTGCCCCAGACGTCGTAGAACTTCATTTGTGCTTCGATCGGCAACTCGCTCAGGCCGTTGAAGAACGCGACCTCGTTCGGCGTGCCGAGCGGACCGCCCTCGGCGCTCGTGCCGTTGTCGCCGTTGATGTAGATCACGAGCGTGTTCTCGAGCCTGCCGAGGTCCTGGAACGCTTGGACCACGCGACCGATCTCGTAGTCGTTGTAGGCGGCGTAGGCAGCGAATACTTCGACCTGCTTGATGAAAAGCTTCTTCTCGTCGGCCGAGAGCTGGTCCCAAGGCTTGAGCATGCCCTTCGGCCACGGCGTGAGCCGCGCGTCCTGCGGCACCAGGCCTAGGCGCTTCTGGTTCGCGAAGATGCGCTCACGAAGCTTCTCGTAGCCGTCGTCGAAGAGGTGCATCGCGTGGATCTTGTCGACCCATTCCTTGGTCGGATGGTGCGGGGCGTGCGTCGCGCCGGGCGCGTATTTGATGAAGAGCGGCTTGCTCGGGTCGGTCTGGTGGATGCGGGTCATGTAGTCGATGGCATCGTCGGCCATCGCGGTCACGAGGTTCCAGCCCGGCTTGCCCGCGAAGGGATAGATCTGGGTGGTGTTGCGGAAGAGGTTCGGCTGCCACTGGTTCGCGTCGCCGCCGACGAAGCCGAAGAAGTACTCGAAGCCCATCCCGGTCGGCCATTGGTCGAACGGGCCGACTTGGCTCGCGGCGAAGGCCGGCGTGTTGTGGTCCTTGCCGAACCAGGCGGTCGAGTAGCCGTTGTCGAGCAGGATGCGGCCGATCGTGGCTTTGTCCTCGGCGATGATGGAGTTGTACCCGGGGAACCCGGTCGATTGCTCCGAGATCACGCCGAAGCCGGCGGAGTGGTGGTTGCGGCCGGTGAGCAGCGCGGCGCGCGTCGGGGAGCAGAGCGCGGTCGAGAACATCCGGTCGTAGCGCAGGCCCGCGCTTGCGATGCGGTCCATCGTCGGCGTCGGGATGACGCCGCCGAACGTGCTCGGAATGCCGAAGCCCGCGTCGTCGGTGATGACGAGGAGCACGTTCGGTGCTCCCGCCGGCGGCACCGTGCGCGGCGGCCACCACGGTTTCGACTTCAGCGCCTCGTGCTCGATC
>MWST01000014.1 GCA_002050235.1 Polyangiaceae bacterium UTPRO1 | reverse complement strand
TTGTGGCCGGAGAAGGCGTAGAAATCGCAGCCGAGCGCGGCGACGTCCACGGGCACATGGGCGACCGCCTGCGCTCCGTCGACGACGACGATCGCCCCGTGCTCGCGGGCCCGGGCGGCGAGCGCGGCGATCGGGTTGCAGGTGCCGAGCGCATTGGCGACGTGCGCCAGCGCTACTATCCTCACCCGTGGCCCGAGGAGCGCCGCGAAGGCGTCGGCATCGAGGACTCCGCGATCGTCGACGGGAGCCACACGAACCGTCGCGCCGGCGGCGCGCGCCAGCATCAGCCAGGGCACGATGTTGGCGTGATGCTCCATCTCCGAGATCACGATCTCGTCGCCGGGGCCGACGAGCGTGCGGCCGCAGCTCTGGGCGACCAGGTTCAACGCCTCGGTGGTGCCGCGCGTGAAGACGATCTCCTCGGGCGCAGCGGCGCCGACGAAACGCGCCACCGTCGCCCGCGCGCCCTCGTAGGCCGCGGTGGCGCGCGCGCCGAGCGCGTGCACGCCGCGGCGCACGTTGGCGTTGTCACGGACGTAGTGGCGGCGCAGGGCCGCCAGGACGGCGCGCGGCTTCTGCGTCGTCGCGGCGCTGTCAAGGTAGACGAGCGGGCGGCCGTGCACCCGCTGGCCGAGCGCCGGGAAATCCGTGCGCACCGCCTCGACGTCGAAACCGCCCGCTGCCGCCGGTCGCGCCGGACCGGGAAGGACTCGCGCCCGCTGCCGGCTCACGCGAAAGTTCTCGGCCACGACCGGAAGGTTGTCAACGCGCCGGCGTCCGGTTGCAGCTGCGGGCGGGGTCGACGTACACGAGGCCGATGCCGACCCCAGCGACCGTTCCCGCCCTCCTCGTCGCCGCCGCCGAGCGCTTCGGCGACCGCCCGGCGATCGAAGATGGCGACGTCCGGCTAGGCTTCCGCGATCTGGCCGCAGCAGCCGAGCGCGCGGCGCGCGGCTTCCTCGCCGCCGGCATCGCCGCCGGCGACCGGGTCGGCATCTGGGCTCCCAACATATCCGAGTGGGTGGTGGCGGCGCTCGGTCTTCAGAGCGTCGGCGGCGTGCTGGTGCCGCTCAATACGCGCATGAAGGGGCGCGAGGTCGGCTACATCCTCGCCCAGAGCCGGGCGCGGATCCTCTGCACCGTCGAGGAGTTCCTGGGGAATCGCTACGTCGACCTCCTGCGCGACGGCTGCGGCGCGGCGACCGCGACGCGCCCCGTAGCCGATCTCCCCGACCTCGAGCGCATCGTCCTCCTGCGCGGCGGCGCCGCCGGCTGCCAGACATGGGGGGACCTGCTCGCGAGCGCCGACGCCGTCAGCGCTGCCGCCGTCGCCGGCCGCGCCGGCGCCGTGCGCCCCGACGACCTCGCCGACATCCTCTTCACGTCGGGCACGACCGGGAAGCCGAAGGGCGTCATGAGCACCCACGCCCAGAACCTCCGCTGCTTCGCAGCGTGGAGCGACATCGTCGGCCTGCGCGCCGACGACCGCTACCTGATCGTCAACCCGTACTTCCACAGCTTCGGCTACAAGGCCGGGTGGCTCGCCTGCCTCCTGCGCGGCGCCCTGAACCTGCCGCATCCGGTCTTCGACGTGGCCCAGGTGCTGGAGCGCATCGGCCGCGATCGGGTGAGCGTGCTCCCCGGCCCACCGACGCTCTATCAGATGATCCTCGCCCACCCGGAACGCCGGCGCTACGATCTCTCGAGTCTGCGCCTCGCGGTCACGGGCGCGGCGGCGATCCCCGTCGAGCTGATCCGCCGCCTGCGCGACGAGCTCCGGCTCGAGACCATCGTCACCGCCTACGGGCTCACGGAAGCGACCGGGGTGGTCACCATGTGCCGCCCCGAGGACGATCCCGAGACGATCGCGACGACCTCCGGCCGCGCCATCCCCGACGTCGAGGTGCGCTGCGTGGACCCCTCCGGCGCGGAAGTGCCGCGCGGCACGCCGGGTGAGATCGTGGTCCGCGGCTACAACGTGATGCGCGGCTACTTCGACGATCCCGCGGCGACCGTCGAGGCGATCGACGCAGCCGGCTGGCTGCATACGGGCGACGTCGGCGTCATGGACGCCCGCGGCTACCTCCGCATCACCGATCGTCTGAAGGACATGTTCATCACCGGCGGCTTCAACTGCTACCCTGCCGAGATCGAGAGCATCCTCCTCGGCTGTCCCGGCGTCGGGCAGGTGGCCGTCATCGGCGTTCCGGACGAGCGGCTCGGGGAGGTGGCGATGGCGTTCGTCGTGCCGCAACCCGGCGCCGCACCGACGGCCGCCACGGTGATCGCCTGGAGCCGGGAGAACATGGCCAACTACAAGGCGCCGCGCCGGGTGGCGATCGTCGATGCGCTGCCGCTGAATGCGACCGGCAAGGTCACCAAGTTCGTGCTCCGCGAGCATCCCGCCGCACGCTGATTCGGAAGGCGCCCTTGTAGCCGGCGCGCCGCGCCCGTCGTATCGTGGACGCGATGATGCTCGGGCGCCGACCGAGACCGCGCCCGGCCGGGAGACGAACCATGCAACGATCGCATCTGGCAGCAGCGGCAGTGCTGAGCGCGCTGATCACGGCCGCGCCCGCCGCCTGGGCGCAGCGCGGCCCGGGGGGCGTCCGCGGCAGCAGCGCGGGAGGTGGCGGCTTCCACGGCGGTGGCGCGGGAAGCGGCGGCTTCCACGGCGGTGGCGGCTTCCGCGGCGCCCCCGGCGACGGCGGCTTCCGCAGTGGCGGGAGCAGCGGCCCCGGCGGCGGGCTCCGCGGCCCGGTCGGCCGACGCGGCGACAGCGGCGGCGGCTGGCGCGGTAGCGGCGGCTGGCACGGCGGGGGCGCCTGGTACAGCGGCTACGACCATCGTGGTTGGCACAGCCACGGCGGCAGCCGCGTCTACTTCGGCGTCAGCCCCTGGTGGGGCTGGGGAACGTACCCGTACTGGGGCGCCTACCCCTATTGGCCGTATGGCTACTACTCGTACTCCTATCCGTACCCGGCATACTCGTACCCCGCCTATCCGCCCGACGACTACGGCGACGACCAGGTCTGGGTCGAGCGCCCGCAGTCGCAACCGAGCGACACCGACGATCGTCAGCCAGCGTACTGGTACTATTGCGAGAGCAAGCGCGGCTACTACCCGACGGTGCCGAAGTGTCCCGAGGATTGGATCAGGGTGCCGGCAGAGGAGAGCGGACAATGACCGCCGCGCAGTGGTTCGCGGCGGCGGCGAGCGCGTTCGCGCTCGCCGGATGCGTCCAGATCCCGGCGGGTCCGAACGTGATGGTGATGCCCGGGAGCAGCAAGAGCTTCGACGAGTTCATGCGCGACGACCGCTTCTGTCGCGACTACGCGGCATCGCGCGTGCGTCCGGAGACGCGGCGTACGAACGATCGCGCCGTCGGCAGCGCGGTCGTCGGCTCGGCGCTCGGCGCCGCGGCGGGAGCGGCGATCGGCGCCGCCGCCGGCGATCCGGCCATGGGCGCCGCGGTCGGAGCCGGCGTCGGCCTCCTCGGCGGCAGCGCGGTCGGCGCCGATCAGTCCGACTACGGCAACTGGTCCGTACAGCGCCTCTACGACGCCGCGTACGTCCAGTGCATGTACGCGCACGGCAACCGTGTGCCCGTCCCCGCCGGCTCGCGTGCGGCCCGGACGTACAGCCCGCCGCCGCCACCGCGCCGGGTGCCGCCGCCGCCGCCCGGGCGCCCGCCGGCGCCGCCGCCCGGCGTCGGTTACTGAGCCCACGGACGCGCGCCGCGGTCGCTACGCCGGCCGCGGCGCACGTTGCATCCCCCTACCGATTCCTGCATAGTGCGCGCGCTTCTTAGAACATGTTTCATTTTTAGCGGCCGCCGCGCACCCACGCGAACGAGACCACCGAGGCGATGCATCTCGACTTCACCCCGGAGCAGCACGCGCTCCGCCGCCAGATCCGCGACTACTATCGTTCGCTCTTCACGCCGGAGCTGCGCGCTGCGCTCGACGCCGAGATCCAGGACTGCGGCGGACCCGTCTATCGCGACGTCGTGCGTCGCATGGGCGCCGACGGCTGGCTCGGCATCGGCTGGCCGCAGGAGTACGGCGGCCAGGGCCGCACTCCGCTCGAGCAGTTCATCTTCTGGGACGAAACCTATCGGGCCCGCGCCCCGCTCCCGGTCATCGCCATCAACACCATCGGGCCGACGATCATGCAGTTCGGCACCGCGGCGCAGAAGCGCGACCTCCTGCCGCGGATCCTGAAAGGCGAGCTGCACTTCGGCGTCGGCTACACCGAGCCCGGCGCCGGCACGGACCTGGCGTCGCTCACGACGCGCGCCGTCCGCGACGGCGACGACTACGTCATCGACGGGCAGAAGATCTTCACCACGCACGCCCAGGATGCCGATTACATCTGGCTCGCCGCCCGCACCGATCCCGAGGCGCCGAAGCACAAGGGCATCTCGATCATCCTGGTGCCGACGGCGACACCCGGCTTCTCGGTGACGCCGATCCACACCCTCGGCGGCGAGCGCACCAACGCGACCTACTACGAAGGCGTCCGGGTGCCGGTGGCCAACCGCGTCGGCCCCGAGCACGAGGGCTGGCGCCTGGTCACCTCGCAGCTGAACCACGAACGCATCACCCTGGCGACGCCCGGCATCGCCGACCGCCTCGTCGATGAAGTCTGGAGCTGGGCGGCGCGGACCGCAGCTCCCGACGGCGGCCGCATGCTCGACCTGCCCTGGGTGCAGCAGAACCTCGCCCGCGCCTACGCCAAGCTCGAAGCGCTGAAGCTCCTCAACTGGCGCTCGGCCTGGTCGCTCACCGCCGGCATCCCCAACATGGCGGAAGCCTCGGCGGTGAAGGTCATGGGCACCGAGTTCTTCGTCGAATGCTACCGGCTCCTGCTCGAGATCGTCGGCGCGGCGGGACTCGTCCCCGCGGGCGAGCCCGGAGCCCTGTTCGGCGGCATGCTCGAGCACGCCTATCGCAGCGCCACCACCCTCACCTTCGGCGGCGGCGTCAACGAAGTGCAGCGCGACATCATCGCCATGGCCGGACTCGGCCTGCCGCGAGCGCAGCGCCGCTGACAGCGGCTCCCTGGAGACCCGACGATGAGCAGCGATACCAAACAGGAGCTCGAACGGCAGCTCGCCGCCTATGTCGGCATCGAAATCGGCCCGCCGACGCCGGCGGCCGAGCCCGTCAACGAGTCGATGATCCGCCATTGGTGCGAGGCCATGGGCGACCGCAATCCCGCCTACGTCGCCCCTACGGCCGCAGCCACGATACACGGCAGCGTCGTCGCTCCACCCACCATGCTCCAGGGCTGGACCCTCATCGGCATCGAGATGGCCGATCCGGCGAAGATGCCGCGCAACAAGCAGACCGAGCTGCATGCGCTCCTGAGCTCCTACGGCTACACCTCGGTGGTGGCGACCAACTGCGATCAGACCTACGTCCGCTATCTCCGCCCCGGCGACCGCATCACCGCCACCACCACGATCGAGTCGATCTCGGAGGAGAAGGCGACGGCGCTCGGCATCGGCTACTTCATCAATACCCGCGACGTGTACCGCGACCAGCACGGCGAAGAGATAGGTTCGATGCTCTTCCGGGTGCTCAAGTTCAAGCCGGCGCAGCTGCCGCAGGCGGCGGCGGATGCGGGCGGCAGTACGCCTGCGAAGCCGACCCGGCTCAAGCCGCCGCGCGGCCACGACAACGCCTGGTGGTGGGACGCGCTCGCCAAGGGCGAGCTGCCGATCCAGCGCTGTCGGGAATGCGGCGTGCTCCGCCATCCGCCGCGGCCGATGTGCGGCGCCTGCCAGTCGCTGGCCTGGGACCACGTCGCCGCCTCGGGTGCCGGGACCGTGTACAGCTACACGGTCGTCCATCATCCCAAGTTCCCCGGCTACGACTACCCGCTCGTCTGCGCCGTGATCGAGCTCGCCGAAGGCACGCGCATCGTCTCCAACCTGGTCGGCTGCTCGCCCGCCGACGTCAGGATCGGCATGCCCGTCCGGCTCAGCATCGAGGAAGTCGACGGCGGCATGACCCTGCCCTTCTTCCGCCCGGCCGGGAGCTGACGGCGATGGACTTCGAGCTCAACGACGACCAGCAGGCGGTCCGAGATCTCGCCCGCGGCATTCTCGAGAAGGAAGTCACGGTCGAACGCCTGAAGCAGCTCGAGCAGGAGCGCATCTGGGACGACCCGGCGCTGGCAGCGACGCTCGCCGCAGCCGGACTCCTCGGCATCGTCGTTCCCGCCGCACACGGCGGCATGGGGCTCGGGTTCGCCGAGGCCTGCGTGTTCCTGCAGGAGCTCGGTCGCGTCGCGGCTCGGGGCACATTCCTCTCGACCGTGGTCGCTGCGTTGGCGATCGCCCGCGACGGCACCGAGGCGCAGCGCTGCGACGTACTCCCGGCCGTCGCCGCGGGCGAGGCCAGCCTCGGCGTTGCACTCGTCGACGCCGGCTCCTCCGACCCGGCGACTCCGGCGACCCGCGCCGTGCGCAACGGCCGCGACTGGATCCTGACCGGAGAGAAGCGCTGCGTGGCGGCGGCGGCGAGCGTCCGCCGCCTCCTGGTTCCGGCGCGCACCGACGGTGCCACCCGCGTCTTCCTGATCGCCGCCGACGCGCCGGGGGTCGGGCTCGCAACGCAGCGCCTCTCGACCGGGGAGCCGGTCGCCACGGTGACGCTGTCCGGCGCCGCGGCAGCGGACGACCACTTGCTCGCCGGCGCCGACGCCGCGGTGCGCCTCCACGAGAGCATGCTGGCGGCGCTTAGCGCCAGTCAGCTCGGAGCTTCGGAGCGCGCCCTCGACATGACCGCGCGCTACGTCCGCGACCGCATCCAGTTCGGCGTGCCGATCGGCTCCTTCCAGGCGGTGCAGCACCGCCTCGCCGATTGTTACATCGATCTCGAGTCGATGCGCTGGACGGCGTGGCGCGCCATCGAACGCGTCGCCGCGGGGCGGCCTGCCGGCCGCGAATGCGCGGTCGCCAAGTTCTGGGCCGCCGACGGCGGGTCCCGCATCGCTGCTGCCTGCCAGCACCTGCACGGCGGCATCGGCGTCGATCTCGACTATCCGATCCACCGCTATTTCCTCCTTTCGAAGTCGCTCGAGCTGGCGCTCGGCGGCGCGACGGCGCATCTCGTGCGCCTCGGCCGCGATCTCGCTGCGAGCGGCCCCGCGGAGCTCGTATGACAGCCACCCTCGCCTTCGACGACGTCGCGGTCGGCACCGCGCTGCCCGAGCTGCCGATCCCGATCACGACGACGCTGATCGTGGCCGGCGCTCTGGCCTCGCGCGACTTCACGGCGCTCCACCACGACAAGGCTGCGGCTCAGGCCGGCGGCATGCAGGACGTCTTCATGAACATCCTCACCACCAACGGCCTGGTCGGACGCTACGTCACCGACTGGGCCGGACCGGACGCGATCGTGAAGCGTGTCGCCATCAAGCTCGGGGCGCCGAACCTGCCGGGCGACACCATGAAGATGACCGGCGTCGTGAAGAAGAAGGATGCCGCGACGGGCACCGTCGAAGTCGACGTCGCCGGCCGCAACTCCTGGGGCGACCACGTCACCGGCACGGTGGTCTTGGCGCTGCCGCAACGGAAAGGCTGAGCCGATGCCGACCACGCTCAAGAACGAAGCCGCGATCGTCGGCATCGGGCAGACGGAGTTCTCGAAGAACTCCGGACGCTCCGAGCTGCAGCTCACCGCCGAAGCCATCAAGGCCGCCCTCGACGACTGCGGCCTGCGGCCGGCGGACGTCGACGGCATGACGACCTTCACCCTCGACACCACCGACGAGATCGAAGCCGCGCGCGCGGTCGGCATCGGCGACCTCACCTTCTTCAACCGCATCCCCCACGGCGGCGGCGCGGCGATCGGCGTCGTCCAGCACGCCGTCATGGCGGTCGCGACCGGCATCGCCGACGTCGTCGTCTGCTACCGCGGCCTGAACGGCCGCTCGGGGCAGCGCTACAGCGCCGGAGTCGGAGAGGGAGTCGCCACCTCCGACCTCATCCACTGGAGCTGGTACATGCCCTATGGGCTGATGACGCCGGCGAGCTGGGTGGCGATGTTCACGCAGCGCTACATGTACGAGTACGGCGCCACCGCCGACGACCTCGCCGAGGTCGCGATCGCCACCCGCGAGCACGCGGTCACCAACCCGGCGGCCTTCTTCCATCAGCGGCCGCTGTCGCGGCAGGAGTACCACGAGGCGCGCTGGATCGCCGAGCCGCTCCGCCTCTACGACTGCTGCCAGGAGACCGACGGCGCCTGCGCCGCGATCGTCACCAGCGTCGAACGCGCCCGCGACCTCAAGCAAAAGCCGGCGATCGTCCGCGGCGCCGCGCAGGCGGCCGGCGCCGACCAGGAGTCGATGACGAGCTTCTACCGGCCGAGCATCTCGTACCTCCCGGAGATGGATCTCGTCGCCAAGCAGGTCTACGCGCAGTCCGGACTCGGGCCTCGCGACATCGACGCCGCCGTCGTCTACGACGCCTTCACGTCGATCGTGCTCTGGCAGCTCGAGTCCTTCGGCTTCTGCGGCCGCGGCGAGGCCAAGGACTTCATCCGCGGCGGCACCCTCCGCCGCGACGGCCGCCTGCCGACCAACACGCACGGCGGCCAGCTCAGCGAGGCCTACATCCACGGCATGAACGGCGTCAACGAAGGCGTGCGCCTAATCCGCGGCACGTCGGTGAACCAGCCGCGGCGGAACGATCACGTCCTGGTGACCGCCGGCGTCGGCGTCCCCACGAGCGCCATGATCCTCGGGAAGGAGTGAACACCAGCATGCGAGAAGCCGTCATCGTCGAAGCGCTGCGCACCCCCATAGGCAAGGGCAAGTTCGGATCCAAGGGCGCCCTCTCGGCGTTCCACGCCACCCACATGCTCGCCCGGGTGCAGACGGCGGTCGTCGAGCGGGCCGGCATCGACCCCGCCGAGGTCGAGCAGATAATCGGCGGCTGCGTCACCCAGGCCGGCGAGCAGTCGAACAACATCGCCCGCAACGCCTGGCTGACGCGCGGCAAGCAATACAACGTCGCCGGCACGACCGTCGACACGCAGTGCGGCTCGAGCCAGCAGGCCAACAACCTGGTGAACGCGCTCGTCCGCTCCGGCGACATCGACATCGGCATCGCCTGCGGCATCGAGATGATGAGCCACGTCGGGCTCGGCGCCAACGTCATGCACGGCCCCGGCTTCTTCCAGCCGCCCGATTGGCCCTGGGATTCGACGCTCGATCAGTTCCAGTCGGCGGAGCGCATCGCCAAGAAGCGCGGCATCACCCGCGCCGAGTGCGACGCTCTGGCGCTGCGCTCGCAAGAGCTCGCCGCCCAGGCGACCCGCGAGGGCCGCTTCACCCGCGAGATCCTCCCCATCGCAGCTCCGGTCCTCGCCGACGACGGTACCCCGACGGGCGAGACCCGCACCATCAGCACCGATCAGGGCATACGCGCCAGCACCGCCGCGGGCCTGGCGGCGCTGCCGCCACTGGTCGAGGGCGGCGTCCATACCGCGGGCAGCTCCTCGCAGATCTCCGACGGCGCCGCGGCCATCCTCTGGATGAGCGCCGAGCGCGCCAAGCAGCTCGGCCTCAAGCCCCGCGCCCGCATCCTCCATCAGGTCGTCGTCGGTTCGGACCCCTACTTCCTGCTCGACGGACCGGTCGACGCCACCGAGCGCATGATGAAGAAGTGGGGCATGAAGCTCTCCGACCTCGACCTCTACGAGATCAACGAAGCCTTCGCCGCCGTCGTCCTCTCCTGGGTGAAGACCTTCGACGCCGACATGGACAAGCTGAACGTCAACGGCGGCGCCATCGCCCTCGGCCACCCCGTCGGCGCGACCGGCTGCCGCCTCCTCGTCACCGCCCTGCACGAGCTCGAGCGCCGTGACAAGACCACCGCCTACATCAGCATGTGCTGCGGATCCTCGATCGGGACCGGCACCATCCTGGAGCGTCTGCGATGAGCACGAACACCCCTCTCGAAGGCAAGGTCGCCGTCGTCACCGGCGCCGCGCGCGGCCTCGGCCGCGTCGAGGCCCTGGAGCTCGCCCGACTCGGCGCCCGCGTCGTCGTCAACGACCTCGGCACTGCCGGCGACGGCACGGGCCGCGACGAGTCCCCGGCGCGCGCGGTGGTCGAGGAGATCCGGGCCATGGGCGGCGAGGCCGCCCCGCACTTCGGCGACGTCGCCGTGTGGGACGATGCCAAGGCCATGATCGCCACCGCCGTCGACACGTTCGGCGACCTCAACATCCTCGTCAACAACGCCGGCTTTTGCCGCGACCGCATGATCTTCAACATGAGCGAGGAAGAGTTCGACAGCGTGATCCGCGTCCACCTGAAGGGCCACTTCCTCGGTATGCGCTTCGCTAGCGAGTACTGGCGAAACCACTCCAAGAAGACCGGCGGCACGGTGTACGGCCGGATCATCAACACCTCGTCCGAGGCCTTCATCTTCGGGTCGCCCGGGCAGCCGAACTATGCCGCCGCCAAGGCCGGCATCGTCGCCATGACCATGTCGGCCGCGCAGGTGCTCGAGAAGTACGGCATCACCGCCAACGCCATCATGCCGCGCGCCCGCACCCGCATGAACGACTCGGGATTGCTGGCGGCGATGTTCGCCAAGCCCGAGAGCGGCTTCGACCTCTACGCCCCCGAGCACGTCTCACCGCTCGTCGGGTTCCTCGCCGGGCCCGATGCGGCCAACGTCTCGGGCCACGTGCTCATCGTCTATGGCCGGGAGATCACCCTGGTGCGGGCGCCGCGCCTCGAGCCGACCTTCACCGCCGCCGACCACTGGACGCCGAGCGAGGTCGCAGCCCAGCTCGGCCCCTGGTTCGCAGCCCATCGGCCGATCACGGACGGCTTCGCCGTCATGCCCTAGTCGCGGCGTCGGACACTGCGGCAGCCGCCGCTCCTCGCCGCGGAGACCGGGGTCTCAGACCGCGGCGAGCGCCGCCCGCTTCGCTGCCTCGTAGTCGGGCTTGCCGTTCGGCGCTCGCGCCACTTGCGGCACTACCACGATTCCCTTCGGAAGCTTGTAGTCGGCGAGGTGCGGCGCACAGTGCTCCCGCAGCTCGGCGAGCGTCGGCGCCGCAGCGCCCGGCGCCAGCTCCACCACCGCAGTGACCTGCTGTCCCCAGCGCTCGTTCGGGACACCGACGACGAGGGCGTCGTAGATCGCCGGGTGGCTCTTGACGATGCGCTCCACCTCCTCGGCATAGATCTTCTCGCCGCCGCTGTTGATGCACGACGAATCGCGGCCGAGGAACAGCACGCGCCCGTCGGGCAGGAAGCGGCCGCGGTCGCCGCCGATCGCGTAGCGCTTGCCGCCGATCGTCTGGAAGGTCGCGAGCGTCTTCTCCCGGTCGCCCAGGTAGCCGAGGCAAAGATCGCCGGTGCTCGTGATCCACCCGGTCTCGTCGCTTCCCGGCGCCAGCTCGCCGCTGCGATCCTGCTTCAAGAGCACGGTCCCCTCGCGGAGCTGATAGGCGGGAACCCCCTTCTGCCCCGACTCGGTGTCGTTGGCCATCGCCTGCATGCCGAGCTCGGAAGCGCCGATGCTCTCGATCACCATTACCGGCGGCAACTCGGCGAGCAGCTCTTGCTTGACCGTCGGCGACAGTACCGCCGCCGTGCTCACCACCACCCGCAGCGACGAGAGGTCGTACTTGCCCTCGCGCTGCGCCGCCACGAGCGGCCGCGCGAAGGCGTCACCGATCATGCCGATCTGATCGCAGCGGTATTCCTCGACGGCGCGCCAGACGGCGTGCGCGTCGAGGCGCTTGGTCTCGTCGGGAAGCACGACCGTGCCGCCCCGATGGAAGGTGTTGAAGGCGTTCCATTGGCCGGCGCCGTGCATGAACGGCAGGCAAATGAGCGACCGCCCCCCCAGCCCCATGGTGATGTGATTGCGCAGCTTCTCCTCGGAATCGAGGCGGCCGAAGTGCGGCAGGTTGCCGCCGAGCCCGTTGAAGAAGACGTCCTCCTGCCGCCAGAGAACGCCCTTCGGAATTCCGGTCGTGCCGCCGGTATAGAGAATGTAGAGGTCGTCGGAGCTGAACGGCAGGTCGAGCAGGGTCGGCGGCTCCGCCGCCAGCGCCGCCGCGTAGTCGACCGCACCGGGCAGGAGCGCGTTCCCCGAGTCGTCGGGGACCTGGAACAGGTGCTCGAGCTGCGGCAGCCGCGGCCGGACTTCCGCGAGCAAGGGGGTGAACGCGGCGTGGTAGACGATCGCCCGCGCCTGCGAGTTGTCGAGGAGGTAGTGCAGCTCGTCGGCCTTGTAGCGGTAGTTGATGTTCACCGACGCCGCCCGCGCCTTGTAGCTGCCGTACATCGCCTCAAGGTACTCGGGGCAGTTGTATAGGTACACGGCGACATGGTCGTGGCCGGACTCCCACGGCTGCAGCTCCCGGCGTTCCTTGCGGCAACCGAGGCCGCGCCGTGCGAGCACGCGCGCGAAGCGCCGGCTGCGCTCGGCGAGGTCGCGGTGGGTGAGCACGACGTCCCTGGTGATGATCGCTTCGTTGTCGGGCAGCAGCTCGGCGACGAGCTCCTGGAGGAGACCGAGATGGATCTTCATCATAGTCCTCGACATCTGGCGACAGTGAGATCCGTCATGGCTTCCCTAGGGTAGCTTCGCGATCACGTCGGCCGCGTAGCTCTCGAGGTAGCGCCGTTTCTCCGCCATGGTCGCCTGTGGTCCGAGCGTGAAAGCCAACGGCCAGCTGACCAGCGACGTGACCCCGACATCCTCGAAGCGCCGCAGGTCGTCGACGCTAGCGGGCGCGTTCAGCACCAGGATGATGTCGAACGGCTCGCGCTCACGGCCTGCCTCGCGGCGCAGCGCCCGCAGGCGCCCGATGACACCGAGCGCTTCTTCAAGCCCGTGCCCGGAGCCGACCCAGCCGTCGCCGAGGCGCGCCGCACGCCTCAGGGCAGCTTCGCTGCCGCCGCCGATCAGGATCGGCGGCGCGACGCGCGGCGGCGGCGACATCTGTAGGCGCGGGAAGTCGTAGTAGACCCCGTGGTGCTCCACCATCCCGCCCGCCCATACCTTGCGGATGACGGCGATCTGTTCGTCCAGGCGCTTGCCGCGGCCGGCGAACTCCCGGCCGAGGACAGCGAACTCCTCGCGCATCCAGCCGGCGCCGACGCCGAGCCCGACGCGGTCGCCCGAGAGCAAGGCCACGCTCGCCACCGTCTTCGCCACCTCGAGCGGATGGCGCAGCGGCAGGATGTAGACCCCGGTGACGAAGCGCAGGGTGCGGGTGACCGCGGCCATCGCGGCGATCTGCACCCACGGATCGAGCCACGGGGTCTCGGCCGTGAACAGCGGCTCGCCGCTCGGCGAGTACGGGTACCTGGACTCGAGGCGCTCCGGAAAGAAGACGTGCTCCGAGCAGAAGACGCCGTGGAAGCCCACCTCCTCGGCGATCCGCGCCAGCTCGAGGAGCTCGTCGGGCGCCGCGAAGGCGACGGACTGCCAGAACTTCACGATGTCCCTCCCGGCACGCGGCCGCGGCGACTCATGGCCGCGCCCTCCCGACTATCCACATGGCGAAGAACTGCGAGCCGCCGCCGTAGGCATGGCCGAGCGCGCGCTCGGCGCCCGGCACCTGGTGCTCGCCGGCGAGTCCCCGCACCTGCAGCGCCGCCTCGGCGAAGCGGATCATGCCCGAGGCGCCGATCGGATTCGACGAAAGCACGCCGCCCGAGGGATTGATCGGCATGTCGCCGTCGAGCGCGGTGGCTCCTTCTTGGGTCATCTTCCAGCCCTCGCCCTCGGGCGCGAAGCCGAGGTTCTCCATCCACATCGGCTCGAACCAGCTGAAGGGCACGTAGATCTCGGCGCAATCGAGATCCCGGCGCGGGTCGGTGATGCCCGCCTTCCGGTAGAGCTCGGCGGCGCAGTCGCGGCCGGCGCGCGGATTCACTTGGTCGCGCCCGGCGAACATGGTCGGCTCGCTTCGCATGGCGGTGCCGTGCACCCACGCCGGCGCCTGCCGCGCGCGCTTCGCCGCCGCCTCGCTCGCCAGCACCATCGCGCAGGCGCCGTCCGACGACGGGCAGGTCTCCATGTAGCGGATCGGGTCCCAGAGCATCGGCGAGCCGGCGATCATCTCGTAGCTGACGTCGGGGAAGACCAGGTGCGAGTACGGGTTCTTCGCCGCGTTCTGCCGGTCCTTGAGGGCGACCCGGATCCCGGTGTCCTCGGGTGCTCCCGAACGGCGCATGTAGGCGCGGATGAGCGGCGCGAAGTAGCCGCCGGCCCCGGCGACGATCGCCTGCTGGAATGGAATGCGGACGGTGAGCGCCCACATGGCATTGCCCTCGCTCTGTTTCTCGTAGGCGACCGTCAGCACACGCTCGTGGATACCCGCGTGGACGAGCTGCGCGGCGACGATAGCGGTCGAGCCGCCGACGCTGCCGGCCGTGTGCACCCGCAGCATCGGCTTTCCGGCGGCGCCGAGGGCGTCGGCGAGATAGAGCTCCGGCATCATCGTGCCCTCGAACATGTCGGGGGCCTTGCCGATGACGACGGCGTCGATGTCGCGCCAGCCGACGCCGGCATCGGCGAAGGCGCGGTCGACCGCTTCGCGCAGGAGCCCGGGCAGCGACACGTCGGTGCGCTTCACGTCGTGCTTCGTCTGCCCGACGCCGATGACGGCACAGCGCTCCGCCATTCAGTCCCTCTCCAGCACGCAGACGAGGTTCTGCTGCAAGCACGGGCCCGAGGTCGCGTGCGCGAGCGCGCGCCTGCCGGCGCCGGCCGCGAGTCGGGCCGCCGCTTCGCCGATGCGGATCAGTCCCGCCACCATCATCGGATTCGCCGCCAGCGCGCCGCCCGACGGATTCACGTCCACGTCGGCGCCGAGTCCGAGAGCATCGCGGAGGATCAGCTCCTGATGCGTGAACGGCGCGTGCAGCTCCGCGAGGTCGACGCCTCCCGGAGTAGCTCCCGCCTTCTCGCCGGCGAGCCGCGTCGACGGCGACGCCGCGAGATCGCGGACGCCGAGGGCGTGCGCCTCGATGCGATGGTCGATGCCGCGGATCCAGACCGGAGGCATGGCGCTCCTGCGCACCGCCTCGCCGCAGGCGAGCACGAGTGCGGCGCAGCCGTCGGAAATCGGCGGACAGTCGTGGGCCCGCAGCGGCGATGCCAGGTACGGCGTCGCCAGCAGCGTCTCGACGTCCGCCGTCGTCCGCACCTGCGCCTTGGGATTCGCGGCTGCCGCCCGCCGGCTGCGCACCGCCACGGCGGCGAGATCCCGCTCGCTGCGGCCGGTCTTCTCGAGGTACGCCCGCGCCTGCAGGGCTGCGAGGGCTATGGCGTCCGGCCACAGCGGCGCCGCCGTATACGGATCGAGCTGCAGGGTGAGGACCTCCGGCAGGTCGCCCATCGACGACTTCCCGAAGGCGTAGACGAGCGCCGAGTCGGCCTCGCCGGTCTGCAGCTTCACCCACGCCTCGTAGAGCGCCCACGCTCCGTCCATCTCGACGTGCGACTCCGCGATCGGCGGCCAGGCGCCGACGGCGTCGAGCGCGCTCACGAACGCGAACGGCTGCCCGGCCAGGTAGTCGCAGCTCCCCGACACGGTGAAGCCGATCTCCGGGCCGCGCAGACCCGCCTGCGCCTTCGCCTCGCCGAGGATCGGCATCAGCATCTCGACCTCGTTCAGCGCCGTCTCGCGCCGGACGCTCGCCGACTGCGCGAAGCCGACGATGGCGACCTCACGGCGCGCCATCAGAGATGCTCCTTGTAGGTCTCGTACGCCGCGTCCGGCTCGTCGAGGGGCCGGAAGTAGCGGATGCTCTCGAAGGTCGGCGCCAGCTCGGCCGGCGGCGCCCACACCGCCTCGACGCGCATGCCCATGCGCACTGCATCGAACTCGCACTCCTGGATGAGCGCGAAGAACGGCAGATCGGCGCCGTCGAGGAGTACGTGGGCGCAGGTGAAGGGCGGCGGCACCGAGAGCACGTCCGAAGGAATACGCACGATGCAGAAGGTGGTGACCGTACCCTTGCCCGAGACCTCGACCTCATCGGTGGTCGGCACGCCGCACTGCGGGCAGGCGCCGCGCGGCGGCACGTACACTTTGGTGCACTGCGGACAGCGCTGCCCGAGGATGCGGCCCTCCGCCATGCCGAGCAGGAACCGCTGCGTCGCGCGACCCGCCGTGTAGGTGTAGTCGAGCCGGATCGGCGTCAGGATGCTGGTCACTGCGCTCATGGCCCGCTCACTCCGGCTCGAAGCAGACGATGTCGCGGATGTTGCCCTCGGGCTCGTCCTTCCAGCGCGGCCGCACCCGCATACCCGTCTCCATGGCAGCGGCGCTGCCGGCGTCGACGACGTGCAGCATGGCGCTGCCCGCGCCGTCGAGTCTTATCAGCGCCCACGCGAAGGGGCGGTCTAGCGGGTGCTTGCGACGCGGCTTCTCGACCCACGCCCAGGTCGTGACGACGCCCCCGGGACCGACCTCCACCATCTCGCTGATCGCCTCGCCGGTGTCGGGATCGTACTCGACGGGCGGCACCAGGATGCGGCCGTCGCGAGCCTTGACGCCGGTCACGCGGCGCTCGGTGAGCCCGGTGAAGAAGGCGCCGAGCACGGGTCCGACGGACCGTCGATAGGGGTACTCCAGCACGTGCGCCGCGGTGAGGCGTCCCGCTATGGCTGCCGCCATGGGCGTCAATCCTCCGTCGACCTGGTGTGCATGAGCGCGGCCGCCGTGCGCACGCGCTCGGACACGTCCTTCACGGGGTGCAGACTCCCCGCCCAGCCGACCAGCGACGCAAACCACACGTTCTGCAGCATGAAGGCGACCTGGCGCTCGCGCTCGGTGCTGGTGGCCGGCGAGAGCTCCTGGCGCAGATCCACCGGCTGGCCGCGCAGAGCCGCTACGATGAGTCGCGTCATCCGCAGGTGGAAGCTCGCGACCTTCGAGGCGACTTCGGCATCGCCCGACGCCATCGCCCGCAGCATCGCGCGCGCGAATTGCGGCCGGTGCGTCAGACCGCGGGTGGCACGCTCGAAGAAGCGCGCCACCCGCGCCAGTGAGGACTTGCCCTCGACCGGACGCGCCGCCATGGCCCGCTCGAGCTTCTCGATCTCCTCGGTGAGAGCAAAGAGGAGAATGTCTTCCTTGCTGTGGAAGTACTTGTAGAGCGTTCCGAGGGCGACCTCCGAGACTTCGGCTACGTCGCGCAGCCGGACCCCCTCGAAGCCGCCCTTCTCCGCGAGCTCGATCACCGCATCGACGATGCGACGATGGCGCCGGAGCTGGCTCGCGGCGAGACGCGCCTTCGGCTTGCCGTCGCCGGTTCGCAGACGCGAAACGTCGAGACGCGGCCGAGAGCGCATAGCCGCAGATTTGAAACATGTTTCAATTCCGTTGTCCAGTGCTTTCCGCGCACCTGGGCGTTGCCGAAGCCGACGGGTTTCACTAGGGACAGTGCCGCGCTCCATGGCCTACACCCTCGCCGACCTGAACGAAGCCATCGCCGCCGCCGTCCCCGAACGCGAGGCCATCGTCACCACAGAGCGCCGCCTCACCTGGGGCGAGCTCCGCGATCGCTCGCGCCGTCTCGCGCACGTCCTCCGCGCCGCCGGCCTCGGCTGTCACCGGGAGCGCGCCGCCCTGGCGCCCTGGGAGTCGGGACAGGACCACGTCGCGCTCTACCTGTACAACGGCCACGAGTACCTGGAGGCGATGATCGGCAGCACCAAGGCGCGCGCCGTACCGTTCAACGTCAACTACCGTTACGTCGAGGACGAGCTCGTCTACCTGCTGCGCGACGCCGGTGCGCGGGCGATCGTATACCACGCCGCTTTCGCCCCCATGCTGGCGCGGGTGCTGCCGAAGCTCCCGCCTCCGACCCTCCTGCTGCAAGTGGCCGATGGGAGCGGGGAACCGCTGCTGCCCGGCGCCCGCGACTACGAGGAGGCGCTGGCCGCGAGCTCCGCCGCGCCGGTCGGCGTCGCCACGACCGACGACGACCTCTACATCGTCTACACCGGCGGCACGACCGGCATGCCGAAGGGCGTGCTGTGGCGCCAGTCCGACATCTTCTTCTCGGCCATGGGCGGCCGCGTCCCGGGGCAAGAGCCGGTCACCGGCATGGACGACGTCGTCGCGCGCACGGCCTGGGGCGAGATGAACCGCATGCTCTGCGCGCCGCCGTTCATGCACGGCGCCGGTCACTGGACCGCGTTCATCACCCTGCACCAGGGCGGCACCGTGATCGTGCAGCGCGAGACCCGTCGGCTCGACGCCGACGACATCTGGCGCACCATCGAGCGCGAGCGCGCCGTCTCGCTCACCATCGTCGGCGACGCTTTCGCGCGGCCGCTGCTCGATCAGCTGCGCGCCGGCGCCTACGACCTCGACTGCCTGCGCGTCATCGGTTCCGGCGGCGCCATCTTCTCGGCGGCGCTGAAGCACGGATTTCTCGAACGCCTGCCGGGCATCATGATCGCCGACGGCTTCGGCGCCTCCGAGACCGGCGCCCAGGGCGCGAGCTTCATGTCGGCCGGCAACACCGGCGGCGGCGGCTTCACCATGGACCGCGAGCACACCTTCGTCGTCGACGAGACAATGACGCGGCGACTGCCGCCGGACGACCCGAGCATCGGCTGGCTGGCGCGCACCGGCTACATCCCCCTCGGCTATCTCGGCGACGCAGCCAAGACCCGCCGCACCTATCCGACCATCGCCGGCGTGCGCTGCGCGATCCCCGGCGACCGCGCCCGCCTGAACGCCGACGGCACCATCCAGGTGCTCGGGCGCGAGGCAGCGTGCATCAACAGCGGCGGCGAGAAGATCTTCGCCGAGGAAGTCGAACAGGCATTGAAACGCCACCCTGCGGTCTACGACGTCCTGGTCGTGGGCACGCCGGATCCGCGCTGGGGCGAGCAGGTGACGGCGGTCGTGGCGCTGCGCACCGGCGCCGGCGCCAGCGGCGAGGAATTGCGCGCTGCGGCCGGAGCCGAGCTCGCGCGCTACAAACTGCCGCGCGCCTTCCTCTTCGTCGACGCCGTGAAGCGCGCGCCGACCGGCAAGCCCGACTACGCCTGGGCGAAGGAGCTCGCGACGCGCGCGCTCCCCGCACCGGATTAGCGCGCTGCGCCGGTCGCGGCGCCATGCCGCTCGGCACCCGCGGGCGCCTCGACGATCGCCGCCAGGCTCGCGCGCACGCGCGCGGCCAACGCATCGCGGTCGGCGAACTCGAGCCCGCTGGTCGCGATCGGCGTCCGCACCACCACCCGGAGCCGACTGCGCCAGCGCCGCAGCACGCTCCCGCGGGCGCGGAGGTCGCCGCTGCCGACGATGGCTACCGGCACGATCGGAGTCCCGGTCTCGATCGCGAACACGAAGCCCCCCTTCTTGAAGGGCCGCATCCGTCCACCCGATCCGCGCGTCCCCTCGGGGAAGAATACCGCCGAGACGCCGCCGCGGATGCGCTCGCGCGCCGCCGCGAGGCTGGCGAGCGCCGACGCATGATCGCCGCGCTCGACGAAGATCTGCTTCAAGACCCGCAGGCAGGCCCCGAAACCGGGGATTCGCGCCAGCTCCGCCTTGGCGACCCAGCGCAGTTGAAAGTCGCCGAGCGCAACGACGACGGTGAGAACGTCGAAGACGCTGCGATGGTTGGCCATGAACACGTAAGACGTCCGCGGATCGATGTGCTCCAGCCCCGCGGTCGACACCTCGACCCCGCAGCTGCGCACGCAGATCCGCGCCCAGAACCGGGCGACGCGGTAGGCGCGGCGCCCCTCGGGATCCCCGATCGCGGCCACGAGCACGACCGGCATGCAGAGCACTGTGAAGGTGACGAACCAGGCGAGCCGGATCGCCGCGAGCACGAGGCTCGCGAGGGCACCCGCGCCCTCCCGCCGGGCGAGCGCCTCCCGTCCCCGTACACCGCCGACACGAGACTTGGCTTCCACCATCGGACTCGTCTTCGTCGCAGGTCATCGCCTGCGCAGGCATGCGAACGTCAGCGCCTTCTCGTCCTGCCCTCGTCCCCGCGTTCGTACATCGCGTCAATGCGCTCCGAGGTCAATGCCCCGGCGTGCGCCGGCGCGCGGATCAGAACCCGAGCAGCTTGGCGAGGTAGTGGATCATGACTTCATCGGCGCCGCCGCCGATCGAGATCAGGCGCGAGTCGACGAAGGCGCGGCCGGCCGCGCTCTCCTTCATGTAGCCGAAGCCGCCGTGGAGCTGGATGCAGTGGTCGGCGACCATGCGGGCCATACGGCCGGAGAAGAGCTTCGCCATCGAGATCTCCTTGGTCGCATCTTCGCCGCGCATGCGCTTGCGGATACAGGCGTAGGTGAGCTCGCGGGCGGCGACGATCTGGGTCAGCATCTCGATGAACTTGAATTGCGTGACCTGCATCTTGCTGAGCGGCTTTCCGAAGAGCGCGCGCTCCTCGCAGTACTTGCGCGTCGCCTCCCAGAGAGCCTCCGACGCCGCATTCGAGCTGATGCAGCCGATCAGGCGCTCGTCCTGGAACTGCATCATCTGCTGCTGGAAGCCGCGGCCGATCTCGCCGATCGTGTTGGCGACCGGGACGCGCACGTCCTCGAAGAAGAGGAGGCCGGTATCGGAACCCCAGTTGCCGATCTTGTCGAGGAGCCGGTAGCTGAAGCCCGGCGCGTCGGTCGGCACGACGATCTGCGAGAAGCCGCCGTAGCCCGCGTCGGGATCGGTAACCGCGAGCAGGCAGAGCCAGTCCGCCGTCGCCGCGTTGGTGATGAAGACCTTGCTGCCGTTGATGACCCAGTCGTCGCCGTCGCGGACGGCACGGGTCTTGATTCCGGCTACGTCCGAGCCCGCATCGGGTTCGGTCACCGCGATCGCCGCCACCATCTCGCCTTTGACCGCCGGCACCAAGTAGCGGGCGCGGAGCGCGTCGCTGCCGAACTGGTGCAGGGACGGCGTCGCCATGTCGGTCTGGACGCTGATTCCCATGGTGACGCCGGCGTTGTCGCACTGGGCGATCTCCTCGAACATCACCGCCGTATACGACCAGTCGAGACCGGCGCCGCCCCACGCGGGATCATAGCGGAGTCCGAGCAGCCCGAGCTCGCCGAGACGCCTATAGAGCGTCTTGTCGAATCGTCCCTTCTCGTCGAACTCACGCGCGCGCGGGCGCATTTCTTCCTGGACGAATTTGCGGACGGTCTGCCGGAAGAGCTCGTGCTCGGGCGTGCCGAAGAGATCGGGCGGAGGTGTGGTGATCATGGCGGATTCCTTTCGTTGACGAGCCGAGGGTGCGGATTTGTAGCGACTGCGAACCGACGACGCCAGCCGCGACGACCGCGGCACGCCCCGGCAGCAGGCCGGAGAGGCGACCGGCGGCGCGTACCGCTCCCCGCGCCCCCACCGGAACCTCCGCGCCTCAGAGCCTGTGAAGG
>MWST01000044.1 GCA_002050235.1 Polyangiaceae bacterium UTPRO1 | reverse complement strand
GCCGTCGGCGCCACCACGGTCGCGGTCGCCGTCGGCGCCACCGCGGTCGCGGTCGCCGTCGGCGCCACCGCGGTCGCGGTCGCCGTCGGCGCCACCACGGTCGCGGTCGCCGTCGGCGCCACCACGGTCGCGGTCGCCGTCGGCGCGGGCGTCGCCGTTAGCGTCGCTATCGGCGTCGGCTCTCCGCAACTGTCGCAACACGACGCGACCACCGTACCGCCCCGGCCCGTGCACAACGCTGCCGACGCGAGCGGCCGGCAGCGACCCGTCACCGCAGAGCCGGGGAGTCGACAGGCAACCGTCCCGTCGCGCTTGCCGCACACCGAGCGGATCGCGCAGCCCTGGATCTTGGCGCGGCACTTCTTCGGCAGCTCCCCCGTGCGGGCGAGGCGGTTCACGACCCGGTTCACGCAGGCCGTGTAGCGGCTGTGGTTCTTGGCTGCGGCACACGGACATTCGGCGTCGATGGTCGCCTGAACAGCGCAGCGCGCTGCCTCGCAATCGACCGGCGCCGCCTGAGCGGATACGGCGAGAAGCCCCAAGAGCACGGCGGCGATGACGGCGGTAACGAGCTTCATGACGACTCCCTGGTTGTGCGATCCGTCCGAGCCCGAGGCCGCGGCGGCGCCGCGTGCGCGCACCCCGGTATCTTCGCGGCTGGACGATCGCTGTGACGGCACTAACGTGCCATCTCATCTGCCAGACGGGTCCCCCGTAGCGCAACCGTTTTCTCGCTCGCGACCCTCGATGCGGCGGCGGCGGACGTATGCGCTAACCATATGGCAACTGCGATCTGCCGCAGATCGCGCTGTGCGCCGCGCGATCGCAAGACGGATGCTGGTGGAGGGACTCGAACCCCCACTGGGCTGATTTTAAGTCAGCTGCCTCTGCCGCTTGGGCTACACCAGCGCGGGAACACGGAAAGAAAACGAGAGGCGGCGAGCGGATTCGAACCGCTGCATCGAGGTTTTGCAGACCTCTCCCTTAGCCACTTGGGTACGCCGCCCTGAAGGAAGGGCTTTCGTACCATGCCGTCGTCTCGACCGGCAAGGCGCTGTCGGCGGCGCGCGCGGGAGCGTTCGATTTGCCTCGATGCCGTCTCGGGCCTAGATGTCGAGGCGTGGTGCCGATGACACGACTCGCGCTCGCCGCTCTCCTCGCCGCAGCCGTAGCGACGCCGGCGCACGGCGAGATCTACCGCTGGGTCGACGCGCACGGGGTCATGCACCTCGACGATACGCTCGCCAATGTCCCGGAAGGCGCGCGCGCCGCCGCCAGAGTCTTCCAGTCGCGCGTGCCGCCGCCCATCGAAAGCACGTCAGAGACCGCCCAGGCGGCCTTCGCGAACGGCATCGCGCGCGAGCTCGGGCTGGTGGCGAGCGACACCCAGAGCGCCGTGTCCGCCCTCGGGCTCGTCGGCATCTACCCGAGCGCGGGCTGGCATCCTGCCGCAGCCCTGACCGCCCCCGTCGTCGAAGAGGTGACCCGGGCGGCACGCGCCGCGGCGCGCGGTCATCGGCTGGCCCAGAGCGAAGCGAGCGCCGAGGCGGCGGTGCTGCGCGTCGCCTCCGGGCTCGGCGTCGCAGGTCCGCCGCCGAGCGCCGCGCCGGAGCCGGCCGAGCCGCAGACCATCGTCGTGGCGCCGAACATCGTGGTCGAGCCGCCGCCGGCGCCGGCGGTCGTCATCCGCACCGTCGAGCGCGCGCCCGTGCTCACCCGGTGGAGCTGGGATCCCGGCTTCGGCAACGGCATGCCGTTCGCGCCGATTCCGAGCGGACCGCCCGGACCGATCCCGGACCGCATCACGCCGCTCTCGAATCCGGCCGGCCGACTCCACGGCCCGGCGGTTCCGCCGCGACCGGGCCCGCAGCCCTTTCGCCGGCCGCCCGCGTTCTGAGTACGCTCCGCCGCGGCGGCGGGCAGCGGCGACGACGCCTGCAGCCGCGGGCATTACCTCGAGGAGGACATGATGAAGCTCGATACGGTATTGGCTCCGACCGCTCTGCGCGACGTTCCGGCGCTCGCTCGCGCCGCCGACGCGATCGGCTTCGCCGGCCTCTGGACCGCCGAAACCAGCCACGACCCCTATCTGCCTTTGACGCTGGCCGCGGAGCACAGCGAGCGCATCGAGCTCGGCACGGCGATCGCCGTCGCCTTTCCTCGCAGCCCGCTCGTGCACGCGCAGATCGCGTGGGATCTCGCGGCGCAGTCGAACGGCCGCTTCATCCTCGGCCTCGGCACGCAGGTAAAGGGGCACAACGAACGCCGCTTCGGCATCGCCTGGGAAGCACCCGGCCCGCGGCTGCGGGAGATGATCGTCTGTATCCGCGCCATCTGGGACTGCTGGCAGAACGGGATGAAGCCGCACTTCGAGGGCCGGCACTATCGCTTCACGCTGATGACGCCCTTCTTCGATCCGGGACCGATCGCGCATCCGCAGATTCCGATCTGGATCGCCGGCGTCAACACCTACATGCTCGAGCTCGCCGGCGAGCTCTGCGACGGGTTCCACGTGCACCCTTTCCACTCGCTCCGCTACCTGCGGGAGACCTTGCTCCCCGAGATCGGGCGCGGCCTGGCAAGAGCCGGACGGAGCCGCAGCGACATCGTCCTCGCCACCAGCGCCTTCGTCATCGCGGGAGACACTGACGAGGAAACCGCGCGCGCCAAGGAGGCCGTGCGGATGCAGATCGCCTTCTATGCATCGACCCGCACCTACGCACGCGTGCTCGCAGCCCACGGCTGGAGCGACGTCAGCGCACGGCTCAACGAGAAGGCGGCCAAGGGCGACTGGAGCGGCATGGCGCGCGAGATCACCGACGAGATGCTCGACGTCTACGCCGTGACGGCACCCTGGGATGGCGTCGCGGCCGCGGTTCGAGCGCGCTACGACGGCATCCTCGACCGCGTCGCGCTCTATCTCCCCTTCCGTCCGGGCGACGCCCCGGAGCGCTGGCGGCGCATCGTCGGCGCCTTCGCGTGAAGCGATCGCGGCCCAGGGGCGGTGTCCGCATCGTCTTCGCGGTCGAGAACGGCCGCCGCAGCGTCACGGTCGGCGGCTCCGGCCTGGCTGAAGCCGAACGCCGGCAGCTGCGCCAGCTCGTCCGCCCGTTGGCGATCCGCACCGGGGTGGTGACGATCAAGCGCGACTGGCTCGGGCGGCTGCGGGTCACTTGCAGCCGCGACATTCCCGAGCCGATGCAGCAGGTCGTCCGCAACCTCGTGGGCAACTTGTCCCGCTTGCGCACACTCTGACACACGACCTGTGCCGCCCCCGCGCGCGGACGACCGGCGCGCGGGGGCAAAAGCTGCGAACGGCGGGCGCTGACGCCGTGGCACGGCGCTCGCTCTCCGGGCTCGTGTCCGCGGCGAGCGGAACGACCCGATGCCGATAACGACGACCGACCCTCCCGTCTCCTCCCCCGCTCACGACCTTCCGCTCGCCGCGGGCGCCACTCTGCTCTTTCTCGTTGCTTGTCTCGAGCCCGCCGCCCGCGTCCCAGCGGGTGCGCTCATCCTTCCGACCCTCCTCCTGCTGTACCTCGGCGCCCGGCGCCGCCGGCGCGCGTCGATCCGCCCCCCCCGGATCTGACGCGGCGGCGGCGACCGGCGCCGAGCGCTCTACTGCCGCTTCACCAACATCCCGGCGCGGTCGAAGACCGCGGCGAGCATCGCCGCCGTCAGCTTGCCCGTCTGCGTGTTCTGGCGGCTCGGGTGGTACGAGGCGATCACCACGAGGTCGCCGATCCGAACCTCGGCGCCGTGCGCAAACCGCGGCAGCGGTCGCGGCAGTGCCACTCCGCGGGCGCGCTCCATCGCCAGCACGGACGCGAAGGCGATCCTGCCGAGGGCGACCACGACCCGAACGCGCCCGAGCAAGGCCCGCTCCGTGAGGAGATAGCCGCGACAACGCCCGATCTCCTCGACGGTCGGGCGGTTGTCCGGCGGCGCGCAGCGGACGGAGGCGGTGACGTAGGCGTCCTGCAGGCGCAAGCCGTCGTCGCGGCGCTCGGAGCGCGGCATGTTCGCGAATCCCGCTCCGTGCATGGCGCGCATCAGCCAGAGACCGCTGTCGTCGCCGGTGAACATGCGCCCGGTGCGATTGCCGCCGTGCGCAGCCGGCGCCAGGCCGACGACGAGCAGGCGCGCGCGCGGATCGCCGAAGCCCGGCAGCGGCCGCCCCCAATAGACCTCGTCGCGAAACTGCCGGCGCTTGACGCGCGCTACTTCCTCGCGATGCGCAACCAGCCGGGGACAGGCGCGGCAGCGGACGATCGTCTCGGCCAGCCTGCGGAGCTCGGTTCGGGCGTCAGTCGCCGACGTAGCGGACCTGGTTGCCGCGAACCATCACCGCCCCGGGAATCTCGTCGGCGCCGAGGCCGTGCCGCACGCGCAGGTGCTCGACGAAGGCGGCGCGCTCGCGAAAGCTCTGCTGGTGCGGTGCGCAGTAGTACGGCGCCTTGTTGATGCTGACGGCGCCCGGGACGGTGTGGTGGGAGCCCCCGAACGGGAACTCGACTCGCGTATCGTAATCGAGCGGCACGTCGATGAAGAGATCGGTGCGCGGATTGCCATGCCAGCCGCGCGGCCCGCCGGCGTGAGCCGCCGCCGCCATCGCGAGCACGCCGAGGAGCGCCATAGCTCGCATCGCCAGCGAGTATGCCAGCCGCGCCTGGGACGCGGAACTCCGATTCGACGCGCGGTCACCCGCCGCGCCCCCAGGCGTCGAGCCGCACTGCCGCCCGACGGGCCCGCTCCCAGAGGAGCGCCACCGCTAGATCGGGATTCCAGCGGCCCGCCGTCTCGCCCGGCAGCAGCATGTGCGTCGTCCGCGGCGCCTGCAGCAAGCTCTCGTCGAGGAACGGGTAGCGCGCCATCCAGTGCGGCACCTCGGAGTCCGAGAAGTACGGCAGCGACTGGGCGCTCGCACCGCGCCGGTCGACGCGCGCGTGCTCGATCGCGGCGGCCTGGTAGCGGCGGATGTCGCGCGCCGCCTCGTAGTAGCCGACGGCCTCGGCGATCACGGCGCGGACCGCAGCCCCGCCCTCGCCGGCGATCGAAAGCGCGGCGAGCGCATTCGTCGCCTCGTCGAGGCGCCGCTCGTACGCGGCTATCGGTACACCGACGCGCGCCGCCTCGCCGACCGTGCCGAGCAAAGCCGCGGCAGCGACGGCCTTGGCGGCGAGCTCCGCCGAAACGTCGGCGCGCGGCGGCAGCTCCGCCGGCGTCGGCCGCGGCGTCGGCGCCGCGGGCAGCGCCGGGGCTACGGGCGCGGAGGCGTCGGCTCCCTCTGCCGCAGGCGCGGCCGGCTCGCCGACAGGCGCGGCGCGGGCGACCGCCGATTCCCCGGTCGCAAGCGCCGCGGTGACGAGTGCGCCGCCACGCTCGGCGGCAACGAGCACGAAGAGCCCCCTGGCGCGCGCCTCGGCGGCGACCGCCTCGAGGTCGGCGCAGGCGGTCGTGCGGCGACCGTTCGCCTGGCGCACGACGTCGCCGGCGCGGAGGCCGCTCCCGGACGCCGAGGCGCCCGCGACGACCAGCCCGACGCCGCCGTCGAATAGCGCGCGCTCCTCCACGGTGAACGAGAGGACGGCCGGAAGGTCGCAGACGCGCCCGGCGTGCGCAGCCGGCGCCACCGCCAGCGCGAGCACGGCAGAGCGCACCGCACACCCGTTCACGGCGAGCGCGCGCCGAAACGGCGTCCGCCGTCTCGGGCTCGACACATCTCCGGATCGTCGCACGGCGCGCGACCAAACCACAGCGCTCGCGACATTGCCAGTCGACTGCTACTGCTCGCGCATGACCGCTTCTCACGACGACGGGACGACGGCAGCCGGCGCGGGCACCAGCGCCGCCGGCGTACGCTGGAACCTCCGCGAGCTCTACGCCGGACCGACCGACCCCGCGCTCGAGCGCGACCTCGCTGCGGCAGCGAAGCGCGCTGCGGCCTTCGCCGCGGCATGGCGGGGGCGCCTCGCCGACGCCTCGGCGGCGGAGGTCGGTCGCGCCCTCGAAGAGTACGAGGACATTCAAGAGCTCGCTCGACGTCCGGGCTTCTACGCCTCGTTGCTCGCAGCCGCGGACACCCAGGACACAGCGGCGCTCGCGCTCGAGCAGCGCACGACCGAGGCCTATGCCGATCTGCGGACGGTCCTGGTGTTTTTCGAGCTCGAGCTGATCGCGCTCGACGACGCGCGCGCCGACGGGCTCGCCGCCGACCCGGCGCTCGCGAGCTACGCCCACTTCCTCGAGCAGCTCCGCCGCTTCCGCCCGCACGTCCTGAGCGAACCCGAGGAGCGCATCCTCGCCCGCAAGGATCTCGGCGGGCGCACCGCCTTCGTCCAGCTCTACGACGAGCTCACCGGATCCTTCCGTTTCCGCATCGGCGACGCGGAGCTGACCGAGGGCGAGGTCCTCTCCCGCTTCCACCACCCGGAGCGCTCGCAGCGCCAGGCGGCGCTCGCCGCCCTCCTCGAGCCCTTCGCCGCCGCCAAGCTGCCCCTAACCGCCATCGTCAACGCGCTCTTCCTCGACCACCGCATCGACTGCGAGCTGCGGCACCACGCCGACGTCACCCACCCGACGCACCTCGCCAACGAGATCGCCCCCGAGGTCGTGGCGGCGATGATGGACGCCGTCGACCGGCACCGGCCGGTGATCCAACGCTATCTGCGTCGCAAGGCGGCGCTCCTCGGCCTACCCCGGCTCGGTATCGCCGACGTCTACGCACCGCTCGACGCCGCGTGCCCGGCGATTCCCTGGGACCAGGGGCGCACGCTGGTGCTGGAAGCGTTCCGGCGCTTCGACGACGGCATCGCCGCCGTCGCGGAGAACCTCCTCGCATCCGGACACGTCGACGCGGAGATCCGTCCGCGCAAGCGCTCGGGAGCATTCTGTGCCGCGCTCGGCCCCGCATACGCCCCCTACGTCCTCTCGACCTACACCGAGACCGGTCGCGACGTCGCCACGCTGGCGCACGAGCTCGGCCACGCGGTGCACTACTCTCTGGCGCGCCGGCAGCGCCCTCTGCACTACGAGCCGCCCCTCGTCCTCGCCGAAACCGCCTCGGTGTTCGCCGAGATGCTGGTGACCGACCACCTGCTCGCAGCTACGACCGATCCCAGCGTACGCCGCCGCCTCCTGGTGGAGACGCTCGACGAGATGTACGGCACCGTCTTCCGCCAGCACGCGCTCACACGCTTCGAGATGGCAGCGCACGCCGCGCGCCGCGCCGGCCGGCTCGACCACGACCAGATCTGCGAGCTCTGGATGACCGAACAGCGGGCCCTCTTCGGCACCAGCGTCGACATCGACCCCGCGTACCGTACCGGCTGGAGCTACATTCCGCATTTCATCCACAGCCGCTTCTATTGTTATTCGTATGCGTTCGGCGAGCTCCTGACGCTGGCGCTCTTCGAGCGCTATAAGCGGGATGGCGCGGCGTTCGTCCCGATGTACCTCGAGCTCCTCGCCGCCGGCGGCAGCGCCGCCCCCGAGACCCTAACGGCCCGGCTCGGCTTCGACCTGCGGACGCCGGCCTTCTGGGACGCCGGCTGCGCCGCCATCTCCGCCATGGTCGAGGCGTTGGAGCAGTCGTAGCGACACGACGCTCCGCAGCGGCGGCGCGAGCGACGCCACGGCGAGCGCCGTCGCTGTGGCAACGCTGGACCTGCGATCGGCGACCCGGGCCGGCGCCTGCGCGCCCCGATCCGCCAACGCGCTCAGGCGGCGAACAGCGCCGCGATCTCGTCCGCTTGATTCGCGGCGTCACGCCGGCCGAGCGCGAAGAGCTGCCGCGTATAGGCGGCATCGAAGAGCACGTACGAGAGCAGGTCGGCCTCGCCTTCAGGAACGCCGCGTGCGGCGGAGCGCATCACCAGATCGGCAACCAGGCGCGCCGGGCTCAGCGACCGCGAACGCTGCGCGTAGCACCGTCCGGCCAGGCCCCCGAGGTCCTCGGACGGCCGGATCACGCAATCGCGCACGACACGATAATCGGTGCCGCGGCTCGCGCGCACGATCTCGTTCACCCGCGGCAGGAATGCGGCGCCGAAAGCCTGCTCGCCCCCGAGCAGAAGCGCGTTCATCAAGCGCATCCGCTGGAGATCGTAGTCGATGTGGTCGAGCAGCATGGCATTCAGAACCTTGCCGAGAAGGTACGCGGGATTGCTGTAGGCCTGCTCGCGCGAGTGCGGCGTCGCCGCGATGGGACCGGGGTCGGGCGGATGGCTCAGGGCTACCAGCAGGATGCGGTCGGTCCCGAGGCGTAGGGCCGGCGCTAGCGGCGTGTTCAACCGCAGTCCGCCGTCACAATAGAAGTGCCGTCCGATGCGCACCGCCGGGAAGATGAGCGGGATCGCGGCGGACGCGAGGATGTGCGCCGGTCCGATGCCCGAGGCCCGCGCCACCACGTAGGGGTCATACTCCCATGGTGTCAGACTGACCGGCGCGCCGTCGACGAACACCACGGCGCGCCCGGAGGCGATCTCGGTGCACGAGATGCAGAGCACGCCGCGGCGGGCGCGCAGGTTGGCGCGTAGCCGCCGCCACGGGATCTCATGCATCACCATCTCCTCGAGGGCGCGCGTGTCGAGAAGCCCGGGGAGCCGCGACGGAATCCGCTCGTGGCTGCCGACGGCGCGGGCGGTGAAGGGGAATCCCAGGAGTCTGGTCGGTATGCGGAAGAGATCGCCGAGGCTCAACCGATAGACGCGCTCGAGCGACATCGATGCCCACGTCGCCGTCAGCCGCGCCACGCGGGTCGCCGCGTCGTCCTGGAGCGTCGCCATCCAGTAGGCGGCGTGGATGGCGCCGACCGATGCGCCGCTCACGATGTCGAACGCGGGCAGGTGACCGAGGCGCTTCGGCAGATCCTCGATGAGAAAGGCCAGCACGCCGGCTTCGTAGGCGCCGCGAGCACCACCGCCGGCAAGAATCAACGCGATCCGCGGCCGGCGGGCCGGCGCACCCGATGATGTCTCCGCCCCGGCGGTCATACGGCGGCTATGGATGACGGCCCCGGCGATGCGCCGGGGCCTCTCCGTCCAGAGAGCGGGTGAAGGGCTTCGAACCCTCGACCCCGACCTTGGCAAGGTCGTGCTCTAGCCAACTGAGCTACACCCGCGGAAAGGCGGAACCATATGGAGGTCATGACGACCTGTCAACAACGTGATCACCGCCGCCACTGCGCGCTCGCACCGCACGATACACGCGGCGGTGGTAGTCGGCTGCCGACCAGAGCCCGAGAGCGAGCGCGATCCAGAGGAAGTACGTGCCCGCGAGGTGAAAGTCGACGAAGAAGTATCGGTAGTGCACCAAGAGCCCGGTCAAGGCGAAGATCTGGAAGATCGTCTTGTACTTTCCCAGCTCTTCGGCCCCGAGAGTGATGCCCTCGCTCGAAGCGATGCTACGGAGCCCCGTGACGGCGAGCTCGCGTCCGACGATCACCACGACGAGCCACGCGGGCACGCGCGGCGGCGACGGCACGCCGGCGACAGGCGCGGCCGGCATGGCGACGAGCATGATGAGCACCGAAACTACGAGGAGCTTGTCGGCGAGGGGATCGAGGAATTTGCCGAGCGTGGTGACGATCCCGTGCTTCCGCGCCAGATAGCCGTCGTAATAATCGCTCAGCGAGCCGAGGATGAAGAGCGCCGCCGCGAGCGCGCCGGCGAGCGGACCGGGATCGCGCAGTATCCATACCAGCACCGGTACGAGCGCGATGCGGAAGAGCGAAAGCAGATTCGGCGTCGTCCACAGGCGATGCGCCGGATCGCGCGCCGGCGCCGGCGTCGCTACCGCCATCGGGACCCCAGCGGCCGCCGCCGCGTCACCGGGCGCTGGCGATCGCTTGCTGGAGGTAGTCCTGCCGGAAGCGCAGGACCCGGTGCACGTAGTTGCGGGTCTCCTGGAACGGGGGAACGCCGTTGTACTGGTCGACCCATCCCTCTCCGGCATTGTAGGCCGCGAGCGCCAGAACGACGTTGTTGCGATAGCGATCGAGCAGCATGCGCAGGTGCTGCACGCCGCCCTCGATATTGTCGCCGGGAGCGTGGATGTTGCGCACCCCGTGCATCTGGGCGGTGCCGGGCATGAGCTGCATCAGGCCCCGCGCGCCCTTCGGCGAGACCGCGTTCGGCTGGAAGCCCGATTCGGCCTTGATGACGGCCTTCACCAGCGCCTGCTCCACTCCGTAGCGTCGCGAAACGTTGGCGATGATCGGATCGAAGGCCCGCGACTCGATCCGCATGCGGCTCGGCTCGGCGCGGTAGCTCGTCGTCACCCCGCCTCCGAGGGCACTGATGCTCGGCAGCTCGCGGATGACGACGCGATAGAAGCGCTTGTCGGTGGGAACGTTCGTGTAGTGGATGATTCCGAAGCGATCGACCCGTCTGTAGATGTCGGCCGAGGCTCTCGGCGCGTCGACCAGCGCGATCCCGAGGACCGCACCGATCACCACCCCCACCACCCGGCGTCTTCCCCGACCCGCCGCCATCGCGGTGCACCATAGTCAACCCCACAGCAGGCCGTCAATGCGTATTCGTCGCCGGCGAGCGCTCTCCGGGCGCCGCCGCGTCAGATTCTTGACCCCGCGATGATGGTGTCGCGCTGCCAGTTGACATCGTCGCGCTCGGGGTAGTCGATCGTGTAGTGCAGTCCGCGGCTCTCGCGGCGGGCCATCGCACAGCGAACGATCAGCTCCGCCACCGTCGCGATGTTGCGCAGCTCGAGGAGATCGCCGGTTACCAGGAAGTCCCAGTAGTACTCCCGAATCTCGTCCTGCAGCATGGCGATCCGCTTGCGCGCCCGCTCGAGGCGGCGATTCGAACGGACGATGCCGACGAAGTTCCACATCGTCCGCCGCACCTCGTCCCAGTTCTGCGTCACCACCACCGACTCGTCGCTGTTGACGGCGGTGCCGGGGTTCCATTCCGGTACGTCGGGCGGTGGGGTCGGATCCTCGGCGAGGCGGGCCCGGGCGTGTCGCGCCGCGCGGTGACCGAACACCAGCCCTTCGAGCAGGGAGTTCGAGGCCAGCCGATTGGCTCCGTGCAGGCCCGTCATCGCCACCTCTCCGCAGGCGTAGAGGCGCGGAATGGAGGTGCGTCCGTCGATATCGGTGGCTACCCCGCCGCAGAGGTAGTGGGCGGCGGGGACGACGGGCATCCACTGGCGCGTCGGGTCGATCCCGAGCTCGCGGCAGCGCCGGACGATGTTCGGAAAGCGCTCCTCGATCCAGCTCGCGGGCCTGTGGGTGATATCGAGGTACACGTGCTCGAAGCCGTGCACCTTCATCTCGTGGTCGATCGCCCGCGCCACCACGTCGCGCGGAGCCAGCTCTGCGTCGTGATGATAGCGCTCCATGAAGAATGAACCGTCCGGCAGCCGGAGGCGCGCGCCCTCGCCGCGCATTGCCTCGGTGATCAGAAACGACTTGGCCTCGGGGTGGTACAAGCAGGTCGGATGAAACTGGAAGAACTCGAGGTTGCCGACGGTGGCGCCAGCGCGGTACGCGATCGCGACGCCGTCGCCGGTCGCGACGTCCGGATTCGTGGTGTAGAGGTACACCTTGCCGGCGCCCCCGGTGCAGAGGATGGTAGCGCGGGCGCGCATGGCGCGGATGTGTCCGGTGGGGCGCTCGTAAACGTAGGCGCCCCAACAGGTCGGAGGATCCGGCGCCCGGCCGCGCTTGTGGTCGATCAGGAGATCGAGCGCGAGCGCGTTCTCGAAGACGGCGACGTTCGGATGTCCGCGCAGCGCCTCCGTGAGCGCGCGGACGATCTCGCGGCCCGTCAAGTCTCCGGCGTGGAGGACCCGGCGGCGCGAGTGCCCGCCTTCCCGGCCGAGGTCGTACTCGACCGCGTCGCCGGCGACATGGGCGTCGAAGCGGGTGCCGAGCGCGATCAGGTCGCGGATCCGGTCCGGTCCTTCGCGCACCACCATCTGTACGACGTCTTCGTGACAGAGCCCGGCGCCGGCGACCAGCGTGTCCTCGGCGTGCGCCGCGAACGAATCTTCGGGGCTCCAGACCGTGGCGATGCCGCCTTGGGCATAAGACGAATTGCTCTCGCCGCTCCGATCCTTGGTGACGAGTGCCACGCGGCCGTGATCCGCGACCTCGAGAGCGAAGGTCAATCCGGCGATGCCGCTGCCGATGATCAGGTAGTCCCAGGTGTCGTCGGACGCCGCCATCGCCGCCCGCTCTCAGTCCCCGTCCTGGGCGTCGAACAACACGAGCTGGCGCGGAGCCCCCGTGTCCTCGAACGGAACGGGATAGCGGCCGGTGAAGCAGGCGTCGCAGAAGCCCGGCTGACGTCCACCGAGAAAAGCGTACATCCCTTCCTCGCTCAGATACGCCAGCGAGTCGGCGGTGATGTAACGACGGATCTCGTCGCTGTCGTGGGAAGACGCGATGAGCTCAGCGCGGGTCGGGGTGTCGATGCCGTAATAGCAGGGGTTCGTCGTCGGCGGCGAGCTGATGCGCATGTGGACCTCGCGGGCGCCGGCATCGCGGATCATCTTGACGATCTTGCGGCTCGTGGTCCCGCGTACGATCGAGTCGTCGACCACGACGACACGCTTGCCCGCGAGCACGTTGCGTTGCGCGTTCAGCTTCACCTTCACGCCGAAGTGGCGGATCGCGTCGCGCGGCTCTATGAACGTGCGGCCGACGTAGTGATTGCGGATGAGCCCCATCTCGAACGGGATGCCGGCCGCCTCGGCGTAGCCGATCGCCGCCGGCACCCCGGAGTCGGGCACCGGGATCACGATATCGGCGGCGACGCCCGCCTCGCGCGCCAGCGTGCGGCCGAGATCTTTGCGTGCTTCATAGACGCTGCGTCCGAAGATCGTGGAGTCCGGTCGCGCGAAATAGATGTACTCGAAGATGCACGCGGCCCCCGGCGTCGCTGCGAACGGGTGATACGAGATGAGGCCGTCCCCGCTCATGACGACCATCTCGCCCGGCTCTATCTCGCGCTCGTACGTAGCGTCGACGAGGTCGAGGGCGCAGGTCTCCGAGGCTACGACCCATGCGCCCTTGACGCGTCCGAGCACGAGCGGCCGGAAGCCGTGAGGGTCGCGGGCGGCGATCAACTTGTCCTGCGTCAGGAAGACGAGGGAGTACGCGCCCCGCGCCCGATGCAGCGCGGCGACGATGCGATCCTCGAGCGTAGCGGCGGTCGCGACGGCGATGAGGTGGAGGATCACCTCGGTGTCGACGGTCGACTGGAAGATCGAGCCGCGCGCCTCGAGCTCCGCGCGCAGGCGCTCGGCGTTCACGAGGTTGCCGTTGTGCGCGAGCGCCAAGCCGCCGCGCCCGTACTCGACGACCAGCGGCTGCGCGTTCTTGAGATGCTGTGATGCACCCCTCGTGGAGTACCGGTTGTGGCCGATCGCGGCCTGTCCGCGGAGCTTGCGGACGATCGCCTCCGGGAACACGTCGGCCACGAGTCCGAGGCCGCGGTGCGACACCAGCACCTGGCCGTCCGAGGAAACGATGCCGGCCGCCTCCTGGCCGCGGTGCTGCAACGCGCAGAGACCGAGGTACGCGAGATTGGCTGCCTCGGGGTGCCCGAATACCCCGACCACGCCGCATTTCTCGCGAAAGCCGCCCTCAGTCGTGGGCATCTCCTTCGAGTATCACGAGCCGGTCGGGCCAGCGAGCGCTCTGGGGAGGCCGGTCCGCCACGCCTCGCGAAGGGCGGCCACGTCGATGCCGATCAGATCGCCGATCTCGAGGCGCTGGCCGCGAACCTCGCCGATCACCGACATCGGCACATCCTCGCGGCGCGCGATCTCGCGCATCCGGGTCAGATGTCGCCGCCGCACCGACAGGATCATGCGCGCCTGGCTTTCGCCGAAGAGGAGCGCGTCCGGTCGGAACCCTCCGTCGAGCTCGATGTGGGCACCGAGCGGCGACGTCGTCTCACTGGAGATGCAGCACTCGGCGAGCGCGACCGCGAGACCGCCTTCGGCGACGTCGTGTGCCGAGCGCAACAGACCCTCGTGCGCCGCTGCGACCACGGCGCGGATCAAGCGCCGCTCGATCTCGAGGTCGATCCACGGCACGCCGCCCCGGACCTGATGGTGCACCACCGCTAGGTACTCGCTGCAGCCGAGCTCCTCACGGTTGCGGCCGAGGAGCACTACCGCGTCCCCTTCGCCCTTGAACCACTGCGTGACGTGCCGGCTCGCGTCTTCCAGGATCCCCACCATGCCGATCACCGGCGTCGGCGGAATGCTGCGCCCCTCGGTCTCGTTGTAGAAGCTGACGTTGCCGCTCACGACCGGAACCCCGAAAGCGAGACACGCGTCACGCAAGCCGGCGACCGCCTGCTGGAACTGCCACATGACCTCTGGCTTCTCGGGACTCCCGAAGTTCAAGCAGTTGGTAACCCCGACCGGCTCGGCGCCGCTCGCCGCGAGGTTGCGGGCCGCCTCGGCAACCGCGCTCACCGTTCCTACGTACGGATCGACGAGACAGAGACGACTGTTGCAATCGACCGTCATCGCCACGGCTTTGTCGGTGCCCGGTAGGCGGACGACGGCAGCGTCGGATCCAGGGCGCACCACGGTGCCGCCGCCGACGTAACAGTCATACTGTCGATACACCCACTCGCGCGAGCAGAGGTTCGGCGATTCCAGTAGCTGGAGCAGAGCCTGATTGTAGTCGACGGGCTCGGGCAGATCGCCGAGCCGGAGCTTGGCGCCCTCGTCCGCGCCCTGCGGTTCGGCTACCGGACGTTCGTACACCGGCGCCTCGTCGGTGAGCGGCGCGATCGGCAGGTCGACGACGACGCGGTCCTCGAAGGTACAGCGCAGGCGCTGGTCCGCAGTTACCCGCCCGATCACCACCGCCTCGAGATCCCACTTGTCGAAAACGGCTTTGACCGCGTCTTCCGAGCCCTGGCGCACGACCAGCAGCATCCGCTCCTGGGACTCGGAGAGGAGGATCTCGTACGGGGTCACCCCCGGCTCGCGCAGCGGGACCCGCGAGAGATCGAGCTCGATACCCGTCCCGCCGCGCGCCGCCATCTCGGTCGAGGACGACGTCAGGCCCGCGGCACCCATGTCCTGGATAGCTACCAGGTGGTGGCTCATCTCCGGCGCCATGAGCTCCAAGCACGCTTCGAGGAGGAGCTTTTCGGTGAACGGGTCGCCGACCTGCACCGTCGGCCGCTTGGTCTCGGACTCGGCGTCGAACTCGGCGGAGGCGAGCAGACTCGCACCGTGGATGCCGTCGCGCCCGGTGCGCGAGCCTACGTACATGACCGGGTTGCCGATGCCGGTGGCGCGAGCGCGGAAGATGCGGTCCGCCGGCACGACACCGAGCGTGAACGCGTTCACCAGGATGTTGTGGTCGTATCCCGGATCGAACGCCACCTCGCCACCTACCGTGGCCACACCGACGCAGTTCCCGTAGTGCCCGATCCCGGAGACGACTCCACGCAGCAAAAACGCCGTCCGCGGGTGCCGGATCGATCCGAAGCGCAGCGAGTTGAGGTTGGCGATCGGTCGCGCGCCCATGGTGAAGATATCGCGCAGGATGCCGCCGACACCGGTCGCGGCGCCCTGGAACGGCTCCACGAACGACGGGTGGTTGTGGCTCTCGATCTTGAACACGACCGCGAGGCCATCGCCGACGTCGATCGCGCCGGCATTCTCACCGGGGCCCTGGAGCACGCGCGGACCGCTCGTCGGCAGCCCGCGCAAGTAGGTCCGCGAGCTCTTGTAGCTGCAGTGCTCGGACCACATCACCGAGAACACGCCGAGCTCCTCGATCGTGGGGGCACGCCCCAGAGTCGACTCGATGCGCTCGTACTCCTGGGCCGTCAGCCCGTGCGCCAGTGCCGTCTCGACCGTGATCCGCATCACGGACCCGAGAGCACCTTCGAGCTCGTCGGCGCCGACGCCGGGTCGAGGGCGCCGCCCGCGGCGGCAATGATCGACAGGAAGATCTTGCGACCATCCTCGCCCCCGACCAACCATTCGCACGCGTGCTCGGGATGCGGCATCAGTCCGAAGACGTTGCCGCGCGCGTTGCGCACGCCGGCGATCGCCCCCAGCGAGCCGTTCGGATTCGCCTCCGGCGTGACCCGGCCTCCGGCGTCGCTGTAGCGGAGCACGATCTGCCGGCCCGCCTCCAGCGCTTGCAGGGTCGCTTCGTCGGCGACGTAGCAGCCCTCGCCGTGCTTCACCGGCAAGTCGAGGACGTCGCCGCGCCGGCAGCGATTGGTGAACAGGGTGTCGGCGTCCTCGACGCGGACATGCACTCGCCGGCAGAGGAAGTCGAGTTCGCGATTGCGGATCAGCGCCCCGGGCAGCAGGCCTGCCTCGCAGAGGATCTGGAAGCCGTTGCAGATGCCGAGAACGACGCCGCCGCCTGCCGCGAAGCGCTCGACGGCGCGCATGATCGGCGCGAAGCGCGCGACGGCGCCGCAGCGCAGGTAGTCGCCGTACGCGAAGCCCCCGGGCAGCACGATGCAATCGACCGCGTCGACGCTCGCGTCCTTGTGCCACGCGCGCACCACCGTCTCGCCGAGCAAATGCTCGAGGACGTACGCGGTCTGCGCATCGTCGTTCGAGCCCGGGAAGGTGACCACGGCCCAGCGCATGGCCTCAGCTCGTGCCGATGGCGTCGATCTCGAACCGATAGTCCTCGATCACCCGGTTGGCGAGGAGTTGCTCGCACATTTTCTGCAGGCGGACCTCGGCGCTCTCGCGGCTGACGTCGACCAACCGCAGCTCGAGATACTTCCCGATCCGCACGTCTTCCACCTCCGGATAGCCGAGCGCGTGCAAGGAGTGCTGCACGGCCTTCCCTTGCGGATCGAGCACGCCGGTCTTCGGAGTCACGTACACGCGCGCTAACCAACCCATACTGCCGCCCTCGCTGACGAGAAGTCGTCCGTGCCTCGTCACGCGCCGACGAAGCTCATCGGACCCTCCGACGCAACGCTCGGACCCTGGGCCGCGGGCGCGATTGCCGACGCCGTGAAGCCTCACTGGTACCCAAGCCACGCCGAAAGAGCAAGTCGACGTGCTCGAGATGGCGTCCGGGATCGAGCAGCGCACCGAGCTCGCCGACCGCCAATCGCTTGCGGATCTCCGGCTCGGCGGCGAGCGCATCGACGAAGCTCGCCTCACCCGCCAGGGCGGCGCGAGCCGCTCGCTGCACCCAGCGATACGCGTCCTGCCGGACGGCCCCTTTCCTAACCAGCGCCAGCAGCACGTTTTCCGAGAGCACGACACCGGCGCTCAGGCCGAGGTTGGCGCGCATGCGCTGCGGACGCACCACGAGGCTCGCGAGCACGCCGGTCATGCGCGCGAGCATGAAGTCGAGAGCGATCGTCGCGTCGGGAGCGATCACCCGCTCGACCGACGAGTGACTGATGTCGCGCTCGTGCCAGAGGGCAACGTTCTCGAGCGCCGCACCGGCATAGGCGCGCAGGAGGCGCGCCAATCCCGTCACGTTCTCCGACAGGATCGGGTTGCGCTTGTGCGGCATCGCCGACGACCCCTTCTGCCCCGCCGCGAACGGCTCCTCGGCTTCCCCGACCTCGGTGCGCTGCAGGTGGCGGATCTCGACGGCGATGCGCTCCAGCGACGCTCCGAGCACGGCGAGCGTCGAGAAGAAAGCGGCGTGGCGGTCGCGAGCGACCACCTGGGTCGCCACCGGCTCTGCCGCGAGCCCCAGCCGCTGCAGCACGTATGCCTCGACCGCCGGCGCGACATTGCCGAACACGCCGACCGCGCCCGACAGCGTGCCGACCGCGACCTCGTCGACGGCGGCTGCCAACCGCGCGCGGTTGCGCACCCCCTCCGCGTGCCAGCTCGCCACCTTGACGCCGAACGTGATCGGCTCCGCGTGCATACCGTGCGTGCGCCCGATCATCATGGTCCGCTTGTGCGCCAGCGCCAAGCGCCGCAGCGCCGCGATCAATGCGTCCTGCCCTCGCAGCAGCAGCTCGCCGGCGTCCTTCAGCTGCAGTGCGAAGCCGGTGTCGAGCACGTCCGACGACGTGAGACCGAGATGGAGGAAGCGGCCTTCTGGACCGACGGTCTCGGCGACCTGGGTCACGAAGGCGATGACGTCGTGCTTCACCTCCGCCTCGAGCTCGGCGATCCGTCCCGGATCGATGCGCGCGCGCCTGCGGATGACGGCGACCGCCTTGGCGGGAATGGCGCCGCGCTTCGCCATCGCCTCGCATGCGAGGACCTCGATCTCGAGCCAGCGCGCGTAGCGCGCTGCGTCCGTCCAGATCTCTCCCATGGCCGGCCGGGTATAGCGATCGATCATGCTCGCAATCCTCCGAAGACGTTCATGTCGAGTTCCCGCTCCCGCACGTCGCCGAGCAGCACCAGCGCGCTCGCAGCGGACGTGAAGAGGCGTGACGCGAGGGCGACGATGTGGTCGTTGGAGACCTCTTCGATCTGCGCCGCCAGCTCGGCGCTCGTGATCCGGCGCCCGTAGTACATCTCGTGGAGCGCCAGGCGCTCCATCCGTTGATCCGACGTCTCGAGGTCGAGGAGCAGCATGCCCTTGAGCTTCCCTTTGGCACGCACGATCTCCGCGGCCGAAAAGCCCTCGCGACGAATCCGGTCGAGCTCGGCCACTACGATCTCGACTACTTCCGCGACCCAACGCGGCCGCGTGCCGGCCGTGATACCGAGGTACCCGGTGTCGCGGTACGAGCACAGGAACGAGTCGATCGAATAGGCGCGCCCGCGCCGCTCGCGCACCTCCTGGAAGAGCCGCGAGCTCGGGCTATCGCCGAGGCACGCATTGAGGACCATGGCCGCATCGCGGTCGGGATCGCCCACGGCGACACCGCCCGTTCCGAAACAGAGCTGCACCTGCTCGAGCCGCCGCCGGTGCAGCGTCACGCCAGGAACCGATACGGGCGGCTCCCCCGCCGCGAGCGGCGCCGATCCGCTCAGATCTCCGAACCGCTTCGCGATCTCGTCGACGAGCGCCTCGTGCTCGACGTCGCCCGCCGCAGCCACCACCAGCCGATCGGGTCGGTGCCGGAGCTCGATCCAAGCGCGGCAGGCATCGTGGTCGAAGCCGGCCACGGTTTCGCGGGTCCCGCACACCGGACGGCCGAGAGCGTGCCGAGGCCAGTACGCCTGGTGGAACATGTCGTTGATGAGATCGTCCGGGGTGTCCTCGATCTGCGCGATCTCCTCGAGGACGACGTCCTTCTCGCGCGCGATCTCCTCGGGCGCGACGCGCGAGGCCAGGAAGATGTCGCTCAGCAGATCGACCGCCAGCGGCACGTGCTCGCCGAGCACCTTGGCGTAGTAACAGGTGTGCTCGCGATCGGTATCGGCGTTGAGGACGCCGCCGACGGCGTCGATCGTCTCGGCGATCTCGGCGGCGCTGCGGCGCTCAGTCCCTTTGAAGAACAGGTGCTCGAGAAAATGCGAGAGCCCGTTCTGTCCCGCCTCTTCGTAGCGCGAGCCGCTCTCGACCCAGAGGCCGATCGCTGCCGACGCCATTCCCGGCGTTCGCTCCGACAGGATGCGCATCCCGTTCGGCAGCGTCGTCTTGTCGATGCGGACGCCTGCCGCCGCGTCGACCGGCGCGGCGGCGTCTTTAGCGGTCATGGCGCTACCGGGCGTTGCCCGCTGCCGCCAAGGCCTCCTTGCGCGACAGGCGGATCTTGCCCGTCTTGTCGACCTCGAGGACCTTGACCATCACCTCGTCGCCCTCCTTGAGGACGTCGCGGACTTCCTTCACCCGCTCCGGCGCCAGCTGCGAGATGTGCACGAGGCCGTCGGTACCGGGGAGGATCTCGACGAAGGCACCGAAATCCATGATCTTCTTGACGATGCCTTTGTAGATCTTCCCGACCTCGGCCTCGGCCGTCAGGCGATTCACCCAATCGATCGCCTTCTGCATGGCCACGCCATCCGACGACGCGATGTAGATCGTCCCGTCGTCCTCGACGTCGATCTTCACGCCCGTCTCCTCGATGATGCCGCGGATGACCTTGCCGCCCGGACCGATGACGTCACGGATGCGGTCGACCTTGATCTTGAGCGTCGTGATCCGCGGAGCGTAGGTCGACATGTCGCTACGCGCTTCCGCGAGCGCCTCCTTCATCTTCCCGATGATGTGGAGGCGGCCTTCGCGCGCCTGGTAGAGGGCGTCGCGCATGATTTCGCGCGTCACGCCGCCGATCTTGATGTCCATCTGTACGGCCGTGACGCCGTCGGCGGTACCGGCGACCTTGAAGTCCATGTCGCCGAGGTGATCCTCGTCGCCGAGGATATCGGAGAGCACCCGGATCTCGTCGCCCTCGCGGATGAGACCCATGGCGATGCCGGCCACCGGCGCCTTGATCGGCACGCCCGCATCCATGAGCGCGAGCGAGCTGCCGCAGACGCTCGCCATCGACGACGAGCCGTTCGACTCCAGGATCTCGGAGACCACCCGTACGGTATAGGGAAAACTCGCCTCGTCCGGCATGACTGCAGCCACGGCGCGCTCGGCGAGCGCGCCGTGACCGATCTCGCGCCGGCCCGGTCCGCGCAGAAACCGGACCTCGCCGACACTGTAGGGCGGAAAGTTGTAGTGCAGCATGAACTTCTTGTAGATCTCCCCCCCGAGGGCATCGATCTTCTGCTCGTCGGACGACGTGCCGAGCGTCGCCACCACGAGCGCCTGCGTCTCGCCGCGCGTGAACAGCGCCGAGCCGTGGGTCCGCGGCAACACCCCGACCTCGGAAGTGATCGGCCGGATGTCGGTGAGGCCGCGGCCGTCGATGCGCCGCCGCTGCTCGACGATCAGCCCTCGAACCGCGTCGTAGTGGGCGTCCTCGAAGAAGCCCTTGATCTCGCGCTCCTTCTCCGGCGCCTCCGCCGCGAGGGCGCTCAGAAGCTCGCTGCGCACCTGGCGCACCGCCTCGGCACGCTCGTGCTTGCCCGCGGTCTCGATCGCAGCGCGGATCTTCGGAAGCGCGAGGTCGCGGACCCGCTTCTGGAGTGCGGTGTCGACCGCCGGCGGCGTCACCGTACGCTTCGGCTTGCCGAGCGCCCTGCGCAGCTCGTCCTGGAGGTCGAGGATCTTCTGTATCTCCCGATGCGCGGTGAAGAGAGCGTCGAGGATCACGTCCTCGGAGACCATCTTCGCACCGCCTTCGACCATGACTATCGCGTCGCGCGAGCCGGCGACGATCAGCTGGAGGTCGCTTTCCCCGTACTGCGACGTCATCGGATTCACCACCAGCTGCCCCCCGAGGCGCCCCATGCGCACACCGGCGATCGGCCCGTGGAACGGAATGTCGGAAACCTCGAGCGCCGCCGATGCACCGATGAGCGCCGGCATGTCGGCGTCGTTCTCCTTGTCGAACGACAGGACCGTCGCGACGATCTGCGTTTCGCAGCGGAAGCCTTCGGGGAACAGCGGGCGCAGAGGGCGGTCGATCAGGCGCGAGTTCAAGATCTCTTTCTCGCTCTGCCGGCCCTCGCGCTTGAAGAAGCCGCCCGGGATCTTGCCCGCGGCAAAGGTCTTCTCCTGGTAGTCGCAGGTCAGGGGAAAGAAGTCGATGTTCTCGCGCGCCTCTCTGGCGGCCGTCGCAGTGACCAGAACGACCGTGTCCCCGTACTGCACCACGGCGGAGCCACCGGCCTGCTTCGCCATCCGCCCGACCTCGATCGAGAGAGGCCGTCCGTGAAAATCGATCGCGACTTTTTTCATCTCGCCAACTCCCGTCCCCCGGGGGACTTTTCCCTGAAAACCGTGTGCGTAGCGCAGCGAGAAACGGGACGGGTCGGGATAATGAAGAAAAAGACGCTTACTTGCGGATGTTGAGACGTTCGATGACGGTCTTGTAGCGCTGGAAGTCTATGCGCTTCAGATAGTCCAGCAACCGCCGCCTCTGCCCCACCAGCTTCAACAATCCCCGCCGCGAATGATGATCCTTCGCGTGGGTTTTGAAGTGTTCGGTCAGATACCCGATACGGTCACTCAGCAATGCGATCTGCACTTCCGGCGAGCCGGTGTCGGTCTCGTGCCGTCGGTATGTCGCCAGGATCTCCTGGGTGCGCAATGCCGCGCCGCTCGTTCCTTCTCCCATGTCGTTTCTCGTCAAGTGTGCAGCCCTACCACGCGACCTCCGGGATGTAAAGCAATCGCGGCCCTTCCGGCTCTCATTCGGACCCACGATCCGCGCGCTCCGTCATCACGCGTGCCAACTGCCAGCGGGAACCGTCGGCCGTGGCCGTAGCGACGGCAACGAGCTCGCCGCGCGCGCTCGCCAGGCGCACTGCCTCTCCCGCCTCCCGCGGAGCACCGAGCGCCTCCAGCGCCCACTGCTGCCCCCGGCGGATGGCGGCGATGGTGCGGGAGTCGATCTCGACGGCCGGCAACGCTCCCAGCGCCGCCGCCGGCGTCACCAGCGGGAGTCGGCCTTCGGCGGCGCGGCGTTCGAGATCGGCCAGGGTCACGGCATCACGCACCTCGAAGGGACCGCAGGCCGTGCGCCGCAATGACGCCAGATGGGCAACGGTTCCGAGGGCGCGTCCGAGATCCTGCGCCAGCACGCGCACGTACGTGCCGCGCGAGCAGGTGACCGCGAACGCGAGGCGGTCGGGGGCGAGCTGCGCCACGTCGAAGGCCGTGATGCGCAGCGGGCGGGGCGCACGCTCGACCGTCCGCCCGGCGCGCGCGAGCCGATGGAGCGGCACCCCGCCGCGCTTCAACGCCGAGTACATGGGTGGCGTCTGCATGATGTCGCCGCGCAACCCGGCGACCGCGGTAGCGATGTCGCGCGGCCGGAGATGCGGAACGGGACGCTCTTCGACCACTGCTCCGGTGCGATCGAGGGTATCGGTCGCCGTGCCGAGCTCGATCTCGCCGACGTAGCGCTTCTCGTCGTCGGCGAGAAACGTCGCGATCTTCGTCCCCTCGCCGATGCACACCGGGAGGAGCCCGGTGGCGAAGGGGTCGAGCGTCCCGAGATGTCCGACCTTCCGCTGGCGAAGCGTGCGCTTCACCGCCGCGACCACGGCTGCCGACGTCAATCCTTCCGGCTTGTCGACCAGGAGGAGGCCGTGCATCTCCGTTCCGCGCTCAGGCATCGTCCCCGTCCTCGCGGCGCGTCGTCCGCAGCAACTGCTCGAGCCGAGCGGCGTCGTCGATCGTCGCGTCGATCGCGAAGCGCAGCTCGGGCGTGAAACGGAGACCGAGACGCCGACCGACCTGCGACTGGAGGTACGATCGCGCGCTCGCGAGGCCGGCGAACGTGTTCCTCTCCGCCGCCGCATCGCCGTGCACGGATACATACACGGTCGCATGTTTCAGGTCGGCCGACATGCGGACGCCGGTCACGGTGACCATGCCGACCCGCGGATCCTTCACCCCGCGAAGCAGCACCTCCGAGAGCGCGGCTTGCAGCAGCGCTCCGACGCGATCGGGTCGGCGGCCGGCCATGTGCTCAGTAGTGCAGGAACTCGAGCCGCTCTTCCCCGAGCTCCGCGAGCTGCATGGCTTCGATGCAGTGTACGACCTCGCGCAGCGCTCCGTCTACGAAGCCTTGATCCGTACCGACCTGGCTGATGCCGAGGACGGCGCGCTGCCAGAGATCGTGATCGTCGGCTTCGGCGATCGAGACGTTGAACTTGTTGCGGATCCGAGCCTTGATGGTGCGAATCACGCTCCGCTTCCCTTTCAGGGAATGATTCTCGCGCAGATAGAGCGTGAGACGAAGCACGCCTACGGTCACGACTCGCTCCGTTGCCGCGTGCGGTCGATGCCGCGCGCCACGCCGGAAGGCATCCGCGCCGGGATCCCCTATACGCGCCGCTCGACCGAGGCGTGTCCGCCGCCGATCGAGCGAGGCGAAGGCGCCAACTGCCGGGCGACGGCTTCCATCTCGTAGACCTCGACGACGTCGCCCTCCTTGACGTCCTGGAAGTTCTCTAGGGCAAGGCCGCACTCGTAGCCCGACGCGACCTCGCGGGCGTCCTCTTTGAAGCGGCGGAGCGTGTCGATCTTGCCGTCGTGGACGACGACGTGATCGCGCACGACGCGCGCTCTCCCGCCGCGCACGATCTTGCCGTCGAGGACGAAGCACCCTGCGATACGGCCGGCGCTCGGGATGTTGAAGACCTGGCGCACTTCCGCGCGGCCGACCGCACGCTCGCGCAGCGTCGGTTCGAGCAAGCCCTCGAGCGCGTCGCGGATGTCGCTCACGACCTCGTAGATGATGTTGTAGAGGCGGATGTCCACGCCTTCGCGATTGGCGAGGTCGGCCGCCTTCGATTCCGGCCGGACGTTGAAGCCGATCACGATCGCGTTGGACGCGGTCGCCAGCAGCACGTCCGACTCGGTGATACCGCCCACGGACGCGTGGATCACGACGAGCTTGACCTCGTCGGTCCCGAGGCGAGTGAGCGCATCGCGAATCGCCTCGACCGATCCCTGGACGTCGGCCTTGAGGACGAGCTTCAGCTCCTTCACGCCCCCGGCTTGGATCTGCGAGTAGAGATCCTCGAGCGACACTTTGCTCGTCGTCGCCAGCTCGCTCTCGCGCTGCTTGGCGCGCCGGTGCTCGGCGACCTGGCGCGCCTTGGCTTCGTCCGCCACCGCAACGAAGGTATCGCCGGCTGCGGGTACGCCCGTGAGGCCGAGGATCTCGACCGGAGTCGACGGACCGGCCTGGTCGAGCTTGCGGCCCTGGTCGTCGATCATGGCGCGCACCCGTCCGTACTCGAGGCCGCAAACGAACGCGTCGCCGACTTTGAGCGTCCCTTCTTGAACCAGAACGGTCGCGACCGGTCCGCGCCCGCGATCGAGCTTCGCCTCGACGATCGTACCGCGAGCGCGGCGGTCGGTCTGGGCCGTGAGCTCCAGGACGTCGGCCTGCAGCAGGATCATTTCGAGAAGCTGCGGAATGCCCTGCCGTGTCTTGGCGGAGACGGGCACCACGATCGTATCGCCGCCCCATTCTTCGGGCGCCAGGCCGTAGTTGCCGAGCTCGCGCGTCACGCGGTCGAGATCGGCCTCGGGCTTGTCGATCTTGTTCACCGCCACGATGATGGGAACCTCGGCGGCGCGCGCGTGATCGATGGCTTCCTGCGTCTGCGGCATGATGCCGTCATCGGCGGCGACCACGAGGACGACCAGATCGGTGACCTTCGCCCCCCGCGCCCGCATGGCGGTGAAAGCCTCGTGGCCGGGGGTGTCGAGGAAGGCGACGCGGCGATCGTTGACCTTCACGGAGTAGGCGCCGATGTGCTGCGTGATACCGCCGGCTTCGCCGGCGGTGACGTTGGCCTCGCGGATCGCGTCGAGGAGCGACGTCTTGCCGTGGTCGACGTGGCCCATGATCGTCACGACCGGCGGACGCGGGGTCCGCTCCTCCTCGCCCTCCTCCTCCAGACCCGCCTCGAGCAGCGACTCGACGTTCAGGGCGACGTTCTCGACGGTGTAGTCGAACTCGGCCGCGACCAGCGTAGCCGTGTCGGCATCGAGCATTTGATTGACCGTGGTCATCATACCCATGTCCATGAGCTTGCGGATGACCTCGCCCGACTTGACGCCGATGGCCTTTGCCAGATCGCCGACCGTGATCGCCTCCGAGATCTTGACGACGCGCTTGCTGGCCTTCGGCGTCGTGATCTCGGTCTGGTGCTGCTCCTTGCCGGGGAGCGCGCGCTTCTTGCGCCGCAGCTTCCCGGGACGCCGATCGCGCTCGAGCGTCTCGAGCATGTCGGTCTTCTTGATGACCTTGCGCTTCTTCCCGCCCTTCTTCGCGAACTCGTTCTCTTTCGCCTTCGGCGCTTCGCCGGGCGCGGGCGCACCGGGCGCGGGGCGGGCCCCGGGAGCGGCATCGGCGCGACGCCCCGCCGGCCGCGGCGGCGGCGCCGCGGCCTTCTTGAGGTCGATGCGGCCGAGCACCCGCACTTGCTGCGGCTCGTCGTCCCGCCGGACCGGCGCCGCCGCCTCTGCCGCCGCGGCAGCCTCGGCCGCGCGCAGGGCTGCAGCAGCAGCCTCGGCGGCAGCGGCAGCCTCGGCAGCCTCGGCCGCGGCGCTCGCGTTCATGAGCTCCCGCTCGATCTCCCCCATCTCATGGACGTCCGGCTCGGGGACGACCGGCGCCGCTTCGACCGGCATCGGTATCTCGATAGGAACCGCCTCGACGACCGGCAGCTCCACCGGGGCGAGCGTCGGGACGACGTCGGGCAACGGCTCGGCGACGATCTCCTCGCGTTTGATGACCTCGACGCGCTGCGTACGGCGCCGGATCAGGTTCGTGCCGACGCGATTCTCGATCACCTGCTCGCGGGCCGTGACCATCGAGTCTTCCGTAGCGTCCTTGGAGGTGACGACGCGTTCCGAGACGACGCGCTGCGTACCGATGGCGACCGCCGCCTTGTCGCGCAGTCCTAGGGCTTCGCGGACGCGGGGGATCTGCTCGTCCGTGAGCGAGCTTTGCGACTTCTTGTTGCGGATACCGAGCTTCTCGATCTTGGCGAGCACGTCCTTGACGGGAACGTCCCACTCCTTGGCGAGCTCGTGGATGCGCTTCTTCCCGCTCAAGCGTGCACCTCCGGGAACCGAGCACGAAACGTTTCGCGCTCGGGCTTAGGTACCACGCACCCCAACGAGCGTACAAACCCGCCCCGGCGCGTGAACGTGTCGACACACGCCCGATCGGCGTGGAAATATCCGCCTCGGCCGCCGAGGCGTCCGGTCTCGTCGACGACGAGCGACCCGGCGTGGGCGACGACGCGTACGAGGTTCGATCGCGCATCACGCGCGCGACATCCGAGACAGGTCCTGATCGGTTCGTGCTTCATCGGACCTCGCCGTCGCTGCCGGCGCCGCCGTCATCACCGGCAGAGCCCGGATGCGCTTCCGCGCTCGCAGCAAACGCCGCCGCCGCTTCGAGCGCGGCGGCCTCGGCGGCTGCCGCTTCCTCGGCGGCGCGCGCCGCGGCTTCCTCACGCTTCCGTTCGACGTGCGCCTTGGCCGACTCCACGATGCCCGACGCCTTGTCGCTGCTGACGCCCTCCACCTGCCCGACGCGCTCCGGATCCGCAGCCGCGAGCTCCTCCGCCGACTTGAACCCGTCCTGGTACAACAGCTCCGCAGTGACGTCGCCGATGCCGGGAATGGCCATGAGCGACTGCCGGGCATTGCGCGCCTCCTCCTCGGCCTCGGCCTCGCCCTTGACGTCGAGCCGCCATCCCGTGAGCCGCGACGCCAGGCGCACGTTCTGGCCCTTCTTGCCGATGGCGAGCGACAGCTGATCGTCGGGGACGATCACCTCCATGGCGTGCTCGTCTTCCTCCATGATGATCTTCGAGACCTTCGCCGGCGAGAGCGCGCGGCACACGTACTCCGCAGGGTCCTGGATCCAGGGCACGATGTCGATCTTCTCGCCGCGAAGCTCCTGGACCACCGACTGCACGCGCGTGCCGCGCATGCCGACGCAAGCGCCCACGGGGTCGACGTCGTGATCGTGCGAGTAGACGGCGATCTTGGCCCGCCCTCCCGGCTCGCGCGCGGCACCTTTCACCTCGACGATGCCCTCGTAGATCTCGGGCACCTCCTGCTCGAAGAGCTTGATCAGCAACCCCGGATGCGTGCGCGAGAGGACGATCTGCGGCCCCTTGCTGGTCAGCTCGACCTCGAGGATGTAGGCGCGGATCCGGTCGCCCTGGCGATAGCGCTCACGCGGGATCTGCTCCTTCTCGGGCAAGATCGCGTCGGTTCGGCCGAGATTGACGATGATGTTCTTGCGCTCGAAGCGCTGTACGATCCCCGAGAAGAGCTCGCCCTTGCGGTCCTTGAACTCGTTGAAGATGATCGTGCGCTCGGCGTCCCGCACCTTCTGGATGATGTTCTGCTTCGCCGCTTGCGCCGCGATCCGCCCGAGCTTCTCCTGCGGCAGCCTCGACAACAGCTCGTCGCCGACCTCGGCGTCGGGATCGAGCGTCGCCTGCGCCTCCTTCAGCGTGACCTGATTGGCGGGATCGGTGATTTCGTCGACGACCGTCTTGATCTCGAAGAGCTCCACCTCGCCGATGTCGGGATTGAACTTGGCTTCGATTTGATGCTCCAGCCCGAAGGTGCGGCGAGCGGCCGAGAGCATGGCTTCCTCCAGAGCGGCGACGATGATGCTCCTGTCGATGCCCTTCTCCTTGCTCACCTGCTCGATGACGCGATTCAGATCGGGTTGCATGTCGTCTCCTTCCCGTCTACCGAGACCCGGCCCGATGCGCCGACCGCTGCGCGCTGCGCCGCTCCGAGCGCCGCTGCCCGAGCGCCGGGAACTCGTGCTGGTAGTTGGCGCGGATGATGGCGTCGTACGCGATATCGTGGGCAATGTGGTCGTCGCCGGTGATCGTGATGCCGTCGGCACGCGTCGCGGTCAGGATGCCGCGGAACGAATGCCGCTTACCGAGCTCCCTGCGGGTCTGGACGTGCACTTTCTTCCCGACGAATGCTTCGAAATGGCCGGGACGCGTCAACGGCCGGTTGATCCCGGGTGAGGACACCTCGAGCGTATAGGCGCCGGGAATGGTGTCGTCCCGCACGTCCAGCGCGTCCGAAATCTCGCGGCTGACCGCCGTGAGCTCGTCGAGCGAAACGCCTCCACCCCTGCGATCGATCAGCAGGCGCAGCACGGTTCCGCGCCCCTCGCGCCGGAGCTCGATGTCGACGAGCTCCAGCCCGAGATCGAGCGCTATCGGCTCGGCAATGGCCCAGACAGCCGCGGTTTTCGGATCGATTTCCATTTGTCGGAGTTCGTTGCGTGCCTCCCGCCGAGTCTCCGCGACCGGGGTGAGGCACTGCATCGGCTGCGTTCAAGGAACCCCGGCAAGCAGAAGGCTGGACGAGAGCGAAGAGCGCCTTCTCAAAACAAAAAAAGCGGGCACTCGCCCACTTTTCGAAGCATCTCGGGCGAATAACACGAGCCTAGCGGAGGCGCAAGTCTGGGACGCGGTGCGGCGCTCGCACCGCCCGCACCGCGCCGCTCGGTGTCCCCGGCCGCCGGTGCGGCTCTACGCTTCGTACATCTCGTCGATGACGTCGCGGTATCGCTCGGTTACGACCTTGCGCTTGACTTTCAAGCTCGGCGTGAGCTCGCCCGCCTCCTGGGAGAAGTCGCGCTCCAGGATGCGGAAGTACTTGATGCTCTCGTACGACGCGAGGCGTTCGTTCACCTGCTGCACTTCGCGCGCCACCAGGGCGGTGATCTCCGGATTCCGCACCACGGCCGCACGGTCCTGCACCCGGATGCCGGAGGCCGCCGCGTAGCGCTCCACCTCGTCGAAATCGAGGGTCAGAAGCGCGACGACGTACTTTCGGTTGTCCCCGATCACGACCGCCTGGCTGATGTGGAGCTGTGTCTTCAGGAGGTTTTCGATGTTCTGCGGGGCGACGTACTTCCCCCCCGAGGTCTTGATGAGGTCCTTCTTCCGGTCCGTGATCCGCAGGAACCCGTCGGCATCGATGTCGCCGATGTCGCCGGTGTGGAACCAGCCTTCGGCGTCCCACGATGCCGCGGTCGCTTCGGGGCGCTCGTAGTATCCCGAGGCGATGTTCGGCCCCTTGGCGAGGATCTCGCCGTCGGCGGCGATACGAAGCGAGACGCCCGGGATCGCAGGCCCCACGGTCCCGAACTTGAACCGATCCGGTCGATTGCAGGTGAGGATCGGAGCGGTCTCGGTGAGGCCGTAGCCTTCGAGGATCAGGAGCCCGAAGGCATGGAAGAACTCCATGATCTCGCGCGCCAGCGGTGCGCCGCCCGACACCATGAGGCGCACGCGACCGCCGAGCGTCTCGCGGACGCGCGCGAACACGAGCCGATCGGCGATCATGACTTGCAGCGACAGGAGCAGCGGCAGCGCCTCGCCGCGCTGCTGGCGGACGCTGCGTTCGCGGCCCACGCCGAGCGCCCAGTCGAAGATCGCGGCGCGGACGACACCGCTCTGCCGCCGGGCTCCCATGATGCGGGCGTAGATCTTCTCGTAGATGCGCGGCACGGACGGAACGAGATGGGGACGCGATTCGGCGATCTCCTGCGCCAGCGCGTCGACCGAAGTCGCGAAGACGGTCACGGTGCCGACCAGCAGGCCGAGATACTCGATCATGCGCGCGAACGAGTGCGCGAGCGGCAGGAAGAAGAAGTCCGTCTCTCCTTCCTCCACCATGCCGAGCTCGCTCACGGCCTCGATGGCGGCGAGGTGGTTGCCGTGCGTCTGCATGACGCCCTTCGGCGGACCCGTCGTTCCGGACGTATAGACGATCGTGGCCAGGTCGTCGCGACCGATTGCGGCGATGCGCGCATCGAGAACCGGTTGCACCCGCTCCAACGCGGCGCGGCCGCGGGCGCGGAGGTCGGCGAGGGCGATCGCATCGGCCCCGTCGGGCTCGTCTTCCATCAGCACGAGCAGCACGACGTCTATCGTCGCGCGCGCGCCGTCGATCTCGAAGCCGTGGCGCTGGACGTCGCGGATCTTCGCCAGCTGCTTGGCGTTCTCGACGAAGCACATCCGCGATCCGGAGTTCGCGAGGATGTAGCCGCACTCGTGCGGCAGATTCGACTGGTAGATCGGTACGCTGACCCCGCCGCAGGCGTAGATAGCGATGTCGGCGTCGACCCACTCCGGCCGCGTTCCCGAGAGGATGGCCACCCTCTCGCCGGGCTGGAGGCCGTATTCGACGAGGCCGGCAGCCATCTCGCGCACCGCCGTCACGTCGTCGTCCCACAAGATCTCGCGCCAGGCGCCGTCGCGCTTCACCCGGCAACGCGGCCTTCCCGCACGGACGGCAGCGCGGTCGAAGTACATGTGGGCGAGACTGCGAAACGTCGTCCCGCGCGGCTTCGAATCCGCCGACATGGCGCGATCAGTACTCGCCGGAAGTGTGGCCCATCGCCTGGTGGAAGGTCACCAGGCCGACGATCTGGTAGCTGCGCTTGCCTCCCGGAGCCAGCACCTCGACCTCGTCGCCGACCTCTCTATTGAGGAGGGCCCGCCCGATCGGCGAGCTCAGGGAGATCGCGCCGCTAGCTGCGTCGACCTCCTCCGGGAATACGATCCGGTACTCCAACGTCGTCCCTTCTTCGTCGTCCACGACGGTGACGCGGCTCCCGTACGCGACCACGCCGTGCGGAATGGACGCCAGCGTATACATGGACAATTCGCGAATGCGGTTCTCGATCTGCCCGATCCGCGCCTTCAAGAACTCCTGCCGCGCCTTCGCGGCATCGTACTCGGCATTCTCCGAAAGATCCCCGTGTGCCGCCGCTTCCTGCAGCTCCTTCGGAACCTTCACGGTGAGATCGTATCTGAGCTCCTGAAGCTCCTTCTTCAGGCGGATGACGACGGGCAGCTCCATGCCCCGGGATGCTAGCCGCATCCCTTCCGGCAAGTCAAAACACGCGCTCCGAGAACCGCACCGTACGCCCCGCTGCGACGCTAGCGCCCGGAGTGGCGGGCCAGCAAGCCGCGCACGATTTCGCTGGCGCGCTTCCCGTCGTACCGACCGGGGTGTTGCTCCTTGAGGCGCGCCATCAGCGGACCCATGTCGGTAACGCCTTCGGCGATCCAGCCCTGAACGAGCCCTGCGACCTCGTCGTCGGCGAGCATCGTCGGCAGGTAGCGGGCCAGGAGCGCCCGTTCCGCCGCATTTTGCGCCACCAGATCGTCGCGGCCGGCCCGGCGCGCGAACTCCTCCGCCTCCTCGCGCTTCCTCGCCTCTCGCTGGACGAGCGCGGAGAGCTCGCTCGCCGCCAGCTCCCCTCCTCCCGCCTCGATGCGGCGATTGGCTACGGCGGCAAGGAGACCGCGCAGCACGTACACCGTCGGCATCGCGCGCTGCTTCATCGCCTCTTGCAACTGCCGGCGCAGCAGCGCTTCGGAGAGCTCCTCTGCCATCGTCCGACTCAGTGCCCGCGGGAGATCATCTTGTCCATCTTTTCCTTGGCGTTGGGATCGGCCGACGCCTCCGCGAACCAATTGCCCGCCGCTTGGATGAACGCATCTTTTTGGTAGGCGTACCAGTACATCGCCGCCAACCCCAGCAGGAGCCCTGCCACGAATTGCCGCATGACGGTCCTTTCGGCCCCCCGAAAGCTCCGCGCCGGCAAAGTGTACAGGCCGCTCCATCGATGTGTCCAGACGACATCTCGCAGCGGGCGCCCGTGCCGACACGCGAGAGGCGTTGCGTCCCGTCATGCGATCCGCCGCGAGCGACCGCGACACCAGCCCCGGCATTGCGCCGACCGGCGCCCGAGCATAGTCTGCGACCTCCCCCGGGACCCCTGACGTTAGGAGCGTCATGTGCGGTACCCCGGATCCGCGATTCGCCTCGTCGCCGATCTGCTGTGCCCTGAGCGGTGCGCTGCGTGCGACGCGCTCGTCCCGCCGACCGAGCTTCTCTGCGCCCTCTGTCTCACCGCGACTCGCCGCCTCGGCCCGCCCGAGTGCCCGGGCTGCGGCGTCCCCCGGACGAGCGGTTCCCGTTGCGGCGCCTGCACACTGCCCGAGGCGCCGATCCGCAGGGCGCGCGCCTGGGCCGCCTACGATGGAGTCGCGCACCCGAGCCCGATCGCACGCGCGATCGCGCGCTTCAAGTACCACGGTGCACGGCGCCTCGGCCGGCGCTTCGCCGCCGTCCTGGCATCACGGGTCTCGGCGCCGGACATAGCGCTCGTGCTGCCGGTACCGCTCCATCCGCGGCGCCTCCGCGACCGCGGCTTCAACCAGAGCGCCGTCGTCGCCCGCCACCTCGCTCGCTCGCTCGACCGTCCGGTCGCGCTCGGCGCCGTCGTCCGCACCCGCGACACGCCGAGCCAGGTCGGTCGCGCGACCGTCGCGACCCGCGCCGCGAACGTCGCCGGTGCGTTCACGGTTCCACGCCCGGCGGCGGTGCGCGGTCGCTCCGTTCTGCTCGTCGACGACGTATGGACCTCGGGGGCCACGGCGCGGGCGGTGGCACTGTGCCTCCGCGACGCGGGGGCCGCGGCCGTCGACGTCGTCACCATCGCGCGCGTGCTCTGAATAGCTCGGCGCGCGAGTCCCGACGCTCCCGCGCCGCAGCCGACCGCGGTATACGACCCGACGTGGAGCACGACCGCCGGCGCCATTGGCAGGAGCGCCACCGCGCGGGTCACGACCCCGGCGCGCCGTCGCCCTTCGTCGTCGCAGCGCTGGCGTTGCTCGGCGCGCCGCCCGGCCGGCGGCGCGCACTCGACCTCGCCTGTGGCCGCGGGCGCCATGCGTTGCTGCTCGCCGAGCTCGGGTACCAGGTCGACGCGGTCGACTTCTCCCTGCCCGCCCTGACGACGCTGCGCCGCCGCGCGGCGGCGCGCCAACTCGACGTCCGCTGCCTCGCCGCCGACGTCGGCGCCTGGCCCCTGCCTACCGGCCGCTACGCCCTGGTGGTGGTCGTGAACTTTCTCGACCGGTCCATCTTCCCCGCGCTGCGAGCCGCGGTCGCGCCGGGCGGCGCCCTGATTTACGAGACTCATGGGCGGACGGCGGGCGCCGTGCCCGCGGTTCGTCCCGAGTTCTGCCTGGAGCCGGGAGAGCTCGACGCGCTCTGCGGCGGCTGGGAGGTTCTCCTGCGGCGTGACGACGAAACGCTCGACCGTGATGGCCACGCGCGCCGCTTCGGCATATTAGCGCGCCGACCCTCCTCGGCGCATTGACAGCCGCGCGGCTTTCCGATGCTATCCGCCGCGATGCCGAGCACCGTGCGCGCGCTCACCTATGCCGACGCCGGCGTCGACATCGCCGCGGGCGACCGCCTGGTTCGCAACATCGGTCCGCTGGCGCGCCGCACGCGTCGACCCGAGATCGTAGCTGGCGTCGGCGGGTTTGCGGCGCTCGCGCGCCTGCCGCGCGGCTATCGTGAACCGCTGCTCGTCACCTGCACCGACGGGGTCGGAACCAAGCTCCGCGTCGCTTTCGCGCTCGACCGCCACGACACGATCGGCGTCGATCTCGTGGCCATGAGCGTCAATGACCTGCTCACGATCGGCGCCGAGCCTCTCCTCTTCCTCGACTATTTCGCGACCGGACGCCTCGACGTACGCCGCGGCACCGACCTCGTGCGCGGCATCGCACGCGGGTGTCGCGAGGCAGGATGTAGCCTGGTCGGAGGCGAGACCGCCGAGATGCCGTCGTTCTACCCCGACGGCGAGTACGACGTCGCCGGCTTCGCCGTCGGCGTCGTCGAACGGCGGCGGGTGGTCGACGGCAGCGGCATCCGTCCGGGCGACGCCCTCATCGCCCTGCCGTCGAGCGGGCTCCACAGCAACGGCTTCGCCCTCGCCCGCCGCGTGCTCCTAGAACGCGCGCACCTCCGCCTCGATCGACCGGCGCCGGGGCTGCGCGGCACCCTCGGCGACGAGTTGCTCCGCCCGACCCGTATCTACGTCCGAACCGTGCGCGCGCTCCTCGCCGCCGCCCCGAACGGCGCCGTCCGCGGCATGGCGCACGTCACCGGCGGCGGCCTTCCCGGCAACCTCCCCCGCGTGTTGCCGGCGAACTGCCGGGCGTTGGTACGGCGCGGCACCTGGCGTACGCCCCCGATCTTCCCGCTCATCCAACGCCTCGGCAACGTGCCGCGCGCGGAGATGGACCGCACCTTCAACAATGGAGTCGGCTTCGTCCTGGTGGTCGCCGCCGCCCACGCCGAGCGCGTCGCGGCCTACCTGCGCCGGTGGCGGACAGGAGCCCGCCGCATCGGCGAGATCGTCCGCGGCGCCCGCGGCCTCGAGTACGTCGCGCCGGATGCCTGAGCCCCTGGCGCTCGGCGTGCTGCTCTCCGGAAGCGGCACGAATCTCCAGGCGCTCATCGACGCCATCGGCGCCGGCGCGCTCGACGCCCGCATCGCCGTCGTCGTCAGCAACGTCGCCGAGGCCGGCGGGCTCGAGCGAGCGCGCCGCTGCGGCCTGCCGGCGGTCGTCCTCCGCCACGGAGACGCGCCGTCGCGCGAAGCGTACGACGCGCGCCTGGTGGAAACGCTGCACGCGCACGGCGTCGGTCTCGTCGTCCTCGCAGGCTTCATGCGCCTGGTGACGACGGTGTTGCTGGAGGCCTTTCCGACACGAGTCGTGAACGTCCACCCGGCGCTACTCCCGGCGTTCCCGGGCCTGCACGCGGAGCGGCGAGCGCTCGCCCACGGAGCCCGCATCACCGGCGTCACCGTGCACTTCGTGGACGAAAAGACCGACCACGGGCCGATCCTCGCGCAAGTCGCGGTCCCCATACTCCCCGGCGACACCGAGGAGACGCTCCATGCCCGGATTCAACGCCAGGAGCACCGGCTCTACCCCTTCGCGATCCAGCTGATCGCCGCGGGGCGGGTGCGCGTCGACGGGCGCCGAGTCATCGTCCGGAACGCCACCTTCGCAGCCGACGCGGCGCTCGCCAGCCCGGCGCTCCCGATCACGTGATTCGCGGCGCCCGCCTCGTACACGCCGCGCTGCTGCTGGCGGGGCTCGGTGCGTTCGCGGCGCTCGTCCGCCACGTCGGCGCCGAGCGCCTCGTCGCCGACCTCTCGCGCTTCGGCTGGGCGCTCGTCGGCGTCGTCGCGTTCGAGCTCACGATCGACGCCTGCAACACGGTGGCCTGGCGCGCTACGTTACCGCCCGGGGCCACCGTCGGCTTGCCGCTGCTGTATTGGGTCCGGCAGGCCGGCGTTGCCATCAATCAGGTGACGCCGACGGCGACCGTCGGCGGCGAGGTCGTGAAGACCTTGCTCCTCCGGCCGCACCTACGCACGGCGGTGACGGCAGCATCCCTGGTGGCCGCCCGCATGAGCTACGCGCTCGGCCAAACCATCCTGGTGCTGCTCGGCCTGTCCGCGGTGCTGAGCCGGACCGGCGACGCGCCGGATCTGCGGCGAGCCATAGTCGTCGCCACCTTCGCGATCGCCGGCGGCATCATGAGCTTCGTGTGGCTGCAGCGCGGCGGCATCTTCGCACGACTGGCGGGCGGCTTGCCGCGCCTCGGACTCGCCGAGCGCCTGGTCGAGCACGCGCGCACCGCTGCGCGCGCGCTCGACCAGCAGCTCGCGGCGTTCTATCGGGAACGACCGGGCGCCTTCGTCGTGTCGGTAGCCTGGCATCTGGTCGGCCAGATCGTCGGCCTGTTCCAGCTATCGTTCATCCTGGCGGCGCTCGGTACGCCCGTTCCGCTGGCGACCTGCCTCGCCATCGAGGCGTTCGCGCTCGTGCTCGACTCGGCGGCGTTCCTGGTCCCCGGCCGCGTCGGCGTGCAGGAAGCCGGCCGCGTCCTGGTCTTCACGACCTTCGGCCTGAGCGCCACGACCGGCCTCGCGGTCGCGGTTATCGTCCGCCTCAATCAGCTGGCGGTGGTCGCGCTCGGCCTCGTCACCTACGCCATACTCTCGGTCCGCGCCCGTACCCCCGCCCCGGACCGCGCCTGAGGCCTCAGGCGGCGGCTCGTTCCCGCGGCCGAGTCGCGATCACGTGCGCGACACGGACCGCGTGTACGCCGACGGTCACCACGGCCCACGCCACCGCGCACACGAACGCCTGAACCGCATGGCCGGTAAAGAAGCCCACCACGAGAATCATCGCGTAGATGTTGCGCCGGCCGGCGACGGCGCGAAACCGGCGGTCGAACGGCGACAGCTCGTCGAGCATACGACCAGTCCACCGCTGGGCGGTGAGATACAAGAGGTTGTCGCAAAGATCGCAGACGACGAGCGTCCAGCCGGCGTACCAGAGGCCCGGGAGGCCGGCGGCGCGCGACAAGTACGACCCCAGCGTCAGGTACCAAGCATTTTCGTAGAAGAAGTCCCCGGCGTGCTCCAGCTCGCCGAGCTTCGAGGTCTGGAGTTTCAAGCGCGCGAGCTTGCCGTCCACGCCGTCGAGCACCTCGACGACGAGCGCCAGGACGATCCCCACGCGCAACCACCCGCCATAGAAAAGCGCCGCGACGGCGCACGCCACCACGAACGTGAGGACGGTGATCTGGTTCGGAGTCACGTCGGTCGGCGCCAGCCGGCGGACGAGAAAATCCTCGAACGGCGGGTCGAAGTATCTTCCCGGCAGATCGAGTACGCGCTTCTGCACGTGATCGAGCAGCACGCGCCACGCCTCGCGCCGCTCGCCAGCCGTCTCGACCCCGACGACGTAGGGCGCAGCGTCGCCGCGCAGCTCGGCACGGTAGGCGTCGATCTCGCCGACCTCGCAACGATCGGCGTCGGCGGCGACGGCGGCGCCGTGCCGTGCTACGTCGGCGCCGCGCACCCACGCGACCGGTTCGGGCCGCTCGCCGTCCACCGTCGCGAACGTCGTCGCCTCGCGGTCGAGGAGTACCCGCAGGACGCGCATGTCGACGAGCCGATCGGCCCCGAGCGCGAGGAAGGCCTCCGGACGCTGCGGTGTAGCGGCGAGCGCCTCAGCGAGATCGCGCACAGCCGCGGGGACGCGGTGCACGCCGATGCGCGCTCGCGCGACGTCGACCGCGGGCTCCGGATCACCCTCGGGGACGAGCAGCACGATGCGAGCGCGACCGAGCTCCACGAGTTGCTTCACCTGGCGCTCGAGGAGCGATAGTCCGCCCGGCGTTCCGGCGCGCCGCCACGCCGCCGGCGAGGGCACGAAGATCAGCGCCTCCGCGGTGGCGACGTCCGCCAACGCCGCAGGCTCGGTGATGTGGTCGCGACGCGCCGCCTCCGTCCGCCCCTCCACGATCCGCGCCACATACCGTCGCTCCGGCATGCCGTCAATTGCCGGTCCGGATGGTGCCTGGTACGTCTTTCGCGTGTCCCGCCTCGCAGATGGCGCCGCGCGCGCCGACAACCTGGCCGCGATCCTGCTCGACTACGGCGGCACCCTCGACGGCGACGCCCAGCACTGGTTCGATCATTTCGTCCGCCTCTGGACCGAGGCGGGCAGCACCTTGCCGGTGGCGGCGCTGAAAGAGGCCTTCTACGCAGCCGACGAGGCGCTGGCGCGCGAGCCGGAGATCCAGAGCTTCGGCCTCGAGCGCATGGTGCGCACGCACGTCGACCTCCAGCTCCGCCATCACGGACGCCGGGACGACGCGCTCGCGGCCCGGCTAGCCGGTGCGTTCATCGCCGACACGCGGATGGCCTGGGACCGCAACCGCCCTCTCCTGCGCGCGCTGGCACGCCGCTTCCGTCTGGGTGTCGTCTCGAACTCCTACGGCAACATGCCCGCTCTGCTCGCCGAGGCCGATCTCGCGCCGTTCGCAGTCGTCGTCGATTCGGCGCTGGAAGGAGTGGCCAAGCCCGATCCCGCGATCTACGCGCTCGCCGCGGCGCGCCTCGGCCTGCCGACGCCGACCATCCTGCACGTCGGCGACTCCTGGGCACGCGACGTGGTGCCGTCTGCGGCCGTCGGCATGCGCAGCGCCTGGCTCGCGCCACCCGGTGCTGCCGCGCCGGCCGATCCTGCGAACGTCTGGCGCCTCGCCTCCCTGCTCGATCTCGGGGAGTTGCTCTCGTGATCGCCGGTATCATCGCCGCGGGACACGGCGAACGCCTGCGGACACGCGGCATAGCAACGCCGAAGCCGCTCGTCGAGATCGCGGGGCGCCCATTGATAGCGCGCACCATCGACGCGCTCTGCGCCGCCGGCGCGTCGCGCATCGCCTGCATCGTGAATGCCGAAACCGATCGCGTGCGCGATTATCTCCGCGATACCCGCTGGCCGGTGCCGCTCGACATCGTGCAGCGCACGACCGCGAGCTCGGCGGAGAGCTTTCTCGCGCTGCGGCCGTTCCTGGCCGACGCGCCGTTCCTCCTCACCACCGTCGACACCATCTGCGCCCCGCACGCCATCGCCGCGCTGGCGGCACGGGGACGCGCGCTATCGCCGCTCGCCAGCGTCCTCGGCGTCACGACCACGGTCGACGACGAGAAACCTCTCTGGGTCGAGCTCGACGACGACGATCGCATCCGTTCGCTCGCCGACCCGGCGCGCGCGCGCCACGTCACGTCCGGCGTTTACTTCCTGCAACCCCTAGTATATTCGCTCGCGGATGAAGCGGCTCCGCGCCCGTTCACCGCGTTTCGTGCCGTGCTCGGAGCGCTCCTGGCGCACCGACATCCGCTCTACGGCTTCGACGTCGGACCCGCGATCGACGTCGACCGCCCCGAAGATATCGCCGCCGCCGAGCGCCTGCTCGGCCTGAATTCCTGATGCGGAGCCTCGTCGGCGTATTCCGTGAGCCCGAGTACTCGCCCGGCCGCGTCGAGGACGACGCCGCGATCCTCGAGCGCACGCGCGACGCGCTCGCGGACCGCGGCATCGCCGTGCGCCTCGGAGGCATAGAGCTGCTCGCCGACGGCGCGCCGACCGCCGTGCTGGCGATGTGCCAGTCTGAGCGTGCTCTGGCGGCGCTCGACCGAGCCGCCGCCGGAGCCGCAGTCATGAACCATCCCGACGCGATCCGCGCCTGCCACCGGCACGAGACGGTGCGACGCCTCGCCGCCGCCGGCATTCCCTTTCCCGCGACCCGCCTGGTCGCAACGGCCGCCGGCCGTCCGCTCGATGTGCCGGCACCCTGCTGGGTGAAGCGCGGCGACGTGCACGCCATGACCGGCGACGACGTCACCCTGGCGGCGACGCCCGACGACATCGAGGCGGCGCTCGCGGACTTCGCTGCGCGCGGCATCGAGCGTGCCGCGCTCCAAGCCCACGTCGAGGGCGTAGTCGTCAAGTTCTACGGCGTCGCCGACGGTCGCTTCTTTCGCTGTTTTACTCTCGATGGCGCGGTACCGGCGCCGCTGCCGCTCTTGTGGGATGCCGCGCGGGCGGGCGCCGAAGCGCTCGGGCTCGACATCTTCGGCGGCGATCTCGTCGTCACTCCCGAGGAGCGGCCGGTGCTCATCGACGTCAACGACTGGCCGAGCTTCGCGCGCTGCCGCGACGAAGCGGCCGATGCCATCGCCGGCTACGTCCTCGATCGCTTGAGCGACGCCGCGCCGGCGGCACGAGGACAGCATGGATAGGAAACCCGGCCCGAAATCGCGCGCCGTCTTCAATGAGGAGCAAACCGTGATCGCCCCCGGACAGCAGCGCATCGCGCTGCTGTCCGAGCTCGCGCTCGCCTCCGGACGCGGTGCAACCATCACCGATCTCGACGGCAATACCTATCTCGACTTCTTCGCCGGCGTCGCGGTAGCGAGCCTCGGCCATGCGCACCCGGGCTACATCGCCAAGGTGGAGGCCCAGCTCCGCCGCATCTCGGTCGGCAGCTTCAGCACCGAGAATCGCCTGCGGCTCCTGAAGCTGATCGCCAAGCTCGCGCCCGGGAAGCTCGGCCGCACGCAGCTCTTCAGCGGCGGCGCGGAGGCGGTCGAAGCGGCGTTCCGCCTCGCCAAGTCGTACACCGGCAAGCACGAGCTCGTAGGCTTCTGGGGCGGCTTCCACGGCAAGACCGCGGGCGTGATGGGCTTGATCGGCGACGAGTCCAAGCACGGCTGGGGCCCGCTTCCCGGCGGGCGCTTCTCGGTTCCGTATGCCGACTGCGCCCGCTGCCCGTTCAAGCTCCGCTACCCCGACTGCGGTCTCGCCTGCGCGGACTTCGCCCGCCAGGCGATCAAGCGCACCACGTCGGGAGCGGTGGCGGCGATCGTGATCGAGCCGATGCAGGGGACGGCGGGCAACGTCGTGCCGCCGCCGGACTTCCTGCCCGCGATCCGAAGCATCGCCCGAGAGATCGGTGCGCTGCTGATCGCCGACGAGATGATCACCGGCTTCGGGCGCACGGGGCGCTGGTTCGGATGCAACCACTCCGACGTCGTCCCCGACATCATGACCGTCGGCAAAGGCATGGGCAACGGCTTCCCCATCAGCGGCGTGATCTCGTCCGACGATGTCGTCAAGGCCGAGCCCTTCTCGCGGGCGAGCGCCTCGTCCTCCAGCTACGGCGGCAATCCTCTCGCCGCGAGCGCCGCCCTGGCGACGCTGGAGGCGATCGTCGACGAAGGCCTGGTCGAGCACGCCGCGGCCGTCGGCGCGCACATGCTGGATCGGCTGCGCGACATGCAGGAGAAGTACGCCTTCATCGGCGCCGTGCGCGGCGTCGGGCTCATGCTCGGCGTCGACCTGGTCGCCGACCGTAGCAGCAACGAACTCCTCGACCGCGCTGCGACCGAGCGGATCTTCCTCGACGCGCTCCAGCACGGCCTCTTGATGATGGGCTACTTCCCGCGCATTCGCATCAATCCGCCGCTCACGATCACGCGCGAGCAGGCCGACCAGGGTCTCGACGTGCTGGATCGGGTGTTTGCCCGGGCCGACAAGGAGATCGCGGCGTCGTGACCACACGGCGGCCGCGCTCTCTGCGCGGGGCAATCGTCGGATTCGGGAACGTGGCGGTGGAGGGCCACCTCCCCGCCTGGCGCCAGCACAAGCTCTTCGACATCGTCGCCGTCTGCGACCCGAGCGAGGCGCGGCTGGGGCTCGCCGCCGAGCTCCTGCCGACGGCGCGCCGCTACGCCATCGTCGACGAGCTCCTGCGTCGCGAGCGCCTCGACTTCGTCGATGTCGCGACGCCGCCCGCGAGCCACACCGAGGTCGTGCTGGCGGCGCTCGCCAAGCGCGTCGCGGTCCTCTGCGAGAAGCCGCTCACGACCAGATGGGACGAGCTCCGCCGGATCCGCAGCGCGGCGAGCGCCGCGCGCGCGGTCGTGTTCACGACCCACAACTGGAAGTACGCACCGATCATACGCACCGCGAAACGGACGCTGCGCCGCGGCGATCTCGGCGCGGTATCGCACGTCCGCCTCGAGACGATCCGCACCGCCCCGCCGAGCGACGCCGGCGGCGCGAGCACCTGGCGCCTCGATCCCGCAGCCGCCGGCGGCGGCATCCTCGTCGACCACGGCTGGCACGCGTTCTACCTCGCCCGCCACCTCGTCGATGCGGAGCCGGTCGCGATCTCGGCCGTGACCTCGCAGCGCAAGTTCACGACGGCCGGGGTCGAGGACACCGCGGAATGCACGATCGAGTTCCCGCACGCACGCGCCGAGATCTTCCTCACCTGGGCCGGCGACGCGCGCCGCAACTCCGGCACCGTCGCCGGCAGCAGCGGAACCTTGACGATCGCCGACGACACGCTCGTCACTACGATCGCCGACCGCGCCCCCGTCGAGACGCGCTTCGCGCAGCCGCTCTCGGCCGGCTCCTACCACCCCGACTGGTTCGCGGCGATGCTCGACGACTTCCACGCCGAGCTGCACGACCCGACAGTGCGCGGCGACAATCTCCGCGAGGCCGAAGCGTGCTGCCGCCTGCTCGAACGCGGCTACCAGTCGAGCGCGGCCGGCGGCGCCCGGCTGGCGCTCGTGGAGCCGCCGGCTCCGGCGGCAGCCGATCCCGCCTCCGGTGAGTGACGGGGTCGCAGCGCGACCCTTCGACGGGATCATCGTCGCCGGCCCCGGCGCCGAGCGCGTCGTCGGCGGCATGAGCCTCGTCGAACGCGCCGCCTTCGCCTTCGCCCGCGCGGGCGCGGCGCGGCTGCTGCTGCTCGGACCGCCGCCCGACGCCCCCTTGCGGCTGCCGGCGATCGGCGTGCAGTGGAATCAGCCGCTCGGACCATGGCTCGAAAGGTCAGGCGATCCGCTCGTCGTCACCGCAGCGACGACCGTGGCGGCGCCGGCAACGGTCGCGGCGCTCGCGGCCGAATCCTCGCTCCGGCCTTGCGCCGCACCGCGCGGCGTCCTCTGGCGCGCCGACCGGAGGCATGAGGCTCTCCTCGATGCTCGGGCCCGACCCGGCCTGCCGCCCCCGCCCGACCTGGCCCCCTGGACGCCGCCTCCCGGTGCGCTCCTCGTCGACGCCGGCAGCGCCGCGGGGCGCGCCGCCGCCGAGCGCGCGCTCTTCGCACACCTCGGCCGCAGCGGTGACGGCTGGTTCACCCGGCTCGTCGACCGCCGCCTGTCGCGCCTCTTGACCCGCGTCCTGCTGCCGACCGGCGTCACGCCGAACACCGTCACGAGCTCGTCGATCGCGCTCGGCATCGCCGGTGGCCTCTGCTTCGCGTACGGAACCCCGGCGGCGGCCGCGGTCGGCGCGATCGCCTTCCTGCTGTCGACGATCGTCGACGGCTGCGACGGGGAGATCGCGCGGCTCACCTACCGCGAGAGCGCCTTCGGCGCCAAGTTCGACCTCCTCGGCGACAATTTGGTGCATCTCTTCCTGTTCGGCGGCATCGCCGCCGGTCTCTACCACCGCAGCGGCGAGCGGATCATGGCGGTGCTCGGCGTTGCGCTACTCGTCGGCGTGCTCCTGGCGATGGCGGCCGTCTACTGGTGCGTTCTCCGGCGACCGCCGAACCCGGCACAGCGCGCGCTCTTCGAGTCCTTCGCCAGCCGCGAGTTCGCCTACCTGCTCCTGGCGATGACGCTCGCCGGCCACCTCGACTGGTTTCTATGGATGGCGGCGATCGGCACCTACGTGTTCGCCGGCGCCCTCGTCTTCCTGGGCGTGCGCTCGTCCGCCTGACGCGCCGCGGTAGGCGACGGCGGGAAACTTTTCGCCGCGCTCGGTCGTACCTCTCTACAGAGAGGAGGATGTCATGGCGAACGCGCCCTTGCTCCGATTCGGGATCACACCGTGGAACGACGCTTTTCCGCTGCTACCCGAACAATTCACCGCCGCGCCCCGGGCGCTCGAAGTCGCAGCGCCCGAGCGTCGGCTCCTCCTGGCCGTGCTCTGCGACGCCATCGTCGTCTTCCAGCGCCGTATCGTCGGCATGGGCGCCGCTCCGGCGCCGCGCTGCGAAGCCGAACGTTGGATCCTCGCGAACGATCGCCGCTGGCCCTTCTCCTACGTGAACGTCTGCGAGGCTCTAGGAATCGCGCCCGAGCCGCTGCGGCGCGCGCTCGTCGCCTGGCGCTGGCGCGCCGCGGCGGCGAGCCGGAGTCCTGCGGCCCGGAGGCGATTGCTCGCCGGCAAGCACCCGATCAAGCCCACCGGATCGCGTTGACCCTGCGCTTCCCGGCAAGCGTCGCCTGCGCTAAAGGCTCGACGCCCATGGACGCCAGCGTCGACGGGATCAGCCTGCACTACGAGCTCAGCGGCGACACCGGACCGCTCGTCGTATTGACGCACGGCCTCGGCGGCCGCCTCGCGTTCTACGAGCCGCACGTCCAAGCGCTGGCGCGACGCTATCGCGTCCTGCGTTGGGATCTCCGGGGGGCCGGCAGCTCTGCGAAGCCCCCGGGTCCGTATTCTCCTTCCCTCTTCGCGCGCGACCTGGCCGGGCTCCTCGACGCGCTCGGCGAGCCGTCGGCACACATCGTCGGCCATTCCGGCGGCGGGGTGGTCGCGCAGCGCTTCGCCCTCGACCACCCGGAACGCGCGTCCTCGCTGGTGCTGGTGAGCACGTCGAGCGAGGTCGGCCCGCAGGCTGGCGCGGCATGGAACCGCCTCGCCGACACGATCGAGCAGCGGGGATTCGGGCCCAGTGATCGCGACCCCGATCCGCGCGGCTTCGGGCCCGCATTCGCCACCGCCCATCCCGAGGTCGTCCGCGCGTTCGCGGCGCAGATCCGCGAGAACGATCCGCGGGCCTACGCCGCGACCGCGCGTGCGTTCGGCTCCTTCGACTTCACTGCCGAGCTCGCGGCGCTGCGGACACCCACCTTGATATTGCAGGGCCTCGCCGATCAACTGACGCCCCCGGGCGGCTCGGTCATCTTGTCGCGACGGCTGTCGCGCTCGCGGCTCGTCATGGTTCCGGACGCCGGCCACAATCTGCCGATCGAGATGCCGGCCCTCTTCACGACCGCGATCCTGGCGTTTCTCGGCGGACTCGAGCTGGCCGTCGCTCGACGATAGCGGCCGCGGGCGCCGGGAGCAGCGCGTCGCGGCGTCGCTCCTCGCCGAGGCCGCCGAGGCGGGGTCGGCCGCACCGACTCCCGGGAACCTCCGGCGCGCCGGCAATTGACCGCCACCGTCACGGCGGCTATGCGCGTCGCATGAAGAGCTGGTACGCGCTCTCCGCGATCGGCCGCGACCGCCCCGGCATCGTCGCCGACCTAGCCGAGCTCATCTACGAGTGCGACTGCAACCTCGAAGACTCGAGCATGACCATCCTCGGAAGCGAGTTCGCCGTGCTCCTGCTGTTGTCGGCGACCGGACCCGACGCCGAGCAGCGCCTCTCGTCCGGCTGCAAGCGGCTCGAATGGGAGAAGCGCTTGACGGTGTTCTTCCGCCCCCTCGAGGGCGAGCCGGTCGCGTACGCGACGCGCGCCCGTGCCCGCCGCTACGGCCTCCAGGTCATCGGCGTCGACCGTGCCGGCATCGTCGCCAAGATCGCCCGCTGTCTCGCCGATCACGCGGTCACGATCGCCGCCATGACGACGCAATCGCGCCCCGAGCCGGAGAGCGGGACGCCGATCTATACGATGCGCATGGATCTCGACGTCCCGGAGCAGGTCGACGCCGACGCGCTCGGGAAGCGCTTGCAGGCGATCGGCGAGGACCTGCAGATCGACGTCGCCTTCGACGCCGACATCCGCTGAGCGGCAGGCGCCCGCGCGATCCCTACCGGATCGACAGCGGTCGCGCCGCTACGGGAGGTCCGCGAGGCCGCCGCGGTCCGCGAGCGCCCGCAGCTCGACGTAGCCGCCGACGTGCGCGCCGTCGATGAAGATCTGCGGCACCGTCCGCTTCCCCCCGGCGCGCGCCACCATCTCGTCCCGCAGCACCGGGTCACCGCCGACGTCCACCTCGTCATACGGGATGCCGCGCTCTGCGAGCAGGCGCTTCGCTTGCACGCAGTAGGGACATGACGGCGTCGTGTACACGGTCACCCTGGCCATGGGGCGCACCGTAGCGGCGGTTCGAACCGCCGGCAACCCGCGAAGGCATCACAGTGACGCCGCGAGTTGACAACTGCAATCGACCCCGGAACGCTGGTGCGGATGAGCCGCTTCCGCGAGCTGGCAGAGATCGTGCGACGCCTGCGCGGTCCCGACGGGTGTCCGTGGGACCGCGAGCAGACGCCGCAGAGCTTGCGCGGCTGCCTCCTCGAGGAAGCGTACGAAACGCTCGACGCGCTCGATCGCGACGATTCCAGCGATCTGCGCGACGAGCTCGGCGACCTGCTGCTGCAGATCGTCATGCAAGCGGAAATGGCGGCAGAGCGCGGTCGTTTCACGATCGAGGACGTCATCGGCGGCGTCATCGAGAAGATGGTCCGCCGCCATCCCCACGTCTTCGGCGATGTCAAAGCCGCCGACACGGCGGAGGTGCTCCGCAACTGGTCGCGGATCAAGAGCGCCGAGCGCGCCGGCAAGGGAACCGGCGCCGACACGTCGATCCTGAGCGGCCTGCCATCCGAACTTCCCGCGCTCCACGCCGCCCACCGCATCGGAGAGAAAGCGGCGCGCGTCGGCTTCGACTGGCCGTCGCCGGGCGCCGCCATGGCGAAGGTCCGCGAAGAGGTCGCGGAGCTCGAGGAGGCGCTCGCCGCAGGCGACCCGGCGCGCATTGCGCACGAGCTCGGTGACGCCATCTTCGCACTCGCCAACGTCGGCCGGCTCGCCGACCAGAACGCGGAGACGAGCCTGCGGGAGGCGCTGGCGCGCTTTACTCGGCGCTTTCGCGGCATGGAGCGCACCCTCGTCGCTGCCGGCCGCGACATCCACGCCGTCTCGCAGAGCGAGCTCGAAGAGCTCTGGGAGGCCGAGAAGGTCGCGGAGCGGGTTCCGGGCCGCCCGTCATGATGCTCGTGGCGCGACCCGGCGGCCGAGTCGCGCCACTATCGCACGGCGGAACGCTGCGATCTCGGCGCCGCCGACGACGTTCAACGCCGCTGCGCACGTCAGCGTACCGGCAACGACCGCGAGCAGGAGCCAGACGACTCGGACTCCGAGCGCCGTCGTGCCGTCGAACCACTCGACGCGAGCCACGATCGCCCGCACGACCGGCACCATCGCCGCCGCAGCGAGCGTCGTTCGCGCCACCGAGCCCAGCCAAGGACCCCAGGCAAAGCCCCCGGTGCGCCGGCTGAGCACGGCGGCGAGGAGCACGAGGTTCACCGTCGCGGCGAGGGAGGTCGACAGCGCCAAGCCGCCGTGGCGCAGGTCGAGGATGCCGACCGCGTGCGTCACCGCAGCCATGGCGCTACCGAACCACGAGTCGGGCGGCGACTCCAGCGGGCCGATGAAGAGCACCACGAAGAGCAGGTTGGCGAAGAACGCGGCGATCGCGGTCACCACCGGCGTGCGCGTGTCCTCGAGCGCGTAGAAGGCAGGTACCAGCACCCTTACGCAGGCGACCGACCAGAGGCCTACGGAATACCAGCGCACGGCGATCGCCGTCGCCGCGGCGTCCGCGGGCGTGAACTGCCCGCGGACGAAGAGCACGGACGTCAGAGGCTCAGCGGTGAGCGCGAGTCCGACCGCGGCGGGCAGCGCGATCACGTTCACGAGTCGGAGAGCGAAGCCGACCGTATCGCGGAACATCGCCAGGTCGCGCTTGGCGAGCGCCGCGAAGCTCGGCAGCGCCGCCGTGCTGAGCGCTACGGCGAAGACGCCGAGCGGGAACTCGAACAGGCGCTCGGCGTACCAGAGGAAGGCGACGCTGCCCGCGGGCAGGAGCGACGCGAACATCGTGCTCACCAGCACGTTGAACTGGTACACGGCAGAGCCGAGAACGGTCGGCAACATCAAAGCCCCGACGCGCTTGACCGCGGGGTGGCGCGGTACCCAGAGGGGCGCCACGGGAATTCCTTGCTGCCGCAGGGCCGGCAGCTGCGACACCATCTGTGCGAGGCCGCCCAGCAGAACGGCCACAGCGAGGCTGTAGATTCCGAGCCAGGGCGCCAAGACCACCGTCGCCACGATCATCACGACGTTCATGACCACCGGCGACATCGCCGGCGCCCAGAAGTCGCGAAGCGAGTTCAGCACCCCCATCGCCGCCGCGACCATCCCGACGCAGAAGATGTACGGAAACACCACTCGGGTGAGTCGGATCGTGAGCTCGAGCTTGCCCGGCACGGCGGCGAATCCGGGCGCGAAGAGCGCGGTGACGGGGCCGGCGAAGACGATGCCGAGCAGCGTGACCGCTGCGAGCACGAGCGCCATCACGGTCAGGAGCACGCGCGCCACCCGATCGGCTTCGGCCCGCGGACCACGCGTCAGATAGCCGGTGAAGACCGGGATGAAGGCGGCGGTGGCGGCCCCCTCCGCCACCAGCCGGCGCAGCAGGTTGGGGATGCGATAGGCGACGAAGAACGCGTCGGCGCCCGTCCCGGCGCCGAAGAGGTAGCCGACGACGATGTCACGGACGAGCCCGGTCACGCGCGAAACGACCGTGAGCGCGCCGACCAATCCGGCGGCCCGGGCGATCTGCCGCTTCTCGCTCATTGACGATCCGGAAGACGGCTGCTACAAGCGCCGCTACCGTGAACAAGCACCTGTCCGCACAAAAGCGTCATCGCCAGAGCGTCAAACGCCAAGCTCGCAACACTGCCATCCGCTCCCGCGTCCGCACTTCGGTGCGGAAGTTGCGCGAGTCGATAGCGGCCGGCAACGGCGCCGAAGCAACGGAGCGCCTCCTGAATGCCACCCGCGCCATCAGCAAAGCTGCGACCAAGGGCGTGTTTCACCGCAACACCGCCTCCCGCAAGATCTCCCGTCTCACGGTCGCCGTGCGCAAGCTGACCGCGGGCGCCTGACCCGTCGTCCGGAAGCGTCCTCACGAAGGGCGCGGTGAGGCTGACGAGCGCGGCGCGGGACGGCACGCGCGCAACAGCCATAGCTCCAGGAGCGCCCGTCCGTCGCCGCCGCTCTTGGCTGCGAGGTCGATGTCGGCGAGCTCGCTGTACGCGCGGCGGAGTTCGCTCGCGCGGTAGGCCCGCAGCCCTCGCTGGCAGGCGAAGCGTTGATAGGGCGCCAAGGCCAGCTCGCGCACCGCTTCGTCGACGCTGCGGCCGCGGGCCACGAGCTCGGCGCCGGCCACGAGCGGCTTGAGGCTCGCCGCCAGAGCGCCGATGACGGCAACCGGCTGCGCCCCCTCGTCGAGCGCACAGGCCAGGAGTCGGGTCGCCGCGGCAGCGTCGCGGGCGCAGAACGCGTCGGCGACCTCGAAGTTCCCATGTTCGCGCCCAGGTGCGGTGATGCGGCGCACGTCGTCCACTCCGACGGCACGGCTCGTCACTGCCGCCGCGAGCTTGTCGAGCTCGCTCGCGAGCAGCAAGAGGTCACGCCCGACGCATTCGAGCAGGAGCTCGCGCGCCGCCTCGTCGAGTTCGCACCCCCGCTCGCGCGCGAAGGCGTCCGCGAAGCCTCGCATCTCGCCCGCCCGCGGGTGGTCGACAGGGATCCGCGTCGCCAGCTGACGACAGCGCGCGAAGAAGCGGCGCCGCATATCGCCGCCGCGGGACACGATCGCCACCGTGACCTGAGGCGCCTGGAACTCGAGCGCGGCCGTCAAACGCTCCTGGCTGCGCTCGTCGAGGCTCTCGACGCCGCGGACGACGATCAGCGTCCGGGCGCCGAAGAGCGACGGTGTCTCGATGGCGGCTGCGATGGCTTGGACGTCGCACTCGCCGGCCCGGTATCCGTGCACCGCCACCGACCCGGAGCGTTCGAGGCGCTTCCGGATATCGGCGAGGGCGCGGTCGGCGCGCCAGCCGTCGAACTCGCCGCGCCGCTCCTCGGCGAGCAGATAGAGCGGATGCGCAGCGGGCGCCGCCATCAGAAGTCTTCCATGATCTGCTCGTAGACATCGCGCGCCAGGTTGCCGATCATGCGCTCGAGCGTCTCCCGCCGCCGCGTCTCCGCGAGCTGTATGTCGGTGAAGCCGCCGAGATCCGCGGGGTTCAGCGTCGACTTCCGGAAATCCGACGAGGTCGTGACGATCACCGAGGCCACCGTCTCGTAGTCGTCGGCGACCCGTAGTCCGCGCACCTGCCACACGAGCTTTCCGGTGTCGCGCCGGCGGAGATCGAGATCGAGCGCCAGGACCGTCTGGTAGATGAGCACCTCGTCCTCGCGGTTGAACGCGACCGGGCGATCCTCGGCGGTCTTCACTGTCCCCGAGAGCACGAGGTCTCCTTCGTCGGGCTTGGCGACCCGCAGCGGTCCGCGCAATACGAACTCGCGCTCGATCGCCATCGCCAGCCGCTTCTCGACTCCGACCTCGCGCGTCTCGTTTGCGAGCGTCCGCACGCCGATCGTCCTGAGCTCGGGGGCAAAAACCCTGCCGCCGCCCGCGAAGCGATAGCCGCACCCCGCCGCGAGCGCGAGCGCCACGCCGACCACCGCCGATCGCATCCGCCGCCGTCGTTTTCGTTCCGTCATACGACGATGCTGACCAACCTTCCGGGAACGACGTGGGTCCTGCGGATCGGCTTGCCGGCGATCTGCATCTGCACTTTCGGATCGGCGAGGGCGCGCGCGACGAGCTCGTCCTCGGCCGTATCGGGAGCGGCGTTGAAGCGGCCGCGGACCTTGCCGTTCACCTGCACCACCAGCTCGATTACGTCCTCGACGAGAGCCTGCGGATCCGCTTCGGGCCAGGCCGTCGCCGCGAGCGGCTGCGCCCCGCCGACCTCGCTCCAGAGCTCGCTCGCGATGTGCGGCACGAACGGCGCCAGCAGCACGAGGGTCGTGCGCACGGCTTCGACGATCACGGCGCGCAGATGAGCGTCGGCGGGCGGCTCGTCCTGGACCAGCTCGGCGTATCCGTTGACGAACTCCATCACCGCCGCCACGGCGGTGTTGAAGTGGCTGCGGCGTTCGACGTCCTCGGTCACGCGCACGATCGTCCTGTGGGTCAGCCGCCGCAGCGCCCGCACCGCGGTGCTCGGCGCGCCGGGCGGCGCCGACGCATCGCCGCAGAGCCACCCGCGTCCGCGGGCCACGACGCGCCAGAGCCGATGGAGGAACCGCGATGCGCCCTCGACTCCTTGATCACTCCACTCGAGGTCGCGCTCGGGCGGCGCCGCGAAGATCGAAAACAAGCGCGCCGTGTCGGCGCCGTAGCGCTCGACGAGGTAATCGGGGTCGACGACGTTTCCCTTCGACTTGCTCATCTTCGCGCCGTCCTTGATGACCATGCCCTGGGTCAAGAGATTCGCGAACGGCTCGATGGTCGTCCCCGGCGCCTCCCAATCGGGGATCTCGTCGAGATCGCGCAGCACCTTGGTGAAGAAGCGCGCGTAGAGGAGGTGCAGGACCGCGTGCTCGACGCCGCCGATATACTGATCGACTGGCAGCCAGTAGCGGATCGCATCGCCGGAGAAGGCGCGGGCGGCCTCGTGCGGTGCGGTGTAGCGCAGAAAATACCAGGACGACTCCATGAACGTGTCGAACGTGTCGGTCTCGCGGCGCGCCGCGCCGCCGCACCGGGGACATGCGGTGTGCACGAAGTGCTCGAGCTTCGCGAGCGGCGACCCGCCGGATCCGGTGAACTCGGCATCGATCGGCAAGACCACCGGCAGCGCCTCGTCCGGGACCGGCACGATGCCGCACGCGCCGCAGTGGACGACCGGGATGGGCGTACCCCAATAGCGCTGCCGCGACACGCCCCAGTCGCGGAGGCGATACTGGGTCGCAGGGCGCCCGAAGCCGCGTGCCGCCGCAGCATCGGTGATGCGGATCTTCGCCTCGTCGCTAGCGAGACCGTCGAACTCGCCAGACCCGACCAAGCGCCCGGACCCCTCGTACGCCGCGCTCATGCGTGCCGGATCGAGTGGCGGCGCCCCCTCCGGCTGGATGACGAGCTTCAACGTCAACCCGTGCGCCGCCGCGAACTCGAAGTCGCGCTGATCGTGGCAGGGAACCGCCATGACGGCGCCCGACCCGTAGGCCATGAGCACGAAGCTGGCGGCGTAGATCGGGAGCCGCTCGCCGGTGAAGGGGTTGCGGCAGTATGCCCCGACGAAGACCCCCTCCTTCCCCTCCGCACGCTCTTCGGGCGCCTGCGCTCGCACTCTGCGCGTGAAGGCGGCGACCGCCGCTTCCTGCGCCGTGCCGCGTGCCAGCTCCGCCACCAGCGGATGCTCGACGGCGAGGCTCACGAACGTGGCTCCGAAGACGGTGTCGGGACGGGTCGTGAAAACGCCGATCTCGCCGGCGCGCCCGTCGAGGGCGAACCGCAGCTCCGCACCGACGCTGCGCCCGATCCAATGCCGCTGCATGACCAGCACCTTCTCCGGCCATCCGTCGAGCCGATCGCATCCGGCCAGCAGCTCGTCGGCATACGCGGTGATGCGGAGGAACCATTGCTCCAGGTCGCGCTCGCGCACGACCGACTCGCAGCGCCAGCACTTTCCGTCTTCGACCTGCTCGTTCGCGAGCACGGTCTGGCAGCGCTCGCACCAGTTGACGAGCGACTTCTTCCTATATGCGAGGCCGCGTTCCAGCATCGCCAGGAAGAATCGCTGCTCCCAGCGGTAGTACGTGGGATCGCAGGTCGCGATCTCGCGGTTCCAATCGTAGCTGAAACCCATGCGCCGCAGCTGAGCGCGCATGTAGGCGATGTTCTCGCGCGTCCAGTCGGCGGGATGGGCGCCGCGCTCTATCGCCGCGTTCTCGGCCGGCATCCCGAAGGCGTCCCAACCGATCGGATGCAGGACGTTGAAGCCGCGCATCCGCCGCTGCCGCGCGATCACGTCCCCGATCGTGTAGTTGCGAACGTGCCCCATATGGATGCGCCCCGAGGGATAGGGAAACATCTCGAGGCAGTAGAACTTCGGTCGGGCCGGTTCGATGCGGACCTCGTGCGTCCGGTCGGCCTCCCAACGGGCCTGCCAGCGCTGCTCGACGGCGTGCGGGTCGTAGCGGTGTTCCATGCCGTGGCGGCTAGACGGCGCGCTGCCGTTCTTTGGCACCGACGGCCGCGGCGATGGCGTCGAGGACGCCGTTGACGAACGTCGGCGACTCGTCGCTGCCGTAACGCTTGGCGATCTCGATCGCCTCGTCGATGGCGACGCTCGCCGGTATGTCGCGCCGGCAGAGCAGCTCGTAGGCAGCCACCCGCAGGATGTTGCGATCGACGTGGGACAGCCGCTCGACGCGCCAGTTGGAGGAGCTCTTGGAGATCAGCTCGTCGATGCGGAGCCGCGCCTCGAGGACGCCCGCCACCAACTCCTGCCCGAAGGCGCGGGCATCGCTCGGCGCATCGCAGGAGCTCCAGAAGAGCCGCAGGGCGCCTCCGGAATCCTCGCCGCCGACATCGAGCTGATATAGAGCCTGCAGCGCCAGTTCCCGTCCTTTACGTCGCAAGCCCATCGGTCGCCGTCACTCCAGCACGCGCGCCAGCCGTGCCATCTCGATCGCCGTCACCGCCGCCTCGTAGCCCTTGTTGCCATGCCCCTCGCCGGCGCGCGCGAGCGCCTGCTCTATCGTGTCCGTCGTGAGGACGCCAAACGCCACCGGCACCCGGTACTCGGCGACGACACGCCCCACCCCGCGTGTCACCTCGTCGCAGATGTAGTCGAAGTGCGGAGTCTCACCCCGGACGACGGCGCCGAGGCACACGAGCGCCTGATATCGGCCGCTGCGGGCGAGTGCCTGGGCGGCGAACGGAATCTCGAAAGCGCCCGGCACGTGGGCGACGACGATGTCGTCGTCGCCAACGCCGTAGGCGGCTAGCGCCTCGAGCGCGCCTGCCAGCAGCGGCGCGGTGACGCTGCGATTGAAGCGCGAGACGACGATCCCGACGCACAGATCGCGGCCCTCGAGGGCTCCTGACAGCTCGCGCGGCACCGACGTCGCTCAGCTCGACTCGAGGCCGGTCAGCAGGTGGCCGAGCTTCTCTTGCTTCGTGCGCAGATAGGCCAGATTGCCGCGGCGTGGCGGCACCTCGAGCGGTACCCGCTCGACGACTTCGATGCCGTAGCCCTGGAGGCCGATCATCTTGCGCGGATTGTTGGTGAGCAGGCGCACGCGCCGCAGGCCGAGATCGCGCAGGATCTGGGCGCTGATGCCGTAGTCGCGCAGATCCTCTTCGAAGCCGAGCTCTAGGTTCGCCTCGACCGTGTCCCGTCCCTGGTCCTGGAGCGCGTAGGCGCGGATCTTGTTGGCGAGCCCGATCCCGCGGCCTTCCTGGTGCATGTACACGACCACCCCCTGTCCGAGGTCGTCGATCACGCGCAGCGCCCGTTCGAGCTGCTCGCCGCAGTCACAGCGCTCCGACTGGAAGACGTCACCGGTGAGGCACTGCGAGTGGACGCGCACGAGCGGCACGTCGGCGGGCTTGAACGTGCCCTTCACGAGCGCCATGTGCTCGTGCCGGTCGACGGCGTTGCGGTACACGATGGCGCGAAAGCGGCCGCCGCTCGCCGTCGTGAATCCGGACTCGACGACGCGCTCGACGAGGAGCTCGCTGCGCAAGCGGTGCGCCCCGAGGGCGGCGAGGGTGGTGAGGCGCAGGCCGTGGGCGCGCGCCAGCTGCTCGAGGTCGGCGCGGGCCGCCAGCGAACCGTCCTCACGGAGCACCGCGCAGAAAACGGCTGCCGGGCGTACCCCGGCAAGGCGCATGAGGTCGACCGCGCCCTCGGGATGGCGCCGATACGCGAGCACGCCGCCGCGCTCCACTTGTACAGGGAACACGTGCCCGGGCATCGCGAGGTCGGCGGGACCGGCGCCGTCGGCGACCGCCGCCAGGATGGTGCGCGCCCGGTCCGCGGCCGAGATGCCGGTCGTCACCCCGGTGCGCGCCTCGATCGAGGCTCCGAAGGCCGGCTGCCGCGTCGGTGCCAGCGGATTGCCGAGCAGCGGGATGCCGAGCCGCCGCATGCGGCCGGCAGTGAGCGCCAGACAGATGAGGCCGCGCCCGTGCGTCGCCATGAAGTTGATGATCTCGGGAGTGGCGCGCTCGGCAGCCGCGCAGAGGACGCCGTCCCCACCCTCACGCTCGTCGACGAGGACCACCATCCGGCCCGCGCGAACGTCGGCGAAGATCTCGTCGATCGGCGACAACATAGCGATTCGTAGCACTATAGCCGTTCCCCGCTAGTATGCCACGGACCCTTCGCGGAGCACGTCCGGCCCGAGCGGCACCAGCGTCGGCCGTACGAGCCGCGGAGCGTCGCCGAGACGGCGCAGCCGGAGGGCGCCCAGCATCGGCCGCCCGTCGCCGCCGAGCAGCACGGGCGCCGTCAGCAGCGCCAGCCGGTCGACCAACCGGGCGCGCAGCAACGCCGCTGCGAGCTCGCCGCCCCCCTCGACGAGGAGGCTCACCACGCCGCGCGCTGCCAGGAGGCGCATGCAGGCGGCAAGGTCGACCTTGCCGGCCACCGCCGGGAGCACGATCACCTCCACCCCGGCGGCGCCGAGAGCGCGTCGTTTCCGCAGCGGCGCTGCGGCGGTGGTCGCGACGACGGTCGCCGCGGCCGAGCGCTGCCGTACGAGGCGCGCGGCGAGCGGCATCCGGAGTCGGCCGTCGATCACGATGCGCAGGGGATCGCGACCGCCGCGCCGCCGGCAGGTCAGCGCCGGATCGTCGGCGAGCACGGTCTCCGACCCGACCATCACGGCATCGACGCGGTTGCGGAGCTCGTGCACCCAGCGGCGCGCGGCGGCACCCGTGATCCAGCGCGACGCCCCGGCTGCGGTGGCGATGCGGCCATCGAGGGACGCGGCGAGCTTCAGGATGACGAAGGGTCGGCGGCGTACGACCCAGTGGCGGAACCACGCCGACATCCGGCCGGCCTCCGCCGCCAGGACGCCGGTCGTCACGGCGACGCCGGCGCGCTCCAGCGTGCGCAGCCCGCGGCCCCGTACCCGCGGATTGGGGTCGCCGACGCCGACGACGACCCGCACGACGCCGGCGGCGACGACGGCGTCGGCACAGGGCGGCGTCCGCCCGAAGTGTGCGCACGGCTCGAACGTCACGTAGAGCGTGGCGCCGCGCGCGCGCGCGCCGGCCCGCCGCAACGCCACGACCTCCGCGTGCGGTCCGCCGGCCGGACGCGTCCACCCTTCGCCGACGATGCGACCGGCCTTCACCAGCACCGCGCCGACGGCCGGATTCGGGCTCGTGCGGCCCAGCGCCCGCTCCGCCAGCGCCACCGCGCGGCGCATCCAGAGCGCATCGTCGGCGCGCTCAGGACTCTTTCGGCTTCCGCCCCGGCGCATCGCCACGACGTTCCTTCAGAAGCGCCTGCAGCTCCTCCATGAACTCGCCGATGTCCTCGAAAGAGCGATACACGGACGCGAAGCGGACGTACGCCACCTTGTCGAGGCCGTGTAGCTCGCGCATGAGGGCCTCCCCTATCGTCGAGCTCGGAAGCTCCTTCTCGCCGCTCTCCTGCAGGACACGCTCGATGCGGTCGACCACCGCCTCGATCGCTTCGATGCCGACCGGGCGCTTCTCGCAAGCGCGTTTCAGGCCGGCGACGATCTTCAAGCGGTCGAACGGCTCACGCCGGCCGTCCTTCTTGACGATGAGGGGGAACGCTTCCTCGGCGCGCTCGTAGGTCGTGAACCGGCGCGCACACTGCAGACACTCGCGACGGCGGCGAATCACGTCGCCTTCCTTGGAGAGGCGCGAGTCGATGACCTTGTTCTCGAGGTCGCGGCAGAAGGGGCACTTCACCGGCGGTCACGACCTCGCGGGCCCGGACGCCGAGCCTGCAGCGGACCGTTCGCGATAGATCGGGAAACGCGCACAGAGGGCCGCCACGTCCTCGCCGATGGCGCGCAGCGCCGCATCGTCTCCGACCCGCGCCAGCGCGCGCGCGATCAGGTCGCCGATCACCGCCATCTCCGGCTCCTTCATCCCCCGCGAGGTGACCGCCGGAGTCCCGATGCGGACGCCGCTCGTCACCATCGGCGAGCGCGGATCGAAGGGCACCGTGTTCTTGTTGACGGTGATGCGCGCCCGATCGAGCGCCGCCTCGGCGACCTTCCCCGTGAGCTCGCTGCCGCGGAGGTCCAGCATCATCAGGTGGTTGTCGGTGCCGCCCGTAAGGAGCGGGAACCCGTGCTCGAGGAGCCGCGCCGCCAGGGCCTTGGCGTTGGCGACGATCTGGCGCTGGTAGTCGGCGAACTCCGGCGTCAGCGCCTCCTTGAACGCCACCGCTTTCGCCGCAATCACGTGCATGAGCGGCCCGCCCTGATTTCCCGGGAACACCGACGAGCCGACGCTCTTCGCGTGCTCGGCGCGGCAGAGGATGAGCCCACCGCGGGGGCCGCGCAGCGTCTTGTGCGT
>MWST01000008.1 GCA_002050235.1 Polyangiaceae bacterium UTPRO1 | reverse complement strand
GGGCCGCGCAGCGTCTTGTGCGTGGTGCTGGTCACGAAGTCGCAGTGCGGGATCGGCGATGGATGCACGCCCGCCGCCACCAGGCCCGCAAAGTGCGCCATGTCGGTCAGGAGGAGCGCGCCCACCTCGTCGGCGATCGCTCGGAAGCGCGCGAAGTCGAGCGTCCGCGGATAGGCGCTGTAGCCGGCAATTATCATCTTCGGCCGGTGTCGCCGCGCCAGAGCCTCGAGTTGCTCGTAGTCGAGCCGCTGGTCCGATTCGCGGACACCGTAGTGCACGACGTTGAAGAACTTGCCGGAAAAATTGACGGGGCTGCCGTGCGTGAGATGTCCGCCGTGGCTCAGATTCATCGCCAACATCGTGGCGCCCGGCTCGAGCTGCGAGAAATAGACTGCCATGTTGGCCTGCGAGCCCGAGTGCGGCTGGACGTTGGCGTAGTCGGCCCCGAAGAGCTGCTGCGCGCGCGCGATCGCCAGAGCCTCGACGACGTCGACGTACTCGCAGCCCCCGTAGTAGCGCTTGCCCGGGTAGCCCTCGGCGTACTTGTTGGTGAGCACCGAGCCCTGGGCTTCCAGGACCGCTTCGCTGACGATGTTCTCGGACGCAATGAGCTCGAGGTTGTGCTGCTGGCGATCGGTCTCGCAGCGGATCGCCTCCATCACTTCGGGATCGGTATCGGCTAGGTGACTGCTCATGACTGCACGTCCTCGTCGACGAAAAAAGCGCCGAACCGACCCCTCGCTACGGCGTCCGGCCGGTCTCTGCGATCGTCACATCCCGCGCGGGCGGCCGTCGTCGGTCGAGGCGGCAACGCCGCCCTCTCGGCCCCGCCTACTTCTGGCTCTCGATGTAGTTCACCACGTCCTGGACGGTGCGGATCTTCTCCGCGTCCTCGTCCGAGATCTCCATCTCGTACTCTTCCTCCAGGGCCATCACCAGCTCGACGATGTCGAGCGAGTCGGCGCCGAGATCCTCTATGAACGATGCCTCGGGAGTGACCTCGTCCTCACTGACGCCGAGCTGCTCACAGATGATCTCGCGTACTTTCGCCTCGACTGCCGATGCCATGCTCCCTCCTCACACGTACATGCCGCCGTTGACGTGTAGCACCTGCCCGGTGATGTAGCCCGCACCGGGCCCGGCGAGGAACGTGACGGCGGCGGCGACGTCTTCGGCCCGCCCGAGCCGGCCGAGCGGGATCATCGTCTGGTACATGGCCCGAGCGTCCGCGTCCAGGGCTGCGGTCATGTCGGTGGCGATGAGCCCCGGCGCCACTACGTTCGCCGTGATGCCCCGCGACGCGAGCTCCCGGGCCGTCGACTTGGTGAATCCGATGACCCCTGCCTTCGCAGCGGCGTAGGCGGCCTGCCCCGAATTGCCGGCCGCACCGACGACGGAGCTGAGATTGACGATGCGCCCGCGGCGGGCGCGCATCATGGGGCGCGCGACGGCCTTGGTGCAGTTGAACACCCCCTTAAGGTTCACGTCGAGCACGCGCTGCCACTGGGCCTCGGTGATGCGCACGATGAGCGCGTCCGCGGAAACACCGGCGTTGTTGACCAGGACGTCCACCTTGCCGAGGCGCCCGATCACGTCGCGCACGACCGCGTCGACCATCGCCGCATCCGCGACGTCGATCGCAACCGCCTCGGCGGCGCCACCGCGCGCGACGATATCGGCGACCACCAGCTCCGCCTGCCGCTGCTGGGTGCGGTAGCCGAGCACCACGTAGGCGCCGGCCGCAGCGAGGTCGCGGGCGATCGCCTCGCCGATGCCGCGCGATGCGCCGGTGACCAGCGCGACGTCCCCGGCGAGCGTCACGCGCGCGCCTCGGCGACCTCTTCCAGGGTCGCGCTCGCCATCCCGAGCCGCATCCGCTGCACGATCTTGGCGAGCACCTGGCCCGGTCCCACCTCCACGACCCGCCGGCATCCCAGCGACCGGAGGAGCTGCATCGACTCCGCCCAGCGCACCGGCGCCGTAACCTGCGCGACCAGCAGCTCGCGGATGCGGGCCGGGTCGCCGCTCACCGCGGCGTCGACGTTGGTGACGACGGGAACGGCCGGCGCCCGCAGCTCGATCTCGGCGAGCGCGCGGGCGAGCCCGGCGGCGACCGGAGCCATGAGCTCGCAGTGGAACGGCGCGCTCACCGCGAGGGCGATGGCGCGTCCTCCGGCCGCCTTCGCAGCCGCCATCACGCGCGCTACGGCGCCGCGATGCCCGGCGACCACCACCTGGCCGGCGCCGTTGAAGTTCGCCGGGCTCACGATCTCGTCCTCGGCCGCCGCGGCGCAGAGCTCCGCCACCCGCGCATCGTCGAGGCCGACGACCGCAGCCATCGTACCGACTCCGTCCGGGACCGCGGACTGCATCAAGCGGCCGCGCAGGCGCACGAGCCGGACCGCGTCACGGAAGGCTAGAGCCCCGGCGACCACGAGCGCGGTGTATTCGCCGAGACTGTGCCCCGCTACCCATCGCGGCTCGATCCCGGTCGCCGGACCGAGGGCGCGCCAGGTCGCGACGCTCACCGCCAGGATGGCAGGCTGGCAGAGCTCGGTGCGCGTGAGCTCCGCCTCGGGGCCTTCCAGACATAGTCGGGTCAGGGGAAAGCCGAGCGCCTCGTCCGCCTCCTCCATGGTGGCGCGCGCGATCGCGTGCGCCGCCATCAGGTGCTCGCCCATGCCGACGCGCTGGGAGCCCTGCCCGGGGAACAAGAGCGCCGTCGGGTCGCCCGCCGGCGTCGTGGATGCCGGCGGCGCCGTCGACGGTAGCGTCACGCCCCGGCAGTATCGAGCACCTTGCGCCCCCGGTACTCGCCGCAATGGGCGCAGGCACGATGGCGCAGCATCGGCTCGCTGCAGCTCGGGCAGGTGATGAAGCTCGCCGGGCGAAGCGCATCGTGGGCGCGGCGCTTGTCGCGCTTGGTGGTGGACGTACGTCGTTTCGGAACAGCCATGACCCCTCCTCCGCGCGCTCAGGCGCCGCGGTAGATCTTGAGATTGCGGAGCGTCGACCAGCGAGGATCACCGGTCTCGATCGTGCAGGCGCAGTGGCCGACGTTGCGGTTGCTGCCGCACTGCGGACAGAGCCCCCGGCACTCTTCACCACAGAGTGGCCGCGTCGGCAAGGCGAGCATCACCTGCTCGTACACGAGCGGGGTCAGGTCGACCTCGGTCCCCTCGTAGAACGACTGGACGAGGTCACCGGGTGCGAGCTCGATCTCCCCGCTCAACCGGGTCGCCGGCGTCAACACCAGGGAAAACGCCTGGGAGACGGCCAGCGGGAACGGCTCGAGGCAGCGCCCGCAGGTGGCCTCGGCGCGCCCCGACACCTCGCCGTCGAAAAAGAGATCGAGCTGGGACCGCGAGTACCGGACCTGGACGTGCAGCGGGGCGCGGAACTCGTAGTCGTGATTGCCGCTCGCGAGGGTCGCGTTCAACGCCTCGACCGGCTCCGCATAATCGAGTGCATCCTCGCTGGCGAGGATATCGTGCAGTTGGATTTTCATGGGCGCAGACATCGGCGCGGCCGCGGGGTGCGGGCGCGGGTCGATCCGATGCTTATACGAACCGTCTCCGAGACCCACAAGAGAGCCTCCGGCCGAACCGGCCGGCCGCCCCTTCAGCGCTCCCGGTCGCCGCCCTCGGAGCCCCGATCGACGCCGAGTCGACGCTCCAGGCGCCGAACCCGCCGCAACAATTCCGGCAAGCGCAGCAGCGCCGCCGACGTCCGGCGCCAGAGCCCGACCTCCACGGCCGGGTAGCCCCCCACGATCTTCCCGGGCGGCACCGAGCTCGGTATCCCGCTCTGGGCGGCCACCTGCACGCCGTCGCCGATCGTGAGATGGCCGGCAGCTCCCGCTTGTCCGCCCATCTGCACGCCGCGCCCGATCCGGGTCGAGCCCGCAATGCCGACCTGCGCGGCGAGGAAGCTGTGGGCTCCGACCTCGCAGTTGTGGGCGATCATCACCAGGTTGTCGAGTTTGGCGCCGCGGCGAATGATCGTCGCCTCGAGGGTGGCGCGGTCGACCGTGGTGTTGGCGCCGATCTCGACGTCGTCCTCGATGACGACGATGCCGGCCTGCGGAATCTTCACCGCCCCGCCCGGACTCGGAGCGAAGCCGAAGCCGTCGGCCCCGATCACGACCCCCGAGTGCAGGACGACTCGATCGCCGATCCTGACGTGCTCGCGCACGACGACGCCGGCGTGCGCTACGAAGTCGCGGCCGATGCGCGCCCCGGCGTAGACGGTCACGTGCGGGTGCAGCGTCGCCCCCGGTCCGATCTCGACCTCCTCGCCCACGACCACGTACGGCCCGATCGACGCCGGTTCGACGATGCGGGCGCTCGCGGCTACCACCGCCGTCGGATGGATGCCGGGGGGCGGCACCAGCGGTCGGTGGAAGAGCGCGAGCGCCTGCGCGAAACAGAGGTAGGGGTTGTCGGCACGCAGGGTCGCCATCGGCAACGGCGCCGCTGCCGATGCCACGATCACCGCCGAGGCCCGAGTCGCCGCGAGCTGCGCCGCATACTTGGCGTTGGCGAGAAAGGTTAGATCGCCGGGCCCGGCTTCCTCGAGTCCGCGAATGGCCAGGATCTCGATCGCGCCGTCGCCCCGCAGCTCGCATCCGAGCCGTTCGGCGATCTCCGCGAGCTTCATGGGGCGAGGCTTAGGCGGAAGCGGCCGCGGCCGCAAGCCGCCGGCGGCGCGAATTTGCCGCCCCCAAAGGCCTATGTTACGAGGCTCGTTTCCGGAGCGCCCTCATGCAGAACGTCATCGACTTCGCCAAAGGCGGCGGCCTGGTCCCGGTCGTCGTCCAGGACGAACGCTCCGGAGCCGTCCTGATGCTCGCGTACATGAACCGGGAGTCGTTCGAGCACACGGTCGCAACCGGCTACGCAACCTACTGGAGCCGCTCGCGCCAGAAGCTCTGGGTGAAGGGCGAGAGCTCCGGGCACCGGCAACGGGTGCGCGCCATCCACGTCGATTGCGACGGCGACACCGTTCTCCTGCGGGTCGAACAGGAAGGCGGAGCTGCCTGCCACGAAGGCTACCCGAGCTGCTTTTTCCGTGAGCGCGCGGGCGACGGCTGGCAGGTCGTCGAGACCCGCGTCTTCGATCCCGCCCAGGTCTACACCAAGTGAGCATCCTCAAGCTCGGCATCCCCAAGGGCAGCCTCGAGCAGGCGACCGTCGACCTCTTCCGCAAGTCGGGGTGGAGGATCAGCGCCGGCGGCCGGAGCTATTTCCCGTCGGTCGACGATCCGTCGCTGCGCTGCAACCTCATACGCGCGCAGGAGATGGCGCGCTACGTGGAGGCGGGCACCCTCGACGCCGGCATCACCGGCCGCGACTGGATCCTCGAAAACGACTCGCAGGTCGAGATCGTGTGCGATCTCGTCTACTCCAAGGCCACGATCCGCCCGACCCGCTGGGTGCTGGTGGTGCCCGAGGCGTCGCCGGTGCAGAAGCCCGAGGATCTCCGCGGCAAGATCGTCGCCACCGAGCTCGTCAACTACACCAAGCGCTACTTCGCGGAGCGCGCGATCGAGGTCGACGTCGAGTTCTCGTGGGGGGCGACCGAGGCCAAGGCGGCCGAGGGCCTCGTCGACGCGATCGTCGAAGTCACGGAGACGGGAAGCACGCTGCGGGCCAACGGGCTGCGCATCGTCGCCGAGCTCTTCACTTCGAATCCGCAGCTCATCGCCAACCGCGAAGCGTACCGCGACCCCTGGAAGCGCGAGAAGATCGATCAGATCGGCCTCCTCCTCACCGGGGCGCTGCGCGCCGAGACCCGGGTCGCTCTCAAGCTCAACGTCGCCAAGGAGCACCTCGAAACGATCGTGGCCATGCTCCCGAGCATCACTGCCCCGACCGTGTCGAACCTCTACGGCAAGGACTGGTGCTCGGTGGAGAGCGTGATCGCCGAGGACGTGGTCCGCGAGCTCATCCCCAAGCTGATGAAAGCCGGAGCCGTCGGCATCATCGAGTACGGCCTCAACAAGGTCATCTGACACCGCCGAGCGTACACCGCCCGGGCTCCCCAAACTTGCGACCGCCAACGGAATTCGCTACACGGTCCCATTCGCCGCATGCCGCCGCCGCGGCGTACGAGCCTGAGTCATGACGATGTTCGGCTGCTGGCTTCCGGAAAACGTCGCAACCGACGATGCGTTCTCTCCTCCGCTGCGGTGACGTGGGGATGACGGCCGACGATCGGCAGATGCAGACGGCGACGGCGCGTACTCCAGGTTGGCTGCACGCCTTCGCGCTCGTCCTCGCCGCCTCGACCCTGGCGCTCATCTTCATCGGCGGGCTCGTCACCAGCACCGGGTCGGGCCTGGCCGTACCCGATTGGCCGCTCTCTTTCGGGCAGTTCTTCCCGCGCATGGTGGGCGGCGTCTTCTACGAGCACGGGCATCGCATGGCGGCTACTGCGGTCGGCGCGCTCACGGTGGCGTTTGCGATCGCCGCCCGGCTAGTCGAGACGCACGTCATCGTCCGCCGCCTGGCGCTGGCAGCGATCGGCTTGATCGTCGCCCAGGGGCTGCTCGGCGGCCTCACCGTGCTCTTCCTCCTGCCGCCGGCGATCTCCTCCGCGCACGGCTGCCTGGCCCAGGCGTTCCTCTGCCTGACGGTCGCTCTGGCGGTTCTGACGCATCCGGACTGGACGCCGGCGATCCGGCCGCCGGCCGACCCCGGGCTCGCGGGCCTGACGCTCGCGACCGCCGCCGTCGTCTACGTGCAGCTCGTCCTCGGCGCGGTCATGCGCCACACCGGGGCGGGCCTCGCGATCCCCGACTTTCCCCTCGCCCTCGGACGCGTCATCCCGCCCTTCCTGTCGCCGGCGATCGTCATCCATTTCCTGCACCGCGTCGGCGCCCTCGCGGTGACGACGATGGTCGTCTGGTCCGCGGTCCGCACGCTACGCACCCATGCCGGCGACCCGGGCGTCGTCCGCCCGGCGCTCGCGGCGATGGCCCTGGTAGCGGTGCAGATCACCCTCGGCGCGCTCACCATCTGGACGCGCAAGGCGGTCCTGCCGACGACGGCCCACGTCGCGGTCGGCGCCGCCATCCTCGGGACGATCGTCGTCTGGGCGCTGCGAGCCCGGCGCACCGGCCCGGCCGCGACCGGCTCCGCGCGCACGCTCCTCGCGACGGGGCGAGTACCCGCATGATGCCGGCGCTCGAGCCTGCCGCCGGCCCGGCGCGCGCTCCAGCAACACTGCCGAGCGCTCCGCGCCGGCTCGTCGACTTCGTCGCCCTCACGAAGCCGCGCGTCGTGGCGATGGTCGTCCTCACGACCTTCTTCGGCTACTACCTCGGCGCTGCCCGTGGCGCGTTCGAATGGCTGCGGCTCACATGGACGCTGGCCGGTACGAGCCTCGCCGCCGGCGGCACCCTGGCACTGAACCAGTACCTCGAACGTGATCGCGACGCCCGGATGCACCGCACCCGCAAGCGGCCGCTCCCCGAAGGACGTCTGGCGCCGGCGGACGCGCTCGCCTTCGGCATCGTGCTCACGGCGGCCGGGATCCTGCTGCTGGTGGCCGGGAGCAATCTGCTCGCCGCCGCGGTGACGGCGGCCACCAGCGTGAGCTATCTCTTCGCCTACACGCCGGCCAAGGTCCGCACCCCGCTCTCCACGCTCATCGGCGCCGTTCCCGGCGCCCTGCCGCCGCTCACGGGATGGGCGGCCGCGAGCGGCGACCTCGGTGCCGCAGCCTGGGCGCTGTTCGCCATCATGTTCGTCTGGCAGATCCCTCACGCGCTCGCGATCGCGCAGCTGTACCGCGACGACTACGCGCGCGCCGGCTTCCGCCTGCTGCCGGTGGTCGATCCCGACTGCATCAGCACGGCGCGCTACATACTGACCTATTCGCTGACGCTGCTCGGCGTCGGCATGCTGCCGACACTGGTCGGACTCGCCGGACCGATCTATTGCGCTGCCTCGATCATCCTCGGCTGCGGCATGTTCGCGGCGGCGGTCCGGCTGGCGCGCTCGGCGGCGACCGCCGACGCCCGGCGGGTGATGTTGGCGAGCCTCGTATACCTGCCGAGCCTCTTCCTGGTCATGGCGGCCGACAAGCTCGCCGCCGCGCCTTGGTAGCGCGAGTTCAGCGACTGCGCCGGGCAGTGACGGCCGCCATCCCGTAGGCGGCGGCGCAAAAGAGCAGAGTCACGGCGACCGAAGGCCCGAGCGCCGGCACCAGCCCGACGGCGTCCGGCATGCCGAGGTATAGGCAGCGCCGGAGCGCCGCCATGCCGTACGTGAGAGGATTCAGCTGCATCAGCCAGCCGAGCCAGCCTGCGGCGCCCGACGCCGGGAAGAACGCGCCCGAGAGAATCCAGATCGGCATCAGGATGAGGTTCATGATCGCGTGGAATCCCTGCGTCGATTCCATCCGCCACGCGATCGCGAGGCTAAGCGAAGTCAGTGCGAAGGCGATGGCGGCGAGCACGCCGATGACTGCGAAGACCGCCGCCGCGGAGAGCGAGATCCCGACCAGCGGCGCCAGCAACAGGAAGAGCGCCCCCTGGCTCACGGCCAACGTCGTTCCGCCGAGCGCCTGTCCGAGCACTATCCCGGCCCGCGAGAGCGGCGACACCAGCACGCCCTGCAGGAAGCCGCTCTTGCGGTCTTCCACCACCACGATGGTCGAGAAGATGGCGGTGAACAACAGCACCAGCCCGATGATGCCGGGATAGAAATAAGCCATCGTGCCGAGGTCCGCCGGAGCGCCGGGCGGACGCAGCGAGGCGCTGAAGCCGCCGCCGAGGAGCACCCAGAAGAGCAGCGGTTGCGCGAGCGCGCCGACGAGGCGGCTCCGCTGGCGGACGAAGCGGATGATCTCGCGCCACCAAAGCGCTCGGACGCCGCGCACGCCTAGCCCTTCTCCGGCGCCGCGGCGCCGTCGCTGAAGAACCGTTCGCCGGTGAGGTGCACGAACACGTCTTCGAGAGTCGGCTTGCCGTAGGTGACGGAGCGAATGTCGCCGGGGAACGCCTCGACGACATCGCGCACGAACTCGTGGCCGCGCGGCAGCTCCACGCGCAGTACGCCGTCGAGGAGGCGCGGCACGCACCCGAAGCTCTGCTCGATCCGCTGCCGCATGGCCTCGGGGTCGACGGCGTCGACCACCACCACGTCGCCGCCGATCTCGGCCTTCAGGGCCGCCGGGGTACCGACGGCGACCAGGCTTCCTTGGTGGATGAAGCCGATGCGGTCGCAGCGCTCGGCTTCCTCCATGTAGTGCGTGGTCAATACCACCGTCACTCCCTCGCGATCGCGCAGGTGGACGAGGTACGAGAAGAAGTCGCGCCGGGCCCCGGGATCGAGGCCGGTCGACGGCTCGTCGAGCAGCACCAGCTCCGGACCATGCAGCAAGCCCTTCGCCAGCTCGACTCGCCGGGCGAGACCGCCGGAAAGCGTCTCGACGAAGTCGTCGGCGCGCTCGGCGAGACCGAGCCGTTCGAGCAACGCCGCCGCGCGCGTCCGGCCCTCCGCGCCGCCGAGACCGTAGAGCGCTGCGTGGCACGCGAGGTTTTCACGCACGGTGAGCTTGCCGTCGAGCGCCGGCTGCTGGAACACGACACCGAGGCGGCGCCGGATCCGCTCGGGATGCCGCGCGGCATCCTCGTCCAGCACCGCCACCCGCCCGCCCTGCGGCGCGACGAGGGTGGCGAGCACCTTGAAGAGCGTCGTCTTGCCGCCGCCGTTCGGACCGAGCACGCCGAAGATCTCGCCGCGGCGGACGTCGAGGTCGATGCCGCGCAGAGCCGTGCGCTCACCGTAGCGATGGGTGAGCCCCGCGATTGCGATCGCCGTCGTTGCCGCCGGCGCGAGCGGACGGATGGCGTTCATCGGCGGTTCCGGCGCCCGTCGAGCGGACTATAAGGAGACTGCGACATCGGATCGCGCGCCATCCTGCCACAGGCACTGTTCGCTCACCAGCCGCGCTATGCGCTTGACCCTTCGCGACACGCGACGTTAGAGTGCGCCCACTGCCGCGAAGCGCGCCGCGCACCGCACCGCCGAGCCGTGAGCACCGAAGCCATCTTTTCCGTCGATCCGACCCGGCTGGAACAGCTGCTGCACGTCCAGGAGCGCCTGCTGCTCGGAGCCCTGGACCAAGGGACGCTCGCCGACCGCCTCTGTCAGAGCACGGCGCTGGTGCTCGGCGCCTCCGGAGTCCGTATCGCCGCCATCACGCCGGCAGCGGTCGAGACGCGCGGCGCCTACGGCATCCCCTTCACGGCCACCGACGACGCCATCGTGCGCCGCGCAATCGCCGAGCGCCGTCCCGTCCTCGGCGACACCACGCAGGACACCGGCGTGCTGACGCTGCCGATCGAATACGAGCCTACCGGGCTCGCGATGCAGCTCCGCCCATGGATCGGCGCCGTCTTCGGAGTCGAGCATGTAGGGCTCGCCCGCTACGCCGCCTCGTTGGCCGCGGTGGCGCTGCAGCAGGCGCGAATACGGCAGGAGGCCGGGGCCGCCGACGGCGGACCGGCGGAGATCCTGGCCTCGCTCTCGCACGACCTCCGCCAGCCGCTGAACGTCATGCTCGGCTATACGCAGCTCCTGATCGACGACACCTACGGCGCCTGTACCGTCGAGCAACGCGAGGTCCTGACGACGATAGAGCGCCACGCCCGCGAACTCTACACCGTGCTTACCGGCGCCCTCGACCTCGTGCGCCTCGAACGCCAGGCCGACCAGGCGGTGGCGGAGACGTTCACCGCCCGCGACGTGATCGAAGATCTGTGCACCGGATCGCTCGCCCATCGCGCCGGAGCCGGCGTCACCCTCACCTGGCACGCGGATCCCTCGACGCCGCCCTTCCGCAGCGATCGCTTCCGCGTCCGCCAGATCCTGCAGAACCTCGTCGACAATGCGCTCCGCCACACCGAGAGCGGCGAGGTCTCGGTGACCGCGGCGCCGCACGATCGGGGCGTCCGCCTCGCGGTCGCCGACACCGGCGGCGGCATCGCCGCCGAGGACCTGCCTCTCGTCTTTGCGCCCTTCCGCACCGGGCGCCGCGGCCGCACCGGCTCCGGCTTGGGCCTCTACATCGTCAAGCGCTTCTGCGCGACGCTCGGCGGCGAGGTGCACGTCGCGAGCACTCCCGGCAGCGGCACCCGCTTCACGGTCGACCTGCCGACCGAGCTGCCGAGCCGCTGACGACCGCCGTCCGCGACCCCCTGGACGCGCTCAGCGTTCGCCGTCGATGCGGCGTACGACTGGCGCCTGGGCCGGCCGCGGCGTGATCTCCTCGACCGCAGCCGGGGCCGCGCGCCGCACGCGACGGCCGCGGACGCTGAAGCGCGCAATATGATAGAGCGCGGCGACGCCGTCGCGCCAGGTGATCTTCTTGCCCTGATCGTAATCGCGGCCGGCGTAGGAGATCGGCTGCTCGTAGATCCGGCAGCGCAGCTGCGCCACCTTGGCGGTGATCTCGGGCTCGAAGCCGAAGCGATCGCATTCGACCTCGATCTGCGCCAGGACCTCGCGGCGGAAGAGCTTGTAGCCCGTCTCCATGTCCGTAAGGTTCAGGTTCGTGCACATGTTCGACAGCAGCGTGAGCATACGATTGCCCACGTAGTGCCAGAAGTTGAGCACGCGGTGCGGGCCGCCGAGGAAGCGCGAGCCGAAGACCACGTCGGCTTCGCCGCGCTCGATCGGCGCCAGCAGCGCCGGAATGTCGCGCGGGTTGTACTCGAGGTCGGCGTCCTGGATCACGACCACGTCGCCCTGGACGTGGGCGAAGGCGGTGCGCAGCGCGGCGCCCTTGCCGCGGTTGCTGCCGTGGAAGAAGACGCGCACCTCGCCGCCGGCGAGCTCGCGCAAGATGTCGCGCGTCCCGTCGAGCGAGCCGTCGTCGACGATGATGATCTCCTTGGCGTGCGGCAGCCCCTGCACGCGCTTCACGACTTCGCGGATGCTCGCCGCTTCGTTGTAGACCGGCATGACGATCGATAGCTTCATCGTAGGGTACCCCTCCGGATTTCCTCGGTCGTGGCGGCGCGCACCGCTACCACCCTCGCCCAGATGTCGAGCCCCTGCCCCGCCGCCGGGTTGTTGAAATCGGCCAGCACGTCGTCGTCCTCGATGCCGGCCAGACGGAAGATCATCGCCGCGCCGCGGGGCGGCTGCACGGTGTAGCGCTTGCCGACCTCCAGTACCAGGTCGGGCGGCAGCTGCGCTCGCGGCAGCCGCCGGACGAGATCCGCACGGTGCTCCCCGTAGCTCTCCTGCGGCGACAACGACACCCGCCGCTCGTCGCCGGCCGCAAGGCCCTCGACGGCCTGTTCGAGCGCCAGGAAGATCTGCTCGTTCCCGTGCAGGTACGTCACCGGGCCACAGCGCTCGGTGGAGTCGACGACGCTGCCGTTCGTGAGCGTCGCCCGATACTCGATGGTCACGACTGTATCGGGAGCCGCACGCATGTTGCTGCTCTCGCTCATGCTCCTGGTGCTCCTTCCGCGGCGCCTGGCGCCGCCTCTCGTGTCGCCGCCAGACACGCGGCGACGACTCCGGGATCGCCGCCGGACCCGCCCTTGGTTACCAGCCGGGTTCCGGCGGCGGCGCCGTGCAGAATCCGTCCATGGGATACGAGCGGAACGACGCGGCCGTGAACCGCGATGGCGCCGGCGCCGATCCGCCGCAGGATAGCATAGCTCGTCTCGCCGCCGATCAGCACCAGCGTCTCCGGGCGCTCCCGGGAAACGATCGCCGCCACCAGATCGGCGAGCGCCGCCTCGGTGGCGCGCCGCGCCGCCGCCGTCGGCACACCGGCCGCTGCCCGCGGCGTCACGACGACGCTCGTGCCGGCGGCCAGCGCCGCCGCGGCGCGGGCCGCGACGGCTTCCTGCCCCGCGGCTCCGGACGCCGCGAGCGCAACGACGCCGCCGCGCGCGAGCACTGCGTCCACCTGGGCGCGGGCGCGGCTGTGGAGGCTGCCGTTGACCACCAGACCCGGCGGCGCCGGCCACCACGACTCCGCCGCCGCCGCGCCGGCTGCCCGCAGGCGCGGCGCCAGCGCCGCGGCGAGCGCGATCGATCCCGCGAGGCAGAGCGGCCCCGGCAGCGCCGTGATCGCGGCGACGGCCCGGCGCACGTCGGCGTCTGACTCGGCATCGACGACGAAGCAGTCGATCCCGGCGCGGCGCTGCCGGCGCACTGCGGCCGCCAGCGAACCGTCGCCGACGCAGGCGCGGTCGAGCGTCGCGACGGCGCGCCGGCTCTCGCGGGCGATCGCCTCGGCGACCGACGAGATCGCGCCCGATCCTTCGGGATCGCGTGCGAATTCCGTCTCGGCGAGGAGCCGCCCGTCGAACCACTGGCATCCCCCGCGCGTCACTCGCCCGGCCGACGGGATGGCCGGGACGACGAAGCCGGTCGCACCGAGATGCGCGAGCGCCGCGTCGAGCTCGGCGCCGAGGTGTCCGCGCAATGCCGTGTCGATCTTCTTGAGGACGAGCCGCACCGGATGCACACCGAGCGCCGCCCGCACGCGCGCCGCGGCGGCCGCCGGGGCGAGGGCGCGGCTCTGCGTGTTGACGACGCTGACGCATTGCTCGTCGTCGGCTACGGCCGCGCCCGGCTCGACGACGACCCGAGCCCGCATCCCCGCCGTCGCGAGCTCGGCGGCGACGTCGCAGGCACCGGTGATGTCGTCGGCGATCGCGGCGAAAGCGCTCAGCACATCAACACCGCGCGCGCCGGAGCGCCGTCGACCCCCTCGAGCTTCAGCGGCAGGCACGCGAGCAGATAGGAGCCGGCGGCGACCTCGCGGAGATCGAGGCCCTCGATGATGAAGACGCCCCGGCCGAGGAGCAGTTTGTGGACCGCGAAATCCTTGCTCCCGAACTGTTCGATCGAGAGGTAGTCGATGCCGACCGTCTTCACCCCGCGCTCGACGAGGAGTCGAGCCGCGTCGAGGGTCAGGTGAGTGAAGTCCGCCTGGAAGCCGGGCTGCGCCCAGCGCTCGGAGTTGTCGGTCCGGAAGAGGACGATGTCGCCGGAATGGATCTCGTGGCGCTGCAGCGCCGCGGCGTCGATGGCCGCGAGTCCGCGGAGATCCAGCACCCGGGCCGGTCCCACCATGCGGTCGAGCGGCACCTGATCGAGCGTCGCCGCGCCGTCGATGAAATGCGCCGGGGCATCGACGTGGGTCCCGGTATGGGCGCCGAGCGAGAGATGGGTGAGGTTGGCGGCGTCGCCCCGCGCGATGGCGCGCACCCGCGTCTGCTCCATGGTCGGGTCCCCCGGATAGAAGTGCATGTCCGGACGATTGGGCACGGACACGTCCCATACCCGACGGCCGCGGGCGTCTGGCGCGGCCGCCAGGCGATGCGCGACCCGCGCCGTGTCCTCGGCGAGGTCGGCGACGTCCACGGTCTCGCCGAGCGTCTTGCCGATCGCCAGGACGCCGTGGCGTTCGAGCACGACGAGTTGCGCACGCGGATGCGCCAGCACCGCGTCGCGCACCAGGTGCGCGAGCGCCAGCGACCCCGAGGGCGCCTCCGGCACCACCGGCGTCGGACCGAGCCTGGCCTCGGCGGTGATGGTGACCAGCGGGATCTGGCTACTGCGGACCGCGAAGAGCATGCAGTTCGGCGGGTGGAGGTGCGAGATCGCGTCGACATCGGGCCGGACCCGGTAGACGGCGGTGTGGAGGTGGACCTCCTTCGACGGGACGTGGCGGTCGGGACCGGCGCCCTTGCGTCCTTCGAGATCGACGGG
>MWST01000030.1 GCA_002050235.1 Polyangiaceae bacterium UTPRO1 | reverse complement strand
CGCCGCGGAAACCCTGCGCGTTCCACGCGCCGCCGCCGCCGTATGCGGTCGAGTCGCGGAACCCCTGGCCGCTCCACGAGCCACCGCCCCCCGATGCCGAACCGCCCCGGAACCCTTGCGCGTTCCAGGAGCCGCCGCCGCCCGAGACCGTCGAGCCGCGGTAGCCGGTATGGCTCCAGGAGCCGCCGCCGGCATGGCCGAAGGCGAGAGCTCCGGCCGCCGAGCCGGTGACCAGCGAGACGCCGGCCAACAACGCGATGATGGTTCGCATGATCGTCCTCCGTGCGGCCGTTGCGTTCATCGGAGCGCGGCGGGCGCGTCCTTCGTGGTCGCCGGTCCGCCTGCGGGTGGCTGCGGCTCGGGGCGCGCGAAGGCAATGCGCTTCGCGCTCTTCGGAGCGGTCGACGTGAAGGTCTTTGCCGTGACGCTTGCGTTCAGCTTCCAGTGCGAGAACGTCGCCTCGTGACGGAGCCGCGACGGATCGTCCAGATAGATGGCGCGCACGCGGCGCGGGAGCGCGTCCTTCGCCCCGATCCAGAGCTGCGCCCACACGCGCTCGTTCGCGATCACGACCATGTCCGTCGTCGTGCCGTCCACGACCCGGGACTGCCCGACGTAGAACGCGATCCGAAGACCGTCGGCGATGTCGCGGTACGGGTCGGCGACGATCACGTCGGTGAACGGGAAGTAGATGTCGGCCTCGTGATAGGCCTGCTGCAGCACGTCGTCGATCGAGCCCGTCGCGGCGACGGTCGCGACCACGCCCTCGCCGGGGGCGTATGCCGTCACGGTCTCGCCGTCGTAGAAGAACTGCTGTGCCGGGCCGTCGCCGGGCGTCAGCACGCGGAGCTTGTTCGGACGCTGCACGGCGACGTCCGACGTCGTCGTGTACGCGATCTCGGGACCGAAGCGGCTCGGGCTCTCGTAGGTCGTGACGGCGGTGAAGGTCATCGTCTTCGCCGCGGCGAGGCGCGCGCTCATCGCCTTCAGGACGTCGATGGCCTTCGGCTCGAGGTCGGGGGCGCCGGAAAACAGGGGCGCGACGCGCGTGCCGGCACCCGCCGTCGGAGGTGGCGCCTGGTGCGCGCAGGCTGCGAGGCTGGCGGCTGCGAGCGCCGCCGCCAAGCGGCGAAGAAGCGTGCTCTTCGTCATGACGAACGGCTCCTACGGTTGTGTGGTGATCCAGCCCTGTTGCGCGAACACGCGAGCCAGGTAGTCGGCCGCCTTGTCGGCGCTCCGCCCGGCCATCTGCTCGATTTGCGACCGGAAGGCCTTGGCGCCGGAGACCGCGACGTTCGCCGCGGCGAGGCCGACGGACACGCCGCCCGTTGCCGCCGCGCCCGCGCCCATGGTGAGCGCCGCGCCCGGCATCTCGCCGCTGTCGGCATGGGTCGAGAACTGCGCGACGCGGACCGGCTTCGCCGCCGTCGCCTGCAGCACCTCGATCTCGGCGTCGATCTCGGATGCGCCCGCGCCGAGCCCGATCACGAGCCGGCGGAGCTGATTGCCTTGATCGATGTCGAGGAACGCGCCGACGATCTTCACGTCGCCGGGTGCCGCTCCGGTCCCGACGCTCGCGCGCTCGGCGCGGAGTCCCATGGCGTTGATGCGGCTCACGAGCTCGGTCGAGAACGCGTTCTGCGCTTGGTCGCCGAGCGCGGCGTCGCGCTCGGACGCCTGCATGCCGGTCGCGGCGTTCGCGACCTGGTGCAGCACGCCCTGGTCGGGATGGATCTCGCCGGGGCTCGTCGCCAGGTCGTAGACGAGGACGCGCGCCGGGCGCCCGAGGCGTGTCGTCACGGTCGGACCCTGCGGCTGTACCGCCGTTTGCGCGCATGCCGCGAGCATCACGAGCGCGGCAGCGAGGCCGCTACGCGCCGCGGTTCGAGGGCCGCGCGGCGTCACGGCGCCACCTGTTGGAGCCGGCCGGTCTGCGCGAGCGCGTTGCAGTCGGAGGCATCGCGGCAATACGTCAGGTAGACGGCCTGTTTGCCGCAGCCCCGGACGCCGATCGTGTACTCGGCAAGTTGGACGCGAAGCCCGTCGACGGTCTTCTCCGAGAGGATCTGCGGCGTCACCTGCGTGCAGTTCATCTCGAAGGCGGCGCGCCGCTGCGCGGTCGAGAGGGCCGCGCCCTCGTATTGCTGCACCATCGGCGTGCACGCCGCCGCGAGCGCCGCTAAGGCCATCGCCGGCAGCCACCGGCGTCCCACACGTGCTCCGGATCGCGTCTCGATCATGTTCGTCTCCATGATTCGTACTCGGTGAAGTCGCACGGGAGTAGCATCCGTGCCGCGTCGGGGAGCCGCCGCGTGTCCGGCATCGGCCGCGGCGGGTTGTCGGATACGGGAAGCGTTTGCCATTGCCGTTCTCGGACGACGGAAGCGAAGTGCAACGATGTTGCGTGGTCGGCGCTGCGCTGCAAGCCGGCGCTTGCCAGAACGCGCCACGCGATCGACGTGCGCCAGCTGACGCCGCGTCGGCGCCCACCGGCCGGCCCACGGCAGTGGCGGCGGACGCTGCAAGCGCGTCAGCTGCGGGCTTTGACCGCGCGCCGATATGCGCCCGGCGACGGGCCGGTCCAGCGGCGGAAGGCTTTCTGGAACGCGCCGGCGTCGCGACCTGGACGGCGCGCGACACGAGCTCCCTCGCCCTCGTCATTCACGACTACGAGCTCGCCGAGCGCGCCACGGTGCGCGCGCTCTTGCGAAGCTGGCACCTATCGGAATCGGCGATGCGCGGCGGTCGCATCATCGAGCTTCCGGTTCGCCTCGCCGTCGGCACGCCGACGATCCCGGCGCTGAACGCCCAGACGCGCTCCGCCGGCGACCTGATCGAGATCGCCGCGACTGCCGTCGCGGTGCCGGCGGAGCATGCCGCGAGTGGTTGCGCCGACCTTCCGTCCGGCATCGATGCTCCGCTCGCCGGATTCCTCGCGATCCACAGCGGCGCGAGCGCCCGGCCGACGACGTGCTCGTCGCGACACGCCATGGCGGGCATTGGTTCTGGATCGCGGCGAACGATCGCCCGAGCAAGACGTTCGTTCGTCTGCTGCAATCACTGATCGGCATGCAGCTCGTCGACGCGACGCCGCAAGCGATGCCGACGCTCACGATCCCGGTCGGCAGGTAGCGCGCCGGCTCATCGTACCCGGGCGAGGATCGCGTTCAGGTGCGCGGCCGCCGCGGCGCTGTCGAGGATCCCGGTGTGGGTCTCGTCGAAGCCGCGGAGCGAGACCGCTTCCTCCTGCGCCTCGGGTCGCAGCTGGCTCGCCACCGCCACGACGCCGTCGCTCGCGCAGCCGCCCTTGAAGCCGAAGATCATGTGGTACGCGATCGTATCGGGAAGGCGGCGGCGACGCATGCGCGTGCCGGGGTCGTCGTAGAAGAGGCCGTCGAGGTAGTCGCTGTTCGGCGCCAGCGCGTACCAGGAGCGCACGACGACCGGGGAATCCTCGACGCCTTTGCCAGCCGATTCCATTCCGCCGAGCGGCGACGAGATCGTCACGAATGTGCGGATCGGATCCTCGGCGCTCGTCCGGTGGTGGCGGAGCACGAAGCCGCGCGCCACGAGCCCGCCCATGCTGTGCGCCACGACGACCGCCCTGTCGAAGCGCAGCCGCACCTCGAGACGCGTGTAGAGCTCGTCGAGCCACGTGACGAGGGTGTCGAGGCGCGCGCCGGACGGATAGTAGACGACCCAGGGCTGGAAGCGCTTGCGGTCGAGCGTCGCGATCAGGCTCCGGAAGTTCCGCGGCGTCCCGTTGATGCCGTGCACGAAGAGCACGGGGATGCGCTTCGGGTCGTACGGCTCGAGGAAGTAGATGCCGGCGCGGCCCGCGATCACGAAGTCGTAGAACTTCCACATGCTCGTTTCCGCGGTGGCCTCGGCAAAGCGCGGGTCGTCGAGCGTCGTCAGCTCGCCGGCATGGCTCAGCGCGTAGATGCTCTTGATCTTCTGCTCCTCCTCGCCGCGCGCCATGAGGCCCTGGAGCGTGTACGTGCCGGTTCGCAGCGGCCGGCCCGCGAACGGGATCACGATGTCGATGCCGGTCGCCTTCTGCCCGCTCGTCAGCACGAGCGGCTTCGCGGGGTCGGGGCGATAGAAGGGCTCGTCATGGTACGCGCCGTCGGCGTTCACGTCCTCGAAGGCGGCGATCCAGTAGGTCCCCGACTGGACGCCGAAGATCCACGCGCCGGGCTTCGCCGCGATGAAGTAGTCGACGAGCTGGAAATCCTCCTTGCCGCGCGTGAAGAGCGCGACCACGAGCGGCCCCGTTGCGGGCTTCTCGGCGGCGACCGTCCCCGAGATCACGCAGAGCTCGTCGGCGAGGCGCTGCTCGCCCTTCACCGCGAGGATGGTGGAACAGCCCGCGCACGCGAGCACGGCGAGCGTGACCCCGAGACATCTCGCGACTCCTTCCCTCATTTCGTCCTCCCGATTCGTCCTTGAACTGCGGTCGCCCGGTCAGTAAGTGCGAAACGCAATGAACGAGACGCGACTCGACGGCAAGCGCATCCTCCTGACCCAATCGAACGTCGTGATGGGCCCGGTCTTCCGCGACGTGCTGACCGAGCAGGGTGCGACGGTGATCTGCGACGAGCGCCTGCTCGACGACCCCGCGCTCCCTGCCGAGGTCGTGCGCGCGGCCGGACGGGTGGACGTGCTGGTCGCGCATCTCGGCATCCCCGCGCCATCGACGCCCGTCGTCGACGTCGACGACGACGAGTGGCGGCGTGCCTTCGCAGCGATGGTCGATCCCCTCCCGCGTCTCGCGGCCGCGGTGCTGCCGCAGATGATCGAGCGCCGGTCGGGCAAGATCCTCGTCGTCGGGAGCGCGTCGGCGCTCCGCGGCATGAAGCGCGCGTCGACGTACAGCGCCGCCCGCGGCGCGCAGCTCGCGTGGGCGCAGGCGGTCGGTGTCGAGATGGCGCCGCACGGCATCCAGGTGAACGCGATCGCGCAGAACCTCGTCGACAACCCGACGTACTTCCCGCCCGAGATCCAGGCGAAGCCCGCGTTCCAGGAGCGCATCAAGCGCGAGATGCCGCTCGGCCGGCTGGTCTCGGCGCGCGAGGACGCGTGCTTCGCGGCGTATCTCTGCTCGGACGCCGCCAACTGCTTCGTCGGCCAGGTCTTCCCGGTCTGCGGCGGATGGGTGCCGCGATGAGGACCGCGAGCCGCAAGAGCCTTGGACGCGCCGCCGCCGTGCTGCTGGTGGTCGCGACTGTCCTCCCCGCGCGCGCCGACATGGAGCTCGCCCCGCCGCCCGACGCCGACCTCGAAGCGGCGGAGCCCGAGATCGCCGCGCCGCCGCCGGCCGATGCGGTGCCCGCCGCGCCCGAGGTCGCCGACGAGCCGCCGACGGACTACGAGCCCGCCGCGCCCGAGATCGCCGACGAGCCCCCCGCTGACTACGAGGACGCCGCGCCCGACGCCGCCGAGCCGCCGGCCGTCGACGCGGAGCCCTAGGTCGCGGACGATCCGTCCGGCGACGCCGCGCCCTGACGTCCGGGCCACGCGAACGCTTGCCGTTCCGCACCGGCCGGCCGCGCGGCACGCGGCGCGCCGATCACGATCCGCTGGCGGCTGCCACGACCTCTGGATCCAAGGATCCCTCGGCTGCCGCCCCGTCCCGCTACCTGAACAGCAGCCAGCACCGGACCGGGATCGTTTCGCGTCGGGGCGTCACCAGGGTCGGAGACCGCGCAACCTGCCATCGTTGCGCCAGAACGAGGCGCATCCTCGCGAGACGCCCTGGTGCTACGGTGCCCTGCCGTTCTCCTTGAGGTGCGGTTCGCGCGTATTGTATGCGTGGCGCGTCGCGACCGCGCCGCTTCGTGCCGGCTCATTCTGCGGCGGTTCCGCAAAAAGGAGGAAGGTCATGCGCAATGAAGCGGTCATTGCTCTCGCGGCGGCCGCACTCTCGGGCTTTGCCGGTCCGGCGGCGGCGCCGGATGCGAAGCCGCTCAGGAAGGGTTGACGATGAACAGGATTCTCTTTGGGCTGTGTGTCGGCATCGCTCTGTCGTTGCCGCAATTCATCCGCGCCAGCTGCGAAAATCCGTCCTGCGCACAATCGTGCAAGATCAACTCCCGACTTTGTGTCACCAGCTCGAAGAGCCTCTACCTCAATCTGGTTCATGGTTGTGAGCAACTTTACGGATGGGGGTACGCGACCGATAAGATGCTTGCGAAGACGGCATGTCTCGGAAGCTGCGGCCAAGCCAAGAGCGACTGCACTACGACGTTCAAGGAGTATCTCGCGAACGAAGCAGCCGCGTACAAAGCCTGCCTGGCTAACGCAAAACAGCAATTCAAAGGATACATCGGAAACTGCAAGCAAGCGACCAAGGAGTGCAAGGCGGGGTGCGCAGGGTCCTAGTCATGAGATAGCCGCCCAGTAAACAACGATTTGCAGCAGTACGGAAATTGCCGTCGATCGTTCATGGCCGACCTGACGGACATCCGTTCGCCGGAACGTGCGGCGCGTTGGCGCGAACGGCTGCTGCAGAAGGGAAGACATGAAACTCGAAGACCTCACCCCCGGCGCCGGCGTCCGCGGTGTCCTTCCCGATGCCGCGGTCAGCGTGGTCAGCGTGCAGTGGCACGGCTCGGACGCCCTGACGCTCGTCTATCGCGATCCCGCCGACAAGGTCGCCAACGAGATCCTCTACCGGCACGACGAGGCCCGCCTCGAGGTCGTGGGCGAAGGCCGCCCCTGGAGCTTCGACGGCGACGGCGCACTCTTCCGGCTCGTCGCCGAGGCGCATCGCATCCGCCTCGCGCACCTGTTCGATCCGGTGCTCGCCGTACACACCTCGCTCGTCGATCCGCTGCCGCACCAGATCACGGCCGTGTACGAGGCGATGCTGCCGCGGCAACCGCTGCGCTTCCTGCTGGCCGACGACCCGGGCGCCGGCAAGACGATCATGGCGGGGCTTCTCATCAAGGAGCTGATCGCCCGCGGCGATCTCAAGCGCTGCCTCATCATCTGCCCCGGCAGCCTGGTCGAGCAGTGGCAGGACGAGCTCTCGCGCCGCTTCCACCTCTCCTTCGAGATCCTCACCAACGACAAGCTCCAGGCCGCGCGCACCGGCAAAATGTTGTTGTTCGCCACGAAGTCCCGGCGAATCTGGTCAACGTCTACCAGCTATCCGCGAAACACCGTGTCCGCGTGCCACGCGAGAAACTCGCGGTTCGGTCGATCCTCAGAGCGTTGCGGAACCCAGAGCTCGCTACCGTCGAGTTGGTAGTAGTGCTCTCCATTGTCGAAGTCCTTCTTCAGCCGTCCACTCACGCGGACGCGATGCTCTGGCGTCACCGTGAGGTATCCCTGATCGAAGAGCGTGTGCACGTCAGAGCGCAACAGGATGCCATTGTCGACTCGATGTTGACCTGCTTTGGTGACCGGACGGATGTGGGCAGCCTGAAGGACCGGCAGCGCCTTCTCCCGGGTAATCGCGCAGCGGCGCTCGTAGGTGTCGGTCACGAGAACCCGGAAGCTTCCCTGCCCGAGCCGGCGCCGTACCAATCCGGGGGTGCCCCACATCAGAGCGTCGCTTTCCGCCACCGCGAACTGACGATCGTGATGGAGTACGTCCTCGACGGCGCTCCAGATCGCCCGACCCGTTCCCGTGGCGGCGTCGTAGCTCTTCCCCTGCTGCACGTGCTTCGGAAACTCCGAAGGAATCGGAATCCACTTGTCTCGTGGGAAGAAGAAAGGCTCAACGAGGATGATGCAGCCGATTGTGAAGCTCTCACGCGGGTCCGCTCGAACTCGTCGGTACTTCGCGATTCGGAGGCGCATCTCATCCAGTGATCCCGCTCCGTTTTTTTCGCCAAAGGCGTCCCAGGCGAGCTCAACCGGCAACGGCGAGTACCGGGCCAGGAAGCCGCCTCCGACAATGAAGTTTACGGGGCTGTGGAGCTTGAACAGGAACGGCTCGCCCGGCTGCAGTACCCGGAAGGCGCGCGACCCGCTCGGCTGCCAGAAGTTCACCTCGTCGATACCTGGACGCCGACTGAGAAACTCGAACCAGTCGCGATCGGTGATACCGACGTAGAGCTTCATTGGCCTGACACCCACAAAATCACACGCCGAGACGTTTGTTCATGGGCCATCCTGCGCTCTCGAAGTCAACCAATTTTCACAAGCGATCCGCTCGCAATTAGTCCTCGGAAATGGCGTGCAAGGCGTCGCGGCAACGCACCTCCACGGATGTAAATCCCGAGCTCCATGTTCGTCTCTATCGCGCTCCCGGTGAGGTTCGCTGACGTGATGAACGCGACGGCTTCGTCGTCGATCGTGACCTTCGCGTGCATCGAGCCCGCGAGCCCGCTCGCGGATCGTCGCTGTTCAGCAGGCCATTTGTAGAAGCGAACCTCGGCAAGATCCCGGAACGCATCCGCGGCGTCGCGCGACAGTCGCCCGCCCGAGCCCTCGGAGGACTCCAGAACCAGTCGGACATCGACGCCTCTCTGAGCGGTATCGGATAACGCGTGGACGATGTCAGGAACCTTGTAGGCGGCGTCGCTGACGATGATCAGCGACGACGTCGCGCCATCAATGACCTCGAGCAGCACTTCGCGCGTGAGGCGCACCGGGACCTCGGCGCTCGCCGGTCCCGTCTAGATAACATCGAGCGCCTGCGTCGTGCGGACGGCCTCCGCGGTATAGACAGCGGCCAAGAGCGCGGCGGCGAGCACGGTGCCGAGCACGTCGGGCTCCGTCGCCCACGCGTCCAGAATGGCGGTCGCGGCGTGGCGAAATGCCGGTACGGGCGCGACGGCCAAGGCTTCGCTGCGAGCCTTCGCGCTTGGGGCTTCATGGCACGCCAACACGTCCGTCAGGCGTTTGGCGTGCGACGCAGCCATCGTCAACGTGGTGTTCCGGACGGCCGCGAGGAACGTCGACGATGGGAACGCTCCGGATGCGCTCACGATCGGAACGGAAACTCGACGCCACGCCCGCACACCGTCCGGGCATGCACGCTGCGGTCGAGGTAGCGGTTGGCCCGCTCGCAGCTCGTTTCGGGCAGGAACAGGCAGGCATGGCAGGCCGCGTTGCGCAGCGTCGTCTCGGCCTCGGTTGGCCGATGGCCGTCGTCCTCGGCGGAGGTGAGCTGCACGAGATGCTGCGGCTCCTCGAGCGCGTTGGGGAGGACATTGCTCACGGCCCAATGCTGGCCGCGGACACGGACGAGCTGGTTTTCTTCGGGAGGGAGGCGCGGGTGCTGTCAGCATGGGCAGCCGTCATGCATGCACAGGCCGGGGTTCTAACGAAGTCCGGGCGAATCCGGCAAGGAGTAGGAAGATTCCGTAATCTTCCGGTAATCGCCAACAACGACTTAAGTAATTGATGCCTCCCTCGTCATTGCGTAACTTAGCGGTCCCATGCTGACCGCATTCTCGTGGGGCTACGCCGGCTGGGGACAGTCGGTTGAGTACTTGCTTCGTATGACAGCAGAGCTCGAGCGCGAGCGCGGTTTCGCGCCGCCGCTCTTTGTCGACATCCGCCTGGAGCACGACGCCCGAGCCCCTGGCTTTCGTGGCGGCACGTTCAAGCGTGCCGCCGGCGCTCGGTACTGGGAGTTGCCTGGGCTCGGGAACCCACGCGTGGTCGACGGCGGTCCGACGCGCCTCGCCGAGCCCGCTGCGATCGCCGATCTCCTCGACCTCATCGAGCAGCGGGCGGCCCACCGGCAGCGAGTCATCTTCTTTTGCGCCTGCGGCTCGCCCGAACGGCTGGATCCTCTGGATCCTGATGACCCCTGCCACCGTACCCTCGTTCGGCGGCGGCTTCTTGCTCTGGCTGCGCACCGTGGTCTCCAACTCGCAATCAACGAGTGGCCGGAGTGGCCGGAGCGCACGCGCCAGCTGGTCCATCTTACTGTTACGCGCGCGCAGCTGAGAAAGACCCGCGTGAGCAAGGCCGCCAAGGGCAAAGCCGCACACCTCATGCCCCTTAGCCGCAGTGTAGACACGCTTCGCCTCGGTGAACTCGGCCACTTCTCTTTGGCACTGCTCCATTCCGATGACAGCAGCGCCCTTGTCGTAACCGGCCCACCCGTACGCCGCGTCCGGGGCTGGCGCCTGCCCATCTACAAAGGCTTTGCAGCTACCGACCTTCGGGCTGCGCAGCGTTGGGCCCGCGATAAGCGCTCGCGCCTTCACCTCCCGCAACACCGCTGGGGGATGTCCTGCCGAGTG
>MWST01000034.1 GCA_002050235.1 Polyangiaceae bacterium UTPRO1 | reverse complement strand
CGGGCCGCCCGCGCCGCCGCCGCCTGCTCCCGCGCACTGCGGCCCGGCACCGGATGCTCCGCCTCCTGCTTGACGTGGGCGACCTGCGCCTCCGCTGCCGCCAAACAGGCGCGCAAGCTAGGCTCCCGCCGAAACGACGCCGCCCCCGCGCTGGCCCGCACCCGCATCCCGTCGTGAGCCACCCGCTCCAGCTTCACCAGCCCTCGATGCAGCATCGCCGCCAACACCTGCGTCAGCAGCGCATCCAAGGCCGCCTCGTGCCCGACCCGAAAGTCGCTCAATGTATGGTAGCTCACCGACACGCCGCCGCAGAGCCACCGATACGCATCGTGCGCCACGCACAACCGCGCCAACTCCCGCGCGCTGCCCACCCCCTCACTCGTCGCATACAACCAGAGCGCGACGAGGATCTTCGGGTCGATCGCCGGCCGGCCAGGCTCGCTACCCCGGGCCACGATCGGCTCGTAGAACTTCGCCAGATCCAGCCCCTCCACCATCGCCCAGATTGCGCGCGCCCGATGCTCGGGCGCCAACAGCGACTCCAAGTCGAACGGTCGCAGCTCCACCTGCCGCCGGTTCGCCGTCACCAACCGCGGCGGCCTCGCCCCTCCCGCTCCCAGTCCCCGCTCCGCATCCGCCATGAACTGTGTCTACTGCATCACGGGGAAAAATTCACAGGCTCTCAGGCGACCGCTGCGGCGAACGCGGTGTAGAGGTCTCCGGACAGCGGCACCTCCAGCTCCCAGGTGACCGCCATCGGCCGTTCGCCCACGTGTCCCCGGTAGGTGGCGGGTCCGAGGAACCAGAACGCCCGGTCGTCGGTGCGTAGCCGGGCGAACAGCAGGATCGTCCGTCCGTCCCGCTCATGATTGCGGTACCGCAAACCGGTCGGGCTGTCCGCCCGGGTGGCCGCCTGGCTCTCCCAGTGGATGAGCGTGCGGCTGATCGCGTAGTCGCGGTAGCGGGTCGTGGGCGAGAAGTCGCCACTGGTCTTGTCGAGCGTGAACGCGAACAGCTCGGCGTTCGCCGGCTTCGCCTCGTACACGCCGCTCTGCCAGGCCGGGATCTTCGCCCGGTCACCGCCGAGGCCCATGCCGGCGAGGATCTCGATGCGGGTGTAACGGGCGTGGATCTGCAGCGGGGCGTCGGGGTGGGTGCGCAACGGCTGGTGGAGGTGGTCGACGCGGCTGTCGAGCACGTCGAGCAGCTCGGTCAGCTCGGCGAGCACCTGGGGGTGGGAGCGAACGAGTGCCAGACCCTCTTCCAGGGTCGCGTCCCGGTCGAGCGCCTGGTCCGCGAGCGAGGCGACCGCCATGTGCACCAGCCGCCGGATCCGTTCCACCCGAGGAAAGAGATCCGGTGGCGATCCCGTTGCGAGGTTCCGCCAGACACCGATCCGCTCGACGTCGTCGACGTGCAGCAGCCGCCCCAGGGCACGGCGCAGCGCGGCCTCGTGCGGCCCGGCGGGCGCAACCCTCTGCTCGGCTGCCTCCAGCAGGTCTGACCACGAGCGCGAGTTGACGTAGACGTCCTCGAGATCCAGGCCGATCTCCTCGAGGAAACCCGCGAGGCCGATGCGAGGGTCCGCCCGCCGCAGCGACCGGAGCTCTTCCACGCAGGACTTCCACTGCGAGGGGATCGCAGCGCGCAGGTTGCGCAGCACGATCTCCGACGACTTCTCGTCGAGCTGCATGCTGCAGCCGGCTGGCAGATACGGGAACTGCTCCTCCACCGCTCGCTCGACGTCACGTCGCGTACCGCCCAGCAGCGCCCGGAACCGTCGGTCGAAGCGGAACTCCTTGCGGTGGTTGCCGACGAAGTCCAACACGGTGCACGACACCTTGCTCGCCGCGCGCCGCAGGCCCCGGCCGAGCTGCTGGAGGAACAGCACCGGGCTCTCGGTGGGCCGCAGCATCAGGATCGTGTCCACATCCGGCAGGTCGATGCCCTCGTTGAACAGATCCGCGGAGAAGACGACCTTCGCCTTTCCGGCAGCCAGGTCCGCGAGCGCGGCGTCGCGCTCGGCGGACGACGTCCCGCCCCACACCGCAATCGCCGGGACGCCGTGGCGGCTGAAGTGGTGGGCCATGAAGCGGGCGTGGTCGACACCGACGCAGAACCCGAGCGCTCGCATGGTGGTGGGATCGACGTGGCGGGAGACCTGGTCGACCACCAGGCGGGCCCAGGCGTCGGTGCTCGTGTAGAGGTTCGTCAGCGCGTCGACGTCGTAGCCGGTGCCGCGCCGCCACGGAATGTCGCTCAGGTCGAGTCCGTCGTGGATCCCGTAGTAGAGAAACGGCACCAGCAGCTGCTGGTCGATGGCATCCCACAGGCGCAGCTCGGCTGCGATCCGGTCACCGAACCACCCCAGCACCGGCAGCCCGTCGCTGCGCTCGGGCGTCGCTGTCATCCCGAGCAGCTCGGCGGGTTGCAGGTGCTCCAGCAGCCGCCGGTAGGAGGGGGCGGCGGCGTGGTGGAACTCGTCGATGATCACGACGTCGAAGTGGCCCAGGTCGAGAAGGTCGAGGTCGGCTGCGGCAAGGCTCTGGACCGACGCGAAGACGTGCTCGTAACGGGTCGGTCGCGCGCCCCCGACCCACTTCTCGCCGAAGGACGGGTCTCGCAGCGCGTGGCGGAACGTGGCGATGCTCTGGTCGAGGATCTCGCGTCGGTGGGCGACGAACAGCAGCCGGGCGCGTGGGAGGCGCTCACGCAGGCGCGTGTAGTCGACCGCCGCCATCACGGTCTTGCCGGTGCCGATCGCCGCGACCAGCAGGTTCCGGTGGTGTCCCCGGCTGCGGGACAGCTCCACCAACTCCAAGAGGCGGTCCTGGAACGGGTACGGCCGCCGCTCGGTTGGACTGAGGATCACCAGCGGTCCACGATCGGGCCGCAGCGCACGGTCCGCTTCGGCCTTGAAGCGGACCGGGACGTAGGGCACGTGCTCGCCGCTGCACCAGTAGCTGTCGAACGTGGCTGCGAACTTGGCGACCGCGTCGGAGTTACGGGCGGCGGAGAGCCGTACGTTCCACTCGATGCCGGTGGCCTGCGCAGCGTGGGTGAGGTTCGACGATCCGACGTAAGCGGTGGAGAACCCCGAGTCGCGGTGGAACACCCAGGCCTTCGCGTGCAACCGGGTGGTGCTGGTGTCGTAGGATACGCGGACTTCCGCACCGAGCGCGGCGAGTTGGTCGAGCGCTGCCTGCTCGGTGGATCCGGTGTAGATGGTGGTCAGGACCCGCAGCGGTCGTCCGCGTCCGCAGTGGCGGCGGAGCTCGTCGAGCAGCGGGCCCAGGCCGCTGCGGCGGATGAACGCCATGACCAGATCGATGCGATCCGCGGAGGCGATCTCCGAGCGCAGCTGGCTCCACAGCGTCGGCTCGCCGGGCGCGTTGGTCAGCAGCGTGGTGTCGAGCAAGGGGGTGAGTGGTTCGACGACGCGCTCGGGCGTGCCGTCGGGGAGCCGCCGACGCAGGGCGTGCAGCACCGCGGCGGGCTCGGCGGGCGCCGATGCGGGGTCGACCTCCAGCATCTCGCCGAGACGTTCGAGCAGCGCCCGGGCGACCTCGACGCCGATGCGCGTCCGGTCGGTGTCTCCGACGTCCGCGAGCGCCCGTTCGACCTGACGCTGGAGGTGCAAGGCGATGCGATCGGCCGCTTCGGCGGCCCGCAGATCCCGTTCGTCGGGGATCGTGTCGCCGTCGGTCGCGTCCAGGCGCGCCCGCAGGCCGTCGGTGACGAGGACCTCGTAGAGGCCGGCGGGAAGCTCGTCCATTACCACGGATCGCTGTGGCAAACGTTTCTTCATGACAACGCCCGACTGTGGGGATTATGTAGCCCGCCCGTGAGCGAACGGACGGCAAAGACACAGCTAGAACTTCTTATCACCCTCACCGCTTTTTGGCGCCCGGACACCTCCGGATCATAGGGCTCGATCGAGCTGCAGTTTGCCAATCATCGCCCCAGAGCCGTAGAACGCGGCTTCGCGAACCCTGATGGCGTCAGCACCTCGCGTCAGCGAGAGGGTGAGTGGAGCCGCTTCTGTCACTTCCCACGGGTATGACCCGGTGTTCTCACGAGCATGACCCAGGGTTCCGAGACCGGGGCAGCTCATAGCACGATCGTCCTCGACGTCTTCAATGGAGTCTCCGCCGGTGCGGCGGTGTCCGCCGCACCGGCCGACTCGTAGCGCCGTCGCCGCCGGACCGTTGGCGTTTCCGATAGCTCTCGTCTTCGAGAACCACTTGGTAGGCATTGTGGGCGAGGCGGTCGATCGCACTGTGCGCCAGGATCGGATCGTCGAAGAGCGGGATCCACTCATCGATGGTCCGATTCGAGGTGAGAGTCGTGGTCGCACGGCGGTGCCGTTCGAGGATGACTTCGTAGAGGTCATGGGACTGCGTAGCGTCGAGCCGGCGGAGTCCGAAGTCGTCAATGATCAGGATCTCGGGCGTGAGGAGCCGGCGGAAGACTTTGTCGGTCGAGTGATCGGGGCGCGGCTGCCGGAGGTGTTGGGAAAGATGGTCGGCGCGTGAAGAGCACGTCGTCCCCGGCGCGGCAGGAGGCGTGCCCGAGGACGCACGCGAGAAAAGTCTTGCCGACGCCGGCGGGGCCCAGGAAGACGATGTCTTCGTGGCGCTCGACGAAGTCGAGGCCGAAGAGGTCGCGGACCCGATCGCGATCGAAAGTGATCGGCGCGTCTCAATCGAAGCTCTCGAGGGTCTGCTCTTCCTCGAAGCCGACGCGTTCGAGGCGGTGCGCAAGATTGGTGTGATCGCGCCGATCGATATCGCCCTGGAGGATGAGCTCCAGGAGGTCGAACTCACTGAGCTTCGTCTTCTTGGGGTAGGCGAGGCGATCGGGGAGCGTTGGGAGGAGGCCCGAGAGCTACTGACTGATTTCCATGAGCGGTGATCTCCTTTCGGGGATGGTCGAAACTTCCGGCGGGACGCAGGAAGCGGGTGGGGCGCAGGAGGACGAGCTGGGCTCCGGCGCGGGGGGGCCGGCACGGCGCCGAATCCCTTTTTCAGCATGGTCTCGACGCGGCCGACGTGGATGAAATCGAAATGCAGCGCCCGTTGGCAAACGCCGTCGAGGCGCGTGCGCCCGTACTTGTTGCCGAGCCGACGGCAGCAGCGAGCAGGCGCTGGGCGTCGCGCATGTCTTCGCCCTGCTTCGTGGCCTTGTCGAAGCGGGCGCAGGCTGCGGCATCGGGCAGATCGCGGCCCACGCACAGGCGTTGCAGCCGATCATCGCGTCTCCGGCTACCCGCAGGTCTGTCCAAAAACATCCTATCGGTGAACTATTGGCCTGACGCCGGCTCTCCGCATCGCCGCTAGAAGAGGAAGCGGCGCATGTTGACGTTGATCATGAGACCGACGGCGACCATCATCGTCGTCAGCGACGATCCGCCGTAGCTGAAAAACGGCAGCGTGATGCCGACCACCGGCAGGATGCCCGAGGTCATTCCGACGTTGATGACGACCTGCCAGAAGACGATCGCCACGACGCCGAACGTCAGCAGCGCTCCGAAGCGATCCTTGGCGCGATAAGCGACCATGAGCCCTCGGAGCACGAGCGCCGCATAGAGCCCGAGCAGCACGAAGGCGCCCGCGAATCCCCACTCCTCGGCGAACACCGAGAAGATGAAGTCGGTGTGCTGCTCGGGGATGAAGTTCAGCTTGTTCTGGGTGCCGCGAAGGAAGCCTTTGCCCCAGAGCTCCCCCGAGCCGATCGCGATCTTCGACTGGATGACGTGGTAGCCGGCGCCGAGCGGATCCATCTCCGGGGAAAGAAAGGTCTGCACCCGCTGCTGCTGGTAGGGCTTGAGGTGTCCCCACAGAAGCGGGACTGCGAGCGCCGCGACCGCGGCGAGCATGACGAAGACGCGAATGCGGAGCCCGGCGCAGAAGAGCACGCTGAAAGCGACGATGGCGAGGATGCCGACCGTCCCGAGATCGGGCTGCGCCAGGATCAACGCGCTCGGCACGGCGAGCAGGACGAACGCCGGGATGACGTCGATGAAGCGCACGTCGCCGGTCGCCCGGGAGCGGTGGAAGTAGCGCGCCAGGGCGATCACCAACGACACCTTGATCATCTCGGAAGGCTGGATCGAGATCGGCCCGAGGTTGATCCAGCGCCGCGCCCCGCCGCCGACCGAACCGACGAAGGGCACCACCAGCACGAGGAGCAGGGTCGCGGCGTAGACGACGTAGGCGTAGCGTTCGAGCCGCCGGTAGTCGAGCAGCACGATGGCGCCCATGCCGAGGAGCCCGACGCCGGCGTAGAGCGCCTGGCGCATGACGAGCGGGTTGTGGACGAAGCCGGTATGCACGCGCGCCTCGCTAGCGCTGAAGATCGTCGCCAGGCCGCCGCCGATGATGAGCAGCGTCAAGACCAGCAGGAGCCAGTCGAAATGGTAGGCGAGGCGGCGGTCGAACTGGCGCATGGCTAGCGATCGTGGTCGTGGTCGTCGCCCGAGTACGGCTCGCGCAGCGCCGCGAGGCTTATGGCCGCGCCGTACTGATCGTGCAAGGGCACGAAGCCCGCCGTCCGCTGCAACGCCGCCTCGTCCCCGTCGGGGATGCCGAAGTAGCGGGCGAGAACCTTGCGGGCGATCGGCGCGGCTGCCGTACCGCCATGCTCCCCGGAATGCTCGGCGAGGACGGCGAGGGCGATCTCCGGGCTCTCGACCGGCGCAAAGGCGATGAACCAGGCGTGATCGCGCTTCTCGCGCGACCACTTCTTCTGGCTCGTCTTGTCGCCACCCGCACGGCTCGCCTGCGCCGTACCCGTCTTGCCGCCGACCTCGATGCCGGGGAGCCGGGCGTTCGATCCCGTACCCCGTTTGCTGTTGACGACGTCGGAGAGGGCGTCGCGGATCTGCAGGAGCGTGCTCTTCTTGAAGCCGGCGTCGCGCACGACCTCGGGCTGCTCCTCGAGGACCGTCGTGCCGTCGGTACGCTCCACCCGCTTCACGAACTTCGGCCGATATACGATGCCGCCGTTGGCGATGGTCGCCATCACGCTCGCCATCTGCAGCGGCGTCGTCGTGACATAGCCCTGCCCGATCGCGATCGAGAGCGTCTCCCCGGGGTACCACGGCTCGCCGAAGCGTTGCCGCTTCCACGCGCTCGAGGGGATGATGCCGCCGCTCTCGTGCTCGAGCGCGATGCCGGTGGCAGCCCCGAGCCCGAAGCGGTGCGAGTACTCGGCGATGGTGTCGACGCCGAGGCGCTGCCCCACCTGGTAGAAGAAGACGTCGCAGGAACGCACCAGCGCCTCGTGGACATTCACGGAGCCGTGCCCCTGGGAACGCCAGCAGCGGAAGGTGCGGTTGCCGAAGAAGAGGCCGCCGCCGCAGAAGATCGTCGTGAAGGGCGTGATCACGCCCTCCTCGAGCGCCGCCGCCGCCATCACGACCTTGTAGGTCGAGCCGGGCGGATAGGTCCCCTGGACCGCCTTGCTGTTGAGCGGGCGCTTCTTGTCGTCGACGAGTGCTTTCCACTCCGCCAGCCGGATGCCGCGCGCGAAGACATTGGGGTCGAACGCCGGGCGGCTCACCATCGCCAAGATGGCGCCTGTGCGCACGTCGAGCACGACGACCGCCCCGTCGTGATCGCTCATGGCGGCTTCGGCGGTCTGCTGGAGATCGCGGTCGATCGTCAGGACCAAGCCGTTGCCCGGGGTCTCGTCGACCTCGGAGAGGACACGCAGCTTGCGCCCGACCGCGTCGACCTCGACCTGCTGCCCGCCGTCGACGCCGCGCAGATACTCCTCCCAGTAGCGCTCGGCACCCGCTTTGCCGATCAGGTCGCCGAGGTGATAGCCGCGCCGCTGCTCGCGCTCCTGCGGGCTCACCTCGCCGACATAGCCGAGGAGGTGCGCCGCCATCTGCCCGAAGGGATAGGTGCGCCGCGGCCCGACCTGCACCGACACCCCGGGCAGCTCGAACTGGTGGGTTTCGATCTTGACGATGCGCTCCCAGTCGAGGTCGCGCACCAGCACGACGTCCTCGAAGGCCGGACGGTTGCGTGCGGCTGCGACGGTCGCCGACAGGTCGCCCACCTCCGGCCCGAGAAGCCGCGTGAGCGCCGCGATGACCGCTGGTACGTCGTGCGCGTCCTCCGGCACCAGCACCAAGTCGAACGACGGCCGGTTGTCGACGATGATGTCGCCGTTGCGGTCGAAGATCGTTCCCCGCGTCGCCCGGACCCGCTTCAAGCGGATGCGGTTGTGCTCGGAGAGCGAGCGGTATTCGTCGCCGGAGCTTACCTGTAGGTGCCAGAGGCGGACGAACGTCAGACCGAAGAGCGCAACCGCCAGCGCCAGCGCGAAGCCGAGGCGCCGACGGAACTCGTTCGGCATCTCGCGGCGGCCGCCGAGGAGCGGCGACGTCACCTCAGTTGCCCCCCGTCAGACGCTTCGCCCATCCGAGGGCGCCGAACACGAGCGGGGTGAGCGCGGCGGCGAGGAGCGCTTCCGCGAGCAGCGCCTGCGCCACGCCGAGCGACATGCGATCGATCGCGAGATACGCAGCCAGCGCGGCGACGATCGCGACACCCTTCAAGAGGCTGCCGAAGAAGACCATCACCACCCCTGACACCGTGTTGTCCATCCACAACCGTCGGGAGACAAGGTACACCACGAGATACACGACCGTCATGGCGAAAGCGTGCAGGCCGACCACGCTCCCCGAGAAGCTGTCGAGCAGGTAGCCGAAGAGGAAGGCGCCGGTGGCACCGCCGATGTTGTGCTCGTAGAGGCCTAGGTAGACGCAGAGGATCAGGACCAGGTCGGGAATGATGCGCCCGTCCGTGAGCCCGTGCAGGACGGTCGTCTGCAGGAGCAGCGCCAGTGCACCGGCCAGGGCGTAGAAGCCGGCGGTCCGGAGCTCGGCCCCGATGCTCGGCGCCGGCGCGTGCGAGGTCTGGAGCAGGCTCACCGTCCGGCGCTCCTCTTGGCGCCGCGGGCCGCCGGCGCCGGCGGCCCGTAGAGCCCGAGCGCGGCCGGATCGGGCGGCCCGCTCGCGGCGGCGTCCGTCGCGACGGCCGGCTTCCGCAGCGCCTCGCCGCTCGGGAAAGCGACGAGCACCTCTTCGAGCCGGCTGGCATCGGCCTGCGGCGTGACCTCGGCGTAGAGGAAGAGGCCGCGGTCCTTGCGCGACACGCTGGTCACGCGACCGACCGGGAGGCCTTTCGGGAACACGCCGTCCAGGCCGGAGGCGATGATGCGATCGCCGACCTGCACGTCGTCGTTGCGCTTCACGTATTTGAGGGTCGTGCCGTGCTCGAGGAGTCCCGAAAGGATGCCGCGGACGCGGGTGCGCTGCACGAGAACGTCGATGCCGCTGTTCGGATCGGTGAGCAGCAGCACGCGCGACGCGTGCAGGCTCGTGCTCGAGATCAAGCCCACCACCCCCTCGGGCGCGATCACCGGCATGCCGACCCGGATGCCGTCGACCTCGCCCTTGTCGAGGGTCAGGCTCTGGAACCAGACGCTGGCGTCGCGCGCCGTCACCGTCGCCGCCACCGCCGTCGTCGGCAGCTTGCGCTCGAGGGCGAGGAGCCGCTTCAGCCGTCGGTTCATGAGCTCGGTTTCGCTCTGGTGCGTCCCGCGTTGCTCGAGGTCGCGAATGCGCGCCTTCAGACGCGCGTTCTCGGCCTCGGTGCCGACGAGGAATATGTAGCGGTCGAAGAGGCCGCGGGTCACGCCGCCGATCCCCGCGGTGAGGCGCTGGAAGGGCGACATCAGCTCCAGGAACACGTGCCCGAGAGGGTCGATGCGGCCGGGCTGCCGCGCGTTCGCCGACAAGAGGCCGAGCGAGCACAGCAGAAAGAAACCGGAGCTCAGGAGGACGCGGTTTCTCCGAACGAACTCGAGCATGGCCCCGGCGGCCGACTCGCCCTAATTGTTGATGGAGATGTCGCGCAGGAGGTTGATCTCGTCCAGGGCTCTTCCGGCGCCCATCACCACGGCGGTCAGTGGATCGTCGGCGAGCATGATGGGTAGACCCGTCTCTTCGCGCAACAGGACGTCGAGATTGCGCAGCAGCGCCCCGCCGCCGGCGAGGACGATGCCCTTGTCGACGATGTCGGAGGCGAGCTCCGGCGGCGTGCGCTCGAGAGCAATGCGCACGGCCTCGACGATCTGGTTGATCGGCTCGAGCAGCGAGTCGCGGATCTCCTCGTCGGAGATTTCGACCGTCTTCGGCACCCCGGCAACGAGGTCGCGGCCCTTGATCTCCATGGTCTGGATCTCTTGCGCCGGGTAGGCGGACCCGATCGTGATCTTGATGAGCTCCGCCGTGCGCTCGCCGACCAGGAGATTGTACTTGCGCTTGATGTACTGGCTGATCGCTTCGTCCATCTTGTCGCCGCCGACGCGCACCGACTTCGAGAAGACGACGCCCGCCAGCGAGATGACGGCGACTTCGGTGGTGCCGCCGCCGATGTCGACGATCATGTTGCCGGTGGGCTCGGTGATCGGCAGCCCGGCGCCGATCGCGGCGGCCATCGGCTCCTCGATGAGGTAGACCTCGCGCGCGCCCGCGGACTCTGCCGATTCCTTGACGGCGCGCTTCTCCACCTCGGTGATGCCGAACGGAACGCAGATGATGATGCGCGGGCGTACCAACGTCTTGCGGTTGTGGATCTTCTGGATGAAGTAGCGCAGCATCGCCTCGGTGATCTCGAAGTCGGCGATGACGCCGTCTTTGAGCGGCCGGATCGCCACGATGTTGCCCGGCGTACGGCCGAGCATCTTCTTCGCCTCGGCCCCGACCGCGAGCACCTTGCGGCCGCTCCGCGCCTCTTTCTGCACTGCGACCACGGAAGGCTCGTTGCACACGATGCCCTGGCCCTTAACGTAGATCAGCGTATTGGCCGTGCCGAGATCGATGGCGAGGTCGTTGGAGAACATGCCCCAGAACGAGTTGAGAACCATACGACCCCTTCGAAGCTCTTAGAATGTTGCAGGCAGAACGACGACGGAAAGGAACGACCCCCGCCCCTCCCAACTGCGCCGAGTTTGATAGCCGAATCCACCCAACAGGGCAAGATTACAGCATGACGTCGCGTTGCGTTCATGCGGTCACTTCACTAGAGTCCCTCCGATCATGCTCGGGTTTTTGCGCAAACATGCGCGTTCGTCCTTCATAAAGATCATCTTCTGGATGATCATCGTCGTCTTCGTCTTCTGGGGCGTCGGCGTCATGGTCGCGGGGGGCGACAAAGTGAACGTCGCCGCGACCGTCGACGGCGAGCCGATCAGCGCCCAGGCCTACGCCCGGGCCTACGAGCGCATGCAGCAGATCTACCGCGAGCTCTACAAGGAGAACCTGAGCCCGCAGCTCCTCGCGCAGCTGAACCTCGGCCAGCGGACCCTCGACGATCTCGTCACCGAGAGGTTGCTGGAGCGCGAGGCGGCACGCCTCGGGCTCCAGGTCACCGACGACGAGGTTCGCGAGGCCATCCTCGACATCCCGATGTTCCAGGACGGCTCCCGCTTCGACCGCAGCCGCTATCTGAACGCCCTGCGGGCCTCCCGCTTGACCCCGGCCGAGTTCGAAGAGTCGCAGCGCGAGACCCTGCTCGTCAACAAGCTCGAGGGCCTGCTCACCGACGGCCTCACCGTCAGCGACCAGGAGGTGAAGAACCTCTACGCCTTCGAGAACGAGAAGATCGACGTCACCTTCGTGAAGCTGCCCTTCAGCCGGTTCAAGGAGGGCGCGGCGGTCGACGACGCCGAGGTCGCGGAGTTCTACGAGAAGAACAAGGAGCGCTTCCGCAAGCCGGAGACCGTGACCATCCAGTACGTCACGTACGCGCCCGACCATTTCGCCGCAAAGGTCCCGGTCGACGAGCAGGCGCTCGAGGCCTACTACGACGCCCACGTCTCGGACTACGAGCAGCCCGAGCGCCTGCACCTCCAGCACATCCTCTTCCTCGTGCCTCCGGGCAGCGACGAGGCTGCGAAAAAAGCGGTCGAGGCCAAGGCGGAAGAGGTCCTCGCCGCGGCGCGGAACGCCGACAAGGACGCCTTCGCCGCTCTCGCCAAGAAGAGCTCCGAGGACGCCATGTCGGTGGAGAACGGCGGCGACCTCGGCATCGTCTCCCGAGGGCAGCTCGAGGCGCCGCTCGAGGAGGCGGCGTTCGACCTCGAAGTCGGCCAGGTCAGCGGCATCGTCGAGAGCTCGCGCGGCTTCCACATCATCCGCCTCGACGAGCGGATCCCCGGCGGTCCGAAGCCCTTCGCCGACGTTCGCGAGGAGATCCTGAAGGAGCTGCGCGCGCGCGGCGCCGACGATGCCGCCCGCGACGCGCTCGCCTCCGACCTCGAAAAGGCGCGGGAAGGCGCGCCGCTCGACGATCTCGCGGCGGCGCACGGCCTCACGGCTGCGGTGTCGAAGCCGGTCGCGCACGGGCAGATCATTCCCGGTGTCCGGGGCCAGACGATGATCAACACCGCCCTGGTGCTCGAGCCCGGTGCCATCGACCAGGTGATCGACGCCGAGGCTCCGTACTACCTCTTCAAAGTCCAGGAGAAGGTTGCGAGCTCGATCCCGCCGCTCGAAGAGCTGCGGGCCGGCATCGTCGAAACGCTCACCCGCGACAAGGAAAAGGAAGCGGCGCGCGCCGCCGCCGACGCGTTGCTCGCCGCGGCGCGCGCTTCCGGCGGCGTCGAGGCGCTGCTCGCAGAAGCCAACGCCAAGGGCTACCCGGTCGACACGACCGGGCCCTTCGGTCGGCCCGACGGCATTCCGAAGCTCGCGCCGGCGCCGATCCGCGACGAGCTGTTCGCGCTCACGACCGCGAATCCCCTCGGACAGAAGGCGTTCCTGACCGCGGACGCGGCGGTGGTGGTCGCGCTCAAGGATCGCATCCCGGCCAACGACGCGGGGTTCACCGACGAGAAGAAGCAGTCGCTGCGGGATCAGGCGGTGGCGCGGAAGCGACAGGACGTGCTCGAAGCGTATCGCAACGAGCTCCGCGAGCGGGCGGCGATCACCGTGAACCCCGACGTCATGGCGCGCTCTTCCTGAGCCGTACGTCGGCTCGCAAGCGCCGGTCGAGAAGCTGCTGAGCGTGGCCGTACCCGTCGCCCAGGTCGTCCCGGGAAGCGGCGACGTCGGCATGTTGCTGCTGCACGGGTTGACGGGAACGGCGGCGGAGATGGCGCCGGCGGCGGAGGCGGCAGCGGGACGGTATCCGCTGTGGCTGGCGCGGATCGCGGGACACGAGACGTCGGTGCGAGACCTCGCGGCGTCGTCGTGGAGCGATTGGTACGCTTCCGCCGTCGCCGGCGCCGACGCGCTGCTGCGGATCGTGCCGCGCATCGTCGCGGTCGGACTCTCGATGGGAGCGATGCTGGCGGTGCGACTCGCCGTCGAGCGCCGCGAAACGGTCGCGGGCGTCGCCCTGCTCTCTCCCGCGATCGAGCTCGGACAGCCGTGGCTGCGGCGGCTGCGCGTACCTCTCGACATGCTCGCCGCAGCGGACGCCGGCGCGCCGGCGCTGCGCCGCTGGCTCGCGCCGTTCGCGATGGCCAAGGGCGGCAGCGACATCGCCGATCTCGCGGTGCGGAATCGCCATCCCGGCTATCGCCAGGTGCCGCTGCGTGCCCTCTTGAATCTGATGCGCCTCCAGCGCGCAGCCTGGGCGGGGGCGCCGGCGCTCACCCAACCGGCGCTGCTGCTCCACGCCGCGCACGACCATACCTGTCCGCTAGCGGGCGCCGAGCGCTTGTTCGCGCGGCTCGGCAGCGTCGACAAGCGTATGGTCGTGCTCGAGCGCTCCTTCCACGTAGTCACCGTCGACTGCGAGCGCGACCGAGTGCTCGCCGAGCTCGACGCCTTCATGGCCGCGATCGCTTCTTCGTCAACCTGCACGCAGGCATCCGGTTGACAGCGCCGACCAGCTCTCCTACCCCTCCCGCCATGCACGAGCCGCGCCCGAGCGACATCGTAGCGCTCGACCACGCGCACCTCTGGCACCCGTTCACCCAGATGCAGGAGTGGCTCGCCGCCGACCCGCTGGTCATCTCGGCCGCGGAGGGCAACTACCTGATCGGCGCCGACGGCCGGCGCTATCTCGACGGCGTCTCGTCGCTCTGGTGCAACGTCCACGGCCACCGCCACCCGGCGATCGACGCCGCGATCCGCGACCAGTTGCACCGCGTCGCCCACACCACCCTGCTCGGACTCGCCAGCCCGCCCGCCGCCCTGGTAGCCGCCCGCCTCGCGGCGCTGGCGCCGGCAGGCCTCACCCGCACCTTCTATTCCGACGCCGGGGCGACGGCGGTCGAGATCGCCCTCAAGCTGGCGCTCCAATACTGGCGCCTGCGCGGCGAGGACCGCCCGGGGTTCGTAGCCCTCGTCGAGGCGTACCACGGCGACACGCTCGGGGCGATGAGCATCGGCTTCTCGGAGACCTTCCATCGCTTCTACCGGCCGCTGCTCCCGGTCGAGCGCGTACCGGCGCCCTACGCATTGCAGCGGCTGGAAGCACGCCCGGAGTCCGAGGCCCTCGCGATCGCGCTCGAGCGCCTCGACGAAACCCTGCGCCGGAAGCGCGGCACGATCGCGGCGGTGGTGCTGGAGCCGCTCATGCAGGGCGCGGCCGGGATGTGGCCGCAGCCGGTCGAGTACCTGCGCGAGGTCCGCGCCCTGACGCAGCGCCACGAGACGCTGCTCGTCTGCGACGAGGTCGCGACCGGTTTCGGCCGCACGGGCCGACTCTTCGCCTGCGATCACACCGCGACGTCGCCCGACCTGCTCGTGCTCGGCAAGGGTCTTACCGGCGGCTATCTGCCGCTCGCAGCGACGCTCGCGACCGAAGAGATCTTCCGCGCCTTCCTCGGACCCTATGACGGCTACACCGCGTTCTTCCACGGCCACACGTTCACGGGGAACGCGCTCGCCTGCGCCGCCGCGCTCGCGAGCCTGCAGTTGTTCACGCCAGCGATGCTGGCGGCCATCCCGGCCAAAGCCGCCGCGCTCGCCGCCGCGCTCGCCGCCGCCGTGCGCCCGCTCCCGTCGGTGTTCGAGATCCGCCAGCAGGGGCTGATGGTCGGCATCGAGCTCATGCGCGATCCGCAGCGGCGGACCGGCTTCGCCCCCGCCGAGCGCATCGGACACCGAGTGATCCTCGCCGCCCGCCGCCGCGGCGTCGTCCTGCGCCCGCTCGGGGACGTGCTCGTGCTGATGCCGCCGCTCAGCATCGGCGACGACGAGATCGCCACGCTGGTCGCCGTGGCGGCCGAGTCGATCGCGGAAGTGACCGGCGCATGAGCGTCGTCCTCGTCACCGGGACCGACACCGGGAGCGGCAAGACGCTGGTGACGAGCGTCGTCGCCGCCGCGCTAGTACGCCGGGGCCGCCGCGTCGGCGTATTCAAGCCGGCAGAGACGGGCTGCGCGCCGCATGCGGAGGACGCCCTCGCCCTCGCCGCCGCCGCCGAAGATCCGTCCCCCCTCGACGAGATATGCCCGTACCGCCTGCCCGAGCCCTTGGCGCCGCTGCTCGCGGCCGAGCGTGCCGGGGTCGCGATCGACATCGCCGCCCTGGTGCGGTGCGCCCGGCGGCGGGTCGCCGCGGTCGACGTCCTGCTGGTCGAGGGCGCCGGGGGCCTATTGGCGCCGCTCGCTCCCGGCGCCGGTTTCGCCGACCTCGCCATGCGCCTCGATGCGCGGGTTCTCGTCGTCGTCGGTTCGCGCCTCGGCGCCATCAACCACGCCCTCTTGACGTTCGAGGCGCTCGCCCGGCGCGGGCTCGCAACTGCCGGCTACGTCGTCAACAGGCTCGCACCGGCCAGCGATCCCGCGGTCGCGACCAACGAGGGGCTGCTCGCGATGCTGACGGCGGTCCCGTCCCTCGGGACGCTGCCGTGGCTCGGCGACGAGGCGGCGCGTCTCCTCGCCGATCTGCGCGCCGGCGGATCCGTCGCCGCCGCTGCACGCTCGCGCCTGGCGGCCCTCGGCGCGGCCCTCGCGCTCGATCGGCTCTGAGCACTGATTCGACCTCGGCGCGGCTCTCGCCCTCGATCGGCTCTCAGGGGACGCGGCGCCGCCGCCTCACGCGGCGCGCAGCTCCATCAACGAGTGCGAGATGCGGACGTGCGGCACCAGCGTGACCACGCGCAGACCCGCCAGCGCGGCCAGCCGCTTCATCACCTGCGAGTGGTACATGCGCGAGTTGCCGTTGGCGATGCACGCGAAATAGAGCGAGGTGCCGATGACGCAGAAACGCGCGGCCTCGTGGCGCTGCAGATCCCAGAAGGTCTCGAGCACGAAGACGCGCGCCTCGGGCTGCATCGCCGCGCGCACCCGCGCCAGTATCGACACGACCTCTTCTTCGCCGAAGCAGTCGAGGAACTGCGAGAGCCAGTACACGTCGCCGCCACGCGGCAGCGAAACCGCGGCGTCCAGCAGGTCGCCGGGCGCGAAGGCGACGCGGTCCGCGTACGCAGCCAACGTCTCCCGGGCCACGGCGAGCTGGCCGGGCAGATCGACGAGCGTCATCCGCACGTCGGTGTTGCGGCTCAGCACCAGCTCCGCGAAGCGGCCGGTGTTGGCGCCGATGTCGACGATGTGGCGCACCGCGGGCCCGAGCACGCGCGGCAGGCACTCCTCGAAGACGCCGTCGGAGTAGAAGTGGTCGAAGTCGAGCCAGGCGCGCTTCACGTCGCCGGGCAGGGACCCGAGCGCCTCGTACACCGTCCGCGCGCCGGTGGCATCGATGGTCGGCAAGCCCGCTGGCCGCCCCTCGAGCAGCGCTTCCCGCAGGTTGAAGGCGCCGCGATAGCAGACGTGGTGGTTGAATTCCGCATTCACCCGGGTCAGCGGATCCCGCAGCCAGTACACGCCCATGGGCGTGATGGTGAAACGAGGCTCGACGTCGGCGATGTCGGCGCACCCGCACAGCCCCGAGGCGAAGCCGGCTTCGAGCAGCAGCGCCGCGGCGTAGCGGTCGATGCCGGTCCGCTCCGCAGCCTCCCGCGCCGTCAGGCCGCGTGTGCGCGCCCGCGCGACCTTGTCGAGGATGCCGAAGTCCCGCAGCGCCCGGCACGCCTGGAACATGAGCGGCGCGAAGGCCAAGCGCTGGGCGGCGAAGCGCGCCAGCGTGTTCGCGGAGACTTCCTCGTTCATGAGCCTACTCGGAACGCTCGGTGCGGCGGCCGCCCGGCGCCGCCGTCGGCGCGCCGCGGTCGCAACGCCGGACGGTCAACGGTCAATAGACGGGCTTGAAGTCGAAGTGGTGAGTGGTCTCGAGATAACGCACCGTACGGGTCTGCGAGCGCATGACGACCGAGCTGGTCTTGGCGCCGCCGCGGAAGAAACGCACTCCCTGGAGGAAGTCGCCGGTCGTCACGCCGGTCGCCGCAAACATCACGTCGCCGCGCACGAGGTCCTCGAGCCCGTAGACCCGCTGTAGGTCGGTGATGCCGGCCGCGTGGCAACGGTCGCGCTCGTCGTTCGTGAGCGGCGCCAGCCGCGCCTGCATGTCGCCGCCGGCGCAACGCAGCGCCGCCGCGGCCAGCACGCCCTGATGGCCGCCGCCGACGCCGATCAGGATGTCGATGCCGGACTCGGCGCGGATCGTCGCCAGCGCCGCCGAGAGATCGCCGGCGCCGAGGAGCTTGATGCGTGCGCCCACCTGTCGGATCTCGCGGATGAGCTTCGCGTGCCGCGGGCGTTCGAGCACGGCCACGGTAAGGTCTTCGACGTAGACCCCTTTCGCCTCGGCGAGCGCCTTCAGGTTGTCGCCCGGGCCGCGGGTGATGTCGATGACGCCCCGCCCTTCCGCACCGACGGCGATCTTCTCCATGTAGGCGTCGGGGCAGCGGAAGAAGACGCCGGGCTCGGCGATGGCGATGATCGAGAGCGCGCCGGGACCGCCGGTGGCAGTGATGCTGGCCCCCTCGAGCGCGTCGAGCGCGACTTCGGTCTCGACCTCGCCGCTGCCGATCTTCTCGCCGACGTAGAGCGCCTTCGTCTGCTCCTGCGTGCCCTCGCCGATCACTACGGTGCCGCCGACGGCGATGGCGTTGAAGGCGCGCCGCATGGCTTCGACGGCCGCGCGATCGGCGCCGGCCTCGTCGCCGCGGCCCATGAAGCGCGCCGACGCGAGCGCCGCGGCTTCCGTGACCCGCGCCACCTCGAGCGCCAGGTTGCGGTCCATCAATCCCCTCCGAGGTCGTCGGCGATGCGCAGGCAGATCGGTGCGCGCTGCGTTCCGGCGAGCCGGCCGATGCGCGCCAGCGCCATCTGCAGATCGCGCTCGCGCGCTTCGTGGGTGCGAATCACGACGGGCACCGTCCCGCCGGCGCTACGCTCCTTCTGGATCACGGTGGCGATACTAATCCGGTGCCGTCCGAGGATGGAAGCAATGTGTCCGAGGACTCCCGGCCGATCGCGCACCATGATGCGCAGATAATAGGCCGAGTGCAGCTCCCCCATGGGCACGCGCTGCGGCCGGCGCAGCGCCGGGATGCCGAGCGGCGGCACGCGCGCCGACGTGTCCTGAAGGCGATTGCGCGCGATCTCGACCAGGTCGGCGACCACGGCCGTCGCGGTCGGCATCATGCCGGCGCCGAGCCCGTAGTACATGCTCGAGCCGAGCGCCTCGCCCTCGACGTAGATGGCATTGAAAGCCCCGCGCACCCCGGCGAGCACGTGCGCCGCCGGCACCAGCGCCGGGTGTACGCGGGCCGCAACGCTGTCGCCGTGCCGCGTCGCGATCGCCAGCAGCTTGATCTCGTAGCCGAGCTCGCGCGCGTAGCCGACGTCCATCTGGGCGACGTGGCGGATGCCTTCGGTGTAGACGTCCTTCAAGTGCAGCTCGGTACCGAAGGCGAGAGCGGCCAGGATGACGAGTTTGTGGGCGGAGTCGACGCCGTCGATGTCGAAGCTCGGATCGGCCTCGGCGAGGCCGCGCGCCTGAGCCTCCTTCAGTACGTCGGCGAACTGCGCGCCTTCGGCGCTCATTTTCGAGAGGATGTAGTTACAGGTGCCGTTGACGATGCCGTGCACCGCCACCATCCGGTCGGCGACGACGCCGTCGCGGAGCACCCGCACGATCGGAATGCCGCCGCCGACACTCGCCTCGAAACCGATGTCGACGCGCTGGCGGGCCGCGGCGCCGAAGATCTCGCGCCCGTGCACGGCGAGGAGCGCCTTGTTGGCGGTGACGACGCTCTTGCCGCGACCGATCGCGCCGAGCACGAACTTCCGCGCCGGCTCGTAGCCGCCCATGAGCTCGATCACGACGTCGATGTCCTCGGCCTCGTAGACCCGCCGGGCGTCGGATACGAGCATTCCCTTCGCCAGGCGTACGCCGCGGTCGCCCTTGATGTCGAGGTCGGCGATGCGCACCAAGCGCAGCGGCGCACCGAGCATCGCGTCGATCGCGGCGCGGCGACGCTGCACCAGCTTCACGACGCCGGTGCCGATGGTGCCGAAGCCGATGAGACCGGCTCGGATCACGCGCTCCGAGTGACGCACGCTCGCCAAGCGCCTGCGGTGATGCTGCGCGCTCAGAAGCGGACGCCGATCGAGCCCATCGTGGTCACGAACTGGCGATCGGAGCGATTGGCGAGGAACGCGTGATGGTAGCTCCCGAGCAGCCCGAGCGTGACCTCGAGCAGCGGTACGGCGTCGTTCTCGCGCTCGTAGAGCGTGAAGACCGTACCGGTGACGCCGAGACCAGCCTCGATGCCGAAGGCGTCCCGGTCGGCGTCGCTGAAGACGCTGACGCCGTTCACCTCGGCGCTGTTGAAGTTGGCGAAGTGGTACCAGCCGCCTTTCACCGTCGCCCACGGCCGCACCGGATACGTCGGCGGCAGGAAATTGATGCGCGGCCCGAGCGCGACGATGAAGTTCTGGTGCACCTCGTCGTTCTCGAACGTCAAGACACCCTGTCGATAGCGCTCGGAGTCGCCGTCGGTGCCGTTGAACGACTGCGTGAACTCGAAGAGGCCGTCGAGGAACGGCAGGAGCTCGTAGCCGGCCGCGATCGAGTACGCGCCGCCCGGATTCTGCTTGTGGTGGAAGCTGCCGACCGGAATCAACGCACCGCCGCGCGCTTCGAGGAACACGGGCCCCCGCTCCGCGGCAGCACGGCCAGCGAGCACGAAAACGCACAGGACGGCTAGCGACAGCGAGCGGATCTTCATGACCCCTCCCCTTTTCCCCGAGCGATCGATTCGGTGCTAAGTCCGCGTCGGACAAAGCGCGCGGCTCGGGGACGATAGCGGGCGCCTGCCACGAAGGCAAGGCAGCGGACGCAGCGTCCGCGCCACCCGCGCTCCGCCGGCGCCTCGTCAGCCGATCCTGGCGAGCTCGAGCCGCCCGGCCCAGCGGGTCTCCAGGACCGCGCGCACGGCTCGCGAAGCCGGCGCGGCCAGCCCGGGATCGGCAGCGAGCCATGCCGCGGCATCCTCCTGCGCCTCGCGCAGGAGGATGCCGTCGCGAACCAAGTTCGCGGCCCGGAAGTCGGGCAGGCCCGATTGCCGCGTGCCCAGGAACTCGCCCGGACCGCGAATCTCGAGGTCCTTCTCGGCGATACGGAAACCGTCGTTCGTCTCCTCCATCACCCGCAGGCGCGCGCGCGCGACGTCGCCCTGCGCGTACGAGGCGAGGAGGAAGCACAGCGAGCGCTGATCGCCGCGCCCGACGCGGCCGCGCAGCTGATGGAGTTGCGCCAGGCCGAAGTGCTCGGCGTGCTCGATCACCATCACGGTGGCATTCGGCACGTCGATCCCGACCTCGACCACCGTCGTACACACCAGGACTTGATACTCGCCGTCGCGGAAGCGCCGCATCACCGCGTCCTTCTCGTCGCCGCGCATCTGCCCGTGCATGAGGCCGACGCGGTACTTCGCGAGCGGCCCCGCCGCTAGCTCGCGCGCCATGCGGGTGGCGTCGAGGAGATCGATCTTCTCCGATTCGCTGACGAGCGGATAGACGAGATACGCCTGTCGCCCCTGGTCGAGCTCGCCGGCGACGATCTCCAGCACACGTTGGCGCTGCCGCTGATTGAAGACGCGCGTCACGACCGGCCGCCGCCCGGGAGGCAGCTCGTCGAGCGCCGATACATCGAGATCGCCGTAGAGCGTGAGCGCCAGGGTGCGCGGGATCGGCGTCGCCGTCATCAGTAGGATGTCGGGGTTGGTGCCATGGCGCTTCAGCGTCTGGCGCTGCAGCACTCCGAAGCGGTGCTGCTCGTCGATGATGCCGAGCCCGAGCTTCTTGAATGCGACGCCCTCCTGGATGAGCGCATGCGTGCCGACCACCAGGTCGATGTCGCCGCGGGCGATCGCGCGCTCGGTACGGGCGCGGAGCTTGCCCTGCACGCCGCCCGTGAGCAGCGTGACCTTGAGGCCGATCGGGTGGCCGAAGCGGCGCAGGGTCGCGCAGTGCTGCTCGGCGAGGAGCTCGGTCGGCGCCATCATTGCCACCTGGTAGCCGGCGTCGACCGCGACCGCGGCCGCGTACAGCGCCACCACCGTCTTGCCGCTGCCGACATCGCCTTGCACCAGCCGGTGCATCGGATGCGGCGCCGCCATGTCGCGCTCGATCTCGGCGATGACCCGGCGCTGCGCCCCCGTGAACGGAAACGGCAAGGCCTGGACGAGCGCCCGGGCGCGCGCCGCCGGCACCGGGAACGCGATGCCGGGCTCGGCGACGACGTCGTGCTTGCGGAGCGCCAGACCGAGCTGCAGGTAGAAGAGCTCGTCGTAGACGATGGCGCGATGCGCGGGCGACGTACCGGCGTTCAGGGCCCGAACGTCCGCCTCGGGCGGCGGCTGATGGACCGCGCGCAGCGCCGACGCCAGGTCCATGACCCCGCGCCGCTCGGCGACCGCCGCCGGCAGCGCGCTCGGCACCCGTCCGGCGTACTGGTCGACCGCCGCATGGACGAGCCGGCGCATGGCGCCGATCGGGATGCCCGCGGGCTTGGTGTAGATCGGCACGATGCGCCCGGTGTCGGCGTCTTCCTGCCCCTCTAGCAACTCCACCTCCGGGTGCACGATACGCAGGCCGAGCATCCGCGCCATGCCCTTCGCCGCCTCGACCTTGCCGTGCAGCAGCACCCGTTGGCCGGCGCGAAAGCGGCTGCGGAAGTAGCCGAGCTGGTTGTACCAGAGGAGCGTCAGCGACCCGCTGGCGTCGACGGCGCTCGCCTCGAGAATGCGGCGGCGGCCGGCGAAGCGTTCGCGGACGTCGCCGATCTCCGCCTCGACCGTCGCCTGCTCGCCCGGCCGCAGCATCGAGATCGTCCGGACGTCGCGGCGATCCTCGTAGCGGAACGGCAGATGGAAGAGGAGGTCGTCGACGGTCGTGAGGCCGAGCGTCGCGAGCTGCTCGGCGCGCTTCGGGCCGACGCCTTTCACGAACTGGACCGGGGTCTCGAGATGCTGGAGCCGGCTCGCGACCGCGTCCGCCGAACTGCGATACGGACGCGGCGCGGGGACTGCCGGCGCCGTCTTCAGGTCGGCCACCAGCGCCCGCAGCCGCTCCAGGGCCGCGCTCACCTCCGTATCGCCGCTCGCCGCCGGCGCCGGCAGCGGACCGCCGGCGAGGCCGTCGAGCAGGCCGCGCACCTCGTCGAGCCGGGCGCGCGTCGCCGCGTCCGGGGTCTCGGCAGCGCTGCGCGCCAGCTTCTCGCGCAAGGCGCGGAACGGCAGCGCCGAGCGCGCGAGCCGCGGCGGCGCCGTCGCCAGGTACGCGAGCGGCGGTCCGAGCGTGCGCAGGAGGTCTTCGAGCGGCGTCACGGCGAGGTCCGACCCGATGCGGCGGTCGTTCTACCCAGGCGTCGCGGCGCTCGGCAAGGCGCAGCCGGCGACGCCGAGCCGCCCCAGCCGACGGTGGCGGCAAGCCGTCGGCTTTGCTAGTAGGCGCCGGCAGGTCACAGGGGGAACGCTTGCGCACCGGGCGTGGCGGCGATCCTCGCAGGCGTGAGCAGCCGCAGCACGGGAGACATCATGCAAGCCATTACTGGAGGAGAGCTGCTGGCGCGCTGTCTGGCGGCCGAAGGCATCCGCTTCGTGTTCGGGCTGCCGTCGCCCGAGATCGATCCTCTGCTGCCCTGCCTCGCTGCGCACGGCATCCGGCTGGTGCCCTTCCGGCACGAGGCGGCGGGCGTCCACATGGCGGAAGGACTCTACAAGTCGACGGGACAGGTCGCCGCCGTGATCGGAAATCCCGGACCTGGGTCGGCGAACCTGCTGCCCGGCGTGATGACGGCCCGGCACGAAGGCGTGCCGGTGCTCGTGCTCACCTCGCAGCACCGCCTGGGCATCGTCTATCCGTCGACGCCCGCAACCTTCCAGGGTCAGGATCAGCTCGACGTCTTCCGGCCGATCGTGAAGTGGGGCGGCCCGGCGCTGTCGTGGGAGCGCATCCCCGAAGTGTTGCGGCTCGCCTTCCGCGAGATGTGGACCGGACGCCCCGGTCCGGTACAGGTGGAGCTGCCGGCGCCGGTCCTCTACGCGAGCGGAGACCCGGCTACGGCGCCCGTCCTCGCCCCCGGCGCCTACCGGTCGCCGCCGCCGCAGGCCGCGGAGCACCAGCTCGCGGCGGCCGCCGACATCCTGGCAGCGGCCGAGCGGCCGCTCGTGGTCGCAGGCTCGGGCGTCGACCGCGGCGGCGCCAACGCCGCGCTCCTCGAGCTCGTCGATCTCCTCGGGTGCCCGGTGTTGCCGACGATGGCCGGTCGCTCCGTCGTCCCTGCCGACCACCCGCACGCCGTCATGGGCTACTCGCCGACCGGCGATGCCGCTCGCCGCGAAGCCGACGTCATCCTGGTCGCCGGCTCGCGGCTCGGGAACCTCGACCTGCCGTTCGACAAGTACTGGGGCGACCCCGCCGGACAGCGCCTCATCCAGATCGACCTCGATCCCCGCAACATGGGCGTCACCCGGCCGCTCACGCTCGGCATCGTCGCCGACGTCGCCGACGCGCTGCCGGGGCTGGTGCGCGTGCTGCGCGCGCGCGGCGTCTCGCCGCGCGACGCGACCCGCGCCCGGAGCCTGCACCAGGCTACCGAGGCGTGGAAGATGGAGCAGGCGGGATCGGTGGCGTCGTGGTCGGGACCCGGTATCCACCCGGCGCACGCAATCGGCATGGTCGGCGCGGCGTTCGGCGGCGACGCCGTCTACGTCGCCGACGGCGGCAACACGGCGCTCTGGGCATCGGCGGTGCTGCCGTCGACCCGTCCGCGCTCGTATCTCTCGATCCTCGAGCTCGGCATGCTCGGGACCGGCATCCCGCAGGCCATCGGCGCCAAGCTCGGCGCCCCGGAGCGGGAAGTGGTCTGTGTCACCGGCGACGGCGCCGCCGGCTTCAACATCATGGAGATCCAGTCGGCGGCGCGCGAAGGGCTGGACGTCACTGTCGTCGTCTGCGCCGAGGGCTCGTGGACGATGGAGATACCGAACGAGCGTGCGCTCTACGGCCGGACGTTCGGGACCGACATGGGCATGGTGCGCTGGGATCTCGTAGCCAAGGGTCTGGGCGCGCATGGCGAGTACGTCGAGAAGATCGACGACCTGCCGGGCGCGCTGGAGCGCGTCCGCGCGGTCAAGGGGCCACGGCTCGTCTGCGTGCGCACCGACCGCGAAGCCAATCTCGCGGTACCGGACGATATGATGAAGCGCTTCTTCGAGGTCTACGCCGGGCCGGCAGACTGAAGCCGCGGCGCCGGCGCGGACGCCCGCTGCCGGCCAACTACCGCACAGCACCCAGTACGACCGCACGGTCCGCGCCGTGCGCTCTCCGACCGCTGTTTCCATCCCTCCAGCGGTTTGCTCGTCTCTTTTCCTCGACGACGCTTCTCGGAGTGGGTTATGGGTTCTCGCCTCAATACTCACCAACGGGGAGCGGTGCGGAGCATTCAGGACCCGCGAGAGCGAGATGATCACTGGCGACATCAAGAACCAAGTGGACCGTACCTGGGACTCGTTCTGGTCCGGAGGCATCTCCAACCCGCTGGAGGTGATCGAGCAGATCACCTACCTGCTTTTCATCCGCCGCCTCGACGACCTGCATACCCTCGAGGAAAACAAGGCCAACCGTCTGAACCAGCCGATGGCGCGGCGCATCTTCCCCGAGGGCCGGGATTCCAAGGGGCGGCCTTACGAGGACTTCCGCTGGTCGCGTTTCAGGCACTTCGCCGCCGCCGACATGTTCGCCGTCGTCGGTGAGCACATCTTCCCGTATCTACGCGCCGGCCTCGCGCGCCAGCTCGGTAACGGCGACTCCACCTACGCGCAGCACATGAAGGACGCGCGCTTCACCATCCCGACGCCGGCGCTGCTCGCCAAGGTGGTGGACCTGCTCGATGCGGTGCCGATGGAGGACCGCGACACCAAGGGCGATGTGTACGAGTACATGCTCGGCAAGATCGCGAGCGCCGGGCAGAACGGGCAGTTTCGCACGCCGCGCCACATCATCCGGCTGATGGTGGAGCTCACCCGTCCGCAGCCCACCGACGTGATCTGCGATCCTGCCTGCGGCACGGCGGGCTTCCTCGTCGCCGCCGGCGAATACCTGCGCGAGCACCACCCGACGCTGCTGCACGACAGGAAGCTCGCCGCGCATTTCCACCAGCGCATGTTCCACGGCTTCGACTTCGACCACACGATGCTGCGCATCGGCAGCATGAACATGCTGCTGCACGGTGTGGAGAACCCGGACATCCGCTACCGCGATTCGCTGAGCGAGGACCACGCCGGCGAGGAGGAGAAGTACACGCTGGTGCTCGCCAACCCGCCCTTTGCCGGGAGCCTCGACTACGAGAACACCGCCAAGGACCTGCTCGCCATCGTCAAGACGAAGAAGACCGAGCTGCTCTTCCTCGCGCTGTTCCTGCGGCTGCTGAAGCCCGGCGGCCGCGCGGCGGTGATCGTGCCCGACGGCGTGCTGTTCGGCTCCAGCAAGGCGCACAAGGAACTGCGCCGCCTGCTGGTGGAGGAGCAGAAGCTCGATGCCGTCGTGAAACTCCCCGGCGGCGTGTTCAAGCCCTACGCCGGCGTCTCCACCGCGATCCTGCTCTTCACCAGGACCAACTCCGGCGGCACCGACTTCGTCTGGTTCTACGATGTCGAAGCCGACGGCTGGAGCCTCGACGACAAGCGCACGCCGCTGCTTCACGAGGACAAGCTCGGCCCCACGCCGGCGAGCGCACTCGCCGAGGACGAACATCCGAAGAACAACCTGCCCGACGTGCTCGCGCGCTGGGCCGAGCGCGAAGGCCGCGAACGCGAACGAGCGCGCACCGCGCAGAGCTTCTGCGTGCCGAAGGCCGACATCGCAGCGCAGGGCTATGACCTCTCGCTCAACCGCTACAAGGAAGTCGTGCACGAGGCGGTCGAGCATCGCCCGCCAAAGGAGATCCTTGCCGAACTCGTGAAGCTGGAGGAGGAGATCCAGCGGGGGATGAAGGAGTTGGAGGGGATGCTGGAGTGAACATGGCCCGCCCTCAACTTCAGACTTGGCCGACCGTCAGCCTTGGAGAAGTTGCCGACATGTGCCTCGGCAAGATGCTGGACGCTCAGAAGAATAGGGGGCGGCTTCAACCCTATCTCCGAAATCCGAACGTCAGATGGTTCGGTGTGGACCTCTCCGACGTTCAGCTGATGCCCTTCGAAGAGCACGAAGACGCTCGCTATGGTCTGGCGCCTGGGGACGTGGTCATCTGCGAGGGGGGCGAAGCAGGGCGGGCAGCGATCTGGGACGGCCGTGTCCCGAACATGAAGTTCCAGAAGGCGATTCATCGAGTGCGCTGCGGGCCGCGGCTGTACAGCCGATATCTCGTTCATCGGCTCATGGCCGACTACTTCAGCGGGCGCTTGGCCGACTACTACACTGGCGCGACGATCAAACATCTCACGGGACAGGATCTCAACCGCTATCGATTTCCACTTCCTCCACTCGCGGATCAACGGCGGATTGCGGCGATCCTGGACAAGGCGGATGCGCTGCGCGCCCAGCGCCGCGCCGCTCTCGCGAAGCTCGATACCCTCACCCAATCGATCTTCCTCGACATGTTCGGCGATCCGGCCACGAATCCGAAGGGGTGGCCGGTCAAGCGGATCGAAGACATAACGGAATGCCTCGATAGGTTGCGGCGTCCGGTTACCGAGTCAGACCGCAAACTGGGGAACGTGCCGTACTACGGCGCGAACGGTCAGCAGGGATGGATAGACACGGCCCTCTTCGACGAACCGCTCGTTCTGGTAGCCGAGGACGGCGGTTACTTCGATGAGCCTGGAAGGGGTGTTGCCTACCGGATCGATGGACCGGCATGGGTGAATAACCATGCGCACATCCTGCGAGCGATATCGATGTCCGTGGAAACGGAGTTCCTTCACCGGGCGCTGCGACACTTCAACTTCCTGCCGTTCATCTCGGGCACGACACGCGCAAAACTCACACAGGGCCAATTGAATGCCGTGAGGCTGTTCGTCCCGCCGTTGGTGCTACAGCGTGAGTTCAGCACGCGAATTGCTCGTGTTCAGCGGATCACTATGGCGCTAGCTTCATCGGCCGACCAATTGGACGATCTCTTTACCTCGCTTCAGCATCGCGCTTTCCGTGGAGACTTGGTGCGCGCTGATGCGGTTACCCTGACAGCGTAGAAGGAAATGCCCGTGGAGAAAAAGCTGAAACACCTTGAGTTCATCCAGCACGCCATCAACCGCATGGCCTCGAACTTGTTCTTGCTCAAGGGATGGACGGTCACGCTCATCGCCGCGATGTTTGCGCTCGCTGCCAAGGAGTCGGAGGACCTGTACTTCCTTCTCGCGTACTTTCCGACATTGATGTTCTGGCTCCTTGACGGCTACTTCCTTTCGCAGGAAAGGCGTTTTCGGTCCCTCTACGATCATGTACGCGGACTCGACGGAGATGCGATCGACTTCTCGATGGACACGCAGCCCTTCAAGGCATCGCCGCCGAGGAACAAATGGTCACACGCGCTGTTATCGCCGAGCCTGTTGATCTACTACGGCGTCTTGCTGGCGGCGATGTCTTTGGTCTGGTGGTTGGTCAGGTAAGGAGAGTGATATGAAGAGAGAACCCGTTTTCTACAGCTTTCACTACGACAACGATGTGTTTCGAGTCCAGCAAGTTCGGAACATGGGGGATGTCCCGCTCGTTGTT
>MWST01000001.1 GCA_002050235.1 Polyangiaceae bacterium UTPRO1 | reverse complement strand
GCTCCACCTGCCGCCGGTTCGCCGTCACCAACCGCGGCAGGCTCGCCCCTCCCGCCCCCACTCCCCGCTCCGCATCCGCCATAAAGTGTGTCTACTGCATCGCGGGGAAAAATTCACAGGCTCTCAGCTGAGCCCCTGTGCCTTCATGTCCGCGATCGTGACGCGGATGCCGTCGGCAAACGGCGTCGGGGACCAGCCGAGCTCGCGCTGCGCCTTGGCTGCGGATGGCCGCGCCTCGACGGTCAGGAAATGTAGCTGACCGCTCGGAATGAGAGGCGCCATGCCGCTGAACTTCGCCCACAGCTCGCCGGTTGCGGAGACCGCCTTTGCGACCCAGCGCGGCAGGATAGCCGGCACGCGCGCCGCCGGCACGTGCTGCCGCACGGCGCGGGCGATCTCCTGGAGCGTGAGATACGCGTCGCTCAAGATGAAGCGCGCGCCGACCGGCGCCGCCGTCTCGGCGAGCAGGTGGCCGTGCGCCACGTCGGCGGCGAACACCACCGGCATGCCGCCCGGCAGGAGCATCGGAATCGCGCCCTTCGCAAGTCGGCGCACGAAGTCGTTCACACCGGTGGCGACCGGCGCCGGCCCGTAGATCCCCGACGGGTGCAGGAAGCGCGCTGGCAGCCCCCGCTCGAGCGCCGCGGCGACCAGCCGATCGGCCTCCTGCTTCGAGCGCTCGTACGCTGTCGGCTTCGGCGCCGGGTCGAGCCGCGACTCGTCGAAAGGCTCGCCCGGGGGCATCACGAAGACGTCGATGGTGCTCGTATAGAGGAACGACCGCACGTTCTCCGCGAGCGCGGCCTCGAGCACGTGGCGGGTGCCCTCGTAGTTGACGCGCCGGAAGGTGGCAGGATCGGGGAGCCACTGCTCAGGGAGACCGGCCGCATGGTAGACGACGTCACAGCCGGCAACGGCCCGCCGCACCGACGCCGCATCGGTGACATCGCCAGCGACGAGCTCTACTCGCTCGGGCACGAGCGAGCGCGCGCGTTCGCCGTCGCGCACCAGCGCTCGCACGTTCCGGCCCGCCGCGAGCAGGGCCCGCACGATCGCATGACCGACGGTGCCGGTGGCGCCGGTGACCAGGGTCCGCCCGCTCACGCAGCCGCCCGCGTCTCGAGCTTCGAGACCAGTTGCCACCGGCGCCCGTGATCGGCCGAATCGCGGCCGACGAGCGGGCCGCCATTCGTCTGCCGGGCCCTCCCGAGCGGCGCCGTGCCCGTCGCTGCAATCTCCACCCGCAAGCGTCCCCCGGAGAGCTATGGCCACAGCGGCGGAGGCGGGTCAACTCGCCGGCCGCCGAAGACGCCGTACGGCCGCGCGCGCTGCCGAGAGCGCACGCCATGGTCGTCGTTGAAGCCGCCGTACGATCGCAGCCGCGGCCGCACGGCGCGGGCCGCCCGCTCGATGCCCGCGCCTGCGATCGCTGGCGTCCTCGTCGGCGACGCGGCATATGGTGCCGCCGGGGCGAGGAGACAGGTATGCGGCGACTGATCGCGATCGTGGCAATCGTCGGGCTCACGGGCTGCGGGCCGCTGCGCGCCCAGGCGCCCGGAGACGCGCCCCGCGAGGGAGCCGTCGCCAGCGATCTCCGGCGTGACGGCGCCCTCGCTACCGTCGCCGAGGGCCCCGCAGCACGGTCCTCCGGGCGTGCGGAGGGGACGCGGCTCGACGCCGACGCGATCCAAGAAGCATCGGGCCTGACGGGCGCCCTGATGTCCGACGGCGCCTTGCGCATCACGAGGCCGCGCGGCGATCTCAAGGTCGCGCTCGACGGCTTCGCGATCACCCCGCGCATGGGACTCGCGGGCTCGATCGTCTTCCTCCCGCACCCGAGCGGCGCCTTGTTGACCGGCGTCTTGGCGGTCGCAAGCGACGAGCTGCAACCCGTCGTCTCGGCCCTCGTCGACGCCGGTCTCGAACCGACGGCAGTGCACGGACACTTCGCCGGCGAGGAGCCGCGCATCCTCTTCGTCCACTTCGACGGCGCCGGCAACGCCATCGCCCTCGCCCGCGGGGTCCGCGACGTGCAGGAAGCGATCGTCCGCGTCCGTGCCGCGCGACCCCTCAAGACGACGGCCGTAGAGGCGCACTCGGAGCTCGACGCATCGCACCTCGATGTCATCCTCGGCCGCCAGGGCGAGCTCGACAACGGCGTCTATCGGGTCGCCGCTCCGCGCTCGGACCTGCGCGTCGTCGAGCTCGGCGTCGCGCTCGACGGTACGCTGCGCCCGGCCTCGTGGGCAGCCTTCCAAGGAACGCCATTGCGCGCCGCGGTCGCCGGCGAGCTCGTGCTCGTCCCGAGCGAGGTCCCGCAGGCGGTGCACGCGCTGCGCGAGTCGCGAATCGGCATCACCGGCATCCACGGCGAATCGAGCCGCCGGGAGCCCCGGCTCGTGATCGTGAGCTTCTGGGGCGTCGACCGCCTCGACGGGCTCGCCGCCGGCGTCCGCAGGGCGCTGGATCTCCTGCCGCGCGGCGGCTGAACCGCTCCGCGCGGCGGTATCGGCGCCGCGCCTACGCCGCGAAGCTGCGGGCGAACAACCCCTGGATGGCCGCCCGGCCGTTGTCCCTCATGAAGCGCGTGCCGGTGCCGGTGAAGTGCCGATGTCGGATCACCGGGTCGGCGCACTTCTCGAAGCCGTCGCCGCTCCAGCGGAACCATCCGTCCCGATCCTGATCGAAGACGTAGAGCGGCTTGTTGCAGAGCTTCGCGAACTCGGCCCCCCACCCCGTGCCCCCCTTCACGGTGTCGTCGGGCTGGATGGCGCCGACGACGTAGACTTCCTGGCCGTTGTTCACCTGGTGCCAGATGCATTGCAGCACCTTCTTGAACATAGCCGTGTCCGGATACCGGCGGTGCATGAGCTTCGAGACGTAAGCGAGGCTGACGTCGCCGTGCGCGAGCTCCTCTTGGGTGAGGACGCGGATGCCGCGGCTGCGCGCGTCGCGGTGCCCGTCGAAGGTGAAGTTCACCTCTTCGATGCCGTGGCGTTCGGCCGCGGCGCCGAACTCGGCCTCGGCGCCGCTCGCCGCGCCGCTGAAAAGAATGCACTCCTCACGGTTCATGCCGTCGCCCTCCCGCCTCTCGCGGTTGTCTCCGATCCGGCTACGGTGGTCAACCGCGTCGGGCTGCCAACGGCTGCCGGCGCGAACGCTGCGCCCTACCGGGAAGCGTAGGCCGATGCTAGCGTCGCCGGCGGTGCCGTCGCCCGTGCACGATCTCGACTTCGATCCCTTCGTCGCCGGCTGGTTCACCGAGCGCTTCCGCACGCCGACACCGCCGCAAGCCGCCGGCTGGCGAGCGATCGCCGCCGGCCGCGACGCCCTGATCGCGGCCCCGACCGGTTCCGGCAAGACCCTGGCGGCCTTCCTCTGGGCCATCGACCGCCTGGTGCGGAGGGCACGGGCCGGCGACCTCGCCGACGAGACGACCGTCGTCTACGTGTCGCCGCTCAAGGCTCTCGGCAACGACATCCGCAAGAACCTCGAGCAGCCTCTCGCCGAGATCCGCGCCCGCGCCCTGGCGACCGGCGTTCACCTCCCGGAGATCCGGGTCGCGGTCCGCAGCGGCGATACGCCCCGGCGCGAACGGCAGGCCATGGTGCGGAAGCCTCCGCACATCCTGATCACGACGCCGGAATCACTCTATATATTGTTGACCGCCGACAAGAGTCGGCGAGCGCTCGCCAGCGCCCGCACCGTGATCGTCGACGAGATCCACGCCGTCGCCGGCGACAAGCGCGGCGCCCACCTGGCGCTCACGCTCGAGCGACTCGACGCCCTCTGCGGCTGCAAGGTGCAGCGGATCGGCCTCTCGGCGACCCAGAAACCGATCGAGCTGATCGCCGAGCTCCTGGTCGGGGCCGGCCGGCTGCGGCCCGACGGCTCCGCCGACTGTGCGATCGTCGACACTGGCCACCGCCGGGCCATGGATCTCGCCATCGAGACGACCGACCACGCGATCGGCCCGATCGCCAGCCACGAGCTCTGGGCTTCGATCTACGAGCGCATCGCCGCACACGTCGCCGAGCACCGGACCACCATCGTCTTCGTCAACACGCGCCGCCTGGTGGAACGCGTCGCCCACCAGCTGGGTGCGCGCCTCGGGAGCGATCGGGTAGTGGCCCACCACGGCAGCCTGTCGCGGACGATGCGGCTCGACGCCGAACAGAAGCTCAAGTCCGGTGCCGCGCCGGTCGTAGTCGCCACGGCATCGCTCGAGCTCGGCATCGACGTCGGCCACGTCGACCTCGTCTGCCACGTCGGGTCGCCGCGAGCGCTCGCCACCCTGCTACAGCGGGTCGGGCGCTCGGGCCACTGGCTCGGCAGCGTCCCGAAAGGGATCTTCTTGCCGCTCACGCGCGACGATCTCCTGCAGACTGCCGCCGCCGTGCGCGCCATCCGCGGCGGTGCGCTCGATCGGCTGCGTCTCCCCGCCGCGCCGCGCGACATCCTCGCACAGCAGATGGTGGCGATCGCCGCCGCCGATGCCATCACCGAGGACGACCTCTTCGCGCTCGTACGCCGCGCCCGCCCGTACCGCGACCTCGAACGCCGCACCTTCGACGCAGTGCTCGACATGCTCGCCGAGGGCATTGCCACCCGCCGCGGCCGCCGTTCCGCGCACCTCCATCGCGACCTCGTGAACCGCCGCCTGCGCGGCCGTCGCGGCGCTCGCCTCACCGCGATCACCGGCGGCGGCGCCATCCCCGACGCCGCCGACTACGACGTCGTCGAGGAGCCGACGGAGGCGCGCGTCGGCAAGGTCAACGAGGACTTCGCGGTCGAGAGCATGCGCGGCGACGTCTTTCTCCTCGGCAACCACTCGTGGCGCATCCGCCGCGTCGAGAACGGCACCGTACGGGTAGAGGACGCCGGCCAGGCGCCGCCGACCATTCCTTTCTGGCTCGGCGAGGCGCCGGCGCGGACGCGCGAGCTCTCGCAGGCGGTCTCGGAGCTGCGCGCCGCGATCGCCGAGCGGCTCCCGGACCGCGCCGCGCCGCCGCCGCCGGCGGTCGTCGACTGGCTCGCCGCGGAGTGCGGCATCGACCCCGCCGGAAGCCTCCAGCTCGCGACCTACGTCCGCGACACGCTCGCGGTCCTCGGTACCGTCCCGACCTGCGATACGGTGGTGGCCGAGCGCTTCTTCGACGAGAGCGGCGGCATGCAGCTCGTCGTCCACGCCCCTTTCGGTGGCGCGATCAACCGCGCCTGGGGCTTCGCGCTCCGCAAACGATTCTGCCTGACGTTCGACTTCGAGCTGCAGGCGGCCGCTACCGACGACGGCATCGTGCTCTCGCTCGGAGAGCAGCACAGTTTCCCGCTCGCCAACGTCTTTTCGATGGTCCGCCTCGCGACCCTCGAGCACGATCTGATCCAGGCGACGCTGCAGTCGCCGATGTTCGGGACACGTTGGCGCTGGAACGCCACCCGCGCCCTGGCACTGCCCCGCCATGGAGGCGGCCGGCGCGTGCCGATCAACATCCAGCGCATGCGCGCCGACGATCTGCTGGCCGCGGTCTTTCCGCTGCAGGCCGCCTGCGGCGACAACCACGCCGGCCCGATCGAGCCGCCCGAGCATCCGCTGGTCGACGAGACGATCGACGACTGCCTCTACGAGGCCATGGATGCACACGGCCTGCGCGCCGTGCTCGAGGACATCAGGCGCGGCGCGATCCGCACCGTGGCCGTCGAAACGCCGGCCCCGTCGGTGATGGCGCACGAGATCCTGAACGCCAACCCCTACGCATTCCTCGACGACGCGCCGCTCGAAGAGCGGCGCGCCCGCGCCGTAGCGCTGCGCCGCATCGACCCCGAGATCGCCACCGGTCCAGGCGCGCTCGACGGCGAGGCGATCGCCGCCGTCCGCGCTCAGGCTTGGCCCGACGTCCGCGACGCCGACGAGCTGCACGACGTCCTCCTCTCGCTGGTCTGGCTTCCAGCCGACGCGCTCGGCGACTGGCAGGGTCCGGGCGACGAGCTCGTGCTCCGCGGACGCGCCGCTTGGGCAGCTTGGGAGCATGCGGGCGAACGTCGGCGCGCGCTCGTCGCCGCCGAGCGTCTCGCGATCGCCGGCGCGCTCGTCCCCGCAGCGACGTTCGAGCCTGCGCTCGCTCCGCCGGCCCCGGCCCCGCAGACGTGCACCGACGAGAGCGCGGCGGTCATGCTGGTGCGCGGCTGGCTCGAGCACATCGGACCGACGACTGTCGGCGCCCTGGCGGCGCGGCTCGGCATCGCGGCGGCGGCGATCGCCGGGGCCATGAGCCGCCTCGAGGGCGAGGGCTGCGCCCTCCAGGGCCGCTTCACGCCCGGCGCTGCGGTCGAGGAATGGTGCGACCGCCGCCTCCTCGCCCGTATCCACCATCTGACGATCGGGCGCCTGCGCCGCGAGATCGAGCCCGTGTCGGCAGCCGACTTCATGCTCTTCCTCCTCGGCTGGCAGCACGTGCTCCCCGAAACGCGTCTGCACGGTCGCGACGGCCTCGCCGCCGTGATCGCGCAGCTCCATGGTTTCGAGCTCGCCGCACCGGCGTGGGAGCGCAGCATCCTGCCCGCACGCATCACCGACTATGAGCCGGGGCTTCTCGACGACCTCTGCCTCGCCGGCATCGTCACCTGGGGGCGCTTCTCGGAGCTCGCCGCCGACGGCGCAGCCGCGGACTCGACGGGCGTACGCGGCGCTGCCCGCCGACGCGCGGCGAGCGTCCGGCCGCGGCCGCCGACGCCCGCGGCCGTCTCCCGGCGGCGTCCGGCTCCGACGCGCACCGCCCCGCTCGCTCTCGCGCTCCGCGATCGGCTCGACACCGTCCGCACGGTGCGTCCAGATCACGCGAATCCACGACTCTCGCAGGCGGCGCGCGACGTCGCCGCCTACCTGGCCGGCGAAGGAGCCTCGTTCACGGCCGATATCGCCGCCGCAACCGACCTCCTGCCAGCCGCGACCGAGGACGCGCTCTGGGAGCTGGTCGCATGCGGGATCGTGAGCGGCGACGGCTTCGCCGGACTCCGCCGCCTGGTGGCGCCGCCGGAGCGGCGGCGGCCGGAACACCGCCTGCGGGCGCTCGGCGGCGGTCGTGCCGCCAGGCGCCCGCTGCCGGCCGGGCGCTGGGCGTTACTCGGAGCCAAGCGCGATCCGCTCACCCCGAGCGAGCGGGTCGAGGCAGCGGCGCGCCAGCTCCTCGCCCGCTACGGTGTCGTCATCCGCGAGATCCTCACGCGCGAGACGCTGATGCCGCCCTGGCGTGAGCTCCTCGTCGCACTCCGCCGTCTGGAGGCACGCGGCGAGATCCGCGGCGGGCGCTTCGTCGCCGGCTTCGTCGGTGAGCAGTTCGCGCTTCCGGCTGCCGTCGAGTCCCTGCGCACGGCGCGGCGCCACTCCGGCTCCGAGGTGGTGCTCGTCGCCGCCGCCGACCCGCTGAACCTCGCCGGTATCGTCACTCCGGGACCACGCATCTCGCCGCTCTCGGGCCAGGTGATCGCCTACGCGCGCGGCGTACCGATCGACAGCGGCGATCTCGGGACGGTCCGCCACCGTCTCCGCGACCACGCGCTCGCGGCGTTCGGCGCATGAGCAGCCGCGCCTCGACCCCGGCGCGGCGACGGCCGCCATCGTCGGCTGGCAAGGCCCCGGCCGCAGCCAGCGCGCCGGCAGCGCGCGCCTGGCGGCTCGCCGCCGCCGCTGCCTTCGCGGTCGGCGTGCTCGCCTACGCCAACACCCTCGGCCACGGCTTCGTCTGGGACGATCCCATCTGGCTCGACCAGAAGCTGCGCTTCTACCGCAGTCCCCTCGACGCCTTCTTCGAGCCCGAGTTCATGCCCATGCGGCAGGTGTATCGGCCGCTGTCGCAGCTCACCTATTGGATCGACCTGTCGCTGTGGGGACGGAACGCCTTCGGCTTCCACCTGACGTCGGTCCTGATGCACGCGCTCAATGGCGCGCTCCTCGTCCGGCTCGGGCGCGCCCTCGGCTTCCGGTCGGCGGCCGCCCTCGCTGCCGCGGTGCTCTTCCTCGTGCACCCGATCCAGCCCGAATCGGTGGCCTGGATCACCAATCGCGTCGACATCCTGGCAACCATCTTCGTCCTCCTGACGCTGCTCGGGTCGTGGCGCTCCGTATCGGCGACGACTCTGGCCCTCGTTGCAGCCGCCTCCTTCGCGGCCGCAGCCAGCAAGGAGACCGGCTGCGTCGTCCCGGCCCTGGTTGCTGCGGCGGTGGCCTGGGTCCGCCCACGCCACTCCGGAGAGTCGCTGCGGACGGTCGCGTTGCTGCCGCTGGCCTCGCTCGCAGGCATCGTCCCCTACTTCCTCCTCCGCCCCGAGGTCGCCGGCATCGGCGTCCCGCTCGACTCCTTGGGGCGGGAGACGCTCGGCCGCCTCGTCGGCTCCTTCGGCTACCAAGTCTCGCGCCTGCTGGCGCCGATCGGCTTCGCGCCCTACGTTGCGCACGTACCCGAGAACGCCGCGACGCTGGCCGCCGCAGCGTTCGGGGCCGTCGCCGCCGGGTTCGGCGTCCTCGCACCCGACGCCGGCGGTCGGCGCCGCTTCGCGCTCGCCTGGCTGCTGGTCGCCGCAGCGCTGCCCGTCCTCGCAGCGATCGCCGACTTCACGTCGGTGCCCGTGGCCGAGCACCGCCTCTATCTGGCCGTCGGCGGCCTGGCGCTGCTCGCCGGCACCGGGCTCGAGCGCTGGCGCCCGGCAACGACGACCACCTACGGGGCCCTGGCCGTCGCCGCCGCCCTCGCCGTCGTGGCCGCGGTCACGATCCGCCGCAACGAGTATTGGCGAGACGAGCTGACCCTCTGGCGCGCCGTCGTCGCCGGCACCAGCGACGAGCCCGCGCCCTACATGAACCTCGGACTGGCGCTCGCCGCCGCCGGCCGCTCGGCCGAGGCCGAGGCAGCCTACCGCCGCGCCCTGGCACTCGCGCCCTCCGACTTGACTCGCCAGCGCACCTGCATCGATCTCGGACTCGTCCTCGTCGAACGCGGCGAGCTCGCCGAGGCAGAAGAGCTCTTCACCGCCGCGAACCGCATCGGCGGCCACGCCGTCGCCTACCGCGGCCTCGCCCTGGTCGCGCGGCGCCGCGGACAAGCAGCGCAGCGCCGCGGCGACATCGCGACCGCCGAAAGCGAACAGCAGCGCGGGCTCGCTGCCGTCCAGCGCGCCCTCGCCATCAATCCCCGCTATCCGCAAGGCTACGCGACGCTAGCCGGCATCCTCTACGACGCCGGCAGGTACCGCGACGCGCTCCGGAACTACCAGCAGGCCGCGGCCATCGCCGGCGATGACGCCGTCGGTCGCGAGGCGGCAGCGAACGCCCGTCAGCTCGGTGATTGGCTCGCCACCCACCCGGAAGCGCCGTAGCCGCCGCCACGGATGCTCATGCGCCGGCGCGGGCTCCGGAGCGGACCGGGGGCAGCGGCTGCCCGCCGTGCCGGCGCGCGCCGGACGCCGCGCCACCGGCAATTGTCTTTATCTGCGACCTCGGTCATCATGCGCCGTTAAATTTTTGCGAGGAGGAGTCCCGCATGCATCGTTTCGCTATTCTCTCCGCCGCCATCGCCATCGCCGCCTGCGCCAAGACGCCGACCACGGCCACGGCCACCTTCGAGCCCAAGAGCGGCACGCAGGTCACCGGTACCGCCACGTTCGACGAAACGAACGGCTCGACGACCATCACCGTCGCGGTGAAATCTCTGACCCCGGGGAAGAAACACGCGGTCGCCATACACGAGCACGGCGACTGCAGCGGGGCGAACGCGGCCGCCGTCGGGGACCGCATCCAACCGGGTGGCGATCACGACGCCGGCCTGCTCGGCGAGATCACGGCGGGCGCCGACGGCACGGGCGCCCTCAAGGTCTCCTCCGGCAAGCTCACCGTCAAGCCCGGGGACGCCTCGGTGATCGGCAAGTCGATCGTCATCAGCAGCGACCCGCCGAACCCGGGCTCGCTGGTGACGTTCGGCATCATCTCCTGCGGAGTCATCGAAGCGGCGAAATGATCCCCGCCGGCTACCTCACCGGTCGCGGCCGGTGAGGTAGTCACCGAGCGTCCGCATCGTGTGCTCGGCCTCGTGACAGTAGACGCACAGGTTCTCCCAGTTGCTACCGTCGGGAGGATTGTGCTCGTGGTTGCCGTCCCGGTGATGCACGGTCAGGAGGTGCAGGTTGTCGGCCTCGAACTCGCGCGCGCAACGGGCGCAGATCCAGCCGTGCAGCGCCAACGACCGTTCACGGTAGCCGTGCGCGCGGGCGGCGCGCGCCGCCTGCGCCTCGGCGACCAGCGCCTCGAGCTGCGCCGCCGCAGTCCCGGGGGCAGTCTCGGGACGACGCCGGCGCCGCGGCCGGAACGAGCGCGTCGCCACGGCCGCAGATCCTACAACCGCAGGACCGCGGCGAGCTCGTCGGCGGCGAAGCGGATGCCGACGTAGAAGGGTCCGAACACGCCGTAGATGGCGCTCCCCTCGTCGAAGCGCATCTCGTAGACGACGTCGCGGACCGCCTTCAAGTCGCCGGCAAAGAGGGTCACGCCCCATTCCCAGTCGTCGACGCCGGTCGCGGTAGTGATGAGCTGAGTGAGGCGGCTCGCGTACTTGCGGCCGGACTGGCCGTGCTCCTGCATGAGCTTCTTGCGGCTCTCGAACGGCAGCACGTACCAGTTGCGAGCCTCGCCGCGCGCCTTGGCCATCGGGTAGAAGCACACGATCGGAAAATTGTCGGGGAGCGTCGGGTGTAGCCGCATCTCGACGTAGTGACTCATCCGTTTCCGGAAAGCCTGCATCCCGCTCGTGAAATCCGCGGAGGTCGGATCGACGTGCTGCTCGTCGATGAGCGTCCGCGCCCAGTCGGCGTCGGTGCTCAGATACTCGCTCGCCTCCGACAGCGAGAGAAAGGAGTAGACCGGCTCGAGGCAGGCGCCGAAGGCAGTCGCGCCGAGCTCCTGTGCGAGCTGCTGATGGCGGCGGAGATCCGGGTGCACGGCGATGAGCCCGAAGTCGGCCTTGCCGATCATCGCCAGCGGTACGAGCTGCATCCCCTCTTCCGCCCCGGCCTGCGCCGTCCAGGCCCGCACCTCGTCGATCGCCGCGCGCCGCTCCTCGGCCGCCAGGCTCCGCCACTGCCGGCGGTCGATCCGATAGAACCAGTGCGACACGATCCAGCCGGCGGAAGCGACGAGCGGAGTAGCCATCGCGCGGACTCTAGCTCGCCGCAGCCTCGAGGTCCACGTCGGCGATTGAACGCACCCGGCGCGTAGCGTAAGCCTCCGCCTCCATGAGTCTGCCGCTCCTGGCCTTCGTCTTCCTCTCGATACTCGCCGCCGCCTACCTCGTCTACGGACGCTTCGTCGCCTCGCAGTACGCCCTCGACGACCGCGTGCGGACGCCCGCGGTCGCCCTCGCAGACGGCATCGACTACGTGCCGACCGCGCCGATCTACTTGATGCCGCAGCACTTCAGCGCCATCGCAGCAGCGGGGCCGATCGTCGGCCCGATCGTCGCCTGCGAGCAGTTCGGCTGGCTCCCGTGCCTCCTCTGGATCCTCGGCGGCGTCGTCTTCATCGGTGCCGTGCACGATTTCAGCGCTCTCGTGGCGAGCGTGCGCCACCGGGCGTCGTCGGTCGCGGAGATCATCCGCGAAAATCTGAGCCGGCGGGCCTGGATGAGCGTCATGCTCTTCATCTGGCTGGCGCTCGTGTACGTGATCGTAGCCTTCACCGACGTCACCGCCGGGACCTTCCTCGGCCGCATCGAAGAGCTCGACGGCGCCGCGTTGGGCTTCAACGCCGGCGGAGCGGTCGCCTTCGCCAGCACCGCCTACCTGCTGCTGAGCGTCGCCATGGGCCTAGCGCAGCGCTGGTGGAATCCGCCGCTGGCGCTGCTCACCGCGATCTTCGTTCCGGCGACGCTGGCCGTGGTCTGGCTCGGGACCCGGCACGCCGATCTGCTCGCGCTCGCCGGCGCCAATCCGCAGAAGACCTGGGGTTTGATCCTGCTCGGCTACTGCATCGTAGCCTCGCTGCTGCCCGTGTCGCTGCTGTTGCAGCCACGCGGCTACCTCGGCGGCTTCGTGCTCTACCTGGTGCTCGCAATCGGCACCATCGGCATCTTCCTCGGCGACGCGACCATCCAGCAGCCGCCGTTCAAGGGCTTCGCCGCCGGCGGCGACACCGGCCGGCTCTTCCCGTTCCTCTTCGTGACCATCGCATGCGGCGCCTGCAGCGGCTTTCACGGCCTCGTCTGCGGCGGCACGACGTCGAAGCAGATCGCCAAGGAGAGCGACTGCCGCCCGGTCGGCTACGGCGCCATGCTGCTCGAAGCCTTCGTGGCCCTGATCGCGCTCGTCACCATCATGATCGTCGCCCCGGGCGGACCGAAGATCTCGGCGGGCGCCACCTACGGCCGCGGCATCGGGCAGTTCGCAACGGTGGTGCTCGGCAAGGAACACCTCGTCTTCGCGACGGTCTTCGGCTCGATGGCGTTCTCCACCTTCGTCTTCGACACCCTCGACGTCGCCACTCGCCTCGGGCGCTACATCATCCAGGAGCTCCTCGCCTGGCGCACGCGCTCGGGCGCGGTCGTCGCGACCCTGGCGACGATCGGTGCCCCGCTCCTCTTCATCGCCAGTGCCGACGCCCCGGTGCCCGGCCGACCCCCGACCTACATGGCCTTCTGGACCCTCTTCGGCACCTCGAACCAGCTACTCGCGGCGCTCACCCTCCTCGGCATCACGGTCTGGCGCAAGCGCCTCGGAAAGCCGGTGTGGTTCACTTGCCTACCCATGCTCTTCGTGCTGGCGATCACGGTGTGGGCGCTCACCCTCCAAGCCTGGAGCGGTTTCGGCGCCGCCCGCGATCCCGCCGGCGCGCTGAACCCGATGCAACTCGCCAACGGCATCGTCGCCGTCGTGCTCTTGGGCCTCGCAGCCGCGGTGGTGGTCGAGGCCGCCGTCGCCCTGCGGCGCGACTCGGGAGACGGCGCAACCTCCCGGAGGCGGCAAATACCGGACCGCGAAGCCAAGTCAGGAGCGTAGCGATGGACGAAGCGATCAGCGGATTCTTCCCGCGCCACGAAGTCTACGTCGGCCGCGACCTCGGCGGACGCGCCACGGTGATCACCGACGCCGACGTCGCCGGCTACGAGGCCGGCATCGGCGCTCCGACGCCGCGCCTCGTCCTCGCCTCGGGAGCGGTCGCGGCTCCGGCCCTCCTCTTCCATTCCGAGGTGTACCGCAGTCTCGCCTGGTACCTGCCGAACATCTTCGGCAACCTGCACGCGCGCCAGGAATGGCAGCTCTTCGCCCCCCTGCGCTGCGGCGCCGCGGTGCGCACGCGCTCCACGGTCGTCGAGCGCTATACGAAGCGCAACCGTGAATACGTCGTCAACGAAGTCCTCTTGACCGACGACGAGGGCCGCTGGCTGCAGCGCAGCCGCACCCACCAGAGCTTCCTCATCGACGACGAACGCCGCGGGCTCGTCGTCGACCGCGAGCGCGAGAAGCGCCCCGAGCGCCAGTTCCCGGTCGGCGACGGCTGCGGCGCCGCACTCGCGCCGCTTACCCGCAGTATCACGCTCGCCATGTGCGCCGCGTTCTCAGGGCCCGAGAAGAACTACCACACCGATCGCGAGGCGGCGCGGATGCTCGGCTTCCCGGACGTCGTCGTCCAGGGCATGTGGTCGATCTGCCTCGTCTCCGAGCTGATGACCGCAGCCTTCGGACTACCGTGGCAGATGGGCGGCACGCTCGACGTCCGCCTCGTCAACGTCATCTGGGCCGACGACACGGTGACCGTCCGCGGCAAAGTGCGCGAAGAGATTCCCGAGGGCGCGAAGCGCCGCGTCCACGTCGACGTCTGGTGCGAGAAGGCCGACGGCACGAAGGCGACGGTCGGGGTCGCGAGCGTACTGCAGTAAACCGGCCCCGACTCTCGCCGGCGCCGACGGACTGGCCTATGACGCTGACGACGTGGCCGCGCCGACGCTGCTGATCGACTACTCGAGCCTCCTCCATCGGGCCTTCCACTCCATGCCCGAGACGCTCGCCATGCACGCCGTCTACGGCTTCCTGAACATGCTGGCGCGCCTGCTGCTCGACCACCGGCCTCGGGCCCTGGCGATCGCGGTCGACGACGACTGGCGTCCGGCTTTCCGGGTCGCAGCGCTACCTTCGTACAAGGCGCATCGGGATGCGACCGAGGACGCTGTCGAGGATCCCGTGGCACCCCAGGAAGCCGCCGGCCGCGCGGTTCTGCGCGGGCTCGGCTTCGCCGTCATCGGCGCCGCAGGATTCGAAGCCGACGACGTCATCGCCACCCTAGCCGAGCACTGCCGCGGAGCGGTCGCCATCGTCTCGGGGGATCGCGACCTCTTCGCCCTCGTCCGCGACCCGGATCGCTTCGTCCTGTATCCCCGCACCGGCGTCTCCAAGCTCGCGGTCGTCGACGAGGCGGAGGTTGCCCGCCGCTACGGCATCCCCGGACGCGCGTACGGCGATTTCGCGCTCCTGCGCGGCGATCCGTCGGACGGTCTTCCGGGCGTGCGCGGCATCGGTGCAAAGACAGCCGCACGGCTGCTCGCGCGCTACGGCTCGCTGGCGGCGATCCTCGCGGCGGGCGACCTGTCGCCCGCGGTGGCACGGAAGCTCGACGCCGGCCGCGAATATCTCGCCGTCGCGGCGCGCGTCGTCCCGCCGGTCACGGACGTGCCGCTCGCAGCGATGCCGCTCGTGCTCCCGGCCGCTCCTGCCGACCCCGAGGCGCTGGCCGCGCTGGTAGCAGCGTACGATCTCGCGTCCCCGGTCGAGCGGGTGCGACAGGCACTCGCCCGGATCCGAGCCGCCGGAGATCAGCCGCCGTTGCCCGCCGACTCGTAGAGGCGACAGGGCTGGCCGCGCAGCCCCGGACAGGGAGGAAGACCCGCGGGCGCCTGCGCGCGGCGGACGACCGGCAGCACGACGCGCGATGCGAACCCGCGCGCATAGCTGACGTCGTTCGTGACCATGCCGTTGGTGTCGAACGTATCGAACGCCCAACGCGTCCGATCGCCGCCCGGCGCCTCGAGGCTCAGGCGGATGCGCGACCCGGCGCGGAAGGTATGGGCGACCGCGAAGATCCCCACCCGCATCGGCACGAACTGCCCCGGAGGCAGCGGCTCGACGTCGGCTTCGAGGTGCGTTTGCCGGACCTCGGTGCGGGTGTTGCCCTTGCGCGCCAGCTTACGCTGGCTCGCCCGCAGCCACCCGCTTTGCACGTAGGCTTCGAGACCGTCGGAGCGGACCTCGCTCAAGGTCACCTGGATGTCGGTGTCGGAGGCGCTCGAACGGAGGAACAGGTCGACGGCGCCTTCGCCGACGATGGTGACGTCGCGCTCGAGCGGCGCGGTCGCGTACGCGACCGCCGTCCCGGGGACGAGCGGTTCCCAGTCGTAGGCCGGCATGATCTCCCACGACTCGTACTGGCCCTGTCCCGCAATCGTCTGCATCGGCCGAGCATCCGGATCCGGGTTGTAGCTATCGAAGCCGTCGACGACCGCTCGCTGCTTGGAGAGCACTCCCCCGGGACCGAAATACCACGCGGTCGGACGGGCGCCGGGCGGCGGCCACTTCGCGAAGCCGAGCTCGAAGCGCGGCGCCGGCAGACCCGGCGTCGGAGAGCCGGCGCCGTTCTCCATCAGCACGCGCACCCGCGGCTCCGACTCGAACATCCGCTTGGCGTCGGCATAGCCGTTGGCGGCGGCGAAGCGATTCGGCGGCAGCGGCGGCGTCGGTGCCCCGGGTCCGAGGATCAGCTCGTAGACCGCGCTCGCGAACGGAGCCAGTCGATCGATCTTCGGCTGCTTCTTTCCTACATAGAGATCGAGAAACGCGATCCAGTTCCACAAGCCCTCGGGCTCGAGGGGGCTCGAGTGCACGCCGTTGCCGACCATGATGCGGACGTCGCGGCGCTTCGGCAGACTCTTCAACAAGGTCGCGAAGCCGCTGCCAGTCTGCTCGTCCTGCCAAGCGCCGGCGATGAAGACCGGCACCTGGATCTGCGGCGCCCACGTGCTCGCCGAGCGCGCGTCCATCAGGGATGGGACGTAGTACGGATGGTCACGGGTGAACGCGACCGGATCCTGCGTCTGCAGGCGGAGCTTCTGATTGTCGAGGCAGGTGGCGTCGCCGGCATTCACCCGCGCGATGGCCCACGACTGGCCGCCTTCCGGCGCCGGCCGCGCATCGTCGGCGCGCTCCCGGAGCCAGGTCTCGGCGAACCCGTTGTTGAAGATACCGCCGGGAAAGCCCGGGGCGCGGTAGATGTCGCCGATGATCGAGAACGGCGCTACGGCCGCGAGATGCGGCGGTTGTGCGCCGGCCACGAACATCTGGCTGATACCCGGAAACGAGATGCCGACCATCCCGACGCCGCCGCCGAGCACCCACGGCTGATTGCCGGCGATCTCGACGATGTCGTAGCCGTCGGCAGTGGTCGGGAGATCGAAGAGGTCGATGACTCCGCCCGAACATCCCGAGCCGCGCATGTTGACGGCGACGGTCGCGTAACCGAGAGCCTGGGCGAGTAGGGTCGAGGGCTGCGGATTGTCGGGATCGGCTACGGCGTAGCCGGAGTACTCGACGACCGTAGGAAATCGCCTCCCGGGTGCGAACGAGCTGCCGAGAGGCGCGCGCACCATGGCCGCTAGCAGGGTCCCGTCGCGCATCTGCACGTAGTTGAGCCCCTCGACGAGCGTCTGCGCCTGATAGAACGACTGCGGCGGGTGGTCTGCGAAGCGCAACGTCGTCACCGGCGTCGTTGCCCCTCCGGGTTCGCGCACGGCGTACGCGGCACCCTGCGCCAGCTCGCGGAAGATGAGGCTCCCGAAGCGGTCGACGAACCCGCTCGCGACGTCCTGGTGTTGCGCGTTCTCCAGCACGAGCTCGGTGCCTTCGGCTTGCCCGGTAACGGCGACGAAGCCGATCCCGGACTGTACGTCCATGGCGACCGCGGGAGTGGCGCTGCAAATCGCGAACACGGCAGCGCACCAGATCTTCAAGTGACGATCGAGCATGAATGGTCCTCGGGGCGGGTCTCATCGGCGCTACGGCAGCGCTGATGGCGGCGGCGAGATTACTCGGGCTCGGGCGTCAGGTCCAGCAAAATCGACGCCATCATCGGCGGTTGCGCACGCGAGCGGGACGGCGCCGCAGCCGGGTACGGCACCGGTGACGTCGCTCTCTACGGGCGGTTCGCGCCTGTCCGGAGCTATTGCGGATCGAGTGCGGTCACGACCGCGGCGACGAACGAGTCAGCCTTGTCCGCTACGGCTGCACCGTCGCCGAGGGTGAGGCAGCCACCGTTGCCCTCGATGCGATCCCAGAGGTAGGCGTACTGCGCCGCCGGTCGCGCCAGGCAGGAGGCGACGACCATGCCGGGCTCGCGCCGCATCGCGTCCTCGAAGCATCCGAGCTTTTCGGCCGTCAGCTCGGCGAGCGCCTTCTGCTTGTTCGCCGCGCAGCTATTGAGGAGCGGGTACGGGAAGCCCGGGGTGATGTCCTGCACCGTTTCGATAACGAACGCTTCGATCTGCGCCTGGATCGCGGTGACGTCGTCCACCGTGCGGCAGACGCCGCGCCGCTCCGCGTCGGCGAAGCACTCGGTGATCTTGTCGACGGTCCGGTTCACGCACACCTGGTCGGCGAAGCGGCCGCGCTGGGTCGCGTTCTGATGACACTTGAACAGGCCGAGCACGCCCTGCACGCCGCAGACGTGGGTATAGCCGATCACGCACCGCATCTTGGCCGCCGCACACCGGTTGACCGTGACCTGCTGTGCCCCGGCGGAAGCGGCACCGAGCAGTACGGCGCCGAGCGTTGCCACGGATATGACGAGAACTCGGGGGGAACACTTCATAGCGCGGGAACTCCTTCGAGGTATCCGCTGCACCATGCCAGAGCGCATAGCCCAAGCAACCGAAAAACCGCTTGACGCTCGCCGCTATTCTTGCAGCAGCGGGAATAACTGGATCCTGACCGCGCGCCACCCGACGATCTCCGCCGCCACGTGCGCCTGCGCGCAAGAGCGCTCGGACTGTACGCCGCCGACTTGCCGGTCGAAGCCGGCTGTAGCGAGATGGTCAACCGCGCCGCCTATGAGGCCATTCAGGTTCACGGCGGCGCCGGCTGCCTGCGGGAGAGCGGGATCGAGCGCATCTACCGCCAGAGCCGGGTGCTCACCATCGTCGAAGGCACCTCGGAGATCCAGCGTCTGAGCATCGCCCGCAGCCTGCTCAAAGAGCGCTGGAGCGCCGTCGCGGCGTGACGCCGCCTACTGCGCAGGCATCGCTAGCGTTGGAGTGCCATCGCCGCGTGACGACCGTATCCGCATACCGCCAGGGGAACACCCGCCACGGATGACGATGCTCAGTTGACCGCGCTCGGCCGGGGTGGGATGCCTGGGACCGCCTGCTCTTCGAGGAGGCTCTCGACGGCGACGCCGCGCCGTCCCGCGAATCGCGCCAGCGATGCGCGGGCGAGCTTGCTCGGGATCGAGTGTCCCTTCTCCCAGCGATTCACGGTGCTCACCGTGATCCCGAGCGCGTGTGCGAATTCTTCCTGCGTAAGACCGAGGCGACTTCTCAAGTCGCGAATGACGGGTGCGAGTTTGTCCACGAGTGCATGCCCTCCGGCTCGGGCGGGGAGCAAGACGAATGCCACGGCGGCCGCCCGTGTGGACGCCGGATTGCGGGCGCCCCGCTTGCGGCGGCCGCCGCAAAAGTAGCTATTCGCTGCCTCATCGTCGCACCAATAGAGGTGCGACCGCGCGGATGATGCGGAGTGTATCCACGACCTTGCGGTAGTGGCTGCGACGTTCGGCGATCGGCGGGTAGTAGACGTCGACCGTGATCGAGCGGATCGGTACGCGCGCCCTCGCCGCGTAGATGATCGACGTCGACTCGTACTCGAAATGTTCGCCTTGCTTTGGCAAACGCAGCATCGTCGCGAGCGGATACACCCGGAACCCCGACTGGGTATCGGGCAGCGGCACTCCGGCGGCGCTGCGGACGCACAGATTCGCGAAGCGATTGCCGAAGAGATTGATGCCCGCCACTTCCTGGCCGCCGCGCCGTCTGACCCCGATCACTATCGCCGCCGGCTCGCTCGACCCCGCCGCGAGAAGCGTTGGGACCTCGCGCGACAAGTGCTGGCCGTCGCCGTCCATGGTGAGCGCGTGCGTGAAGCCGCGCTCGTCGAGGGTGCGCATGCCGGTCACCAGCGCCGCCCCTTTGCCGCGATTGCGCGGATGCCGGACGACGTCCGCGCCGGCGGCGCGTGCGACCGCGTCCGTATCGTCGCGGGAGCCGTCGTCGATGACGAGAACCGGGAGCCCGTGGGCGCGGGCGCCGCTCACGACCGCGCCGACGGTGCCGGCACAATCGTAGGCCGGGATGAGAATGGCCGGTCGGAACGCGGCTACAGCCGCAGTGCCAGATCTGGAGGAGATCGCGGCCACTCCCCTCAGGTAGCGCGCCGGCGCGACGCGTCCCCGCTCTCGCTGCCCGGAGCGCAGAGCGCGTCGTTGTCGCTCTCGACGATCGTCTTCACGTTGGTGAACTCGCGGATGCCGAGCGCTCCGAGCTCGCGGCCGAACCCGGACCGCTTCACGCCCCCGAAGGGCAGCCGCGGATCGGACGCCACCATGCCGTTCACGAACGTCATGCCGGCTTCGATCTCGCGGATGCAGCGCTCGCGCTCGACCGGATCAGCGGTCCACACGCTCGAGCCGAGCCCGAACGGCGTGGCGTTGGCAACTGCGATCGCCTCGTCGAGGTCGTGCACGCGCCACACGAGCGCCACCGGTCCGAAGACCTCCTCGTGCGCCACCGGCGCCTGCGGCGGAATGTCCGCCAGCACCGTCGCCTCGTAGAACCAGCCGTCGCCGGGGCGCGAGCGGCCGCCGAGCAGTACCCGAGCGCCGGCAACCACCGACGCCTCGACCTGACGCTCCAACTCGCTGCGGGCGGCCTCGGTCGCCAGCGGTCCGAGCTCGGTATCCTCTGCGGCAGGGTCGCCGACGCGAAGCCGCGATAGGCCGTCGACGAGCAGGGTCACGAACCGATCGTAGACCGCGTCGTGGACGAGGAAGCGCTTCGCATTGATGCACGATTGCCCGTTGTTGAGCGCCCGCGCCGTGACGCCCGTCGCCGCTGCGGCCGCCACGTCGGCGCTCGGCATGACGATGAACGGATCACTGCCGCCGAGCTCGAGCACGCACTTCTTCAGGTGCCGGCCGGCGGCGGCCGCAATAGCGGCGCCCGCACCCTCGCTGCCGGTGAGCGTCACGGCCGCGACCCGAGGATCTGCCACCACCGCGGCGGCCGCAGCGCCGCCGATCAGCAGCACCTGGAAAACGCCGGCCTCGAAGCCCGCCCGCAGAAACAGGTCTTCCAACGCCAGCGCGCACTGCGGCACGTTCGACGCGTGCTTCAGGAGGGCGACGTTACCCGCCATGAGCGCCGGAGCCGCAAAGCGCACGACCTGCCAGAAGGGGAAATTCCACGGCATCACGGCGAGCACCGGTCCGAGCGGCAGGTAGACGATCGTGCTCGGGAGGCGGGCGCCGACGATCGGCTCGTCGGCCAGCAGAGCGGCCGCGTGCTCCGCGTACCAGCGGCAGCCGCCGGCGCACTTCTCGACCTCGGCGCGGGCGGCGCCGATCGGCTTCCCCATTTCCCGCACCGCGATCCGAGCCAAACGCTCGCGCTCGGCATCGAGGAAGTCCGCAACCCGGTACAGGCGCGCGGCGCGCTCGGCGAAGCTCGTACGGCGATGGCGAGCGTACGCCGTCGCCGCCAGCTCCAACCGCGCCGCGACCTCGGCCTCAGGGAGCGGCGCGAAGGTCCGCAGCAGGCGGCCGGTCGCAGGATCGATGCTCGCTATGGTCATGCGCTCCTTCTAGCAGGCCGCGAGGCGCGGCGCCGCAGGGAGCGCCCCTCACGACCGATTCTGCTACAAGCTCCCCATGTCCGAGCCAGTCATTCCGATCGAGCACCTGACTACCGCCGCCGACGTGGCGCGCCTCGCGGACGAAGCCCGGGTCGCCGGGCGCATCGGGCTCGACACCGAGTTCCTGTGGGAGCGCACCTATGCTCCCGTCCCGTGCCTCGTACAAGTAGCGACCGCCCACCGCGTGGCCATCATCGACCCGATCGCCGGAGTCGACGTCGCCCCGATCGCCGACCTGGTCGCCGATCCCGAGGTCGAGATCCTGATGCACGCCCCGGCTGCCGACCTCATCCTCTTCGCGCGCCGCTTCGGCGTCCGACCGACGCGCATCTTCGACGTCCAGCTGGTCGCGGGCTTCGTCGGCCTCGGCACCTCGCTCGCCTACGACCGTCTCACCGAGCGCGTGCTCGGCATTCGCCTCGCGCACGACGAGACCTTCAGCAACTGGGTGAAGCGCCCCCTGTCGCCGACGCAGATCGCCTACGCGGCCGACGACGTCCGCCACCTGCACGCAATCGTCGCGAAGCTGGCGCACGAGGTCGCCGCGCGCGGCCGCAGCGCCTGGGTGGCTGCCGAGCTGGCGCGCCGCTACGACTCCAGCGTACGCGCCACCGACCCGCGCCAGGCGTACCTGAAGCTCTCGCGCCGCGGCCGCCTCTCGGGACGACAGCTCGCCCTCCTGCGCGAGGTCGCCGCCTGGCGCGAGGCGGAAGCGCAGGCAGCCGATCTCCCCGTCGGCTGGATCCTCAAGGATCCGACGCTGATCGAGATCGCCCGCACTAGCCCTCGCGACGCCGATGCCATAGGCCGCGTCCGCGGCGCGGGCGGCCTTTCGCGCGCCGCGCGCGAGCGGCTGCTGGGCGCCATCGCCGCCGGTCTCGCCGCCGAGCCCATCGAGCCGCCTCGCGACGTGCCCCGAGCCCTCGCAGGTCGCGTCGCCGCCGCCTCGGAGCTAGCGGCCGTCCTCTTGCGAGCGCGCTGCGACGCCGCCGACATCGCCGCGGAGCTGGTAGCTACGCGCACCGACCTCGAACGCTACGTCGAGCTCGTGCTGACCGACGCCGGCGACGAACATCCGCTCGCGCACGGGTGGCGCGCCGAGCTCGTCGGACACGAATTGCGCGACCTGATCGCCGGCCGCATCGCGCTGGCGACCCTGACCCAGCCTCCATACCTCTCGGTCATCCGGCGCGAGTGAGGCGAACTGCTGCGGGCGGCGGACCCAAGCAGTCCCGGCAAGCCGCCGCGGGCATGGAGTCGTGCCGAGCCTCCATACCCCCAAAGTCGGCACGCAGCGGTGCGGCGACCTGCGTCCGGCACCCGACCCAAGCGGCTCCCGGTAAGGCGCCGCAGCCGTGAAATCGGCCCGCGCCTCAGCCCGGCGGCGCCTCCGGCTCCGGCACCTGCCAGCCGCCGCCGAGCGCCTTGTAGACCGCCACGAGCGACGTCGCGGTCTCCGTCTCGCTGTCGGCCAGGTCGTTCTGCACCTCCAGCAGTCGGCGCTCGGCGTCGAGGACCTCGAGGAAGTTGGCGACGCCGTACTGATAGCGCTCGCGCGCGCGCACCGTGGCGCGCTCGCTGGCCGCGGCCGAGACGCGGAGCTCGTCGCGGCGCTGGCGCTCGCGCGCCAGCTGCACCAGGGCGTTCTCGGTCTCTTCGAGGGCGCCGAGCACCGTACGTTCGTAGCGTGCGAGAGCCGCTTCGCTGCGGGCGTCGGCAGCGACGATCCGCGCCCGCACCCGCCCGAGATCGAAGGCCGCCCAGAAGATGCGCGGGCCGAAATTGAAGGTATCGCTGCCGGCCCCGCCGAGTCCGGCGAGGCTCTGCGCCTGCAGCGCCACCGACCCGGAGAAGGTGACGCGCGGGAAGAGATCGGCGACCGCGACGCCGCGGCGCGCGGTCGCGGCCATGAGCTCGTGCTCGGCGGTCATGATGTCCGGTCGGCGGCGCAGGAGCTCGCTCGGCGAGCCGACGGCGGCCAGCTCGGGCAGGCGCGGCAGCGGCTCGCGCGCCGCCAGCTCCTCCTCGAGCGCCGTCGGCGCCACGCCGAGCAGCACGCCGAGTCGGTGCCGGGCGCGCTCGGAGACGAGGCGGACCCGGGGGATCATGGCGCGCGTCGCCGTCAGTTGCGCCTCGGCGCGCGCCGTGTCGAGCTCGGTGCCGCGCCCGCCCTCGAGGAGCACCTTGGTGAGCTCGTAGGTCGACGCCTGGTTCGCCGCGTTGCGCTCGGCGACATCGAGCCGTAGCTGGGCTCCGCGGAGCTCGAGGTAGGCGCGCGCCACCTCCGCCTGGACGCTCACCAACACGTCCCGCAGCCGTCCCTCCGCCGCTGCCACATCCGCCGTCCGCGCCTCGATCGACCGCCGCACCCGGCCGAAGAGGTCGAGCTCCCAGCCGGCATCGAAGCCGGCATCGTAGAGCCCCCGCTCGCGCTCGATCGCCGCGAAGGCGCCGCTGCCGCGAATGCTGTCGCGGCTGATGCGCGCCTCGACGAAGCCGGCGTTGCTGGTCACGGTCGGCGCCAGATCGAGCATGCTCTCGAAGCGCAGGGCTCGCGCCTCGCGCACCGCCGCAGTGGCGATCGCGAGATCGCGGTTGCGCCGGGCCGCCCGCTCGACGAGCGAGGTCAGCTCCGGGTCGCCGAAGCCTTTCCACCAGGCGACCTCGACCGCGTCGCGGGCGTCGAGCGTCGCCTCGGCAGCGCCGCCGGCGCCGCGGAACCGCTCCGGCACGCGCAGCGCCGGCGGCTCGTAGTCCCGCCCCGCGACCATGCAACCGGAGAACGCAGCCCCGGCACCGACAAGCGCCAGAACCACCGCCGCCGAACCTAGGACGCCGCGCCTGCGGGTCACCGCGCCACGGATCAGCACGTAGAAGATCGGCGTGAGAAAGAGCCCGAGCGCGGTCACCCCGAGCATCCCGCTGAAGACCGCCGTGCCGAGGACGCGCCGCATCTCGGCGCCGGCGCCGGTGGCGCGCGCCAGCGGCACCACCCCGAGGATGAAGGCAAACGAGGTCATCAGGATCGGCCGCAAGCGCAGGCGCGCCGCCGTGATGGCGGCGGCGAAGCGGTCCTTGCCCCCGTCCTCCTGCTGCTTGGCGAACTCGACGATCAGGACCGCGTTCTTCGCAGCCAGCCCGATCAGCACCACGAGCCCGATCTGGGTGATGAGGTTGTTGTCCATGCCCCGCAGCCAGATCCCGAGGAGCGCGAACGGCAGGCTCATCGGCGCGATCAGGATGATCGCGAGCGGCAGCGACCAGCTCTCGTACTCCGCGGAATGCACGAGGAACACGAAGAGGACGCAGAGCGGGAAAATGAAGAGCGCGCTGTTGCCGACGAGCTGCGCCTGGTAGGCGATGTCGGTCCAGGCGATGCCGAAGCCGAGCGGCAGCTGTCCGGCGAGCCGCTGGATCGCCGCCATCGCGGAGCCGAGGCTGCCGCCGGGCGCCATGTCGCCCTGCACCTCCGCGGCCGGGTACATGTTGTAGCGGACGACGCGATCGGGACCGCTCTGCTGCTCGACTCCGAGCACCGACCCGAGCGGCACCATCGCACCGTCGACGTTGCGGGTCTGCAGGCGCTCGATGTCCCGCGCCTCGGAGCGGAACTTCGCCTCGGCCTGGGCCCACACCTGGAAGGTGCGGCCGAACAGGTTCAGGTCGTTCACGTACAGCGACCCGAGGTACACCTGCAGCGTGTCGAAGACGTTCTTGAGCGGCACGCCGAGCTTTTGCGCCTTGATGCGATCGACGTTGGCGTAGAGCTGCGGGGTCGAGGCGCGGAAGGTAGTGAACACGTGGCTGACGTCGGGATCCTGATAGGTCTGCTCGACCAGTTGATCGGTGGCGGCCTGCAGGGCCCGCAGCCCGTGACCGGCGCGGTCCTGCACCAGCACCTTGAAGCCGCCGACGAAGCCCAGGCCGGGCACCGGGGGCGGCGGCAGCACGAAGACCTGCGCCTCGTCGATCGCCTCGAGGCGGTGCTGCATATCGCGCTGGATCTCGTCGGCCGAAGGTCCGTGCAGGCGCTCGTCGAAAGGTTTCGCATTGATGAAGAAGGCGCCGACGTTCGAGCTGTTGGAGCGCGTCGCGCCCGAGAAGCCCGCGAGCCCGACCGCGTGCGCGACGTGCGGCGACTCGAGGATGAGCTGCGTCGCCTTGCGGACCACCGCATCGGTGCGCTCGAGGGAGGCGCCGTCGGGCAGCTGGATGGCGGCGATCAGGTAGCCCTTGTCCTGCGGCGGGATGAAGCCGGTCGGAATGTGGCGGAGCTGGAATCCGGCCACCGCCAGGAGGGCGGCGTAGAGCACGAGCCCGAGGCTCGGACGCCGCAGCACCCATCCGAGCGAGGTCGCATAGCGCCCGGTCATCCGCTCGAAGGCGCGATTGAACCAGGCGAAGAAGCGCCCGAACACGCGCGCGGTCACGACCTCGAGAAAGTCCTGGGGCGCGCCGTGCGGCTTCAACAGGAGCGCGCACAGCGCCGGCGATAGCGTCAGCGAGTTGAACGCCGAGAGCAGCGTCGCCGCCGCGATCGTGAGCGCGAATTGCCGGTAGAACTGCCCGGTGATGCCGCCGAGGAAGGCGGTCGGCACGAACACCGCGCAGAGACCGAAGGCGATGGCGATGACCGCCGACGTCACCTCCTCCATCGCCTTGAACGTCGCCTCGCGCGGCGCCAGGCCGGCGCGCAGATGCCGCTCGACGTTCTCGACGACGACGATCGCGTCGTCGACGACGATGCCGATCGCCAGCACCAGGCCGAATAGCGACAGCATGTTGAGCGCGAAGCCGAGCGCCGCCATCGCCGCGAAGGTGCCGACGATCGAGACCGGAATGGCGAGGAGCGGGATCAGGCTCGCGCGCCAGCTCTGCAAGAAGACCAGCACCACGATGACGACGAGGACGATCGCCTCGTAGAGCGTGTGGATCACCGCGTCGATGGACTCGCGGACGAAGACCGTCGGGTTGTAGACGATGCGGTATTCGATGCCCTCGGGGAAGCTCGCCGAGAGCTCCTCCATCGTGCGCTCGACGGCGTCCGAGGTCGCCAGCGCATTGGATCCGGGCCGTTGGCTGATCAACATCGCTACGGCAGGCTCGCCGTCGAGGTAGCTGTTGACGGAATAGTCGCGGGCTCCGAGCTCGACGCGCGCCACGTCGCGGATGCGGATGACGCGCCCATCGACCCCGGTCTTGATGACGATCTCTCCGAACTGCTCGGCGTCGAACAGCCGCCCCAAGGTCTTGATCGGCAACTGGAAGGCCGTTCCCGGGACTGCCGGGGGTTGTCCGATCATCCCCGAGGCCACCTGCACGTTCTGCTCGCGGAGCGCAGCGACGACGTCGCCGGTCGTCACGTTGCGGCTCGCCAGCCGATCCGGATCGAGCCAGACGCGCATGCTGTACTCGCGCAGTCCGCCGAGGGTCACGTCGCCGACGCCGTCGATGCGCGACAGCACGTCGCGCACCTGGATGAGCGCGTAGTTGCCGATGTAGAGCTGGTCGTAGCGCTGGTCCTTCGAGAGCAGGTGCACGACCATGAGGAGATCCGGAGAGCTCTTCACCGTGGTGACGCCGATCCGCCGCACGTCCTCGGGCAGGCGCGGTTCGGCGATGGCGACGCGGTTCTGGACGAGCACCTGTGCCTTGTCGAGATCGGTGCCGAGCTTGAAGGTGATCGTCAGCGCCATCCGCCCGTCGGTGGTGCACTGCGAAGACATGTAGAGCATGTCCTCGACGCCGTTCACCTCCTGCTCGATCGGCGCCGCGACCGTGTCGGCGATCACCTCCGGCGGCGCGCCGGGATACGCCGCCCGCACCACGATCGTCGGCGGCACGACTTCGGGATACTGCGCCATGGGCAGCGCCCGATACGCGAGTGCCCCGAGCAGAATCGTGACGATCGAGAGCACCGCGGCGAAGATGGGGCGGTCGATGAAGAAGTGCGGCAGGCTCACGGTGGCTGCTCAGCTGGCCGGCGTCGCACTCGGCAGCGGCGACGGCGGCGGCGCGGCGTCGGTGGCCGCTGTCAGCGCCTCCTCCATCGGCGCCACGACGATGTTCGGGCGCACGCGCTGCAGTCCGGAGACGACGAGGCGATCCGCCGCCGTGAGGCCGGAGCGGACGATGCGCTTGCCCTCGTACAGCGGTCCGAGCTCGACGGCGCGGTAGTGCACCCGGTTTTCCCCGTCCACGACCCAGACGAAGCGCTGCGCCTGGTCCGTACCGACGGCCTCGTCCGGGATCAGCACCGCGTCGTGGCGGCCGCTCCCCGCCAGGCGCAGCCGCACGAACTGCCCGGGACTGAAGAGCTGATCCGGATTCGGCAGCACGGCGCGCCCCTGCATCGTCCCCGTCTCGGGATCGAACTGATTGTCGATGAAGTCCATCGCGCCGGCGTGCGGGAAGTCGGGCTCGTCGGCGAGCGCCACCTGCACCGGATACTGTACTTCGCGCGAGCTCGGCCGCTCTCCCGCCAGGTTCAAACGCGCGTAGCGCAGGTACGCCTGCTCATCGATCTCGAAGTATGCCCAGATGGGGTCGATCGAGACGATCGAGGTGAGGAGCGTCGCGTTGCTGGTGCCGCCGCCGACGACGAGGTTGCCCTCGGTGACCAGGTGCCGGCTGGCGCGCCCGCCTATCGGCGCCGTCACGTGCGTGAACTCGACGTCGAGTGCGGCAGCGTCGACCGCCGCCCGCGCCCCTCCGACCGCCGCCTCCGCCTGCCGCACCGTGGCGGCACGCGTGTCCACCTCCTCCTGAGAGATGGCGCGGGACTTGACGAGGAACTCCGCCCGCACCAGATCCTTGCGCGCCAGATCGAGGCGCGCCTCGGCGAGCGCCAGGTCGGCGCGCGCCCGATTGAGCACGGCCTCGTAGGGACGAGGGTCGATCACGAAGAGCAGGTCGCCGGCGGCCACGATGGCGCCGTCGACGAAGTGAACCGATTGCAGATAGCCGCTGACGCGCGGCCGGACCTCGACCGCGCTCACTGCCGCGAGGCGCGCGGTATACTCGTCCCACTCGACCACCGCCTGCACGAGCGGGTGGGCGACGGCGACCGGCGGCGGTGGTGGCGGCGGCGGCGCCGTCCTGCCGCAGGCGGCCGCGGCGAACGCGAGGAAGCAAGTCAGCGTCCGCAGCCACCACCCGCTCCGCCACCCACCGCTCGCCCGTCGCGCCGCTGCGTCCATGGAGGTCGCGCAGAGTAGCAGACGTGCGACTCGACGCCAGCGCCGCAGAACGCAACGCTTGCGGCACCGGGACGCGATCCGGGCTCGTTGCCGGGTCCGCGCCGCGGTCGTCTCGTGCGATGACGACGCATTGCTGGCGCTGCGAGCACGCGATCGACGAGACCGATCGCTACCGCCGCGCCTGCGGCGAGGGTCAGAGCGCGGCGATCGCCCGGTACTACCGGCCGCTCCGGATCCTCGTCCTAGCAGCCGCCGTGCTCGGGCCGCTCGCAATCGTGCCGATCATGCGCACTCCCCGCCTGAGCTTCGCAGCCGAATGGGCTGCGAGCGTCGGACTCGTACTCTGGCACGACACCCGGACGCTGCTGGACGTCTGAGCGGCAGCAACGGCGCCGCCGCCGGCGCCGCGCTACTACTAGTCGCGGACGACGCCGATCGCGTCCATCAAGCGGCGGGTCTCGAGGGTGAGCTGCTCCTCCGCGAACACCGCGCGCCAGGTGTCGGCAGTCTTCGCTTCGATGCGGTCGTGCAGGTGGAAGTTCGGGTCGCCGAGGCTCGTATTCATCACCTTGCGCGCCCCGCAGGCCTCGAGCATCGCCGGCTCGACGGCGACGCCGAGAGCGGCGCAGAGCCGCTGCACGGCGGGCTCGGGATCGCGGACGAGGTCCTCGAACTTGATGACGATCTTCTGCTCCTCGGCGACGCCGGCCAGGAACTCGCGGATGATCGTCTGCTGCAGCACCCACTTCACCTCGCGGCCGCGCGCTACCCGCAGCATGCCGTTCTCGGTGCGCACCACCCGGTCGACCACGAAGTCCTGGAGCCGGCGGCCGAGACCCTTCAGATCCCTGGTGTGGCGCTCGCGGAACTTGAGCCGCACGTGCGATTCGATGACCCCGAGCGGGTGGCGGATGAGCCAGATGTAGAACGGCCGCAGCGGCTGCGACCGCCGCAGCGTATCGCCGTCGTTGGCGTAGGCGGGCGTCTTGTCGAGCAGGAACTGCCCCGGCTCCAGGAACCCCAGGAGCCAGCGGTAGACGTCGAGGGTGTCGCGCTCCCGGCAAGCGGCATCGATCGCCGCCGCATCCCGCGGTTGCCCGATCAGGTCGAAGAACTCCGTCAGACTCTCGACTGCGACCCCCTTCTGCTCCCGGAAGCTGCGGTAGTCCGGATAGCGCATCAGGAACATCTCCTGCGGCGAGACGATCCGGCTGTTGGCGCCGAGCACGACGCGGGTCAGCGTCGAGCCCGAGCGCTCCGAGCTGAGGATGAGAATGAGCCTGGGTGCTTCTGCGCTTGCGACCATGTCGATGCGGCGTCCGGCGAGCGGGCCGGAAGAGCTCCGGCGCCGAAGGCTCACGACTCTAGCCGGAGACCGGCGATCTCTTCAACGCATCAAGTCGCCCAGAACCGCAGGATGCGCTCGATCATCCAGGCCGAGGACACGGCGCCGAGCCCGTAGGCGGGCAGCCAGCGCCGCCCGGGCCAGGCCGCGAGAGCCCGCGGAGCCGCCGCGGCGACGCCGATCAACAGTCCCACGATCGCGAGCTGGCCGACCTCGACCCCGACATTGAAGGCGACGAGGGCGAGCGGAATCTGGTCGCCGGGCACGCCGGTCTCCGCCAGCGCTCCCGCGAAGCCGAGCCCGTGGAGCAGGCCGAAGGCGAAGGCCATGAGCCACGGAAAGCGGCGCGTGAGCGTCGCCGGCTCGCCGGCATCGCGCAGCAGCTCGCGGGCGAGCAGCACGATGCTCGCCGCTATCAGCGCCTCGACCGGCGGCGGCGGCACCGTCACGACACCGAGCACCGCCGCCGCGAGCGTCAGGCTGTGGGCGATCGTGAAGGCGCTCACCGTCGCCACGAGCGCCCGCGTGGCGCCGACGAGAAGGAAGAGGCCGACCACGAACAATACGTGGTCGGTACCACCGAGAATGTGCTCGATGCCGAGCTCCAGGTAGCGGCCGGCGATCGCCGCCAGCGGCGCGCCGGGCTCCAGGATGCCGCGCGGACCTTCGGGCACGACGAAGGCCTCGCTCGCATCGGTGAGCACGCCGCTCGTCGCCTGGCCATCGTTCCAGGAGATGCGCACGATCGCATCGACGCGGCCCCCGGCGATCCCCGGCACCGCGATCGTCTCGCCGTGGAGCCGTGCCGTTCCGCAGGCGACGCGCGTCGCCGTCCACTCGTCGCCGGCGCCGAGGTCGGAGACCGGACGACACGCCGCGGGCAGGCGCGGTACCAGCGGCGGCGCGCCGGGCAGCACCGCTCCCGACTCCTTCCGGGGCGGCCGCCAGACGACATCGAAGGTGCCGCTCTCGCGCTCGCGAAAATCCAGGAGCGCCGGCTCGAACGTATGCGCCGCCGCGTCGCCGGCGACGAGCGCCAGCACCGCCATCGCCGCTGCCGCCAGTCGTGTCTCCGTCCTCACGAGCGCGGCGGCTCCTCCACCGGCGCCGTCTCGATCCGGACGTCGTAGCGGGTCCGCAGCGCCGCCAGCGCGGCGCGCGCGGCTTCGCTCCGCCGCTCCTCCTCCCAGTCGCGCTCGAGCTCTCGGCGGACATCCTCGATCGTCGGCGGCCGTCCTCCGACCCGCTCGGAGACGCGCAGCAGGTGCAGCCCGAAGCTCGACCGATACGGCCCGACCCAGGCGCCGACCGGAGCGCTCTGCACCCGCTGCGCCAGCTCCGGTCCGAAGACGCCGGCGATCTCCTCTTCGGTGGCGTTGCGAAACACACGCCCGCGCAGGAACGGGTCGCCGAGGCGCGCCGGGTCGTCGCCCGCGGCGATCCGCGCCTGGAGGTCCTCGGCGATCGCCGCCGCATCGCCCGCGTGGAGCCGCGTGCTCACGAAGACGTGCTCGATCGTCGCCCGCGCCGCTACCTGGTAGCGCTCGGGTCGAGCTGCCAGGAAGGACGCGAGGTCGGCGTCGGTCGGCGGCGCGGGCGGCGTCATGTCCTGGTTCAGGAACTCCATCTTCTGCACCAACCGCCGGCGCACGATGATGTCGCCGCGATCGAGGCCGAGCGCCAGCGCCTCGCGCAGCATCACCTCGGTGTCGACGTAGCGGTCGACGAGCGCCTGCGCTTCTTCGGGTGTCGGCAGGCGGCCGTGGCGGCGCAGGTGCTCCTGCCGGAAGCCCCGCTGCAGCGCCGCCGAAACGACGATGGTGCTCGTCGGCGGCGGCGGCGCCACGGCGCGATGGAGCGCGAAGAGCGCGGCTCCGAGCAAGGCGAAGTGGACGAGCGGTTCCCGTAGTATCCGGCGCGTCACGCCCTACCGCTCCTGGCCTGCCGGTGATGCGCTCGGATCACGCGCTCGGGCGGTACCAGATCGGGGAGCTCCAGGCCCGCTCCTGCACGGTCTTGGGGACGGTAGGGTCGGTGCACGAGGGCGGGCGGTCATCCGGCGGCAAAGCGTTGCACGTGACCGTGCTCCAGCGGCAGGTAGGATTCTCGAGCACGCGCACGTAGTAGAAGGCGCGGCGGCTCGCATCGAAGGTCGGGTCCGTCCATACCGTGCAGAGATCGTCGTCACCGGGACCGCTGGCGACGCAGGTGTCGGTATCGACGGTCGCGCCGTTGTCGCCGTCGCCGGCCACGTCGAAGACCTCCTGGTGCCATCCGGCGTCATCGATCCAACCCTTGACGACCTGCAGGCGCTGGAGGGGCGTGCCGGGGCGCGCCTGCGTGCCCGGGTCGCGCGTCGCCGCGATCAGGAACGACGGCGCTGCGGCAGTAGGCGGATCGAGGAGGCTCCCCATCGGCACTCCGGCGGCGTAGGCGTCGGCGATCATCTCGGGCGCGGTACAGAGGCCGGCGGGGAGATCCCAGCCGCCGAAGAAGCGCACTGCCATGCGCGGGCCGCTCGTACCGAACACCTCGCGGCGGCGGAGCGCGTCGAAGATGCTCGGACGCGAGTTCTCCTCGGCCCAGACGCCGACGATGCCGCCCGGACTGAACTGGATGCCGCCTCCGGTGAGCACGCCGTTGCCGAGCTGGCTCGCCGGCGTATCGTCGTCGGTGCCGCGGTGCCCCTGAAACGTCGTCTCGTCGACGGCGCCCGTAGTGCCGTTGTGCGTGTCGGTGCCCGCGATGATGCCGAGCCGGTACGGATTCACCCCGAGCCGCTGCTCCTCGGCGAGGCCGGCGAGCAGGACGTTGCGCACGAAGTCGAGGCGCGAGAAGCAACCGCCGCGGGTCACGCCGCCGCCGCCGGTACCGTCGCCGCAGTCCCGGAACGGTCGGGGATCCTTCTCGAAGTCGCACTGCTCGTCGGAGGCGCCGATCACGCCCGAGAGCCCGTTCATGCACTCCGAGTCGCCCTTGTGCTGATAGATTTCGACCAGCGGCTCCATCGCCACGCGCGCTGCCGCCTGTCCGCGCTCGGCGGCCACCGATCGCGCTCCCGGATATTCGATCGCGAACATGTGGCCGTTACTCTCGTTCGGATTGTGGGGGATGGCGAGCACGTCGCAGCCGCTGGTCGCGTCGCGGCATCCGGCTTCGAGCTGGCTCCAGAGGCCTCGGGGGCTCTCCTCCTCGAAGTACGTAGTCGGATACGGCACCCGGTCGTTGCGGAAGATGACGTTGCGGTGCATCGTGCTCGTCGCCCGCGCGCTCGTGTACTCGTAGCCGACGAAGGTCGTGAAGCTGCAGGCGGAGCTGCGATCGTAGGCTTGCTCGGCCGCTTGCTGCACGCTCTGCCACACCTGGGCGCCGCGGACGGCGCACTCCTGGCCGTTGGGCGCGCAGACGTCCGCGTACCGCTTCGGCTGCTGCGCGGTGAGCGCCAGCCCGAAGAAGCGGACGGCGCTGTAGGTCTCGCCGCGATAGAGCTGGCAGGTCGGCGCGTCGTAGTTCGGGGATCCGGGGGTCGTACATTCCTCGACCTCGCCGAGGAACTCCGAATGGTCGGTGACCGCCGCAAAGTCGAGCGGCCGCTCGAGCTGCACCGTACGCGTCCCGACGCCGTTCACGTCGAGCGGCGGCAACGCCACCGGAGCTCCCCGGGCGAAGCCGTAGGCCTCGGCCGGCGTCGTCCGCACGTCGAAGGCCTGGGCATCGAAGGAGAGCGCCGTGTGCACGTGGAGATCCCCGAAATAGAGGTTGCGCAGCGGATTGCGGGCGGCGCACGCCGCCCGCGGCTCCTCGTAGGGCCGCAGCACGCTCGCACCCGTGGCTCTGATCTCCTTCGCCACGGCGGCGCCTTCGATCCGGCTCTGATTGACCTTGAGCCTTGCCGTCGGTGCGCAGAGTACCGCGGCGAGGCGAGCTTGACGGTCGATGGTGACGCTCTTCCCCCGGACATAGACGCGGCCGGCGCGCGCCGCCGCCATACCGTCGGCGGGAACGAGCACCGCACCGACGCCGAGCTTCAGCGCGTCGGCGATGTGCACCTGGGATGCGGCGCGAAAGCGGACCTCGCCGTGGCGCCCGACGCGCAGACTGCAGAACACGTAGCTCCCGCCCGCGAGCTCGAGCGTCGCGGGCGCGCCGGAGCTCTTCACGACCACGTCGCCGTAGACGCCGGGCGGCAGGACCGTCCTGCCGGCGCGCACGGTCATTCGCGCCGCGCCGTTGCAGGCCGGGAAAGCCACCGGGTAGCCGCACGCCGCCGGCACGTCGGCTACGATCGGCTGCGGCGCCGCCCCCGCCGCCTGGCACGTCGGTCCGCTGGCGCCCACCGACGTCGCGTAGATGCCGCTACAGGTGCTGGCGGCGGCGACGTCGGCGGATCCGGCCACGACCTGCGCCGCCGGCGCCGCCAAGGTTCCCCGCGCCACGAAGCTGCCCGCGTTGACGCCGAGATCGCCCTCTCCCCCGCGCAGGTTCCGGACCTGCATCCGGTCGAGAGCGAAGAGGACATAGTCGTCGAGCGACGGCGACGGCGCCGCCCACGAAGTGCCGGTGAGCACGGTCAGTACGACGAGCGACGAGAGCGGCAGGGTCGAGCGGCGAAGGGGTCGCACGAGGAAGGCCTCCTGGGCGGCGCGAGATGGATGCCGCTCGCTTACCACGAGCGCGAGCCGCTTGTCAGGCTCTTTTCACCGCCGGGCCGCTTGCCGTCAGGGCCGGCGCCGCCCTGCCCGCCCTACGATACGTCGCCGGTGGCGATGTCGAAGCGCAGGCTCCGGGTAGTGCTGTCGGCTTGCGTCGCGACGACGCCGGCGACGCCCGAGCCGTCGAAGACGAGGTCGAGACGGGTGTACGAATCGGCGATGCCGCTGTCGCCGAGGTCGACCCTGGCGGTGCCGCCCATGAGGACGCCGCCCGTCACGATCACGTTCGCGAGCGTCACCGTCAGGTCGTCCGCCGAGTCCGTGGTCACGTCGACGGTGCCGTCGAGCCTGCGGGCGCCGCCGCTGCCGCCGAGCGTCAGCACGCCGTCGTAGTCGGCGATGAAGTCCTCCTCGTCCGCGGTGTCGGCTTCGAGCAGATAGAACGTGAGGGTGCCGCCGCCGACGGTGACGTCGCCGAAGAGCGACACGTCGTCCACCCGGCACCCGTAGAAGCTCGTCGTCGTCCCGTCCTCGTCGGTCTCGACGTCGATCTCGCCGTCGGGGGCGTTTGCGCACGAGTGAACCGGCGCTCCGGTCGCGAACGCCAAGCCGTACTTGAAGAGCGGTTGGAGCTCGCGCAGCACCGTCGCCGGCTGCGCCGCCGCGCCGCCGCAATTCTCGATGACGGCGAGCCCCGCGGCCTTGCGGAGCACGCTCACCCCATCGCTCACGGTGATGGCGCCGCTGCCGTCGACGTCGCAGACCGCCGGAGTACAGGTGCTCTGGAGACCGGCCGCGGCCCGGAGCGTCTGCACGCCATCCGAGACGCTCACCGTCCCGTTGCCGTCAGCATCGCCGCAGATCGCCGCCGCAACCGGCGCCGCAGCACCGGTCCAGAGGCCGAGCACGAAGACCATCGTCGTGAGAACGCGCGTCATGGGCTCCTGGTTACTCCCGTAGACGCCCGGCGACAATGCCGGTTGTGCGACCCGCCGGCATCGGGATGCTCCGCCCTCTCCCGGCATCAACTGCTTGCAGCCGGCTGCGTTCCGACGGCGGCGGCGAGCACATCGAGGAGCGGTGCCTGACCCGGGTTGATCCGCCGCCGGGCTTCGTCGAGCTCGAACCAGGCGGCACGATCCGCCTCGGGGAACGCCCGCCGGCGGCCCGAACGCGGCGGCCACTCCATCGTGAAAGTGTTGCTGCAAAGCGCCGCCGGGTCGACGTCGCTCTCTGCTGCCCAGGCGTGCACCTGCTTGCCGCCGCGCTGGCGAATGCTCCCGAGGGACCGCAGCGGCCCGGCGATCGGGAAGCCCGTCTCTTCGCCGAGCTCGCGCACGGCAGCCGCGAGCAGGTCCTCGCCGGCACGCGGCTCGCCTTTTGGAATCGACCAGGCGCCGAAGTCCCTGCGCGCCCAGAAGGGTCCGCCAGGATGCACCAGCAACACCTCGAGGCCGTGCCGCGTGCGGCGGTAGAGCACCACCCCGGCGCTGATGCGGGTCGGATGCCCCCTTCCGGTCCGGAGGTTCGCCGCCGTCTATGAGCCCTTGGCCGCCGCCGGCCAGTCGGGACGCTGGGGAATGCGGTCGAAGATCGCGCCCGGCGTGAAGCCGAGATCGAAGTTGCAGGTGTCGCCCGCGATGCCGCCCGGCAGAGCCAGGCACGCGTCGGCGATGTCGGCAGCCGTCGGTTGTGCCCCGTACGGACCGCCCGCGGGACCGAGCCACTCGAAGTACTTCGTGAAGAGCGCCGTCACTTCCTGTTCGCTGAAGACGCAGTGCCCGTAGGTCTCGATCCAGGTTTGCGTGTGCGGCTTGCCGCCGGCCGTGAGCGCGTCGTCGTAGACGCGGTTGAACTCCGGGATCACGAGCCAGTCATTGGCGCCCGCCATCGACAGGATCGGGTACGCCACCTTCTTGCCGAAGCCCTTCTCGAAGTCCGGCGAGAAGACCTTGCGGAGCTGCTTGCGCCCTTTCCCCGCCGTCAGACGCTCGACGTTGGCATCGTAGTCCGCGGCGAGCATCGGATCGTTGCCGAGGGACAAGTAGTCGAGCGTATCGTTGAGGCCGATGCGCTTGCCCTTGAGGCGCTTCGGGTCCCACACGAAGTCGCCCATGCCGAGCACCGGAAAGCCGATCGCACTCGCGACGTTGACGCCGCTCCCGCCGTGGCCCGCATCGCCCGTGAATCGCGTGAGTGCGAGGAACTCGGCGAAGCGCTCGGCCTGATGGCCATCGCCGGGTACGAGCCCGAGGACGCCGAAGCACGCATCGACCTTCATCGCCACCCCGATCGCGTCGTTGCTGGCGTTGGGACCGTTCGGCTGACCCTGGTCGGAGGGATAGATGAACTTGGCCCCGGGTACGTCGTTGCAGAGATAGTCGTAGACGAGCCGCACCTCGTGGGCGACGTCCCACGTCACCAGACCGCCGGCCGCCGCGGCACAGAGCGGGACGGCACCGTCGATCTTGAGCTTCAGCGTCGCGTCGGCGGTGACGGCGCCGCCGCCCGAGAATCCGGTGACGATGACGCGCTTCAGCCCGGCGCCGAAGCCGGAGCTCTTCTTCACGTATTTGATGATGTCCTTCAGATCCTTCGCGGAGTGGAACGTGGCCCAGCCGCTGTCGGTATAGGTGCCCGCGGCGACCGCCTTGCCCATCGGCAGGAGCACCTCGTCGAGTCCGAGGTAGGAGATCTCGTTGCAGAAGTGTCCCGGCCCGCAGTCCGAATCCTGCTCGCAGGTCATGCCGGCGTAGTGGCTGCAGGTCTCGTGCGGCCGGGTGTGGAGGTCGTTGAGATCGAATCCGTGATTGATGATCACGAGGTCACCGTCCCAATTCGACGGGAAAGTCACCCGGAAAAAACCGCCGGTCTTCCCGGCGCCCGTCTGCTCCGTACAGGTATAGCCATCGGCCACGTGGTCGGCCGGGCAATCGGGGAATGCGCGCGCCGGCGCCGGCAGCATTCCGAGGGCGAGCGTGGCCGCGAGCGTCTGGAGTCGTATCGAAGCTTTCACCGTATCCTCCTGGGCGGAAAGAGGGGCGCGATCCGCGCCGCTCTCCGGCGGCTAACACGCGCGAAACGAAGAGGTCAACGATATTCTCGGCCACTGTCGTCGGAAACAGCGGCGGCGACGCTCCCCGCCGCCGCCGGGAATCGGCAGACGCTATGGCCGGCGCGCCGCCGCCTCGCCCTTGCGCACCCGCATCCCCTCCGCGTCGCGTCCGAGCTCGAGTCCGGGCTCCGCGGCGCGCGCCCGCTTCTCGGCTTTCCACGCCTCGCCGGGGTTCACCTTGCGATAGTAGACGTTGGCGAGCGCGATCCAACGGTCGGCATTCCCGGGGTCGAGCTCGGCAGCCGCCCGCAGGTGGACGGCGGCCTCGTCGAACGCGGTCAGGCGATAGAGAAGGCTCCCGAGGTCGCCGTGGTTCTTCGCGGTCGGCTCGAGCGCGACCACCTCGCGGTATGCCTCTACCGCCTCCAGGACCTTGCCCTCGGCGAGCAGCCGGTCGGCGTCCTCCCGCCGCACCCTGTCAGCCGTGGACGGCGGCGGCGCCGACGGCAGCGCGGTCGTGGCCGGCTGCGGCGTGGGGATGGCCGCGGGGAGCGCTGCCGGCGGAGCCGTCCCTGGGGCCGCTCTCGCGGCCGGCGACGTGCGCCCGCTCGCCGGGAGGGCCGCTACCCGCGAGCGCGACAGCCGCCACAGGCCGATCCCGGCGATCAGCACCAGCAGCGCCGCGGCCAGCGAGATTCGCCGCCTCACGGCGTCGCTTGCGGCCGCCCGGGCAGCGGCGTCAGCACGAAGAGGGCGACGCCGTGCGGCTCGACGTCGGCTGCCAGGCTCGCCTCGATCACGCCGAGCGGGCGCTCCTGCCAGACATCGACGGCTTCGACCCGGGCTGTGATTCCGAGCGTCGCCGGGCGGGCTTCTATCCGCGCCGCCGCGTCGCCGCGGTTGAAGAGCGCCACGGCCGTTCGGTCGTCGGCGAGGCGGCGCGTCCAGATCTCGACCGGTCCGCGCCGCTCGACCCGCCGCCCCTGTCGCCCGAGCCGATCCTGATCGATCGCGATCACGGCGCGGTTGCCGAGCAGCGCTATGGTCTCCGGCGTCGAGTGCCGTACGTCGTGGCCGGCGAGGAGCGGCGCCGCGAGCATCGCCCACAGGCTCACGTGCGCCCGGTACTCGGCGGCCGTCATGCGGCCGTTTCCCACCTCCAGCATGTCGGGATCGTTCCAGCGGCCGGGACCGGCGAAGGGCGCCAGCTCGTCCTGCGCGAAGCCGATCGCCGACATGACATCCCAGCGATCGGCGATGTCGCCGCTCGTGCGCCACAGGTTGCCGCCGACGTCGGCGCCCCAGGTCCAGACGTCGGCGCGTCCGTACTGGCAGATGCTGAACACCATCGGACGTCCCGTCGCGCGGATCGCCTCCGCCATCTTGAGGTAGACGGCCGGCATCTCCTCGTCGTCGTAGACGAGGCCGGCGCTGCACCAGTCGTATTTCAGGTAGTCGACGCCCCAGGCCGCGAACGTGCGCGCATCCGCGGCCTCGTGGCCGTAGCTCCCCGCGAAGCCGGCGCAGCTCTTCGCCCCCGGCGACGTGTAGAGGCCGAGCTTTAGGCCGCGCTCGTGGAGATAGGCGGCGAGCGCCGGCATGTCCGGGAACTTGCCGTTGGGGCGGAGGATGCCGTCGGCGCCGCGCTCGCCCTGCCAGCCGTCGTCGATGTTGACGTACACGTAGCCCGCGTCGCGAAGTCCCGTCCGCACCAGCGCATCGGCGATCTCGCGGATGGTGCGGTCGTCGATGTCGGGTCCGAACCGGTTCCACGTGCTGAAGCCCATGGGCGGCGTCGCCGCGAGACCGTTCGGAGCGAGCTTCTTGAGCGCCGGGAGCGGCAGCTTCTGCGGCGCCGACGCCTCGAGGAGTCCGATCTCCTCGGCGGACGCCCGCCGCAGCGTCGCCGGCGGCTGCGGACCTCCGGGCACCGCGATGCTCAGGCGATCTTCCGCGGTGCGCGCGACATCGAACTGCGTCTCCATGCCGCGCGCCATCCGCATCACGAGCCGCCAACCGCTACTACGCGGTTCGACCGCCAGCGGCACGCCGCTGATCGTCGGGACCAGCAGCTTGGCCCTCATTCCCGACGGCGTCTCGCGCACGATCAGTACCCGCAGCCGCTGCGGTTGGCGCGCCAGCGCCGCGGCGGAGAAATCCGGCTGCACCCAGATGCCGGCGAGGCCCTGAGCCGCGGCCACGTCGGCGAGCGCGGTCGCCCCCGCTACAGCCGCAGCCGCAGCGAGGGCGAGCGCTCGCTTACCCCATGCGATGCAAGGCACAGAGCTTGTTGCCCGACGGATCACGCAGATACGCCAGGTACATCTTGCCGATCCCGCTCTCGCGCACACCGGGCGGATCTTCGATGCTCGTGCCGCCGTTGGCGACCCCGGCCGCATGCCACTTGTCGACGGTCGCGGGATCGGCGACGGTGAAGCCGACCGTACTGCCGTTGCCGGGCGTCGCGGGCTTGCCGTCGATCGGCTTCGTGATCCCCAGGACACCGTTCGCCGACATGTAGAAGATGCGTCCTTTCTCGTCGGTGACGCCGGGCCCGATGCCGAGCGTCCCGAGAAGGGCGTCGTAGAACTTCCTCGATGCCTCGAGGTCGTTGGCTCCGACCATTACGTGACTGAACATGGGTCTCCTCCTCGTCTCGCAAATTTATAGTGCGGTCCTCGCGCCCCGCTCGCACACGGCCGGAGCGGCGCGCCCTCATAGCGCAGCCAAAATCTTCATGCGATAGCCCGGGTCTGCTAGGACGCCGGGCATGACCTTCACCGAGATCACCTACGAGCGCCGCGGCCCCGTCACCATAATCAGCTTCAACCGTCCCGAGGTCCGCAACTGCATCGGCCCGGTCACGCACCGCGAACTGATCCAGGCCTGGACCTGGTTCCGCGACGACGACGAGGCGCTGGTCGCAGTTCTCACCGGCGCCGGCGACAAAGCCTTCTGCGCCGGCGGCGATCTCAAAGCCGGAGACGACCTGGTGCCGCGCACTGCGAGCGAGATCGCCGCACACGACCGCGGCGAGCGTCCCGGCATCCTCGGGCCGAGCCGCTGGACCGACATCTACAAACCCGTCATCGCCGCCATCAACGGCGTCGCCTACGCCGGCGGTCTCGAGTGGGCATGCTTCGCCGACATCCGCATCGCCGAGGAACACGCATCCTTCGGCGTCACCTGCCGGCGCTGGAACATCGGCCTCGCCGACGGCGGCACCCAGCGCCTCCCGCGCATCGTCGGCATGGGGCGGGCCATGGATCTCATCATAACCGGCCGCGTCATCGGCGCCGTCGAGGCCGAGCGCATCGGCCTCGTCAACGAGATCGTGCCGAAAGGGAAATCGCTGGAGCGAGCCCTCGAGCTCGCCGACTCCATCTGCAGCCTGCCGCAGCCTGCCATCCGCAGCGACAAGGAAGCCGCCGTCCGCGGCTTCGGCCTGCCGCTCGCCGAAGGCTTGCGCGTCGAAGCCGCCTGCTTCAACCGTTCGATCCGCACCCCCGAGACCGCGGAAGGCCTGCGTCGGTTTCGCGAGCGCGACCATCCCGACCGCCGTCACGACCTGCCGCCCCGCACTCGCGGCCTGGTCCGCGACGGCGACGATACCGCCTGAAGGCCCGGCGAGCGCCTAACGACGCGGCCGCTCCCGCCGCAGCTCGCGCAGCAGCCCGTGCGTGCCGACGAGGTGGTTGCTGAAAATCCGCCGGGCAACGTCGAGGAGATCGCCGATCAACGGATCGCGCAGCTCGTAGCAGACCGAGAGTCCCTGTTTGCGTGCGATCACGATGGCTTGGTTGCGCAGGATCGCGAGCTGCTGAGAGACGACCGGTTGTTCCAGCACCAGCGCGTCCTGCAGTTGACCGACGGTGCGGCCGCCGTGGACGAGGATTTCGAGAACGCGGATGCGGACGGGGTGCGCCAGAGCGCGAAAGAAGCGCGCTTTGAACTCCTGCAGCTCGCCGACGGGCGAATCGGAACGTCTTCGCACGCGCGCCACTGGACTACTGTATCGTTATATCGCTATATATGCAATTCATCGCTCGACAGATCCCTGCCATGCATGGTCTCTTGCCCTGCGGAGATGCGGTCGCAGCCGCAGTCGAACCGCCGCACTCGCTCGCCCGCGTCGTCGACAGCCTCGCGCATTTACTGCCTGCCCAGGGGCCGATCAGCATCTTCATCCACCACAATACCCTGCATGCCTACGAGGACCTGCCGTTCGAGACGGCGGTCGAGACTGCCGCTGCCGAGCTCGGTCGCGAGCCCTACCTCTCCGAAGCTCGTTATCGTGACAAGCTCGCCTCGGGCCGCATTCGCGCCCGCGATGTCGCGGAGCTCATCGACGAACAGCTCGGCGTCCGCGCAGCGGAGCAGGTCGCCGGCGTTCCACGCGGCGATCTGTGGCGAGCCATCGCCCTGCACGGTGTTCCGAGCGCAAGCGGACGCGAGCTCGCCTGGGTGCTCGCAGAGACCGATGCGCTGACGCGCTTTCGTGCGGACGTGCCAGCGTCGGCACGCTCCGCCTTCGCCGATCTTCGCGACAGTAGCGATCCCGAGGGCGAGCGCGGCGAGTGCCGAAACGTGCGCCGGCTCTGGCGGGCTTGCATCGCCGCAGCGGGCCGCGCACTCCCGTCGCCGCCCCCCGCCGCCCCGCAGCCCGTACGCCATCACGACTGGCTGCAGATCGTTCGCGGCATCGACATCGACGCGTGGATCCACCCGCCGCTGATACGGTTTCTGGCTGGCTATCTCGATCAGGGCATCGCCCACTGGGCGATGCCGGATCGAGCACTCGGGCTTCACCGCTGTTTTCTCGAGATCTACGGCGCGCCGCTCGCTTCCCAATGCGGAGCGTGGGCACGGACGCTGCCGTCGATTGCGGCCGAAGACCGAGCAGCGCAGCGGCGCCCGCTCGAATCGCTCGCGCACTCGCTCCATGTCCTCGGCGTGAGCGAGGGAGAAACCGCTGCGTACCTGGCAGCGGAGATCTTGGCGCTACGCGGCTGGGCCGGCATCGTACGGCAAATCGAGGAGCGTCCCGATCGCGTGCCGGCGCGCAGCGTCGACGCCACGCTCGGCGATTACCTCGCGGTACGGCTGTTACTCGGACGCGCGGCGCTCGAGTACGCCGTCCGCCAGACGGGCACCGGGAGCACACCGGCGGATCTACGGATACGGCTCTGCCGGGAGTTTTCTCCGGCTTCGCCGCCGACGGTCGAGGAGCGCGCTTGGCCGCTCTTCCATCTCGCGCAGCTCTGCGGCATCGAGGCGGCGCTCGTCGATCGGTGGACGGTCGGCGACATCGCCGCACTCGAGACTGAGCTCTCGGAAATGGACCACATCCGGCGCCGGCGGCTTCTGCATCAGGCTTTCGAGCGCACGATCCGGCATCGGCTCTACGACGCGCTGATACAGCACGCCCCGCGGCCGGCGGCTACAACACCGGCCTTCCAGGCCGTGTTCTGTCTCGACGAGCGCGAAGAATCGTTTCGCCGCCATCTCGAAGAGGCTGACTCGGCGTGCGAAACCTTCAGCACCGCAGGCTTCTTCGGCGTGGCGATGTACCACCAAGGCGTGGTCGACGCCCACCCGCGACCGCTCTGCCCGGCAGCGATCCGACCCGAGCACTACGTCGCGGAGATCGAGCCCGGCGCCGACCGCCTCGTGCGCCGTACGCGCCACCTTCATCGCCGCGCGACGGGCTTTCTCGGCTACAACGTCCACATCGGCAGCCGGCTGCCGGTTCGCGGAGCGTTATTGATGGCGACGCTCGGCTGGCTGGCCCTCGTACCGCTCATCCTCCGTGTCGTCTTCCCATGGCTGACCTCGCGATGGGTTCGGGCCCGCGACACGACGATCGTGCCGTCCACGCGCCTTCAACTGGATCGCGACGAGCGGCAGCCGCCGGCGGGCGCCTACACGGGATTCACCGTCGCCGAGCAAGCTGCGATCGTGCGCCGGCTGCTCGAAGATGTCGGTCTCAACGGACGGCTATCACCGCTCGTCCTAGTGGTCGGACACGGGTCGATCAGCCTGAACAATCCGCACGAGTCGGCGCACGACTGCGGCGCCTGCGGCGGCGGTAGGGGCGGCCCCAACGCTCGGGCGTTCGCGCAGATGGCCAACGATCTGCGCGTACGCACCCGGCTGGCCAGCCAAGGAGTGATAGTCGACGACGACACCTGGTTCGTCGGAGCGCAGCGGAACACGTGCAACAACGAGGTCACTTTCTTCGACGAGGATCTGGTGCCGCTCTCCCGGCAGGCGGACTTCGCGCGCGCCAAGTCGGCCGTGGATGCCGCACGCCGGAACGAAGCGCACGAGCGCTGCCGCCGCTTCGATGTACCTCGCTGGTATCCGCCGCTCGCGGCGCTCGCCCACGTCGAAGGTCGCGCTGCGGATCTCGCGCAGCCGCGGCCGGAGTACGGTCACGCTACCAACGCCTTCTGCGTGATCGGGCGCCGGACGCGGACTCGCGGCCTGTTTCTCGACCGCCGTGCGTTTCTCGTCTCGTACGATCCGGAGCTCGACGCAGACGGCGCGATTCTGACGCGCATCATCGCCGCGACGGGACCGGTCGTAGCCGGCATCAACCTCGAATACTATTTCAGCTACGTCGATCCGTCAGGTTACGGCGCCGGCACGAAGCTGCCGCACAATGTCACGGCGCTGTTGGGCGTCATGGACGGTGCCCAGAGCGATCTGCGCACCGGTCTGCCCTGGCAGATGGTCGAGATCCACGAGCCGGTCCGGCTCGCGATCGTCATCGAGGCGCCCTGTCACCGCGTGCGGGATGCGATATCGCAGACTCCCGCGATCGAACGTCTCGTACGCCACCGCTGGCTCTGGATCGCGGCGCTCGATCCGGAGTCGGGGTCTCTCTGGGAACTGCGCACGCACGGCTTCGTGCAGCATAACGCGCAGCATGCGCTTCCCCGGATCGAAGGGGTTTCGGCCGTCTGGTACGAAGGCAAACACGGGTTCGTACCACCGGCGGCGATCTCCGGCGCGAAGCGGGCAATATGAGCGGCGCGCTCGCGGCACTCGTGCTGACGGCAGTCGCCGCCCCAGTCGGCCTGTTCGCGCTGCTCGGCGCGGCCTCGGTCGCGGGGCGACCGCTCACTGAACGCTGGACTGCGTTCCTGACGGGTACCGCGATGCTCCTGGCGTGCACGGCCCTCTGCATCGCGTTCGCCATCCACGAATCGACGCCGGCAGAGCTGCGCCTCTTGTCATACGGTGCCTGGTCCGGCTCGTACAGCCACGCCATTGGCCTCGAGTTCCTGGTCGACCGGATGTCGCTCGCCTTTGCGGCACTGTCGGCCGCCATCCTCGGCATCGTCGCGGCCTTCTCGAACCGCTACCTGCACTGCGAACCCGGCTACAACCGCTACTTCGTCCTGCTCGCGATGCTCTCGACCGGCATGCTGCTTGTCGCCCTCGCCGGCAATGTCGAAGTGCTGTTCGTCGGCTGGGAGCTCGTCGGGCTCAGCTCGGCGCTGCTCGTCGGGTTCTTTCACGAGCGACCGGCGCCGGTATCGAATGCGCTGCGCGTACTCGCCATATACCGCGTGAGCGATGCGGCGCTACTGTCAGCGGCGGTACTGCTCCGGCACGTCGCCGGCAGCGATAGTCTGGAGTTGTTGTTCAGCGGCGCGCCGGCGCTGTCGCTGGCAGGTCTCACACCGGTCAAGGTGACCTCGATCGCCGTCCTCATCATCGTCGCCGTAGCCGGCAAGAGCGCCCTGCTGCCGTTTTCGGGCTGGCTACCCCGAGCGATGGAGGGACCAACTCCATCGAGTGCCGTATACTACGGATCGTTGTCCATTCATGCCGGCTGCTTCCTGCTGCTGCGAGCGGGGCCGCTGTTCGAGCAGGCGATGGCCGCGCGCCTGCTGGCCGGCGCTGCCGGCGCAAGCACGGCCGTCTTCGCCGCGATGGCTACGCGCGTGCAGAGCGACGTCAAGTCGTCGTTGGCATACGCGGCGCTGACGCAGGTCGGGATCATCGTCGTCGAAATCGCGCTCGGCTGGAGCACGATCGCCTTCCTGCACCTCTCGGGACACGCGTGCTTCCGGCTACTGCAATTTCTGAGCGCACCGAACGTCTTGCACGACCTGCACGGGATGGAGGATGCGCTGGGCGGACGCCCGACACCGGCGCGCGGCTACATCGAAGCGCTGGCCCCGCGTCGCGCCCAGCTGGGGCTGTACCTGTTCGCGCTCGAGCGCGGATTCCTCGATAGCTGGCTCGACCGCCTCGTCGTCGCTCCATTCACGACGCTCACGCGACGCTTGACGATTCTCGACCAGAGGCTGTGCGCCGCGGCGGCAGGCGCCTCGCCGGCGCCGCCGGACGACGGGAGCGACGGGCACGATGACTAGCGCCCCGCTCTGGCTGGCCGCGCTCGCCGCATGCCCCGCGACCGTCATTGTCGTGTCGTACGTGCGCCTCGACGTCGAGCGGCTGCGCTCGCTGGCGGTCGGAGCCGCATCGATAATGACGGCGATCGCGCTAGGGGCTGCGTTCTCGCCGCGATTGCGCACTTTTTCGATTCCGACCACGGCGCTAGCCTGGCGCGCCGGCAACGAATCGATCCTGCGCATCGACTCGTTCTCGGCGGCGTTGCTGCCGTTCGCCGCAGGATTATGGCTTCTCACCGTCGGCGTGACGCCGCGCGCGGCACTCGACCGAAGCGGCCTCCGGCGTACGGCGCTCGCCACGTTGATCACATTCGCGTCGTTCCTGACCGAAAGCGCGGTTGCGCTGGTAGTACTGGCGACGGCCTCGGTGTGGACGCTGCTCGCGGCACTCGCTGCCCCGGCACACCGGCGCGTGCGCCGGGTCGCGGCAGCCTATCTCGGCGCTTCCACAGTATTGTTCGCGGTCGGCGTGATGCTCGTGACGGCTCCGAGCGCGCGCGGCACCGGCGCCGAAACGCTCGGGCTCTGGCTCATGGCAGGAGGAGCATTGGCGCGCAAGGGCATTCTGCCGTTTCACGCCTGGGTGCCGGAAGTATTCGATCGCGGGCGGCTCGGTCCTGCGATCCTGTTCACTGCTCCGCAACTGGGAGCATACATCACCGTCGTGCTCATCGTGCCGCACGCCTCCCCGGCGTTGTTGCGGACGATCGCCACGTTGGCGCTCGGCACCGCCGTTTACGGCGCGGCCCTCGCATTGGCTCAAACAAGCGCACGCCGAGCCTGCGGATACCTGTTCGTGAGCCAGTCGGCACTGGTGATGGCCGGTCTCGACTGCACGAGCGCGAGCGCGCTCGCCGGCGGTCTACTCGTATGGCTGTCGGCAGGGCTGGCGTTCGCCGGCCTGGCACGCTCGGTGCTCGTGCTCGAATCGCGTCGCGGCCGTCTGGACCTGGCGACATACCACGGCGGCTACCGGCGCATGCCGCTGCTCGCGATCGCGTTCCTGCTCACCGGCCTTGCATGCACCGGATTTCCGGGAACGATGGGCTTCACGGGGCAGGAGCTCCTCGTCGACGGCGCCATCGATCTCTTCCCCTTCATGGGTTTTGCCGTAGTGATCGCGGCGGCGCTGACCGGCCTCGCCGTCCTGCGCATGTACTTCGCCTTGTTCTGCGGACGACCGGATCCGCCGGTACCGTCAGCGCTGTCGCTCGAGCTGCAGCCGCGCGAGACTTGGACGTTCGGCGCCCTCATTCTGGTGCTGGTGGCCTTCGGGGTGGCACCGAGCCCACTCGTGGACTCGCGCTTCGCCGCCAGCGAGGCGATTTTGCGCACGCGCCGGATGCAGACAGCCGCTCCGGAGCTCGGGCCTGGGCAGGCGACCGCATTCGCAGCGCCTCGTAGCGGCCACCTACAGCCGCAACGTCAGCCTCAAGTAGGGCCGTCAGAAAATGCTGCGGTGGCGGAGGTCCATCATGACGTTCACTAGGTAGATACCGCAGGCGAGGACGAGCAGTATCCCGGCGCCACCGACGGAGAACGTCATGGTGAGCGGCGTCAGACGGACGAGGGCGCCGAGGACCAGCAGCATCGCTACGATCTGCAGGAGTCCGGCGGCGACGAGCCACACGCGTTGCCGGCTCCGGGCCGCCGCACGCGCTCCTTCGTCAGGAAGCATGCGCCGACTCCGCCTTCGCCGCGGCCTTCGGATGCGGCGACACGTGGCAGCTGCCGCCGATGCACGACATCTCGCTGGTCGCGATCCGCGCCGCGTTCTTCTCGTGCTCCGGCACCTCGCGGTACGAGCGCACGGGGCCGTGGCAGAAGAGGCAGCGCTGGTTGTTGTAGGTGCCGCGGATCTTCAACGGCACTTCGTAGTCGCCGATGGTGTTGTGCCAGACGTGCCTGAGTCCGGCGATCTTCGCCTGGAAGTCGCCGAAGAGCCCGTAGTCGGAGTGGCAGGTGTAGCACTGGTTCTCGGCGATCCAGCGGAACTGGTAGTGCTGCGCCGCCAGGTGCTCGCTGTCGGGATCATGCAGATCGGCGACGTACGCCTCCATGACGTGGCACGAGTTGCAGAATGCGACGGGCTTGGCGTCCGTAATCGCCAGGCCCGCGTTCACCACGTAGGCGAGCGGCGAGAGCACGAGGAAGCCGATCATCATGGCGACGCGGGCCCCGGGGCTAACGCCGTCGCGGCGCCAGAGCGTGCCGTACGCGACCAGCGCCATCGCCAGAACGCAGAGAGCTCCCGCGCCGATGCGCAGCGTTGCGAGTCCGGGTTCCGCGGCCTCCCCGCCGGCGTCGGCGCCGACGAGGAGGAGCGGCAACCAGTCCCACGTCATCTGCCGACTAGTCCTTCAGGCAGGAGGTGAAGCCCGCAGCCTGCTTCGCCTCTCCCTTCAGGCTGCCCAAGAACTTCTCGAGCGCCGTCAGCTCTTCGGGCGTGCCCTTGAACTTCTTCCGATCCTTCTGTTTCGCCAGGCGCTGGCACTCCGGAGTATCTTTGAAGCTCGGCTTCGGGTTCTTCAGGATCTCGTCCACCCAGGCGGCAGTGCGCTTCGCACCGACGTCGGAGAGATCGCCACCCTTGCTATCCTTCTCGTCCTCGCCCTCTTCATCCGCTTCGGCGCCGCTCGCTTTGATGAAAGCGGCCTTCTGTTTCTCGATCTCGGCCGCATGCGACGCCACCGTATGACACGTGTAGCACCGCTTCTCGATGAACACCTTCACGCCGGGATCGTCGGCTGCTGCCGCGGCGCTCGCCAGCGCTCCGACGAGACCCGCGACTACCAATACGGCAAGACCCGAATGCGTTCGCTCCATAGCGTCTTCTCCCTCCAAGGTGATTCTTTCGTTGCCGGGTGACAACCTGCACATCCGACACCGGGTGGCAAGCGCAGCAGCGCCCCGAACTCGGCGGAAGGCTCGAGGCGCTCGGCGCCCGCGGGCAGCGCCCGCGCCGCGAGAAACGTCCGCGTCTCCGTATTCACCGCCGACGCATGCACCGTGCGGCCCTCGATCACGCCCGCCGGATGCGGATCGTGGCAGGTGAAGCAGGCGATCTTGCCGTGCTCGTCGAGCGGCAACCCGGCGGCCACCTCCGGCGCCTCCTTCGCGAACTCGCGGCCGAGGTGCGCCCGGGCGCCGGCGTGCTCGGATTCGCTGTGGCAACCAAGGCAGTTCTCCGACGGCGCATCGACGAGGGAATAATCGGCGGCGTGCTCTCCCGGCTTCGGCACCCGCGTATGGCAATCGATGCAAACGCTCCGGCTCCGCGTCATCTTCTCGTGCGGATTGTCCTCGTCCTTGTCCTTCTCCGCCGCATGCGCTCCGACCGCTCCGAATAGGAGCAGCGCCGCGGCGACGGCGAGTGCTCCCCTACTTCTCATAGCCGCCTTCCGTGTGGCAGTGCTGGCAGAAGCCGCGAGCGTGGCACTGCCCGCACTTCATGGGATTCGCGCGCGCCTCGATGCCGTGCGTGAAGCGGATGTTGGTGTCGTGGTAGCTGCGCACCGTCTGGTCGCGACGGGTGTGACAGTCCTGGCAGTAGCGCTGCTGGTGGCAGCTCTCGCAGCTGGCGGGGTCGTTCTTGGCGAAGACCAGGTGGCGGCTCATCCAGTCGAAGTTGTGATTCGCCGGCTCGACCTCCTCGACATCGGCGTGACAGATCCCGCAGCGGTCGGGAGCGGTGTTGCCGACCTCGGGATTGTAGTGGCAGGCGTGGCACGCCTCCTTGCCGCCGTTGAACACCTCCCTGGACGCTCGGATCGCGGCGGCGGCCTCCTGCTCGTCCTCGAGCCGCGCCGACATGGTGTGACACGCGAAACATTGGATCCGCCGCTCCGCGAAGACCTTCTTGTGCCCCTGATGCGAGAACACCGCGAGCGCGTCCGCCGGCCGCTCCGCACGCCAGCCCCAGTCGACGCCCTGCCCGAGCTTCCGGCAGCCGAGGCCCACGCCGATCGCGAGCACGAGAGAGAACAGACAGATCCGCAAGGTCGATCGTCGCACCGGGTCAGCTCCAGCTGAAGGTGTAGGTAAGGCCGAAATTGCCGCGGACGTCGACCTCGAAATCGGGATTGGTGTTGTACTCCATCTCGGCGAGGAGCGAGACGTTCCGCACCACCAGGTACTGGGTGCCGATGATGTAGCTGTAGGCGTTGCCGTGCTTGCCGGTGATGCTGTCGAAGTTCGCGAAGGCGAAGATCCCATGGATCTCGAGGCCGCGGAGGATCTCCTCGGAGACGCCGCAGTTGACGCCGACCGCGCGATCGTCGCCGCCGCCGTCGATCAGGTAGACGCCGTTGAACGCGCGCAGCCCGAGTCGCCGCCAGAAGTTCCAGTTGAAGCCGAGCTTGGCGATGTGGCCGTGCGTCGCATGGTCGTTCTGCTTGTCGTAGGTCGCGAACGAATAGCTCGACGACACATCGAGCCAGCGCGTCGCCTTGTAGGTGATCCCGATGCGCGCCTCCTGCAGACGGTCGAGCGCGAAGACGTCGAAGATCCGATCCTGCAGGAACCGGTCCTGATCGGGGTCGGGTTCGTAGCTGTCGTATTCGAGATTCAGGTAGAGCGGCCGCGCCAGGCTCAGGCCGACGCCGACGTTGGCGAACGCCGGCACCGCCTCGCCGACATCGAGCTCCACCCGGCTGTAGACGTCGGCGAAGTCGGTGTACGGCACGGCGCGCTTGAAGCCCAGGTCCACGAAGTGGCGCGGAGCCGAGTCCTGCGGCGTCAGGCCGTGGTAGCCGACCGTTGCGAGGGCGCCCAGGAACTGCGTCGAGCGCAGCGTGGCGCCGAAGACGCCGAAGCTCCGCTCCGGCTTCTCCGGGTACGGCTGCAGATCGGCATCCTGGTAGCCGCCGTACGCGACCACATCGAGCCCCCGTAGCGGCTTGGCGCGGACGTAGGCTCCGTCCATCAGCAGGAAATTCGTTCCCTCGGCGAGCACCTGGCGTCCGGCCCGCACCTGCAGCGCGTCGCCGGCGTCGCCGAGACCCCGATATTCGAGGTTCGCATTGTAGACATCGAGGGTGACATCGTCGCCGTTGGCGACCTCGCGCGCGCGCACGAACGCCGACGACGACAGTCCGTGCGCGGGATCGTACCCGTGGACGTCGAGATATTGGTAGAAGGGAAACACCTTCTTGTCGTCGTCGAACGGGCGGCGCAGCGGCGTGTTCGCCTGGAAGGCGGTGTACACGTTGCCGTAGAAGCCGCTCGCGGCCGGCGCCCAACGGGCTGGTGCTCCCGCGATCGCCGGCGGCGCCGGCAACGCCGCCGCCACGGCCACCACTGCTGCGAGGACGCGTCCGCTGCTCATGCCGTCAATTCACGCCGTTGCTGCCGTGGCACAGGGGACAGCTCCCCAGGCGATCGCGATCGACCAAGCGGCGAATGTCGGCGAGCGGCAACGTACCGGTGCCGCTGCGATCGACCCGATGAATCTCCTCGAGCGGATGACAAAGGAAGCACTCGCTCCGTCCCCATCCAGTCGGATGCTCGGCGCGCGTCAGCTGCGTCCCCTGCGCTCCGGCGATCAGGTTCCCGAAGTCCTCGCCGTCGTCGTTGCCCTTGCCGCAGCCGACGAGCGCCACGATCGCGACCGCCCCGAGAACCGCTCCGCACCACCGCCGCACCACGCCCGCCCTCGCTCGTCGCTCAGTTGTTCGGCCGCAGGATGCGCGCCTCGCGCGCAACGCCGGGGAAGTGCGTGCGCTCGACGCTCAGAGACCGTCCGACGCCATGGCAGTCGACGCAGCTCCCCTCGCTCTGCGGTCCCGCCGCATGGTTGGCGCCGGTCGTGAAGTCGACGTCGTCGTGGCAGCTCGTGCAGACCGCGATCGTCGGCGGCGTCGTGAAGACATCGAGGACCGTCTTGTCACGCTCTCCCTGGAGGAATGAGCGCACCGTCGACGGCAGCACCCCGGGCCCGAGGATCCCCGCGCCGGGGGAGAGCACGTAGGTGCCCGGCAGATGGCACGCCTCGCAGTCGCGGAGATCGCCGGGGTAGAGAAGCTCCTGGAAGTTCGTCGCCGTCGAGGTCTGGTTCGGAAACTTTCCGGTCGGGAAGCCGTAGAGGACGTACGGATCGGCTAGTTCCTCACCCCGGTGGATCTTGTGGATCATCACCTTGAAGTCGATCGGGCTCGTCATCGCCGTCTCGCCGGCCGGCGGCAGCTCGCGGCTCAGCGTGTCGTTCGACGGATTGTGGCAGACCGGACAGTAGCGCGTCTCGTTGCGGATGCCGCCGTGGACCAGGAAATCCTTCGAGAAGACACCGTGGCAGACGGAGCACCTGTCGATCGCTACGGGCTCGCGGCGCGACGCGACTGCGGCGGCGGAGACCGGGAACGGTAGCACTTCGTTGTGGCCCGCGTCGCGAACCTGGTTGAACACCTCGCCGGGATCCTCGCGGCCGTTGCCGTTCGGATCGGCCGTGCCGTCGCAGTTCGAGCCGCCGCGCCGCTGGTTCGCCCCCGCGATCGCGGCGCACCGGTAGCCCTCGATGCCGATCACGTAGCTGCCCGTCGCATTCGGCGGCACTGCGGCCTTGAAGGTGTAGGTCCAGGCGCCCGACTGGTCGGGACCCTGCGCGTCTTTGATCGCGCTCTCCGACTTGAAGGTCTCGGCGCCGGGGGTCCACGGGCTCGACGGGTCGCCGGGTACGATGGTCCCGTTGCCGTCGTAGTCCTGCGCCGAATACTCCGCCGTCGGGCCGCCGAGCACGAGGCTCAGCGAGTTCATGGCGGCCGGCGGGATCGGGTCGCCGGCGGCGCTGGTGATCGTGAAGCGCACGCGCGGGTGCTGGCCGGGCGCGACCACGGGTTCGCCGCTCTCGGCGCTCGTAACCTCGAGGAGTGCGAACCGCACACCTGCGGCCTGCCGCGAGTTCTGCGGCACCGTGTGGCTCCCGACGACCGAAAGATCGAACTCGTGGCCGGAGTCCGGCAGGTGGCACGACGAGCAGCTACCGTCGGTCGGCTGCGGGCCGCCGCCGTGGTTGGCGCCGCTCGCGAAGTTCACGTCGTCGTGACACGAGCCGCAGGCCGTTCGCGACGGGCGCGTCGCGAAGAAGTCGCTCTGGGCGCCGCCGCTGTGGCAGGTCTCGCAGTTCCGGATGTCCTGCGGAAACGCGACGTGGGAGAAATCGATGACGCTCTGGCGATAGCCGATGATCTGGTATGGGTGTCCGCTCTCCACGCTCGGCAGGTTCTCGCCCCGATGGATCTTATGGATGAGCTCCGGAAAACCGATGCCGTTCCGGGTGTCGGGATCGATGTGCGGGGTCGTCTCTCCGGTAGCGAAGTCGGTGATCTCCGTGGAATGGCAGGCGACGCAGAGCCGGACGTCGCGACGCGCTCCGCCGTGCGCGCCGAGCGGGTCGTGGCAACCGTTGCACGTCTCGGTGCGAACGATGTCGCGCGTCGCCCTCGGCGCCCCGCCCGCCGGTACGAAGTCGAGCACGTCGTTCGACACGTAGGCGACGTCGAGGATGGTGGTGTCGGCGAAGATGGCGACCCGGTGTGAAGCATCCCGAACGTAGCCTTGCGGCAACGATTTCTCGAAGGTGTAACGGAAGAGGCCTCCGCCCTGATCTTCGAGGGTACCCTGCGCCGCATCCTCGGCGGCTGCCTGCGTCGCCGAGATCTTGGTGTCTGGACTCGTCTGCACGGTGGTGATGTAGTCGCGGTATTCGCCGCCGTCGCCCTGCAGCACCGCGATCACGAAGCGAATACGGACGCCGTCGGGCGAGAGCGGCGCCCCCTGTCCGTCGGTCAGGAAGAAGCGGACGGTCGGCCGATCGTCGCCGGCGATCGCCGCATCGACGATCGTCACGTTGAGCGCATTCGCGCTCGCCCCCGGTGCGGTCGGTCGGGTGCTCTCGTTGCCGCCGCCACCACCGCCGCCGCACGCCGTCGCGCCCGCGAGAAGCGCCGCTGCCGCAACCGAAAACCACCTGCGAGACCAACCAATGTCTCGTCGCACGCGCACACCCCCCTCAAGCTCCGTAGCGATGCCGACCCAGGCTTGCCGCAGCCGCTTACCGTTCCGTTGCGTCGCGGTCAAGGAAAATCGCGCTAGTGTCGCGCTAGAGAGCGCAGGAGATGGGCGATATGGCGGAATGGCAGTGGCAGCGCTGGGCGGCGCCGGCGCGGATAGGGTGCACCGATATGGCGCAGCTCGGGTCGGACGCCGTGTCTCGAAATCCTTGACGCCACGCCGGCGATTAGAGAGCTTCTCTACACCTCCAACGGGCTCTCATGCGCACCCTTCGCTCTTTCCGCAGGCACGCTCTCGCCTCCGTGGCGATCGCTGCCCTGCGGCTCGGACACCCCGATCGGTGCCTCGCGACCTGCGACGTCATTCCCGGCACGCAACAGTCCTTCCGCTCCACGCTCGCCGCCGCCGATCGCCCGTTCGCCTCCCCGGGCGATTGGATACAGCTGACGCGCGAGCCGGGCTGCCACGCGGGGTCACCGGGGTTCGCGACGACGGCGGCGGAGCAAGTCGTCACCGTCGTCTTCCAGCCGCCCGCCGGTCCGCGGCACGTTGCGATCCTGGCCACCGACTGCGCCGCGCTCGAGAGTCGACGCCAGGATTGCGCGGCCCGCCCGGACGTAGCGAGCGCCACGTGCTTCACCGCGAATCGATTCGGGCAGCCGCTCGACATCGCAGCCAGCGACGGCAACCACCTTCGATTCCGCTTTCCCGATACCGACCCGATCCTGCGGATCTGTACCGGCGGCAACGACGCGGGGCGCGCCTGTACCGACGATGCGACCTGTCCCGGCGGCGCCTGCACGGGCGGCGTGAACGACGACCTGACCCTGACGGGACCGGTCGCCATCGCCGTAACCTCGGCGAGCGATGCACTGCCCTGTGCGCTCGCTAGCGAGTCGTGCGCCGATCGGACGGACCTGCTCGCGTGCGTCGACGATCTGTTCGCAGATCTCGGCACCGCCTGCGATCCGATGCCGCACCCCGTCTTTCCGCACTTCACCGCGTTGCCGCCACCCAACGACTACCAAGCGCTCTGCACGGCCCCGAGCCCGCCCTGCACGGGGACCGTCGACGACCTCCGCTTCACCCTCGATACGGCCGGGAACGTCCTGCTCCCGGTCGGGATGCAGGGCGTACTCGTACGCCGGAACGAGGTGCCGGTCGCGCGCCTGCTCCGCGGCTCGACGACGGTCGAGGCGTTCGAGGAATCCGGGCAGCCGTTACGGATCCCCGATCGTGCCTTCCTCGGCTCGTACTCGCCCGGCGGCGCGAAGCTCCCTCCCATCTTCGATCCCCAAACCGACCCGACAGCGGAAGACGCGCTCACGCTCTTCGGTACGGCCGACGCGCCGGCGAGCGTCGTGCGCATCGCGCGCCGCAGTCCGGGCCGCCTCGTCTGCGCCGGCGGCGCGAACGTCGGCCTGCCGTGCAACGGCGGCGCCGACTGCCCCGACGGGACGTGCGGTATCGCGACCTGCGTCGGCGGTACGAACGCTACCGCGACCTGCGCATCGAGCTCCGAGTGCCCGGGCGGCACGTGTCGCGCCGGCTTGTTCGACTTCGAAACCCGGCTGCTCGCCGGAGTCGGGCCCGTGGTGCTGCGCGCCGGCACATGCCTCGGCGGAGCGAGCCCTCTCGACCAGTGCACCGTCGATGCGCAATGCGCTCCCGGCCAGTGCACGGCCTTTGCCGCCGTAGCGCTCGATCCGGTTGCGCTCGATGGCCTCAACCAGAGCGCCGACGTCAACGCCTTCGTCATGTCCGAAGCTCTCCAAGACGAGGATCTGAACGGTGACGGCGACAGGCTCGACGACGTCGTCCGCCTGACCGACCGCGCCACCGGCACACTGCAGCCCATCGGCACGAGCGGCGCTGACGGACGCGCGGTCGCACGCGTCCACGAGCCCCCGTTCAGCTATCCGGCCCTCGCCGTCGACGGCGAGATCTCGGCCTTCCTCGAATCGGAGCCGGCACAGGCCGCCCTCGACGCCAACGGCGACGGCGATGTCGCCGACGCCGTTCTTCGCCTCTTCCGCTCGACGCCCGGCGGCGCCGTACCGATCGCGGGAACGAGCACCCGCGTCGTCGATGCGGCGCCCCTCGTCGACGGTCGCCCGCTCGTGCTCTCGAACGGGCGGGTGTTCGTCCGCGCGCCCGAGGCGCACGCGGCGCGCCACGTCTTCGAGAGCCCCGGCGCCGGCACCCCGTCGAGCATCTTCCTCGGCCTGCACAGCTTCGGCGCCGTGGTCGCCGCCGAGGGCCGCCACGTCGCCTTTGCCAGCAGCGACCCCACCGAGGTCCCGGCAGACACCAACGGGGTATTGGACGTCTACGCGTACGACCGCGCCACCGGCACCAGGGTCCGCGTGAGCGTCGACGGCAACGGCAACGAGGTCAACAACGGCAGCGGGCCGGGCATCGCCATCTCGCCGGACGGACGCTTCGTCGCCTTTCCGAGCGTCGCGAGCAACATGGTGCCGGGCGACACCAACGGCTTCAGCGACGTCTTCCTCCACGATCGCGATACGGACGGTGACGGCATCTTCGACGAGCCCGGCGCGATCAGCACCGTCCGCGTCAGCGTCGACAGCGCCGGACAGCAAGGCAACGGGTCCAGCTGGAACCCTGCCATCTCGGCCGACGGACGCTTCGTCACCTTCGACTCGCAAGCGACCAATCTGGTCGCTAACGACACCAACGGGATCACCGACTCGTTTCTGCACGACACTCTCACCGGCTCGACCGAGTGCGTGAGCCGCCGCAACGCTCCGCCGGCGAATCCGAGCGGCGGCGGCGGCGCGACTCTCAGCGCCGACGGCCGCTTCGTCGTCTTCACGTCCAACGATGCCAGCCTCGTGCCGCCGGGAAACTGGACGGGAGTCTACGTGCGCGACCGGGCGACCGGCACCGTCGAACGCATCGACGTGACGCCCACGGGAGGGGCGCCGAACCACGACGCCGGCGCGCCGCTGATCACTCCGGACGGCCGGTACGTAGCCTTCACGTCCTCCGCGTCGAACCTCGTCGCCGGCGACACGAACGGCATCGGCGACGTCTTCGTCCGCGACCGACTGACCGGCATCACAGAACGCGTCAGCCTCGGCAACGGTGGGGTGCAGTTGCCCGGCTTGGGCCGACTGCGCGGCGTGAGCGGCGACGCGCGGTACGTCCTCTTCGGCTCGGACAACTCTCCCAACGTCGTGCCGGGGTTTCCGGGGAGCGCTTTCGCCCTCTACCGCCGCGATCGCCTGACGGCGACCACCGAGTTGATCTACGCGGCCGGAGGGGAATCCTCCATCAGCGCCGACGGCCAGATCGTCGGCTATTACGACGTCACTGGCATCCGCGCACAGGTATGGGCGCCCGACCGCACCGACTGCGCCCACGACCTCACCGGCGATTGCGATCTCGCGGATACCGTCCTGCAGGTGATCGACGCACAGACCGGCGCCTCGCTCGGACCGTCGTGCCCGGCGGGCGCGGTGAGCGTCGCGGCGGGCGCCGCGGCGTTCTTGCGACCCGAGAGCGGCGGCAACGCGCCCGGGTGTCCCGCGGCTGCCCCGAGCCTGAACGGTGACGCCGACGCGCTCGACGAGGTCGTGCACCTCTGGGCGAACGGCAGCGTCCAGAATCTCGGCCTCGCCGCAACGAGCGTCGCCCTCTCCGCCAGCCACGTCGCCGCTCTCGTCTCCGAGGCGGGCGAGGGCGCGGACCTGAACGGCGACGGCGATAGCGCCGACACGGTCGTCGCGGTACGGGCGCTCGACGGCGGCGGCTGGGCGAACGTCGGCCAGGCTGCCGTGAAGCTCGCGCTCGCCGGCCCGATCGCGGTCTTCCTGACCGACGAGAGCGCGCAAGGCTCCGCACGGATCAATGGCGACGCCGATGCGACCGATCGCGTGCTCCAGATCTACGACGCCGCCCTCGGCCGGATCCTGCTCGGCGCGACGACGACGCCGCGCGCCTGCGCCGCCGAGGAGTTCGTAATCGGTGGTACGGCCGGACGCGAGCTCGTCGCCTTCCGCACCAGCGAAGCCGCCGAAGGCGGCCTCCCTCTGAACGGTGACGGTGACATCGCCGACGACGTATTGCAGATCTACGACGTCGAGAGCCGGCGGCTCCTCAACACCGCCATGGCGGTCACCCCGTGTCGGCTCGAAGCCTGCGACCCCCGGCAACCGTATCGAGTCCAGGGCGACACGGTGACGTTTCTGACGCTAGAGGCCGATCAGGGGCGCGACCTGAACGGCGACGGCGATCAGGACGACCTGGTTCTGCAGGTCTTCAACCCTCGCCTGGCGCCGCCGAGCGGCGGCCGGGCGCGCGGCCGTGCGGGCGGTGCGGCGAGTCCCCTCCGCGTGCTCGGGAGCGTGAGCGCCGGCATCTGCACCACGAGCGGCAACGCTTGCGCGAGCGACGCCAACTGCCCGGGAGGAACGTGCTTCGTACCTCCCGGCGGCTGCACGCGCAGCCTCGGGATCGCGTGCGATCCGCAGCAATCCGGTCTCTGCGGCACGGACAACTACTGCGAGCCCGTGCGCGACGCTCCGGGCCAGGGAGTCTGCAAGACCGTCGAGGGGCCGTGCGCCACCAATGCAAGCTGCACCGCGCCGGCGACCTGCGTAGCGGCCGGACAGAACATCCAACGGCTCGTGAGCCCGCTAACCGCACCGGACGGAGGCGGCAGCGTCTTCAGCAGCGCCGGCCGGTGCATCGAGGATCTCGGCACGACCTGTACGAACGACGCGTCCTGCGAAGCCCCGGCGACCTGCGGCGACGCGGGTCGTTGCGAACGGGCGCTCGATCCCTGCGCGGCTACCGCTGACTGTCCCGCCTCTGCGATCTGCCGCCAGGAGATCACGGTCGCAGCAGCCGCCGATCAAGACGGCGACGAGATTCCCGATGCCTTCGACAACTGTCCGACCATCGCCAACATCGAGCAACAGGATACCGACGGCGACGGGCTCGGAGATCCCTGCGATCCGGATGCGTCCCCGACCGTGACGCCGCGCCTGCCGACCGCAACGCGCACCGCGACGCGGACGCCCACCCCGACGCGGACCGCCACTCCGACCGTATCCGCGACGACGATCGCCACCGCGACGCCCACACCCGGACCGCAGTGCGGTCCGGCACCGTCAACGGGTTGCCGTCGGCCGGTGCGATCGGGCATGGCGTCGGTGCAGCTCCGCGATCGCGAAGGCGGCCGTAAGGACACGGTGCGCTGGAAGTGGACCCATGGTGCGGCCACGGCCGTCGCCGACTTCGGCAACCCGACGCAGCCCGACGGATCGGACTTCGCGCTCTGCCTCTACGACGCCAGCGGCCTGCGCGCGGAGTGGGCCATGCCCGCTGCCGGCGTCTGCGCCGGACGGCCGTGTTGGAGCGCGCGTCCGAGCGGATTCACGTATCGCAACTACGCGTTCGGTCCCGACGGACGGCTCCAGGTGTCCCTGAAGGCGGGGCCCGACGGCGTCGCGAAGATCGACCTCAAGGGATCGGGCTCGGCCTTGGCCATGCCGCCGCCCACGACTTTCGCCGCACCGCTCACCATACAGCTCCAGGCCCGCGGCGGCCTTTGCTGGGGCGCGAGCTATGCCGCCCCGTTCGAGCGCCAGGATCCGACGCGACTCCAGGATCGCTCCGATTGACGGACGTCAGGGCCGCTCGCAGCTGAGCCGCAGCGTATCCGTATCCAAGCGCGTGCGGCCGGAGGACGCGTCGCTCTCCGTGCGCAGCTTCAGCGTCGTCGTGGAACGAGCGCCGACGAGCGGCACCAGGATCTCGAACGGATAGGAGCAGTTTTCGGGTGCGAGCGCGGCGAGCACCGGCGAGAATACGATGGTGTCGGCAGACGACCTCCCGGCAGTCGCAGCCGGAAATCGATCGAATGCCGCCAACAAGGCGACGGCGTTCCGCGCCGGCACCGGCTTGACGGCGCCCGGCCGTGGTTTCTTCAGCACCACGCGTGCGATCGGGGCAGGCGCGCAGAGCGGCAGGCCAGGATCGGCGTTCCGCAGGCAGACCGCGACGCGGAAGCGGCACACGTCGTCGACGGTGCCGTCGGCGTCGCACGCGGGATCGCCGTCGACGCATCGCTGTTTGATGCTCGGGACGCCCGCCCGATCGAGGTAGGGTGAGTTTCCGGGATTCGTGACCGCCCATTCGGCGAAGCAGTCGGTCGCGGGCGATCCCTTTCCCGGCACTAGCTGCTCGTACCGGCAGGCCGAGCTGCAGCCGTCACCGCCGAGCGCGTTGCCGTCGTCGCACTGCTCGTCGGCGCCGAGCCGTCCATCACCGCATGCGGGAGTGGGATCGGGCGTGGGCGTCGGCTCCGCGAACGGGGTGGGAGTCTCCGAAGGTCCGGGCGTACTGGCGACGGTCGTAGTACCGGCGCTCGTCACCGTGACCGTCGGTAAAGATGTCCCGGTCGCCGTGGGCGTCGGCGTCGCCGTCATCGTGGCCGTAGGCGTTCGGGTCGGGGTGGGCGTGCGCGATGCGGTCGGCGTCGACGTCACCGCGCAACCGCTCGCCGGCGGCAGCGCCTGACACCCGGGAAACGAGCAGCACGAGCCCTGGTATCCCGTCGCGGCGCCGTCGTCGCAGGCCTCGGTTGGATCCACGATGCCGTTGCCGCAGCGTGGCTCGAAGGTCATGACGCCACGGCCGGTCGCGGCGTGTACCCGTGCGTTCCCCGGCTCGACCCGCAGCTCCCAGATCCCGACGAACGGCAACCCATCCCCCATCGGCAGCCAGGTGTTGCCGCCGTCCCTGCTGCGCACGAGCGCCGCTGCGTTCGTACCCGCATACACGATGTTCGCATCGTCCGGATCCACGGCGACGGCGCTGGCGGCGCCGCTCGTCGCGGTGGTCAGGGTCCACGAGGACGCGCCGTTGCTGGTCTTGAACACGCCGATGTCCGTCGCCGCGTAGAGCCTCTGCGGATCGTCACCGCCGATGGCGAGCCCATAGACGTACGCCGCCGGCAGGAGCCCGTTCGTCCGCACCACCCAGCTCGCTCCCCCGTCGGTCGTCTTGTAGAGCGGCGCGCCCACGCCCCCCACCGACGCGGCATACAGCGTCGCCGGGCTCTGCGGATCGATCGCGAGATCGTAGATCTGGCCCGTCAAGCCGTTGCTCGAGCCGCTCCAGGTGGCCGCTCCGTCCGTACTCTTGAAGACCCCGTTGCTGGTCCCGGCATACAGCGTCCGCGGATCAACCGGGTCGATCACCAGGCAGGCTACGTTCAGGATGGAGAGCCCGTTGCTCGCCGGCGTCCAATGACTGCCGGCGTCGACGCTCTTGTAGACGCCCGCCTCCGTCCCGGCATAGACGGTCGTCGGCGTGACTGGATCGACGGCGATCGCCCGGACGTTCCGGCTGGCCGTGATGCCGCTGCTCATCGCTTGCCAACTGCCGGCAGCGTCCGTCGACTTGTACAGCCCCGACACGCCGGTCCCCGTGTACACGATCGTCGGATCGGACGGGTCGAGTGCGAGCGCACCGAAGCTCAGCGCAACGATTCCCGCACCGCTCGCCTCCCACGTCGCTCCGCCGTCGGCCGAGCCGAACACGCCGCCGGCTCCTTGTATCTGGCCGACGAGCACTCGCGCGGAGCTGGCGGGATCGAGGGCGAGCGCCCGCACGTGCGCCGCGGGCAAGGTCGTCACCCCCGAGGTCCACGCGCCGCCGCCGTTGGTGGTCTTGAAGACGCGCCCGTTCTCCCCCCCGGCGTAGAGTGTCGCCGGATTCGCCGGATCGATCGCGATCGTGAACAAGAACCCCACGAACACTCGCGTCCAAGAATCGCCACCGTTCGTGGTCTTGTAGATCCCCGAGAACGTTGCGGCGTAGAGCGTGGCGGGGGCGTACGGGTCGACGACGAGACCGTTCACGCTGCTCGAGCCCAACCCAGTGGCCGCACCGAGCCACGTCGCCCCGTCGTCGATGCTTTTGTAGACGCCGCCGGTCTCGAGCCCGGCATAGACGACTCCGGGCATCGACGGATCGAAGGCGAATGCCTGCACCGCCCCGGGGAGACTGCCGGTGATCGACGTCCAGGTATCGCCGCGGTCGCTGCTCTTGTAGGCGCCTCCGTATTGCGTGCCGACGTACACCGTCGCCGGCGCGTGTGGATCGACGGCGACGCCGCGGATCCGGAGGTCGGAGAAGCCGCTGCCGGCGAACGACCACGTCGCGCCCCCGTCGGTGCTCTTGTAGAAGCCGTCGTAGGATGCCCCTCCGTACACGGTGGTCGGCGTCGTGGGATCGACTGCGACCTTCGACATGAAGTGCTCGAGTCCCGGACAGAGGGTCCACGCCGCGCCGCCGTTCGTGCTCTTGAAGATCCCGCCGTCCGTCGCCGCGTACACCACGGAGGGCGCCGAGGGACTGAACGCGAGGTCGAATACGCGGCCACCGTCGGGACCCTGGGTCGTCCAGCGGTTGATCCCGGCATCTCCCACCGCCGGGAAGAGCACGGCAGTGCTCAGGAGCAGGCACACGCAGGCGATCTTCACCATGCGCGCTCCCCTCAGGATCCCTCGCAGATCAGTTGCAGCGCATCGGTGTCCCGCGTCCCCTTCGCGAGCGGCGCGTACGTCGTCGCGCGCCCTTTCAACGTCAGCGACCCCCGGCGGCCCTGGAGGGGCACGGCGATCTCCGTCGAAGCCGTGCAATTGTCGGGCGCCGCAACCGCGAGCGGCGTTGCGAAGGTCAATACGTTCCCGTGCGGACCGCTCACGCCGGCGGCGCCGAGGCGCGCAAAGGCGGCGAGCAGCGCCGCGGCGTCGGCGGCACGTACGGCTTTGCGGTCGTCGGGACGCGGCTTCAGCAACGTGTACGTACCGATCGCCGGAAACGGTCCGCAGAGCGGCAGATTGGCGTCGACGTTGCGCAGGCACACCGCAACGCGGAAGCGACAGACGCCGTCAGGCGCGCCGTCGGCGTCGCAGCGCGGATCGCCGTCGACGCAGCGTTGCTTGAAGCTCGGGAGTCCCTTGCGATCGAGATAGGGCGCGTTCCCGGGATTCACGATCGCCCACTCGGCGATGCAATCGGTTGCGGCCGAGCCCCTGCCGGGAACCAACTGCTCGAAGCGACAACCCGCGTCGCAGCCATCCTCCGCCGCCGTGTTCCCGTCGTCGCACTGCTCACCGGCGTCGAGCGCAGCGTTCCCGCACGCGGCCGTCGGTAGCGGCGTCGGCGTCGCGGTTTCCAACGGCGTCGCGGTCTCGGTGACGGTCGGGGTACTCGTCGGCGTCGGCGGCGTCGTCGTGGTCACCGTCGGCGCCGGGGTGGCCGTGGGAGCGGAGGTCTCGCTCGCGGTTGCCGTCGGCGTCGGGGGCGGCGTCGGAGAAACCGTCGCGGTGGGGGTCGCCGTCACAGTGGGTTCCAGCGTCGGCGTCGCCGTGATCACCGGCGCCGTCGGGGTCGGTGTGGGCGTCGGCTCGACCGCGCACGACGAGCTGCACCCGTCCCCGTCGTCCAGGTCGCCGTCGTCGCACCCTTCCGCGAGCTCGCGCACGCCGTTGCCGCAGACCGACGACCATTCGAAGACACCGCCCCCGTCCGAGGCGTCGTAGAGCGTCGTCCCGGTCGGATCGGTCGCGAGCTCCGCCACAGTAGTGTGACCGAGCCCCGCACCCAGCGCCGTCCACAGCGATCCGGCGTCGTTCGTCATGAACACGCCCCGGGTCAACGTACCGGCCCAGATCGTCCCGGGTGAACCCGGCGCCAGCAGCAGGGCAGTCACATATTCGTTCGGACCTCTCATCGCGGTCCAGGTTGCCGCAGCGTCCGTGCTCCGGAACAAGCCGCGGAAGCTGACGCTCGCGTAGACGGTCGGCGTCGCGCCCGGGTCGAGGACCAACGCCAATACGTCGTTGGCGCCGCTCAAGACACCGAGCCCGCTATTCATGGCGTTCCACGTGGTGCCGCCGTCCGTCGACTTGAAGACGCCGTACCCGCTCCTGGTTCCCGCGTAGAGAGTCGTCGGCACGACGGGATCGATGACGAGCGCATCCACGTACCGCGACGCCAGGCCGCTGGACATCCAGACGGCGCCGTCGTCCGTCGTCTTGTAGAGCCCCCCGCTCGCGACCGCGGCGTAGATCGTGCCGCCACTCGTCGGGTCGACGGCGATCGCGGTGATGCTACCGGCAAGGCCGGCTCCGGACCACGTCACAGCGCCGTCGTCGGTCCGGTACAAGCCATTGGCGGTCCCGACGAACAGCCGGGCGGGGTCGTTCGGATCGGCGACCAGACTCTGGATGTTCCGGTTGCCGAGCGCGGTGTTCCGGTCGGTCCAGGTGCTACCGCCGTCCGTGCTCTTGAAGACGCCGTTCGGAGGACTGGAGCCAAGCAGGCCGGCGTACACGGTCGCCGGATCGGAAGCGTCGACGACGATGGCGGCGATCCGAGTGTTGGTGAACCCGACGCTCGCCGCCGTCCACGTGCCCGCGCCGTCGGTGGACTTGAAGACGGGGCTCCAGCCGTTCGCGGTGCCGCAATAGATCGTCGCCGGGACGAGCGGATCGATCGCGAGCGCCTTCACGGCGAGATTCGAGAGGCCGCCGTTCATCGCCGTCCAGCTCGCTCCGGCATCCGTGCTCTTGTACGTTCCTCCGTTGGTAGCGGCGTAGAGAACCGACGGCGCGCTCGGATCGATGGCCAACGCTTCGATCCCCAGGCTACCGAGCCCCGCGTTCGCCGGCGCCCAGGTCGCTCCGCCGTCGGAGCTCTTGAATACCGTGCTGCCGGCGGCGTACATGGTCGTGGGCGTCACCGGATCGATCGCGATAGCGGCGACGAACACCAGCGTGAGGCCGCCGGTCACCTGGGCCCACGACGCAGCGCCGTCGGTCGTCCGGAAGAGGCCGCCTTGCGTACCCGCGAACACCGTCGACGGTGATCCCGGCACGAGCTTCGCCACGTGGACCGTCAAGTTGCCGAGTCCCGTATTGCTCTGCCCCCAGGTCGCCCCGGCGTCCACGCTCTTGTAGACTCCTGCGCCTCCGGTGGTAGCGTAAATGGTCGCGGGGGCGGCAGGGTCGATCGCGAACGAGTAGACCGAGCTCAGCCCGAGCGCGCTCATCTTCGTCCACGTGCCGCCGGCATCGGCGCTCTTGAAGCCTCCGGAGTTGGTGCCCGCGTACACGACGTTCGGGGAGACCGGATCCACCGACAGCCCGTGGATATAGAGCTCGGTAGGTCGCCCCTTCAGACCGGTATTCGCCGCCAGCCACGATAGACCGCCGTCGACGGTCTTGAAGACCCCGCCGCCGACGCTGCCGGCATAGATCGTCGCCGGTGCGCTCGGATCGACGGCGAGAGCGGAGACCGTTCCGCCCTCCGGGCCATCGGGGCTCCACGCGCCGACGGCGGCATGCGCGGAGGGTCGATGGCAGACCGCGAACACCATCAGCAGCGCGGCGAGGATTCGGCTTGGGAAGGACAGGTGCACGCAGCGGGGTCCCTGGTGTAGTGCTGGCGAATTACTCCGGTCGGGCGTGGAACCTAGCACGGGCGTCAGCCGGCACAAAACAAAATAACGTGCTCCGAATGCGTGTCGGCATCCTCGATCTCTTGACGACGCCGGCGGCAACGCTCGCGGACCGGGCCTACGGCCTGGTGCTCACGAAGCAGTACGCGAGCATCATGCCGCAGGCAATCGCCGTTTGGTGCCGCCGGTACGGCCACCGCACCGCCTACGCCGCCTACTGGGGACACGGCGATCCCCGGCGACTGCTTCCGAACGATCTCGATGTCGTCTTCATCGCCACCTACACGCAGGCGAGCGGGCTCGCCTATGCGCTCGCCCGCCTCTATCGCCGCGACGGCGTTCGTACGATCGTCGGTGGTCCCCACGCGCGATCGTTCCCGACCGATTGTCTGCGCTTCTTCGACGTCGTCGTCCAGGAATGCGACGAGGATCTCGTGGGTCAGCTCGTGCGCAGCGAGCACGACCGCGGCGTCGTCGTCTCGAGCAAGCCGCCGCGCGAGCTCCCGACCGTCGCCGAGCGCATGCCCGAGATTCGGGCGTCAGCCTTCCTCCTCGGCCGGCCGTACGCATCCACCACCATCCCGCTGCTCGCGAGCACGGGGTGTCCGTACGCGTGCGATTTCTGCATCGACTGGGACACCCCGTACGTGCAACTGCCCTCGGAACGTCTAGCGGTCGATCTCGCCACCGTCGCCCGTGAGATCCCCGGCGCCATGGTGTCCTTCCACGATCCCAATTTCGCGGTGCGCTTCGACGACGTGCTCGACGTGCTCGCCGCCGCTCCTCCCGAGCGAAGGCCGGCCTACATCATGGAGGCCTCGCTTGCCGTCCTGCGCCCGGAGCGCCTCCCCCGCCTCGCCGCGACCAATTGCGCAATGGCGGCGCCGGGCGTCGAATCGTGGACGAGCTACGGCTCGAAGTCGGGAGCGCCGCGCTCGTCCGGCGCGCGGAAGGTGGAGCGTCTCGCCGCACATTTCTCCGACCTCCACGAGCACGTTCCGTACGTGCAAGCGAACTTCATGTTCGGGCTCGACGACGACATCGGCCGCGACCCGGTACGGCTCACCCTGGATTTCATGCGGCGGACGCCGTTCGTCTGGCCAGTGGTGAACCTGCCGCACCCGTTCGGCGGCACCCCCTACGCCGATCGGTTACGGGCCGAGGGGCGTGTGCTGACGACGCTCCCCTTCCACTTCTACTATTCGCCTTACCTAGCGATCGTTCCGCGCCACTACGACCCGATCGCCTACTACGATCATCTCATCGAGATGTTCGCGTATTTCACGTCGACGTCGATGCTGCTTCGTCGCCTACGCACGGCGCGGTCGCGGTTCGTAGCGCTCGCCCATCTCGTCCGGACTCGGGTGAAGCGGCGCCGCCTCGACGCCTTCCGCCGCCTGCGCGAGCGCCTGCGCAGCGATCCGGCGCTGCGCGCCTTCCACGAAGGTAAGGCCAGCGACGTCCCGGCTTTCTACCACCGCGAGTACGAGCGGCAGCTCGGGCCCTTCGCGGAGCTGGTGCCGCCGGAGGAACGCCTGCCGCTACAGGATGGCGTCCCGGACCGGAAGGCACACGGGCCGGCGCACGCGCGCCATGGCGACGGCCGGACATGATGACGACGAGGATCACGCGGCCCGGCTGCGGCGACCCGCAATCGGGTGACACTGCGCCAGGCTCACTCCGAGGAGCACCAGGCGGAGCAGGCTGCTCTGCCCGCTGGTTCCCGTCTTCGAGTAAGCGCGCTTCAGATGCGTCCGCACCGTATTCAAGGTGACGTCCAACGATCGTGAGATGTCGGCCACGGTCTCGCCGTCCACGAGCCTGGCGACGATGGACGCCTCTCTCGGCGTCAGCCCGTAGAGCGTCGCCAGCACGCCGGAGAGCGGTCTGAGCTTGACGTCGGGATCGCCGAGGAAGGCGACCGCCGCCGGTCGCTCGCAGCGGCGATCCGCGCCCGGAGCGGCGCCCAGCGGAACGACCGTCAACGACAGCGGCTGCACGCACGATCGCCGGCGGATCGACAGCACGCCACCGGATCCGGCCATGCCGCACAGTCGCCGCAGCTCGGCATCGACTGCGGCGGGATGCGCGCTCAGCCGCCCACCGGCGATCGTCAGCCCGTCGCGTCGGTCGAGGAGGTCGGCGGCGCGGCAGTTCAGCCCGACGACGCGGCCGTCGGGCCCGAGCAACACGATGCCGAGCGGGAGGAATTCGAGCACGGCCTCGGCAGCCTCGCGCCCCGCTTCCACCGCCGAGACGCGTCGGTGCAGATGTCGGGCGCGGGCGAGGTGGGGCAACAGGGCACGGCACAGGCGGACGGCGCGCGCCGAGCCTGCCGGTCCGGCGGCGGTCCACCTGACCGTCAGCGTCGTCGCCTCCCCGCACGAAACCAGCGCGCAACGCAGCATCCGGGGATCGCTCGCGTCGTCCTCGAAACGAAAGCCCGTCGCCGAGCGGACGCCGGACATCGGAGCCCTCCCGGGGTCGGGCTCGGACTCCACCTCGACCCGTTCCGCATGCAGCGCGCGGGCGAGCTGCGTCAGGAGCGCGCTCCACTGAGCGCCGTCCTCGACACCCGCATACGTGAGCTCGATGAGCCTATTCAGGTCGTCGCCATTCACGGCCATGCGCAGCGCCGTCGCAAGGTCCGTGCCCCGTGCGAGGACGCGGCGTTGGCGCGGCTTTCGCCACGGCGCGTGTGCGAAGATCCGCACACCTGCGGAGGTCGAGCTGTCGCAACGGTGCGCACCGGCTGCCGCCGCCGGGCGTCTTGCCGACTTGACAACCTCGGGAGCGCGCTGGCACGCAGCCGGGCATCGTCGCCAACCCTCGGGCCGCTCATGGGCGCGCCGGTTGCTAAGTGCTAGGCCACGAGCATTCGATGATCGGTCGTCACCATCGCCGATGGCTGCGCGAACGTTGGCCGGCGCTGACCCTCGCGGCGCTCGCCGTCCCGATCGTCGTCGTGGCGGCGGTCGACACGCTGCACTGGCCCGGACGCACGTTCCCCGGGTTCTTCGTGATGGGCAATCGCCTGGTGCCGACCATCGGCCTCCCCGGGTGGACCGGCATCGAAGCGCACGTCCCCTTTCACGCTCAGGTCGTCGCCGTGGAAGACGTGCCGGTCGCTTCGAGCCGCGCGGTATACGCGTACACCAGCGTGCGGCCGCCCGGCACTCCCGTGCGCTACACCTTCGCCAAAGGCGGCCGTACGACGACGCTCACCGTCGCGACCATGCGATTCGGCGGCCGCGACTACTGGCTCACGGTCGGACTCTATCTAGTCTTCGCGCTGACCTCGATCGGCACCGGGGTCGCGGTCGGCATCCTCCAGCCGCGCACGCGGGCGGCGCGGGCGTTCCTCGTACAGGGCGTATGCACGGGAGTCTTTGCCCTCACGGGTGCGGCTCTCTACGGGCCGAGCCTCTGGTGGTTGTCGCCGCTCCACCTGCTGATGCAGGCGGCGTTTCCCGCTGCGTTCATCCATCTGGGGCTGGTCTTCCCGGTCGAGCGGCGCTTCGTCGCGCGCCGACCGGAATGGATCGCCGTCCCCTACGTCCTCGCTCTGGCCATCGCCGCTTGGGCGATCGTCGGCTTCTACGCGGAGCCCCCGGCCCTGACCGGCTTGTATTGCTCCTACTACTTCACGGCCCTCGCCATCGTCACCTTGATCGCGCTCGCGACGTGGGCCTATGTCGAGGATCGCAGCCCGCAGGTCCGTTCGACCCTCCACGCGGTCCTGCCGGGTCTCGTCGTGGGAACGGTGGTCGCCCTGTACGGCTTCCTCAACATCTCTCGCGGGGGCGGCGACTTCCTCATGAACCTGATCGCCCTGGGTCCGGCATTCTTCTACCTGTCGGTCGGCTACGCGATCCTGCGCCACGATCTCTTCGCCATCGACCGCCTGGTCCGGCAGGCGGTCGTCTACGCGGTGCTCACCTTGGCGATCACCGGCGGATATGCGGGCAGCCTCGCCGCCGTCGGTTGGCTGGCGCCGAGTGACGAGCACGTGTCCCCGCTCGTCACGATCGCCTTCGTGGTGCTGATGGCGTTCGTGCTCCAGCCCTTCCGCGAGCGCGTCCAACGCGTAGTCGATCGGACTTTCTTCCGCGGTCGGCCCGACTACCGCCGTACCGTCGGCGACGTGAGCGCCGCGCTCACGTCGGTGCTGGATCGCGACGAGATCCTGAGCCGCGTCGGTCGCGCCCTGGTAGAGGGACTGCAGGTCGGCGGCGCACGCGTGGTCTTGGCGTTCGGCGACGCGACCGCCTACTGGCGCTACGATCCCCGGACGGGCGGTATGGCTCCGCTCGACCATCCTCCCGGAGCCGATGCCTGGATCGACGCGCCGCTGCCGCGACAGGTGCTGGTCGTTCCCGACGACGCGGATGACGACGACGACGCGACGCGCCTCCCCGCGTATCTTCGGGAGTTGGCGCACGCGCTCGCGGCGCGCGTCCTCGTACCGCTCGCCATCGCGGATCGGACCATCGGAGCCATCGGTGTCGCGGCGAAGCGCTCCGGGCGTCGGTTCGACGCCGAGGACGTGGCGCTCCTCCAGACCCTGGCCGCGCAGACGGCAATTGCGCTCCAGAACGCGCATTCGTTCCGCGAGGTCGCCGCGCTCAATGCTCAGCTCGAAGCCAAGGTGGCCCAACGCACCGCCGAGCTCGCCGCGTCCAACGCCGAGCTCGCCGCGTCCAACACCGAGCTCAGTGAAGCGTATCGACAGATCCGCGCGGCACAGTCGCAACTGGTCCAGAGCGAGAAGCTGGCCTCGCTCGGACAACTGGTGGCAGGCGTCGCGCACGAGCTCAACAACCCCGCGAGCTTCGTGCACGGCGGGCTCGCCAATCTCGTCGAGTACCTCGACGCCTTCATATATGCCCTGCAGCGGTACGAGGCGCTCGCCGCCTCCCGACCGGAGCTCCGCGAGGCGATCGCCGCCGTTCGTAACGAGACTCGGCTCGACTACCTCCTCCGTGAGACGCCCGAGCTGCTTCGCATCTGCGCCGAAGGCTCCGAGCGCATCAAGTCGATCGTCGCGGACCTCCGGGTATTCGTGCGCGCCGAGCATGGAGAGCGCAAGCCGACGGACGTCGTGGCCGGCATCGAGGCCTCGCTGCGGCTGCTCGGGGATCGCATCACCGCCGGCGACGTCGACGTGGCCAGGGAGTACCTCGACCCGCCGCTCATCGCGGCGCACGCCGGCCAGCTGAGCCAAGTGTGGATGAACCTCCTGTCCAACGCGCTCGATGCGCTCGACGGTCGAGCCGAACGCCGGCTCCACATCCGCGTCGAGGGTCGGGAGGACCGCCCGAGCGCCCTCCCGTCGGAAACCGCCCGCTGGGTCGAGATCCGCATCGCCGATAGCGGCTGCGGCATGAGTCGGGAAGTGCTGAACAGGATCTTCGACCCCTTCTTCACGACGAAGACCGTCGGGCGTGGCACGGGGCTCGGCATGAGCATCGCCTACGGCGCGGTACGCAGCCACGGGGGAACGATCGAAGCCACGAGCATTCCCGACCGCGGGACGACCGTCGTCGTGCGTCTCCCGGTGCCGCACGCCCGCTCGCGCGCCGCCTGACGGGCAGCAGCGCGCAGCGGTCGCGACGGCGCATTGCCTTCCGCCCGACGACGCCGATATACGCTACGATGCGCTCGATGGATCTGCTTCGGCCACTGCCGCCATCCGTCCTGGTCGTCGACGACGAGCCGGCCAGCGTCGCGCTTCTGCGCATCACGCTCGCCATGGACTACACCGTCCATACCGCGAGCGGGGGCGACGAAGCCCTCGCGCTCCTCGCCCGGCACCCCGACACCGCCGTCGCCATCATCGATCAACGGATGCCGGGCATGAGCGGCACCGAACTCATCCAACGGACGGCGGCAAGCCACCCGCATCTGATCCGCATCATCCTCACCGGATACACCGACGTCGACGCCCTGATCGCAGCCATCAACACCGGCAGCGTGTACCGCTACCTCACGAAGCCGTGGAACAAAGACGAGCTCATGGGGGTCGTCCGGCAGGCGTCCGAGCTCCACGCCCTCACCACGCAGAACCTGCGCCTGCGGGAGGAGCTCGCCGCCGCCAACGCGAAGCTCCGCGTCGAGAACGCCGCCCTCCGCCGCGCGGTGAAGGGCAAGTACCGCTTCGACGAGCTGATCGGCACGAGCCCGGCCCTGCGAAAGATGCTGGCCCTGCTCGAGCGGGTGGTCACCACCGATAGCACGGTGCTCATCACCGGCGAGACCGGCACCGGCAAGGAGCTCGTGGCGCGCGCCATCCACTACAACGGCCCACGCGCCGACCGCCCGTTCGTCAGCGAGAACTGCGGAGCGATCGCGCCGGATCTCCTCACCAGCGAGCTCTTCGGCCACAAGCGCGGAGCCTTCACCGGCGCGCTGGAAGACCGCAAAGGGCTCTTCGAGGTCGCGAACGGCGGCACGCTGTTCCTGGACGAGATCGGCGACTGTCCGCCGGAGCTGCAAACCCGCCTGCTCCGCGTGCTCGATCAGGGCGAGATCCGCCGGGTCGGCGACAATCGGCCGATCCCCGTCGACGTGCGCATCATCGCCGCGACCCACCACGACCTCGAACGCGACGTCGAGAACGGCCGCTTTCGCCGGGACCTGTACTACCGCTTGGCCGTATTCAGCGTCACGACCCCGCCGCTCCGCGAACGCAAGGAAGACGTGCCGCTGCTCGTCGACCACATGTTGAGCCGCTTGAACGAGGCGCGCGGCCACCGCGTACTCGGGCTCACGCCCGAGGCCCTCGCGGTCCTCGTCACGCACGACTTCCCCGGGAACGTGCGCGAGCTGGAAAACGAGATCGAGCGCGCCTACGCCCTCGCCGACCCCGACGGTTACGTGACGCCCGACATGCTGTCGCCGAAGTTCGCAGGCCGCGACCTCGGTCTCGGAAACGCCGCCGCCGACGGCTCCGCGCTGCGCACCGCCGTCGAGGCGTTCGAGGCGCAGCTCGTCCGCGAAGCGCTGACGCGGCACGACGGGAACCAGACGCGCGCCGCTGCGGAGCTCGGCATCTCGCGCCGCACCTTCATCGACAAGCTTCAGAAGTACGGCATCCGCTGACGCGCGGACCCGGCGCCGGAGCGCCGACGGCCGCGCAGCCACGCGGCGATCGCGACGAGCGTACAGCCCGCGGCGAAGGCGTCCCCGACGCGGTGGTAGGGCGTTACATCGTCCCGAGGGATGATCCTGCCGGTGACGGCGGTGCGCGTCTCGAACGCGGTGCTAACGATCACCCGCCCCCAGGGATCGACCACCGCTGACGGCCCGGACGTCGAAGCCCGGACGAGCCAGCGGCGCTGCTCGACGGCCCGGAGCCGGACGATGTCGAATTGCTGCGCCGAGAAGCGCGGCGTCAGCCAGGTGTCGTGCGCCGGATCGACGAGGAAGCGCGCTCCTTCCCGCACACGCTCGGACGCGATCTCGGGAAACATCGCCTCGTTGCAGATCGTGACGCCGGCGGGGCCCGCTGCCGTCCGGAACGGCGGCTGCGATGCCCCCGCGGTAAACTCCCGAACGCGTGCAAAGCGACGCCGTAACAGCTCCAGAGAACGCCACGGGAAGTACTCCGCGAACGGCACGAGTCGCTGCTTGTCGTACACGCCGAGAATCCTGCCCGTCGGAGAAATGTGGAAGGCCGAATTGTAGTACGTGTGCGACTCGGCCCCGTCCGCTCGCGGCCCCCCGGCGACGAGCTCCGCCCCGTGCGGCGCCAACACACGGGCAATGGCCGCCCGGTAGAGCGGCTCGTCCTCGAGGAAGAACGTCAGCGCGCTTTCCGGCCAGAAGACGATCGGCGGAGGATTCGTACGCAACAGGTCCTTGGTGAGCTGGAGGTACACGTCCAGGTTCCGGCCGTAGTCATCGGCATTCCAGAGGGCGCCGATCTCGAGGTTCGCCTGGACCATGCCGACCCTGACCATCTCGGCGGGCCGCCCCGAGTCCTCCGCCGCGGCCAGACGCCACGATCCGTAGGCGAGGACGGCGCCCGCGACGCCGATCGTCAGCATGCCGCTCAGCACCGCCGCGCGACGCTCTCCGCCGCGGGCGACCAGGAGCTGCGCGAGCGCCGCGTTCACCGCCACGAGGACGAAGGTCACGCCGTACACGCCGGCGAGATCGGCGACCTGCACGAGGGTATCGATGCCCATCTGGGAGTACCCGAACAGCGCCCACGGATTTCCGGCCAGCCGCGTGCGCGCGAGCTCGGCGGCCACCCACGCGGCAGCGACCACCAACGGGGTCGTCGGTGCCGAGCGGCGGACGAGCGTCCGGTACGCGGCCGCGAACGTCATGTAGAACGGCGCCGCCATCAGGCCCGAGACGCCGACGAAGAACCCGAGGCCGACTACGAGCGGCTGCTGGTAGTAGCGCGCGACCGCGGTCGCGAACCAATCACCCACCGCCCAGGCGGCCGACGTCGTCCAGAGCCACCCCAATACGAGGCTCCAGCCGAGTCTCGCACCGCGCAGCGCCAGGAAGAACGGTACGAGCGCGACCCACGCGAGCAGCTGGAGGCGCGCGGTCGGGTAGCTGAGGCCGTAGAGCGCCCCCGACGAGATCGTGAGCGCGACGGACACCAGGCGCGACATGGCGCGCGACAGTGCGATGGTGCGGCGATCGTGTCAACGCGGCGATGTCGAGCAGCGTTCGAGAGCGCGCCGGCTCGTTCGCGACCCGAGGAGTGAGCGGGAAGAGACTCTGGCGCGTCGCTGCAGAAAAAGCGTTCAATTTGCGTGGCCATGCACTATCCTCGGTTTCTCGATGGAGCGGGAGAATCGCGAGCGCAACATTCCTCCGGACGTCGTCGCGGACGAGACCGCCGAGCGCCTGCTTTCGGCCGTAGGTCTCGCGGCCTGGCAGGTCTGAAGCCGTTGCGCCGCATGCACCGCCGCTTTCCGCCGCTGCCGGTCTGGCTCACCCGGCCGAATCGCTGGGACCTCGTGGCCGCGGCGCTGGTCTTCGGTGGGCTGGCATCGGTCATCGTCGCGGCGCGCGAGATGCGCGTGTCGCTGGAGATACTCGATGCGACGCCGATCGCGCTCGATCCGGCCGCACTGCCCGGCTATGCCGCGCGCACCACGCTGCGCACGTTCGCGGCACTGGCGCTGTCGCTGACGTTCACCTTCGCTATCGCCACGCTCGCCGCGAAGAGTCGGCGCGCGGAGAAAATCCTCATCCCATTGCTCGACATCCTGCAGTCGGTGCCGGTGCTCGGGTATCTCTCGTTCACCGTCGTGCTGTTCCTGGGCCTGTTTCCCGGATCGGTGCTGGGCGCCGAGCTGGCGGCGATCTTCGCGATCTTCACCAGCCAGGTCTGGAACATGACCTTCAGCCTCTATCAGTCGCTGCGCACCGTGCCGCACGACATGGAGGAAGCCGCGGTCGCCTTCCATCTATCGGCGTGGCAGCGCTTCTGGCGCCTCGAAGTGCCCTTCGCAGTACCCGGTCTGGTGTGGAACATGATGATGTCGATGTCGGGCGGCTGGTTTTTCGTGGTCGCCGCCGAAGCCATAACGGTCGGCACGCATACCATCGACCTGCCGGGAATCGGCTCCTACGTCGCGCTGGCGATCGCCGAACGCGATCTCGCCGCCGTGGGCGCGGCGCTCGTCGCCATGCTGGTAGTCATCGCCCTGTACGATCAACTCATGTTCCGTCCGCTGGTGGCGTGGGCGGACAAGTTTCGCATGGGGGAGACGGCCGCCGCCGAAGCGCCGCGCAGCTGGCTGCTCACCCTGCTGCGGCGCACGCGCCTGGTACGCAGTACCGGCACGTCACTGCGCCGCCGTGTGCACGCCATCGCCATGTGGCGGCCCGCATGGCGCGCCGTCGGCGTTCCGCTGTCGCGCGCGGCGCGCACACGTATCGCGGACCTTTTGTATTACGGCACCCTGACTGTTGTCGCTCTGGCGGGTGCGGGACTCGCCGTAGCGCTCGCCTCGGGAATCGGCACGGCCGAGATCCTGCACGTGCTGCGCCTCGGGCTCTTCACCCTGCTGCGCGTCGCGGCACTCATGGCGGTTGCGCTCGTGGTATGGGTGCCGCTCGGCGTGCTGATCGGCTTGCGCCCGCGTCTGGCCGAACGCCTGCAGCCGGCCGCACAGTTCCTCGCGGCATTTCCCGCCAATCTGCTGTTTCCGCTCGCCGTCGTCGGCATCGTCCACTTCAAGCTCGATCCGGATATCTGGCTCAGCCCGCTCATGCTGCTCGGCGCGCAGTGGTACATCCTGTTCAACGTCATCGCCGGCGCGAGCGCGGTACCGAACGATCTCGTCGAAGCGGCGCGGAGCCTCCACGTGCGCGGTTGGCTGTGGTGGCGCAAGGTGATGCTGCCCGGCGTGTTTCCGTATGTCGTCACCGGCGCCCTGACCGCCTGGGGCGGCGCCTGGAACGCCAGCATCGTGGCGGAGGCGGTGCGCTGGGGCGACACGCATCTCGTCGCGCAGGGGCTGGGCGCCTACATCACGCTCCATACCGAAGCCGGCGACCAGGCGCGTGTGGCGCTCGGGGTCATAGTCATGTGTCTGTTCGTCGTCATCCTCAACCGCCTGCTATGGCGACCGCTCTACGATACGGCCGCGCGGCGGTTTCAACTACGATAAGGAGCGAGCTTGAATCCTGGAACAGAGCCGCTGCTCGCATTGCAGGGCGTACGCAAGGTCTTTCCCAAAGCCGCGGGCGAGCTGGTAGTGCTCGACGACATCAGCCTCACCGTGTGCTCGGGAGAGATCGTCGGTCTCCTGGGACGCTCCGGTTCCGGCAAGTCCACCCTACTGCGCGGCATTGCCGGACTGATGCCGCTCACCGCCGGACGCATCCTCTACCGCGGCACCGCCATCACCGGGCCGAGTCCGGGCATCGCCATGGTGTTCCAGAGCTTTGCGCTGTTTCCCTGGCTGACGGTGCTCGGCAATGTCGAGCTCGGCCTGCATGCGCTCGGCGTCCCAGCACAGGAGGCGAGCCGGCGCGCCCTGGCGGCGATCGATCTGATCGGTCTCGACGGCTTCGAGACGGCTTATCCGCGCGAGCTCTCGGGCGGTATGCAACAGCGCGTCGGTTTCGCACGCGCTCTCGTCGTCGAGCCGACGCTGCTGCTCATGGACGAGCCGTTCTCGGCGCTGGACGTGCTCACGGCGGAAACGCTGCGCAGCGATTTCCTCGATCTCTGGCGCCAGGGCCGGATGTCGATTCGCGGCGTGCTGATGGTCACCCACAACATCGAAGAAGCCGCGCTCATGTGCGACCGCGTAGTCGTCCTCGCAGCGAATCCGGGGCGAGTCCAGGCGGAGATCCCGATCCCGCTGCCGCATCCGCGCGACCGGCTGTCGACCGCCTTTCGCCAGGTCGTCGAGGACATTTACGCGCTGCTTACCGCCCGGCCGCCGGCGATTGCGCGGCCCCTCGGTCCGCCCGCCGCCCAGCATCTGCGGCACGTGTCGACGAACGTCCTGGCCGGCTTGCTCGAAACCGTCGCCGCCCCCCCGTATGACGGGCGCGCGGACCTCCCCGAAATCGCCGAAGACGTACAACTCGAAGCGGATGAATTGCTGCCGGCTGCCGAGGTGCTGCAGATGCTGGGGCTCGCCGAGCTCGCCGCAGGGGACATCGTGCTCACGCCTGCGGGACGCGATTATGCGGAGGCCGATACGCAGGCGCGCAAGCGGATTTTTTCCGAGCACCTCCTGACCTGCGTCCCGCTCGTCGCACACATTCGCGGCGTCCTCGCCACGCGCCCGAACCAGCAGGCACCGCGCGTGCGTTTCGAAGCCGAGCTGGAAGACCATCTCAGCGAGGACTACGCGCGCGAAACACTCAACGCCGCGATCGAATGGGGGCGCTACGCCGAGCTCTTCGCCTACGACGACCAGTCCGGCTGGTTCAGCCTGGAGGACGTCACCGCATGACCGCCGCGCCGCAGGAACTCAGCGTTCCGCCGCGCTCGCCCGTTCCAGCATCATCGGTGTCTCTGAGGTAAATATCCGGAGGCATAGTCCCTCGGGTCATGACATCGATGCGAGGCGGTTGCGGCAGAGTTCCAAGAGTTGCCCTGCCACGTTCTTGGCCGGCTCGCTGTAGTCTATGGCCTCAGGCAGCGCGATCCTGTCGACCGCAGCATGCAGTCGCGAGAGAACGTCATCGATCGCTGAATCAGCGTCACCAGCCTTTGCGCCCGCCGTCGCCGCGAACGTTCGAAAATCGTTGCGGGTCAGATTGTCGTCTTTCCCATTGAGCTTGATGGCCATCCGGTCCCTCTCGAGACGTGGAAAGACACGCGTCGTTACCGCGTCATACAACGGTGCGATACGGACGGTGCGGAAGCTCGCCTCTCCGGGTTCGGCGATCTTCAGTAGCGCCATGTTCTTTAGATGCATGTCGTCATCGGCAACGAGCCATGCGAACAAAGCACGCTCGAGAACGAGTATGACGTCCTCTTCTGGCGCCGTTGACAGGGGCCGGACGGCGCGCGCAACGCGCTCCATCGTGCTGCGGTACTTTGCTTCGGTGGATAGACCGAAGACGGAGCACATGTCTTCGAGGGCGATCCGGCGCTCGTCCTCGATGGTGCTGCGAATGTCGAACCGTTCGACGATCAACGCCGGGGGCATCTCATCGGGCATGGCAACCAGCGCCGTGGCCGGGACGACAAATCCCGCGGCCTTGCCGAGCGCCATCGTCAGCCACTCGACAACAGGAAGCGGCTCATACCCACTCGTTCCTGCGGGCTTCAGGATGTGGGTGAAGGGTCGGCCTGCGCTTGCCGAAAGCGTTCCGTCAGCATCGAGATACATCGGCGCCTTGATCTGCACGCCGGACAGCCGCGGCGTATCGGCGCGTTCGTAGACATGCGCCAGGACGTGTTCGAAGCTCTCTTCGATGTCGCCCCGGCGTGGTCCGGTATAGCGGCCAGTGAAGGCGCCTCCTGCCGTGTAGGTTTCGAGGCGGGTGAGCAGGACGTCCGACGGCAGCTTCGCAAGTTCGGCCTCATGCTCCACGATCGTGATGTTCGACATGTATCGCTTGCCGGATCGCAGCATCGCCCGCTCGTCCTTCTCGTGGAGGACTTTTTCGAGCCAGCCCTCCGGCAGCAAGGAAGCGATGAACGGGGGCAATTGTCCCGGCGTCGTTTGCCGGACGAGAGGCGGACCCTGGTCGTCAATCGGTTTCCAGCGCCATTCAAAACCGTCGTGAAGGAGATGACCGATCGGGCTGGCATGCCAGGCGACGGTCAGATCGAGCGCCGCGAGATTCCTTGCCGGCGTGACGGTCGGGCGGTGCAGCAGAAAGCGCTCCGCGAGCGCACCTTCCTTGTGCCATTCGTTCTCGCGGGCGAGGGCCCAGACAGCATCAGCCGCCCCTTGCGCACTGCCGTACTCCTCGACCAGCCGACGGGCGATTGACTCGCGCATGCCTTCATCGATCGCAGCGGCGTGTTCGCTTCGTATGCGGAAGGCCTCAAGGAAGCGTTGCCGGATCGAAGAGACGTTGATGCGGAATTCGCCCATCCCATCGTCGATCACGGCTTCGCCGACGGAAGGATGTTCAGGTGCCTTGTTCTGGATGATCTCGAGCGACCGGATACGGGTGCGCTGAATACGGCGACCGGTCAGAAAGAGCCGGCCGTCGCGTGTGGGGCCCAGCAGAGCGGCGCTGGCACCCGAAAGGTAAGCCTTTGGATAGAGGTAATTTGCGATGCGGACAGCATGCTTCAGGACCGCAGCCTCAGCGTCGTCGCCTGCATCGACGTAGACCCCGCGCCTCAGAGCCTGTGAAGG
>MWST01000006.1 GCA_002050235.1 Polyangiaceae bacterium UTPRO1 | reverse complement strand
TCGTCGTCGGCTCCGTCGAGGAGCGCTGCGATCTTGGCGCTGTCCGTGCGGTCGAAGATGCGGCGGGCGCAATCGCCCAAGGCCGTAATGACCGCCGGCGGGAGGCGCGCCACCGACAGCGTCGGATCGCCGGGAACGTCGTAGAGAGTTTCGCAGGCCGCCGCGTCCAGATCTTCCATGGCACGATCGAACGCCTCGCAGAATGCCTCGAGTTTCCGTTCCGACGCGACACCCGGATAGAGCGCTCGGTCGACCCGTTGCCGGATCTCGGCACCGGCAATCTCTGCCGCGATCCGATCCTCTATGACGCGGCCCGTTCGCAGTCGGTAGCGGATCGGACTCCCGAGTCGGCAACGCCGCCCCTCGACGACGACGGTGTGCTCGCCGTCCGAGACCTGCCAGTAAGTCGGCGCGTTCGCATCCCAGAGCGCACCGGTATGAACCGCAGGCGCGATCGGTTGCAGCGTCACTAGCCGATGGCGGGCGTGCCGGGTCAGGAACTCCATGCAGTCGTCGCGGGGGATCGTGCGCACTCCGTCGGCCGTCATTCGATACTCCGAAGCCCGGTCGGACGATGAGGGCCGAAACAGGGTCTCGCAGTCTCGACAGTGGAGGAAGTTGCCGGATCTCATGCAGAGAGCTGGACCTTGGCCTCGGAGAGAGGAGCCATGGGGATCCCGCTGGAGACCGCGGGCGCTGCGCTTTCACCGAGAGGCGGAATGGTCACTACGAATTCGGTTCCGCCTCCGAGCGTACTGTGGACGTCGAGCGAACCGCCGACCGCCGCGACCAGGCGAGTAACCAGCCGGAGGCCGAGTCCGATACCGCGGAAGCGTTTCCTGGCCGTCGGGTCGGCTTGACGGAACCCTTCGAGCACTTCCGCGATCTCTTCCGGTCGCATGCCGATGCCCGTGTCGCGTACGCGGAGCTCGAGGCCACCGTCTGTCAGCGATGCGGCATCGACCCGCACACTCCCCGTCTCGGTGAACTTCAGGCCGTTCAGAACGAGAACGTCGATGATCTTGCAGAGCTTCTCTTCATCGGTGCGAATGGGCAGGCTGCTCAGCTCGCCGAGCTCGAAGCGTACTCCTTTGTCGGCGAACGCAGCGCCGTGACGCTCGCCCAGGCGCGACAGGATCGTCCGGGCGTCGAAGCTCCAGACCGTGAGCGGGATCTCGCCGGCTTCGAGTGCGGCCAGGAAGAAGATGCCTTCGACGCAGCTCAAGAGCTCGTGCGAGTTCGCCTGTATGCGATCGAGCGCCTGGCGCTGATCAGTCGTCAAGGTGGCGCTGTGCTCCTCGAGGAGGATCGAGCTGTAGCCCATGATCGCCGACAGCGGGGTGCGGAACTCGTGGGTCAAGTTCGCGAAGAACTCTTCCTTGATGTGCCGGAGGCGTTGCAGATTGCGGCGTTTCTGGAGGGCCCGCTTGGTCGTCTCCAGGATCTCGAGGACGTCGAAGGGCTTGGCGACGTAGGAGAAGACCTTGAGGTTTATGCTCTCCACCGCGGTTTCGAGCGAACCGTAGCCGGTGATGACGATGACCTCTATATCGGGATCGTGCTCCTTGATCTTGGCGAGCAACGGCATACCGGACAGTCCCGGCATCCTGAGATCGAGCGAGACGACGTCGATAGGCGTCGTCTTGAGGATCTCGAGGGCGGCTTCGCCGCGTTCGGCACTGTACACCTGGTAGTACGGCTTGAGGATCATTTTCAGGGCCAGTGCGGGGCCCGGCTCGTCTTCGATGATCAGAATGCTCCCTGGAGAGGCCATGGCGGATGGGGGGCAGCAGAATTCATGCCACCGGCGGGTGTAAGCGCACGTCTCGATGACGCCGCGGAAACTCCAGGTGCGGCGGGATCTCGGGTCGTTTTGGGCCGGTACGGGACGGACAGCTCCGGTCTTCCGTGTCCAAAAATGAACGCGTTCGACCATACGAGCCGGGCTGCCAGCCGGTATAGCGAGCACGCCGGACCTTGGCGGCCGGGCTTCAGTCGTCCGACTGTATGCCGAGCTTGTCCATGCGATATTTCAAGATGCGGCGGGTCGTACCGAGCAGCTCGGCGGCGCGTGTCTGATTGAATTCGACGTGCTGGAGAGCGGTGCGAATGATCTCGCGCTCGAAATCGTCGACCGCGTCGGTGAGCGACTTCTCCCGCCGCAGAACTAGCTGTTGGATGGTCGATGTTTCGACGCGTCCTGTCCGCACCTGCTCGGGCAGGTCCTCGAGGCCGATCGGTTCGTGATCGGAGAGGACGAGGATCCGCTCGATGACGTTCTCGATCTCGCGCACGTTGCCTGGCCAGGAGTAGCGCAGCAGGGCGTCGACCGCTTCCGGGCTCAGGTGTTTCTCGCGGATGCCGAGCTGCGCCGACTTGGTGGCGATGAAGTGCTTGATGAGGAGCGGCAAATCTTCAGGCCGCTCGCGGAGCGGCGGGAGATGTAACGACACGACGTTGAGCCGGTAGTAGAGATCGGAGCGAAACGTTCCGTCGCGCATCGCCTGCTCGAGATCACGGTTGGTCGCGGCGATGATGCGGACGTCGACGTGGATGGCTTGCTTGCCGCCGACGCGCATGAACTCGCCTTGCTCGATCACCCGTAGCAGCTTGGCCTGCAGTGCCGGAGCTAGCTCCCCGATCTCATCGAGGAAGATCGTGCCCTGATCGGCCAGCTCGAACTGACCGAGCTTCTTCGTCACCGCATCCGTGAACGATCCGCGCTCGTGTCCGAAGAGCTCGCTTTCGAGGAGATTTTCCGGAATGGCCGCGCAGTTCAACGTCACCAGCGCCTTGGCGGCACGGGGGCTCTGGTAGTGCAGGGCCTTGGCGATCAGCTCCTTGCCGGTGCCGCTCTCCCCCGTCACCAGTACGGTGGTCTTGAGCGGTGCGACCATGCCGATGGTGCGGAAGATCTTCTGCATCTGCGGGGAGTGGCCGATGATGTTGTCGGGACTGTAACGGCGTCCGACCTCCCAACGCAGGCTCTCGAGCTCGGCGTTCCGCGCCGCGTCCCGCGTTGCACGCTCGACGAGGATGAGGAGCTCCTCGACATCGAACGGCTTCGTGACGTAGTCGAAAGCCCCAAGCTTCATTGCCGTGACCGCAGTCTTCACGGTCTTCGTCGCAGTCAGCATCAAGACCGGGATGCGCTGGTCCCGCTCCTTGATGCGCTCGAGCACGGCGAGGCCATCGAGCCCCGGCATGAGCACATCGAGCATTACGAGATCGGGCTGCACGTCCGACAACATCTCGAGCGCCTCTTCCCCCGAGCTCGCGAGGACGGCGTCATACTGGTCCTTCAGCACCATGCGAACCGACTCGCGAACGCCCGGCTCGTCATCGACGATCAACACCTTCCGCTTCTCCATTACCCCTCCACCGCCGTCAGTTCGTTACGGCACTGCGCTCCGCGACGTGCTTCCACTCGATGCCGATCGCGGTCGTCGCTGCGTCGCCTCTGGTGATCGTGAGCACCCCGTTGTTCCTTGCCAAGAGCGCCGCCGCCAGCGCCACCGCGAGGGGCGGCGGCTCTTCGACGCCGTTGGCTTGCGGCTCGACCCATGCCGACAGGCGCGCCGCGATCGACGGCTCCGTGTGGAACCGGAGCTCCACCGTACCGTTGGCGTGGACGTGGGCGACTAGGGTCGAGTGCGGCGCCAGGCTCGGCAACAAGCCGCGGCAGAGGCAGCGCAGGGCGAACTGCACCTGTTCGCCGTCTATGGCGACGACGCCCGGCGTCGCCCCGTGGCGCTCGACCTTCACCTCGCGGTCGGCAAGGGCTTGGCGCTGCTCGTCCAGTGCGCGATCGAGCAAGGTCCCGACGTCCGTGGGCCGCTGTGCCGGGGTTCGGAAGCGCGAGAACTCGAGCAAGGTCTCGACCAGGCCGTCCATCCGCGCGACGGCGTCGACCATCAATTCGGAGAAGCGCCGGCGCGCCTCGGGATCGGCGACGATGCCGTCGAAGTGCTGCGCGACGGTCTTGATCGTCACCATCGGATTGCGGAGCTCGTGCGCCAGCTCGCCGAGGGCGATCTCGAGATCGACGCTGTGGGGTGCGACGACGAGGTTGGATGCTGCCGCGGGTCGGTGTGTCACGGCAGCCGTCGCCGGCATCCGTTGCACCAGCGCTGGCTGCGTCTGTTCGGGCAGGAACACCAGTTGTTCCGGTTCGACGACGCGGGGACGATGGAGCACGAGCGTCCGTATCAGTACCGCCTCGAGCTCGGCGATGTTCCCGAACCATAGGTATCGACTCAGACGTTCGAGAGCCGCAGGGCGATAGTCCACGGCGTCGAGCCCCAACCGTGGCAGCAACGTCCTCGTCAGCGCCTCGACGAGCGCCGGCACGTCGTCGCTGCGCTCGCGGAGCGGCGCCAGTACGATTGGCACCGCCGATACCGCGTAGGCGAGCTCGGGGAGGAACCCGCCGGCGGCAGCGAGCGCGCAGAGATCGCGCTCGGCGCTGCATACCAGGCGCTGATCTCGAGCTCCGGTGTGGATGTCATCCAAGATTCCGGCGAGCTCTGCTTGCACTGGCCACGGCGCTCGGTCCAGGCGCGTCACGTGTACCGTCGCCGCCGTCCGCGGAGCGAGGAGTGCGGCCGTGAGTTCGCCACCTCCAAGTCGCGCGGCGTCGAGCTCGATGAATGCTCCCGGCCACCTCCCGCTGCTGCGAAGAGCACGGACCACGCTGCCGACGCCTGTGCCTGGCTCACCCTGGACGAGCATGACTGCGAGGCGGCTCGCCAGTACCTGGCGCGCCACCGACGCGGCCTCGGCCGTTACATATGGCGGTGCGAGCGGCCAGCGAGGCGCGAAGGCGGCCGGTTCAGCCGCAGCTCGGCGGTGCCGGACACCGACGAGGCTGCGGATCCGCGCTCGCACGGCATAGGCGTCGAAAGGTTTTGCCAGGCACTCGAACGGCACGTGCGGCGGAACTACGGCCGACACGTCGACGGCGTCTGCGGCGTGCAGCAGCAGCAGGGGGACGTCGGGAAAGTCCCGGAGCAGTCGACGTCCGACCGCGGCCTCGTCGCGTGGCGGTGGCGGCAACCCGAGCAGCACGACGTCGGGCGGGCGTCCGCCCGGAGCCTCCGGGAAAGTCGCGAGCGCGGTCACCTGGTGTTCGTGGCCGAGGACGATGCGCAGCGTCTCGCGCACGCTTGCGGAGGGGTCGATGACGAGTACGGTCGACATGCGCGGTCACTCACCGAGGTGAGGAGATGGCTCGATCGGTCGATCGTCGACGCATGCCGCCACACCCCATCGACGTTCGCCTAGCCGGCGCGCCCTCCGCTGCCGCCACAACCTCCACCCAGCACCTCGCACTGCTACTGATGTACGATTTTGTACGTCGGTAACGTACGAAAAGTCAAGAAGAATCTCTGCTGGTGGACGAAAATTGCCTCACCCGAACGCCGGCTCGCCCGGATTGACGGGCCGGCGTCCGTTCCCCCAGGCCCCTGTGCTCGCTCACAGAGTTCGGGTGAGGTCGCAGTCGTTCGACTGCTGAGGGGGGAGAGTTGCAAGGCGCGTTCCGGGGGCGAACGTCAGCCGCTACGAGGCAGTGACGACCGGAGTCGGGCAGGGCGTGTCGGCGCCGGTTACCATGGAGCGTCCGCCTCGACGATAATCGTCCTCCCGCGGTGCCGGGGGCGGCGGCGCACCCCGAGCGGCGATCAAGCGGCGCCGGTATCGGTGCCGAGCCGGAGCCGCAGCCACCCGATGATGGTCAGCACCACCCCGACGGCCATCATCACGAGGCCGCCGCTCAGGACGACATGGTAGAGGTCCACCTTGGCGCGGCCGAGGTTGTACCGCTCTCCCTCGTCATCGAACGGACGCAGGATGCGATCAGTGGCGGAGGCCGCGTCGGGAAAGTATCCGCGGGCACGCCCTTCGGCGACAATTGCTTGATACTGTCCGAGCTTCCGACTGCCGATGATCGTGTTGCCGATGCCGAGCACCAGCAGCGTGATCGCGAGTACCAACAGGCGGCTCTGATAGAGGCGCCGCGGATGCATGGCGAGCGGCTAACATCGGGTTGCGGCACCGTCAAGCAACGGCTAGACCGTCGCCCATGCACGAGCCCATCGCCTGGGAGTGGCTCGGGCTCTGCGCCTATGACGACGCCATGGTGCGACAGGAGGACGCCTGGCGGACGTGTCGCATAGCCGGATCCGAGAGGTGCCTCGCCCTCGAGCATCCCGCCACGATCACTTTCGGTAGGCGCGCGGCGTCGGGTGACTTGCGGACCTCCGCCGCTGCTTTGCGGGAGCGGGGTGTCATCTGTCGCGAAACCGAGCGCGGCGGTCGTGCGACCTACCATGGACCCGGCCAGCTGGTGCTGTATCCGATCGTCGATCTCGGCCGCCGCGGCTGGGGCGCGGCGCGCTTCGTCGGCCTCCTCGAGGACATCATGCGGGAGATAGCCGCCGCGGCGGGTGTCGATGCCTGGCGCGACGGACGCGGACGCGGCGTTTGGACGGCGGCCGGTAAGCTCGGCTCGGTCGGCATCAGAATCCGCGAGGGAGTGTCGATGCACGGGCTGGCGCTGAACGTGGACGTCGATCTCTCTGGCTTCGATCTGATCGCGCCCTGCGGCATGGAGATGGTGCGGATGACGAGTCTCCGGGACGCGGGGGCGCAGGTGACGCTGCGTGACCTGCTGCCCGTCGCCGAACGTGCCCTGCGGCGGCACCTGGGCGCGGTCGTGGGATCCGCAAGCGAGGTGCATCTCTGAAGCCGTCCGAGACCGCCCTCATCGACCGCATGCTCGCCGGCGATCGCGTTGCGCTGGCGAAGCTGATGACGCGCGTCGAGAACGGGACCGGCGATGTGGCCGGTATCATGGCGCGCATCTACTCGCGGATCGGCCGCGCCGAGAAGCTCGGCGTCACCGGTCCACCCGGCGCCGGGAAGTCGACGCTCGTCGACCGCCTCGTCGGCAAGCTCCGCGGCCGCCGGGAGCGTGTCGGCGTGGTGGCCATCGATCCCTCGAGCCCGTTCAGCGGCGGTGCCGTCCTCGGCGACCGCATCCGTATGCAGAGCCACGCTACCGACCCCGGCGTCTTCATCCGCAGCTTGAGCACGCGTGGCCGACGCGGCGGCCTCGCGCGTGCCACCCGAGAGATCACGCACCTGCTCGATGCTTTCGGCAAGGACCGCATCGTCATCGAGACCGTCGGCGTCGGGCAGACCGAGCTCGACATCATGGAGCTCGCACAGACGGTGATCGTCGTGCTCGTGCCCGAGGCGGGGGATACCGTGCAGGTGATGAAGGCCGGATTGCTCGAGATCGCGCACATCTTCGTCGTCAACAAAGCCGACCGCGAAGGGGCGGCGCGAATGAAGACCGAGCTGCAGACGATGGTGCAGCTGCGGCCGAACCCGGGTTGGGAAATACCGGTGCTGCTGACCGAGGCGCAGGCCGATCGCGGAATCGACGAGCTCGTCGCTGCAATCGAAGCCCACCGCGCCCACCGTGCGGCGCATGCCGACGAACGCGCCGGCGAAGCGCACCGCGAACGCGAGTTCCTGGACGTTCTCGACGGCGAGCTGCGGGCTCGGCTCGAGCGCCGCATCGGCGACGAGTCCGGCATGCTCGCGCGCGTTCGCCGCGGCGAGGTCGATCCGTACAGCGCCACCCGGGAGCTCCTGGCCGACCGAGAGGCGCTGCGGCGCCTCCTCGAAGACGCATGAGTCTGTACGCGATCGGCGACCTGCACGGGTGCCCGGATGAGCTCGAAGCGCTGCTGGATGCCGTGGCGCCCGGCGCCGGGGACACTGTCGTGTTCCTCGGCGACTACGTCGATCGCGGACCTGCGGTGCGCCGTCTGGTCGAGCGCCTGCTCCGTCTCGAGGACGAGCCGTTCACATCGGTTTTCCTGCGCGGCAACCACGAGGACATGCTGCTCGCGTATCTCGGCCTCGACGGCCGCTACGGCGAGGTCTACCTCGAGAACGGCGGCGACAAGACGCTAGCGAGCTACGGTATCGCGTCCGAGGTCGCTCCCGGAGCAGCGAGCCTCGCGGCATTCCCGGAGGCGCACGTCGCCTTCTTGCGCAACTGCCGGCTGCTCTATCTCGCACCGCCGTTCCTGTTCGTGCACGCGGGGATCCGTCCGGGTGTCGCGATCGAGGAGCAGTCGGTCGAGGACCTCTTGTGGATCCGCGATGAGTTCCTGCTGTCGCCGCACGCGTTGCCATACACCGTGGTCTTCGGGCACACGCCGTCGCGCGAGGTGCGGGTCGAGCTGCCGTATCGGCTCGGGCTCGACACCGGACTCGTGTACGGGAACAAGCTGAGCTGCCTCGACGTCGACCGGCGGCGACTCGTTCAGATCGCCCGCGGCGCCAGCCGGGCGACGATCCGAGATCTCGCGCCGGCATTCGCTGCCGCCGGCCTCTGAAGCGCGTCGCCCATCCGCGCGCGTTACGCTCACCGTGCGATGCGCGCGTCCGACGGCCGCGTATCCGCCGCCGCTCCATCGGCGACTTGCCGAAGGGTCGGGGGAGCCGCTAATATCCCGGCGCTTCGGGTCGGCCGCCGCGTCGCGCGGTGAGCATCCGGGGACGGCGGCGTAGCTCAGTTGGTTAGAGCGAGGGTCTCATAATCCCTAGGTCCGTGGTTCGATTCCACGCGCCGCCACTCATTTGCCCCGGAACATAGGCGACTTCGCCGACCGCCCGTGCCGCCGTCTGCGCGGCGGTCGGGCTGGTGGCAGTACTGGTGGCAGGCTATGCGTGCGTGCAACCGGCTCGGCGACGAACTCTTAGCGAGTGCGGCGTTGCCCCGAGATTTCAGAGCACGACACATACGAGACCCTTCGGGAGGACGACCGGCGGAGGGTCAACTCCGAGGACAGGGGGTGGTCTCGGGTCGCCCGTGCTTCTGGGTGCGACCTTCTCCACCGCCAGCGCAGCGCGGGCGTTTGGCGGAGCGGAAAGCGGTCCTACGGAGAACAAGTGATGGAGTGCGCTGGAACGAGAGCACCATGCCCGATGGCTGGGACGGAATGGTGATGATCGCTGTCGTGAGCACAAGCAAAGTAAGGGGCTCCGGGGTTACGCAGGTCCTCGGTATTCCGGGACTTGCGTTCGTAGAAAGGACTGATGGACTCCAACCATCTCCCCAACTTGAACGCGCTCAAGGGATATTCCGGGACTTGCGTTCTTAGAAAGGACCGATGGGGGTAAGACGTGGAAACGCTTAGTAACGGAGTTCGACGAGCGTGCGCATGTGCGTGGGCTTGCGCGCAGTTCCGCTATTTCACGATGAGAGGGTTGCAATGGGGGGTGCGGGGATTCGTACTCCTGTTTCTTTTCCTCGTCGAGATTGGATGCGGTAGTGGTGGGGGAAATAACGCAAACGATCAATCACCCACACCCGGTGCGACCCCTATGACGACAGCCACGGCACCACAGCCGACGGCAATCTCTCAGGCGGCACGTGCATGGGCGGTGGGCTTTGGAGGAGGCCGTCCTGTAATCATGCGCTCGGAAGACAGTGGCGCTACCTGGTCTGTGATTCACACGTCGAACGCTGATAGCGGTATGCACTTTAGCAGTGTGCACTTCGTGAATCGGAATGTCGGATGGGTCGTCGGGACCAATGAGATTCTACACACGGAGAACGGCGGAGACTCCTGGGTTAGCCAGGTCGGTAATATCTCCGGTGTGAGCGGACCACTGCTCGAAAAGGTCAGGTTTTCGACAGACCAGCGCGGGCTAGCCGTCGGCACCCGCCTTGTGTCCGACCCCTTCTCTGGTCCTCCCGTGATTCTTTTCACCATGGATGGTGGAGAGCACTGGGACAGTGCTCAAATCGCTCCTGGTCAAAATCCGGCCCTTAAGAAAGCTTCGCTGACGAGCGCGTGCGTGACAAGCAGTGGCATCGGCCTCGCGGTTGGGGGTGGGGTATCAGGTTCACTGGCGTTGTTGAGCACTGACGATGGTATGACATGGTCCGACATCACGCAAAAACTCGGTACGATCTTGCCGATTCAGCCCCGGGACGTCGCGTGTAGTGGGCCATCTGAGATGTGGATCGTCGGTGGTGGGCCGGCTCGTATTGCACACTCCGCTGATGGCGGCACGACCTGGACGGATCAGACCAGTAGCTTGCCCGTCGATGCTGTTGGGGAACAACTCGGCGTCGTCTTTGTTGACCAGAACACCGGATGGTTAACGGGAGGAGGGGTGCCCGTCTTGCGGACCGTTGATCGCGGAGCAACCTGGGTTCAGCAGGCATTGCCCGGAGGAACGGACGAAGGCGGCTCCTTGTTGGCAATCTCATTCGCCACACCGATGTTCGGTGCAACCGTCGGAATGGATGAAACAGATATCACAGCGAGAAAACCGGCAGCCTTTGCTACTCACGATGGCGGCTTGACTTGGGTTCGCGCGTTCGTGCCATTCGCACTAGGGGGCTTGTTTGACGTAAGTGTCGTACAATAGCAACGGTCGTTATAGATTAGGAGGTAATCATACTACGAGGCTTGATCGATCTGGCTGTCGGTTTGATTATTGCTGTTGCGGTGTACGGCGATACTGCCGGTCGTGTCGGTCAAGTGGTGGAAAAAGGCAGCATCATCTCCGGATTATGCCGCCTCCGATTGTTTCTTGGTGGTTACCATATATTGCCAGCCGACGCGTCGTCGCAGTTTGATCTGGCCGCGTCTGAGTCTTCCGTTGTTTCCCGTCGGCGCTAAGACTGCGAGGTGAACCCATGCATGTGAGGGTGGTCCGTGTGGTGGCGAGTCTCATCGTACTGACTCTCCCCCTTCATGGTTGCTCTTTCCTCGTCGGCTCCACGCAGGCGGTGAGCGTCGCGGCCTCCGACCCGGTCGCGGAGATCCTGGTGGACGGCAAGTCGATCGGCGTCGGCGCTGGCACCGTTGAACTGCGCCGCGATCGCTCGCACGCGTTCATGGCGAGGACAGCGGACGGACGGTCGGCAACGGCGACGGTCGGGACCACAATCTCAGGCGTCGGTATCTTCGATATCGTCGCCGGCTGCTTCGACCTCGTCAACCTTCTGGGGATAATGGCACCGGGCTTCCGCATGCTGGAGGCCGAGGGAGTTTCGTTGTCGCTGCCGCCGGCGAATTCGCCGCCCGATACCCCTGAAGCGCCGCCACCCCGCGCTCGAGACTGACTGACGCGAGTTCGCCGGCTCCATGGATTCGGGGATGTCCGGAAGATTTGGCGCGGTTAATGTCGCGTGCAGCTCCGATCGGCGTCGGTGCTGCGCCGATTCTCCCGCACCGGGTCCGCCGCTCGCTTCCCGGCGCCGCCGCTCACTCGGGGCCGGGAGTCAGGGCCTCGTCGTCGGACGGCGGCGGTACTGCGATCTCCTCTCCGTCTATGGTCATGTGCGCTGCGGCAAGGAGCGTATGCCACGCTCGCCCATCGCGCACGACGTCGTCGACGTCGCGGCTGGCTACGTAGAAACGCGCCGCCTCGGATGCTCCCGGCTCGTGGATATGGGCACGGAGCTCTGCGGCCGAGCGATACGGGCGGTGGAAGGATTGCATCTCGACCAGCACGCCGTCCGCGTTCTCTATGCGAAGGCCGCCGTTTAACCGCGCGAGCGTCGGCTCCATGATCGTGGACCAGAGGATCTGGGCGCGGCGGGTGCGGTCGCGCGTGGAGTCGTCGAACACGAAGCCGGTCTCGAGCACGATGCGCAGCCAGCGCTTGCCGTGCGCCTCCTCGACGCGTTCGACCCGTACGCCGGTTGCCAGGACCGCCCCTTTCTGCATGGCGTTCAGGAGGAGATGGGTCTGTACGATGACGGCGTCCTCGCCATGGCGCTGCCGCACCTTGCGAAGCAGCCGCGCTACGTCTCGCGGCTTCGCGCTCGGTAGCTCGTCGAGCGCCGCTGCAGGCGCCGGCGTCGGTGCGTCGGCGTGCGCCCAGCCGGGCGGCGTCATGCTGGCGACGAGCATTGCGGCGACGAGTGCACTCCGCATGCGAGTGATGTTCGCACGCACCGCAGGGGGGCGCAATTTGGACCGAGCCATGCGAGCTTCCCGTATGCGCGCCCATTCCGTGCCGGCGCCGGCCGCCGCCGATCGCCGTTGCGCGTGACGCTTGAGCCCCCGTGTTCGCCGTGATTTCAACGCGCTATGGCGCAGAGGTTGATCGAGACGATGCGCGCGTACATCCGCCGGCACGAGCTCCTGGTCGCCGGCGATGTCGTGGTGGCGGCGGTCTCGGGTGGCGCCGATTCGCTGGCGCTGTTGCTTGGATTGCTGGCGCTCCGTGACGCCCTCGGCATCCGAGTGGCTGCTGCTCACCTCGACCACCGCGCCCGTGGGATCGAGAGTGCCCGTGACCGTGCCCTCGTCGAGGAGGTAGCTCGCCGCCACTCGGTTCCGTGCTTCAGCGAAGAAGCCGTGATCCCCGCCGGCAACTTCGAGGCCGAGGCCCGGCGTATCCGCTACGCCTTCCTCGAGCGCGCTGCGGGCGAGCTCGGCGCGACCAAAATCGCTACCGGCCACACGCGCGACGATCAGGCCGAGACGGTATTCCTGCGCGTGGTCCGTGGTGCGGGCCGCCGCGGCCTCGCGGGAATCAGGCCGCGGCGGGGACGGATCGTCCGGCCGCTCCTCGATTGCGACCGCATGCAGGTACGCGCTTTCCTCATCGCGCAGGGACAGGAGTGGCGTCGCGACTACAGCAACTTCGATCTCGACCTGGAGCGCACCCGGGTCCGGCACGGCTTCCTGCCGGCGCTGGCGCGCGAGCTGAACCCGCGCCTGGCGCGGACGCTCGCCGAGCTTGCCGACCTCATGCGCGAGGAGGATGCGCTGCTCGATCGCCTCGCCGGCGCGGCGGCGCGCGAGCGCACGCTGGCGGTTCCGGTGCTGCGGGCCATCGAAGCCGCGCTCGCCCGCCGTGCGATCCGTATCTGGTGGCGCCGCTGCGGCAGCGGTGCGCGCCTCGGGCGCCGTCACGTCGAGGCGGTGCGCCGCCTCGCCGATCGGTCATCAGACGACGGCTCTGTAGCTGCTCCCGGGGGAAAGATCGTCCGCGAGCGCAATCATTTGCAATTCCTGCCCGCCGGGCTCGACGGCGAGGCCGGAGGAGTCTGGCAGCACGCGCTCGGTCTCGGCACGACGATCGAAACGCCAGGAGGTTGGCGGATTACGCTCGGCGAGGCCGCGAGTGGAGAAAACCTCATGCCGGGACCGCGACTCTGCCTCGTCGACGCCGGTGCCCTCCCGGGAGCCTTGGCGGTCCGCAATCGCCGCCCCGGGGACGTCATCCGACTCCACGGGCTCGGCGGCCGCACGTCGCTGAAGCGTCTATTCGCTTCCCGCCGCGTCCCACGCCGCGAGCGCGCCGATCATCCGGTGGTCGTCTGCGACCAAGAGGTGTTGTGGGTGCCCGACTGCGGGCGTAGCGAGACGGCTCTCGTCGAGGATGCCACGACGCGCCGCTGGGTCCTTCGCGCGCATCGGCATCCGAAAGTCGTCGCGTGATTGCCGGGGCGTACCCCCTATGGTACCGTCGCCGAGTCCATCGTGCCGAGGCGTAAAGGTGACAGAACGGTGAATCAACTCTCGCGAAATCTCGCGCTCTGGCTCCTGCTCATTCTCATGGTCCTCCTGCTCGTGAACCTCTTCACGAAGCAGCCGACACGAGACCAGGAGATGGTCTTCAGCGACTTCCTGACCGCCGTCGACAAAAACGAGGTCGCGGAGGTCACGATCCAGGGACAGGATCTGCGCGGCAAGAAAGTGGGCGGCGAGGCGTTCCGTACGTTCGCGCCGCCGTATCCGGAACTGATCAACGATCTGCGCAGCAAGGGTGTTCGCATCGACGCCCGGCGCGAGGACCCGGAGCCGTTCTGGTACGTCCTCCTGATCAACTGGTTCCCGATGATCTTGCTGATCGGCCTCTGGGTCTTCTTCATGCGCCAGATGCAGATGGGCGGCGGCAAGGCGATGTCCTTCGGGAAGAGCCGGGCCAAGCTCCTTACCGAGAACCAACACAAGATCACTTTCGACGACGTCGCCGGCGTCGACGAGGCCAAGGAAGAGCTCGAAGAGATCATCGCCTTTCTCAAGGAACCGAAGAAGTTCACCAAGCTCGGCGGGCGCATCCCCAAGGGCGTGTTGCTGGTCGGCCCTCCGGGCACCGGCAAGACTCTCCTCGCGCGTGGCGTCGCGGGCGAGGCAGGCGTTCCGTTCTTTTCGATCAGCGGCTCGGATTTCGTCGAGATGTTCGTCGGGGTCGGCGCCTCGCGCGTCCGCGATCTCTTCGTCCAGGGCAAGAAGAACGCCCCTTGCATCATCTTCATCGACGAGATCGACGCCGTCGGCCGCCATCGCGGTGCCGGTCTCGGCGGCGGGCACGACGAGCGCGAGCAGACCCTCAACCAGCTCCTGGTCGAGATGGACGGCTTCGAGACCAACGAAGGCGTCATCATGATCGCGGCCACCAACCGCCCCGACGTGCTCGACCCGGCGTTGCTGCGCGCCGGCCGCTTCGACCGCCGGGTCGTGGTGCCGCGCCCGGACGTCAAGGGCCGCGAGGGGATCCTCAAGGTGCACTCGCGCCGGGTACCGCTCGGCGACGATGTCGATATCGACCTCCTTGCTCGCGGCACGCCGGGCTTCGCCGGCGCCGACCTCGAGAACCTCGTGAACGAGGCGGCGCTCCTTGCCGCCCGGCACAATCACGAGAAGGTGATGATGCTCGACTTCGAGGTCGCCAAAGACAAGGTGATGATGGGCTCGGAGCGCCGGAGCATGATCATCAGCCTCGAGGAGCGGCGCAACACCGCCTACCACGAGTCCGGTCATGCCTTGGTTGCGAAGCTCCTCCCGGGTGCGGATCCGGTCCACAAGGTGACGATCATCCCGCGCGGTATGGCGCTCGGCCTGACGATGCAGGTGCCGCTCGACGACCGCCACACCTACGACCGGCAGTTCCTGGAGAACAACCTGACGATTCTCTTCGGCGGTCGCGCCGCCGAAGAGATAATTCTCGGGCACATGACCACTGGCGCCGGCAACGACATCGAGAAGGCCACCGAGCTGGCGCGCAAGATGGTGTGCGAATGGGGCATGAGCGAGAAGCTCGGCCCGATGGCGTTCGGCAAGAAGGAAGAGCAGATCTTTCTCGGTCGCGACTTCACGCAGGCCGCCGACTACTCCGAGAGCACCGCGATCGAGATCGATCACGAGCTTCGCCGCTTCCTGCTCGAGGCCTACAACCGCGCCAAGGGGCTGCTCAAGCACAATCTCGAGATTCTCCACAAGATGGCGGAGGCGTTGCTCGAGCGCGAGAGCCTCGACGGCGCCGAGATCGACCACATCATCCGCTCGTGCGGTGGTGGCAATGGTCTGAACGTGGGTGCCGCCACCGCGTCGGCCTGAATCGGCCCCGCCGGGTGCCGGTGGTGATGGCCGCACGTTGCTCCCGGCGGGGCGAACGGCGGTCATGGGGATCCTCAACGTTACCTCGGACTCGTTCTACGACGGGGGGCGCTGCGGGGACGTAGGTACGGCGATCGTGCACGGCCGACGTCTCGGGGACGAGGGTGCGGACCTGATCGACGTCGGTGGCGAATCGTCGCGTCCGGGGGCAGCGCCGATCACGGCCATGGAGGAATTGGCGCGAGTCGTGCCTGTCGTGGCGGCTCTTCGCCGTACCTGCGACGTCGCCATATCGATCGATACCACCAAGGCGGAGGTCGCCGAGGCGGCACTAGCGGCGGGCGCCGAGGTCGTGAACGATGTCAGCGCCGGACGCTTCGACGCGCGGATGCTACCGCTCGTTGCCGCCCACGCTGCGACCATCGTCCTGGTGCACATGCAGGGGACGCCGGCGACGATGCAGCAGGCGCCGCATTACGACGACGTGCTTTCCGAGGTCGAGGCGTTTCTCGTCGAGCGGGTCAGCGCCGCAGTCGCGGCCGGGATCGACCGCAGTCGCATCTGGATCGATCCCGGGATCGGCTTCGGCAAGCGTCGCGAGCACAATTTCACCCTCCTGGCGCATCTGGCGCGCTTGCGCCGGCTCGGCCTGCCGGTCGTGATCGGCGTCTCGCGCAAGCGTTTCCTCGCTATGTCGGGGGACGGCGGTCCTGACGATCGGCTGGCGGCCTCGCTGGCGGCGGCGGCGCTCGCCGCGGCGGCCGGCGCGGCCGTAGTTCGAGTCCACGACGTCGCCGCTACCCGCCGTGCCATCGCCGTCGCCGACGAGTGGCGGCGCGCCGCGGAGCGGAGCGGTTGAGCATGTATCTGTTCAACGACTTCCGCTGGCAAGACGTCGTCGACATCCTGATCGTCGGCTTCGTCATCTACCGACTGCTGCTGCTGATCCAAGGCACACGCGCTGTCTCGATGCTGATCGGGCTTATCGTCCTCGCCGCCGCCTATCAGGGGGCTCAGTACTTCGAGCTCTACACGGTCAACTGGGTCCTCGATTCGATCGGCAACGTGATTCTGATCCTGGTGGTCGTCGTCTTCCAACAGGACATCCGCCGCATGCTCACGCAGGTAGGGACAGGGCCGTTCTTCGGTCGCATGTCGCGGATCGCGCACGGGCAGACGATCGAAGAGATCACTCGCGCCAGCGTGCTCATGGCGGGGCGCCGCATCGGCGGCATCATCGTACTGCAGCGCGACGTCGGCTTGAACGAGTATATAGAGGGCGGCACCCGCCTCGACGCGGAGATCACGAAGGAGCTCCTGGTGAGTATCTTCTTTCCTGCGTCGCCTCTGCACGACGGTGCGGTGATCCTGCACCACGGACGGGTCGTCGCCGCCGGATGCCTACTGCCGCTGACGACCAATCCGAATGTCAGCAAGGCGCTCGGCACGCGCCACCGCGCCGCGATCGGCCTCACCGAGGAGACCGACGCCGTCGTCATCGTGGTGTCGGAGGAGGAGGGCAAGATCTCGCTCGTGCGCGAGGGGCGGATCACGCGCGACGTCGACGCCGGCGCGCTTCGCAGCGCCTTGCAGAGAGTGGTGACGTGATGGCGAGCGAGCGCAGTCTCCTCGGACGCCTGGCGTTCCGCTTTCGCAGGCGCCTCGGCGCCAAAGTGTTCGCGACCGTCTGTGCCTTCGTGCTCTGGTTCTTCGTCAACGCCGGCGAGCGTGAGACCCAGGTGATCCCGTTTCCGATCGAGCTGCGCAACATCCCGGAGCGCGCCGTGCAGACGAACGCGGACCGCGTCGACACGGTATCGGTGCGCCTGAATGGTCCAGGGCCGCTCCTCGCGTCCCTCGACCCCAAGCGTTCGCCGATAGTCCTCGACTTGTCCCGGGCCGAGATCGGGTCCGATCTGCGCCTGAAGATCCGTGAGGAGATGATCCGCGTTCCGCGCGGCGTGCGCATCCTCGACATCGAGCCGTCCCGCATTCCGGTGCATCTCGAGCGGGTGAAGCGCGTCAGCGTCCCGGTGACGCTCGCGCCCGTGGGCGAGCTTCGCGACGGCTACAAGGTGCAAGGCATGAAGGCGACGCCGGAGAAAGTGCAAGTCTCGGGTCCGGCGAGCATCGTCGATCGGTTGACCGCGCTCGAGACGGAGTCCTTCGACGTGAGCGGCCTCGCACACTCGGCTCGGAAGACCGTCGGCCTGGTGCGGCCCGATCAGCTCACCGTCAAGCCCGAAACCGTAGTCGTCGACATCGACGTCGCTCCGGCGCTCATGAATAGAGAGCTCAGACGCGTGCCGATCGAGGTCCGCAATGTCGATCGGCCCTTTCAGGTCCGCCCGCCGCATGTCAACCTGACGGTGCAGGGACCGCAGCGCACGGTGCAGAACCTGACGCTCGACGCGAACGCGGTGTACGTAGATGGCGCCGGCTACGAGCCCGGCGAGCACACGGTCGAAGTCGAGGCCACGCTCCCGGCAGGGGTGGAGGTGGTGAAGCGCGATCCGGCGACGGTCCGCCTGGAAATCCGCGACCCCGAGGCCGTACGGCCGAAAATGACGCCAGAACCGAAACCGAAACCGACGCATGCCGTCAAGTCCAAGTCCGGAGCGAAGAGATGAGTGAGAGCCAGTCACGTAGGCGCCAACTGTTCGGCACCGACGGCGTTCGCGGCGTCGCGAACGTCGAACCCATGACCTCCGAAACCGCCCTGCGCCTGGGTCGCGCGGTGGCCCATGTCTTCCGACGCACGGCGCGGCAAGGCCATCGCTCGCGCATCGTGATCGGCAAGGATACCCGCATCTCCGGCTATATGCTCGAGACCGCGATGGCCTCAGGCATTTGTTCGATGGGCGCCGACGTGCTCCTCGTCGGCCCGATGCCGACGCCCGGCATCGCCTTTCTCACCCGCAGCCTGCGTGCCGACGCGGGTGCGGTGATCTCGGCCTCGCACAACCCCTTCCAGGACAACGGCATCAAGTTCTTTTCGAGCGCGGGCTACAAGCTCCCCGACGAGGTCGAGCTCGAGATCGAACACCTCGTCCTCGACAACGGCATCGACCACTTGCGGCCGACCGCCGAGGAGATCGGCAAGGCCTACCGCATCGACGATGCGCTCGGACGGTACAATGTCTTCGTCAAGAACACCTTCCCGCGGGAGCTCACGCTCGACGGGCTGCGGGTGGTCGTCGACGCAGCCAATGGCGCCGCCTATCGCGTCGCCCCCGAGGTGCTAGCCGAGCTCGGCGCGACCGTCACCTGCATCGGCTGCGAGCCCGACGGAGAGAACATCAATCGCGACTGCGGCGCCACTGCTCCGGAAGCTCTGCAGCGCGCCGTGATCGAGCAGCGGGCGCACGTCGGCGTTGCGCTCGATGGCGACGGCGACCGCTGCATGCTGGTCGACGAGTGCGGCGAGGTCCTCGACGGCGATGCGCTCCTCGCAATCGCCGCCCGCGAGCTCGCGGAGCAAGGGCGCCTCCACCACCGCACCCTGGTCACGACCCACATGAGCAATTTCGGACTCGAGCTCGCCATGCGCGAGCTAGGCATCCGGCTCGTGAAGACGCAGGTCGGCGATCGTTACGTGCTCGAGGAGATGCAGCGCGGCGGCTTCAACCTCGGCGGCGAGCAGTCCGGCCACGTGCTGTTCCTCGACCACACGACCACCGGCGACGGCCTCATCAGCGCGCTCGCCATCCTCGCCGTCATGCGGGCGCGCGACCAGCCGCTTTCCGCCTTGGCGCGGGTCATGCGCAAGTTTCCGCAGGTTTTGATCAATATCCCGGTGCGCGAGAAGCGCGATCTGAGCGCGGTCGAATCCGTGCGCGCGGTCGTGGAGCGAGTCGAGGCCGCGCTCGCCGGCCGCGGCCGCGTCTACATCCGCTTCTCGGGCACGGAAGCGCTTGCCCGGGTCATGGTCGAGGGGCAGGACCTGGACCAGGTCGAACGGCATGCGAGCGACATCGCGGATGCGGTTCGCGCCGCGCTCGGCGCCCACGCCGTCGAGAAGACGCCGGCGCCGCAGGTCGACGTGACTCTTGCGGGCTAGCCGGGCCGGAACCCGCGCCGAGCGGGTGTGCGGGCGTCCCGGCGAAAAATGCGCTACAGGTCGGCTGATGGACAACCTCGGAGTCGGCGTCGACCACGCCCCTGCCTGCCGCCAGGCAGAGGAGGCAACCGCCGCATGAGCGCAGCGGGACGCGCGAAGCGCGCGTCGATCGACGCGCGATGATCGTCACCACCGCGGCCGAGATGCGCCGCATGGACGCCCTCGCGATCGATACGGCCGGTATCCCGGGGGCGGTCCTCATGGAGCGCGCCGGCAGCGGCGCCGCGGCCGTGCTCCTCGACCGCTTTCCGCACGTCCGCAAGCACGGAGTGGTAGTCGTCGCGGGGAAGGGCAACAACGGCGGCGACGGCCTGGTCGTTGCGCGCGCCCTCAAGAAGAAGCGGGTCCGTGTCGAGGTCATCCTCGCCGCCGCCGCGCGCGATGTCCGCGGCGATGCCAAGGTCAAGCTCCACGCCTGGCGCCGCGCCGGCGGCAAGGTCCAGACCGTCACGGCCGACGCATTGGGGCCGCTCGCCCGAGCCCTCGACCGCGCCGGCTGCGTGGTCGACGCGCTCTTCGGAACGGGCCTCGCCGGAGAGATCGCTGGACTCCCGGCCGAGGTGATCGCGATGGTTAACGCCTCCGGCCTGCCGACGGTGGCGCTCGACATTCCGTCCGGACTCGACTCCGATCGCGGTGTCCCTCTCGGCATCGCCATTGCCGCCGAGCTGACGATTGCATTCGCGGCTCCGAAAATCGGGACGGTGGTAATGCCGGGCGCGCGTTATGCAGGCGATATCGCGGTCGTCGATATCGGAATTCCGGATGCCGTCGTCGCCGCGGTCGCTCCCAGGACCGAGGCCGTCACTATCGACGATGCAGCTCGCCTACTGCGTCCCCGCGATCCCGAAGCACACAAGGGCACGCACGGTCACCTGGCGGTGATCGCGGGAGGGCTCGGCAAGACCGGCGCCGCCATCCTCGCGGCGCGGGCGGCGACTCGCGCCGGTGCGGGCCTGGTGACGATCGGCTGCCCGAGCAGCGTCCTGCCGATCGTCGCGGCGGGGATCGTCGAGGCCATGACCTGGCCGCTGCCAGATGACGGCGTCGGCGGGCTCTCCTACGGCGACGGCGCCGCGGCGGAAAGACTCCTCGCGGACAAGCGCGCGGCGGCCGTAGGTCCGGGGATCGGCACCGGCAGCGATTGCGAGGCGCTCGTCCGAGCGCTGGCCACCGCCCGGCCACTGCCGCTCCTCCTCGATGCCGACGCTCTCACGTGTCTCGCCCGCATCGGTGCCGGGCAGGCGCCGGCGCCTGGCGCAGCGCCGCTCGTCCTGACGCCGCATCCCGGCGAGATGAGCCGCTTGCTCGGCAAGGACGTCGCCACCATCCAGCGCGACCGCCTTGCCGCCGCCCGTGAGGCGGCGGCTGTCTACGACGCCGTCGTCGTGCTCAAGGGCGCTCGTACGGTCGTCGCCGCGCCCGACGGCCGTGCCTGGATCAACCTCTCCGGAAACGCCGGGCTCGCAGCCGGGGGCACCGGCGACGTCCTCTGCGGCCTCGTCGGTAGCCTCCTCGCCCAGGGCTACCCGGCGGAAGAAGCCGCCATCCTCGGAGTATTCCTGCACGGCTACGCCGCCGATCGGATCGCCGATCGGCAAGGCTCGATCGGCCTCGTCGCGTCCGACCTCCCCGAAGAGCTGCCGTCAGCCATGCGTGACCTCCTTCGACTGGCAGCGGGCGCGTGACCACAGCGTCGCTGCTCACGCTCACCACGGGTGACGTCGAGACTACCGAGGCGCTCGGCGAGCGGCTCGGCCGCCTCGCCGAGCCGGGCGACGTGGTAGCACTCATCGGCGATCTCGGGGCCGGCAAGACCGCCTTCGTCCGCGGCCTCGCGGCCGGGCTAGGCATCCCGCCGCACCTGGTCGCGAGTCCCACCTTCACCATGGTAGCCGAGTACCCGGGCGGCCGCCTGCCGCTCTACCATGTCGACCTCTACCGGCTCGAACCGCGCCCTACGGACCTGCAGGTCCTCGAGGAGTACGTGTACGGCTCCGGCGTCACGGCGATCGAGTGGGCCGATCGCCTGCCGCCCGGCGCGCTGGAAGCTTGCCTCTCGGTTCGGATAGAGTACGTCGGCCCGGGGCGCCGGCTGACCTTCGAAGGGCTCGGATCGCGAGCCGCAACCCTAGTCACCGCGCTTGCCACCGGGACCTGAGAATGAGCCTGATCGTGCAGAAATACGGTGGCACTTCCGTCGCCGATATCGAACGAATTCGCAATGTTGGGCGTCGAGTTGCCGGTGTGCGCCAGGCCGGTGACGACGTCGTCGTGGTGGTTTCGGCGATGGCCGGGGAGACCAATCGACTCCTCGGCCTGGCTCGGGACATGTGCCCGAATCCCGACCGCCGGGAGTCCGACGTGCTCGTCTCGACGGGGGAACAGGTCACGACGGCGCTCCTGGCCATGAGTCTGACCGCGGCCGGCTGCCCGGCGGTGTCGCTCCAGGGCCACCAGGTGCGCATCGTCACCGACCAGTCCTACAGCAAGGCTCGCATCCGGAGCATCGACGACGGCCGTATCCGCAGCGAGCTCGCGGCCGGCCGCGTGGTCGTGGTCGCCGGCTTCCAGGGCGTCGACGAGGAGGACAACGTCACGACGCTCGGCCGCGGCGGGTCCGACACCAGCGCGGTCGCGCTCGCCGCCGCCCTCAAGGCCGACAGCTGCGAGATCTACACCGACGTCGACGGTATATACACGAGCGATCCACGTATCGTTCCGGGAGCGCGCAAGCTCGAGCGCATCTCGTACGACGAGATGCTCGAGCTCGCGAGCCTCGGAGCCAAGGTGCTCCAGATTCGCTCCGTCGAGTTCGCGAAGCGCTATGCCGTTCCCGTGCACGTCCGATCGAGCTTCACCGACACGGAAGGCACGTGGGTGGTCGCAGAGGAGGCGAACATGGAAAACGTCCTGGTATCCGGAGTCACCTCCGACCGTGACGAGGCCAAGATCACCCTGGTCGGCGTGCCGGACCAGCCCGGGCTCGCCGCCCGCGTCTTCGGTCCGATCGCCGACGCCAATCTCGTCGTCGACATGATCATTCAGAACGCCAGCGCCGCCGGCACGACGGACCTCACCTTCACGGTGCCGAAGGCCGATTTCCGCCAGGCGATGGACCTCGTCGACGAGCTCGCCAAGGAGATCGGCGCCGCCGGCGTCCGCACCGACGAGTCGGTGGCGAAGGTGTCGATCGTCGGGCTCGGCATGCGCAGCCATGCCGGGGTCGCCGCGAAGATGTTTCGCGCTCTCGCCGAGGTCGGCATCAACATCCAGATGATCGCGACCTCCGAGATCAAAACGTCGGTCGTAGTCGACGCCAAGTACCTGGAGCTAGCCGTCCGCGTACTGCACGACGTCTTCATCGAACCGAAAGAGTCGACCGCATGACGGCGATCCAGATCTACGACACCACGCTCCGCGACGGGTGCCAGGCCGAGGACGTCACCTTCACCCTCGAAGACAAGCTCCGGGTCGCGGAGCGGCTCGACGACTTCGGCGTCCACTACCTCGAAGGCGGGTGGCCGGGCTCGAATCCGCGGGACGCCGCTTTCTTCGCCGCCGTGCGGAAGCTCGGCTTGAAGCACACCAAGGTTGCGGCCTTCGGCTCGACGCGCCGCCACGGCGTCACCTGCGACGCCGACCAGAACGTGCGCAAGCTGCTGGCCGCCGCGACGCCGGTAGTGACGATCGTCGGCCGCACCTGGAACGTCCCGGTCGAGCACGACCTGCGGATTCCGCTCGAAGCCAACCTCGAGATCATCGCCGACACCGTTCGCTACCTGCGCGCGCGCGTCGACGAGGTGATCTTCGACGCCGAGCACTTCTTCGACGGCTGGCGCTCCGATCCGGACTACGCGCTCGCGTGTCTGCGGACGGCGGCGGCTGCGGGCGCGACGCTGCTCTGCCTCTGCGACACCCGGGGCGGCAACGTCCCGAGCTTCGTCGCCGCGGCGACGCGCGCGGCAGGCGCCGCCGTCGCGACACCGCTCGGCATCCACTGCCACAACGACTCCGATCTCGCGGTCGCCAACTCCTTGTCGGCGGTGGAGGCCGGAGCCGTGCAGGTGCAGGGCGTGATCAACGGCTTCGGCGAGCGCTGCGGAAACGCCAACCTGTGCTCGATCGTCGCCAATTTGCAGCTCAAGCTCGGGTATGCCTGCGTGCCGCCGGAGTCGCTGGCGACGCTGCAGCAGCTCTCGCACTTCGTCGACGAGCTCGCCAACCGCGAACCCGACAAGCGCCAGGCGTACGTGGGTGCTTCCGCCTTCGCGCACAAGGGCGGCCTGCACGTCGCTGCGGTGCAGCGCCGGCGTGACATCTACGAGCACATCGACCCGGCGCTGGTCGGCAACCATCAGCGCGTGCTCCTCTCCGACCTCTCGGGGCGCAGCAACATCGTCTACAAGGCGCGTGAGTTCGGCATCGACCTCGACAGCCGCGATCCGGCGATCCGGACGCTGCTCGAGGATCTCAAGGAGCTCGAGAGTCGCGGTTATCAGTACGAGGGCGCGGAAGCGAGCTTCGAGCTGTTGATGCAGCGGGCGCTGCACGGCCATGCACGGCGCTTCCGGCTGATCGGCTTCCGCGTGATCGACGAGAAGCGCGCCGAGAACGAGCCGCCGCTCTCCGAAGCTACCATCATGCTCGCCGGCCCGAACGACACGGTCGAGCATACGGCGGCGACCGGGAACGGCCCTGTGCAGGCGCTCGACGGGGCGCTCCGCAAGGCGCTGATCCAGTTCTTTCCCGAAATCGAGGAGGTCGAGCTCCACGACTTCAAGGTGCGCGTGCTCGGTACCGAGGGCGGCGTCGGCGCCGTCGTGCGCGTGCTCATCGAGTCGGGGGACGCGGACGACCGCTGGAGCACCGTCGGCGTCTCCCACAACCTCATCGAGGCGAGCTGGCAGGCCCTCGTCGATTCTCTGGACTACAAGCTCTACAAGGACGCGAAGCGGGCGGCGGCTGCCGCTCGGGCGGGGGTTCCGACGCCGCAGCCTAGCGCTCGCGCCGGCGAGGCCTGATGTCGGAATCGGCCTGGAATCGGATCAGGGAGGACGTGCGCATCGTCTTCGACCGCGACCCCGCGGCACGCTCGACCCTGGAGATCCTGCTGACGTACCCGGGCGTGCACGCGCTCTTCTTCTATCGAGTCGCCCATTGGCTGTGGCGGCGTGACGTGAAGCTGCTCGCGCGCTTCATTTCCAACCTCGGACGCTTCTTCACCGGCATCGACATCCACCCCGGCGCTGCGATCGGCCGCCGTTTCTTCATCGATCACGGCATGGGCACGGTGATCGGCGAGACCACCGAGATCGGCGACGACGTGACGCTCTACCAGGGCGTTACGCTCGGCGGCACGAGCCTCAAGAAGGGCAAGCGTCACCCGACGATCGAGGACCACGTGGTCATCACCGCCGGAGCCACGGTGCTCGGCCCGGTGACCATAGGCTCGCGCAGCCGCATCGGCGCGGGCTCGGTCGTTATCCACGCCGTGCCTCCCGACTCGACGGTCGTCGGCATTCCCGGTCGCGTCGTGCGGCGCGACGGCGTACCGCGCGCGTCGGGCCTCGAGCTCGGCGATCTCGACCACGGCGATCTCCCGGATCCGGTCGCGCGCGCCATTTCCGTCCTGGTACGCCACGTCGAGAAGCTCGAACGGAAGCTCGAGGAGCACCTGGCGCGAACCCAAGGCGCCGCCGAGCGGTACCAGAGCGTCGACGACGAGGATCTCCAGCGCGTGAAATCGTTCTTGAGCGAGGGGTGATGGCCGTCTATGCCGACTACGCCGCGACCGCGCCCCTGCGTCCGCAGGCGCGTGCCGCCGTGCTCGAGGCCATCGACGCTGGCTTCGGCAACCCCTCGAGCGCGCACGCCGCCGGGAGGCGCGCCCGGGCACGGCTCGAAGCGGCACGTGAAGAAGTGGCCGCCGTGCTCGGCGTGCACCCGCTCGAGATCGTCTTCACGGGCGGTGCCACCGAAGCCAACAATCTGGCGCTCGCCGGCTTTGCCGCCGCCAGCGCGGCCGTCAATCGCATCGCCGGACCGGCGACCGAGCATGCCTCGATCCTGGCTCCGGCCCGCGTCCTCGCGGCCCGCGGCCGCGTCTTCGTCGAGCTCCCGGTCGATACGACGGGTCGTACCGACGCCGCCGCCGTCGTGGCGGCGCGCCCGGACCTTCTCTCGGTGGCGCTCGTGAATGCGGAGACCGGCGTCCTCCAGGACGTAGCCGCGCTCGCGGCGGCCGCCCGGGCAGGCGGCGCCGTGGTGCACGTGGACGCCGCGCAGGCGCCGGCATTCCTGGCGGTGGCGCCGGCGACTCTCGGGGCCGACCTCGTTACGCTCTCGAGCTCGAAGGTCGGCGGACCTGCCGGGGCCGGCGCGCTGGTCGTGCGCCGCGGCACGGTGCTGGCGGCGCTCGCGCACGGGGGCCAGCAGGAGCAGGGCCGCCGCGCCGGCACCGAAAACGTGGCTGCGATCGCCGGCTTTGCGGCGGCGCTGGCGGTCGCCGCCGCCGAGCGCGAGCGCGAGACGCTGCGACTGGCGGCGCTGCGGACGCGTCTTCGCGCCGGGATCGCGGCGGCGTGGCCCGGTGTGCGGTTCACGCTCGCCGCCGATGTCCCGGCAGCGCCGCACATCGTCAACGTCACCCTTCCTGGAGTGGTCGGCGAGGACGTCGTCGCCGCGCTCGACCTCGAGGGCGTCGCGGCCGCGACGGGCTCTGCCTGCGCCGCCGGCGCCGCCGAGCCCTCGCACGTGCTCCTGGCCATGGGCTATACCGCCGGCGCCGCGCGGAGCTCGCTGCGCACGAGCCTCGGCTGGGCCAGTACGAGCGGCGATGTCGACGCGATCGTCGCGGCGCTGGCGCGCGTCCATGCCCGCATGGCCCGAAGCTCCGAGGAGGCGGCATGAGCGGCCCCCGGGTCGTCGTCGCCATGAGCGGCGGAGTCGACAGCTCCGTCGCTGCGGCGCTCCTCAAAGAGCAGGGCTTCGACGTCGTCGGCGTCTCGATGCAGCTCTCGCCGACGCCCGCCGCAGCGGTGGCAGCAGGGCAGGGCTGCTGCTCGCTCGAAGATTTTCGCGACGCCCGGCGCGTCGCCGAACGACTCGACATACCACACTACGTCTGGAACCTGACCGACGCTTTCCGCAGCCGCGTGAGCGATGTGTTCGCCGCCGAATACCTGCGCGGCCGGACGCCGAACCCGTGCGTGCTCTGCAATCGCGACCTCAAGTTCGACGTGCTTCGCAAGCGGGCCGGAACGCTCGGCGCCGACCTCGTCGCCACCGGGCATTACGCGCGCGTCGTCAGAGAGGCGGGGCGCTGGCGGCTCCTGCGCGCATACGACGAGCGTAAGGACCAGTCGTACTTCCTCTTCAGCCTGACCCAGGACGAGCTCGCCCGGACGCTCTTTCCGCTCGGCGAGTTCACCAAGGAGGAGGTCCGGACACGCGCCCGCGCACTCGGGCTCCCGGTTGCCGACAAGCCCGAGAGCCAGGAGATCTGCTTCGTTCCCGACCGCGACTACGCGGGCTGGATCGAGCGCCACGCGCCGGCCGGTACGTGGCGGCCCGGCGTCGTTCGTGACGAAGCGGGCCGCGAGCTGGCGACGCACACGGGCGTACACCGCTTCACCGTCGGCCAGCGTCGCGGCCTCGGGATCGGCGACGGCGTCGTGCGTTGGGTGACGAAGATCGATGCCGTGACCGGCACCGTGTTCGTCGGCGGCAGGGAGGCGCTCGCGAACCGCGGCCTCGTCGCCGAGCAGGTGTGCTGGGCCGCCGGCGCACCGGCTCCCGCCGGCGACGTCCGGGTGCGCATCCGGCACCGTCATGCTCCGGTCGCCGCCCGGCTGCGGCACGCGGCAAACGGCCGCGTCGAGGCCTGGTTCGACGAGCCGGCAAGCGCCGTCACCCCCGGACAGGCGGCAGTCTTCTACCGCGGCGACGAGGTGCTGGGCGGCGGCTGGATAGCGGAGGCGCTGTGAGGGAGGCGTCCAACCGACACCCGATCGAGGAGCGGCTCGGCTACGAGTTCCGCGATCACGACCTGCTCGACACCGCACTCACGCACCGCTCTTTTTCGGCAAAGCGCGGCGCTCGCAACAACGAGAAGCTGGAATTCCTGGGCGACGCCGTCCTCGAGCTCGTGGTCAGCGACCTGCTCATGAAGCACTCGCCCCAGCACCACGAGGGCGAGCTCTCGAAGCTGCGCGCCTCGCTGGTCAACGCCCGCATCCTGGCCGAAAAGGCGGCGGCGCTCGGGCTCGGCGAGCTCCTGAAGCTCGGCAAGGGCGAGGAGAAGTCCGGCGGGCGCGGCAAGGAGTCGATCCTCGCTGCCGCTTTCGAAGCGCTGGTCGGCGCCATCTACCTCGATCGCGGATTCATTGCCGCACGGCGCGTTCTCGCGCGCCAGTTCGCGACCGACATCCGGTCGCGCCGCCCGAGCGCCGTCGACGACTGTAAGACCCGGCTCCAGGAAATTACCCAGAAGCTCTTCAAGACGACGCCCACCTATACGCTCGTCATGGAGACCGGACCGGACCATGCGAAGCACTTCGTCAGTCAGATCTCGGTCGGCAACCGCACGTTCGGCCGCGGCGAGGGCCGCAGCAAGAAGAGCGCGGAGCAGGCCGCGGCCATGGAGGCCTTGGAGGCGCTGCGCGTCGAGGCGCAGGCGGTGGTGCCCCGGCGGGCGAACGTGAGCGAGACGGGAGGACGCGCGGGCGATGACAGCGCCGGCTCGCCACGAACGGCGTCGTCCTCCGGAACGAGAGGTCAGCGATGATTCCTGTTCCTGCGATCCGGGTCCGCCAGTTCGGCGTCGACTTCTACCAGGCAGTCCTCACCGGCACCGACGTACAGAAGCTCGTCCGCTTCGAGGTGCTCTCCTATGACGCCGGTGTCGTCGACGCCGGCGTGACGCGCGGGCAGGGGAAGAAGAGGAAAGCCGCCGCCATCAACTGGGAGCTCCTCGAAAAACGCATCGCCCGAAGCGCCGAAGCCTACCAGCGTCCGGTCATCAGGAAGAAGATCGTCGAGCTGATCGAGTACTACAATCAGTGTGCCGAGGCGGGGAATCTGCCGGCCATCCCCGGCGCCGTGCTGCTGGTCTCGGAGAAGCGGCTGGACTTCAACGCGCTCGGCGGCAACCGCGCCCTTGGAATCCTGCACGTGCCGACCGAGCAGGGCATGTTGCGCGCCCTCGACGGCCAGCACCGCCTGCTGGCGCTCCATCAGCTCGCCGAGACCCGCCCGATCGCCGACGTGCAGGTGCCGGCGGTGATCTTCGATCGCCTGGCGCCCGATCAGGCCGTCGAGATGTTCGTCACCATCAACGCCAAGCACACGAAGCTGAATCCGTCGCACCTGATCAGCCTCGCCGGGCGGCGCCTCTATCCCGACAAGACGCTGGCCACGAGCCACGACATCATCCGCGCGCTATCCGAGGATGCCGACTCGCCTCTCCATGGCGAGATCAAGCTCTTCGGGGTCGGCAAAGGTCGCGTCGCGCAGGCGCCGCTCGCCGAGGAGCTCAAGAACATCTTCACTTCGGTGCAGGCGCTCGGCGGCCGCGACGCGGACCGTTTCCTGGACCAGGCCAAGCGATTCTTCCTGAACTACTTCAAGCAGATCGCCAACGTCTTCGAGGTCGCGTGGCGGGGTCGGAAGTACTCGATCAAGACCGGCATGGCGCTGCGCGCCTTCTTGCGCGTAGTCCCCGACGTGATCGCGGCCGTGAAGGCGAATCGCCGCGATCCCGCCGACGCCCACGCCATCCGCGAGGTGATCGCACCCTGGGGCGAAACGATCGGGGACGCGCGTTTCGAGACTGAAGGCGAATGGCGCCAAAAGCTCGCCGGCGGCACGAGCAGCACCGTCGATCAGCTCGCGCGCGAGCTCAGGGGAGCGTTGCGGCATTGAGCGTTGCCGCGGCGCCGGAGCACCGGGCGGGATTCATCGCCCTCGTCGGACGGCCGAACGTCGGCAAGTCGACCCTGTTGAACCAGGTAGTCGGCGCGACGCTCGCCGCCGTCGCCGACAAGCCGCAGACGACCAGGAACCGCATCGTCGGCATCCGCAATCGGTCTCGGGCGCAGCTCGTCTTCGTCGACACGCCCGGCATCCACCAGCCGAAGACGCCGTTGAACGCCCGGCTCGTCAGCACGGCGCGCCAGGCGCTCGACGATGCCGACGTGGTGGTGCTCGTGCTCGACGGCGCGGCGGGCGTCACCGCCGCCGATTGCCGCGTCGCGGCCGACGTCCAGGGTCGTCCGCAGGTCCTGATCGCGCTCACCAAGAGCGATCTGGCGACCAAGACCGCGCTCATTGCGGCATGCGCTGCCGCCCAGGCTCTCCTGCCCGAGGCCGAGCTGGTGCCGGTGAGCGGCAAGACCGGCGACAACGTCGAGCGCCTCCTCGACGTGGTGGCGGCGAAGCTGCCGATCGGACCGCCGCTTTATCCGCCCGATCAGGTGACCGAGCAGAGCGAGCGCTTCCTGGCGTCCGAGATCGTTCGCGAGCAGGTGATCGTTCAGACGCGCGACGAGCTTCCATACACTACGGCCGTCATCGTCGACGCTTTCCGCGAGGAGCCGGAGCGCAATCTCGTCGTCGTCGCCGCCAGCATAATCGTCGAGCGCGACAGCCAGAAGGGAATCATCATCGGCGAACGTGGTCGGCGGATCCGGGACATCGGCGCAGCGGCGCGGCTGGCACTCGAGCGGTGCTTCGGCTGCCGGATCTACCTGGAGCTGCACGTGAAGGTGGTGCCGCGGTGGAGTACGAACCCCAAGATGCTGGGTGCGTTCGGGATCTAGGGAGCCGCGGCGTCGATGCAGGGTCGATCCCAATTGCCGGCGGCGAAGCTCGCCACCAAGCGCAAGCGCGAGCGCCGCCGCGGCGGCAAGCCGCGGGTCGCGAAGCCGCGGCCGCCGCAGACGCCGTCGGCGCCGGACCCGACGAGGCCGCGAGGTCGGCGCGAGATCGAGCCCGGGCCGGAGGAGATCTCCGCGATCCGGCGCCGCGGCCGCGCCGTCCCGCGTCCGCAGCCGGCCCGGCCGGAGCGTTCCGGGCTGGCTCCGGGCAGCGTCGAGGCGCAGCGGCTGCCGCGTGTCGTCCTCGCCGGCCGCCCGAACGCCGGAAAGTCGTCGCTCTTCAATCGGCTCCTCGGACGCAGGAAGGCGATAGTCGATCCGACCCCAGGCGTTACGCGCGACGTCGTCGAGGCGATCGCGACCTTCGGTGAGCGCGCCGTGCTCCTCGTCGACACGGGCGGGTTCGAAGGCGAGGTGCGCGCCGGGCGCCCCGATGCGCCGAGCCGCGAGCGCCTCGACCGCGCCGTCCGCGACGCGAGCCTGGCTGCAGTCGAGCGCGCGGCTCTGGTGGTCTACGTGCTCGACGGCAAGGCGGGGCTTTCGCCGGCCGACGAGGCGGCGGCTGCCGAGCTCCGCCGCCGCAACGTCCCCGTCCTCTTCGTCGTCAACAAGCTCGACTCGCCGGGACGCCTGGCGGCGGGCTCGGAGTTCTATAGGCTCGGCGCCGACGAGTTGCTCCCGGTGTCGGCCGCTCACGGGCACGGCGTCCCGGAGCTAGTCGACCGCGTGCTCGCCGCTACCCCAACCGCTGTCGTCGACAGTGCGGCCGCGTCCGGTCCCGACGTCATCCGTGTCGCTATCGTCGGCCGGCCGAACGCCGGCAAGTCGTCGCTCCTGAACCGCCTCCTCGGCTACGAGAGAGCCATCGTCGACGCCAGCGCCGGTACGACCCGCGATGCGCTCGACACGTTGCTCGAGGTCGGCGGCGCGCGCTACGTGCTGGTCGACACCGCCGGCATCCGCCGCCGCCGCAAGGTGAGCGAGGTGCTCGAACGTTCGTCGGTGGGGACCGCCATCGGCGCGCTCGGCCGTGCCGACGTCGTCGTTCTCGTGATCGCCGCCGACGAAGGACTGACGACGCAAGATCAGAAACTGGCGGCGCTCGCCTGGAGCCAAGGACGGGGGCTGGTGCTCGTCGTCAACAAGTGGGACCTGCGTCGCCGGGAGAGACCGAAATCCTATATCGAGAACGTCGCCAGACTGATGCCGGCGCTCGGCGGCTTCCCCATGCTGACTATCTCCGCCAAGACCGGCGCCGGTGTCGACGCCGTGCTGCCGGCGGTGCAGCGGGTCGCTGCCGCGCATGCGGCGGAGCTCCCGACCGCACGGCTGAACCAGGTGCTCATGGCCGCTTTCCAGGCGCAGGAGCCGCCGGCCGTGCAAGGACGGCGCCCCCGCCTCTACTATGCAACCCAGGTCGGACGGCGCCCGCCGACGATCGTCGTCTTCTCCAGCATTCCCGGGAGCATCCATCCGAGCTATCACCGCTATCTCGAGAACCAGATCGCGTCGGCGTTCCGCCTGAAGGGTACGCCGCTGCGCCTCAGCTTCCGGGCTCGGCACTGAGCCCCTTGCGCATGACGTTTCGACGGCCGCTCTCGCACGCGCATCCTCCCGACGTCACCGATACCCCGGCTGCGACCGCGGCTTCGGTGGGCGCGATCGCCTCCTCCCTGCGCACTGCCGCCGGCCGCTTCTACGCCGACGGCTGCCCGACTCTCGCCGCGGCGATCTCGTTCTACGCGCTGCTGTCGCTGATCCCGGTGCTCTTCCTGGTGATCGCGGTGGCCGGCTACGTGATCGGCTCGTCGCAAGACACCTACCAGGCGGTAATGCAGTGGGTGCGCGAGTTCATTCCGCACCTGAGCGACGATTTCTCGTCCAACCTCGAGTGGGTGGTGCAGAACCGCGGGCGGCTCTCGTGGCTGGGTCTCGGGGCGCTGATCATCGCGGCGAGCCTCGTCTTCCAGGTGCTCGAGTTCGCACTCGACCGCGTGTTCGCGGTCGAGCGGCGGCGCGGCTTCTGGCGCTCGCGCCTCCTCTCGCTCTGCGTCGTCGTCGGCATGGGGCTGGTCATGCTCTTCTCGTTCTATGTCGGCGTGTTGATCCACGCGCTGCGCGCCGACCCGACCCTGGCGCCCCTTGGCCATCGCCTCCTGGTGCCGCTCGCCAAGGGACTGCGCGTCCAGTATCTGACCTCGGTCGCGTTGGTGGTCGGAGCCTTCACGCTGTCGCTGCGCGTCTTCCCGCAAGGTCCCGTCCGCTGGCGCGAAGCCTGCATCGGTGGCTGCGTCGGTGCCGCACTCTGGGAGGTCGGGCGACGAATCTTCCTCTGGTACCTGGCGAACCTGGCGCAGTTCTACGTCGTCTACGGTTCGCTCGGCGCGCTCGTCGCGGTGATGGTCTGGATCTACATGTCGGCGTCGATCTTCCTCTACGCGGCGGAGGTGGTCGTGGCGCTCCAGCGCATCGAGCCCGGCAGGCGTGCGGTCAGGGGGAGTTACGAGGAGTCGCGTCCCCGCGCAGCATCGTGATCGCGCTCTCGATGGCGGCGCGGGTGCCGGCGACGGCGAGGACGTCGCCGGCGACGAGGTGCTCGGTTGCAGTAGGAACGACCGACTGACCGGAGCGGAGAATGACCAGTACCGAGGCGCCGGTGCGGCCGCGGAGGTTCAAGTCGGCCAGGGTCAGGCCGACGGCTGGACTCGCCGCCTCGAGGCGTACGGCGATCGGCTCGCCGAGTCCGGTGAGCATGGCGTGGATGTCGGTCAGGGGAAACGAGGCCGCAGCGGCGTTGCCGTTGCCATCGCCGGCCCCATCGCCGGTGCGGCGCGCATAGCTGGTGAGCGCCTCCACGATCGCCTGCGAGCCGGCGCGCACGTGTCCCTGGAGATTGGTGGCGCTATGCCAAAGGGCGAGCCCGAACGCGGCGAGGAGCGTCAGCAGCAGGAGCGGACCGGGGTAGCTCGGCAGGAACGGCTGGGTCACGGCCACCACGATGACGGCAATGCCGAGCAGGATGCCGAGTTGGAGCGTCACGATCAGAGCCCGGCGCGGCGCGGCGTCGAGGTCGACTGGAGAGGCGCCGCGCGGCAATGCCGACTCGGCGAGTGAGCCCGCGAGGCGCCGCGCCAGCCTCCCGATCCCGATCACGAAAGGCGACGCGGCGGCGATGGCGATTGCGGTCTCGATCAGGATCGCCGGCGCGGCGTCGAGGCCGAGCCAGCGCGCCAGGAAGGCGGCGCCGTCGTCGACCCAGAGGGCGGCGGCGACGATGAGCCCGTACAGCAGGGTCGCATCGATGGCGATCAGGCGCACCAGGCCCCGCAACTGGCTCGTCGGCCGCCGCGTCGAGGCGTCACGCATCCGCTCCACCCAGGTGCCGTAGAAGGTCGTGAACGTCTGCAGCGGTGCGGGCAGCTTGCGGTCCACCCAGTCGGCTACCGGCTCGGCGGCGGCGACCAGCCAGGGTGTCGTCAATGTCGTGATCACGGACACCGCCACGGTCACCGGGTAGACGAACTCGCGAGTGGCGCCGAGCGTCAGCCCGAGGCCGCTGATGATGAAAGAGAACTCGCCGATCTGCGCCAGGCTCATGCCGGCCTGGATGGCGGTGCGGGTGCCGCTCCCCGTGAGGAAGGCGCCGACCGTCACCGCGGTGATCGTTCCGCCGATCACGACCGCGGCGAGCACTCCGACGGCGCCCCAGTTCTGGATCACCAGCGCCGGGTCGATGAGGATGCCCACCGACACGAAGAACACGGCGGCGAACACGTCCCGTACCGGACGGACGAGCCGTTCGATGGCTTCGGCGTGGCCGGATTCCGCGACCAGCGTCCCGGCGAAGAAGGCGCCGAGGGCGACCGAATAGCCGCAGGCGTGTGCAACCCAGGCCGTCAGGAAGCAGATGCCGATGCTGGCGACGAGGGTGGTCTCGTCACGCTCGAGGCCGACCACCAGGAGCACGAAGCGCGGGATCGTAACCATTCCGACGACGAGAAGGACGATCAGGAAGGCGGCGAGCCTGCCGACCGTGGCCGCCAAGGCGGCTGCGGAGAGGCCGGCGCCGGTCGCTAGCGCCGTCAGAGCGGCCATGAAGATGATGGCGATCAGATCCTGAATCAGGAGGATGCCGACCACGAGCTCGCGCTGTCGCCCGCCGATGTTACGCTCGTCGAAGACTTTGGCGACGATCGTCGTGCTGGAGATCGCGATCGCCGCGCCGATGAAGATGCTCTCGAGGACGGTCCAGGCGAACGCGCGTCCGACGAGGAAGCCGAGCCACGCCATCAGCCCTGCTTGCAGGACGGCGGTGAAGCCCGCCGTTGGGGCGACACGCGCGAGCTTGCCGAGGCTGAACTCGAGGCCGAGCGAGAACATCAGCAGGATGACGCCGAGCTCCGATAGCGCCTGCACGGTGGCGCGGTCGGCAACCAACGGCAGCGGCACGTGGGGGCCGACGATCAAGCCGGCGACGATGTAGCCGAGGACGACCGGTTGCCGCAGGCGCTGGAAGACGACGGTCGTGATCGCGGCGACCGCGAGCACGACCGTCAGCGAGCGGAGAAACTCGTGGGCCTCGTGCATGCCGGGATTCTAGCGCTCTCGGGAGGCAGCGTCGCGCCCGAGCGGCGACCCGACGGCAAGCCGGCGCCGGACTGCGCGCGCAGGGGTACGATGGCTGCGATCATGACCGCTGTCGCCGCCGCCGTCGACACGGAATCTCTTGCCGGGCGGCGTGGCGATGTTACACGTGAGCGCGCTCACGGGAGGAGCGAGAGGATGGCGACGGAGAAGACGAAGGCGACAAAGAAGAGCCGGGGGCAGAAGCGCGCCGGAACCGCGCGCGGTGCAGCCAAGGCAAGGCCGACAGCGAGGAAGAGAAAGGTCGTGCTCGCTCCGGGCGACCGGGCCCCGGTCTTCGCGCTCCCGGATCAGAGCGGCGCCGTGCACGATCTGGCTCGTCACGCCGGGCGCAAAGTGCTGGTCTACTTCTATCCGAAAGCCGATACTCCCGGCTGCACGACGCAGTCCTGCAGCGTACGTGACGCCCGCCGGACGTTCGCGAAGCAGGGCGTCGACGTGATCGGCATCAGTCCGGATGGGCCGTCGGCGCAGGCGAAATTCGACATGAAATACGAGCTCGGCTTCCCGCTCCTCGCCGACGAGAGCCATGCGGTCGCCGAGGCCTACGGGGTCTGGAGCGAGAAGTCGATGTACGGACGCAAGTACATGGGCATAGTGCGCTCCGCTTTCCTGATCGACGAGCAGGGGAGGATCGCTACGGCATGGTACGGTGTGAGCCCCAAGGACACCGTACCGGAAGCTCTGGCGGCGCTCGCCGGCTTGAAGTCAGTCTAGCTGCGGTGCGGGAGAGCGGGTCGGTGTAGCGCTCGGCGGTAGGATCAGCTCTCCCGGCGCCGGAATCGGCCCTGGCGTCGTGCGGATGAACTCGGCGGCGCCGGGAACGTCCGGATTCAGGTCGACGATCGTCTTCGTGCCGCTGCCGTCGAGGTGCTCGATGCGGACCTCGGTGCGATCGCGTGCCGCTCCGCCGGTCGCGACTGCGGCCCACGGGAGCACGAGGAGGAGGACGCCGGCGAGTCGCTTCACCGGAGGCACCGGGTAGCATACGACGCTCGGCGTGTCAGGATCCCGGCCAGGGGCGGGCGTCTTGCGATAGCGAGGTGTTCGTTGAACCGGCGCGGAGGCCTGGTGTAGGGTACCGATCTTTCGTGTCTCTCATGAACCTCGATAGCTTGCGCGACGAGCTGCGGCGCCGGGAGGACGAAAGTCTCGCCGCGTACGCAACCCGCAGTAGCGATACCCGAGGTCGGGTCCACGCCGAGTCCGAGCATCCGTTCCGGTTGCCGTTCCAGCGCGATCGCGACCGTATCATCCACAGCACGGCGTTCCGTCGGCTCGAATACAAGACGCAGGTCTTCGTCAACCACGAGGGCGATTATTACCGGACCCGGCTCACGCACTCGATCGAGGCGGGACAGATCACGCGCACCCTCTGTCGCGTGCTCGGGCTGAACGAGGATCTCGGAGAGGCCGTGGCGCTGTCCCACGATCTCGGTCATACCCCGTTCGGCCATGCCGGCGAACGGGTCCTCGACAAGCTGATGGAGCCGTATGGCGGCTTCGAGCACAACGCCCAGAGCCTGCGCATCGTCGACCTCCTCGAAGAGCGTTATCCCGGTTTTCCCGGGCTCAACCTGAGCTGGGAGGTGCGGGAGGGGATCGTGAAGCACTCGTCGGAGTACGATCGTCCGCTCGTCCGGCAATTCGCGCCCGAAGTGCAGCCGGTCCTGGAGGCACAGATCGTCGATTTCGCCGACGAGATCGCCTACAATTCCCACGACATCGACGACGGGCTGAAGTCCGGGATGCTCGAGGAGCGCGATCTCGCGTCCGCGACCTTGTGGACGGAAGCGCGCGAAGCGGTGCGCCGCGAGCACGGCGACGCGAGCGAGAGCATCCAGCGCTATCAGACCGTCCGGCGCATCATCGATCGCCTGGTGACCGACATGATCGCGGCGATCCTGGAGCGAATCGCGGAGCACGGTATCCGCACGCTCGCCGACGTTCGCGCTTGTCCCGTGCGGCTCGCGGGATTGAGCCCGGTCGTGGCCGAGCACAATCGCGAGCTCAAGGGCGTGCTTCTCGACCGGCTCTACCGCCACCACCGGGTCACGCGCATGACCGTGAAGGCGCAGCGCGTGATGACCGCGCTCTTCCAGACATACATGGAGGAGCCGCAGCAGATGCCGCCGCACGTGTACCAGAGGATCGATGTGGACGACCCGAAGCCGCGAGTCGTGGCCGACTACATCGCCGGCATGACCGATCGTTTCGCCTTCGACGAATACCGCAAGCTCTTCGATCCGGACGAGCGCGTCTGAAAGCCGTCGATGAAGAAGATCCTCGACCTCCTGATCCACCTGGAAGATCACAAGCACGACGGGCTGGGTCGGCTCTTCCTCGATCCGGGCGACGAACGCGAGATGCGGCGGAGCCTGCGCGAGTATCTCGGAGCCAAGGTGGCCGTGAAGTCCGCGGTCGTCGAAGGCCAGCGGATGCGCGTGCGCGTCGAGCTGCCGGACTTCCAGGCCGAGAGCGACAACTTGGTGCGCCTGGCGCGCGATCTCGCCGGCCGGGCGCGGCCGGGTGCGGCGCTCGGGCAGCTCGAGGAGGCGCTCAAGATCTTCCCGCTGAACGGCGCGGCTCTGAAGGGACTCGGGCGCGCCTGCTACGGACGCGGGGACTTCGCCGGCGCGACGGCGTTCTTCGTGCGCGCCAACGAGGTGCTGCGGGAGGACGGCGAGGCGCTGAAGGCGCTCGGAGCCATGGCACAGCAGGAAGGGCGCGAGCCGAGCGCACTGGCGTACTACGAGCGGGCGGCGGCGGCGAATCCCAAGGACGACGCGGCGCGGGAAGCGCTGGAGCGGCTGCGCGAGCGCATGGCGCGGAAGTTCCGCCCGTCCGAGGCGGCAGCGGAGCTCTCGGAGCCGCCGCCGCGCCGCTCGCGCTGAAGGGTGCGGCGAGTCCGCTCGGACCCTTCAGGCAACATAATCCCGCTTATCGGACGTTGTCCTCGGTCTGCGGGGTCGGGATGGTGCCGCCCAGCTCGATCAAGCGGGCGCTGGCGACGTCGCGATACGTCGACGCCGGGTGCTTGGCGAGCAGCTCGGCGTAGAAGTCCTTGGCCTTGTCGAGGCTGCCGGCGTCCTCGGCGTTGCGAGCGGCGCCGAAGATGGCCTCGGCAGTGAACGGTCCGGGCTCGGCTGCCGCGGTCGCGAACGCGCGTTCGGCGTCGGCCGATTGTCCGAGCTTCTCCTGGGCGTAGCCGAGTTGAACGTGCGCTATCTGGCGCAGGTACGGCGTCCGCGGCGAGCTGCGCAGGAACTTGTCGTATGCGGCGGCGGCGTCCGCGGGCTGGTCGGCGAGCAGGAGCGCGTTGCCGCGCTCCAGGATCGCCAGCGTCCCGTAACTGGTGCCGCCGTAGCGGCTCGCGACGTCCGCGAATTTGATCGCTGCCTCGCCGTAGCTTTTCGCCGTGAGGAGCGCTCGGGCCTCGGCGTACGCGGCGGAGGCGCTGGCTTCGCGATTCTCGCTGATCATGCGGTACGCGACTATGGCGAGCAACGCCACGATCAGCGCCGCCAGCACCGCAATGACCGCGTTGCGGTTGGCCTCGACGAAATCGAGCGCCTGACGGCTGAGCGTCTGGAACTCGTCGGGTTGACGCAGGTCTTTCCGGGTGAGTCGTTGTTCGGTGCGCGCCACGGGTCTCCGATCAGGGCGCAGCGTCGAAGCGTCCGAGCGGCCGGAACGCTCGCGCGCCCGCATCCGCTACATTTTGTACTTGAAGTCTTCGGGAGCCATCTTCTCGAGGATCTCCGCCCACTTGTCGCGCGAGACGTTGGAGAGGTTCTGCTCCTTCCCCTCCTCCATCTGCTGCAGGACGCTGGATGCCTCGAGCACCTTCTTCGCCACCCAGATGGGGCTCTTCGTTCGCAGCGCCAGCGAGATGGCGTCGCTCGGGCGGGAGTCGATCGTGAGCTCGCGATCGCCGATCTGAAGATAGATCAGCGCGAAGTAGGTGTTGTCCTTGAGGTCGGTGACCTCGATGCGCTCGACTGTGGCGTCGAGGTCGCCGATGACCCGCTTCAGGAGATCGTGCGTCATCGGCCGCGCCATCTTGATGCCTTCGAGCTCGGTCGCCATGGCGGTGGCTTCGAGCAAGCCGATCCAGATCGGCAGGTTCAGCTTGTTGTCGGGGTCCTTGAGAATGACGATCGGGGTCTTGGTGACCGGGTCGAGCGTGAGGCCGCCGACCGTCATCTGAATGAAATTATCGCGGCCCATGCCTCGTCCGAAGGTCCAAGGCATTGATGCCAAAAGGGGTTCGGGACGTCAATCCCCAACGACTGCAGACCGCGTGCGCTGCGGGCGGCGCCCTCAGCCGACGACGATGCGGTCGACGACGCGGTAGAGCTGATTCAGGTTGCGGCACTCCTCGACGACGTCGCAGTACGGCTGGTAGCGGTCCATCTCGCTATCGCCGAAGCCCCAGGTCATGCGGCTCTCTGGATTGAGCCAGATGAGCTGCTTCGCGCGTTGCTTGATCTCCCGGAGCGCCCACTCGTGCGGCAGATTGTAGTTGTTGCGCGCGTCGCCGAGGACGATGACCGTGGTATGGCGCGTGATCGCCGCCAGATGCTCGCGGTGGAACGTGCGGAAGGCGCGCCCGAAGTCGGAATGAGCGTAGACGTTGATCACGTTGCCGCGGATCGCCTGGTCGATCGCCTGATGGATCTCGTGCTCCTCGAAGAGCTTCGTGATCTCGCCGATGTCGCTCACGAAGATGAACGACCGTACCTTCGAGTACAGGTCCTGCAGCGAGTAGACGAGCTGCAGCATGAAGCGCGAGACGTTGCGCACCGAGTCGGAGACGTCGCAGAGCACCACGATCTGGGGTTTCACGCGCTTGCGGCGGTCGAAGCGGATCTTGAAGGGTACGCCGCCGTACTGGAGGTTCTTCCGCAGGGTATCCTTGACGTCGAACTTGCCTCTGCGCGCGCTCCGCCGCTTCACGGCGAGCACGTTCTTGAGCCGCTGCGCGAGCTTGGCCACCGCCTCCTTCATCCGCCGGATCTCGTCCTCCGAGAGATAGTAGAAGCTCTTCTCGGCGAGCTGCTGGACGCGGGCGGCGTCACGCTGTCCGAGGTCGCGCTGCTCGAGCTCGCCGCGGATCAGGCGGCGGATCATCTCCTGGAGCTCCTGCAGACGGCGTTCGACGAAGCGGGACAGCCGTTGCCGTCGGGGGTCGGGATCCCCTGCTCCGAGCGCGTCGCCTATGAGCTGCAGCTCGCGGGCGGCGCCCCCGACGCCGAGCGCCTCCTGCATTCCTTGTGCGAACTGACCTTCCTGGAAAGGGCGTTCGATGCGCTGCACGCCCGCCTGCTTCGCGGCGTCGCGCAGCAGGCGCTCGAGCCGCGCCGAGTCCTGCCGGAGCAGCGCCCGCGCCAGCTCCGAGAGTTCGATCCCCTGCTCTTCCAGGAAGCGCGCGAGCGCCTCGATGAGCTCCTGGTACTCGGCCGGATCGAGATCGAGCGCTGCTCTCGATCGCGACTCGGCGTCCTTCACGATCTCGCCGATGCCGGAAAAATAGAGATCGAAGAGCCGATCGTACGCCGGCAGGTCGGCGCCGCGCTTCACCAGCGTCGCGCGCAGCGTATCCTTCACCGCGGCGCGCGTTCCAAGCCCGACCAGATCGAGGGCATGGAACGTGTCCATGCTCTCGGCGATCGAGACCCGGACGCCGTTTCGGCGCAGCAAGCCTACGAAGCCGATGACCGTCTCGTCCACCGGCGCCCGCCCCTAGTGGCGGACGTTGGCGTCGGGTGCGCCCGCCGGCGCCGCGAGCGCTGCCGCGCGCGCTTTGGCGACGTGTTCTTTGATCTCCGCCTGTGCCTTGCGGATGTCGCCCTCGTACTTGAGGATGGCGCTGAACGTGTCGTCGACGAGCCCGGCATCGAGGGTGTCGAGGTTGAGCAGCGTCAGCGCCCGCGTCCAGTCGAGAGTCTCGCTGATGCTCGGCGCCTTCTTGAGGTCGAGCTTCCTGATCGCCTGCACCACCTCGGCGACCTCGCGGGCCAGCCGCTCGGCGACGCCGGGGACCTTGAGGAGGATGATCGCCCGCTCCTGTTCCGGATCGGGAAAGTCGATGTAGAGGTGCAGGCAGCGGCGCTTGAGGGCGTCGGACATTTCGCGGGCGTTGTTGCTCGTCAGCACGACGAGAGGCACGTGCTTGGCCTTGATCGTCCCGAGCTCGGGGACGCTGACCTGGAAATCCGACAGCACCTCGAGCAGGAAGGCCTCGAACTCGGTGTCGGCCTTGTCGATCTCGTCGATGAGGAGGACGACCGGCGCCGGTGCCGTGATCGCCCGCAGCAGCGGCCGGGGCACGATGAAGCGCTCCGAGAAGAAGACGTCGTCCTGGGCCGCGACGCGCTCCACCGCTTCCTTCAGGCTCGGGGCGCCGGCGATCACCTCGCCGATCTTGTCCTTGAGTATCTGCGTGTAGAGGAGCTGCTTGGCGTACTCCCACTCGTAGAGCGCCTTCGACTCGTCGAGGCCTTCGTAGCACTGGAGCCGGATGAGCTCGCGGTCCAAGGCGCCCGCCAGCACCTTGGCGAGCTCCGTCTTGCCGACGCCCGCCGGCCCTTCGACCAGGATCGGCTTCTGGAGGCGGCTCGCCAGATAGACGACGGTCGCGATGTTGCGATTACAGATGTAGTGCCGGCGCGCGAAGCGCTCGATGACGTCCGGGATCGAGGAAAACATGGAGCGCGGACGCTACCATGCCGGTTTTGCTCGGACAATTGTGTATATAGCCCGTTAGTGTGCACGCTCGCGATCTACGTCCGTTCGCTCCCGGGGCTGCCGCTCGTCATCGCCGCCAATCGCGACGAGTTCTTCGAGCGGGCGGCGACCGGTCCGGAGCTCCTCGAGACTACGCCGCGCGTCGTCGGCGGACGGGATCTCCGCGCCGGGGGCACATGGCTGGCGATCGCCGCCGGCGGCGTCGTTGCTGGCGTTCTCAATCGCCGCACCGGAGCGGCGCCGGTGCCGACCAGGCGCTCGCGCGGCGGTCTGCCGCTCGCGGCTCTGGCGGCGGGATCGGCGGCGGCGGCGCGATCGGTAGTGGCGGCATTGCCGGCGGCCGCCTACAACCCCTTCAACCTCCTGGTCGCCGATCGCGGCGAGGCGTGGGTGGCGCAAAACCACGAAGACGAGATGCGGATCACACCCCTCGCACCCGGGCTGCACCTCGTCAGCAACCTCGACGTCGACGATCCTACCTGTCCGAAGATCGCCCGCTCGCACGTTCGCTTCGCCGCCGCCGGTGACGCGTTCGTGCGGCAGCGCGATCGCGCCGCCTTGCGCGCCGCCCTGCATGCGGTGGTCGCCGACCACTCCCTGGCGCTCGACCCGCGGCTCCCGGACGCGCTCGGCGCGATCTGCGTGCACGCGGGACCTTTCGGCACGCGCTCTTCGTCTCTCTTGCTTCTCGACGACGGCGGCCGCTGGCAGCACTGGTTCGCCGACGGTCCGCCCTGTGAGCGGGCCTACGAACCGGCGCCGGTTCCCTGATCGCGCGCCGGCTCGGGATCGAGCCAGACGTCGGTGAAGCGCGCCGGCAGCAGCGGGTGGAGCGCGTACCCGTGGACCCGCCGCTGCAGCATTACGTAGGTGATCGGGTGATAGAGGAGGAGCACCGGCGCGTCGTCCACGAGCAGACGCTCGGCCTTGGCATAGGCGCGGTTGCGCGCCGCCGGATCGGTGAGCGGCCGGGCGCGCGCGAGCAGGCGGTCGAAGGTCGGGTTTGCGTAGAAGGTGTGGTTGTTGGCGTCGCTGCGGCCCGATTGGAAGAGCACGTCCAGGAAGTTGCTCGGGTCCGGGAAGTCGGCCGACCAGGCGAGATCGAAGAGGGGCACTCTCCGCGGCTGCCGGATCGCCTCCAGGAACGAGCTCCACGCGAGCTGCTTCATCGTCATGGTGACGCCGACGGCCGCGAGATCGTGCTGCACCTTCTGCCCGATCTTGAGGTCGAGATCGCTGCTCTGGGTCCAGAGCTCGGTAGCGAAGCCCGCACCCAATCCCGCCTCGCGCAAGAGGGCGCGGGCGCGCTCCGGGTCGTACGGGTAGCCGCGCGTCGCGCTCGTGTAACCGGGCATGCCGGGGGGCACGAAGCTGGTGGCGACGACGCCGCGGCCGCTCAGGAGGGCGATCACGTCGTCCTTGTCGACGGCGTAGTTCAAGGCCTGGCGCACCCGCCGGTCGTCGAAGGGCGGCATGGCGCAATTGAAGCCCAGGTAGTTGGTGACCAGCGCGACGCCGCTGATCAGCCGGCCCGGCCGCTCGGCCGCCGCCGCTCTCCGGATCGAGGGGAAGTCGGCGGACGGGATGCCGGCGACGTCGATCTCGCCGCTCAGGAACTGCAGCCACGCGAGCTCGCTGTCGACCCCGGACTGCTCGACGATGCCGTCGAGGAACGGCCGGTCGTTGCGGCGGTAGCGCGGATTCCGCGCCAGGACGAGGCGTTCGCCGCGCCGCCACTCGCGGAGGACGAAGGGGCCGCTACCGATCGGATGGTCGGTGAAGTCGTCGCCGAGGCGGCGGGCGTAGTCGGCGGGCACGACCGCGGCGAAGAGGAGCGCCATCTTGTGGAGGAAGAGCGGGTCCGCTTCGTCGAGCGCGACGGTCAGCGTCGTCGCGTCCGGCGCGGCGAGTCCGGTCACGTGCTCCGACCTGCCGGCGGCGTAGTCGGCGGCGCCGCGGATGCCGCGGTAGTACTCGGCGCCCTGCGAGCGCGTCTTGGGGTCGAGCACGCGCTCGAGGCTGCCGACGGCGTCGGCGGCGGTGAGCCGGGTGCCGTCCGAGAAGGTGACGCCGGCCTGGAGGGTGAAACGGTAGGACCGGCCGTCGTCGGAGATGCTCCAGCCGGCGGCGAGCTGGGGTACGAGACGGCTTTCGTCGTCGTAGGTGACCAGGGTCTCGAACAGGTGCTGCTCGTACATCCACGAGCGCGAGTCGTAGCCGAGCGCCGGATCGAGGGTCGGGACGTCGTCGGGAGCGGCGAGGAACAGCACGCCGCCGCGCTGCGAACCCGGCGCGCGCGGCGGCCAGGCGAGCGGCGGATCGCCGAAGCACGAGGCGAGGACGACCAGGCCGAGCAGCGGCGTCACGGCCCTCCGGTCGAGTCGCCCCTTCATCGACCCGCGCTCACCGCCCTGGCCTCCCGCGCTCTGCGAGCCCGTAGGCTATCAGGTTGAAGGCCAGCACCGCATAGAGGACCGCGAGCCCGGGAAACGCCATCAGCCACGGCGCCACGCGATAGTACGCCGATGCTTCCTGGATCATGCGCCCCCAGGTCGGCGTCGGCGGCGGCACCCCGATTCCGAGGAAGCTCAGGCCGGCGTCGAGGAGGATCGTTCCCGAAGTGCTGAGCGCCGCGATCACGACGAGCGTCGGTGCGACGTTGGGCAGTACGTGGCTCACGACGATGCGCGCGTGGTTGGCGCCCATCGCACGCGCGGCGAGAACGAAATCGCGCTCGCGGAGCGAGAGGGTCTCGCCGCGGACGACGCGGGCGACGCCGGTCCAGCTGACGAGGCCGATGACGACGAAGATGGTCCAGACGCTCGGGCGCAGGACGGCGACCAGCGCCACCGCGAGCAGCAGTCCCGGAAAGGCCAGCATCACGTCCGTGCCGCGCATCAGGACGGCGTCGACGGCGCCGCCGCAGTAGCCTGCCGCGAGCCCGATCACGGTGCCGATCACCATCGTCACGGCCATGGCGACGAGCCCGACCAGGAGCGAGACGCGGGCGCCCCAGAGGAGCCGCGACAGCACGTCGCGTCCGAGGTCGTCGGTGCCGAGCCAGAACGGCGGCCCGGGCGGCGACGGCTCCGCGAGCCGAGCGGCTACCGGCGCCGTCGGATCGTAGGGCGCCAGCATCGGGCCGGCGAAGGCGGCCACGACCAGGAGCGCGCCCATGACGAGGCCGATGCGCAGCAGGCCGCTGCGGGTCCGGCGCTCGCTCATCCCAGGCGGATGCGCGGATCGACGATCCGATAGACGAGATCGACGGCCAGATTGGTGGCGACGACGAGCTCGGCGCTCAGCAGCACCGTCCCCATGATGACCGGCACGTCGAGCGCCAGCACGGCGTCGAAAGCCAGCCGGCCGAGCCCCGGCCAGTGGAAGACGGTCTCGGTGAGCACGACGCCGTTCAGGAGTGCGGCGAAGTCGAGCCCGATGATGGTGAGGAGCGGCAGGGCGGCGTTGCGCAGCGCGTGCACCGCCAGGAGGCGGACCGGGCCGACGCCGCGGGCACGGGCGGCGCGGATGTAGTCCGCCGTCAGCACCTCCTGGAGATTCGTGTGCAGGAGCCGGGCGTAGTAGACGCCGGTGCCGATACCGAGCACGAGAGCCGGCAGCAGCAGATGCCGGAGGCTCGCCGCGCCGCCGAGCGGCACCAGGCGCCAGCGGAAGCCCAGCCAATAGAGCGCCAGCATGCCGAGCCAGAACACCGGCGCCGAGAGGATCGCGAGCGAGCCGACGAGGGCCGCGCGATCGACCAGGCGGCCCGCGAACGGCGCCGTCGCGAGGCCGCCGGCGAGCCCTATCGCGATCGCGATCGCGAGCCCGGCGCCGGCCAGCGCTGCGGTCGCCGGAAGCCGGTGGGCGAGCGTGCGCGCAACCGGCTGGCGGTTCGCGTACGAGCGCCCGAGATCGCCGTGCGCGAGCCGCCAGAGATAGCGGCCGTATTGGGTCGACAGCGAACGGTCGAGGCCGAGCTCGCGACGGATCCCGGCCAAGGTCGCAGCGTCGGCGCGCGGCCCGGCGACGACCCGCGCCGGATCCCCGGGGACGACGAAGACGATGGCGAAGGTGATCCAGGTCGTGCCGAGGAGGATCACCAGTGCCCAGACGATCCGGCCGACGAGATAGCGCACGGTCTGCTATACGGAAGCTCAGCCGCGGGCCCGGCCGCTGCCGCCGGGCGCCGGGTCGGTACGTGGCGGCAGGTTCATGGCGTCGGACCGAGCGACTTCAGGATTTCGTCGATCGCGCCGGGCGCCGCCGCGACCATCTGCTCCGGCGCCCGCTCGCCGCCGAGGAGGGCACCGAGATCGACGACCGCGCCGGAGCGGTAGCGCAGCTCGCCGCCGATCGCGCGCAGCATCGCCGCTCCTGCGGCGATGTCCCAGAGGTGCGGTCGTCCGAGAATGGCGGCGGTCGCCGCGCCGCGGGCGACGAGCGCCATGTGGTAGGCCGTCGAGCCCAGGGAGCGGATCTTGCCCGGGAAACGCCGCGCCTCGCCGCGGTGGAACTCGGAGTGCGTCAGCATGAAGAGGTCGCCCCTCTCCGGCGCGGTCGTCGGCCCGAGCGCGCGGCCGTTCCACTCGGCGACATCCTCGTCGGCGGCGTAGGTCTCGCCGGTCATCGGCAGGTAGGTGACGCCCCCGACCGCTACCCCGCGTCGCAGGAGCCCGATCGTGATGCACCAGGTCGGCAGTCCGGCGATGAATGCAGCGGTGCCGTCGATCGGGTCGAGCGTCACCGTGCACGCCGCATGGCTGCTGCCGGTGGCGCCGAACTCCTCGCCGAGGATCCGGGCGCCGGGCACGAGCTCCGATAGGCGCGGGGTCAGGAACTTCTCGACGGCGCGATCGGCGGCGGTGACCAGGGTATGGTCGGGCTTGCGCTCGGCGGTGACGTTACGAAAGAAGCTGCGCGCCAGCTCACCGGCCTCGATCACCGTCGGGAGCAACGTCTGGATCGCCGGCCGCACCACCCGGTCACCATACCTGAGGGAGAGCCCCGGGCGAAGCCGCATTACCCGTCGGCGTCGCGAACGCTGAGCCAGCGCAGACCGCGCCCCATGTACTGAAGGCCGGATAGAGCGGTGAAGACGGCGGCGCCGACGAAGAGCGTCTGCCGTGTCGAAGCCAGCATTGCTTCCGGCCACGAGACGGTGACCAGTACGATCGCCACCGACGCCAGCTGGAAGACCGTGGTCACCTTGCCGACGGCGCTCGGCCTGACCTCGATCCACTCGCCGGTGAATACGAAGAGGAAGAAGTAGCCCAGGAGCAGGAAGACGTCGCGGAAGAGCACGAGCACCGTGAGCCAGTTCGGCACGAGCCCCATGAACGCGAGCACGCAGAACGAGCTCAGCAGGAGGAGCTTGTCGGCGAGCGGGTCGAGGATGGCGCCGAGCTCGGTCTTGGTGTCGGTGAGGCGGGCGATGGCGCCGTCGAGCGCGTCGGTGACGCCGCCGGCGACGAACACCGCGAGCGCCAGCCCGGACCGTCCGCTGGTGAGCAGGATGAGAAAAGCGGGGATGGCGAGGATGCGGGCGAGAGTCAGGACGTTGGGGATGTTGAGCACGCCGTCTCCTCGAGCTGTTTCCGGAGCTGTCCCGCGAGCTTCCGGGTGGCGAGCACGGTCACGCGCGCGGTCCCGTCATCGTAGTGCTCGCTCACGATCTTCGCCGCACGACGCACGAGCGCCATCAGATCACCGCGGTGTGCGGGGATGGATATTTCGAGCCGCACGCGTTCGCGCTCGAGCCAGCGCTCGATCGCGGCGAGAAGCTCGGGGATGCCGCGGCCGGTGGCGGCCGAGAGGGCGCTGACCGCGACGAGATCGGTGCGAGCGGCGACGTCGCGGGGCGGCGGCTCCGCCGTGCGATCGACCTTGTTCCAGGCGAGGATCGTCGGCGTTGCGCTCGCTCCGATCTCGGCGAGGACGCCCTCGACGATCGCGATCTGTCGCGCCGCCTCGGGGTTGGTGGCGTCGACGACGTGGATCAGGAGATCGGCGCGCCGCACCTCTTCGAGCGTGCTCTTGAACGCCTCGACGAGCTGGTGCGGCAGGCGGTGGATGAACCCCACCGTATCGACGAGGAGGGCGCGCTCGCCGCCCGGTAGGTCGAGGCGGCGGACGGTCGGATCGAGGGTGGCGAAGAGCTTGTCCTCGACCAACACGCCGGCGTCGGTGAGCGCGTTCATGAGCGTCGACTTGCCGGCGTTGGTATAGCCGACGAGCGCGATCATGACGTAGGGAACGTCGGCGCGCTCCTTGCGATGGAGCTCGCGCGTACGTTCGACGTCATGGATGCGGCGTTTCAGCCGCACGATCTTCTCGCGGACGCGCCGACGATCGACCTCGAGCTGGGTTTCTCCGGGACCGCGCGTGCCGACCCCGCCGCCGCCGAGGCGCGAGAGGTGGGTCCAGGCTCGCGTCAGCCGCGGCAGCATGTACTCGAGCTGCGCCAGCTCCACCTGGAGCTTGCCTTCGAGGCTCCGCGCCCGAGCCGCGAAGATGTCGAGGATGAGCTGGCTGCGGTCGAGGACCTTGACGTCGAGGCGCTCGGTGAGCGTGCGTTGCTGTCCCGGGGACAGGTTCTCGTCGATCAGCACCACGCTCGCGCCGTGGGTCTGAACGGCCTGGCGCAGCTCTTCGACCTTGCCTTTGCCGATGTAGGTCGCCGGGCTGATCTGGCGGACGTTCTGGTGCAGGGTCGCTACCGGCTCGACGCCGGCGGTGCGCGCGAGCCGCTCGAGCTCGCGCAGCGATTCCTCGGCGCCGATGCGCGCGTCGTCCGAGCGCAGGCTGCTGGTGTCGATCCCGACCAGCACCGCGCGCTCTATCGGTCGTCCGACTTCCCGCGCGCCGCCCTTCATCCGCGGCATCCTGGCACAGGGCCGTCCGGAAACGAAATCCGGGAGGCGGCGGTCGGGGCGGTTGCCGCCTCGCCGCGACGAGGGCTGTGCCGTCCTGCCGCCCGGTTTCAGGCGCCGAGGAGGTCGGCGAGCTCGGCGAGCGAGCGTACCCGCTCGCAGTCGACGTCGGCGTAGAGACCGGCCATGTCGAGGAGCCCGGCGCGCAGCCCGGCGGCGCGAGCGCCGAGCACGTCGGTGTGGAACAGATCGCCTACGTGCAGCGTCGTCTCGGGGCGCGCGCCGGCGCGCTGCCAGTTCGGGAACACCAGCACGCCCCCGGCGTCGAGGAATGCGGTGTCGATTGCCATGCGCCGGCGGCGTTACTGCACGTAGTTGATGCGGGCGCCGAGGCGCTCGACGGCGTCGGCCAGCTTCTCGTTCGGTGACACCTTGAACTTCGGCAGCCGCACGTCGGCCACTATGCTCTCGTCGGCGTCCATCACCTGGAGCGTGACGGCGCGCGTACCGGGGTGCGCCTGCAGCGCCAGCGACAGGGCTTCGGCGCGCTCGGCGGTGAGGCCCTCCTGGAACACCAGGCAGACCTCCTTGGCGTTGCGGAAGCGCATGTCGGCGAGCGCGCCGATCTCATCGGCGATGATCTGGCAGCGGTCCTCGCCGACCTCGAGCTTGCCGGCTACGAAGATCGGCTCGTCGGAGGCGATGCGTGGCTCGTACTTGCGGAAGGCTTCGGGCCAGACGATCACCTCGATCGTGCCGCTCTTGTCCTCGAGGTTGAAGGTCGCGTAGCGGTCGCCCTTCTTGTTGTTCTTGAACTTGAGCGTGTGGACGACGCCGCCGGCCTTGATCTGCTCGCCGTTCTGCCGGCTGCCGAGGTCGGCGATGGCGGCAGTGACGAGGCGGCGGAGATCGTGGTCGTATTTGTCCAGGGGATGGCCGGTGATGTAGAAGCCGACCGTCTCCTTCTCGGCCGCGAGGCGCTGCTTGTCGCTCCACTCCGACACGTTACCCGGCGGCTTCGGCGGCGCGACGCTCTCGAGTTTGAAGAGCGTGATCTGGCCCTCCGACTCGCCGGCGGTGGCCGCCCACTGCAGGATCCGGTCGAGGTACGGAATCGCTCCCGCCTCGCCCGGTGCGAGCACCGAAGCGCGCGACGGGTGCAGCGAGTCGAAGGCGCCGCACTTGATCAGCGACTCGAGCACGCGGCGGTTGATCTGCTGACCGCGCACCCGGCTGCAGAAGTCGGCCAGGTCCTTGAACGGTCCGCCTTCGTCGCGGGCCTTGCAGATGATCTCGATAGCCTTCGAGCCGACGCCCTTCACGGCACCGAGCCCGAAACGGATGCCACGGTCTGTGACCGTGAACTTCTCGCCGCTCTCGTTGATGTCCGGAGGCAGGATGGCGATGCCATGGGAGCGGCACTCGGCGATGTTCTTGTAGGTGCTGTCGGTGTCGCCCATCTCGAGCGACAGCAGCGCTGCCATGAACTCCGTCGGATAGTGCGCTTTCAGGTACGCCGTCTGGAAGGAGATCAGCGCGTACGCCGCGCTATGCGACTTGTTGAAGCCGTAGGCGGCGAATTTTTCCATCTGTTCGAAGATGCGGGCGGCGAGCTCGGCCTTGATGCCCTGCGCGACGGCGCCTTTCCGGAAGCGGTCGCGCTCCTTGTCCATCTCCTCCTTCTTCTTCTTGCCCATCGCCTTGCGGAGATTGTCTGCGTCCTGCAGCGAGTACCCGGCGAGCGTCTGGGCGATCTGCATGACCTGTTCCTGGTAGATCATCGTGCCGTACGTCTCGTTCAGCACGCCTTCGAGCAGCGGATGGTCGTAGGTGATCTTCTCCTTGCCGTGCTTGCGCTTGATGAAGTCCTGGTCCATGCCGCTGTCGAGGGGGCCGGGCCGGAAGAGCGCGAGCGCGGCGATGAGATCCTCGAAACGGCTCGGGCGGAGCTGGGTGATCATCTTGCGCATGCCGCCCGACTCCATCTGGAAGACGCCGACGGTGTCGCCCTTGGCTAGGAGCTTGTAGGTCTTGGCGTCGTCGAGCGAGAGCTTGCCGAGGTCGAGGTGCGCGGCCTCGGGGTGGCGGGAGCGGATGATCGACGCGGCGTCGGCGAGGAACGTGAGCGTCTTGAGACCCAGAAAGTCGAACTTGATGAGGCCGATCCACTCGACGTCGTTCATCGAGTACTGGGTCAGGACGGCGCCTTCCTTGTCGACGAAGAGCGGCAGGTACTCCGCGAGCGGCCGGTTGGCGATGACGATGCCGGCAGCGTGGCGCGACGCGTGCCGCATGAGGCCCTCGAGACGGAAGGCGTAGTCGAAGAGCTCGCGCTCGCGGTCGGTGCCGCGGTCGCGCATCTCGCGGAGCCTGGGCTCGAGCTCGAGCGCCTTCTCGAGCGGGTGGTCCTTTCCCTGCACCGGCGCCGGGTAGAGCTTCGCCATCTTGTCGGTCTCGCCGTACAAGAACCCGAGGACGCGGCCGACATCTTTGATGGCGGCTTTGCCCTTGAGGGTGCCGAAAGTGATGATACCGGCGACGCGGTCCTCGCCGTACTTCTCGCGGACGTAACGAATCACCTCCTCGCGGCGCTCGTAACAGAAGTCGACATCGATGTCGGGCATCGACTTGCGGCCGGGGTTCAAGAAGCGCTCGAAGATCAGCTTGTACGGCAGCGGATCGATGTCGGTGATGCGCAGCGCATAGGCAACGAGCGAGCCGGCCGCCGAGCCGCGGCCCGGACCGACGGGGATGCCCCGGTTCTTCGCCCAGTTGATGAAATCGGCGACGATCAGGAAATAGCCGGCGAACTGCAGCTTGTTGATGCTGCGGAGCTCGAACTGGAGGCGCTCCCAGTAGGGAGCGGCGGCGGCGCCCGTGATCGGTCCGTCGGCGACGCCGCATCCCGCCGCCAGACGCTCGGCGAGGCCGGTGCGCGCCGCCTTGTCGAGCCGCTGCTCCAGGGTCTCGCCGGGGTCGGTGCGATAGGCCGGGAACTCGTACTCGTGGCTCTTGAGCTCGAGGTCGCAGCGCTTCGCCACCTGCAGCGTGTTCTCGATCGCGTCGGGAACGTCCGCGAATGCCGCGCGCAGGTCGTCGGGGCTCTTCACGTAGAGCTGGTCGGTGTCGAATTTCCACCGCGAGGGGTCGTTCAGCGTCTTCCCGGTCTGGATGCAGAGCAGCACCTCGTGGGCGCGCGCGTCCTCCTTGGTGAGGTAGTGGCAGTCGTTGGTCGCCAGCAGCGGGATCCCGAGGTCCTGCCCGAGCGCCCTCAGCATCTGGTTGCACTTGTCCTGGACGGGGATGTGGTTGTCCTGGATCTCGAGGTAGTAGCGATCGCCGAAGATCTTCAGGTACTCGGCGGCGAGCTCGCGGCCTCTGGCGTAGTTGTCGGCCGCGAAGGCGCGGTTGATCTCGCCCGAGAGGCAGCCGCTGGTGGCGATGAGGCCGCCGTTCAGCTCGCGGAGGAGCTCCTTGTCGATGCGCGGCTTGAAGTAGAAACCCTCCTGATACGATAGGCTCACCATCTTGCAGAGGTTCTTGTAGCCCTGCATGTTCATGGCGAGCAGGATCATGTGGAAGTTGCCGCCCGCCTCGTAGTCGTCGGAGCGTTGCTGCTGCCCGCGTTCCGTCCGCGAGCGGGGAGCGAGGTAGACCTCGCACCCGATGATGGGTTGCACCCCGTTGGCGACGCACGTCTTGTAGAACTCGATGGCGCCGAACATGTTGCCGTGATCGGTCATCGCGACCGCCGGCATGCCGAGAGCCTTCACGTGCGGGATCAGCTTGGAGATCTTGTTGGCGCCGTCGAGCAGGCTGTACTGCGTGTGCAGGTGGAGATGGACGAAGCTCATGGACCGCCCCTACCCTCCTTCCTCGTGCCGCGCGGGCTTCGTAGCGGGAGCGGGAGCATGCGCCTAGCCGGGACGCAGCGCAAGCTTTTCCGCCGCTGTGCCGGCGCGCCGCCGGCGATCATCGATCGCTCCCGGCAATGAGGGGAACGAGCAGCTGCGGCACCTCTTCCAGGGACGCCAGGACGCGATACGCCGCCGCTCGCGCCGCCGGCGACGGCGGCTTCATATCGGGAATCTGGAACGTCGTCATGCCGGCGCGACTCGCCGCGAGCGTCCCGGCATCCGAGTCTTCGAAGGCGGCACAGCGCTCGGGCGCGACGCCGAGCCGGCGCGCGGCCTCCCGGTAGATGTCGGGCGCCGGCTTCCCGTGCGCGATCTCGTCGCCGGTGACGACGACATGGAAGGGATCGGCGGAGAGGCCCCCGTAGCCGAGGGTGCGCAGCGCCAGCCGGCGTTCGGTCGAGGTCGCGAGTCCGAGCGGCAGCCGGTGTGCGCTCGCAAGATCGAGCAGCGCGCGCACGCCGGGCTTGACCACGAGGCCCGCGGCCGCGATCTCGTCCCAGAGAGCGGGCCAGCGGGCGCGGAAGCGGCCGATCGGGAACGCTGGTCCGAATACGCGCACGAGCTCCGCCTCGGCGTCCTCGGTGCGCCGGCCGAGGAAGATCTCGTAGCCGTCGTCGGTGATCTCCCAGCCGAGCTCGGCGGCGGCGCGTTGCCACGAGGCGCGATAGATCGGCTCGGTGTCGAGCATGAGTCCGTCCATGTCGAAGACGAGCGCGGCGATGGTCGGCGCCGACATGCGGACGGATGTATCAGAGCCGCGGGCGAGAGTTGAGCCCGGAGGACGTTCTCTGCGCCGGAGCCGCTTCGTTGGTCACTGCGATTGCGGCGTGGTAGAGCGACGGCACTTCCGATGTCGCAGGAGCCCGTAGACGTTCTCATCATCGGTGCCGGCGCTGCCGGCGCGGCCTTCGCCTGGAGCATGGCGGAGACGCGGATGGACATCCTCTGCCTGGAGCAAGGGGACTGGGTTAAGCACGATGACTATCCGGGGCTCCGGATGGACTGGGAGGCCCGGCAGTTCGGCGACTTCGCCTTCTCACCGAACGTGCGCTGTCGGCGCGAGGACTATCCGGTGAACGACGCCGGGTCGCCGATCCAGGTCGCCAACTTCAACGCCGTGGGCGGCAGTACGATCCTCTACGCTGCGCACTTCCCGCGCTTCCATCCTGCGGATTTCAGGACTCGGACCTTGGACGGCGTCGGCGATGACTGGCCGATCGACTACACTACTCTGGCGCCATATTACGACGTCAACGCCCGCATGATGGGCGTCTCGGGCCTCGCCGGTGATCCCATGTACCCGCCCGACAAGCAGGTGCCGCTGCCGCCGGTGCCGCTCGGGAAGCTCGGCGAGACGCTGGCACGCGGTTTCAACCGCCTCGGCTGGCACTGGTGGCCGTCGGACAGTGCGATCACGACCGCTGAGTACGAGGGCCGCGCTCCCTGCATCAATGCCGGGACCTGCCTGCTCGGCTGCCCGCAGGGCGCCAAAGCGTCGAGCGACGTCACTTACTGGCCTCCCGCCATCCGCAAAGGCGTGCGCGTCGCCACCCGCTGCCGGGTGCGCGAGATCACCGTCGACGAGCGCGGGATGGCCGACGGCGTCATCTATTACGACGGCGACGGAAAGGAGTGCCGCCAGCGCGCGCACGTGGTCGTCGTCGCGGGCAACGGTATCGGCACGCCGCGGTTGTTGCTGAACTCGCGCTCGCGGCAGTTTCCCGAGGGGCTCGCGAACCGCAGCGGCCTCGTCGGCAAGCGCCTGATGTTCCATCCCTACGCGATGGTGACCGGCATCTTTCCGGAGCGGCTCCAGGGATACAAGGGACCGAGCGGCTGCAGCATCATCAGCCAGGAATTCTACGAGACCGACCCGGCGCGCGGCTTCGCGCGGGGCTACTCCTTCGAGATGCTGCGCGGCTTCGGTCCCGTCTCGACCGCGATGCTCGGGCTCACGGCCGGACGCATGCCGCACGGCGAGGGCCATCATCGCGCCTTCGACGAGCTCTGGGATCGGACTGCCGGCATGGTCGCCATCTGCGAGGATCTGCCCGAGACGACCAACACCGTAACTCTCGACCCCGAGCTGAAGGACGCCGACGGCATCCCGGCACCGCGGATCACTTACCGCCTGTCGGAGAACAGCCGGGCGATGCTCGAGCATGCGGTCGCCCGCGGCAAGGAGGTGCTGGCGGCCGCCGGCGCCGGCGATTTCATGGTGCAGGCGCCCCTGCCCGTCGCCGGGTGGCACTTGATGGGCACCGCCTGCATGGGAGTCGATCCGGCGAAGTCGGTCGTGAACGAGCGCGGCCGCACCCACGACGTCAAGAACCTCTTCATCATCGACGGCAGCATCTTCACGACCGCGGCCGGCGTGAACCCGACCAACACCATCCAGGCGCTGGCGCTCTACATCGCCGATACCATGAAGAAGAACCTGGCGAATCTGTTCGACTGAAGGACGACCTGCGTATGACCGCCGCCGCTACGCCTGCCGCCGGTCTCGGCGCCGAGGAGCGCCGCGCTCTCGTCTGCGTGCTCGACGCCTTGATTCCGCCGAGCCCCGACGGTCGCCGGCCCGGCGCCGGCCAGGCCGGCGCCGCCGCCTACGTCGAGAACGTGCTCCGCACCCTTCCCGATCTCCGCACCATGGTAGTCGAGGGGCTCCGCGAGCTCGACGAGCAGGCGCGCGGGCTGCACGGCCGCGCATTCGCATCGTGCAGCGAGCCGGAGCGCGCCGTCCTGGTCGCTGCGCAGCCCTTCGGTTACGCGCTCGTTCCCCATGCCTACATCGGCTACTACCAGCAGGGCTCGGTCCTCGAAGCCCTCGGCCTGGAGGCGCGCCCGCCGCACCCGCAGGGGCACGTGATGACCGAGAACGACCTCTCCCTGCTGGCGCCGGTGCGGGCGCGGAGCAAGCGTTACCGCGACTGCTGATCGCAGGAGGTGCGCGGCGACGGCGGCTCAGTGACCGCCGCGCTCCCCGAGCGCCCAGAGCGCCGCTTCCTCGGCGTGGATCGCCGCCGTGTCGAATAGCGGCAGGGGCACGTCGTCGGGCCCGAGCAGCATGCCGATCTCCGTGCACCCCGAGACGATGCCTGCGGCGCCGGCACTTGCGAGATTTTCGACGATGCGGCGGTAGGTGGCGCGCGACTCCTCCCGAACGACGCCGCGACAGAGCTCCTCGAAGATGATTTGGTGCGCGGCTTCGCGGTCGGCCTTTTCCGGCGTCAGGACCGTGAGGCCGAAGCGCTCGGCGAGGCGCCGGCGGTAGAAGTCCATCTCCATCGTGTAGCGCGTGCCGAGGAGGCCGACCGTCCGCAGGCCGGCGGCGAGGATCCGCGCCGCCGTGGCGTCGGCGATGTGCAGCAGCGGGATCGTGATCGCGTCCTCGACGGCCGGTGCGACCTTGTGCATCGTGTTGGCGCAGATCACCAGGCACTCGGCGCCGGCGCCCTCGAGCCGCCGTGCGGCATCGGCGAGCACGACTCCCGCTTCGGTCCAGCGCCCTGCACGCTGCATCTCCTCTATGGCCGCGAACTCGACGCTGTAGAGGACGATGCGCGCCGAGTGCAGTCCGCCGAGTCGGGCTCCGATCACGCGGTTGATGATCCGATAGTAGGCTATGGTCGATTCCCAGCTCATGCCGCCGAGCAGGCCGATGGTTTTCATGCGTTGGTTCTAGCGGCGCCGCAGCCTGAGAGCGACCGGGTCAGCGTGGGTCCAGGCGGAGGAAGGCGCGCGGCGGGAATCCGGTGACGACGCGGAACCAGAGCTTGTGCGGATGCTCGCGCTCGACGCGCTCCGCTTCGGCGCCGGTCACCGCCACGACGCGGTAGTTCCCCTTGCGCCCGTCGATGATGGCCTGCACCTCGGGATGGGCGAGCGCCCGCCGGTACCAGGCTCGCGGCCAGTGGTTGGCGGAGACGTAGACCCGGCCGTCGGTGTCGAGGCGGGCGACCACCCGCTCATGGGCGCTGCCGTCGGGATCGAAGGTAGTGAGGACGAGGGTCGATCGGTCGACCGGCTGGAAGAAGCCGAGCAGCGATTCGAAGGCGGCGACGACGGCGACGTAGGCAAGGACGACGGCGAGCAGGATCTTCATCGGCCCTCAGTAGCCCTGCGCGCCGCCGCCGTTCAAGTCGCAAGACCGGAAGGCGCGGGGCGCATCGTCGGCCGTGGCGAGGGGTGGCGATGTGGCGCTGGCCGATCAGCTCTGCGGCAGGCGCTGCACCGTCTTGAACTTGAGGGTGAAGGCTTCGCCGATCGCGTTGCTCACGAAGTGGACGGTGCCCGAGATCTTGACGGGATCGAATGTACCTTTCGCGAACTTCACGTTGCCGGCTGCGAACACATCGGCGTACGGGCCGATCAGCGGCAGGTCGTACTTGCCCGCGATCCAGAAGGCGCCGTCCTGGGTGATTGCGCCGGTGAGCGCCGTAGTCATGACGCCCGTCGCGTTCGTGCCGACGCGCATGGTGACGCTGCCGTCGTCACCGCGGCCGTCGAAATAGAGGTAGAACCGCCCCGATCCGTCGTGGTGCAGGATGTCGAGAAAGCCGACGGAATAGTCGGTGGTGTTGTCGCCTCGCAGGATGGCGCCGACGATCTTGTCATTGACTTTTCCCCGCCCCGGCTTGAATCCGGGAGGCGCTGCGATGTCGGTCTGCACGGTTTTGCCGCTCAGCGATAGCGTGAACACGAACGACGGGGGGACGCTCTGGACAGCGCCCGGCCGCAACCATAGCGCCGCGAGAACGGAGACGACGACGAAGACGAGGAGCTTGCGCATGGTCCCTCCCGCGGAGAACGGTCGATCGGTCGCGCCAGCCGTAGCAGAGCCGGCCATACCGCGGCAACGACGTCCTGCCGGCGGGGCAGCATGTCGGCGCGAGCTCGCGCTCCACGATTGGATCGTGGCCGCGTTCGTCGTGGCGCTGGCAGCGGCCGTGCTCGCCGCTGCGCCGCATCCCCTGAAGGCCCGCGCCGCCGGCCGCATGACCGCCCTCGCGGCCGCCGTACTCGGCGCCATCTTCGCGTATCGACGGGGGTTTGTCGCCTCGTCTCCGTTCGCCGCAGCGCTCCTCTACCGAGCCGGGATCGTAGGCGGCGTCCTCGGCTCCTACTTCGTTCTCCGCGATCTCGCCCCGGTCGTGAGCCCCCACAGCCTCGATCGCGGCCTCTACGCGCTCGACCTCGCGATCTTCGGCGGCGAGCCGGCGGTGTGGATGCAGCACTTCGTCACGCCGGCCTCTACGGAATGGTTCTCGTTCTTCTACCTGAGCTACTTCTGGCTGCTTGCCGGCTATACGCTGCCGATCGCCTTCGGCGTCGACAGCGAGGCGATCATCGGCGAGTTCGCGGCCGGCATGATCATCGTCTATTGCGTCGGCCAGACGGTCTATCTCGTCGTGCCCGGGTTCGGCCCGCACGCTGCGTTCGCGGAGCTCTTTCCCGAGCCGCTTCCCGCAGGCCGCTGGCATGATGCGCTCATGCGCACCGTCGCCGCCGCCGGCGCGCAGAAGGACATCTTCCCTTCGCTCCACACCGCCGGTCCGGTCTTCCTGGCGGTGTTCGCCTTCCGTCACCGCCGCGAGCCGTGGGCCCGGGTCGCGTGGCCGATCACCGCGTTCGTGACCGCCAACATCGCTCTCGCGACCCTCGTTCTGCGCTGGCACTACGGCGTCGATGTCGTCGCCGGAGTCGCGCTCGGGATTGCGGCGGCCGCCGCGGCAGCGGTCATGCCGGCGGCCGATGCGGCGCGCCGCCGCGCCCGCGGCGCCGGACCGCTCTGGCCGCCCTTGAGGGTGTCGCCGCCGCCGGCGGACAGCGCCGGCGGAGAGTGCCAGGCGCCGCGCGGCTGACTACTCCCACTCGATCGTCGCCGGCGGCTTCGACGAGATGTCGTAGACGACCCGGTTCACTCCCGCCACTTCGTTGATGATGCGGTTCGAGAGGTGGGCGAGCAGATCGTACGGGAGACGCGCCCAGTCGGCGGTCATGCCGTCGACGCTCTCCACGGCGCGGATGGCGATGACGTTTTCGTAAGTGCGCTCGTCGCCCATGACGCCGACGGTCTTCACCGGCAGGAGGACGGCGAAGCTCTGCCAGGTGCGGTGATAGAGCCCGGCGGCCTTGATCTCGGCGACGACGATGGCATCGACCGCGCGCAGGATGAAAAGACGCTCCTCGGTGACGGCGCCGAGGATGCGGATCGCCAAGCCCGGTCCGGGAAACGGCTGCCGCTGCAGGATCTCGTCGGAGACGTCGACGAGCTTACCGAGCTCGCGGACCTCGTCCTTGAAGAGCTCGCGCAAGGGCTCGATCAGCTCGAGCTGCATCCGTTCGGGGAGGCCGCCGACGTTGTGGTGGCTCTTGATGGTGGCGGACGGACCTTTGAACGATACCGACTCGATGACATCGGGATAAAGCGTGCCCTGGGCGAGCCAGGCGACGCCGGGAATCTTCTTGGCTTCGGCCTCGAAGACCTCGATGAAGACGCGGCCGATCGTCTTGCGCTTGACCTCTGGGTCCTCGACGCCGGCGAGCGCGTCCAGGAACCGCTTGCGGGCGTCGACGGCGCGGAGCCGGTCGCCGAACCTTTCCCGGAACACCTCGGCGACACGCTCGGCCTCTCCCGCCCGCAGCACGCCGTTGTCGACGAAGACGCACGTGAGCGCGCCGCCGACGGCCCGGTCGATGATGGCGGCGGCGACCGCCGAATCGACGCCGCCCGAGAGCGCGCAGATCACCTTACGGTCGCCCACCCGGGCGCGGATCTTCGCGATCTCCTGGGCGACGAAGCTCTCCATCGTCCAGGTGGGCTTGGCGCCGCAGATGGCGAAGAGGAAATTCCGCAGGATGACGGTGCCCTGCTCGCTGTGGTGCACCTCGGGGTGGAACTGGATGCCCCAGCGCCGCCGCGCGACGTCGCTGCAGGCGGCGATCGGCGAATTGGCGCTGTGGGCGATCACCTTCCACCCTGGAGCCAGGCTCTCGATGCGGTCGCCGTGGCTCATCCAGACGGTGGAGTTGTCGACGAGCTCGGCGATGTCGGCGAAGAGGTCGCTGGCGTCGTCGATGACGATGCGGGCGGCGCCGTACTCGCGGCGGACGGCGCGCGCGACGGTGCCGCCGCCGAGGACGTTGAGGACGTTCATCCCGTAGCAGATGCCGAGGATGGGAACACCGAGCTCGAGGATGGCGGCGTCGGGAAGCGGCGCGCCATCGGCGTAGACGCTGGACGGGCCGCCCGAGAGGATGATGCCTTCGGGCGCCAGCTCGCGGACGGTCTCGAGCGGGACGTTGAAGGGATGGATTTCGCAATAGACGTGCTGCTCGCGGACGCGGCGGGCGATCAGTTGAGTGTACTGGCTGCCGAAGTCGAGAACGAGGATCATGCGCGCCCCGGGGCTACTCCAGGCGGTAGTTGGGTGCTTCCTTGGTGATGACCACGTCGTGGGCGTGGCTCTCGCGCATGCCCGCGGCGCTGATCCTCATGAAGCGGGCCTTGGTCCGGAGCTCTTCCAGGGTGCGGCAGCCGCAGTAGCCCATGCCGGCCTTCAGGCCGCCGACGAGTTGATGGACGTTGAAGGCCAGGCTCCCCTTGTACGAGACCCGGCCCTCGATGCCCTCGGGGACGAGCTTCACGTCGGGTTCGTCGCCCTGGAAGTAGCGGTCGCGGCTCCCCTCCTTCATCGCTTCGATCGAGCCCATGCCGCGGTAGAGCTTGTAGGTGCGGCCCTGGAAGAGGATCGTCTCGCCGGGGCTCTCCTCGGTCCCGGCGAAGAGGCTGCCGATCATGATGGCGTGCGCACCGGCGGCGATGGCCTTGGTGATGTCGCCGGAGAAGCGTACGCCGCCGTCGGCGATGATGGGCACGCCGGTGCCGGCGACGGCGCGGGCGGCGCCGCGGACGGCGGTGAGTTGCGGCATGCCGACGCCGGAGATGATTCGGGTGGTGCATATGGATCCGACGCCCATGCCGACCTTGACGCCGTCGGCGCCGGCCTCGACGAGGGCGCGTGCTCCTGCCTCGGTGCCGACGTTGCCGGCGACGACGTCGACGCTCGGGTGCTCGCGCTTGATCTCGCGCACGGCGTCGAGGACGTTCCGCGAGTGTCCGTGGGCAGTGTCGACCGCCAACACGTCGACGCCGGCGCGCACCAGGGCCTCGACGCGCGCCTCACGGTCGGGTCCGACGCCGACCGCCGCGCCGACGCGCAGGCGTCCGTGCTCGTCCTTGCAGGCGTTCGGATAGTCGCTGGTCTTCTGGATGTCCTTCACGGTGATGAGGCCGCGCAGGCGCATGTCGTCGTCGACCACGAGGAGCTTCTCGATGCGGTTGGCGTGGAGGATGTCCTTCGCCTGCTCGAGGCTGACGCCGGGCCTGGCGGTTACGAGGTTGTCCTTGGTCATCACCTCGGAGACCGGACGGTCGAGCCGCTTCTCGAAGCGCAGGTCGCGGTGGGTGAGGATGCCGACCAGGCGGCCGTCGCGGGTCACCGGCAGTCCCGAGATGGAGAATTGCTTCATCACCTCGAGCGCGTCGGAGATGCGCTGGTCGGGGTGGACGGTGACCGGATCGGTGATCATGCCGCTCTCGGACTTCTTCACCTTCTCGACCTCGCGGGCCTGCGCCTCGACCGGCATGTTGCGGTGGACGAAGCCGATGCCGCCCTCCTGCGCCATGCTGATCGCCATCCGCGCCTCGGTGACGGTGTCCATGGCGGCCGAGGCGAGCGGGATGTTGAGGCTGATGTTGCGCGAGAGATTGGTCGCGACGATCGCATCGCGGGGGACGATCTCGCTCGCGGCCGGGACGAGGAGGACGTCGTCGAAGGTCAGGCCTTCTTCGATCTCACGCCAATCCATGCGAACCCCCGTTGCGAAAGGAGCTTGCCGCGGCGGCACGGCTTGCGGCGTCGGGTGGCCGAACGGCGCCGCTGCTCGTGCGAGAAACGCGAAAGCCCCGACGCGTGCGGCCGCGTTCGGGGCTCGACATCGGTTCGACCGGGACGTCGTGAACTTCCATGTCCCTTCCTAACAAGGGCCCCCCCTACTGACAAGCGTGCGACCCGCGATGGATATGCGCAGGGTCACGGCCATGCGCGCTGTCGCACGTCCGGTCGAGGTCCCGGCCATCGCCGCCGGCGACCGCGGTGGCGATCGGTGCTGCGGTCAGATCTCGTAGTACATCGCCCGCGGCAGCGGTGTGCCGAGGCGCTTCGGGCAGGTAGGGCAGAGATCGGTGAGGTGCGCGTAGGCGTGCCGGATCGCGAGCACGGTGCTGGTCTGCCGCACCGGCTGTTCGAGGAAGAGGTTCTCCCGGCCGAGCTTCTCCGCGAGCCCGCAGTTCTCCAGGCACGCCAGCATCCCCGGACGGATGCCGCACAGCACCACCAGGACGCCGCGCTCCCGCCACCGGCCGACCGCTCGCTCGAGCTGCGTCATGCCGACGGCGTCGGGATTGCGGGCGCGCTTCAAGCGTAGCACCACCGCCTGCGTTTCCGGTCCGAGGCGATCGTCGATGGTATCGAGATGGTGCTCGAGGCTCGCGCTCGCTCCGAAGAACATCTCTCCTTCGAGCCCGAAGATCAGCATCCGGCTACAGGCGGCGTCGTCGCTGCGGCGCTCGTGTATCGTCCGCTCGGACCCGACGATGAATTCGGTGAGCAACATGTTGCCGGCCCGCGGCACGGCCAGCAGGAAGGACATGAATACGCCGATCAAGACGCAGAACTCGATCGAGATGGCGACGGCCGAGACGGCGGTGACCGTGACGATCGCGGCGTCGAAGCGCGACGTGCGCATGTGGTAGCGAAGATCGGGGATGCTCACCATGCGTGCCGCGGTCAGCATCAGGAGTCCGGCGAGCGCCGAGCGCGGGATGAAGCGCGCATAGGATCCGAACGCCACCATTATGAATGCCACTGCGGCGGCGGCGACGACGCCCGACCACTGGGTCCGCCCGCCGGCCTGCTGGTTGATCGCCGATCGCGTCAGCGATCCCGAGCCGGGCATGCACTGGAAGAAGCTGCCGGTGAAGTTGGCGAAGCCTTCGCTCAAGCACTGCTGGTTCATGTCGAGGCGCTGGCCGGTCACGGCCGCGATCGCCTTTGCCATCGCGATCGCTTCGAGGAGGCCGAGCAGCGCGATCGCGAGGGCGCTTTCCGCGAGATTGCGCACGGCCGGCGCCGTCAGATGGGGAACGGTGAAGGACGGCAGTGACGTGGGGATGTCTCCCACCACCGCGACGCCCTGGGCGGCCAGATCGAAGCGGGCGGTGACGATTGCCATCAGGATGACGACGATCAGGAACTCGGGCATGAGGGGCCACGCGAGCTTCGCCTTGATCCAGCGCAGCAACAGGACAGCCGAGATCGAGGCCGCACCCATGGCGCACGTGGCCGCGTGTACGGGACCGCCGTGCGCAAGGGTCTGCCAGAAGCGGACCAGGAAATGGGCGTGCTCTCCACCCACGGCATGCAGTCCGAGGAGGTTCTTCATCTGGTCGAGGACCAGGAGGATGCTCGCTCCGGCCGTGAACCCCACGATCACGGAGTGCGAGATGTAGCGCGTCAGGTCCCCGAGCCGGAGGAAGCTGATGCCGAGCTGGATCGCGCCGACGAGGAAGGCGATCACGATCGTCGCCTGGATGCGTTCGTCCTGTCCGCCGACCGAGCCGATGGCGCTCAGCAGCGCGATCGAGATCGCGTTGGTCGGCCCATTGATGAGCTGCCGCGATGAATCCAGGACGGCGCCGACCGCGGTCATCACGATCGCGGTGTAGAGGCCGTACTCCACCGGAAGGCCCGCGATCATCGCGTACGCCATGGCCTGGGGAACGGCGACCGCGGCGACGGACAAGCCCGCCACCGCATCGACGCGCAGATCGTTCACGCTGTACGAGCGCAGCGAATCGAGGGCGGGCACGCGCCGCAGGAGCGGCCTCAGCCATTGGGGGGTGTCGGCGACGGTCAACGGGGTTCGTGTTCGCGCAGTGCTAGCAGATTCGGCCCGGCCCGCGAAGCCGGAGCATGCCGAGCCGATACGGTAGCGGTTCGCAATCGTGGCCGCGAGCGGCGGACGTCAATAGGAGTCCGCAGAGCCGGGCTCGGTGGCTGGCAGGTCTTCGTCGCGGAGGGGTTCTCGCTGCGGCGCCGGCTCGATGGTGAAGCGGCCGAAGGCGAAGCCCAGGTCGACGCCGTTGCCGGAGCCCGAGAGCACCAAGGAGACGGGGCCCTTGGTGACGACCTGGGCGCCGACGGAGACGCCCATGCCCGCATGCGCCTCGGCGTTGGCGTAATTCCCGAAGAGCTCGGTGATGTCGGCCACCGGCGAGAAACGGCCGCTGCCCCCGATGATCTTCTCGCGCCCGAAAGTGACGCCGCCGCCCCGGGTCTCGAGGCGCACGTCGGCGTGTTGGCCGTTGTCGCAGCGGACGACCCCATGGCCGTGCGCCCGCCTGTAGAACACCGACCACCCTTCGAGCGTGAACGTCATGTCGCACGTGGTGAGTGCGGCAGCCGGCGCCGCCGCCGTCAGCACCGCCGCCAGTAGTGCCGTGCTGCTCCAACGCGCTGGGCTCATTACCGTCGTCCCTCTACAGCGCCGAATGCGATCGGGCATTCGCCCCGTGCGATCACCTCGAGCTCTACCGATGCGCGCCGTCCGCCCTCGCCTGCCCTGCACATCCTGCTCGACCTCGGCATCTGCGGCAGTCTGGTAGCAAGTTGGTGGCAAGTCTTCCACAGTCCGCCGCCGGCGCGCAGCCGCGCGCGGCGAGCCGTCCTCCCCGCACCAGTGGCCGCGCGGTGAGTTCCGCCGGTCCGGCAATCGCCCGCGGTGCACTCGCCCCTTCCCTCGAGGCGGCAGTTACCCCCGCCGGCCGCGCCATCGCGACCGATAGGGCTCACAGCCGAGGCCATCGCCATCGGTCTCGAAGTTGTGCGGATCGGTGCCGATCACGCGGAAATTCGCGTACGGGACGTCGGCGCAGTCGATCGCCGCGCTGCAGGCGCCATGACCCTGAAAATCAATGCCCCCGGCGCGATTCGAACGCGCGACCACAGGATTAGGAATCCTGTGCTCTATCCACCTGAGCTACGGGGGCGGAGTCGAAGGCCCAGAGAGTTAACGGCTGCTCCGCGGCTTGTCCAGCGAGTTTCGCACGCTTCCTGGAGCCGGCGCCATCCGCTGCTTCCCGAAGGATGAAGATGGTGAGAACCGCTCCCTGTCGATGGTATGGGTTCGGGGCATGCGTCTTTCCGGGGAGCGTGCTGCTCTCGTGCTCGCCGTTCTGGTCGGCGCCTGCCTTCGCCTGCACGCGATCTCGGATCAGATCCTCGTCGACGACGAGTGGCACATGGTGCATGCGCTGCGCGGCGGCGCACCGCTGCGCGCGATCATCCAGGGCTTCGGCACCAATGATCACTCGATCGGTTCGAGCGTGTGCGTGTGGGGTCTGATGCGGCTCGGGCGTGCCGACGAAACCATACTGCGACTGCCGTCCCTCCTGGCCGGGCTGGCGCTCCTCGGGGTGCCGCTGTGGTTCGCGCCGCGCTTCGGGAAGCGGGTGGCGACGCTCTGGACCTGGTTGCTCGCCGTCTCGCCGCTCTGTTGCTTCTTCACCCGCCTGGCGCGCCCCTACGCGATGACGATGCTCCTGGACTCGGTAGCGCTGCTCGCATTCTACGCCTGGTCGCAATCCGGCCGCCGCCGCGATGCCTGGGCATACTACCTGAGCTCGTGCGTGGCGCCGGTGTTCCACCTGGCCGCCCTGCCCGCCCTGCTGGCGCCCCTGGCACTGTCTACGCTCGAGCGCCGCTGGCCGCGCTCGACTCCCGGGCACGTGCGGCGGCGTTGGCCGCTGATCGCGGCGAGTCTGGCGACGACAGGTGCGCTGCTCGCGATCCCGATGCTCGGCGGCGGTCAACAGATCACGCAGAAGCTGCAGGCCGATCATTTCCGGCTGGCGGCCGCTCCGGGATTCCTGGAACTTCTTTCCGGAACCTCCCGCTGGCCGCTGGTCGTCGCCATGTTCGCAGCAGTCGGAATCGGGATACGGACGCTCGGCCGCACGCTGCCGGCGTTCACGGCCTACGTGCTGGTCGCCGTGGCGGTGCAAGGTGCCGTGACCTTCGCGAGCGGTGCGGTCGCCGTCCACATTCCGATCGTCGCCGCGCGGTACTGCGCCGTGGTCCTGCCCCTGTTGCTGCTCCTGGCGGCGGTCGGCCTCGCTGCAGCAGCGCAACGGTGGCGCGTGCCGGCAGGTGCTATGGCCGTGGCCGCGGGAGGCCTGTTGTTGGCCGGCGGTCCGCTGCCATGGATCTACGGCACCGTGAACGACTTCACGAACCACATCTCCTACCAGGCCGACTATCGCCCGGGCCGCTACTTCGAACGCTTCCGCCCGCAGGCGCCATCGGTGTTCTATGTGCGCCTGGCGACCGAACCGCCCGGCAGCATGACCATCGCGGAAGCGCCCTGGTTCTATTATTTTCACAGCCTCGCGTACTGCCAACGCATCCATCGCCAGCGCGTGGTCCTAGGCCTGATCACCGCTGCATCCGCAACTCCCCGCGAGGGGGAGCTGAGCGCAGCCGATCCCGGGATTGTGCTGCGCAATGCCGTCGATCTCGCCGACCCGGCGCAGCTGCGCCGGAAGGACGTCCGCTACGTGGTGTTCCATCGCGACCCGATAGCGGAAACACGCTGGCCGACGGGCGTGACCGAGCGGGCAATCGACATCTCGGGCTGGATTGCCCGCTATGCGCACCTGTACGGACCGCCGGTCTTCGAAGACGATCAGCTCGTCGTCTTTGCGCCGTCCGAGGAGGCGCGTCGGCTCGCGCGCCAGGGTTCTCACGACCACGGTGGCGTTCGGCGAGCCGTCCAGCGAGCGCCGGAGCACCGTCGTGGACCTGTCGCCCAGAGCGGGCTAGAAGTGCGACGGTGAGGGATCCGAGGCGAAGCGTGCAGTCGCGCGGCGGCGCGTGACCGGGCCCGCACCCACGACGGAAACCCCCGCGCACGACGGAGCGGCGGTGGTTCCGGCCGACGTGTACGCCGCCCTCCTCCGCCGCGAACGGGAGCTCGACCGCATCCAGCGCTCGCTCGGGTGGCGGCTCCTGGCGCGCTATGGACCGTACAAGCAGCGGTTCGTGGAGCCCGCCCGGCGTCGCCTCTCCGCCCTCGTGCACCGGCTGCGCCGGACCCCGAACGCGGATGCGGCCGCTTATCGGGATTGGGCGCGCTTCGCCGATCGCTTGCGCACGCCGGATGTCGGGGGAGAAGAGCGCGCCGACCTCGAGCGCGATCTCGTGAGTATCGTCATGGCGGTGGCGCCGCACGAGCGCACCGCCGCCGAGCGGGCGATCACGGCGCTGACGGCACAGCGGCATGACCGGTGGGAGCTCGGCATCGCTTTTTTCGGCGCTGGCCCCGAGGCCGAGCCGCAGGCGCGCGGCGAGGCGCGGATCAGCATCGATCGGGAGCGATACGCCGGCCAGGCGGCGGCGCTGAACGCCCTCATAGCTGCTACGCGCGGAGACATCGTCGGTCTGCTGGCGCCGACGGTGGCACTGGCCGTCGATGCGCTGGCGGTGGTCGCCGCGGCGTTCCGGGAGACCGGAGCGGACGTCCTCTACTGCGACGAAGATCACTGTGACGACGCCGGACGCCGCCACACGCCGCGCCTGCTGCCGGGCTGGTCGCCGGATCTCCTGCTGTCGACGAAGTACTGGTCGCGGGTCGTCTTCTATCGGCGCCGTGTGCTCGTCCGTCTTCTGCCGCTGCACGACGAGCTCGACGGGGCGCACGAGTACGATCTCGCGCTGCGGTGCACCGAGAGTCCGGTTCGGATCGTCCATGTGCCGCGGGTGCTCGCTCACGTCGGCGCCGCGACGTCGGCGATCAGCGCCAGCGGCTGCGACCCGGAGCGACTGGCGCTAGAGCTCGCCGTCGAACGCCGCGGCCTCGCGGCTACCGTCGAGAGTGCCGGCACGGGCGCATTCCGCGTGCGGCGGGCGATCACGGCTCCGGCCCAGGTCTCGATCATCATTCCCACCCGAGACGGTTTTCACACGCTCCGCCGCTGCCTAGCCGCCATTGAGCGCACCCGACATGCGGATTTCGAGATCCTGTTGGTCGATAACGACAGCCGCGACCCGGCGACGCTCGAGCTGCTGGCGACCACCCGGCACCGGGTGCTGCGCGCGCCCGGACCGTTCAATTTCGCTCGCCTCAACAACCGCGCAGTGCTCGAGGCCCGGGGCCGCTACGTGCTCTTCCTGAACGACGATACCGAGCCGCTGGACCCGCTCTGGCTGTCGGCGCTCGAGGAGCACGCGCAGCGACCGGAGGTCGGAGCGGTCGGGGCCCGACTCCTCTATCCAGATGGGCGGATCCAGCATGCGGGCATAGTGACCGGCATCCACGGGATCGCCGGGCACCCCGGGCGGTTCACGCGCGCCCAGCCGAACCTGGTGCGCAACGTCAGTGCCGTCACCGCGGCGTGCCTGATGATGCGGCGCGAAGTCTACGCAGCCGTCGGCGGTTTCGACGAGGCGCTGCCGGTCAACTCGAACGACGTCGATCTTTGTCTACGGCTTCGCGAGCGCGGCTACCTGGTGGTCTACACGCCCCACGCCGTAGTGCGCCACTACGAGTCGCAGACGCGCGGCCGGCGCGCCGTCGCCGAGGACGTCTGGCTGATGACGCGGCGCTGGCGCGGGGTCCTCACCGCGGACCCGTACTACAACCCCAACCTGACGCTGGCCGACGAGACGGGAGGCGTCGACGTCGACAAGCCCGACGGCTGGATCCGGCTCTACGCGGGGTCGACGCCGGCCGACAGCCGGGTGGAGCTCGCCGCCGGCAGCGAGGTCGGACAAGGGTTCTTCGCGCCCGGCCCGGACCTCGCCGCCGTGGTGGTGCGCGCAACGCTCGTCGGGGAGGCGCCGGAGCGGGCGCTGCGGCTCGTCGTCCGCGAGAGCGCGGAGGCGTCGCGGCCGCTCCGGGTGGTCGAACGTTCGCTCCCGGGGCGGTGCCGCGAAGAGCGCTGGTTCTGCTTCGCCCCGATCCGCGAGTCCGCCGACCGCTTCTGGTACTTCAGCATCACTGCGGTCGACGGCCCGGGGGCAACCCTCGAGCGCCATAGCGTCGCCAGCGACGTCATGGGGCCATGTCGGGAGAACGGCGTGCCCGCCTTCGGCACCCTGCAGTTCGGGCTCTACGGACGGGCGCCGTACCGATGTGCCGTCTCGTGAGCGGGACTAGCGGACGCGGCCTCACGAGCCGCGGACCCGGGGGCGCGTGACGTCGCATGCGGGTCGGCTTCGATCTCACCTGCATCAAGCATCCGATGGGCGGCTACGAGCGCTATGCGAGCCGCCTGCTCGATGCCCTGGTGCGGACGCCGGGAGGGCAGCTCATGGTAGCCTTCACGGAACGCCGCTACGGTCCGCGGCTGGTACCGCCGGGTGCGGAGTTGCGCGCCGTCGCCACGCTGCCGCGCTTCCTGCCCAAGGTGCTGCTGCAGGATCAGGCTTGCTGGCCCGGGATCATGCGGCGGGCGCGGATCGACGTCGCGCACTCGCCGATCTTCGCCGGCATGAGCCGAGCTCCGAAGCCGTACGTCCTGACGCTGCACGACCTGATACCGCTGCAGGCGCCGGAGGCGATTTCCCGCTCGGCGGCGCTCTACTGGCGGTTGGTTCTGCCGCGCGCCGTCGCCCGCGCCGACGTCGTCATCACCGGGTCGGAGTTCACGCGCGGCGAGATCATCGAGCGGTTCGGCTTGGCCGTCGACCGGGTGGTGGCCATCCCGCACGGCGTCGAAGCGCGCTTCGCGCCGGTCGCGGACGAGGCCGCGCTCGCCGCCGTCCGTGCCCGGCATCGCCTGCCCGCCCGCTTCCTGCTCTTCGTCGGCATCGCCAGCCCGCGGAAGAACCTCGATCGCCTGGTGCGCGCTTTCGACGCGCTGTCGCCGGCGGAGCGCGGCGATGCCCACCTCGTCTTCGTAGGTCCGAGCGGATGGAAGAACGCCGCGTTCGCGGCGGCCGTTGCCGCGAGTCCGGTGCGCGCGCGCATCCGCCATCTCGGCGTCGTCGCCGACGAGGATCTGCCGGCCCTCTATACGTTGGCGTGCGGCGTCGTGAATCTCTCGGCGCGCGAGGGCTTCGGCTTGCCGGCGCTCGAAGCGATGGCCTGCGGCGCGCCGCTCGTCTGCGCCGCGCGCACGAGCTTCCCGGAGGTCGTGGGGGACACTGCCCTCCTCGTGGATCCCGACGACGGCGGCGCGGTCGCCGGGGCCCTGGCGGCGCTGCTGGCCGGCGGGGCGGAGGTCGAGGCCCGGCGACAGCGCGGGATGGCGCGCGCCGCCCACTTCACCTGGGAGCGCGCCGCCGCCGCGACCCTCGCGGTCTATCGCGCCGTCGCCGGCTGACCGCGCTCAGGCCGGGGTGCGGATGTCGAGGGGCTCGCGGCTGCCCTGCGCGAACCCCGCCGCCCATGCGGCGTAGCCGGCGGCGAGGAGCGGCACCAGGAGCAGCGCCCGCGAGAGCTCGCGCGGATGCCGACGGGCGATGCGGCCGAGGACGCGGCCGATCCGCAGCGGCACCAGGAAGGGGATGAGGACGCGGCGGCGGGTCGCGACGGTCCCCGCGAGCGGCACCAGGCGCCGCGCCATCGCCGACCCGGCGCCGAGGGTGCGCTGGTGCGCAAGGAAGGCCGCGAAAGTCGTCCGGTTCAGGTGCGTCACCCGGATCGCCGGATCGAAGAAGAACACTCCTCCGGCACGCGTCAGCTCGTAGTTGAAGGTGAGCTCCTCGGCGCCGAAACGGACGGCGGGAAACGGCGCCGTCCCGGTCAGGACGCGGCGCCGAAAGCAGACGTTGCATTGGGGCACGCCGGGAACCGGGCCGGCGGGGCGCCCGGAGGTGAACTCGTTGAACTCGCTCCAGTAGGCCGCTGTGCCGATCAGGCTTCCCGGGGTGCCGTTCAGGATGGCGCCGCCGACGGCCGCGTACTCGCCCGTGTCGTGCCGCGCCAGGAGCCGCCGCAGCCAGTCGGGCGGCACGAGGCAGTCGTGATTGGTGATCGCTATGAACGCACCCGCGGCGGCAGCGACACCGAGATTCTGCGCCGCGGCCGGGAGCGTGCGCTGCGCCGGCGCGATCACCCGGACGCGCGGATACGCCTCCTGCAGCCGCTCCGCGGTGCCGTCGCCGCTGCTCTCGACGACGATCACCTCGTACGGCTCGGCGAGGTCCTGGGCGAGGAGCCCGGCGATGCAGCCATCGATCAGCCGCCCGGGGCGATAGCACGGTACGACCACAGAAGCTCGCGGCGTCGCCATCGCTCAGCCGCCGGTGCGCTCCGCATAGCGCGCTGCGATCTCCTCGGCGGCGCCGACGATGCACGATGCGCCGGCCTCGAGCAGGACGGCGCGCGAACAGGTCTCGGTGAGCAGGTGGAGATCGTGCGTCACCAGCAGCACCGTGACGCCGCGCGCCCGGAAGCGCGCCAGACGCTCCTCGCACTTGCGCTGAAACGGTGCGTCGCCGACCGACAACACCTCGTCGACGATGAGGATGTCGGGATCGGAGTCGGTAGCGATCGCGAAGGCGAGGCGAGCGACCATGCCCGACGAGTAGTTCTTGAGCGGCACGTCGATGAAGGGCGTGAGCTCGGCGAAGTCGGCGATGGCGGCGACGCGGTCGCGCAAGTGCTTGCGGCGCAATCCCAGGAGCGTGCCGTAGAGCTGGATGTTCTCGCGGCCGGTGAGCTCGTGGTCGAAGCCGGCGCCGAGCTCGAGGAGCGGCGAGAGGTGGCCGTGCACGCGCACGCGGCCGCGCGTCGGCGGGACGATACCGGCTATGACCTTGAGCAGCGTGCTCTTGCCGGCCCCGTTGCGACCGACGATGCCGAAGCTCTCCCCTGCCCGGACGTCGAAGGAGACGCCGCGCAGAGGCCACAAGGTCTGGGTCGGGAAGCGTTCGCCGCGCAGGCGGCGGATCGCGTACTCGCGGACCGAGATAACCCGCTCCTGCTGCAGGTCGTAGCGCACGGTCAGATCTTCGACCGCGACGCGGGTGAGCGACGCATCGTATGCGGGCTGCGGGCTCGTCAGATGTAGTCCACGAAACGCGCTTGATAGCGGCGAAAGATCCACCAGCCGAGGAGCGCCATGGCGCCGGCTTCCAGTGCGGCGGCGGCGACGATGCCGGGCGCGGGCGCGGTGCCGGCGTAGAGCGGCGTGCGGAACACTTCGACCAGCACGTACAGCGGATTCCACTGCAGCACGGCGCGCGCCCGCGGCGAGAGCACGTCGATGGGGTAGAAGATGGGCGTGCCGTAGAACCAGGCGAGCAGCCCGGCTTCGTAGAAATAACGGACGTCGCGGAAGAACACGTTCAGGGTAGCGAGCGCCAGGGCGATCCCGAGGGTGAAGAGTCCGATCAAGAGGACGCCGACCGGCACCCAGAGGATGGCGACGGTGATCTCGACCCGCATCACCAGCATCACGAGCGCCAACGGCACCAGCGAGAGCAGGAAGTTCACGAGGTTCGCTCCGACCGCGGCGAGCGGAAACATCGCCTTGGGCACGGCGACCTTGCGGATCAACGGCCCGGAGTCGACGACGCTCGCGAGCCCCTGCGTGGAGCCGAGCGAGAAGAGGTTCCATGCCAGCAGGCCGATGATCACGAAGAGCGGGTAGTTCGGGACGATGGCGCCGAACACGGCGGAGAACACGACGGTCAGGATCACCATCGTGAACAGCGGATTGAGCATCGTCCAGGCGAAGCCGAGGACCGACCGCTTGTAGCGCTGCTTGATGGCGCGGCTGACGAGGCTGTGCAGCAGGTCGAAGTAGCGGCCCATGGCGCCGGGTCCGCTCCACACCGGCGGCGTACGCTCGTAGATCCCCGGTGCCGCCCCGCTCGCATCCATTGGACTGCAGTCCTTCTAGCCGCGGATCAGCGGCCGATAGCGGATGCGGTGCGGCTGCGTCGCCTCGGCGCCGAGTCGCCGGCGGCGGTCCGCCTCGTAGTCGGCGTAGTTCCCTTCGAACCACTCGACCCGGCTGTCGCCCTCGAAGGCGAGGACGTGGGTGGCGATGCGATCGAGGAACCAGCGGTCGTGGCTGATGACGACCGCGCAGCCGGCGAAATCGACGAGCGCGTCTTCCAGCGCCCGTAGCGTGTCGACGTCCAAGTCGTTGGTGGGCTCGTCGAGGAGGAGCACGTTGCCGCCGCGCTTGAGGAGCTTGGCGAGGTGCACGCGGTTGCGCTCGCCGCCCGAGAGGTTGCCGACCCGCTTCTGCTGGTCGCTGCCCCGGAAGTTGAACGAGGTGACGTAGGCGCGCGACGGCACTTCGCGGCGTCCGATCTTCAACACCTCCTGGCCCTCGCTGATCTCCTCCCAGACCGTGCGCTTGGGATCGAGCGTGTCGCGCGACTGGTCGACGTAGGCGAGCTGCACGGTGTCGCCGATGCGCAGCGTCCCGCCGTCGGCCTCCTCGGCGCCGACGATCATCCGGAAGAGCGTCGTCTTGCCGGCGCCGTTCGGGCCGATGACGCCGACGATGCCCCCCGGGGGCAGCGTGAACGAGAGATCGTCGAAGAGCAGCCGCTCGCCGTACGCCTTGCGGAGGCCCTTGGCCTCGACGACGAGATTGCCGAGCCGCGGACCCGCCGGGATGTTGATCTCGGCGGCGGCGCGGCGCTGCTCGCTCTCTTCCGCGAGCAGGGCCTCGTAGGCGTTGACGCGGGCCTTGCTCTTGGCCTGGCGCGCGCGCGGCGCCATCCGCACCCACTCGAGCTCGCGGGCGAGCGTCCGCCGCCGCGCCGACTCCTGCTTCTCCTCGGCCGCGAGCCGCGCCTGCTTCTGCTCGAGCCAGGAGCTGTAGTTCCCTTCCCAGGGGATGCCGGCGCCGCGGTCGAGCTCGAGGATCCAGGCTGCGGCGGTGTCGAGGACGTTGTCGAGGAAGTAGCGATCGTGGGTGATGGCGACGACCGTGCCGCGATACTCCTGGAGGTGGCGCTCGAGCCAGGCGACCGACTCGGCGTCGAGGTGGTTGGTGGGCTCGTCGAGGAGCAGGAGATCGGGGGCCGAGAGGAGGAGGCGGCAGAGCGCCACCCGCCGCCGCTCGCCGCCCGACAGAGTCGCGATCGCGGCGTCCCCGGGGGGGACGCGGAGCGCGTCCATCGCCATCTCGATCGTGCGGTCGAGCTCCCAGGCGCCGGCGGCGTCGATGGCGTCCTGGAGCTTCGCCTGCTCCGCTATCAGCTTCTCCATCGCATCGGCGTCGTCGACCTCACCGAGCCTGGTGCTGACGGCCTCGAAGCGGTCGAGGAGCGCCCGCGCCTCGGCGACGCCGTCGGTCACGTTGCCGAGGACGTCCTTCTGCGGATCGAGCTGCGGTTCCTGCGCCAGGTAGCCGACGCGGATTCCTTCGGCCGGCCGGGCTTCACCGAGGAACTCGGTTTCGACCCCCGCCATGATGCGCAGCAGCGTGCTCTTCCCCGCGCCGTTGGCCCCGAGCACGCCGATCTTCGCTCCGGGCAGGAACGAGAGCCAGATGCCCTTCAGAACCTCGCGGTCGGGCGGGTAGACCTTGCGCAGATCCTTCATCGTGAAGACGTACTGAGGCGCCATCGTCCGCCGTTGCTACACGAGCGCGGAGGCAGCTTCAAATCAGGCGCGACGCTGCGCCGGCCGCCGCGCTTTTCTCGGCGGGGAGCTCCCGCTATCGTCGCCCGATGCGCGAAGTCGAGGCCGTCTTCCATCGCACCAAGCAGGTCAGCATCTACCCCATCGACGGCGATCGCTTCCTCATCGAGGCGACGCTGCAGGACGAAGTCCACGACGTGCACGTCGAGGTCGAGATCCTGCACCCGGCGCTCGAGATCGTGGCGGCGCGCTCCGAGATCCGGAACGGACCGTTCACCGCGGTCTGCAACCTCACCCACCCCAACATGCAGGGGCTCGTCGGCATGCGCGTCGCCCGCGGCTTCACGCAGGCGGCGCGCGCCGTGGTGGGCGGCGTCGGCGGCTGCCACCGCGTCTCCGAGCTCCTGGTGGAGGTAGGGCAGGCAGCCTATCAACTGCATTTCGTGCGCTTCTTCGGCTCGCTTCCGCCCGAGGTACGAAACGCCCCCGACGATCCGCCGCGGCGCCGGGCGGCGGTGCTCGGCGCCGTCCCGGGGATGCGCAACACCTGCTTCGCCTACGCCGACGGCAACGAGGAGCTGGTCGCGGAACGCTCGGCACCTCTGCGCTTGCGCGAGCAGGTGATGCCCCGGCGCACCATCGAATAGGCGCCGCCGCCCAAGGAATGAACGCTCTCCTCGCCATTCAAGGAGGGGGCAGTGCGTTTCTCCGGCGCGCCTTGGGTGCTGCGCTAGAGCGCTTGCGCTCCCGCGTCGCGGGTCAGTCCTGGGCGCCGAGCTACCGGAGAGCGGCGACCGTGGTCATGGTCCAGCCCCCTCAAAGACCCGCTCACGATGCCACGGTAAGTAGGTCCTATGGCCGTCCGCGAGCCCGCGAATCCGAAGCGGGTGTTCGAGCCCAAGGATGCCCCGCGACCGGTCATCCAGCGCCGCGCTGACGACGATTGCGCCGTCGTCCTCCACCGTGATGAAGCCACGGTCGAACGCGGCGTCGAGCTGCGGCGCGAGCAGCAGGCCGTTGTAGACGTCGAGGCGCTCGGCGTCGGTCTCGCAATCGGCCCAGGGCTTGATGTGGCTCGCGCGCAGCAGCGCGGCGACCGCGAGGCCGGTGACGGCGCAGCGCCCCTCCCAGTAATCGAGCAGCCCCGCGCGGAAGACGTCCTGCCCGACGCGCTGGACGACGAGTCGCTCGGCCTCCGTGGTCTTCGGCAGCGCGGCGACCTGCTGCACGAAGGTGTGCAGCAGCTCGTGCGGCAGCGATCTTGAAAGCTGGAACGCCCGCCGCAGGAGCCGGTGCAGCGCCGGCACGTCGGGCACCATGCGGCCCGCCACGGCGCCTTCCGGGAACGGCCCCATCATCGGCGCGCCGTAGTCGTCGAGGGCGCGGGCGACGTTGTGCTGCGAGAAGGCAGCGAGCAGGGCCGCATCGCCCGAAGCCCCGAGCCACACGCGCAGCGGACACTGCGTGCTCGCGAACACGCGCCAGCCGCCCTCCGGCGCCAACGCCCGGTCGAAGCCGTTGTCGGTCGCGACCTTTTCGAGGAGGGTCTGGGTCAGCGGCGAGAGGTTCACCGCCCTGCCTCGCGGAGCCACAGGCACGATGCGCGCCGGACGCGGATGAAAGTCATGCGGCCCTCTTCGGTGCACCCAACGGCGAGACGTAGGGCTCACCGCTGGTCGACGCGGCGGCGAGTGCATCGTAGCGCTCGAGCACGAGGCGCTTGGTGCGGTATTCGCCGTGGGCCTTCTCGTCGTGCTTCCTCACGATGGGAAAGGTGTCCATGATGTAGTCCACGTCGTCGCGTGCGAGGCCGTAGAGGTGGAAGAAGGCGGCGTCGAGCTCGGCGCGCAGCAAGGCGCGGCGTTCGGGGTCCCAGAGATACGGCGGGCCGTCGTCGCCGCAGTCGCGGGCGAAGGGCTTGAGGTCCCAGGCGGTGTAGGTCAGCTCGAGCACGCGCGGCAGCAACCAGTCGCGCACCGTCTGTCCATGCGACCACGCGGCGTCTGCGGTGTAGACCGAGGGCGCAAAAACAGGAAGTTGCTTCAGCTGAAGATAGTTGAGATGCACGCCACCGACCTTCTGGCGTGCGGTGTAGTCGAGCGCGAAGCTGCACAGGCAGGCATAGAGACAGGCTGCCAATCCCGCTTCTGTCGATAGCAGCGCAAGGGGTGTGGTATTGCCAACCGCCACGCGCGGAATCAGCGACGCAACGACGGTGCGCTCGTCGGTACTGCGGCAAATGTCCCGCCAGCCGAGCAGCCAGCCGCGTTTCCAGCGCTCGTCGAGTCGCGATGCGACCTCGCGCTTCTCGACCCAGTAGCGCGGCATCGGCGCATACGATGGATCCTGCAGTCTTTCCAAGAGTACATCAGGCAGTTGGGTGTCCTGCGATCCTTCGGCTCGATCGGAGTAGTCACCAAAGCGATGATCGTAGTGATGCACCATCTTCGCCTCGATGAGCGGCAGCGCGCGCTCATTGCCTCGCACGAAATGGTTGCCGTCGAGCCGCCAGCCTGACGCTTCCAGTTCGGTGCGTGTGCGAAACAGACCGGAATCGTTGGTCATGTCGAGCATGCGCATGAAGCGCAGGCCCCAGGGGTTGCCCTCGGGATCATCCTCGCGCCAGAGGGCGCCCGCGCCGCGGTACATCGCGAGGTTGAGGTCGGCGTCGCGGCGCGAGCGGAAGGTGGGACAGGTGCGGGTGTTCGGGTTGAGCGTCGCGAAGTCGGCGGGCGTGAGGGAGAAGTGACGTTCGGGGTCGTCGAGAGCTGATACCTCACGAGCAAAAAACAGGAGATCTGCGCCGCCCGCGCCGGAGCCCAGCGTCAGCAGGCAAAACTTGAACCGCGCGTGACCAATCTCTCCGAACAAGCCGGGCCCCGATTGGAAATCATAGAGAGATCTCAAATGGTTCTGGGCAAGGAGGTTCGCAAAGTATTCCTTCGTCGTGTCGTCGGTCGCGATCCCTGTCGGCACGATGAAGCCCGCACGCCCCGTTGGCCCCAGCACGCTGCGATTGTGCTCGGCGAAGATCGCATAGGTGTTCACGTCTCCCTTGCCGCACAGCGGATAGCGCCCAGACTTGCGGATCAGGTGGCTCTCGCCTTCGGCGCGGCGGCTCGCGGCCGTCCACTCGTTCCAGAGCTCTGTGTTCGTCGCCGGCAGCGCGGCGATCAGCTTCTTGCGTGCCGCGGCGTTCTGCGCCTTGGCGATGGCTTCGTCACGCGACGCGAAGAACTCCTGCTCCTGCAGCTTCACCCGCTCCCACGGCGGGTTGCCGAGCACGACATCGAAGCCGCCTCTCGCAAACACCTGCGGGAATTGCAGGTGCCAGTGGAAGAGATGGTATTGCGCAGCCAGCTCGCTCGCGGTCTTCGTGGTGGCCTCGGACGCGGCACCCGCATCGCGCAGCCGGCGCCACACGTCGTTCGTCGGCGCCGCCTCGAAGAGAGGGCCGGGCGCCTTGGGCCAGACGAAGGCCGCGCACCAGGCGTCGGCGACGAGCTTCTGGTGGCGGTAGGCCTTCGAGGCGAGGATGTCCGACCAGCGCTGCTCCTTGGCGGCGAGGGCGCCGAGATCGGCGTCGCCCTGGGCGTCGAGGCTGGCGACGGCCTGCGTGACGGCCTCACCCTCATCGCTCGCGCGTGTTCCGTAGTTGAGGGTGATCTGCTTGGCCTCGGCCCTGTTCTTCTTCTTCAAGGCGCTGGCCGTCTTCCTGTCGTCGCCCTCGATCGGCTCCCACGCGGCGTCCGGGACGCCGCCTTCCATCAGCGCGGGCGTCGCGCCGAGCAGCGCGTTGCCGTGCTGGATGTGCGAGTCGAGGAAGGTTAGCGGCAGGCCGGGATCGACCGCCTCGAGCCACAGGCTCACCTTGCAGAGCTCGACGGCCATCGGGTTCAAATCCACGCCGAAGACGCAGCGGGCCACCACTTGCCTGAGCGCCTTGCGGTATTCCTCCGCCGAAGGCGTGCCGCTCGCCTCCGCGCGGGCGACATGGGCGGCGAGCCGGCGTGCCGCCGAGAGCAGGAAGTGTCCCGAGCCGCAGGCGGGATCGACGATGGTGAGCTCGAGCAGCGCCTGCGCCGCCTTGGCGGGGTTCCTCGCGAGGGTGTCGGCGATAACCGGCTCGAGCGCGCTGTCGAGCAGCACCGAGACGAGGCTCTCGGGCGTGTAGTAGCTGCCCGAGATCTTGCGATCGTTGCCGCGATGGCCGAGGAGCGAGAAGCTGCGCCCGTCCTCGGTGATGTGCGGGTCGAGCTCGAGCAGGCCCTCGTAGACGTAGCCGAGCTCGTCGGCGCCCATGTCGCGCCAGTTCACGCGCGCAAGGCCGCTCGGCTCCCTGAGCCAGCAGAGCTTGAAGACGGCGGCGAGCAGCGCGCGGTTGTCGAGGCTCGCGGTATCGAGGTTGGGGCACTGGGTTGGCGCAAAAAGACCACCGAGCGCGGGCAGGCCCAGCGCAGGCTCGCCGGCGGACAGCCCGCGAAAGACGATGCGGAGCGCGTCCCAGAGATCGCCGTGCCGATCGTGGGCCGCGCGCCGTGCAGAGCGATCGCGCAGGCGCTGCACGTCGTAGCCTAGGGCATAGCGTTCGCGGATCTCGTTCGTCTCGGTCTTCGGATGCAGGAGCTCGCGCTCCTCGAGGGCGAGCAGGAAGATGAGGCGATAGACGAGCCGCAGCAGCTCGCCGAAGTAGTCCTTCCTCGTCAGCGCGCCCTCATGCAGCGCCTTGCGCAGCGCCTGGTTCGAGGGATGCGCGAGGAAGCCCTGGCCGAGGAGGGCGAGCGCCTCCTCGAAGCCGCCGCGCAGACGCTCGCGCGCCCGCGTGCCCTCCTCGCGCGCCGAGGCGCGCCATGCTTCGAGCACGCAGGCGCCCGGCTCCTGCTCCCCACGCCCGAAGCGCGAGCGATGCAGGATCAGCCACGCGGCCGCGAAGTCCGCAAACAGCTCCTCGGTGAAGATGCGCGCGAGGTCGATCTCGATCCATGCGGGGCGCGTGAGGCTCTCGTTATCGCGCACGATGCGCAGTACGCGCCCGTCGGAAGCGAGGCCCCACAGGGCGTCCTTGGAGACGTTCAAAAACTCCTGCGCGAGCCCGAAGGCGCTCTTCTTCCTGTGCTCGTCACCGAGATGCCGCTGGGGCGAGTCGAGCCCCGCTCCGGCCGGCGCGCAGGCCAGCGGCACGCGACCGGCCGCGTCGATGGCCGACAGCGGCCACGCGCGGCCTTCCAGCTCGAGCGGCGCCGCGAGCGCGGCGAGGTCGGTGAATCCAAAGGCGTCGTGCAACAAGGAGAAGACAAAGCGGCGCGAGAGCGAGTCGAGCTCCGCCTTCGCCTTGCGGCCCGCCTCGAACTCGGCCCAGTGCGCCTGCGCGATGCGCCAGGAGCGCGCGATCTCGTCGCGCAGCTCGAGGCCCTTGGGCACGTCGTAGTTAGCGGGATCCTGCTTCGCCGCCTGGAGCTGCGCCGCGCGCGAGAGCCAGTCCGCGGCGAGCAGTCCGCCCTCGATGGCGATGGCGTCGAAGGCAAGCGCGGCGGCGCGGGCGGTGGGGGAACGTCGTGCCATCGCTCAACCCACCTGCGGCAGCAGCACGAAGACGCCGATGACATCGGGCCGGGGAAGCGCCTCGACCTGCACGCTGCGAACGCGGGCGTCGGCCTTCTCGTCACGCCAGGCGGCGGCGCGCACGCGCAGGTGATCCTCCAGCAGGATCGCGGCGCGCTCCTTCGCGAAGGATTCCAGCTCGTCGGCCTGCTCGCCCAGCAGCGCCAGCGCCCTCGCGGCCTCGCGCTCGCGCACATGGAGCGGAACGTCGGCGAGCGGCGGCGCCTTGAGCAGCGCCAGGGCCTCCTCTTCCTGCAGTCGCCGGTTGGATTGTCCTGTCCAGGCGAGCCCGGTGGCTTCCTCGACCAGCAGCGTGCTTTCCCGGCGGCTGCGGCGGACCACGAGCTGGTGGCGCAGCCGCACCAGCACCAGCGTCGTGCGCGCGGTCACGGCATCCGATATCCAGCAGCCGACGCGGCCGAGCACCGCAGGGGCATCGAGGTTCGCGCCCTCTTCGAGGCTGCGTTCGAGCAGCGTCTCGGCCAGCACCGTGACGAGCGGATGGCTGCGCTGCACCGCGCGGCACGGCGGCGGCGCCGGATAGCGAAAGTCGATGCGCAGCGTGCCCGTGAGTCCCTCGGCCTCGAGCCGCTCGCGCACTTCCTCGGGCAGCGAGGCGGTCGGCGCCTTGAAGCCGCGCCGCCTGGGCTCGAGACCCGAGCCGAGGCGTGCGAGCGCGCGGTCCGTGAAGCGCTGGACGTCCTCGCTGCCGCCGATGGCGGCAAGGCTCTTGCGCCACTCCGGCAGCACGTCGTCCGGCTTGAGGCGGCGCTGGGCGAAGATGGTGCGGTTCGCCTTCACGCCTTGCTCGGCGGCCGTCCAGCCTTCATCGAAGAGGGCGAGCTGCTTCTCCAAGCCGCCCTGGCCCCCGTCGCGTCCGGTCCGATGCAGCAGGACGCTCTTCAGGAGCGCCTGCGTCAACGAATGCCCCTCGTCCGGCACCGGCACGGGCACGCCCAGCTCTCTGCGGATGCGCTCGGCTTTGCGAAGGATGACCTCGAGCACGGCGCCGTCGACCGGGTTGTTGACGCCGTACATCAAAGTCGCGCGCACCGTCGGGCTCATCTGCCCGAAGCGATCGACGCGCCCTTCGCGCTGCTCGTGGCGCGTGGGGTTCCACGAGAGGTCGTAGTGGATGACCGCGTCGAAGTGGTCCTGCAGGTTGATGCCTTCGGACAGGCAGTCGGTCGCGACGAGCACGCGATGGCCCTCGACTTCGCCGAGCCGGGCGACGCGCGCCGCGCGCTCCTCGGCGGGCAGCTCTCCGGTGATGACCTCGACCGCGGCATCGGGCAGCAGTTTCTTCAGATGCTTGCCGAGGTAGTGTGCCGTGGTGATGTAGCGGCAGAAGATGACGGGTTGGTAGGCGTGCTCCTTGTCGTGGAGCAGCTCGACGACGTGTTCGGAGACGGCCTCGAGCTTGGGATCGCCGCTGCGACCGGCGAGCTTCTTCGCCTGCTCGACCAGCTCCTCTAGCGCCGGGTCGTCCGTTGCGGCCGGAGGCTCGATATCGTCCTCGATCAAACTGTCGGCATCGCCATCGAAGAGCCGGTCGAGTAGTTCGCCGCGCTCCTCGGGCGAGAGCTTCTCGCCGGCGCGGGTGCGGAGCGCGAGCACGGCGGCCATCGGGCTCGACGCTGCGCAGCGCAGCAGCGCGAGCGTGCCCCAGAAGTTCAGGCGCTGCGCGCCGGCGTCGCCTTCATCGCCGGCGACGATCTCCGCGCAGTAGTCGAGCACGGCGTTGAAGAACGCTTCCCACTCGCCGGAGAGCTTGTAGGTGAGCTCGCGCGTCTCGCGCCTGGGGAAGGTTCCCGACTCGTTCCACTCGGCGATGTCGATGCGGCGTCGCTGCACGAAGTGATTGCCCAGCCGCTCCCTCAGGCGATCGCGCTCCTTGCCGCTCGCGACCGGCAGCGCTTCGAAGCTGCGATCGAGAAGGCCCAGCAAGCGGTAGAAGGCTGTGTCGTCGCCGCTGTGCGGCGTGGCGGTGAGCAGGACCATGTGGCGCTCGGCCGCATCGGCGAGGCCGCGGAGGAGCTCGTAGCGCTGGTGGCGCCCCTGGCCGTTGCCGACGCAGGCGTGCGCCTCGTCGACGATGACGAAGTCCGGGCAGTGGTGGAGGAAGTGCGCGCGGCGCTCCTCGCTCTTGATGTAGTCGAGGCTGACGACCGTGTGCGGATGCACCGCGAAAAGGCTCATGCCCGGCGGGATAGCGCGCTCGAGGCGCTTGGCAGAGGACGCCGTCACTGCGACGGCCTGCAGGTTGAAGCGCGCTTCGAGCTCGGCGACCCATTGCTCGACCAGATGTGGCGGACACAGCACGACGCTGCGCTCGATGTCGCCGCGATCGAGCATCTCCCGCAGGATGAGCCCGGCCTCGATGGTCTTGCCGACGCCGACGTCGTCGGCGATGAGCAGGCGGACCGGGTCGAGCTTCAGCGCCATGAGCAGCGGCACGAGCTGATAGGCGCGCGGCTCGACGGCGATCTGGCCGAAGCTGCGGAAGGGACCGGCGCCGCGGCGCATCGAGAGCAGCAGCGCGTCGCGCAAGAGCAGCGCGGCGTCGTGACCGCCCAGCTGCTTCGCATCGGGCAGCGGGAAGCGCGCCTCGCGCACGGGCTGCAGCTCGAGCGGCAGGTGGATCAGGGTCTGGTCTTCCTCCGAGCCCGAGATCGGCCGCACGCGCAGGGTGTCTGCGGTGCTGCCCGAGAGCACCATCCATTCGCGGCCGCGCGCGGAGACGAGCGTGCCGGGAGTAAACGCGGCCGCCCCTGTCATGCTGGCCTCCCCAAGACACCCGCCAGCCGCTCGAAGGCCGCCGGCCAGCTTGAACGGGCTTCGAATCGAATGACTTCGAAGCCGAGATTATCGAGGCGCGCGAGCAACTCGGCGGACGCTTCACCCTGGAGCGCAACGACGTAGTGCCGACGCCAGACCAGCGGGATGGAGTCGCCTTCGATCGCCAGGGGCTCGGCATCGGCCGGCGGCAAGCCGCGCGCGGCCGCTTCGCTCGCCCAGTCGCCTGCGTCATCAGCCAGCGCTGCAGCCGCCACCGGCCGTGGTTGCCGCGCTTTCGGTTGCACCTGCGCCGCGGCGAGTCGTAGCAGCATCGCGCGGGCGCCTTCGTCCCTGCGATCGATGAGCTCGTGATCGGGCTGGTTGTAGTAGGACATCAGGCAGCGGTAGCAGGCCGCGACGCACGCCGTATTCGGCTGGTCGACGAGCTGGTGCGCATTGCTCGGCAGCGGCCCCTCATCCGCGAGGTCGAAGTGCATGACTTGGAGGGCCTTGCGCGCGACCGCGGCCAGGCGCGCGGGCTCGGAGACCAGGCGTGCCAGCACACCAGCGCCCCCTTCGGAGGCCTCGTAACTGAGAAAGCCGTTGCGCTGGTCACGCGTGGGCATGGGCTCGGCGAGGATCTCGCCCTCCTCGAGCTGGAAGATAGCCTCGATACCCCGCAGAAGTGCGTGCTGCAGGGTGGTGATGGTGGTCTCGGTCAACGACTCGTCCTGGGGCGTGAAGAGCAGCGCATTCTTATGGTCCTGGACGCTCGGGACGATCCACTGCCGGGGTGACGCGGTCGGATCCTGGTTGTCGTCCTCGTCCGCGTTCTTGGCCCAGTAACCCGAGACCGGGTCGATCTTGAAGCCGAGCGTCTTCTTGTCCGCCCGGCGGCGCAGGCCCTTGTTCAAACGGGTGATCGTTGCGCTCGGCCCGTACGCGAGGCGAACGATCTCGCCCGTCGCATCCGCGGCGATGGCGTTGCGAACATCGAGCTCTTGGTCGCGAACGGCCCACGCGAACGTCGTTTGCAGCTCGAAGCCCTGGCGTTGCCGCTCCTCGTCGTTGGCCGTGATCCGCTCGGCTGGTTGCGTGGCCACGTTCTCGATGCGGTAGATATGGTTCACGATCTCGGCGGTGCCGAGCGAAGTACCGCATGCGTGACACATGGAAGTCTGGTTATCGAAATGGCCGGCGCCGCACTGGGCGCAGATCCGCACCGATTTGGTCGGGAGCTGAACGTCGGGCGAAGCGGTGTCGCGCTGCCCTAGCGAGAGCAACGCCCGCACGACCCGGTAGGCGCGTCCCTCATGGTAGACGAGGCTGCGAGGTCCGAACTCGGCCAGCGCCAGGAAGCGGGGGCGCTGCAGGTAGGTCTGCTTGCCTCGGCCGTCCGTCGTCGCGGGTACGTATGCCATGAGGGGTAGGCGCGGGAAGTTGTACCCGGGGAGGAAGCCCTCGGTGGCCAGGTAGCGGTAGGTGTAGAAATCACTCGACAGACTGCTCGTGCCGCGTTGGAGCAGATTGAGCTGATCGATGGCCTGCGCGTGACGTCCCTGAGCCGCGCGCTTCTCGGCGTACGACATGGAGTAGTCGTCCATCGTGCGGCGGGCAGCGTCGCGCTGTTCCTCAGCCGCCGTGAAGAGGTCACGCCAGCGGCCGAAGGCTTGGTCGAAACGCTCGACTGCCGCGTCCGCGATGGACCGGGCGTAGTTCTCGTGACCGGTATACCAGGGAGCGTTCTCCATCGTGAGCTCCTCGGCGATGAGGTCGAGCACTCGCTGCATGTGCTCGACGGCGCGAACCCGGGTGCGCTCCTCGCGCATCGCCGACAACAAATCCTCGCGCAGAGGGCGTTCCCGCTCAGCGAGCACGAGCAACTCCGCAATGTTGGCGTCGAGCGGTGTCTCGACACACGAGAGCCAGACCGCCTGCAGGTGGCTGTCGATCAGGTCGCGATTGGCGAGATCGAGCAACGGCGCCTTCACCTCGCCATGTACCATCGCGCGGGGATCCCGGAAGAAATACTGGTCGTGGGGACTCTGTGAGGATGCATACGTCAAGACCAGCGCCGCGTGGCCACTGCGCCCAGCGCGACCGCTCCGCTGCGCGTAGTTCGCGGGCGTAGGCGGCACGTTGCGCATGTGCACGACGTTGAGCGCTGAGATGTCGACGCCGAGCTCCATCGTGGGAGAGCAGAAGAGCGCCGGGAGGAAGCGGTTCGCCTCACCGATCTCGCGAAGCCGTGCCTTCTCGGACTCGAGCTCCTCACGCTCCTTGTCGCCGTAGCGAAAGCGTTTCTCGCGAATGGCGCGCCGCTCACCGTCGACCTGTGCCGTGTGCTCGCGCGCCTCGAAGCCGAATAGCGGATGCACCTCCGCGCTGAGCATCGCCGCGAGGTTGCCGTAGAGATCGCGGAAGAAGGCGTTCTCCGTCGAGGGGCGAACACTGGCGTTGGGCTCACCGAGTCGAAACAGCACCGCAGCGTCGTTCAGACGCCATCCCGGCTGATCGAAGGGCGTGTTTTCTTGGGAGACGAGGCCATGAACGGCTGCTGCGCGGAGCAGACCGGCGATCAGCGTGTCGAGCTCCTTCGACTTGAGGTTGCGCGCGGCGCCGTTGCCGTTCCACAGGCGGCTCTCTCGCAGCGTCCTGCCGAGCGCACTGCGTGACCCGCCGCGGACGATGAGATCGAAGTCGCGCAGAGAGTGCTCTTTGCGCTTCGGGGCGTCCACCATGAGCCATCGCGCACCACCCGGCTTCTCGTCGGCGCTGAAACCCCAGGGCGTACGAATGCGGCTGTGCGCCCGCGCGACCATCTGCTCGAGAACGGTCGCATCGAGCACCTGGCTTTTGATCGCCATCCACTTGCGCAGGTGGTCGAGCAGCTCGCGGTAGAGGTTGGAGCGCACCTCGGGTGTCGCGTGCTTCAGTAGCGGATGTGCGTTCTCGAACTCCTCTTGGTCCGAGGCGAGCGCATCGAGCCCCAGGTACTCGACGCGCACGAGTCCGAGCTGTTCCAAGTTCGGATTCGTGTAGCGCCAGCCTCGGCGCTGGTCGTACCAGACGCGGTAGGCAAGGACTTGTCGGAGCGTGCCCTCGGCTTCTTGCAGGTTGAGACCCTTGAGGTTCGGCTCCTGTAACCACTCGGTGCGCACACCTTCTGTAGCGCGATCGAAGCCAAGTGCCCGCTGTACGGCGACGCCCAGCTCGGCGCTGCGCAGCCCTTGGGGCCCCGCCGCTCGGAGCGCGCCGAGGAAACCAGCCCGAATGAGGCCGACGAATAGGAAATCGTTGAAGTGTCCGGCCTGAAGAGCGGCGTCTTGGCGGTTGTCGGTGAAGCCGAGCAGCTTGCGTGAGTAGGTATCGAGCCCCGACTGCGCTCCATGCATCCAGCGCAGCACGCTGGCGACGAGTACGGTAGTCGCGGAGCTGCGACCTTCGGCCGAGAGGGACGCCAGGCGGGTGCGGTCGCGTGCGGCGCCACCTTGCGTGTGGCCACAACGGAGGCAGAAGCGAAACTTGCCGGGAATGAACCAGACGCGGGCGCCCGCGCCGATGCGGCCATCGGGTGCGATGCGCAGGGACGAGGGGCGCGCGCCGCGATAGTAGGGCTTCAGCCGCGCGTTGCCGCCCGCGTCGTACTCCACCCAGTTCTCCGGGAAGTCCTCGTCGCGATCGCCGAAGGTGAAGTCGGCGTCACCGAGCGGATGGAGAGTGACGAAGCCGAGCTGCTCGACCCCGTCGCCACCATCTACGGGCTGGGCGTCGTCCTCGGTCGGTGGCGGCGCATCGTCGATGCTACGCGGAAGAGCTATTCTCTTACCATCATCGTCGATGAGGCGAACGGGATGGTACTCGTGCCCGCACTCACGGCAGAAGTGCACCGGGTAGAGGCGCTTCTCGGGCTGGTTCGGAAGGAACTGCTGCCCGTCGACGGTGACCGTGCGCTGACCGGCGGGTTCCAGAGTGGAGAACGCGTGCCCCGCTCCGGAGATGAACTGGTGCAGCTTGAACGCGAAGAAGCTACGAGCGCTTGACTGCTCATCGTGAGTACGGTCCTTCTCCGGCACGCTCGAAATCAGGAGCAGGTTACGGAGCGCCGCTCGGCACGCCGCTTCGGGGCGACCAGATGCGCCGGCCAGAGCCGTAACTGCCTCCGTCACCGTCATCGGACGGGCACGGACCCAACGTTGATCGAGTTCCGAGAAAGTCACGCCGAGCCGGGTCTCGACCCAGATCGACAGCGGATGCTTCGACAGCTCAGCATTAGTGATGGCCTTTGGGATGCCAGCATCGATGGCCGCGCCAAGGGCGGGCGTCACCGACTCTGCGCTAGCCGACGGGTCGGTGATGCGCTCGAGCGTCTCGCCGATGACGTTGCTCTCGGAAACGGAGGCCGCGAACAATTTCGAGACAACCTGAGCAACGACGCGACTCTTGTCTTCAAGCGAGCCTTCGCTCGCCATCGTTGCAGAGGTGCCGATGCACTGAAGGTGCTCCGGGCTCAGGCGCTCACGCACGCGGCGCACGAGGAGCGCGACATCGGCGCCCTGGCGACCGCGGTAGGTGTGCAGCTCGTCCAGGACGAGGAAGTGCAGGCCGACGCAGTTGTCGATGACGCGCCGGTCGACTTCGTCCTGCCTCGTCATGAGCAGCTCGAGCATCATGAAATTGGTGAGCAGGATATCGGGCGGGTTGTCGGCGATGCGCTTGCGCTCTTCGGCGTCTTCTTGGCCCGTGTAGCGGGCAAAAGTGATGGGCGGCGCCCCGGCGACGTTGCCGACGAACTTCCCGAACTCCTCGAGCTGCGAGTTCGCGAGCGCGTTCATTGGGTAGATGATGATTGCGCTTGTGCGTGCCTGGCTGCGCTTGCGCTTCTCGACCAGTACCCAGTGGACGATGGGGATGAAGAAGCAGAGCGACTTGCCGGAGCCGGTGCCCGTCGTGACGACGTAGCTTTCACCGGCCTCTGCGAGGGCGATCGCCTGCTCCTGGTGCTTGTAGAGCGAGAGCGGAGCACCTTTCATTTGGAAGATGTCTGCGCAGGTTGGATCGAGGACGCCTTGAGCCACCAGGGTCTTGATGTCGACCGTCCGCTTGTAGCTCGGGTTGATCTGGATGAGCGCTTCGGGCCAGTAGCGCTCCTCGGCATAGATCGCTTCGACCTGCGCCTTGATGTCGGACGCGTGTATCGTCGTGAACGACGTGGCGAAGTGTTTGTACTCGTCGATGACGGCATCGCGGAGTGCGAAGATGTCGAGTGTCGCGGGCGCAGCAACAGTGGTCATCGATCACCGCCCTCCTGCTCGTCAGCTTTCGCGCCGCCTGTTTCGACCCACGCGTCTACCTGTGACAGCTTGAACTTCCAGATGCGGCCGACCTTGTGCGCGGGCAGCCCGCGCGAATCGATCCAGCGGTACACGGAGTCCCGCGCTACCCCGAGGTGTTTCGCTACATCCTCTACCGACACCCAGGGCTCGGCGGTTGTCATCAGCATGGCTCCGCTCGGTAAGCGTGGGTCCTGGGCATCCGCCGAGGATGCTCCAGGCTGAGAGAGCCTACAAGAGCCGAGCCCAGTCGGAACACGGCGGAGTGAGCGGCCGAACCGCGACTAGCGGCTCTGCGGTGCTAGAGGATGTTAGCTGCGGCCTTCTTAGATCTCCACCACGACCGGCACCCCGACCTGCTGCGCGACCGGCGTCCAGATGTCCGTCTCGACGCCTGGCGTCTCGATGGACACGACCAGCGCGTACCGTGCGCCCAGGTCGCTGCGATCGCGCTTCGGCTGGTCCTTCCACCAGCCGCTCACCGGGTAGACGGCGATGACGCCGCGTTCGGCGAGGTCGGCGGCGTTGCCGGCGAGGATATCCGAGTGGAGCGAGCCGCGGTTGCGGGCCCGCTCGCCGAGGTACCACTCCGGCGAGTCGCCTCCGATGGCGGGCTTGGCCTCGTCCTCCTCGAGCGCCTTCTTGTTGAGGCGCTTGTGGAACTCCTCGAGTGACTCTGTCGGTCGCTTCACGTCGAAGCGCAGGCCGTGCGAGGCGTAGCGGTGGCGCTTCTTCCAGCCGCGCCGGCCGGGGTTCGGCTCGACGAAGTACGAGAGCGTGACACGCAGGCGCACCGGCGTTGCACCCAGCTCTGCGAGCACGTCGCGCGGCCAGGGTAGATCGAAGAAGTGCAGCTCGCGCATCTTGCCCTCGGCGAACGGGCGGATACTGCTCTGCGCGACGAGGGTGAGCGCATCGTTGGCGCTCCGCAGGGCACGCTCGGCGCTGGGCACGCCGAAGCCATAGCGCTGGATGAGCTTCGCCCGGGCGCGCTTGCCGCTCGCGCCGCGCAGGTGGGTCTGCATCTGCGCGGACCATTCCGCCGAGTGGACCACGAGGCCGCGGAGCGTCTCGGGCCAATAGCTCGGGTACTCGGCCGCGATGAGCGCTGCAAGGCGCGCTACTTGCGCCGCCGCGGCGCTGGTCGCCCAGCTCAGCACGAATGACTTCTCGGCGGGCTTGAAGTACGTCGAGAGCAGCGAGAGGTCTGGGCACGGGAAGTCGATCTCGCCCTCGGCGTTCCTCACGACGTTGCCGCCCTCGAATACGACGTCGGGCTTGATGGGCCACGCGTCCGCGAAGGTCACGCCCGTGGTGCTCCAGGGCGACAGCTCCCCCGGTCGCGCGACGGGCTGCCAGCTCGCCCACTTCGGGTCGTTGATTACGGCCTTCTCGGTCAAGGCGCCGACGGTGAGCGCGTTCCACGCCTGGCCGGGGTCATGGATGGGGTCGGTGTCGCTGCGATCGAGGTGAGCGACGGAGAGCGTGGTCTCGTCGATGTTGCCGGCGCAGAGGACGAAGAGGCGTCGCGCGGAGTCGTCGTTCTCGTCGAGGTAGTCGAGCCCCTTCGTGTTCGCGTCGAACGAGCGGCCGGCGGCGAGCGCATCGACTGCCGCCGACCACGAAGTGGGCTGCCCTCGATCGCGCTTGTCTGTCGCAGCGATGGACATCGAGAAGGTGCGACGTCGCCCCGGAGCCTGGGTCTCTGCGCGGCTCGCCGCTTCGGCGGTGACGGCACCGTAGAGGTCGGGCGGGTTCGCGGAGTGCCCAGCGGGCGGCAGGATCTTCACTGATTCGAGCCGGTGCCGGAGCGCGACGTTCTGTGTGCTGGCGAGGACGGGCGTGAGGTCGCCGTAGAGTACGAGGCCGGCCATTTCGGTGCCGTGTCCGCTGTGGTCATGGATACCCCACGCAGGGTTGCAGCTTTGGCAGTTGTCGGCGTCGAGTGCGGCCTCGAGTAACGGGTGCCCCCGCGTGACCCCGGTGTCGAGCACGCAGACTGCTGGCGCGTCGGCCGACGGCGGCGTGACGCGATCGCGCAGTTCTTTGGCCCATTCGCCCTGGTCCTCGGGGCCCATGTCGACGAAGACCGTGGCGGTCTCCTTGGCTTTGCGGACCTCGGCCACGTCATTGAGCACATCGATCGACGCCGCGAGCTGCGCGGGCGAGCTGCGCACGAGGGTGACGATGCGATCGTCGAACATGAGCCGCCGCGGTGCGACCTCGATCTCCTGTACAGTCGCGAACTCCATCAGGCGCGCGAGCTCGTTTCCGTCCTGGCGCCGAAGCCAAACCTCCCACCAGATCGTCTCGCTCTCGTCGGGGTAGGTCTCGAAGGTGTCGGTCCATAGGCCGCGCAGCGTCGCCAGCCGCAGCGCGGCCACCGGGTCGAGCATGTCCTCGTATCGCCGCTCGCGTTCTTTCTTCGGCGCCTTCTTGGAGTAGCTCTCGAAGCGCTTGAGGAAGTACTTCACCTTGCCGTCGGGCACGAACACCGTTGCGCGCTCGATACGGCGGGGCTCGGGCTCCTCGGTCGTCGAGTGGCTGACGGCGACGACCTCGATGCCCTGTCGCGAGTCCTCGAGCGACGTCACCTGGAGCGGCACGCCGGGCCGACTCTCGAACTGCACATACAGCCCAGGCACCGCGCCGTGGACCTCGATGCCAGCGTCGTTGCGGCGCTTGTTGGCCTCGACGACGGCCGCCTTGAGCGCGCGTTCGAGCGCCTTGCCGTGCTTCGCGCGGCTCACCGGCGGCGCGGGCTTGGTGACGTCGATCTTCTGCCCGTGCGGCCTGTACCCCTCGGCGGTCGGTGGGCCGGGGACGAGGATGTGCTTGCGGTTGCGAGGAGCGGCCACGCGTCAGTTCCCCCGGCGCCCGCTATGCGTGCGTACTGCGTCGTTCGGCGAGCGCGGCCACGAGCTCAGCATCCCGCACGGCTGTGGTGTGATTGAGGATGGCGTTCTTGGCAGCCTGCTCGCAGGCCATCGCAATCTCGGCGTGGCTGAGGCCTTCTGCCGCCTTCGCCGCCGCGTGCCACTCGACATTGCTCGTGTCGAGGAGCGCGAGCCGCGCGCGCATCACGCGGGTTGCGATGTCTTCGGTAGGCAGCGAGTACTCGAGCACGGCATCGAAGCGTCGAAAGAGAGCGCGGTCGAGCAGGCCGACATGGTTCGTCGCGCCGAGCACGATGCTGTCCGAGTCGTCTTGTTCGAGGAACTGCAGGAACGAGTTGAGCACGCGGCGGATCTCGCCGATGTCGTTCTTGGAGCCGCGCTCGGTGCCGAGCGCGTCGAACTCGTCGAACAGGTACACGCCACGGGTGGTCTGGATGGCGTCGAACACAAGCCGGAGCTTGGCTGCGGTCTCGCCCATGTACTTCGTGATGAGCCCGTCGAGCTGGATGCTGAAGAGAGGCAGGCCAAGCTCACCCGCGAGCGCTGCCGCGGTCATCGTTTTGCCGGTACCGGGTGGGCCCACGAGGAGTAGCTTTCGCATCGGGGAGAACCCGTGCTCGCGGAGACGGTCGCGTTCACGCTGCTCGGTGAGCACGCGTTCGAGGCGTGTGCCGAGCATCTTCGGAAGTGCCATGTCCGCCATTCGCGTCTTCGGGTAGCTCACCGTCAGCAGGCCCGCGAACTCGCCTCGGGGTTGCGCCAGCGGGACGGGCTTGGGGCTGCGGGTCGGCTCCATGGCCTTCGCATGCGCCTTCACCTGATCGACCAACTCGCGCAGCTCCTGGGCGAACTTGCCGCGGCCGCTCCGTGCCGCTTGCGCAGCTACCTGCATGGCGACTGCGTAGAAGCGTATATCGTCGCCATCGGCGTGACTTCGGATGAGCGCCTTCACCTGGTCCGCAGTGGCCATGATGTCCTTCTTTGTACCCCGAGCCCATGCTCCAGGGCCATCGTGAACGGTTCCCGTCCGGTCGGCGCTTCACGACGGTCGTGGATCGTCACGGATCCGCCCGCTGTGCCGACTCGATCCAGCGCGGGCTCCGGGTGGCGGCGCCGGAACGGGGACGTTACGAGCGTGGGGCCACTGGCCGCGAGCGGTGGCGAGTGCCGGCTTCCTGGCTGCGGAAACCGGCGCTCGCCTCCTGGTAGTTGCGGGGGGAGGATTTGAACCTCCGACCTTCGGGTTATGAGCCCGACGAGCTACCGGACTGCTCCACCCCGCGTCACGGGCGGCGTTTCACGACCGCGCAGACGCCAGGGTGTATAGCCTGGTCGCGACCCTGTCAATTCCCGAGCGCATCGGCGCCGGTGTTGCGTCGGCGCGCCGCGTGGACGTGGACGACGACGCCCTGGCGGCGGAGCCTCTGCATCTTGCGCGCGAGCGTGCGCAGCTCCGAGCCGTCCTTGGCCATGCCGCCGACCTCGATCTCGACGTGGACGTCGCCGGCGCGGCCGAGCGTCGCGATCTGATCACAGAGGTTTTCGAGATCGTACGGAGTCAACGCTCCCGACACGTACAACCAACCGCCGCGGGTCGGCGCCGCCGCCGACACCTGGCCTCGTACCTGCCCCTCAGCCATCCGCTCACCTCCGTACCCGGGATGTGTAGTAATGCGATCGCTCATCCGTTTGCAATGCGCGGTGCGCGGGCCGCCCCGGGACGATCCCGGAGGAGCAGCATCCGTGCCACGGACGTGGGTCAGCGGCGCGTCGCGGCGGGCGCGGCTGTCGCTCCTCCGGTAGCTGCGGTGAGCGTTCAGCGTTGGACGGAGCGCCGGGAAACTGACTGGCGCACCGCGGCGGAGCTCCGGTGCCGCTCGCTGGCACGCCTCGGAGCCTGGCCGTGGGCCTGCGGCTCGGCGTCCGGCAGCGCGCGGACGGCCGCGCGCGCCGTTCGCCGCAGACTCGCGACCTCGCGCGGCGTGAGCAATCGATAGGCGCCGATAGCCAGCTTGCCGAGCTCGAGCGGGCCGAGCGCCGTGCGCTGCAGCTTCTCGGCGCGATGGCCGATCGCCTCGCAGAGGCGGCGTACGAGGTGGTTGCGGCCTTCGCGCACCGTGACGCGGAGCCACGTCTTGGTCGGGCGGCGCTCTTCGACGACGACCGTGACGGGTCCCGTCGCGCCGTCCGCGAGGCGGACTCCGCGCCGTAGGCGCGCCAGCGCCCGCTCGTCGGGAGAGCCGCTCACCTTGACGCGGTACGTCCGCGGCACGTGGTGACGCGGATGGGTGAGGATGGCGGCCAGATCGCCGTCGTTGGTGAGCAGCACGAGGCCGGTCGACTGGACGTCGAGCCGACCTACCGGGAAGAGCCGCCCGGCCCGGCCCGGCAGCATCTGGACGACGGTCGGCCTGCCCTCCGGGTCACGGGTCGTCGTGACCACGCCCGCGGGCTTGTGGACCATCACGTAGATCGGGCTCTGCCGCCTCGGGAGCGGGCGCCCGTCGATGCGAATCCGGTCAGTCGGAAGCGCCCGGGTCCCCAGGGTCGTGACCGTCTTGTCGTTCACGGTCACCCGCCCGCTCCGGATCAGCGTCTCCGCCGCCCGCCGCGAGCACGCCCCCGAGTCCGCCAGCAGCTTCTGCAGGCGAATCCCCTTCGTCTCGTCGCTCATCACCGCTCCACGCGTTCTCGTCCGCGGCGGCCGCTCCCGCCGCGACGCTCTCGGGCATCGCGCCCGCCACCTCGGAAAGTCCCGGAAGTGCCGCCAGGTCGCGCAAGCCGAACACCTCGAGGAATTGCCTGGTGGTGCCGTAGAGCAGCGGCCGCCCGATCACGTCCTTGCGGCCGACGATCTTCACCAGCTTGCGCGCCAGCAGCGACGCGATCACGCCGTCGACGTCGACGCCGCGGATCGCCTCGATCTCGGCGCGCGTCACCGGCTGCTTGTAGGCGACGATGGCGAGCGTCTCCAGGGTGGCGCGCGTGAGCCGCCAGGGACGCTGCTGGAAGAGCCGCCGCACCCACTCCGCGTGCTCCGGCGCGGTCAGGAACTGATAGCCTCCGGCGACCTCGACGAGGCGGATGCCGCGCCGGTCCTGCTCGGCGCGGGCCGCGAGCGCCGCCAGCGCGGCGCGGAGCTCGGCGCGCGTCGGCCCGGCGATCACTTCCGTTAGGCGCCCCAGAGTGATCGGTTCACCGCAGGCGAAGAGCACGCTCTCGAGGATGGCGACGAGCCGCTCGTCGACTTCGCCGGCGACGGCGCCCGCGAGCGCTTCGAGGTCGTCGCCGTGGCACTCCGGCCCGGCGATCGCCGGGTCCGGCGTCGCTGCGGGCAGCGCCGCCGGCTGATCCGTTTCGTCCGTACTCACCGCGTCCCCCACCTCCTCTTGCATCGGGCCCTCCTTCACGGCGCGCCGTCGCTCTGCGAGACGCCGGTTCGGGGAAACAACAGGATCTCGCCGCCGTCCTCCTCTTGACGCGCGTGGACCGCCTGGCGTTTTACGAGCTCCAGGAGGGCGAGGAAGGTCGCCACCAGACGCTGCCGCGACGGCTGGCCTGCGAAGAGGTCGCGGAAGCGCAGCGATCCGTCCAGCTCCATCCGCCTCACGATGATCTGCAGGCACTCGTCGACCGAGACTTCCTCGTGGACGATCTCGTGGAAGCTCTCGCGGAGCGCGCGCTCCATGACCTCGCGGAACGCCTCGAGCAGGTCTGCGACCGTGACGTCGCGCAGGCGCACCCCGTCTCCGGGATCGCGGTCGGGAACCGCCGGGTCGCGACGGAAGACATCGCGCGTCAGCACCGGGCGCCCGCCGAGCGCCAGTGCAGCTTCGCGGAAGCGCTGGTATTCGACGAGCTGGTGCACGAGGTCGGCGCGCGGATCTTCTTCCGGTTCCTCGCTCTCGACCTCCGAGGGCGGCAGCAGCATGCGCGACTTGATGTGCGTCAGGGTCGCCGCCATCACCAGGTACTCGCCGGCGACGTCGAGGTTCATGCGGTCGAGGAGATCGAGGTAGCGCAGGTACTCGTCGGTGATGCGGGCGACGGGGATGTCGTAGATGTCGACCTCTTCCTTCTTGATGAGATGGAGGAGGAGATCGAGCGGGCCCTCGAAGACTTCGAGCTTGACGCGGTAGCTCACAGAGGTGCTCCCAGGCCGACGACCCTGCGTACGGTCGCCATCGTCTCCTCCGCGACCGCCTTGGCGCGGCGGTTGCCGCGGACGATGACGTCGCGGACGTCGTCGGGGCGGGCCGCGAGGGCGTGGCGGCGCTCGCGGATCGGGCCGAGCTCGGCTTCGGCGCGCGCGATCATGATCTGCTTGCACTCGAGGCAGCCGATCGTCGCCGTGCGGCAGCCGTGCGCCGTGTACTCGAGCTCTTCCCGGGTGCAGTAGATCCGGTGCAGCGTGTAGGCGGGGCAGTCGTCGGGATCGCCGGGATCACGGCGCCGCGCCCGCCGCGGATCGGTCATCATGCGCGAGAGCTTGGCGTTCACCGCGGCGGCGTCCTCGCCGAGGAAGACGGCGTTGTTGTAGCTCTTGCTCATCTTCCGGCCGTCGAGCCCCGGGATCCGCGGCGCCGCAGCGAGCAGCGCCTGAGGCTCGGGGAAGACCTCGCCGAAGACGTGGTTGAAGCGCCGGGCGATCTCGCGGGTCAGCTCGACGTGCGGCACTTGGTCGGCTCCGACGGGTACCTTGGCCGCGCGATACATGAGGATGTCGGCGGCCTGGAGCACGGGATAGCCGAGGAAGCCGTAGGTGGAGAGGTCGCGGCCCGTGAGCTGCTGCTGCATCTCCTTGTAGGTCGGCACCCGCTCCAGCCAGCCGAGGGGCGTGATCATCGACAGGAGCAGGTGCAGCTCGGCGTGCTCGGGGATCGCCGACTGCACGAAGATCGTAGCCCGCTCCGGGTCGATGCCGCTCGCCAGCCAGTCGATCACCATCTCGACGACGTTCTCGGCCACGCCGCCGCTGCGATCGTAGTCGGTGGTGAGCGCGTGCCAGTCGGCGACGAAGAAGAAGCACTCGTGCGCGGCCTGCAGCTCGCGCCAGGTGCGCAGCGTCCCGAGCAGGTGCCCGAGGTGCAGCCGTCCCGTCGGCCGCATGCCGCTGACGATGCGGGCGGGAGCGGTCACAGGAGCGCTCGCGTCACCACGGCGATGGGCACGCCGACGAGGTAGCGCAGCAGGCCCGACATGATCAACGCCACGAGGATCAGGAATCCGAAAGGCTCGACGGCGGCGACGAGGCGCGCCGGCGCCAACGGGAGCAGCCCGGTCAGCACCCGCCCGCCGTCGAGCGGCGGCAGCGGCAGCAGGTTGAAGATCGCGAGGCTCACGTTGATGACGACGCTCGCCTGCGCCATCTGCGCGAGCGGCAGGACGACGCCGAAGAGGAGGGTCGACGACCCCGCCGGACCGATCTCCTGGAGCTGACCCTTGAGCACGTGGAAGGCTGCGGCGCTGGCCAGGGCCAAGATGAGGTTGGTCGCCGGGCCGGCGACGGCCACGAGCACCATGTCCCGGCGCGGGTTCCGCAGGCGCCCGTAGTCTACCGGCACGGGGCGGGCGTATCCGAAGACCGGCAGCCCCGCGAGCATCAAGAGGCACGGCATCAGCAGGGTACCGATCGGATCTATGTGGGGCAGCGGGTTCAAGGTCAGGCGTCCGTGGCGGAGCGCCGTGTCGTCACCGAGCCGGCGCGCCATGGCGCCGTGCGCCACCTCGTGGAAGATCACCGCTGCCAGGATCGGCAGGAGCCACAAAACTACCTGGTGGAGGATGGTGGCGAGCTGATCGGGACGTTCCACCTGGCGTACCTAACAAGACCCATCCGGGCGCGCAACGACGCGTCACGGCCGGGAACGTCCGCCGTCGCGGGGATGGAAGCGGCGATGGATCTCGCGCAGGCGGCGCGGCGCGACGTGGGTGTAGATCTGCGTAGTGGCGACGTCGGCGTGGCCGAGCATCGCCTGTACGGCGCGCAGATCGGCGCCGCCGTCGAGCAGGTGGGTTGCGAAGGCATGGCGCAGGCTGTGCGGCGACAGGCGACGATCGCCGCCCGCTTGGCGCAGATAGCGCTTCACGAGCCTCCACACCGCGTTGCGGGAGAGCGGGATGCCGCGCGCCGACAGGAAGATCTGCGGACGCACCCGCCGCGCGCCGACGAGGAGCGGTCGGGCGAGGGCCAGATACTCGTCGAGGCGTTGGCGCGCATGGCGGCCGAGCGGCACGATGCGCTCGCGGCTCCCCTTCCCCACTACGCGGACGCAGTTGGCGTCGAGGTCGAGGTTGGTCTGGCGGAGCCCCACCACCTCCGACACCCGTAGTCCGGCGCTGTACAGGAGCTCGAGGAGGGCGCGGTCACGGCGTCCGCGCGGGGTGTCTGCAGGCGGCGCGTCGAGCAGCGTCCGGACCTCGACGCTATCCGGGGCGAGCGGCAGGCGGTTCGGAAGGCGGCGCATGGTGAGCTCGGTCGCTGGCGAGATGGCGACGGCGCGCTCGAGAACGAGGTAGCGGCAGAAGCCGCGCAACGTCGCCGCGACGCGGGTCGCGCTCCGGGGCGCGAGGCCGCGGGCGCGCTCGGCGCCGAGGAAGGCCTGGAGGAGTGCCGGGGTGAGATCGGCGGGCTCGCTCGCCCGCCCGGCGAGCCAGAGCGCGAGCCGGGACAAGTCACGCGCGTACGCGGCTATGGTGTTCGCTGCGAGGCCGCGCTCCGCGGCGGCGTAGGCCAGGTAGCGGTCTATCCACCCGTCGAGGGCCGTGGGCGCGGCGCTGCTCTCCGCGGTCATGGTCGGGGAGCCCCCGGCAACGCCCGCAGCTCGGCGGCGATGGTCTCGCCGATCTTCCGCAAGCGGTCCTGGTCGAGGACCTTGGCGCCGTCGCGATCGGTCACGTAGAAGACATCGAGCACCTGGTGCGCCTGGGTCGTGATCTTCGCCAGATGGATCACCAGATCGAGGCGATGGAGCGCGTGGGTGATCGCGAAGAGCACTCCGACGCGGTCGGCAGTGACGACGTCGAGGACCGTGTAGTCCTCGGCGATGTCGTTGTCGAAGTTGACCTCGGGAGGTATGGCGCCGGCCCGCGTCGGCTTCTCCAGGATCGAGGGCCGGCCGGAGGCGGCGACCAGTGCGGCGACGTCGACTTGACCGCGCAGCACGCGCGCCAGCATGTGTTGTACGCGCTCCCAGCGCTCGGACTCGAGAACGCGCTCGGGATGGTCCTGGTGTCCGAGGCGAAAGCTGTCGATGGCTATCCCGCCCCGCGTGGTCGTGATGCGAGCGCCGACGATGTTCATGCCCTGCGCCGTCAGCACCCCGGCGATCATGGAGAACAGGCCGGGGCGATCCGGGGTGCAGATGGTGAGCTCCGTGTATTCGGATTCCGGCACGTGGCGCACCGTGCTCACGAAGAGATGGGGGTGCTCCGCCGCCGGCCGGATGCTCCATTCCTCGCGCAGCTGGTTCACGAGGTCGAAGTGCGCCGGCACCTGGTTCTCCGGCGTCGTCGTGAGATAGCGCTCGGGCATGCCGGCGAGGAAAGCCTGGAAGGCGGCGCGGCGCTCCGGATCGTAGAGGCCGAGGAGGCGCTGGCGGATACGCTCGGCGCGGGCGAGCTCGTCCTCGTCTTCGACCTGTCCCTGCTCGAAGCGCGTGAGCGTCCGCATGTAGAGCTCGCCGAGCAGCAGATCGCGCCAGTTGTTCCAGACCTTGGGGCCGACGGCGCGCATGTCGGCGAAGGTCATGACGTAGAGCATCTTCAGGTTCTCGACGCTGCCGCAGGTGCGGGCGAACTCGGCGAGCAGGCGCGGATCCTGGGTGTCGCGGTGCTGGGCGAGGTGCGACATCAGCAGGTGCTGGCGCACCAGGAATTCCCATTGCGCAACTTCGTCCTGATTGAGCGGCAGCCGCGCCGCGATGTCGCGCACCATGTCCGCGCCGCGGCCGGAGTGGCCTTCGCCGTGGCCTTTGCCGATGTCGTGGAACAGGAGTGCCAGGAAGAGCACCTCGTGGCGGTCGATGTCGCGCATGACCTCGGTGAGGAGCGGCACCATGCTCTTGTAATCGCCGCGGCGGAGGCGCTCGAGCTCCCCGATGCCGCGCAGGGAGTGCTCGTCGACGGTGTAGACGTGGTTCGGATCGCGCTGGACGAGGCAGTCGATGCGGGCGAACTCGGGAAAGAGCCGGGAGAGGACACCGACCCGGTGCATCTCCTGGAGCGTCGCGCTGACGCCGGAGTGTGCGGCGAGGATGTCGAGGAACGGCCGCAGGAAGGCGACGTCGATGCGCTGGTGTTCGCCGATCAGGTGCAGGTGCTCGCGGATCAGGCGCTGTGTCCCTTGGGTGATGTTGACGCCGTGGCGCTGGGCGTCGCGGAAGATCGTGACCAGCGTCGTCGGATCCTGACGCAGCACGGAGGCGCCGGCCACCGACAGCGTGCGGTTGATGATCCAGACGCCCTCGCGGATCTCGCGCCCCATCATGCGGCCGATCAAGCGGTACGGCGTCGGCCGCTCGGTGCAGCGCTCGATGATCGCGTCGGAGAAGCGGCGGATGACGGTCGCGTGCGTGAAGTACGCCTTCATGAGCTCCGCCACGGCCCGAGGAGTGGCGGCGTCGCCGAAGCCGAGATCGAGCACGACGCGATCCTGGAGATCGAACGTGAGATGGTCCTGATGCGCGCCGGTGAGGAAGTGCAGGGAGTTGCGGACCCGGAAGAGGAAATCTCGCGAGGCCTCGACCTCGTCGCGCTCGCGCTCGCTGATCACGCCCTTCACGACCAGCTCGCGCAGATCCTTGATCTTGTACTTCACCTTGGCGAGCCACATCGCGGTATGAATGTCGCGGAGGCCGCCGGCGCCTTCCTTGATCTCGGGCTCCAGGAGATAGACCGAGTCGCCGTAGCGGCGATGGCGCGCCGCGCTCTCGGCGAGCTTGTCGCGGGAAAAGCGGGCGGCGTTCTTCTTGAGGACGTCCGCTGCCATTGCCGCCTCGAACTCGGAGTAGAGCGGACGGTCACCGCAGAGGAACCGGGCGTCGAGGAGCGCCGTCTTGACCTTGAGGTCCTTCTGCGCGAGCCGGATGCAGTCGGCGACGGTCCGACTCGCGTGGCCGACCACGAGCCCGGCGTCCCAGAGCGAATACAGTATGCGCTCGGCGACGGTCTCGACGTAGGCATTCACGCGCCAGGGAAAGAGGACGAGCAGGTCGATGTCGGACGACGGGTTCAGCTCCTCGCGCCCGTAGCCGCCCTGAGCCGCGACGGTGCAGCGGTGGTCGAGGAGCACGTAGCGCTCGGTGTACTCCGCCGTTGCCGAGTCGAAGAGGAACTCGATCAGGCGGTCGATGCCCTCCGTGTAGGCAGCGACGATCTCGGTGCCGCCGGCGCCGGCGCGGTGCCGGGCGTGGAGGCGGGAGCGCAGATCGGTCACGTAGGAGCGGGCGATCGCCCCGAGATCGGCGCCTTCGGACCGTACCGCCGGCAGCGCCGGTCGCTCGTACGCCAGGGGTCGAACCGAGCTCATTGCGTGGGCGGCAACTCAGAGCGTCTTGGCGAGCCGCGTGTCGTTCAGGAAGTCGGTGATCCCGAGGAAGATGCCTTCGGCGATGTCGTGCTGATAGGCGGTCGTACCGAGACGCTTGCCCTCGACCGGATGGGAGAGGAACGAGGTCTCCACGAGCACGCAGGGCATGTAGGCGCCGACCAGAACGTAGAACGGCCCTTTCTTGACGCCGAGGTTGTGGACGTCCGTGTAGCGGGAACGCAGGCGCGCGAGGACACGCGAGTGCAGGCGCTCCGCGAGCACGTTCGACTCCTCTTCCTTGCCGGACTGGACCATGTCGCTCAGGATGAAGGAGAGGTCGCCGCGTCCCACCCGGACTGCCGGTCCGTTCTCCATCTTCGCGAGCCTGATCGTGGCGCGGTCGTTGGAGTTGTTGAGCGTGTAGGTTTCGATGCCCTGGAGCTCGCCGCTGCGATCGGCGTTGGCGTGGATCGAGACGAAGAGATCGGCGCTGTTGGCGTTGGCGAAGGCGGTGCGCTCGGCGAGCGTCCGCGTAGTGTCGGTCTCGCGCGTGAGGAGCACCTTGGCGTCGGTCGACTCTTCGAGGCGGCGCTTCACGCGCTGCGCGATCGCCAGGACGACGTCCTTCTCGAGGATGCCGTCGATCCCCTGGGCCCCGGGGTCGGCCCCGCCGTGGCCCGGGTCGAGGACGATGCGCCAGGGGCGGTTCGCCGGCCGCCCGGGCGGGGGTTCGGGCGCGGTGCCCTTGGCGATGTTCTCGGGACGCTTCGGCGACGCCGCCGGCACCGGCGCCGGGCCGCTGCGCCGCGCTGCAGTGTCGACGATCGCCAACTCCACCGGCGCCGGAGCTCCGTCTGCCGGCTTCGCCTCCGCGGCCGGCTTGTTGGTAGCTGCGGGTGCGCGCGGCTGGTCGGCGGGCGGCGTGCTCCTTGCCGCCTGTCGGTCCGTTGGCGGGCTCGCCGGCGCGCTCGCAGGGCCGGGCGCCGCCGCGCCCGCCGCGGCCACGGAGGCCGGCGGCGCCGGTCTGCCGGCGATGTCGATGACCACGCGCGGCGGGCTCTCGTAGGCGTCGACCGAGTGCTTGGTGATGCTCGCCAGATCGAGGACGACGCGGGCCGTGCGGGCATTGAACTGTCCCGTGCGGACCTGTTGCAGAAACCCGTTCTCGACGCCGATCGGAGCGGTCGCCGCCGGCGCCAGCGTGGCGTTCGAGAAATCGAGGACGACGCGCCGCTGGCTCTTGCGGGCGCTGTCGCCGCCGAGGACCCGCACCTCGAAGGGCAGCGGGCGCGACAGCATGATGATGACCCGCGTCGAGTCGTCGCGGGCCTCGTAGCGGACGCGCTCTATGCGGCCGGGCCTGACGGCCGCCGCCGTCGCGTCGGCGGCCGCTGCGACCGTGCAGAGCGCCGCCAGCGCCAGGAACGCGCAGCGCCGGTCGCGGCGCCGATGGTCAGTCCCGCCCGTCCGTGCCATCGTCGTCTCCGCCCCGCGCCGCCTCCACCAATCGATGCAGCTCGTTCAGCGCTTCGAGCGGCGTCATGCGCGCTACGTCGATCGCCCTGAGGCGCGTCTCGACGGCCGACGGCCGCGGCGCGAACAGCCCGAGCTGCGTGCCCGACGTCGCCGGCCCTGCGACGGCAGTGCGCTCATCTTCGGAAAGTAGCTCGCCGCGTTCGAGCGTCGCCAAGAGACCCCGCGCCCTCTCCACCACTGCGGCCGGCAAACCCGCCAACCGCGCCACTTCTACGCCATAGCTCCGGCTGGCCGGGCCCGCAACGATGCGGCGCAGAAAAATGACCTGGTCGTTCCACTCCCGGACGGCGACCGAGAAATTGTGGATGCGCGGCTGCTGCCGGGCCAGGGCCGTGAGCTCGTAGTAGTGGGTGGCGAAGAGGGTCTTGGCCGCGGGCTCGCGGTCGTGGAGGTACTCGGCAACCGCCCAGGCTATGGCGATGCCGTCGTAGGTGCTGGTGCCGCGCCCGATCTCGTCGAGGACGACGAGGCTTCGCGGTCCGAGCTCGCGCAGGATGTTCGCCGTCTCGCGCATCTCGACCATGAAGGTGGAGTCGCCGGCCGCGAGGTTGTCGGCGGCCCCGACGCGGGTGAAGATGCGGTCGAGGACGCCGATCCGGGCTTCCGCTGCCGGGACGAAGCTCCCCATCTGCGCTAGACAGCAGATGAGCGCCACTTGACGCAGGTAGGTGGACTTGCCGGCCATGTTGGGGCCGGTGATGAGCAGGATCTGCTGGCGGTCGTCGAGCGTGCAGTCGTTGGGCACGAAGGCGCCGCCGCCTAGGGTCGTCTCGATGACGGGGTGGCGGCCGTCGCGGATGACGATGGCGTCGCCGCGGTCGAGGACGGGCCGCACGTAGCCGCGGTCGTGGGCGAGATCGGCGAGCGCGGCGAGAGCGTCGAGGACCGCGAGGGCCCGCGCGTTCTCCGCCAGAGCTCGCTGCTGCGTGCCCGCCTCGGCGACGAGAGCGGCGAAGAGCGCCGCCTCGAGCGCTGCCAATCGTGCTTCGGCGCCGAGGAGCTTCTGCTCCTGCTCCTTCAGCTCGGCGGTGACGAAGCGCTCGGCGCCGGCCAGTGTTTGCTTGCGAACGTAGTCTGCGGGGACGAGCCCGAGGTTCGGCTTCGTCACCTCGATGCCGTAGCCCGATACCCGGTTGTAGCGGACCTTGAGGGAGGTGATTCCGGTCCGCGCGCGCTCGCGCGCCTCGAGGGCGGCGACCCAGCCCTTGCCGTCGCGGGTGAGCCCACGCAGCTCGTCGACCTCGGCGTTGGCGCCGTCGCGGATCACGCCGCCGCTGCGCGCCGTCGCCGGCGCCTCGTCGACCATCATGGCGCCGATCCGCTCTTGCAGGTCGGGGAGCGGATCGAGCGCCGCCGCGATCTCGCCGAGAAGGTCGCCGCCGCCGAGGCGCGCCTCGAGGGCGGCGACGCGGGCGAGCGCGGCGGCGAGCCGCGTCAGATCGCGGGGCGTCGCGCTCCCGGCGCCGACCCGCGCCACCAGGCGTTCGAGGTCGCCCATGCCGCCGAGCTCGGCGCGGACGTCCGCGCGTAGGCCCGCGTCCTCCACCATGACCTCGACGGCGTCGAGGCGGCGTGCGATCGCCGCCGGGCTGGTGAGCGGCGCCAGCATCCAGCGCCGCAGCATACGGCTTCCCATCGGCGTCCGCGCGCGGTCGAGGACGTGCAGGAGGGAGCCGCGCCGCTCGCCGGCACCACCGTCGACGAGGTTCAGGTTCCGGCGCGTCGTCTGGTCGAGGATGAGGGTGTCGTGCGGCCGGACGATCTCCGGCGCCCGGAGATGGTCGAGCTTGCCGCGATAGGTGGCGCGCAGGTAGGCGCGGAGGCCGCCGAGCGCGGCGCGGGCGGCAGCGGCGAGCGTCGCCGCACCCTCCCCGCTCGCCGCCAGCCAGGCGTCGCCCGCCGCGACATCGAACCACTCGGCCGGCGCGAGGCTCAGGAAGACGCCCGGCGCCTGGGCGGTGAGGCGCGGCAGCATCGGTTGCAGCTCGGGCGCCACCACCAGCTCCTTGGCGCCGAGCCGCGCCAGCTCCTCGGCCGCGGCGTCGAGCGCGTCGTCGCCGGCGACGCGGGCGGGGGCAGCCGCCGTCGCGCCGTGCTCGCGGCTCGCCGTCGACGAGAGCTCCATGATCCGCACTTCGCCCGTCGAGAGGTCGCAGGCGGTCAGGCCGAGCCCGTCGTCGCACTGCGCGACGACGGCGAGGTAGCTAGCGCTCCTCGGGTCGAGGCTCTCCTCCTCGAGTACCGTGCCCGGCGTGATCACGCGCACCACGTCGCGGTCGACGAGCCCCTTGGCGCCGCGCGGATCCTCGATCTGCTCGCAGATGGCGATCTTCACGCCGGCGGCGAGGAGCTTCTGGATGTAGCCGTCGACGGCGTGGAAGGGAACGCCGCAGAGCGGGATCGGGTTCGGGTCCTGCTTGTTGCGGGCAGTCAGCGTGATGTCGAGGATCGCGGCGGCGCGCTCGGCATCCTCGAAGAACATCTCGTAGAAGTCGCCGAGGCGGAACATGAGCACGGCATCGCGGTGCTGCTCCTTCAATCGCAGATACTGAGCCAGCATCGGCGTCAGCTTCACGCCCGTTCCTGCCACCACCGCCACGCCGTCTCCGCTCTCAGACCTTCTTGCGCTTGCGAGCCACGTAGTCGACGAGCAGGTACTCGCCGAGTCGATCGGGCCGAGTGTAGAGCGCGCGGCCGCGGTTGATGCGGGTCATGCGCTCGACGAAGGCGCGCAGGCTCGGACTGTCGTCGAGCATGAACGTGTTGATGGTGATGCCGAGCCGGGTCACCCGCTCGACCTCCTTCAGGGTCTCCTCCGCAGCGCGCGCGCTGACGCCGCCGAAGCTTAGCGGCCACTCGCAGAAGAGGCGCCCGTTCTGGAAGTACGCCGTCGGCTGGCCGTCGGTGACGACGATGACGTGCCGGTTGGTGCTGCGATGGCGCGCCAGCAGCTCGGCGCTGCGGCGCAGGCCGTCCTGGAGATTGGTGAACGGATCGCCCATGTTCCAGCTCGCTTCGGGGAGATCCTCGAGCTTCAGCTCGACCGCGCGCGTGAAGAAGCCGACGATCGCGAAGTAGTCGCGCGGATAGCGCGAGCGGATTAGGCTTTCCATCGCCAGCGCCACTTTCTTGGCGGCGGCAAAGCGGCCTTCCCAGCTCATCGACCAGCTCATGTCGAGCAGGAGCACCGTCGAGGTGCTCGTCGTGTCGTCGGCGTCGTAGACTTGGAAGTCGCTGGGCGCCAGCCTGAGCGGCATGCCCGGACGGCGCGTCAGCGCTTGCTTCAGCGTCGCGACGAGGTCGAGGTTCAGAGGGTCGCCGTACCGGTAGGGTTTGCTGACCTCGGGGCGGAGCGCCGCGGCGCCCCGGCGCTCGTTCGGATGCGATCCGGGGCGGTCGCGAAGCAGCCCCTGATAGATGTCGCGCAGCGCCAGCTGGCCGATCTTGCGGACGCCCTTCGGCGACAGCGCCACATGCCCTTCGCGGTGCATGAGGTAGCCGGAGTCCTGCAGCGTCGCCAGCATCCGGCCGAGGTTCTCGAAGTTCTCCGCGGCCTCGGCGCCGAGGATCCGGCGTAGGTCGTCGCGGTCGCCGTCCCGGAGATCGGCATTCATCAGGTGCTGCTCGATCTGCCGCAGGCGCTCGATCTCGTGCATGAGATCGCGGGCGCGCGCGTAGTCGAGCCGGTCTCCGCCCCGGAACGCTTCTCCGTGGACCCGCTGGAGCTCCTCGAGCCGGCGGATGTCGTCGACTTCGGCGAGGAGCTCGCGAAACTCCGCCGCTGCCTGCGCGTCCTCGAAGGCGTAGTCGGCGAGCCGGGAGATGGCGTCCGCGAGTCCGGGCGGCAGGGCGGCGAGGAAGGAGTCCTTGGCGGCGAGCTCCGGCCGCTCGGGGCGGCGCGCGGCGATGGTGTCGCGCTCGCGCGCCAGCAGCTCGTCGAGCCGCCGCCGCTTCTCGTCGAGCGCGCGGCTGATGTCGTGATCGCGAAAGCGCGCCCGGAGCTGCGCCCGCACCTCCTCGAGCAGCTCGTCGACGCCGGGGACGCGCATGTCCGGGAATTCGGCGCCATGGTGGAGCAGCCAATCGAGCGCCTGGCGGACGTCGTCGGTGTACGAGAGATACTCGCCGAGCTTGTGGAAGATCTCGTCGGGGTCGAGCCGGACTCGTTGGCGCCCGTCCCAGCGCGTGTAGCGGACGGTCAGCATGGCTCAGCTCTTGTAGACCGTCCGTCCGCCCGCCCGTTCCTTGTTGAGCTTGCGGTGCACGTGCAGCCCTTCGAGTACGAGCTCGCTGGCCGCCGCCATGAGGGCCGGGCTCTCGAACGGGCCGAGCGCGGTGATCGCCTCCAGCAGGCCGGGGATGCCGCGAATGCCTTCGAGGTAGTCGGCGGCCGGCATACGGTCCGAGACCTCGACTCCGCCGCCGCTCTCGAAGTACTCGAGGATTCGCGTCAGCCGGTCGACGGAGGTGGCGCGATCGAACACCTTGAGCACCGCGCGATTGGTGAGGCGGTCGATCAGATCGTCTGCCTTCTTCTCTTCGCCCGCGTACTCGAGCTCGATCTTTCCCGCCGTGGACGAGAGGACGGCGTGCAGATCCGTGAGCCGCGGGACGATCTCGCGCTCGCCGCAGCGCACGGCGCGCTTCTCGGCGTTGGCGATGACGCTCTCGTAGTTGTTGATGGTGACGCGGACGCTTACGCCCGAAGCCTGGTTGATCTCGTTCGAGTCTCGCGCCTCCATGGTGATCTGCGCCAGCAGCTCCTTGATGAATCCCGGTACCCGCACTTCGCGTCCCGCACGCGGCCGCGCCGATACTTCCTGCTCCATGATGGCGATCTCGTCCTCGATGCGTACGGGATAATGGGTGCGGATCTGGGCGTCGAAGCGGTCTTTCAGAGGAGTGATGATCCGGCCGCGGCTCGTGTAGTCCTCGGGGTTGGCGCTCGCGATGATGACGACGTCGAGCGGCAAACGGACCTTGTAGCCTTTGATCTGGACGTCCTTCTCCTCCATCACGTTGAAGAGACCGACCTGCACCTTCTCGGTGAGGTCCGGGAGCTCGTTGATGGCGAAGATGCCGCGGTGCGTGCGCGGTACGAGGCCGTAGTGGATGGTCTCCTCGTTCGCCAGGTAGCGACCCTCGGCCACCTTGACGGGATCGATCTCGCCGATCAGGTCCGCCATCGACACGTCCGGGGTCGCGAGCTTCTCGCCGTAGCGGCGGTCGCGCTCCAGCCAGACGATCGGCAGGGCGTCGCCCTCGGCGGCAGCGCGCCGCCGGCACGAACCGCAGATCGGCGCCATGGGGTCGTCGTTGATCTCACAGCCCGCGACCGCGGGAATCACGGCGTCGAGGAGGTCCAGGAGGCCGCGCATGATCCGCGACTTGCCCTGTCCGCGCTCGCCCAGGAAGACGATGTGGTGGCCGGCGAGGATCGCGTTCTCGATCTCCGGCACGACCGAGTCGTCGTAGCCGATGATGCCGTCGAGGATCGGCTCGCCGGCGGCGAGCTTGGCGAGCAGGTTGCGCCGCATCTCCTCGCGTACGGGCACCGCTCGGTACCCCGCCTGCCGCAACTCGCCGACCGTACGCGCCTGCTCGATCATCTTATGACTCCCGGGCCGTCAAAGCGCGCGCATTATAGGCGCGGCCGCTGCAGAGAGTAAATCGAATCCGTCCGCGGGCGTCGCTCCGCGCCGGAGACGGGAAGCGGAGCTTGCCGGTGCACCGGACCGTTGCAACAATGCTCGCCGCATGTCCCTCCATTGGCAGCGAATCAGCGTGCCGTTCGACTATCCAGTCCACTTCACGCGCGATGTGCTGGCAGCGGCGAACGAGGTCCTGGTGGAGGCGATAGCGCGGCGCGAACCGCAGCGGCGGCACCGCCTGCTGGCGGTGATCGACGGCGGCGTCGCCCGCGCCTGGCCCGACGTCGCGGCGCGGATCGCCGACTATGTCGCCGCGTACCGCGAGCGGCTGACGCTCGCGGATGCGCCGCTCGTCGTTCCCGGCGGCGAGCGCGCCAAGAACGAGCCCGCCGCGCTCGAACGTCTCCAGGCACGCCTGCACGCGCTCGGCTTCGATCGCCAGAGCGTCGTCGTGGTGATCGGCGGCGGCGCAGTCCTCGATATGGCGGGCTATGCGGCGGCGACGGTGCACCGCGGCGTGCGCGTCGTGCGCGTACCGACGACGGTGCTCGCCCAGGCCGACTCCGGCGTCAACGTGAAGAACGGCGTCAACGCCTTCGGCAGCAAGAACTTCCTCGGGACGTTTGCGCCGCCCTTTGCGGTCGTCAACGATCGGGAGTGGCTGCGCACCCTCGAACGCCGCGACGTCGCCGCCGGCATGGCGGAGGCGGTGAAGGTCGCGGTCGTGCGCGACGCGGCCTTTTTCGACTGGCTGGAGGCGTCGGCGGGCGAGCTCGCCGCCGCCGCAGCCGATCGTGTCGCGGCGCTGGTGGAGCGGAGCGCGCGCCTCCATCTCGCCCACATCGCCGACTCGGGCGACCCGTTCGAGCTCGGCAGCGCCAGGCCCCTCGACTTCGGCCACTGGGCTGCGCACAAGCTCGAGATGCTGACCGCGCACCGTCTGCGCCACGGCGAAGCCGTAGCCATCGGCATGGCGCTCGACGCCGGCTACGCCGTCGAGGTCGGCATGCTGGCGGCGGCGGCTCGCGACCGCCTCGTGCGGCTGCTGCGCGCGCTCGGGCTGCCGACCTACGACGCGGCGCTGCGGCTGTGCGGACCGGGCGAGCGGCCGCGGATCCTCGACGGCCTCGCCGAGTTTCGCGAGCACCTGGGCGGGGAGCTCTGCGTGACACTTCCCACCGCCATCGGCTGCGCGGTGGAGGTCGATGCCATGCGCGAGGACGTGCTCGGACGGGTGATCGATCTCCTGGCGCGCGGGGACGCCGCTTCGTGAAGCTCGCCATTCCCGGCGCGCCCCACCTGACGTACTGCACCAACGTCCACCCCGGCGAGACCTGGCGCGAGGTGCGCGAGAACCTTGCCCGTCACGTCGTCGCCGTGAAGCGCGCCGCAGCTCCCGCAGCGCCGTTCGGCGTCGGGCTCAGACTGTCCGCGGCGGCGGCGGACGGGCTCGCGGCGGCGACGGAGGTCGACGAGCTGCGCGCCTGGCTCGCCGCCGAAGACATGTACGTTTTCACGGTGAACGGGTTTCCCTACGGAGCCTTCCACGGCGTGCGCGTGAAGGAGCAGGTCTACGAGCCTGACTGGCGCGATCCGCGCCGCGTCGCCTACACCGACCGGCTGGCGACGCTGCTGGCCGCGGTCCTGCCGGCGGCGGGCACGGGCTACGGGAGCATCAGCACGGTGCCGGGAGCGTTCCGTCCCAGCCTGGCGGGGCGGTCGGATCGGGAGGCGGTCGCCGCCGGCCTCCTGCGCCACGTCGCCCATCTGGCGGCGCTCGAGGAAGCGACGGGGCGGCGCGTGCGGCTGGCGCTGGAGCCGGAGCCGTGGTGCCTCATGGAGACAGTGGAGGACGCCGTCGACTTCTTCCACGCGCATCTCTGGACGGGTGCGGCGGCCGGGCGGCTGGCTGCCGCTACGGGACGGACGATGGCGGCATCTACGGAGCTGGCGCGCCGCCACCTCGGCCTCTGCGTCGACGCCTGTCACCTGGCGCTCGAATTCGCTGCGCCGGAGGCAGTGCTGGCGCGGCTGCGGGCGGCAGAGATCGACGTCGTCAAGGTGCAGGTGAGCGCCGGCATGACGGCGACGCTCGGCGGCGGCGCCGACGCCGTTACCCGCGCCGCCCTCGCCGCCTTCGCCGACGACGTCTACCTCCATCAAGTGGTCGAGCGGCGCGGCGCCGCGCGGCGCCGCTTCCTCGACCTGCCCGAGGCGCTCGCGGACGCGGCTCATGGCGGCGGCGCGCGCGAATGGCGGATCCATTTCCATGTGCCGCTCTTCCGTGCGGCCCTGGGTCCGCTCGGCACCACGCAGCACTGGACCGCCGCCCTGCTCCAACTCCTCGCCGCCGAGGGCTACTCCGGGCACCTCGAAGTCGAGACCTACACCTGGGACCTCCTCCCTGCGGCGTATCGCGGCGAGCCGCTCGCGGCGACGATCGCGCGCGAGCTCCGTTGGACCATGGATCGACTCGGAGCATGACCTTGGACGTCGCTCTCCGCCTCGGACGGGTATCGAACCTGCCGACGGTGTGGACGAACGTCGTGGCGGCGGCGGCGCTCGCCGGTGCGCCGCTCGCGCGTCCCGCCGTCGTTGCAGCCGCCCTCGCCTGCTCCATCCTCTACGTCGGCGGCATGTTCTTGAACGATGCTTTCGATCGCGAGATCGATGCCCGCGAGCGGCCGGAGCGCCCGATCCCGGCCGGCCTCGTATCCGCCAGGGAGGTGTTCGTCGGCGGCTTCGGCCTGCTCGCCGCGGGCGTCGCAATGCTCGCTGTCACGGGGCGGTCGGCGAGCGGCTCGGTGCTGCCGGGCGGCGCCGCCGGCGCCGCGTTGGCGGCGGCGATCGTGTGGTACGACGTCCGCCACAAGGACAATCCGCTGGCGCCGCTGCTGATGGGAACTTGCCGCGCGCTCGTGTACGTGGCGGCGGCAGCGGCGCTCACGGGCGCCGTCGGAGCCGGGGTAGTGGCGTGGGCGGGCGTGCTGCTCGCGTATCTGATCGCGCTCACCGCAGTCGCGCGCCACCCGCGTCTGGGATTGCAGTCCGGACTGGTGGCGCGGCTGATCGCCGGGATCGCCATCGTCGACGGGATCGCGGTCGCCGGCACCGGCCACCCGGTCGCAGCCGGGTGGTGCATTGCGGCGTTCGTCCTCACGCTCGCCTGGCAGCGCCGGGTATCTGGCACCTGACGGCAGGTGTGGTAACGAGCGGCGTGCCCGACGACAGCGAACGACGCATTCGCGAAGCTCTCGGCAGCGGCACCGATACCGCCGGATTCGCGGCCGCGCTCCGTGTCGTCCAGGAGGCGTTCGCTGCCGAGCTCGGCACGCTGCACCGCCTGGGGGCCGACGACCATCTCCACCTCGTGGCCGCGAGTCCGGGCATCCCGGCGCCGGTGCTCGCGGCCAGCCGTCGCATCCCGCTCGGCAAGGGCATCGCGGGCGCGGCGGCGAAGACGGCGCAGCCGGTGACGCTCTGCAACCTGCAGACGGATACGAGCGGAGTGGCGCAGCCGGGAGCGAGAGCAACCGGTGCCGGCGGCGCCCTCTGCGTCCCGATCGTCGACGGCGACCGCGTCGTCGGCACTCTCGGCGTCGGCTGGAAGCGCGAGCGCGCCATCAGCGCCGACGACTCGGCCCGGTTGCTCGCTGCCGGCCGCGTGCTGGCGCCGGCCTTGCGGCGCCGAGACCGACCCGGGTCGCCGTGAGAGCGCCGGGCAGTCGATCCTCCGGGCGGCTCCTCAGGCCGCGTCGGGTCCGAAGACGTGGCGCAGCACGAGGTCCTTCACGTCGGTAGCCGCCGGGCGCTCGGGGAGGAGCGCCGGCTCGCTCGTCATCACCAGGGGCCCGGCGGCGGGGTCGTCGGTAGGCCGCCCGTGCGAGCCGCGCACCAGCGTCGCGTCGAGCGGGATCACGTCCATGAGAGTGCGGAATCCGGCTGCCTTCTTGGCGAGGGTCCAGGCGATCTTGAGCTGCGGCAGCCGCAGGGCCGGATCGAGGAAGAGCTCGACGGGGTCGTAGCCGGGCTTGCGGTGGATGTCGACGGTGCGCGCATAGTCGGGCGCCCGGGCGTCGTCGAGCCAGAAGTAGTAGCTGAACCAGCGGTCGGCCGCGGTCACGGCAACGAGCTCGCCGGAGCGCGGATGATCGAGGCCGGCGGCGCGCTGGCCAGCGGCGTCGAGCACGCGCTCGACGCCGTCGAGGCCGGCGAGCAGCTGCCGCACTTCGTCGATGCGCTCGCGGCGACGCACGTAGACGTGGGCGATCTGGTGGTCGGCGACCGCGAACGCCTCCGAGGCGCCGGCGTCGAGCATGTCGCGGCCGAGCTCGTCCTTCACCGCCAGCAGCCCGGCTTCGCGGAGCGCGCGGTTCACGTGGACTGCGCCGCGCACTCCGGTGATCCCGTACTCGGAGAGCACGATCACGCGGGCGCCGTCGCGGCTCACATGGTCGATGAGCTCGCCGCAGACGGCGTCGACCTCGGTGAGATCCTTGGCGATCCGCGCATCGTCGGGTCCGAGCCGCTGCAGCCCGTAGTCGAGGTGCGGCAGGTAGACGAGCGTGAGCGTCGGCCGGCGCGTGTCGTAGATGTGGCGCGCACAGTCGGCGATCCAGCGCGTGGCGCCGAGATCGGTGCCCGGGCCCCAGAACGTGAAGAGCGGAAAGGTCCCGAGCCTGGCCTGCAACTCGTCGCGGAGTGCGATCGGAGTGGTGTAGACGTCGGGAAGCTTGCGGCCGTCGGCCGGATAGAGCGGCCGCGGCGTCACCGACCAAGTGGCGCTGCTGTACATGTTGTACCACCAGAAGAGCTTGGCGCACGTGAAGTCGGGATTGCGCCGCAGCGCCGCCTCCCAGATCTTCTCGCCGGCGATCAGGTGGTTCGACTGCCGCCAGAGCCAGATCTCGGCGAGGTCGCGGAAGTACCAGCCGTTGGCAACGGCGCCGTGGACGCGCGGCAGCGCGCCGGTCACCATGCTCGATTGCACCGTGCAGGTGACGGCGGGAAGGACGGTGGCGAGCGGGCGCATCCCTCCCGAGGCGGCAAACGCCGTGAGATGCGGTGTCGCCGCGCCGAGGAGCGCCGGCGTCAGCCCGACGACGTCGAGGACGACCGTGCGATGCATGCGCACCCCGCCGCCGGCGCCTCAGCCGCGGCGCACGGTGTTGCCGGCGAAGGCGTTCCCGGTCGCGTCGCCGGCCTCGAGGTCGAGCCGTCCGCTCTGGGAAAAGAAGGCCACGGGATTGTCCCAGGCGACCGTCGCGATGACCTCCTCCGCGATGCCCCGGGCGCGCATCTCGGCCACCGTCGTCGCGACCTTGAGCGGATCGCTGATGCCCCAATCGGCGGCGCTGTTGATGAGGACGCGCTCGCCCCCGTACTGCTGCACCAGGGCCGCCATGCGCGGCTCGTCCATCTTGCTGTTCGGGTAGATGGAATGCCCCGCCCAGCAGCCGGCGCGCAGGACGAGCGGCAAGGTCTCTTCGGTGTTGTGGTCGATGAGGACACGCTGCGGCGGCAGGCCGATCTCGCGCACCAGGGCGAGGCTGCGCTCGGTGCCGCGCTTCTTGTCGCGGTGGGGCGTGTGGACGAGCACGGGGAGGTCGAAGCGGCGCGCCAGCTCGAGCTGCTCGGCGAACCAGCGCTCTTCGGCGGGCGTCTGCTCGTCGTAGCCGACCTCGCCGACGGCGACCACACCGTCCTTGGCGAGATAGCGCGGCAGGAGCGCGACCACGTCCGCCGCGATGCGGTCGTCGTTGGCCTCTCTCGGGTTCAGCGCCAGCGCGCAGAAGTGGCGGACGTCGAACTGGCTCGCCCGAAACGGCTCCCAGCCGACGAGGGAGGCGAAGTAGTCGGCGAAGGAGCCGGCGTGGGTTCGCGGCTGTCCGAGCCAGAACGCAGGCTCGACGACGACGGCGATCCCGGCGGCGGCCATCGCCTCGTAGTCGGCGGTGGTGCGCGACGACATGTGCACGTGCGGATCGAAGAGCCTCATGGCGCCCCGAGCAGCGCCAGGTCGGCGGGAACCGGTCGGCCGGCGGCGCGGCGCTCGGCGGCGTAGTCGGCGGCCATGCGCGCCAGCTCGCCGCTCCGGCGAGTGGCGAGAAGCAGGATCCGGTCGACGGCGATGCCGGTGAAGACTGCCTTCAGCGCCATCTGATTGAATCTCGGCTTCGGGAAGCACTCGGCAGGATAGGGATTCTCGCAGGCTATGGCTTCGAAGACCGGCAGCGTGCTCGTGCGGCAGGCGTCGAGGGCGGTGGCCAGGAAGCGTTGCGGGTCCGGGAGTAGCGCCAGCGCCCGCAGCAGAGCTCGACGCTCGCGGCTGGCGCCGGCCCGATAGAGATCGTCGACGAAGCCCGGCTGCGCCGCCTCGGGAATCACCGCCACTGCGCCGAGGACGAGGAGCGCGCGCGCCGCGTCGTCGAGCCCCCAGCCGGCGATCGACCACGCGCGGCCGCTGGCGCCGGTGAGGGTGATTCCGCCGCCTATGGTGTCGGTGCCGAAGCGCCGGCCGGCGCCAGCGAAGGCGAGCTCGAAGGCGGTGCGGTCGAAAGACGCCCCCGCAGCCAGCGACGCATCGGCGAGCCAGGTCGCGAACGCCTCGGGTCGACGCTGTCTCAGGATCGCAGCCAGGGCCGCGGCGGGATCGCTCACGCGTAGTGCTCGCGCACGCGCAGCAGCGTCGCTGCGAGATGCTCGGACATCACCTTCACGTCGCCGATCACGGGCATGAAGTTGGTGTCGCCGTTCCAGCGCGGCAGCAGGTGCCAGTGGCAGTGGTCGGCGACGCCGGCCCCCGCGGCGCGGCCGAGGTTCATGCCGACGTTCATGCCCTCGGGCGTGAACGCCGCCCGGAGCGCGCGCGCCGCTCGCCGCACGGCCCGCATGAGGCCGTCGTAGGCGGCGTCGTCGAGATCTTCCGGGAGCGCCATGTGGGCGCGGGGGGCGACGAGGAGGTGCCCGTGCCCGTAGGGGAATTTGTTCAGCAGCGTCACCGAGTGCCGGTCGCGGGCCACTACCAGCAGCTCCGCTTCGTCGGCGGTCGCGGCTGCGGCGCAGAAGAAGCAACCCGGCGGCGCAGCCTTCTCGAGGTACTGCATGCGCCACGGAGCCCAGAGCCGTTCCATGGAGAATCCGGGCCGGACCCCGCCGTCAGGCGCCTTGCGTCGCCTCGCGCGCGTTTTCGGGAACGGGCTTGCCGTCGACGCGGAGCTTCAGCTCCTTGCCGACCTTGAAGAACGGCACCCGCTTGGCGGCGACTGCGACCACGGCCCCGGTCTTGGGGTTGCGACCCTCGCGAGCCTGGCGGTGCTTGACGACGAAGCTCCCGAAGCCGCGGATCTCGATGCGTTCGCCGCGCGCCAGCGCCTCGGTCATGCTGTCGAACACCGCGTTGACGATGACCTCGGCGTCCCGTCCCGAGAACCGCGGATAGATCTTCACGACCTCGTCGATGAGGTCCCGCTTGGTCATCGAACCGCTTCCTGGTGCCGGATTCGTGGTCATGCTCCCTCCTCGGCTTCAGTGCAGAAACGGGCCTTCGTATACGATTTGTAATCCGAATCCGCGATAGGACGAGAACGGCGAGGTCGGCGTGAAATCGAACAGCAGCCGGAACCACCACGGCTCCTTGCTCGAGCGCGCCCGACTGAGGCGCGGCTCCCCCTCGATGCCTCCCTTCGCGGCCGCGAGGGCGACCGCGTCCTCGAAGCCGCCGAGCTCGTCGACCAGGCCCGCGACCCGCGCCTGTTCGCCCGAAAAGATGCGGCCGTCGGCGAGCGCGCGCACCCGCTCCTCGTCCATGCCGCGTCCGGCGGCGACCGCGGCGATGAACTGCGCGTGCACGCTGTCGATCATCTCCTGGAAGAGGCTGCGCTCGCTCTCGGTCATCGCGCGTACGAACGAGCCCATGTCCTTGTACGCCCCGGCTTTGACGATCTCGGGTTGGATGCCGAGCTTCTGCAACAGGCCTTCGACGTTGCCGAGCTCCAGGATGACGCCGATCGAGCCGGTCAGGGTTCCCGGGTTGGCGACGATCGCGTCGCAGGCGCTGGCGATGTAGTAGCCGCCCGAAGCCGCGACGCCGCCCATCGAAGCGACGACCGGCTTCGCTTCCCGCGCCTTGCGGATCGCCTCGTAGATCTCCTGCGAGGGGGCGACGCCGCCGCCGGGGGACTCGACGCGAACGACGATCGCCTTGACCGCGGCGGTCTTCGCAAAGGCCTTCAACGCCTCTACGGCGTCGCTGCTCTCGTTGATCACGCCCTTCACCTCGACGACGCCGACCTTGTCGCCGAGCGCGAACAGCGTGTCCACCTTGCCGCCGCTCGCGACCGTCAAGGCGAAGGCGGCCGCGAAGAACATCGCCACCACGATGAAGAGCACCATCAACCCGCGCATGACGGGACGCCCTTGCGCCATGAGACCGCCCTTGGTCCGGGGCTACTTCTCGAGCGTGCCCTTAGCCTTCGCGGGCCGCTCGCCTTCGTCGCGGTCGAGGCGCAGCTCCTCGTTCAGGATGTCCTCGAACGAAAACTTCGAGCTCTCGCGCTCGCGGCGGAGATAGCTGTCGACCTCCTCCCGTTCCTCGCTGCGCTTGAGCGCCCGGATGCTGAGCCCGATGCGGCGTTCGCGCGGATCGACGTTGGTCACCTCGGCCTCGACCGCGTCCCCGACCGTGAACAGCTGCGACGGCTTGTCGATCCGCTCGGTGGAGAGCTGGCTCACGTGGATCAGGCCCTCGAGCCCCTCTTCGAGCTCGACGAAGACGCCGAAGTCGGTGACGCTGGTGACCACGCCTTTGACCTTGCTGCCGACGGGGTAGCGCGTCGGCATCGCGTTCCAAGGGTCTTCCTGGAGCTGCTTGATGCCGAGCGAGATGCGCTCGTTGGCGACGTCGATTGCGAGCACCACCGCCTCGACGTCGTCGCCTTTCTTGAAGATCTCCGAGGGGTGTTTGACCTTCTTCGTCCAGTGCAGGTCCGAGACGTGCACGAGGCCGTCGATGCCCTCGTCGACGCCGACGAAGACTCCGAAGTCGGTGACGCTCTTCACTTTGCCCTGGATGCGGCTCCCGACGGGGTGGTTGATCTTCACCATCTCCCACGGATTCGGCTCGGCTTGCTTCAGGCCGAGCGAGATGCGGCGGTTCGCCGGATCGACGTCGAGCACGACCACGTCGACGTCGTCCCCCGGGTTCAGGACTTTCGACGGATGGCTCACGCGGCGGGTCCACGACATCTCGGAGACGTGGATCAGGCCTTCGACGCCCTTCTCGAGCTCGACGAAGGCGCCGTAGTCGGTGAGGCTCACGACCTTGCCTTTGACCTTCATGCCGGGCGCGAAGCGCTCGTGCACCGTGTGCCACGGATCGGGCATGATCTGCTTCATGCCGAGCGACACGCGCTCGCGGTCGGGGTCGTACTTCAGCACCACGACACGCACCTTGTCGCCGACGTTCAGCACCTCCGACGGGTGGCCGATGCGGCCCCACGACATGTCGGTGATGTGCAGGAGCCCGTCGATGCCGCCGAGGTCGACGAAGGCGCCGTAGTCGGTGATGTTCTTCACGGTGCCCTCGAGGATCACGCCCTCCTCGAGCACCTTCAGGGTCTCGCCCTTCAGCGACTGGCGCTCGCGCTCCATGACGGCGCGCCGCGAGACCACGACGTTGCCGCGCGAGCGGTTGAACTTGAGGATCGAGAAGCGCGTGCGCTGCCCGATGAAGCGATCGAGGTTGCGGGCCGGACGCAGGTCGGCGTGCGAGCCCGGCAGGAAGGCGGCGACGCCGATGTCGACCTTCAAGCCGCCCTTCACCTTGCCGACGATGGTACCTTCGACGGCGCCCTGGGCTTCGAAAGCCTGCTCGATGTCCTTCCACACTCGCAGCTGCTCGGCCTTCTGTCGCGACAGGACGATGCCGCCGTCTTCCGATTCCGAGGCTTCGAAATAGACGTCGACCTCGTCGCCTTCCTTGACGCCGACCTGTCCGTCGCGGTCGCGGAACTCGTGGATGCCGATCTGCCCTTCGCTCTTGTAGCCGATGTCGACGGTGACGTGATCGCGCGCGACCAAGACGACGCGCCCCTTGACGATTTCCCCAGGTCGGACCGCCCGCATGCTCTGCTCGAAGAGGTGGCCGAAATCCTCGGCGCCTCCGGCTGCACCTGCATGCGTTTCGTGATTGTCCTCGGTCATCAACTGCTCACCCCCTGGGATCGTTTGGTCGGCGCGGCGCGCGAGAGCCACCCTCCTTACCGCCCTGCTCTTGGAAGTTCAAGCTTTTGCGCGCTCCGCCACCCGCGCCAGGACCTGCTCCAGCACCTCCTCGGCGGTGCTCCCGGTGGTGTCGATCGTCACCGCGTCCGCCGCCGCCCGCAGCGGCGCGAGCGCCCGCTCCGAGTCGCGCCGGTCCCGGGCCTCGATGTCGCGCTGAATCGCCCCGAGCTCGGCCTCCGGCGCCCCGATCTCACGGGCTCGCCGCCGCGCCCGCTCGGCGGCGCTCGCCGTGACGAAGAACTTGCAGTCCGCCTCGGGGAAGACGACGGTGCCGATGTCGCGCCCGTCCATGACTACGCCCCCGGCTTCGCCGAGCCGGCGCTGGCGCTCGACCAGGCGGGTGCGTACCGCGGGCAGCGCCGCGACCCGGGACGCCCACTCCCCCACCGCCGGCGTTCGGAGCTCCTCGGTGACGTCGCGACCCGAGAGGAAGACGCGCTGCCCGGCCGGCTCCGGCCGGAGCGCGAAGTCGAGGCCGTCGATGAGGGCTGCGAGCGCCTCGGCGTCGGTCGCCGCCAGGCCGCGTGCCCGCGCCGCCAGGCCGACGACGCGGTACATCGCGCCGCTGTCGACGTAGGTGTAGCCGAGGGCGCGCGCCAGGGCGCGCGCCAGAGTGCTCTTGCCCGCGCCCGCGGGTCCATCGATGGCGACGATCAGTCGCCGCGGAGCCGTGCTCATGCGCCCGCCGCCCGGGCCAGGATCGCGTAGAAGCCGGGAAACGACACCTCGGCGCAGTCGGGATCGTCGATGACGACCGGCGCCGCGCCGGCGAGGCCGGCCACCGCTGCCGCCATGGCTATACGGTGGTCGCCGCGCGGATCGACGCGCGCGCCGCCGAGGCGCGAAGCGCCGTGAATGACGAGCCCGTCGGGAAGCTCGGCGACGGCGACGCCGAGAGCGCGCAGCAGCTCGGCCATGACCGCGACGCGATCGCTCTCCTTCACGCGCAGCTCCGCGGCGTCGCGGATCTCGGTCGTGCCCTCGGCACGGGCGGCGGCGATGCAGAGGATCGGGAACTCGTCGATGCAGCGCACGAGGAGCTCGCCGGCGATGTGCGTGGCGTGGAGCGGCCCATGGCGCACGACCAGCGTGCCGACCGGCTCCGATGCGCCCGCCTCCGGTACGACTTCGATCGCCGCCCCCATCGCGGCGAGGGCGTCGAGCAGGCCGGTGCGCGTCGGATTGAGGCCGACGCCGGTCAGGCGGATCTCCGAGCCGGGGATGACGGCGGCGGCGACCACCAGGAAGGCCGCCGACGAGAAGTCGCCGGGCAAGTCTATCGTGGTGCCGCGCAGGCGCTGCGGTCCGTCGAGGGCCACCCAGAGCTCGCCGCCGCAAAGCCTGGCGCCGAAGTCGCGGAGCATGCGCTCGGTGTGATCGCGCGAGCGTGCCGGCTCGTCGACCCGCGTAGAACCGCTCGCCTGCAGTCCGGCCAGCAGGATTGCCGACTTCACCTGCGCGCTCGCTACCGCGAGTGTGTGCTGCACCCCGACGAGGGCCCGGCCCTCGATGCGCAGCGGCGCCCTTCCGTCGCCCGGCTCGCTCGTGATCGCGGCTCCCATGCGACCGAGGGGCTCGATTACGCGGCGCATCGGCCGCCGCAACAGGGACGCGTCGCCGACCAGCCGGCTGGTGAACGGCCGGCCGGCGAGCAGACCCGCGAGCAGGCGCATCGTCGTCCCGGAGTTCTCGCAATCGATGTCGCCGGCCGGGGCGCGCAGGCCGTCGAAGCCGGCGCCGGCGATCGTCAGCGTCTCGCCGCGCTCGTCGATGGCGACGCCGAGCGCGCGGCAAGCAGCCATGGTGGCGCGGTTGTCGCGTCCGCCTTGGAAGCCGCGTACGACGGTCGTGCCCTCGGCGACGGCGCCGACGAGGAGCGCCCGGTGCGCGATCGACTTGTCGCTCGGGACGACGAGGCGGCCGCGGAGCCCCCGGCCGGCAGGCGCGATGGTGCGGCTCGTCACGGCGCCGCCCGCCGCCGCGCGCGCCGCGCCCGTCCGAGCTCGCGCTCGATGCCGGCGCCGTCGCCGGCGGCGATCGCCGCCCGCAAGCGCTCGCAGGCGGCGCCGAAGGCCGCAAGCGCCGCCAGCACGGGGTCGCGGTTGGCGAGCAGGATGTCGCGCCAGATGACGGCGGGACTGTCGGCGATCCGGGTCACGTCGCGAAAGCCGCTTCCCGCGTACGCGAGCGCGCGGCCGCGGCCGCCCTCGGCGGCCGCATTGACGAGCGCGGTGGCGACGGCCTGCGGCAGGTGGCTCACCAGGGCGTAGAGGTCGTCGTGGCGCACCGCCGTCATGGTCTCGACCCGCATGCCGGCGGCCGTCCACAGGGCGCGCACGCGCCGCCGGGTCGCAGCCGCCGTCCGCGCCGTGGGCGTCAGGATGCAGCGGCGGCCGTCCAGGAGATCGCGGCGCGCAGCGGCGGCGCCGGCGAGCTCGCTGCCGGCAATCGGATGGCTGCCGCAGAAGCGGGCCGCAGTCGCACCGAGGGCGCGCTCGACCGCGGCCACGACCGCGCCCTTCACGCTCCCCGCGTCGGTGACGGCGGCGGTCGGCGGCAGCGTACGCACCAGATTCGCGACCAGCGGCGCGATCGTGCCGACCGGCGTCGCGACGACGACGAGGTCGACGTCGCGAGTCGCGCGCGCCGGATCGCGCTCGGCCCGGTCGATGGCGCCGCGCCGACGCGCCACGCGCAGGTTGTCCAGCGAGCGGCCGAGTCCGACGATCTCTCCCACCGCGCCGCGCTCGCGCAGTGCCAGGCCGAGCGACGCGCCGATCAGGCCGACCCCCGCGATCAGCAGCCGATCGGCTACCGGCTTCACGGCGTCGCCGCCGCGAGGACGGCGGCGAGCGAAGCGGCGAAGCGCTCGTTCTCGGCCGGCGTGCCGACGCTCACCCGCAGGTGGCGCGGAAAGCCGTAGACGTCCATGGGCCGGACGATGACGCCGCGGCGCAGCAGCTCTTCGTAGACCCGAGCGCCGTCGCCGACGTCGACCAGCAGGAAGTTCGCCCAGCTCGGGACGTACGGCCGACCGAGCCGCTCGCAGACGCCGCGGAGATACGCGAGCCCTTCGAGGTTGTTGCGGCGAGTCCGCTCGACGTGCTCGACGTCGTCGAGCGCGGCGAGCGCGGCGACCTGCGCGAGCGCATTGACGTTGAAGGGCTGGCGGATGCGGTTCAGGACCTCGATGACCGCGAGCGGCCCGATGCCGTAGCCGATGCGGACGCCGGCCAGCCCGTAGATCTTCGAGAACGTGCGCAGCGTCAGGAGGAGGCGATCGTGACGCTGGTAGCCGAGCGAGTCGGGATAGTCGGGGTCCTCGACGTAGTCGGCGTAGGCGTCGTCGGCAACTACGAGCACGTGCGGCGGCACGTCGGCGAGGAAGTCCTCCCAGCTCTCGCGGGTGTAGATCGTGCCCGTCGGGTTGTTCGGGTTGGCGAGGAAGACGAGGCGGGTCGCCGGTCCGATCACCGCTTTGATAGCCTCGAGGTCGTGGGTGAAGCGGCGCAGCGGCACGCATCGCGCCGTCGCGCCGACGGCCTGGACCACCATCTGATAGATGACGAAGGCCTGATCGGCCATGACGGCTTCGTCGCCGGGGCGCAGGAAGGCCCGCACCGCGAGCTCGATGATGTCGTTCGAGCCGTTGCCGAGGATGATGGCGTCGGCGGGAACGCCGATCCGCTTCGCCAGCGCCTGCCGCAGGTAGAAGCCGCTGCCGTCGGGATAGCGGTGCAGGCTCGGCAGCGCCGCGGCGATCGCGGCGAGCGCTCGCGGCGACGGTCCGTAGGGGTTCTCGTTCGAGGCGAGCTTGATCGATCCGGTGATGCCGTATTCGCGCTCCAGCTCCTCGAGCGGCATGCCGGGCGGATACGGAGCGAGCCGCTGGATCCACTCCGGGGTGAGGCTCTTGACGTCGATGCTGCCTGCACGCGTGCTCATGGTCCTCCGAATAGCAGGAATGTCATGCTGCCGGATACGATCCGAGGATCTTGAGCGACGTGGTGAGCGGCTGCATGCGCGCCAGAGCCCGCTTCACGCGCGCGTCGGAGCGGTGACCGCGGAGATCGAGGAAGAAGACGTATTCCCACGGGCGCCCGCGGAGCGGACGCGACTCGATCTTGTGCAGGCTGACGCCGCTTGCGGCCAGCGGCTGCAGGAGCTTCGCGAGCACGCCGATCTCGTCCTTCACCGTGCAGACGATCGACGTCTTGTCGTCGCCCGACGGAGTCTCGGCGTCGCGGTGCCCGAGGACGAAGAAGCGGGTGGCGTTGCCACGCTGGTCCTGGATGTCGGCAGCGAGGATCCTGAGACCTGCGCGCTCGGCTGCGAGGCGGCTGGCGACCGCGGCGGTGGCCGGGTCGCCGGCGGCGAGCTCCGCGGCCCGGCTGGTGCTGGCGACCGGCTCCAGGCTCGCCTGCGGCAGGTTCGCCGCCAGCCAGCGCCGGCACTGGGCGAGGCCCTGCGGATGCGAGAGCACGCGACGGATCGCCGACCACTCGGGCGCGGTGCCGACCAGACACTGCTCCACGTCGAGCCGGACTTCGCCGGCGATCCGCAGCGGCGACTCGATCAGGAGGTCGAGCGTCGACGTCACCGCGCCCTCGGTGGAATTCTCGACCGGTACGACGCCGAAGTCGGCGCGGCGGCGCTCGACCTCGGTGAAGACCTCGGCGATCGATTCCGCAGGGGTGAGCGCCACCCCGCTGCCGAAGATCTCGCGCGCGGCCTGATTGGTGAACGTTCCCTCCGGCCCCAGGTAGGCGACCGTCAGCCGCGCTTCGAGGGCTCGCGACGCCGAGATGATCTCGCGGAAGATGGCGGCCACGTGGTCGTCGGAGAGCGGGCCCCGGTTGAGGGTGCGCAGCCGGCGGCGGATGCGCTTCTCACGGCTCGGGACCCAGAAGCCCTCGGGAGCGTCGGCCCGAGCCTTCCGGCGCCGCGCCTTGCGGGCGCCGATGCGCTGTGCGAGGCGCGCCCGCTCATTCAGGAGACCGAGAATACGCTCGTCGATCCGGTCGATCTTGGCGCGCTCGCGATCGACCAAGGGATCTCGGGCGCTGGTCCGTGGCACGTCGGTCGCGTCCTTCAAAGCCGCGACTGCTACCGTACCGCTTTCGGCTTTGCAATTGCGCGCCGCCGTCGCGCGCGCGCGCCCGGCGCCGCGGCCCGCGACGCAGCGCTTCCGCCGTCGACGTGCGCTCCGAGGCGGCGGAACTTCTCGTAGCGCCGGCGGCGCAGCACGAGCGGCGAGATCCGGCGCAGCTCCGCGAGCGCGTGGAGAACCGCCCGTTCGACCGCTTCGAGGGCGCGCCGCGGATTGCGATGCGCGCCGCCCGCCGGCTCCGGCACCAGCGCGTCGATCGCCCCGGCGCGCAGGAGGTCGCCGGCGGTGAGCTTCAAGGCCGCCGCCGCGCGCGCGACGTGCGCGGGGTCGCGGTCGCGGTAGAGGATGGCGGCGCAGCCTTCGGGCGAGATCACCGAGTAGCAGGCGTATTGCATCATCAAGACCCGGTCGGCGACCGCCAGGGCGAGCGCGCCGCCGCTGCCGCCTTCTCCGATCACGACGCTCACGATCGGCACCCGGAGCTCGGTCATGGTGCGCATCGTGTGCGCGATGGCCTCGGCCTGGCCGCGCTCCTCGGCGCCGACGCCGGGATACGCGCCCTGGGTGTCGACGAGCGTCAATACCGGCATGCCGAGGCGCTCCGCGAGCCGGAATGCCCGGATCGCTTTGCGGTGTCCTTCGGGGTTCGCCATGCCGAAGTTGCGGCGCACGCGCTCGGCGGTGCCGTGTCCGCGCTGGTGGCCGACGACGGCGAGCGGCTGTCCGTGGCAGAGCCCGACGCCGGCGACGATTGCGGGGTCGTCGGCGAAGGCGCGGTCGCCGCGGAGCTCGAAGAATTCGCGGCAGAGCCGGCCGACGTAGTCGAGCGTCTGCGGTCGATCGACGTGGCGGGCGAGCTGCACCCGCTGCCACGCGGAGAGCGATTCGTAGACCTCGCGCTCGAGGCGGCGGCGCGCGGCGGCGAGCTGACGCAGCTCGCGGGCCGCGGCCGGACCGCGCACCTCGCCGCTCCTGAGCGCGGCGACGCGGGCGTCTAGCGCAGCGAGGGGCTGCTCGAAGTCGAGATAGGTGACGGGCACGGGGAGCTCAGCCAGGCGGCGGCGCGCGTCAGTATGGCGGCGTCGTCGCGGTCGGGATGGAACCAGGCGATCGTCGCGTCGGAGCGCCACCAGGTGAGCTGGCGCTTGGCGAGGCGGCGCGTCGCCCGCGCAAAGGCGTCGCAGGCGGCTGCGAAGTCGAGGTCGCCGCGGAGATAAGCTCCCATCTCGCGGTAGCCGACGCTGTCGAGGGGCGGGAGCTCGGGGCCGTAGCCGCGGTCCCAGAGCTCGCGGATCTCGGTGAGGAGCCCGGCGTCGATCATGGCGCCGCAGCGGGCGGCGATACGGGCGTGCAGGTCTTCGCGCGGGCGGGCGCAGCCGAACACCTGCATGTCGATGCTCGTTTCGGCGAAGGCGTGGGCGTCCTGCCAGGCGCTGATCGGCCGGCCGGTGACGCGCAGGACTTCGAGCGCGCGCACCAGGCGCACGGTGTCGTGCGGATGGAGGCGCGATGCGGCCGCAGGATCGGCGGCTGCGAGGTCGGCGTGGAGCGTGCCGGGTCCGTGCAGCCGCTCGCGCTCGTAGAGCGCCGCACGCAGCTCGGGAACGGCGCCCGGCCCGGCGAAGAGGCCGTGGCGGAGCGCGCGCAGGTAGAGTCCGGTGCCGCCGCAGACGACGACGGGCCGGCCGCGCGCCGCCGCGCCGGCGATCGCCGCGAGGGCCAGGTGCCGGAAACGGGCGGCGTCGAAGCGTTGGTCGGGGTCGGCGACGTCGAGGAGGTGGTGCGGCACGCGGCGGCGGTCGTCCGCACTCGGCTTCGCGGTGCCGATATCGAGGCCGCGATAGATCTGGCGCGAGTCGGCGCTCACGATCTCGGCATCGAGTCGCTCGGCGATCCGCATCGCCACCGCGCTCTTGCCGGCCGCGGTCGGTCCGACGATCGCGAGCACGCGCGTTCGCGCGCGCTCCGGTGCTCCGGATCCGGTGTTCATCGGCCGAACATCCTCTCGATCTGCCCGCGCGTCAGCTCGACCGACACGGGCCGGCCGTGCGGGCAGTTGCTGCCGTAGGTCAGGGCGTCGAGATCGGCGAGCAGCCGCGCGACTTCGGGCGTCGAGAGGCTGCGGCCGACCCGGACGACGCTGTGACAGGCGATGCGGCCGAGGACGGCCTCGATGGCGTCGGCGGCGGAGAGATGCGACCCGACCTCGGCCAGCCCGTCGGCGAGATCCTCGAGGAGGAGGCGCGGGTCGTCGCCGCCGAGGAGCGCCGGCACTGCACGCACGAGAAAGGTGCGCTCACCGAACGGCTCGATCTCGAAGCCGAGCGCGGCGAGGTCGTCGAGCCTGCCGGCGAGCGCCTCGCCCTGCCGCGGAGCCAGGTCGACGGCAAGCGGCAGGAGGAGCCCCTGGCGTTCGATCGCGCCGGCGGCATGCTGCGCCCGCAGGCGCTCGAAAGCGACCCGCTCATGGGCGGCGTGCTGGTCGATGAGCACGATCCGGTCGACCGCCTCGCAGACCAGGTAGCCGCGGAAGACCTGGCCGACGAAGCGAAGCGGCGCGAAGCCGCCGGATACGCCCGCGGCCGCGGAGGGCTCGTCGGGGCGCGGCGTCGCCGCCGCCGCGGGTACGACGCGCGCACTCGTCTCGGCGACGCCGGGAGCGTCGGTGGGTGCGCTCGTCGACGCCCCGGCGGCCGCGCCCGTCGTGAACGGCGGCGGCGCGGCCGGCGGGCGTAGAGCGTAGGTGCGCAGTGCCGCCGCGACGCCGGTCGCCGGGTCTTCCGCAGCGTGTCCGGTGGCGCCCGCGAGCGCCCGCCGCACCGCGCCGAGCACGGTGTCGTGGACTACGTGCGCGAGGCGGAAGCGCACCTCGTGCTTGGCGGGATGTACGTTCACGTCGACGTCGGCGGGCGGCACCGTGAGCGTCACTACCGCGCCCGGCCAGCGGCCGCGCGGCACCAGGCTGGCGTACGCCTCGGCGATCGCGTGCTGCACCGCCCGATCGCGGATCGGACGTCCGTTGACGTACTGGTAGACGTAGCGGGCGGTGGCGAAGGAGAGGTGCGGCGAGAACGCGAACCCCGCGATGGCGATACCCAGGCGCTCGTCGGCGAAGGTGCGGCCGCCGCGGACGCGGTCGGCACCGAAGACTTGCCGGGCCCGCTCGGCGAGGGTGGTGACCGGCGGATGGACGGCGATCTCGCGGCCCTGATGCACGAGCCGCACGTGCACCTGCGGCGCCCCGAGGCTCACGCGGGTCACGAGATCGACGACGTGTCCGAGCTCGGTCTGGGTGCTCTTCAGGAATTTGCGCCGCGCCGGAACCGGCGCGAAGAGGTCGCGCACGGCCACGCTCGTACCGATGGCGGCGCCGGCTTCGCGGACGTCGACGACGCGTCCGGCCGCGGCCCGTACCGTGACGCCGGTCGGCGCCTCGGAGCTGCGCGTCGTCAGCTCCACCGCCGCGACCGCGGCGATGCTCGGCAGCGCCTCGCCGCGAAATCCGAGGGTCCCGATGCGCCAGAGGTCATCCTGATCACGGAGCTTGCTGGTGGCGTGGCGGAGGAACGCGAGCGGCGCGTCCGCAGCCGTCATTCCGCGGCCGTCGTCGGTGACCCGGATGAGGCGCGTCCCACCCTCCTCGAGCTCGATGACGAGGCGCTGCGCCCCGGCGTCGAGAGCGTTCTCGACGAGCTCCTTCACGACCGAAGCGGGGCGTTCGATCACCTCTCCGGCGGCGATCTGGTTGGCCAGGACCTCGGGCAGGACGTGGATGCGCTCCCGGAGCGCCGGCGCGGGGTCAGACAAGGGAGCCATCCTCCCGCCGCGCGCGCTTGCGCCCGAAGCCGCATGGCATGACTGCCCGCCCCTAACACATGGCGCCGGCTCCCGCCAGATTTTCGCCCTCCGGAGCGGCGAGGAGGGGCGGCGGGAGGGCACGGGGTGGGTCAGGCCCCGCGGATGCGCCCTCCCGCCGTTTCACAGCGCGTCCGCCGACGGGGGGGTGAGGACGATCGGCCGGAGTGTGGAACTCGAGCACGCGTCATGAGGGGAGGCATGACGCCGATCGTGTGTGGCCGCCAGCGTTCGCGTCGTTCGCGGCAGCGAGAACCATGCCACCGTCGCGCCCGTGAGTGCCGGCTTTCATGGCACTCTTCCCGAAGAGCTCCCTGGCAGACCTGCGCGATGGCCCATTCGGACAGCAATCGCGCAAGACACGCATGGCCGTCGCTATGAGGGCGGCGAGGTTGCTGGCGGCGTCGGCACGACGTTGGTAGACGTGCCGCCATGCGTTATCTGGACAAGATCGTCGATCGCGCGGCGGCGGCGGCGAAGGCCGAGGAGGCGCGGCGAGCGCGGCAGCGCGTCGTCTTCACCAACGGCTGCTTCGATATCCTGCACGTCGGCCACGTGCGCTACCTCGCTGCGGCGCGCGAGAGCGGCGACTTGCTCGTAGTCGGTCTCAACTCCGACGCCTCGGTGCGGCGGCTGCACAAGGGACCCGAGCGTCCGCTGGTACCGGAGGCAGCTCGGGCGGAGGTCGTGGCGGCGCTCGCGGCGGTCGACTGGGTGACGATCTTCGACGAGGATACCCCTGCGGACTTGATCGCGGCGATTCAGCCCGACGTCCTGGTGAAAGGCGCCGACTGGGCGCCGGATCGTGTCGTCGGCCGGGAGATCGTCGAAGCCCGCGGCGGCCGGGTCGTCCTGGTGCCGCTGGTCGCGGGCTTTTCGACCACGTCCCTGATCGAACGTTGGCGCCGTTCCTGATTTGCCGCCCTGGCGGGCCTGTGGTAGCCATGCGGGCTTTCGCGAAAGGGGTCAGCAATGGCACGCACCTGCGAGATCTGCGGCAAGGGTCCTTCCACGGGGAACAAGGTCAGCCACGCCAACAACCGGACCCGGCGGCGGTGGAAGCCCAATCTGCAATCGGTGCGCGCTCGGGTCGGCGGCGGGGTGAAGAAGCTGCTCGTGTGCACGCGCTGCATCCGTTCCGGCCGGATCGCCAAGGCGGCCTGAGCGCCGCCGGCGCTCGCGGCGACGTGAGTCCCCGTCCCGCGCACGATCCTCCGGGACGCTAGCGGACGGCGACCGCTTCGATCTCGATCCTGGCGCCGCGCGGCAGCGCCGCTACCGCAACCGTCGCTCGCGCCGGGAACGGTTCGGCGAAGAATTCGGCGTAGGTCTGGTTGACCCTGGGGAAGTCGGCGAGGTCGGTCAAGTAGACGGTCGTCTTGACGATCGACGTCAGGTCGAGGCCCTCGGCGGCCAGCACCGCGGCCAGGTTCTTCAGGACCTGGCGCGTTTCCTCCTCTATCGTGCCGGCGACGAGGCGGCCGCGGTCGGGGTCGAGGGGGATCTGGCCGGAGAGGAACACCAGGTCACCGACGACGATCGCCTGCGAGTACGGACCGATCGCCTGCGGGGCCGCGGCCGTCGCCACGGCGCGCCTTTCGCCGCTCATGCGCGCAGCCTCTGCACCTTGAGGACACCCTTCACCTTGCCGAGGCCGCGCATGACGCGGTTCAGGCCGCCGACGCCGTCGACCATCACCTCGAAGACGTTGACCACCTTCTTGTCGATTCCGGTGTGGGCTTCGGCGCTCGAGATATTGACGCCCGCCGAGCTGATTGCCTTGCTCATGGCGGCGAGGAGGCCGGGGGCATCGACCGCGGTGACCTCCACCTGCACGGGACGGAAATGGCCGGCAGCGTCGTCCCACGCCACCTCCACCCGCCGCTGCGGATCGCTCTCCATGACCCGCAGGCAGTCGACGGCATGTACGGTGACGCCGCGGCCGCGGGTGATGAAGCCGGTGATGCGCTCGCCCGGAAGCGGATTGCAGCAGCGGCCGAAGCGCACCATCACGTCGTCGATGCCGCTCACCTGGACGCCGCCTCGTCCCTGCCGGCCGACCATGCGGAAGAGCTTCTGCAGCGTGCCCTCGCTGCGCTCCTTGCGCTCCTCCGCGGTGCTGTCGGGCACCAGGCGCCCGAGCACCTGCTGGCTCGGCAGCCGGCCGTAGCCGATCGCCGCGACCAGCGACTCCTCGTCCTTGAACCCGAGCTCGTGCGCCACCCGGGCGAGATCGCCGCTCTTGCGCAGCTTGGGAAGCTCCTGCCGGTAGCGGCGCAGGTCGCGGTCGAGGAGCTCGGCGCCGATCTCGAGGCTGCGGCGCCGCTGCTGGCCCTTGATCCAGTTGCGGATGCGCTCCTTGGCGCGCGTGGTGGTGACGATCTTCAGCCAGTCCTTGCTCGGAGTCTGGCGTGTCGTGGTGATGATCTCGACCGTATCGCCGCTCTGTAGCTGGTACTTGAGCGGCACCAGTTTGCCGTTGACGCGGGCGCCGGCGCAGTGCTCGCCGACCTGCGAGTGGATGCGGTAGGCAAAGTCGATGACCGTGGCCCCGGCCGGGAAGTTGAAGAGGTCGCCCTTGGGCGTGAAGGCGAAGACCTCTTCGTCGAAGAGATCCTCCTTGATCGAGCGCAGGAACTCTTGCGGATCCTCGAGATGCTGCTGCCAGTGCAGGAGCTGGCGGAGCCAGGCGAAGCGCTCGATCTCCTGCTGCGAGTCGGTCTGGTTCTGTCCCTTGTAGCGCCAGTGCGCGGCGATTCCGGCCTCGGCGACGCGGTGCATTTCGAGGGTGCGGATCTGCACCTCCATGCGCTCGCCGAACGGCCCGATCACGGTGGTGTGCAGCGACTGGTACATATTGGCCTTCGGCATCGCGATGTAGTCGCGAAACCGGCCCGGTACGGGTTTCCAGTTCTGGTGCACCACTCCGAGCGCCTCGTAGCACTCGCGCGTCGAGTCGACGAGGAGGCGGAAGGCCACGAGGTCGTAGATCTGGTCGTAGAGGAGCTGCTGCGACTGCATCTTCTGGTAGATCGAGTAGAAGTGCTTGGGGCGCCCGGTGACGGCGGCCTCGAGACCGGCCTCCTCCAGCTTCTTGGCGAGGACTCCGCGCACGTGCTCGATGTACTGCTCCCGCTCGGCGCGCTTCTTCGCGACGTTGCGCTTGAGCTGGTAGTAGATCTCCGGGTGCATGTAGCGGAGCGCGTTGTCCTCGAGCTCGCTCTTGATCCAGTAGATGCCGAGGCGGTGCGCGAGCGGCGCATAGATGTCGAGCGTCTCCTGGGCGATCTCCATCTGCCGCTCGGGGGGAAGGTGCGAGAGCGTCCGCATGTTGTGGGTGCGATCGGCGAGCTTGATCAGGATGACGCGGATGTCGCGGGCCATCGCCATGATCATCTTGCGGAAGTTCTCGGCCTGCGATTCGGCGCGACTCTTGAAGTTGATCTGGCCGATCTTGCTCACGCCGTCGACGAGGGCGGCGATCTCGCCCCCGAACAACGACTCTACCTGCCCGAGGGTGGCGAGCGTGTCCTCGACGGTGTCGTGGAGGAGGCCGGTCGCCACGCTCGGAACGTCGAGCCGGAGGTCGGCGATCAGGTTCGCGACCTCGAGCGGGTGCACCAGGAAGGGCTCGCCGGATTTCCGCTTCTGTCCGCGATGTACGGCGGCGGAGAATTCGTAGGCGCGCTGCACGGTCGTCAGATCGGCGGTGGGATTGTACTCGCGCACCTTGTCGAGGAGGGTCGAGAGATTCATGGCGCGGGCTCGACGACGATGCGGCTGACCCGCGCCCGTTCGGCGCGGACGATCGCGATCAGCTGCGCCACGGCGTCGTCGCGATCGGCGTTGCGGATGAAGTAGTCGTACTCGGGGAGGTGGTCGGCTTCCTCGCGGGCGCGCGCGAGGCGGCGCGCGATCGCAGCCTCGTCGTCGGTCCGGCGGTTGCGGAGGCGGCGCTCGAGCTCGTCCCAGGACGGCGGGAAGACCATCACCGCGACCGCGGAGTCGCGGTACACGCGCTTCAGCCGCCGGGCTCCCTGCACGTCGATGTCGAGGAGCATGTCGCGTCCTGCGGCGATGGCGTCGTCGAGAGGTGCCCGCGGCGTTCCGTAGAGGGCGCCGTGCACTTCCGCCCATTCCGCCAGCTCGTCGCCGTCGCGGCGGCGCGCGAACTCCTCGGTGGTCACGAAGAGGTACTCGCGGCCGTCGGTCTCGGCGCCGCGCGGGGCCCGCGTCGTATACGAGATCGAGAGCCCGAGCTCGGGAAAGCGCGCCATCAGCCCTTCGACCAGGGTGCTCTTCCCGGCGCCGGACGGCCCGGAAACGATGAAGACGATTCCGTGACGGTAGAACGTGAAGTCGGCACCCATGCGTGATCTTACGGAATCACTCGACGTTCTGCACCTGCTCGCGCAGCCGTTCGACCTCCCCCTTGGCCTCGACCACGAGCCGCGTGATCTCGAGCTGATTGACCTTGGACCCGATGGTGTTGATCTCGCGGTGGGTTTCCTGGAGCAGAAACTCGACCTGCTTGCCGATGGCGCCCCCGGCGGTGAGGAGCTGGCGGATTTCTTCCAGGTGGCTGCGCAGGCGCACCAGCTCCTCGGTGACGTCGCTGCGCTCCGCGAGATGGGCGACCTCCTGGGCGACGCGCGCCGGGTCGACCGTCGAGCCCTTGAGAAGGGCCTGCAACCGGTCGTTCACCTTGGTCTGGAGCTCGCCCGCGACCGCCGCGGCGTGGGCTCGGATGGCGCGCTCGATGGCGACGAGCCGGGTCACCCGTTGCAGCATGTCGCGCTGCAGGTTCTTCCCTTCGCGGCGCCGCGCCCGGTCGAGAGCCGCGAGCGCGCGCCCGAGCACGCGCGTGGCCAGAGGAAACTCGGCGCGCAGGTCGCGCGGCGTCTCCACCGTCTCGAAGATCTCGGCGCCGCGCAGGAGCCCGAGGTCGAGAGCTCCGGGGACGCCGAGCTCGACCGCGACCTGGCGCCAGGCCGCGGCGTAGTCGCGCGCGGCGGCTAGGTTCAGCACTACCCGGGTCCGACCGCGCGACGGCGCATTGCGGCCGACGTGCACCTCGACCCGGCCGCGGGCGACGTGCTTGCCGACGAGCTCGCGGCCGGTAGCCTCCCAGGGAGCGTACTCGCGCGGCGCCGCGACCCGGATGTCGAGGAAGCGCTGGTTCACCGAGCGCAGCTCGATGGTCAGGCGGCCGCCCGGAATGGCGGCCGAGGCGGCGCCGAAGCCGGTCATGGAACGTATACCGCGCATCGTCGTACTCATGGAGCCCTCAGGGGTGGTCGCGGAGCGTCCGCAGGAGCTCGCGGGCGCTCACGGTGGCGGTGCCGACCTTGCCGACCGCGACACCCGCGGCCTGGTTGGCGAGGCGGGCGGCCTCCTCGAAGCTGCCGCCCGCGGCGAGCGCCAGTGCGCAGGTCGCGAGCACGGTGTCGCCGGCGCCGGTCACGTCGTACACCTCCTGGGCGGCGGTCGGAAAGTGGTGCGCCCGCGCTCGCGGCTTGAAGAGAGTCATCCCTTCCTCGCCGCGCGAAATCAGGATCGCGTCCGCCTCCCAACGGCGCAGGAGCTCGCGCCCGGCGCTGTCGAGGGAGGCCCGATCGACGATGTCGCGGCCGGCGGCGACGCTGGCCTCGCCGAGGTTCGGCTTGACGAGACTGGCGCCGCGGTAGTGGGGAAAGTTCGGTCGCTTCGGATCGATGACGTAGTGGAAGCCGTGGCGGCGCCGGAGCGTGGCCAGGTCGGCGAGCAGCTCGGGCGTGACGACGCCCTTGCCGTAATCGGAGACCACGATCACCGGATAGCGCCGCGCGTGGGCGGCGACCCACGCCCGCAGGCGGCGGCCGAGGCGCGCCGGGACGCCGTCGGCGTCGGGATCCTGATCGAAGCGCACGACCTGCTGGCTGTGGGCGATCACCCGGGTCTTCGCCGTCGTGCCGACGGCTCGGCTGCGGACGATCCCGGCGAGCCCGCCGCCGGCGGCGGTCAGCGCCGCAGCGAGCGCGCGGCCGGTCGAGTCGTCGCCGACGAAGCCGCAGGCGTCGGCGCGCCCGCCGAGGGCGACTATGTTGGAGACGACGTTGCCGGCGCCGCCGGGGCGACCCTCCTGGCGCCGGACCCGCACGATCGGCACCGGTGCCTCGGGCGAGATGCGGCTCACGTCGCCCCAGACGAACTGGTCGAGCATGAGATCGCCGACGACGAGCACTCTGGTGCCGGTGAAGCGGCGGATCAGTTCGCGCAGTCGCGTCGTCGGGCTCATGGATGTCTCTCCGCGCTCGTCGCGGCGAGGAGTCGATACACGGCGAGCGTGCCTGCCGCCATCGCTGCGAGGCTGAAGTGGGCGGCGACACGCGCCGCCCCGGCGGCGCCGAGGCGGCGTGCGCAAGCGCGATCGGCGCCGAGCCGGGCTAGCGCCGCGGTGAGGGCGGCCGCGTCCCCGGGAGGTACGAGCAGCCCCGTCTCTCCGTCGATGACCGCTTCGGGCAGGCCGCCCACCCGGCTCGCGATCACCGGGAGCCCGGCCGCCATGGCCTCGAGCGCCGCTACCCCGAGGCCTTCTCGATGCGACGGCATCACCAAGGCGTCGGCGGCGGCGAGAACGGGCGCGACGTCGTCGACGTGCCCGAGGAAGCGCACCATGGCTCCGAGGCCGAGCGCTGCGACCTGCGCCCGCAGGGCGGCAGCGCGCGCGCCGCCGCCGGCCACGAGCACGATCCACCGCTGCTCGGAGGTCCGCGCCAGCGCCTCGAACAGCAGATCGTGGCCTTTGCGCTCCTCGAGCGCGCCTACGACCGCCAGCACCCAGGCGTCCGCGGCGAGCGCGAAGCGGGCGCGCGCCGCCGCCCGCCGCTCCGGCGTCGATGCGAAGCGCGCCGCGTCGACGCCGCTGCGGACGAGGTGGATGCGCGCCGCCTCGACGCCGCTCGCCGTGAGCGCGCTCCGCACCCCTTCCGAGATCGCCACCACTGCGTCCACCTCGCGATTGTAGAGTCGCCGCGCGTAGCAGCCGCCGCGGAGCCGATAGTCCATGCGCCGCGTAGCGACGCGTGCGGCGCCGCTGCCGGCGCCGAGGAAGAGGCTCATCGCGTGGGCCCGTGCGGTGTGGAAGTGGACGATGTCATAGCGGTTTCGCGCCAGCAATCGGGCCAGTCGGCGGCCGGCTAGGAGATCGAAGTGGTTGCGGATGGCGAGCGGTTCGACGGCGATGCCGAGGGCCGCGGCCCGGGCGGCGAGCGGACCCCGGGGGTCGGCCGCCAGCGTCTGCCGCTGCCCCCTCGCCTGGAGGTTGGCGAGCAGGCCGAGCACCTGCTGCTCACCGCCGGCGAGCCCGCGCTCGGGATCGACGTGGAGGATGGCGAGCGGTCCGGTGCCGTTCATGGCGGCGGCAGACGCGGGCGCGAGTGCGTCGCCTCCCAGAGCTTGGCGTACTTCGCGAACACGTAGAAAGCCGCCGACTGGGCGACGAAGAGGCCGGCGATGCCCTCCATGAAGCCGCGGCGCAGCACGTAGAAGCGGAAGAAGCGCCAGAAGGGGCGCAAAAGCAGGTCGGTGAGCGCCGTGTGCTGGCCGCGCAGCTCGAGCTCGCGCGCCGCAACGCCGGTGAAGAAGTCGATCGTAGCGACATGGTCGGCGACGTCGCGATAGGTGTAGTGCAGCAGCGGGCTGCGCAGCCGGGCGCTGCGCCCGCGCAGGACGACCTTTTCGTGGGGATCGACGCCGCCCCACACCACCCGGTCGCGGCGGAAGAGCCGCAGCCGATAGTCGGGGTACCAGCCGCCCCGCCACCACCAACGGCCGAGGTAGTAGACGAGCCGCGGGATGTAGTAGCCGTCGGCGCGCGGGTTCTCGAGGACGGTCTCGATCTCGCGCCGGAGCTCCGGCGACACCCGCTCGTCGGCATCGAGGTTCAACACCCAGGGATGGCGGGTCTGCGCGAGCGCGAACGCTTTCTGCTCGACGAATCCCGGCCAGGGGCGCTGGTGGATAGCGTCGGTGTACTCGCGGCAGATCTCGACGGTGCGGTCGTTGGAGAACGAGTCGACGACGACGATCTCGTCGCACCATTTCACGCTCTCGAGGGCGCCGCGGATGTTGGCCTCCTCGTCGAAGCAGATGATGGTGCACGACACCTGGATTCGCGCGCTCATGTGCGCCCCGCCGCTGCCGGAGCGGCGGCGCGCTGCCGCCGGCGCGCGTACTCGGCGTCCTTGCGCTTGCCGAGGGCGACGATCTCGGCGGCGATGCGGCGGAGCTCGGCGCTGCTCGGGGCGCCGAGGTAGCGACGCAGGAAGCGCATGCTCTCGCGGCGCGGCGCCTCGCGCCCGACCGAGCGGTGCACCTGGACGACGTTCTTGCGCCGGCGCCGCCAGGAGAGGCGCCGATAGCGGCGCACTCGATCGAGGTCCACGAGCACGAAGACGGCCGGGTTCTCGGCCGCCACCAGCACGTTCGCCGCCCGCAGGTCCTGCGGGTAGAGCCCGGCGGCATGGAGGTCGCGCAGCCAGTCCGCGAAGGCGATGGTCAGGGCGCGCCGTGCCGCACCCCGCCGTCGATGCCACAGCTCGCCGAGCGTCGGGCCGGAGACGAAGCGGGCGACGAAGCAACTGCGCAGCGGCAGGCCGAAGCGTCGCCGTTCGAGCGTCGCCACGGGCTCCGGCACCGCGAAGCCGCGGTCGAGCAGGAGGCGGGTCGCACGCCAGACGCGCTCGGCGCCGGGGCCGAGCGCAAGTGCGACGGCGAGGCGGAGCGGCGTGTCGTCGCGAAAGCGCTTCAGCACCAGCGGTCCGTCCGGGCCTTCGACGACGGCCACGGCGGCGCGCCGGACGTCGTTGAGGATTCGAGTCCGCGGTCCCCGCAGTAGCGCCTCGACGTCGCAGAATGCGGCCTCGACGGTGCCGCGGCGCAGGACGTAGGACGCCTCAGACATCGCCTCGCTCCCGCCGGGCGGCGGCTGCCCAACGACACCAGGCCTCGAGGCGCGCGACGGCGACGTCGAGCGCGTTGGCGCACCCGGCGGCGCGGGCAGCGGCGATGAACGTCGGACGACGCCCCGGATCCAGTCCCAGGCGGAGCCGCGCCGCGATCGCGGCGGCGTCGCGGGGATCGTCGACGAGGAGCTCGGCGAGCGGCCCCGGCAAGAGCTCGGGCGCGCCGGTCGCCCGCGACGTCACCACCGGCACCCCCGACGCCAGGGCTTCGAGGATGGCGACCGGGCATCCTTCGTGCAGCGACGGCAGCGCGAAGACGTCGGCGGCGGCGTAGAAGCGCTCGACGTCCGGGCGGGGACCCGTGAAGACTACGGGCCCGGTAAGAGCGCGCGCGGCCCGGCTACGCTGTGCGAGGTGCTGGTCGTTACCGACGACGACGAGCGCCGCGCCTGCCGGCGGCTCGCGCCGCCACACGTCGAGCAGCACGTCCACCCCTTTGCGGCGGAAACCCGAGCCGACCAGCAGCACGAGCGGTTGCTCGGGACCGATTCCGAGCTCGGCGCGCACGGCGGCGCCATCGGCGGCGCGCCGGGCGGGATGGAAGCGCTCGACGTCGACGCCGTAGTGGAGGACCGCGATCTTCTCCGCCGGCAGCCGCGGATAGCTCTCGAGGATCTCCTGGCGCGACAGCTCGGAGACGGCGAGCACCATGCCGCGGGTGTCGGCGGCGTACTGTCGGCGTTCGATCGCGAGTATCAGACGGTGGTACGGAGACAAGCGCTGGCGCAGGGCGTGCAGCGCGCCGCGCTCGGCGGCGACGCGCGCCAGCCAGCGCAGGTGGGCGCTGCCGCTGGCGCGGAAGAGATCCCAGCCGACGGTGCGTCCGAAGCCGATGACGACGTCGGCGGCTATCGGGCGCCAGACTCGCGGCGCCATCACCGCGAACGATGCCAGCTTGGCGAGCTTGCCGGTGCGCACGACCGGCACGCGGTGGAGATGCATCGCGGCGTCCGGCGGCACGCGGCATTCCCCGACCACCAGATGGACTTCGTGTCCGCGCCCCGCGAGCTGGCGCGAGAGCTCGTAGCAGTCCCATTCGGCGCCGCCCAGACGATCGTAGCGTTTGTGGACGAGCGCGATCTTCATGCGATCATTCGATGTAGCCGAGGTCGCGCAGCCGCGCCGCCACGGCTGCTTCCTCCTCGGCGCTGAGCGCCTCAGCCGCCCCGGCGGCGCCGGCCTCGACCGCGGCGATCCGCGCCTTGAGGCTCGCCACGAGCTCCGGTTCCGATCCGGCTAGGTTGCGGCGTTCGCGCGGGTCGGCGGCGAGGTCGTAGAGCTCGTCGGGGACATCGGGTGCGTACGGCGCTTCGACGAGCTTCCAGCGCTCGGTGCGCCAGCCGCGGCGGCGGTCGCGCTCGGTGCCGCGCACCCGTCCGCAGGCTTCGAGGAAGGCCTCGAGCCCGAGCGTGCGGCCGCCGGTGAGCGCCGGTACCAGGCTGACGCCGTCGAGGCCGGCCGGCGCCGGCACCCCGGCGAGGTCGAGCACGGTCGGGGTTACGTCCACCTGACGCACCAGCTGGGCGCTCGCGGCTCCGCTAGGGACGCGTCCGGGAGCGACGACGACCAGAGGCACCCGCACCAGCTCCTCGTAGACGTCGGTCTCGTGGCCCTCGAGCTTCCGGGTGCGGCTGGCGCCGAGGATGTCGCGGCGCAGGCGATACCAGCGGTAGGCGAGCGCGCTCGGCATCAGGCGCTCGCCGTGGTCGCCGTGGAGGAGCACCACGGTGTCGGGAGGGAGCGCTGCCAGCAGCGGTGCCAGCGCCGCGTCGAGGCTCGCGAGGGCGCGATCGTACCGCGTCCTTCCGAAGCGCCGGGCGCGAAACGGCGGCAGGATCTTGCGCGGCGCGTGCAGCTCCCAGAGGTGCACGAACAGAAACCACGGGGACGGGAGCGCGGCGCCGGCGAGGCGGGCGATCAAGGCGCGGCCCCAGTCACCGCTCAGGTACTCTGCGGCCGGGCGTACGCGGTACTCGGCGAAGCCGCGGTCGAGTCCGCTCTCGGGGCCGAGCGGTCCCGTCGTCTCGGCGACGGTATGGTAGCCGGCGGCGGCGAGCAGGCTCGCGAGAGTGGGTGCGTCGGGGTGCAGACGGTGGGCTCCGATCGAGCGCACGCCGTGGCGCGGCGCGTACACTCCGGTCAGCATGGTAGCGACGCACGGCGTGGTCGACGACGCCGAGGCGATCATCTGCGTGAAGCGCCCGCCGCGCGCGATCAGCGCGTCCAGGTGCGGCGTCGGCACGCCGCGGCCGCCGATGGCGTCGGCGCGCAGGCAGTCGACGAGGAGGAACAGTACGTTCGGTCGCCCGGTGTTCACGCCCGTCCGCCTCCATAGGGACCGCCGGCGCGCATGACCGTCCGGAAGTCGGCGGTGGCCGGTATGCGGGCGCCGCGCTCGGCGCGCCGGCGCGCCAGCGTCTTGGCTACGATCCACGGCAGCCGGCGGCGAGCGTCGTCGCGTGTCCAGCCGCGAGCGGCTGCGTAGGCGCGGTACACGCGGAGGCGGTCGGTGGTGGTGACGCCGGAGAGCACGATGCGGTTCAGCTGCACGAGATTGCGCCGCGCCCGGGCCCACGGCGCCGGTCGAGAGCCGACGCGGGTGCGATCGTGATCGAGGAAGGCCACCCGCAGCTCGGCGTCCGCGAGCGCGAGCCACACGTTGGCCGGCACCAGGTCGCCCGCCACCACCCCCGCCTCGTGGAGGCGTGCGACCTCGCGGCCGACCGTCGCCAGGAGCCCGCGTTTCGCGCTCCGCGCCGTAGCCTCGCCAGGGGCCGCGAGGGCGGCGAGCCGGGCCGCGATGGGCTCGCCGGCGAGGGCGGCCGTGGCGCAGAAGCTCCGCGACCAGCCGAACGCGCCGCGCCGCTCCTCGCCGAGGGCCACCACGGTCGGGACGACGAATCCTGCCGCCGCGAGGGCGGCGCTGGCGGCGCGCACGTTGGCTGCCTTCGACGGTCGGAACCAATCCTTGAATGCCGTCCAGCGGCGGTAGCGATGATAGAGCTTGACGTAGACGTCTCCTCCCGGGCGCGTCCAGCGGTACGTATCGGCATGCTTGGAGCGGTGCAACGAGGCGTCGAGCGGTAGGCGCTCGAGGGCGGCGACGATCTCCGCGGCGGCGGGCGCGGCCGTGCCGAGGGTCCAGATCCGCCACGCGCCGACGCGCGTGCACGACGCGGCGAGCGCTCTCACCGCTCACCGTCGAGCGCGCGAGCCACCTGCGCTATGACGCGCTCCGTAGTTATGTCGCGCATGCACTGGCGCCCGATCGGGCAGCGCCGGAGATAGCAGGGCACGCACGCAGTCCGCCCGATCACGACGAGATCCTCGGCGCCGAAGGGCGCCGAGCGCGCCGGCGCGGTCGCGCCCCAGAGCGATACGACCGGCGTTCCGGCGGCAGCGGCGAGGTGCATGGGACCGGAGTCGGGTCCGATCGCCACCCGGGCGCGGGCGAGGATGCCATAGCTCTCACGCAGCGTCGTGCGGGCGCTGAGATCCAGGGGCGGCCGCGCCGCCCGCGCGCTCGCCGCCGCGGCGATGGCGCCGACGTCGGCGCCGCCGATGATCACGGTCTCGAGGCCGCGCGCGGCGAGAGCGTCGACGACGGCCGCCCAGCGCTCCGCGAACCACAGCCGGCTCTCCCAGGTCGAGCCGAGGAAGAGCGCCGCGAAGGGGCGCGGAAGCGGCGCCAGCAGTCGGTCGACGCTCGCCTCCTCCGCCGCGTCGAGCCGGATGTCGAAGCGCGGCGCCTGCTCGGGAAGCTCGAGCCAGTCGGCGAAGCGGTCGTACTGCGCGAGCTTCCAGCCGCGCGCTTCTACGGGCGCGATCGTGTGCGTGTTCCAGAGCCAGTTGAGCTCCTTGGCGTTGCGGCGGTGGAAACCGAGCCGTACCCGCGCCCCCGTGGCCGCGCTCACGAGCCCGCTCTTGGCGTGCCGTTGCAGGTCGAGGACGAGATCGAAGCCGGACGCGCGGACGCGGCGCAGGAAGGCGAGGAAGGCGCGGGTGCCGCCGCGGCGCTCGAACACCAGGCGCTCGTCCAGGGCCGGATGCCCGGCGAGGATGGGTGCGGCCGTCGGCTCGACGGCCCAGGCGATGCGGGCGCCCGGGTAACCGGCGCGCAGGCGATTGGCGAGCGGCAGCGCCCGCACGACGTCGCCGATAGCGCCGAGGAGGACGATGAGTATGCGCTCGGCGGGAACGCGCACGTCAGGCTCCCGGGACGGCGTCGGCGCCGCCCTGCTCGCCGCTGCGCGCCCGGACATAGAGCAGTGCCCCGAGCAGGACGAAGGCGCCGAGGGTCACCGCCGACATGGTCTCGAGGGTCTGCGCGAGTGCCTTGCCGACGACTCCGCGTACGGTGAGGGTCGTGAGCGCGTACGAGAGGCCGAGCGCCCACGCCACCCGGCGGCGCTCGCCGGTGGCGAGCCCGTAGCCGTCGCCGGCGGCGGCTCGCCAGAGCACGAACTGGCCGAGCAGCAGGAAGACGAAGTAGTGCTTCCAGGCGAGCGGAGCGAAGAGCACGGTCACGCAGAGCACGATCGCGATCTCCATCGTCACCCCGGCACTCGCCGGGGCCCGCCCGCCGCGCCGGGTCGCCCGTAGGAATCCGGTGACGACGAGAAGGAGGAGCCCGTAGGTGATCAGCGCCACGGCGGGATCGTTGGAGGCCGTGAGGCGTTTGTGGGATGCGCTCCACACGATCGCGCCGTGGGTATAGAGGCGGTCGACCATCGCGTAGACGCTCTGGTTGCCTTTGCGTACCGGCCAGCTCCCGGCTGCGAGCGCGAGCCAGTGGCGGGTGTAGGCAGCACAGCGCTCCCAACCGAAGACGAGCGCCGGCGCCGCCGACGCCAGCGCGCCCGTGGCGAGCGCCGCGGTGAGCGCGCGCCACCAGCCCTTCCGCACGAAGTACGGGAGGAAGAAGACCGGGAGTACTTTGACGGCGGCCGCAAAGCCGATCAGAGCTCCGCCGGCAGCAGCGCGACCGCGCACGATCCACGCGCTCGCCAGCAAGCAGGCGGCGAGGATCACCATGTTGATCTGCAGGCGATCGAGATTGCCGAGGAGGAAGCGCGCCGAGAGCAGGAGCGGGCCGAGGACCGCCCCCGACGCGAGCGCGATCGCACCGGGCGCGGCGACGAGCACTAGCGGGCGCCGGTAGACGAGGTCGACCGCGATCCGGAAGAGCGCCACGATGCAGGCGAAGTTGATGGCGAGCCAGACGGCGCGGGCGAGGTGGACGCTGACGCGGGCGAGCAGCGCGAACGGGACGCAGACCACTGCATAGAGCGGTGGCCAGGTGTTCACGTCGGGGCGCGACTCGGCGTAGATGTCGGCGCCGCGCAGCACCAGCTCGCCGACCTCCATGTAGCCGCGAAAGTCGCCGTCTTCCTTGATGTTGCGCACGGCCGAAGCGACGAGAACGGCGATCAGAGCCGCGACCACGACGCGCGTCGCGCTGCTCCACTGCCGGGGATGCGTCATGCCGAGGCTCCTGCCTCGTAGGCGCGCCGGAGCTCTTCGAGGTCGCCGGCCGCGAGCGGCAGGCCGCCGCGCGCGAGCTTCGTCAGCGACCGTTCGAGTCGCCGCAGCTCGCGGGCGCGCGCCCGCGAGCTCACGGTTTCCCCGACCCGCGCCCGGTCGAAATCGATGAAGAAGACCTCGATGCCGGCGTCGTGCCGGCGCACCAGGATGTTGTTGGCGTTCAGGTCGCGATGGCGAACGCCGCGAGCGTGGAGATCGCGGACCGCGCGCCCGACGGCCGCCACTATCCGGCCGCGCGGAACGGCGGCGGTTTCGTGGCGCAGCACGGCGGCGAAGGTTACGGCGTCGCGCACCTCGCGGGTCACGATGGCGCCTCGGTACCAGCCACACGGCAGTCGGTCGACACGCACGGCCAGCACCTCGGGCGCGGGCACACCGCGTTCGATGGCTGCTTGCGTGGCTGCGAGCTCGCGCATGGGGCGCGGGGTCCAGCCGAAGTAGAGATCGCGGACGAGGTGGCGAACGGCGCCGCCGCGCCGGTACCAGCGCAGCACGCCGCGCCCGCGCTCGTCGGCGGCTACGATCCAGACGGCGCCGCGGCCGCCGGCGAGTGCGAGTCCCGCGGTCGCCTCCGGCGTGGCGTCGAGGAGCGCGGTCCGCAGGTCCGGCGACGTGCCGTCGCGCAGCGTCAGCGAACCCCAGGGCGTTCGCCAGACGTGGAAATCCGCAGGGACGCCGCTCGGACGCTTGCTCCCCTGCGTCGCGCTGCCGTCGCGCTCCCATGCCTCGGCGGCTAGCAGCACCTCGCCGTAGGCTTCCATGACCGAGAGGACGAAGCCGGGGATGCCGGCGCGGCGACGCCGCCAGAGCCGCTGCGTCAGGGCGACGAGCGGGCGCACGAGGAAGGCGCCGGTGCCGCCGGGCGCGCTTCGTCGCGACGAGACCGCCAGCGCCTGCATGCGGTTTATCGTCTCGGTGACGGTCGCCGGCAGCGTCACTACGTAGCCCGGCAGGCGCCGCGGAGACCCGGCGGGCGGCGCGGCGCCGCGCCAGGCGATCGTTGCGCTGTCGGCCGGTATTTCGCGGTCCAGGAAGGCGACGCGTAGCGGGCTCGCCCAGGCGCCGGCCGCGCCGCCGGCGGTGGCGATCCCGGTGAGAGCGGCGGCGAGGTCTGGAGAGGGCCGTTCGTCGTCGCGCAGGACGACGACGAGCTCGGCGGCGCTACGCCGCGATCGTGCCGCCAGAGCGGCCCGGTCGTATTCGCGTGTGATCGCGAGCTCGACGCCGGCGGGGACCGGAAGCGTCGCGAGCTCGGGCGGGCGCACCAGGACGCGGCGCCCGCTCCCGAGGGCCGTCAGGGCGCCGAGCGGATCGCCGCCGGCGGCAAACTGGACGACGACGAGCACCAGGTCTGCGCTCGTCGTCGGCTCAGGAGGCAAGCGCTCGTACCCGCGCGACCGCTGCGCGCACGTCGTCGACCGTCACCAGCTCCATGCAGTCGTCGGTGCCGCGCGGGCAGCGGGCGCCGCCGTGGCGGCCGCAAGGCCGGCAGTCGAGGCTGCGTTCCACCACTGCGGCGCGGCGACCGAGCGGACCATAGCCCTGCCCCGGCACCGTGGCGCAGAAGATCGCGACCTGCGGGACGTCGACGGCGCTGGCGACGTGCATCGGGGCGCTGTCGTTGCTCACCACGACCGCGGCTTCGGCGAGGATCGCGGCCAGGAGCGGCAGGTCGGTGGCGCCGCCGAGGTCGACGGTGACGCCGCCCGCCGCCGCGTGCACCTCGGCCGTGAGGGTGCGCTCGTCGGCGCCGCCGAGCAGGAGACAGCGGTACCCGTCGGCGGCCAGGGCGCGCGCGAGGGCTGCAAAGGCGTGCGCCGGCCAGCGCTTCGTCCGCCACGCCGAGCCGGGACAGAGCGCGGCGAACGGACGGTCGTCGCCGGCGGCCGCGAGCAACGCTCGCGCTCGTGCCCGCGTCGGCGCATCGACCGCCACCCGCGGGTGCGCCGTCGCGGCGTCGACGCCGCCGCCGCCGAGAGGCGCTAGCAGCGCCAGCAGGCGGTCGCGATCGTGGGCCGCTGCCGGGCGCGGCACCCGCTCGGTGTAGAAGGCCGCTGCCGGCGCGGTCGCGAAGCCGATGCGGCGCGGAATTGCAGCGGCGCGGAGGAGGATACCGGTGCGCAACGATTTGTGCGCGGCGATGGCGATCGTGAAGTGCCGGGCGCGGAGCGTTCGGGCGAGGTGCGCGAGGCCGCCGACCCCGCGATCGGCGCCGCGTTTGTCGTCGACGAGCACGCGGTCGAGCTCGGGGTGCGCCGCCACCAACGGCGCCGCCGCCGGCGTTACCAGCATCGTCAGCTCCGCCTCGGGACGGGCACGGCGCAGCGCCGCTACGAGCGGCGTGGTCAGGATGACGTCGCCGAGAAAGCCGGTCTGCACGAGCAGGATGCGATCGTGGGTCATGTGGCGGCGCCGGCAGCGTCCGCCGCAGCGCGGCGCTACGCGAGCGGCTTGGCCTCGTCGATCAGCATCACCGGGATGTCGTCCATGATGGGATATTCCAGGCGGCACGATTGGCAGACCAACCCCGTTCCCGTGGGGTTCAACGCCACCGGTTGCTTGCACTTGGGGCATGCGAGGATGTCGAGCAACTCCTGACTGACCGGCATGGTCACCTCCATGGCTGCCGGCGCCGACGCCGCGCCGGGGACGTCCGCGCCCGTTCGATGGGCGCCCGGCGCCGCGGGGATGCCGCTCGCCGCTCTGCGGACACGTTTTGCGCATCTCCTATAATCCAGTCGGCGGCGGCGCGAAAGTTCGCCGCCACGTGCGCGACCGGCGCGCCGAGGGTGAGCTCGGCCTCGGTGGCGCGTCCGTGGCCGGTGCGGACGAGCACCGCTCGGGTGCGGGTCGCAGCCGCGAGCCCGAGGTCTGCGGCGCTGTCACCGACGCAATAGCTGCGGCCGAGGTCGAGGTCGAGCTCGCGTACCGCGCGCTCGACGAGCCCCGGACGCGGCTTGCGGCAGCGGCAGCGGCGGCGCAGCGGCGGCGTGCCGGCGGTCGGATGGTGCGGGCAGACGTAGATCGCCGTGAGCCGGGCACCAAGGCGCGCGAGGCGGCGCACGATCGCGTCGTGGATCGCCGCGAGCGTGCTCATGCGCACCAGGCCGCGCGCGACGCCGGACTGGTTGGTGACGACGACGACCGCGAAGCCGGCGGCGGCGAGCGCCCGCACGGCGTCGGCGGCGCCGGCGACCAGCCGCAGGTCGGCGACGCGGCGGAGATAGCGCCGCTCGTGATTCAACGTGCCGTCGCGATCGACGAAGACCGCGGGCACGAGGGGACGCCGCGGATGCGGTGCCGCAGGGCGGACCTGCCGCCGGCCGCGCGTCACGCGGCTCCCGTCATGACGTCGCCGATCGCCTCGGTCACCAGCGCCTCGCCGTCCTCGACCTCGACGCCGAGCCGGAGGGCCACGAGCTTGCCGCGCGCGAAGGGGAAGACCTCGAGCTTCACCAGATCCTTCTCCGTCGTGACGATCAAGTCCACGTCCTTGGCGGCGGCGGCGATCGCGTGCCAATCGCGCACGTCGTAGGGGTGGTGGTCCGGGTACTCGAGGACGTGCGCGAGATCGACTTCCCAGGCGCGCAGCGCCTCGTAGAGGGCCGCCGGGCGGGCCACCGCTGAGACCGCGAGCACGCGCTGGCCGGCGAGCGCCGCGAGACCGATCTCGCGCCAGCTCGCGGCAGCAGGCGCCATCAGCACCGTCGGCGCGAAGCGGACGCGGAGCACGCGTTGTCCGGGGAACGCCGGGGTCGGGAGCGGGTCGGCTTCGTTCCCGGCCTCGCGGATCAGCACGACGTCGGCGCGCTTGAGCGCGCACAGCGGCTCGCGCAACGGCCCGGCCGGCAGCAGGCGCGCCAGGCCGCCGCGTTCGCCGGCGTCGACGAGCACGAGGTCGAGATTGCGGCGCAGCGCCCGGTGCTGGAAAGCATCGTCGCAGACGAGTATGCGGCTGCCGAAGGTCGCGATCGCCAATGCCGCAGCCGCCGCGCGATCCGCGCCGGCTACGACCGGGACGGCGCTCGTGCGCGCCAGCATGACCGCCTCGTCGCCGGAGCGCGCTACGTCGCCGGCGATGCGCTCGCCGTCGCCGACCACGTGGGCGCCGCGCGCGCTGCCGCCGTAGCCGCGCGTCAGGATCGCGACCGGCACCCCACGCGCGTGGATGCGCTCCGCGAGCCAGCGCGTGAGCGGCGTCTTGCCGGTGCCGCCGACGCGCACGTTGCCGATGCTCACGGTACGCGCGGCGACGGCACGGCTGCGGAGCACTCCGGTCCGATATGCGGCGTTGCGCATGCCGACGCCGGCCGCGTACAGCCCGGCGGCGGGCGTGAGCAGGGCGCGGCCGACGCGGGCGGCGAGACCGGCCCCGCTCCAGAGACGCTCCACGGCCCGCGCCGGACCGCTCACGCGCCCCGCTCCGTTGCCGCGAGAGTCCCGCGAACGACGGCGAGCGTTACCGCGAGCGGGCCCTGTTGCGCGGCGACGACGGCGGCGGCGCGGCGGCCCGCGGCGGCTGCCGCCGCACCGTCCAGGAAGCGCTCCGGCAGGCGCGCGACGAGGTCGACGCTGTCCGCGGCCTGCAGCGCCGCCCCCGCGGCCAACAGCCGCGCCACGTCGGCGGCGACGTTGCCGACGTGGGGGCCGACGGCGACCGGTGTCCCGGCCGCCGCGGGCTCGAGAACATTGTGGCCGCCGGTGGCGTCGAGGGTGCCGCCGACGAAGGCGAACCGGGCGCCGCTATAGAGACCCGCCAGCTCGCCGAGGGTGTCGAGGACGAGCACCGGGACGTCGGCGGGCCAGCGGGCGTCGGCTCCCGCACCGAGGGTCGAGCGGGAGACGCTCGCAAGGCCGCGCGCGGCGACGAGGCGGGCCAGATCCGACAGGCGATCGAGCCGGCGCGGCGCGAGCAGCAGTCGGGCCCGCGGCTCGCTCTCGCGGATGCGCGCGAAGGCGTCGAGCAGCGCCTCGTCCTCGCCGGGATGGGTGCTGGCGGCGACCAGGACCGGCGCCGCACCGACTCCGAGGCTGGCGAGCGTCGGACCGCTGCCGGCATCGGCGTCGAGGGGGCCGGCGGTCTTGAGGCTCCCGGTCACCACGACGCGGGCGGCGGGCACCCCGAGCGCCACCAGGCGCCGGGCGCTCTCGGGCGACTGCACGCAGAACCAACGGACGCTCGCGAGCGCCGGCGCGAAGAGCCAGCGCCAACGGCGATAACGCACGAATGCCGACGGCGAGATGCGGCCGCTCACCATGATCGCCGGGATGCGGCGCGCGGCGAGCGCGGCCAGAAAGTTCGGCCAGAGCTCGGTCTCGCTGAAGAGGACGAGGCGCGGGCGCACCCGGTCGAGCGCGCGAGCCACCAGGCGCGGGAGGTCGAGGGGAAAGAGCACGCAGGCGTCGGCGTCGGGCACCCGTGTCGCCGCCGCCGCGCGGCCTCCGGCGGTCATGCTGGTGAGCACGAGCCGATCGTCGGGATGATCGCGGCGCAGGGCGCGTACGACCGGCGCCAGCGCCGTCAGCTCGCCGACCGAGGCGCCGTGGATCCAGATCGCGCGCCGATCCGGCGGCGTCGCCGGGATGCGCGCGAAGCGCTCGCCGAGTCCGGTGCGCCAGTCGCGGCGGACGGCGAGAGCGGTCAGGGCCACGGGCGCCAGGACGACGGCGGCGGCGGTCATGGCTGCGTTCAGCATCCGCAGGCGAGGCTGCCACCTGCACGCATCGTCGAGTGCGGCGGTCAGTATTGCCAGCGGCCCTTGGCGTAGCGGAAGATCTCGGTGACCTCGGTCTGTTCGAGGATCGTGTCCGCCGCCTCCATCGCCGCCGACTCGGTCGGCCCTTCCTTGCGGTACTTGATCTCGCGGTAGGTGATCTTGCCGATCGGATCCTTGCCGGGCTCTTCGCGGGCGGTGCAGGTACGCTCGCTTCCGTAGCGGATGTAGTCGCCGACGACTCCGGGACCGCTCTTGGTCCAGACGATGTGGGCGGCGTTGTAAACGTTTCGTTCCTGCAGCTTCGCCATCCAGGCCGCGCAGAAGGCGTGGAACTCGCGCACGTCTTCGCCCGCCGCCGGATCGCCGGCGACGAGCGGCACCGCGGCTGCGGCTGCGGTCACGGACGCAGCCGCGGCGGTCCCGGCGTCGACGGCGCCGGCGGGCTGACCCGTTGCGAGAGCGAATCCCAGCGTCGCGACCAGGGCGGTCACCCGCCGACCGGAGGCGCTAACAGCAGGCGGCATGGCGGTCTCATACTAACGACGATTCGAGCTTGCAATTCGCGCCGGCGCCGGGCGGCGCGGCACTTCCGACGCGCGCCTCGGCGAGGACGCGCGCGCCTTCGAGCGCCTGCTCGAGCTGCGCGCGCGCGGCCTCGAGGTCGGCATCGGAGGCGTCGCCGCCGACGCGCACGGGCGCCCCCACCACGTATACGATACGCGAGCCCGGCCACGGCACGATCATGCGGTCCCAGCTGCGCAACCGGCGCTGCCAGCGCGCGGCGGCGGCGACCGGAACGATGGTGGCGCCGGTCGCTCGCGCCGCCAGGAGGACGCCGAGCTTGGCGCTGCGGCGCGGACCGCGCGGACCGTCCGGCGTCCACGCCAGGCTCGCGCCTTCGCGGTAGGCGATCAGGATCCGGCGCAGCGCGCCGCGGCTGCCCCGCGTCGACGAGCCGCGCACCGCCTCGATGCCGAGCGGCCGGACGGCGCGGGCTATGAGCTCGCCGTCGCGGTGTTGGCTGATCATGATGCAGAGCCGCGGCCACCACCCGAAGCACGGCATCAGCACGAGCTGTTCGTGCCAGAAGGCGACGATCAGGCGCTCGCCGGCGCGCCAGCGCTCGTAGAGTCCGCCGTCGTCGAGCAGCTCCTTGCGCGTCGTCCAGCGCAGCACGAGGAGGACGAGCGTGATCAGCCTCGCGCCGAGCGGCAGCAGCCGCTGCAGGAGGACACGCCGAGCTTTCGCCATCGCCTAGTGCAGCAACCGTTCACCGGCGGTCGCGGCATCGGACTCCTGGAACTGGAGGTCGTGGAGCTTCCGGTACTCGGCGCCGAGCGCGAGCAGCTCCTCGTGCGTCCCCTCCTCGACGATCTGCCCCCGCACCACGACGACGATGCGGTCGGCGCGCCGGACGGTCGAGAGTCGGTGCGCGATGACCAGGGTCGTGCGGTTCACCATGAGCCGTTCGATCGCCTGCTGGACGAGGCGTTCCGACTCGGTATCGAGCGCCGAGGTCGCTTCGTCGAGGATGAGGATGGGCGCGTCCTTCAAGAGGGCGCGCGCGATCGCGAGTCGCTGGCGCTGGCCTCCCGAGAGCGTCACGCCGAGCTCTCCGATCGACGTGTCGTAGCCTTGCGGCAGCGCGACGATGAATTCGTGGGCATTGGCGGCCTTGGCCGCGGCCACGACGTCGTCCATCGACTTGCCCGGGTCGCCGTAGGCGATATTGGCGCGCACGGTGTCGTTGAAGAGGAAGGTGAACTGGGTGACGATCGCGATCTGCGCCCGCAGCGAGCGCAGCGTGTAGTCGCGGATGTCGACGCCGTCGATGGCGATGCGGCCTTCACTGACGTCGTAGAAGCGCGGAATCAGGTCGGCGATCGTGCTCTTGCCGCCGCCGCTCATGCCGACGAGGGCCACCACCTCGCCGGCATTGATCGTGAGGTTGACGTCCTTGAGCACCGGCTCGACGCCGTAGCGGAAGCCGACGTGCTCGAAGACGAGACCTCGGCGCATCGTCGCCAGCGGACGGGCGCCGGGCCGATCGACGACCTCGGGTCGGGTATCGAGCAGCTCGAAGACGCGCTCGGCCCCCGCCACCCCCTGCTGAATCGTCGCGTTGGATTTCGAGAGACGCTTGAACGGCTCGTAGAGGAGGAACATCGCCGTCAGGAAGGCGAGGAAGGAGCCTTGGCTGCGCCCGCCGGCGATGACGCTGTTGCCGCCGTACCAGACGACGCCGCCGATCGCGAAGGCCGCGAGCACTTCGAGCGCCGGCGTCGTGAGCGCCTTGATCATGCTCGCCTTCATGTAGAGGCGATAGAGCCGTCGGTTCTCGGCCTGGAAGCGCTCGCGCTCGTACTCCTCCATCCCGAAGGCCTTGACGACCCGGTTGCCCTGCACCGTCTCCTGGAGGAGCGCGGTGAGGAGCCCGAGCGTGCGTTGGCCGCGCTTGCTGAAGCGACGGAGGCGTTGCGACAGCCTGACGATCGGCAGCACCGACGCCGGGAAGACCAGGAACGCGATCAGCGCCAGGGTCGCATCCTTGTAGAAAGCGACGGCCACCAGGGCCAGGAGCGAGGTGGCGTCGCGCATCACCGACGCTACGGCGTCGGTGAGGGCCGTGCGTACGAGGGCGACGTCGTTGCTCACCCGCGACAGGATGTCGCCGGTCGGCGTGCGGTTGAAGAACGCGAGCGAGAGGCGCTGGATGTGCTGATTCAGCTCGTCGCGGAGGTCGCAGATGATGCGCTGGCCGACGAGGTCCATGAGGTAGTTCTGGGCGAAGCTCGTGACGCCGCGAAACAAGAAGATGACGACGATCGCGACCGGGAGGAGCTGCAGGGCAGCGACCTTGCGGGCGGCGAAGATGTCGTCGAACACGCGCTCCACGAGCAGCGGCAGCAGGCCCGTCGTGGCGCTGAAGAGGAGCATCGCCAGTACCGCCCCGGTGAACCACGGCCACACGTACGGGCGCAGGTAGCGCAGGAGGCGGAGGTAGGTGGCGCCGGAGCCGCGGGCGATCGGCTTGGCGTCGGCGCTCGCCGCGCTCACGCCAGCATCTCCGCGGCGATCGCTGCAGCGCGCTCCGCGGCGCCGCCGCCGCCGAGGGCGGGGCGAATCTCGGCCAGAGCGCGCTGCGTCGCGGCCGCGTAGGCCGGGTCGTCGAGGAAGCGTTCCACCTCGGCGACCATGCGCTCGGCGGTAGCGTCGTCCTGGATGAGCTCCGGGACGACGCCGCGGCCCGCGATCAGGTTCGGCATGCCGATGAACGGGACGGAGACGAGCCGGCGCGCGAGCGCGTAGGTCAGGGCTGCGGTGCGGTACACGATCACCATCGGACGTTCCAAGAGCGCTGCTTCCAGGGTTGCAGTTCCCGAGGCCACGATGGCTGCGTCGCTTGCGTGCACCAGGTCGTAGGTCTCGCCGGCGACCGCCGGAAACGGCAGCGCGGCGCCGCGCATGCTAACCCCGATGTCCGCCGTGCTCAACGTCTCGGCGAGAGCGAGTACGCACTGCACGTCGCCGCGGGCGACGAGCCGCTCGGCGGCCGCAACCATGGCCGGGAGGAGGAGCTGCATCTCCTTGGCGCGGCTGCCGGGCAGGAGCGCGACCAGGCGCTTGCGCGGATCGAGGCCGTGGGCGGCGCGGAACGCCTGGCGATCACGGCGCACCCGGACGCGATCGAGGAGCGGATGGCCGACGAAGTCGGCCCGGAGGCCGGAGCCGGCATAGAGCGGCACTTCGAAGGGAAACACGACGGCGAGGCGGCTCACCCGGCGGGCGATCTTCCGCACCCGGCCGCGCCGCCACGCCCACACCTGCGGACTGATGTAGTAGAGGACCGGCACGCCGGCCCGTTTGGCGACGCCGGCGAGCGCCAGGTTGAACTCGGCGAAGTCGATCAAGACCAGGAGGTCGGGCTTCTCCCCGCGGACGAGGCGGCGCATGCGACGATAGGCTCGCCAGATCGCGCCGAGCCGCTCGCGCGCCTCGACCAGGCCCATCGCCGCGAGCGTGTGCGCGTCGACCAGCGTCTCCATGCCCGCGGCGCGCAGGCGGGCGCCGCCGATGCCGCGCACCCGAACGCCGGGGACGCGGCGGCGCAGCGCCGCTACCAGGTCGGCGCCGTGCATGTCGCCCGACGCCTCGCCCGCCACCAGGACGACGTCGCGAGCTCCGGCCGGGACTGCCGTGGTCACGCGGGCGACTCGAGGGCCGCGGCGATGCGCTCGGCTAGCTCGAGAGCGCGCAGGCCTTCGCGGCCGCCGACGAGCGGCGCCGTGCGCGTGCGGACGGCGGCCACGAAGGCCTCGATCTCGTCGCGCAGCGGGTCGCCCTGCCCCGCGTCGTGCTCGACCGCGGCGATGCTCGGGAGCCCTCCCGGCGCCGCGCCGGCCTCGCGGCGCACGATACGCACGCGCCGCTGATCGTAGTCGATGGCTACATAGGCGTCGGGCTGGAAGAGACGCAGGATGCGCTCGCGCTTCATCGACACGCGGCTGGCCGTGACGTTGGCGATGCAGCCGTTGGCGAAGCGGAGGCGCGCGTTGGCGATGTCGACCCGCGGCGTCAGCACGGGAACCCCGACGGCTTCCAGGCTCTCGACCTCGGCTGCGACGAAGCTCTGGATGACATCGAGGTCGTGGATCATGAGGTCGCGGATGACGTCGACATCGGTGCCGCGGTCGACGAAAGGGGCGAGGCGGTGGCATTCGAGGAACTTCGGCTCGCTGACGACGGCCCGGGCGGCGCGGAGCGCCGGGTTGAAGCGCTCCAGGTGTCCGACCTGGAGTATGCGCCCGTGTTCGGCAGCGCGCTGTACCAGGGCGGCGCCCTCGGCCGCCGTCGATGCCAGCGGCTTTTCCATCAGGACGTCGATCCCGGCGGCCAGCAGGTCGGCGCCGACCGCCGCGTGGGCCGCGGTCGGAACCGCGACGCTCGCACAGTCGATCATGCCGGCGAGCGCGCGGTGGTCGGCGATCACCGGGACGTCGAGCGCGGCGGCGACGATGCGGGCGCGCTCGGGGTCGATGTCGACTACGCCGGCGAGGGTGACGCCGGGGAGCGCCGCGTACTTCTCGGCATGGTAGCGGCCGAGATGGCCGACACCGATCACCGCGGCCCTGAGCTCCCCGGCCGCGCCTCGCGCTCTGCTCACGCTAGGGTCGCTACCATGAAGCAGGCCCGGCAACCACGGCGCGGCCTCGGCCCCCGGCGCCTTCTCCAGCCGCAGTCCGCGGTCGCGTCAGGCCGCCGCCGTGAGGCCGTGCCGGAGCGCGTACATCACCAGCCCGATTCGGTCCCGTACTCCGAGCTTCTGGAACACGCTCGTCAGGTTGGTGCGAACGGTGCGCTCGCTGATCGCCAGATGCTCGGCGACTTCCTTGTTCTTCTTGCCGGCCGCCACGAGGCGTACGATCTCGAGCTCGCGATCGGTGAGGCCGTCGTCGCGATCGATGGTGATGGCGTCGCCGACGTCGCCGCTGCGCGCCAACTCGGCGACCAGGATTCCCCGCAGGCGCGGGTCCATCCAGGTTTCGCCCCGGCAGACGGAACGAATCGCCTGTACGAGCGTGCTGCGCGCCGAGTCTTTCAGCACTACGCCGCGGGCGCCGAGCTTGAAGGCGCGTACGTGCTCCTCGATCTCGTCGCAGGCGGTCAGGACGATGACCGTCGTGTTCGGACTGATGCGGCAGATCGCGGGAATGGCGTCGAGGCCGCTGCCCTGGGGCATGCGGATGTCGAGCAACAGCACGTCCGGCTTCGTCTCCCACATGAGCTCGACGATGTCTTCGGCGCTCTCGACGTCGGCGATCACTTCGAAGTCCTCCTCCATGCCGAGAATGGTGCGGAGCCCGTCGCGGAAGAGCGTGTGGTCGTCGACGATGACGACGCGGCGGCGGCGTGGCGGGATGGTCATGCTATCCTCCTCCGGTTTGCCGATTCCGGCTCCGGCGCGCTCGCCGGAACGACGACGTGAACTTCGACTCCGTGGCCGGCCCGGCTGCGGACGCGGAGCGTGCCGCCGAGAGCTGCGGTGCGCTCCCTGATCGACCAGGGTACCGAGCTCGCTTGGACGGTGCCGTCGGCGCCGACGGCCGCGGACGGGGCGCTGAAGCCGCGGCCGTTGTCGCGAATGACCAGCGAGCAGTGCGCACCGTAGGCGGCGAGCTTCACCGTCGCCTCTTTGGCGCCGCCGTGGCGGACGGCATTGCGCAGCGCCTCGCGAACGATCTGCGTCAGCTCGTAAGCGGTGGACGGCGCCAGCTCCGGCTCGCTCGATGACACCTCGAGCGCGACGCGCAGGCGCTCGCGGATCGAGAACTCGGCGGCGACTTGCTCGAGCGTCGCGCGCAGATCGTGGGCCTCGCGGCTGGAGTTGCGCAGCACGCTCAGGTAGTGGCGCACCTCGTGATAGCCGCGCTCGACGGTCTGCTGCAGCTCGGCGAGCTCGCCCGCGACCCGGCTCGGATCCTTGTCGAGCATCTTCAAGCAGGCCTCGGCGCGCAGGTCGATGCCGGCTAGCGATTGGATGAAGCCGTCGTGCAGGTCGCGGGCGATGCGGGCGCGCTCTTCGAGCACGGCCACCTCCTCCGCCTTCGCTTGCAGCCGAGCGGCCTCCAACGCCGCCGCCGCTTGTCCGACGACGAGCAGGAGGAACTCCACGTCCTCGCGCGCGAATTTCGGCCGCCGGCGACGCAGGATCATGGCGCGGCCGCGGAGGTCGCGTTGGATCAGGATCGGCACCACGAGCAGCGTCTGATCGCCGCTGCTCGCCGGCAGGTGCGCGTCGGCGGTCACGGCCTTGCGCTGGGTGGCGCCGCTGACGACGTCGTAACAGAGCGCGCTCGGCCCGCGGGGAGCCGCGGTGTTGCAGAGGAACGCTTCGGTCGAGCTCGCGAAGGGAAAGGGATACGGATCGTTCTTCGAGATGCGCAGCCCGAGCTTCAGCCGCCCGCCGACGCGGTCCATGTCCCACGTGAAGAAGCGCCGGCTCTCGGGATCGCGCAGGACGACGATGCCGCGCGGCGCATCGTAGTGGCGCAGGATCCGGCGCATGATGTGCGTCAGCGCCCATCCCGGCGCGCGGCCGGGTCGGATCGCGGTCGTGAGCTCGAGCATGACCCCGAGCTTCTGCTTCGAGCGCCGCTCGTGCTCGCCGAGGTAGCCGACCAGATAGCCGAGCGCCACGAGATAGATCGGCCTGAAGAAGTGCGCACGCTGGACGCTGAAGAAATCCGGCTCCAGCCAACGGCTGGCGATGAACACCAGCACCGGGTAGAGGCCGGCGAGGAAGATGGTGATCGGCGCCGACGCCTTGAATCCCCAGCGCACGCTGACGCTGGCGATGACGAAGAGGTTCAGGAGGAAGAACGGCGTTGCGCCGCGCTCGGTGAAGAGGGTGATGAGGACGCCGTACACCATGTCGAGCAGCACCGAATACGGACCCACCTTGCGGCCGCGGACGATCTCGCTGCGAACCAGCAGGAAGAGCACGATGCTGACGACGACGTAGGAACCGACCAGCGGATAGGCGACTACCGGCCAGAGAGGCGCCTTCGGGTCGACGATCATTATCGCCATGGTCGCAAGCGCGAGCAGCACGCGGCAGAAGGCGATCACCTTCTCGGTCGGCGAGATGCCGCCGAGCGTCGAGGTGGCGTCGGTGGCGAGGAACCTATTTTGCACCGCGGGTCGCATACGTCCGGAGCGGAGTCCGACCTTCGCAGAAGCAATCGTCATGCCGACATCCATCGTGACCGATGTGCGAGATGTCCCCGACGGACCCGGCAAATCCGCACGAAACGGAGAATCGGCACGTTCCGGAGGCTCACGGCGGAGGCTCGGCGCTCACTCGACGGCGACGACGACGATGCCTGCCGCCTCGGCGGCGTGCAGCATCGCCTCGCGGTCGATCATGAGCGTGCGCCCGGCTTCGAGCGCGAGGACGCGCGCACCCACCTCGCGCATCACCTCGATCGTCGTCAGGCCGACCGCCGGGACATCGAAGCGCAGATCCTGGCCGGGCTTGCTCACCTTCACTACGACCACTCCTCCGCGTCCGAGCTCGCCGCCGCGCCGGATCGCGGCGTCGGTGCCCTCGATACCTTCGACGGCGATCACCGTGCGCCGCTTCACGACCACGCTCTGTCCGATGTCGAAGCGCCCCACCTCGCGGGCCACCTCGAGGCCGAAGCGCACGTCGTCCCACTCGCGGCTCTTGGGAGCCTTGCGGGTGAGGGTTCCCGCCCGCGGCACCAGGTCGCCGAGGAACAGCGTCGACGAGACGACGGTGATGCCGTCGTGCGCGAGCTCGGCGGCGATGCCGCGCAGCAAGACGTCGTCGCGCAGGCTCCGCGTCTTGGCGATGAAGGCGGCACCGCGGAAGTCGGGACGAAAATCGGAGAGCTGACGCGGCTTGCTGATGCCGCCGGCCATGACGGCGCGCGCGACCCCCGCCTGCTTGAGGGTGCGGATGATCTTGCCGAGCTCGCCGACGCGCACCCAGGTGACGCGGCTCACGAGGTTGGCGATCTCGTCGGAGGTCTCGTGCTGGTGCGCGACCGCGACCACCTCGACGCCGGTGCGGCGGGCCGCTTCGGCGAAGAGGAGCGGGAAGCGGCCGTTGCCGGCGATCAGCCCGATGCGCTCAGCCGTCGACATCGGCGTCGTCCTCGGCGCGCCCCGCCGGGCACAGCCCGCGCTTCGACGCCGCGATGAAGTCCAGCATGCGAGCGACGTCGGGATGAGATCCGAGCTCCTCGGCAACGCGGCTGCGGGCCTCGGCGAGCGGCAGGTCGGTGTCGAAGAGCAGACGGTAGGCCCGCTTCACGACCCGGAGGCGCGCTGCGTCGAAGCCCCGGCGCCGGAGTCCGACCACGTTCAGGCCGCGCAGGCGCGCCCGGTCGCCGGAGGCGTTGCAGAACGGCGGTACGTCGTGGGTCACCATCGCGCCGCCGCCGAGGAGCGCCGACTCCCCTATCCGGCAGAACTGGTGCACGGCGGCGAGCCCGCCCACGAGCACGAAGTCCTCGAGGGTCACATGGCCGGCGAGCGCCGAGCTGTTGGCGAGGATGCAGCGGTTGCCGATCTGCGAGTCGTGTCCGACGTGGGCGTAGTTCATCACCAGGTTGTCGTCGCCGAGCCGGGTGAGCATGCCGCCTCCAGCCGTCCCCGGGTTCAGGGTCGCGAACTCGCGAACGATGTTGCGGTCGCCGAGCACCAAGCGGCTCGGCTCGCCGCGGTACTTCAGGTCCTGGGGCTCGGCGCCGACGCTCGCGAACTGGAAGATGCGGTTGCCGGCGCCGATGGTGGTGCGCCCGTCGAGGACGGCGTGCGCGCCGACCGTCGTTTCGTCGCCGATCTGCACGTGCGCGCCGACGACGGCGTAGGGTCCGATACGGACGCCGACGCCGAGCGCAGCGCCGGGCGCGAGCACCGCGGTCGGATGGATCGCCGGCCCGGCAGGGAGGCACACCGCCAGGTCGAAGTCGGTCTCGGCGACGAGCGCGCCGCCGGCGCGGACGCGGCCGCGGAACCGCCATGCCGCGGGCGTCCTGGCGGCGACGGCAACCTCGATCTCGAGCGTGTCGCCCGGCACGACCGGCTGGCGGAAGCGCACCCGCTCGAGCCCGGTCACGGCGAGGGTCGCCCCAGCGGCGGGCGGCGGGTCGGAGCGCGCCACCAAGAGCGCGCTCGCCTGCGCCAGGGCTTCGCACATGAGAACTCCGGGCATGACCGGCCGGCCGGGAAAGTGTCCGGCGAAGAACGGCTCGCCCGCCGTCACTCCCTTGCGGGCGACGAGCAGGCGGCCAGCCTCGCAGACCGTCACCCGGTCGATCAGCCGCTGCGGGTAGCCCTGGGGAAGCAGGCGCGCGACCGCCGCGAAGTCGACCGGCTCCCCCGCCGCCGTCCCGGCGGCGCCGTCGTCGTCACGCATGCCCAGCGGGCCGAGCGCGCTCCCTCAGCGCTTGGCGTCGAAGGCCTTGATCACCGCATCGGTGATGTCGATGGACTTCGATCCGTAGAGTACCGAGCTGCTCGAGTTCTCGAGGATCAGCGTGTAGCCCTCGCGCTCGCCGATCTCCTGGATCACGACCGCCAGGTCCTTGAGGATGCTGCCCGTGAGCTCCTGGTCCTTCTTGCGCAGCTCGGCATCGGAGTCCTCGAGCTTGCGGCGCAGGTCGCGGCGGCGGCGCTCGAAGTCGTCCATCTTGCTCTTGCGCTGGTCCTCGCTGAGCACGACGCTCTTCTTGTCGAGATCGTCCTTCAGACGATCGAGAGAATCCTTCTCGGACTTGAGGCCGCTCTGCATCTTCTCGAATTCGATCTTGAATTGGTCCTTGGCCTTCTTGCCGGCGGCGGACTCGTTGAGGGCGCGTTGCAGGTCGACGATGCCGACCTTGATGTCGGCCGCCGTCGCGCGCGATGCCGGCAGCGCCAGGGCGAGCACGGCCGAGACGATGGTGCCGATGAGGGTGAAACGTCGCATGGAAGTGTTCTCCTTGCTGCCTAGAGGGGGGCGCCGAACGAAAAGAGCACGATGCTCGTCTTGTCGTGGTCTTTCTTGTTGAGGGGGAAACCGAACTCTATACGGATGGGGCCGAGCGGCGACTGCCAACGGACGCCGGCGCCGGCCGCGTAGCGCAGATCGCCGAGATCCCAGCCGTCGGATTCGAGCCAGGCGTTGCCGGCGTCGAAGAAGAGAACGCCCTTCAAGCCGAGCGGTTCGACGATGGGGAAGATGATCTCGTTGTTGACTACCAGCTGGCGGCTGCCGCCCACCGGGTCGGTGTTGACCTCTTCGCCCTGGGCGTTGCGCACCGATTCGCGCGGGCCGAGCGTGCGGATCTGGAAGCCGCGCACCGAGTTGATGCCGCCCGGGAAATAGCGCTCGAAGAGGGGCAGCTCGTTACCGATGACACCGGTGAAGCCCCGACCCCAGCCGATCTGGCCGGCCAACGAGTAGACGAAGGTTCCGAAGGTCGGCGATTTGTAGATCGGCCAGAAGTGCCGGGTCTTGGCGTCGACCTTCAGGAACTCGCTCTCGCCGCCGAGGCCCGCGTACTCGACCGAGAGCTCCTGCACCGAGCCGCGGGTCGGATCGAAGTAGCTGTTGAGCGTGTTGCGGGTCACGAGCGGGCGGATCGAGCTCGTGATGCTCCTCCCTTCCGAGGCGATGACGCTCGGCGGCGAGTTGCGGGTGACGTCGCTGATCTGGGCCTGCTCGAAGCGGTACTCGGCGCCGATCCGCACCTCCTCGAGCGAGAAGCGGTCGAAGAGGCGCTCGTAGCCGAGGGCCGTCAACGGATAGAGCAGCCGGAACCCGACGCCGGTGCCGCCGCGCGTGAACTCGTTGAAGTCGAGGCGCCAGCGGAAGGCGTCCACCGTGCTCGTGAGCGGGAGGTCGAAGAGCCAGGGCTCGGTGAAGCTGGCGATGAAGTTCTGCCGGATGCTGCCGAAGTCGGCGTTCAGCACCAGGCGCTGGCCGCGGCCGAAGAGATTGTTCTCCTGGATGCGGGCGTTGAAGAGCAAGTTGTCGCCGGTGCTGAAGCCGGCGCCGGCCGTCAGCGAGCCGGTCTGGCCCTCTTTGACGTCGACCTGGAGATTCAGCTTCTCCTCGCTCCGTCCGCGCTGCGTGGTGAGGTTCACCTCCTGGAAGAATCCCAGACGGTTCAATGCGTCGCGGCTCTTCTTGAGCTTGGTGCCGGAAAAGCGCTCCTGCTCTTCGACTTTCAGCTCCCGGCGCAGGACCTTGTCGCGGGTCTTGGTGTTGCCGGTGATGACGATCTTGTCGATCGTGACCTCGGGGCCCTGATCGATCTTGTAGGTGACGTCGACGGTCTTCTTGTCCTGGTCGATCTCGGTCTCGGGCTCGATGTTGACGAAGGCGTAGCCGACGTCTCCGTACTTGTCGGTGATCTTGAGGATGTCCTGGCGCAGCTTGCTCGAACGGAAGACGTCGCCGGTCACGAGGTCGAGATCCGAGCCGAGGTTCAGGTCGGGGCGGACGTCGCCCCGGAAGCCGACGGCGCCGACCCGGAACTGGTCGCCCTCGGCGATCTTGATGGTGACGTACAAGCCGTCGTCGCGGCGTTCGACCTTCGGCTCGTCGACGCGAACGGTGATGTAGCCGGCGTCGTAGTAGAAGGCCGTGAGGCGCTCGGTATCGGTCTTGAGCGCCTCGGCATTCAAGACGCCCGCCCCGGTGAAGCGCGAGATGAGGTTCTCTTCGCTGGTGGTCATGACGCGCTTCAGCTTGCGGTCGCTGAAGACGGTGTTGCCTTCGACCTCGATCTTCTGGATGCGGACGATCTTACCCTCGTCGACGACGTAGGTGAGCGTCACCTCGTTCGCGGCTCCCGGCACCGGCTCGATCTTCGGCGTGATCGTCGCGTCGAGGTAGCCCTTCTCCTCGTAGAGCTTCTTGGCGTCGGCGATGCCGCGTCGCATCTTCTCGGCGTCGAGGATCGTGTGCGGGCGGATCTTGAGCGCCGCCTCGACGTCCTCGCTGCGGAGCTTCTTCGTGCCTTCGACCTTGACGCTGGTGATCTGCGGGCGTTCGCGAACGCGGTAGACGACGACGGCACCCTCGGGCTCGTCGCGGCGCTCGACGTCGACGGTCTCGAAGAAGCCCATGGCGTAGATGGCACGGACGTCGGCGTCGATCGTCTTGCGGTCGAGCGGCTGACCGGCGCGCGTCTGGATGTGGATGCGTATGGCCTCTTCGTCGACGCGCGCGTTGCCTTCGATGCGGACGGCGGCGACGAGCTCTCGCGCCGCCGCGTGCGGAGCGGCGGCCGGCGCCGGGCGCGCCGCGACCGGCGCCGCGCCGGCGAGAGCCGCCAGGAGCACGAATACCGACAGTCTCGGGATCATCGTCGAACTCCGCATCCACACCTCCGCAGCGTTGCGCATGGCCTACACGGCCGCCGCGCGCGGTTCGTCGCTCGCGATCCGGCCGGCGTGCAGCCTGAGCGTCCGGTCCATGGCGCCGGCCAGGCTGGCGCTGTGCGTGACCACGACGAGCGTGCTGCCGTGCTCGCGGTTCAGTTCCAGCAGGAGATTCTGCACCCCTTCGCCGGTCACCGGGTCGAGGTTGCCGGTCGGCTCGTCGGCGAGGAGGGCGCGAGGCTCCTGGACGAGGGCGCGCGCGACGGCGACGCGCTGCTGCTCGCCGCCCGAGAGCTCTCCGGGCCTGTGCTCGAGGCGCTCCTCGAGTCCCACCCGCGTCAGCAGCGCGGTCGCCCGCGCGCGGGCGACCGCGGTCGCCGTGCCGGCGATCAGCGCCGGCATCATGACGTTCTCGACAGCCGTGAAGTCCGGCAAGAGATGATGGAACTGGAAGATGAAGCCGACCTCGCGGTTGCGGAAAAGGGCGAGCTCGCGGTCGCTCTTGCTCGTGAGGTTTTCACCGTCGAACCACACCTCGCCTCCCGTCGGTCGATCGAGCGTGCCCAGGATGTGCAGCAGCGTACTCTTCCCCACTCCCGACTCTCCCACGATAGCGACCCGTTCCCCCCGCTCGATCTCGAGATCGAGGCCGGAAAGTACCCGCACCACCCGCGGTCCGTCGACGTATTCCTTCGAGAGGTTGCGGAGGGCGATCAATGGCGCCTACTCGTAGCGGATCACCTCCACGGGCGCCAGTCCTGCGGCCTGCCGCGCCGGGTAGATCGTGGCGAGTAGGCAGATGGCCACCGAGACCAGCGCCACCGCCGCGAAGTTCTCGCCGTAGACGCGGACCGGGAGCGTCGAGACGTAGAACACGTCTTTCGGCAGCTCCACGAACTGGTAGCGGCGCAAGAGCCAGCAGCCCGCGTAGCCGCCGACGACTCCGAGGAGCGTTCCGACCACGCCGATGATCAGCCCCTTCAGCATGAAGATGCGGGCGATCGAGCGGTCGGTCGCTCCCATCGATTTCAGGATCGCGATGTCCTTGCGCTTCTCCATCACCACCATGATCAGCGTCGCGACGATGTTGAAGGCGGCGACGAGGACGATGAGCGTCAGGACGATGAAATACACCACCTTCTCGAGGCGGAAGGCGAGGAAGAGGTTGCGGTTCACTTCCATCCAATCGCGGGCGCGAAACGGCGTGCCGAGGGTCTGTTCGAGCCGGCGCGCGACCTTGTCGGCGCCGTAGAGATCGGTCACCCGGATCTCGACGCCGGTGATGGCGTCGCCGAGCCCGAAGAACTTCTGGGCGTCGGCGATCCCCATGTAGATGAGGCCGGAGTCGTAGTCGTACATGCCGGAGTCGAAGGTGCCGGCGACCACGAAGCGCTTCATCTTCGGGATCGGCCCGACGGGCGACGGCGTTCCCAGGGGGGAGACGACGCTAACGGGATCGCCGACCGCCAGACCGAGCTGCTTGGCGAGCTCGCCGCCGATGATCACGCCGGTGAGAGTCGTCGTCTCGGGGCGGCCGTCCGCACCGGCGCCCTTGCCGCCCTCGACGGGCACTTCGAAGGGCGCACCGAGACCGGCGAGCGAGCCGCTCGTGAGGTGCGCCTTCAGGTCGATGACGGCGTTCTCCATGTCCGGCGGGACGCCGCGCACGACGACGCCCGAGACGCTCTGGCCGCTGCTCAACATCACCTGGCTGTAGACGAGGGGGGCGGCGGCGGCGACGCCGGGGGTCGCGCGCACCTCGCGGAGGATCTCGTCGGGGTCGGCGATGGTTCCGGCGTAGGAGACGAGCACGATGTGCGGATTGAACCCGAGGATGCGGTCGCGGAGATCTTCCTCGAAGCCGGTCATCACCGCGAGCACGATGTTGAGCGTCATGACGCCGATCATCACGCCGACGATCGAGATCACGGTGATCAACGAGATGAAGGCTTCGGATCGCTTGGCGCGCAGGTAGCGCAGCCCGACCATCAATTCATAGCGCACGCGGAGGGTCCGGAGCCGGAGCTCAGCGCCGTTCGGGGCGCATCTGCGGGAAGAGGATGACGTCGCGAATCGACGCCGAGTTGGTGAGCAGCATAGCCAGCCGATCGATGCCGATGCCCTCGCCTGCCGTCGGCGGCATCCCGTGCTCGAGCGCCCGGACGTAGTCCTCGTCCATCGCGTGCGCCTCGTCGTCGCCGCCGGTCCTGGCGGCGAGCTGCATCTCGAAGCGCCGCCGCTGCTCGGCGGGATCGTTCAGCTCCGAGAATCCGTTGGCGAGCTCGCGTCCGCCTACGAAGAGCTCGAAGCGGTCGACGAAGGCCGGGTCGGCATCGTTCGAGCGTGCCAGCGGCGACACTTCGACCGGATACGCCGTGACGAACGTCGGCTGCACCAGGCGGGGTTCGGCGGCCTTCTCGAATACCTCGATCAGGACCTTGCCGTAGCCGGCGGTGTCGGGGATCGGAATGCCGCACGCCCCGGCGTGGGCGCGGAGCCGGTCCTCGTCGTCGATGTCGCTCGCCGTGAGCCCGGTATGCTTGGCCACCGCCTCCTTCACGGTGAGGCGCGTCCACGGCGGGGTGAGGTCGATCGTGTGCTCGCCCCAGGGCACTACCAGCCCGCCGGCCAGGTCGTTCGCGAGCGCCGCGAAGAGCTCCTCGGTCAGGTCCATCAGGTCGGTGTACGTCGCGTAAGCTTGGTAGAATTCGAGCATCGTGAACTCGGGGTTGTGCTCGGTCGACATCCCTTCGTTGCGGAAGTTGCGGTTGAGCTCGAAGACCCGGTCCATGCCGCCCACCACCAGGCGTTTCAGGTAGAGCTCCGGCGCTATGCGGAGGTAGAGATCGACATCGAGAGTGTTGTGGTGGGTGACGAACGGGCGCGCCAGCGCGCCGCCGGCGATCGCCTGCATCATCGGCGTCTCGACCTCGAGAAAGCCGCGCCCGGCGAAGAAGCGCCGCAGCCCCTGGAGGATGCGAGCGCGCTTGCGGAAGACTTCGCGGCTTTCCGGGTTGACGAGGAGATCCAGGTAGCGCTGCCGGTATCGCCGCTCGACATCCTGGAGCCCGTGCCACTTCTCGGGAAGGGGCTGTAGCGCTTTGGCGAGATAGCGCACCGTGGTCGCCGCGACGGTCAGCTCGTTGGTCTTGGTGCGGAAGAGCCGTCCTTCGACGCCGACGATGTCGCCGAGGTCGAGCTGCTTGAAGCGCGCCCACTGTTCGTCACCGACGGCGGCGCGCTGCACGTGGATCTGGAGACGGCCGCTGCCGTCCTGGACGTGCGCGAACGCCGCCTTGCCGAAATCCCGAATCGTCATCAGGCGACCGGCGAGCGCGACCGCCACGGGCGCTGCGTCGAGTGCTGCGGCGGGCGTGTCGTCCCAGCGCGCCGCGAGGTCCCCGGCCCGATCGCGGGGCGTGAAGTCGTTGGGGTACGGCGCGCAGCCGAGACGCACGAGCTCGGCGAGCTTCCGGCGCCGGACGACGACTTGCTCGGGCTCCGCTTCCACCACGTTCGTATGCGGGGATTCGCCCGGAAAGACAAGCGACCCGGCGCGTACCGCCGTCGTCGCCGCGGCGAGCGGCGTCGCTTGAAGGGCCAACACCTTTAACTTATGACCGACGCAGCATGGTGACCGCGTCGTGGCGCCCGGCGCTGATCGCGCTCGATCTCTTGTTGCTGGCGGTGATCGCGTTCTTCGCCGCCCGGCTGGCGAGCGCGATGATCGCGGCCCGCCTGGCGCCGCCGCCGCCGGCCCCCGCTGCCGCCGCGCTGCTGCCGGTGACTGTGGAGGTCGAGCCGGAGTCGGCGTACGCGTCGATCGCCGATCGCGACGTCTTCAATGCCGTCAAGCGCCGCGGTCCCGAGCCGGGCGCGGCGCCCGAGAGCTACAAGCGCACCGATCTGAACCTGAAGCTCTGGGGCACCGCCCTCGCCCACGATCCGGCGCTCTCGTACGCGATCATCGAAGACCAGGCGGCGCGCCGGCAGAGCCTCTACCGCGTCGGCGACGCGGTGCTCGAGGTCGCGACGCTGGTGCGCGTCGAGTGGGGTCGCGTCATCCTCGGCCGTGACGGCGGCGAAGAGGTCCTCGAGATCTCGTCGGCGCGCAGCGGCGGCAAGAACGCCGCGGCCGGCGGCGGCGCCGCGGCGGCGTCCGGCGAACGCATCCGCAAGACCGCCGACAACAAGTTCCTGATCGACCGCCGCGAGCTCGAGTCCACCGTCGCCAACATCAACGAGGTCTTCACGCAGGCGCGCGCCGTTCCCTTCTTCGAGAACGGCAAGACCGTCGGCTTCCGCGTCTTCGCGATCAAGCCCGGCTCGGTCTTCGAGAAGATCGGGCTCCAGAACGGCGACATCATAAATCGCGTCAACGGCGTCGAGCTCACCGATCCCACGAAGGCGATCACGCTCTTCACCGAGCTCCAGAACGAAGGCCACATCGCGGTCGACCTGCAGCGCAACAAGCAGGCCAAGAACTTCTCCTACGAGATTCGCTGAACCCGTCGCGGCGGGGCGAGAGGTGGTGTGACAGTGGCAGTACGGGGAGCACTCAGGTCGGTGAGCCGGGGCATCGTGGCGGCAGCGGTCGCGCTCGGCGCCGGCGGCGTCTATGCCCAGGACGGCGCTCCCGCGGCGGCGCCGACGCCGGCGGCGGTCGCGGCGTCGCCGGCCGTGGAGGTCGTGGAAGGCGACGGCGAGCGCTACATCACGATGGACTTCCAGGACGTCGACATCGGCGTCCTCGTGAAGTTCATCGGCGAGATCACCGGCAAGAACTTCGTGATGGACGATCGCGTGCAGGGCAAGGTGACGGTCGTCTCGCCGACCCGCATCACGCCCGACGAAGCGTATCAGGTCTTCCAGGCGGTCCTGCAGGTGAAGGGCTTCACGACGGTGCCGAGCGGCGCCGCCGTCCGCATCATTCCGACGAAGGAGGCGAAGGCGACGAGCCTGCGGACCATCGACGGCGGTGCGGCGCCGCCGGCCGAAGAGTACGTGACCCGCCTCCTGCCGCTCTCGCAGGTCGACGTCGCCGACCTGATCGGCGTGCTCCAGCCGCTGGTGTCGCCCGACGGCCTGGTCACGGGCTATCCGCAGACCAATGCGCTCATCATCGTCGACTCGGCCGCCAACGTCGCCCGGCTCTCCAAGCTCGTCGCCGAGCTCGACGTGGCGAGCTCGCGCCGGCAGACGGCGATGCTGAGTCTCCGCTACGCGGCGGCCAGCGAGCTCGCCGAGACGATCCAGGCGGCGCTCGAGGATCGGGGAGCTCCCGGCGGTCCCGCCCAGCCCGGCAAGCCCGCGGCCGCGAGCGCCCAGCTGCGGGCGTTCAAGCTCACCCCCGACGACCGCACCAATACCCTGATCGTGAGCGCGCCCGCCGAGCAGATGCAGGCGATCCGAGCCATGGTCGAGCGGCTCGACGTGCCGCTGCCGCCGGGCAGCGGCAAGGTGCATGTGCACTATTTGAAATACGCCAACGCCGAGGACCTGCTGCCGGTGCTGCTCGACGTCACCGGGGCCGCCGGCGGCCAGACCGCGGCGCGCCCGCGCCAGCAGAGCCAGCCCGGCCAGCCCGGCGCGGCGCGCAAGCGGCGGACGAACGGCAGCAGCCTCCGGCGCTCGTCGCAGAGCCGCCAGCAGCAGCGCCAGCAGGCGGGGGCGGCGGCGGGCCAGCAGCAGCAGTCGGCGATCGATTTCGCGGGCGACGTCCGCATCACCGCCGATCCGGCGACCAACTCGCTCATCGTCGCCGCGGTGCCGGAGGACTTCGAGATCCTCCGCAGCGTCATCGAGAAGCTCGATATCCGCCGCCGCCAGGTCTACGTCGAGGCGATCATCCTCGAGGTGACGCTCGACCGCATCCGCCAGCTCGGCATCGAGCTGCAAGGCGGCGTCGGCCTACCGAACGGCGTCGGCGTCGGCCGCACGAACCTCGGCAACATCAACAACGTCCTGACGAATCCGGGAAGCCTGCCCGGCCTGATCCTGGCGGCGGTGTCGGAACAGACGGTCACCCTGCCCGACGGCACCAAGGTGCCGGCGCAAGCAGCCTTGCTGCGCGCCCTCGACAATGCCAACGACGTCAACATCCTCTCGGCGCCGAACATCCTGACCACGGACAACGAGGAGGCCGAGATCGTGGTCGGCCAGAACGTGCCGTTCGTGGCCAGCCGCGCCACCAGCGAGACCAACCTCAGCAACACCTTCGCCACCATCGAGCGCGAGGACGTCGGCATCACGCTGCGTCTGACGCCGCAGATCTCCGAGGGCGCGATGGTGCGGCTCGCGCTCTTCGAGGAGGTGTCGGCGATCGTGCCGAACCCGATCCTCGACGCCAACGAGGTCGGTCCGACGACCACGGTGCGCAGCGCCAGCACCACCATCAACGTGCGCGACGGGCAGACCATAGTGATCGGCGGCCTCATCTCCGACTCGATCAACGAGCGCGAGAGCAAGGTGCCCTACCTCGCCGAGATCCCGGTGCTCGGGAACCTCTTCAAGAACACCGAGCGCAACAAGAGCAAGATCAACCTGCTCATCTTCCTGACCCCGCACATCATCAAGGACGAGCAGGATGCCGCCGACGTCTCGGTCGCCGAGCGCGATCGCTTCCGCGGCCTCATGGATTCGGCGGGAGCGCCGCGTCGACGCCCCGATCCGCTCGACATGCCGAGCTTCAACCTGCCCGAGGAGCGCGAGATGCCGGCGGGCGAGCCCGGTGCGGCGGTGCCGCCGACGGGCGCTGCGGCCGCCGCAGGGCCGCTCGAGACCTCTTCGATCCAGATCGATCGGCGCGCCGACGGCGCTGCGGTCCTGATCAACGTCGGCGGCCCGCCCACCCGCATCGCGCACTATGCCCTCGCGCACCCCGGCCGGATCGTGATCGATCTCTACGGCGAGAGCCGCAAGCGGGCCAAGGTCGAGTTCATGAAGGTGATCGATCCCCTGGTGCGGCGGGTGCGCGTCGCCCACCACGACGGTCGGATGCGGCTGGTGATCGACCTCGCGACCGACGCGCCTCCTGCCTATGACCTCACCGATGCCGGTGCTACGCTCACGCTTTCGCTGGGGGCGGCGCGTCCGGAAGCGGCCGCCGCGAGCCAGCGTCAAGAGCACTGAGTCCCATGGTCACCCCCGCACGCAGCTCGCCTCCGGCCGCGGCGCCGGACGGCCCCGAGGCGGCGGCGCGGTCGCGCGCCGCGGAGTTCGACCTGCCCTTCGCGCCGCGGATCGCGGCGGGCGAAGTCGACGCCGAGCTGCTGGCGTCGCTGCCGATGCAGTTCGCGCGCAAGCACCTGGTGCTGCCGCTGGCGCGCGAGCCCGAGGGCGTCGCCGTCGCCGTCGGCGATCCGCGGGCGCTGGCGCCCCTCGACGATCTGCGCGTGCTCTACGGAGCTCCGATCCGCCCGATCGTCGTCCCGCCCGACGCCCTCATCGAGGCCCTCAATCGCGCCTACGACCTCGCTTCCGGGAGCGCCGCCGACCTCATGGGGAATCTCGAGGAGGAGCGCCTCGACCTCATCGCCACCGAGCTCGAGGAGCCGCGCGACCTCCTCGAAGCGAGTGACGAGGCGCCGATCATCCGCCTCGTGAACTCGCTCCTCTTCCAGGCGGTGAAGGATCGGGCGAGCGACATCCACATCGAGCCCTTCGAACGCCAGCTCGCGGTGCGCTTCCGGGTCGACGGCATCCTCTACGACGTGATCTCGCCGCCGAAGCGCTTCCAGCCGGTCATAATCTCGCGGGTCAAGGTGATGGCGGGGCTCGACATCGCCGAGAAGCGCCTGCCGCAGGACGGACGCATCCGCACCAAGGTCGCCGGCAAGGACATCGACGTCCGCGTCTCGGTCATCCCGACCGCCTACGGAGAACGCGTGGTGCTCCGCCTCCTCGACCGCGCCGCGACGCTCCTCGGGCTCGAGGAGCTAGGGCTCACCGGTCGCAACCTGGCCCTCGTGGAGCGGTTGATCCGCCAGAGCCACGGTATCGTCCTGGTCACGGGTCCGACCGGCAGCGGCAAGACGACCACGCTCTACGCCGCGCTCTCCACCATCAACTCCACGGAGCGCAACATCATCACCATCGAGGACCCGATCGAGTATCAGCTCCAGGGCGTCGGGCAGATGCAGGTGAACCCGAAGATCGACCTCACGTTCGCGAACGGCCTGCGCTCGATCCTCCGCCAGGATCCGGATGTGATCATGGTGGGCGAGATCCGGGACGGCGAGACCGCCGAGATCGCCATCCAGGCGGCGCTGACCGGGCACCTGGTGTTCTCGACCCTCCACACCAACGATTCGGCGAGTGCGGTGACGCGCCTGGTGGAGATGGGCACGGAGCCGTTCCTCGTCTCCTCCTCGGTGCTCGCCGTCATGGCGCAGCGCCTGCTGCGCCGCGTCTGCGATCGCTGCCGCCGGCTCCTGCAGCCGACCCCAGAGATGCTCGCCGAGGTCGGGATCGCGCCCGAGCGGGCGAGCGGACGGACCCTCTATGCCGGCGGCGCCGGCTGTGAGGCCTGCAAGCACACCGGCTACCGGGGCAGGACGGGCATCCACGAGCTGCTGGTCGTCGACGACGACATCCGCGCCCTGATCATGAAGAATGCCGACGCGAGCGCGATCCGGCGCGCGGCGGTGGCGGCGGGTATGGCGACGCTGCGTGAGGACGGCGCCGACAAGATCCTGACCGGCGAGACCACGATCGAGGAAGTGCTGCGGGTCACGCAAGACGACGCGCTGTGACCGAGCTCGCCGTGCCGGACTGATGCCGCTCTACGCCTACCGCGGACTCGATGCCGGCGGACGGGCCGTCGGCGGGGTCGTCGACGCCGACAGTCCGCGCGGCGCCCGCCTGAAGCTCCGACGAACCGGCGTCTTTCCGACCGATCTCAGCGAAGAGCAGCGCGCCGGATCGCCGGCCGTGCGGCTGCGGGCGCGCCGTCCCGAGCGCGTGCCCGCGGCCGAGCTCGCCGCCATCACGCGGCAGTTCAGCACCCTCGTCGCTGCGGGCCTGCCGCTCGTCGAGGCGCTGGCCGCGCTCGGCGAGCAGGCCGAGCGGCCGGCGCTGGCGCGCACGCTGGCGCAGGTGCGGCAGGCAGTCATGGAGGGCAGCACGCTCGCCGACGCCCTGGCGCAGCATCCGCGGCTCTTCGCGTCTCTCTACGTCAATATGGTGCGGGCCGGCGAGGCGAGCGGCGCGCTCGCCGTGGTGCTCGAGCGCCTCGCCGACTACACGGAGAACCAGGCGCGCCTCCTCGGCAAGGTGCGGAGCGCCCTCACCTATCCGGCGATCATGCTGCTCTTGAGCGCGACCATCCTCTTCTTCCTTCTGGCGTACGTGGTTCCGAAAGTGACGCGTATCTTCCAGGAGACGCATCAGCAGCTACCGCTCCCGACCCGCGTTCTGCTCGGCGTCTCGGATGCGGTCGCGCACTGGTGGTGGCTCGCGTTGGTGCTCGCCGCCGGCGCCGCCGTCGGCCTGTCGCGCTGGGTGCGGACACCCGCCGGCCGCGAGCGTCTCGACCGGCTGCTGCTGGCGCTGCCCTACTTCGGGCGGCTGATCCAGAAGCTCGCCGTCGCCCGCTTCGCCCGGACCCTGTCGACCCTCCTGGCGAGCGGCATCGGACTCCTGCCGGCGCTCGACATCGTCAAGAGCATCGTCGACAACACCGTTCTCGGACGCGCCATCGAGCGGGCGCGCGATGCCATCCGCGAGGGCCAGAGCATCGCGCCGCCGCTGCGCGAGAGCGGGTTCTTCCCGCCGCTCGTCGTTCACATGGTGGCGGTAGGCGAGCGCAGCGGCGAGCTCGAGGACATGCTGGCGAAGGCCGCCGACGCCTACGACGACGAGGTCGAAAACGCGGTCGGCGCTCTGACGACGATCCTGGAGCCGGTGATCATCGTGTTCATGGGCGGCGTCGTGCTCTTCATCGTCCTCGCGATCCTGCTGCCGATCTTCGAGCTGAATCGCATCGTGAAGTGAGCGGGCGCCGGCGGCGTCCGCACCGGGCGGGCGAGTTGCGAGCCTACCGACGTTCGGTTAAGGAATCCGCCGCATGAAGACCAAGACCTCGTCGCGATCCGCGAAGCAGAAGTCCGCGCGAGCGACCGCTCGCGGCCGCAGCGCCAAGGCAGCCGCCGCGAAGACGACGCGCAAGAAGCCCACCGCAGCCCGCAGCGTCGCGAAGCCGGCGAAGGCGGTGCCGGCTGCCGCCACGGCGAAGGCCGATGCCGCGAAGTATCGGCAGACGGGCGCGCCGTGGTGGAAACAATTCCTGTAGGCCCGGTAGCGGTTCTGGTCGCGCCGGTCTGCACCTCCATTGAGGGCGCGGCAGCTCCTTGGTATCGTCGCGGCTCGATGCGCGGACGGCGAGGCGCCGGAGAAGCCGGCTTCACGTTGATCGAGATCATGGTCGTGGTGTTCATTCTCGGCCTGCTCGTGACTTTGGTGGCGCCACGCATCGTCGGACGCACGGACGAGGCCAGGCGGGTGAAGGCCGTCGCCGACGTGAAGAAGATCGAAGAGGCGCTGCACCTCTACAAGCTCGACAACGGCGTCTACCCGACGACGGACCAGGGCCTGCAGGCGCTGGTGACGCGCCCCGAGACCGGTAACGTGCCGCGGCGCTGGAATCCGGACGGCTACCTCGAGTCGGTGCCGATCGATCCCTGGGGCAACACCTACGCGTACCTGAGCGACGGCGACACCTACACCATCAAATCCTACGGGGCCGACGGCTCGGAAGGCGGTGAGGGGAAGTATGCCGACATCGACAGCCGTACGCAGCTCTGATCCGCGGCGCTGCGACCGGTACGGCTCTCCCGGCTTCACCCTGATCGAGCTCGCCGTCGTCATCCTGATCCTCGGGATCGCGGCGAGCTTCATCGCACCGCGGCTGCGTGATCCCGAGGGCGCCGCCCTCGGGGCCAGCGCTGCGCGGCTGGCGACGACGGCGCGCTATCTCTACGACGAGGCCGCATACCAGCGCCTGCCGATGCGGCTCAACCTCGATCTCGACCGTCAGGCCTACTTCGTCACGGTGCTCGGGGGCACGCCGGACGCGCCCGAGTTCGTGCCCGTGGACTCGTCGCTGGCGCGCCCGGTGACGCTGCCTCCGAGCGTGGCGTTTCGCGACGTGGTGGTGCCGGCGGTGGGGGTCGTGAGCGAAGGGGTCGTGTTCGCGCAGTTCTCCCCCGAGGGCTGGGCCGATCCGCTCGTCGTCCACCTGCGGGGGCGCTCGGGAGGCGACGCGACCATGGCGATCGAGCCGCTCACCGGACGTACCCGGGTCGCCGACCGCTACGTCGTGATCGAGGACGACGGCGACGCCTACGACGGGCGACCGGATGCTGCCGGGCCCGAGCGGCGGCGCAGCCAGCGCCGATCGCGACTGCGGGGCGATGCGGCTCCGTAGAAGCGTGCGGACCGGGGAAGCGGCCGGCTTCACGCTCCTCGAAGTGCTGGTCGCGGTCGCGGTCCTCGGGCTGGCGCTCGTCAGCTTGCTCGCCCTCCACGTCCGCAACATCGATCTCGTTGCCCGCGACACGCGGATCACCGAGGCGACGCTCCTCGCGCGCGGGCTCATGGCCGAGATCGACGCCGGGCCTTTTCCCGATCTCGGACTCGCGGAAGGCGACTTCGATGAAGAGTACCCGAATCGGTATCCCGGCGTCCGTTGGGAGCGCGAGGTCGCGACCACTCCGGTTCCCGACGTCCGCGAAGTCCGGGTCCGCGTCTTTCACGGTGAGGAGGCCACCGGCGACGACGTCACCCTCACCTACTACGTGCGCCGACGATGAGCCGCGGACGCCGGGGCTTCACGCTTATCGAGGTCATGGTGGCGCTCGGGATCTTCGGGTTCGTCGCGGTGACGCTCTACGGGACGTTCTCGCGGACGCTGCGCTCGAAAGCGCTCGCCGAAGAGCGCGCCGAGGTGACTCGGGTCGGACGCGCCGCCGTCGGCCGCATGGCCGACGAGATCGCCTCGGCGTACTATCCGCGGAGCCTCCCCGGCACGGCAATCTTCCGCGTCCTGCCGGGCGGAAGCGACGAGGCGCCGCTCGATGCCCTGGTGTTCACGGCGCTCTCGGCGCGCCCCGCCGGGCTCGACGGTCGCGCAACCGACCAGCGCATGCTCGCCTATTTCTTCGCGCGCGACCGCAGCGGTCTGCGCCGCGAGCGGCGCACCGGCGCCGCTGCGCCGGGCGAGGCGGCAGCACCCGGCGACGGCCTCGGCGCCGGGCGCAGCGGCGCTGTCGATCTCCTCGCCGACGACGCCGCCGACTTCTTCGCCGCCTTCGGTCCGACGCCGGTGCCGGCGCTCGGCACCACGCCGCATCGCCTGCTGCGCCGCGAGGCGACCCTGCTCGACCGGCGGGCGCTCGACGAAGCCCGGGCCACCGTCTTCGTGGAGAACGTCGCCAGCCTGGCGTTCGAGTTCTACGACGGCCGCGACTGGCTAGATCTCTGGGACTCCGAGGAAGCGAACGCGCGCCTGCCGCGAGCGGTACGCATCGATCTGGCGCTCTACGACGGCGCCGGAGCGGTGCACCATTTCGCGACCGCGGTCGATCTGCCGCTCTCCGATCATGTTCCCGCCGGTCGGCTGTCCGCAGCGCCGTCCGGGACGCCGGACGGCGCCGCCGCCAAGCCGGGGGCGCGCGCCGGGAGCCGACCATGAAGCGGCGCGGCGTCGCGAAGGACGAATCGGGCATCGCCCTGCTCGTGGTGCTCCTCGCGATCACGCTGCTCACGATCGTGGTGATCGAGCTCACGGACGAGGTGCAGGTCGAGACCCACCTGGCGCTCAGCGCCCGCAACGCCTTGCAGGCGACCTACCTGGCCCGCTCGGGCGTGAATGTCGGCGAGGCGCTGGTGAGCGTCGACGCGATGATCTCGCCGGGCCGCGACGCGGCCGACGATTTCTGGGCGCGGCCGTACCCGCCGCTGCCGATCGGCGACGGCACGGCGACGTTCCGGGTTCGCGACGAGGCGCGATTTCTCAACGTCAACGACCTCGTCGGCACGAATCCCGAGGAGCGCTTCGCCCGCTTCCGGCGCCTCTTCAACGTTCTCGGGATCGACCTCGCCGTCCTCGCCGCGATCAGGGACTGGATCGACCAGGACAACGATCCCTTCCTCTCGCCGCCCGGAGCCGAGCAGCCCTATTACCTGGGCCTGCGTCCGCCGGTGATCGTACGCAACGGTCCGCTCGTGACCCTGCGGGAGCTGTTGCTGGTGCGTGGCGTCACGCCGACCGTGCTCGGCCGCCTCGAGGGCTTCGTCACCGTCCTCCCGCCCGGAAGCACCAAGGTGAACATCAACACCGCGTCCGCCGAGGTGCTCTACGCCCTCTCCGACGAGTTGCTCGCCGATCCCGGCGTCGTCGACCGGCTGATCGCGACCCGCGACACGGCGCCGTTCACCGACGCGGCGGAAGCGTGTGCCAACGTCACCGGACTCGACCGGGCGCTCGCGAACTGCAAGCAGAACGCTCTGATCACTACCAACAGCGACTACTTCCGCATCGAGGGCGTCGGCGAAGTCGATCAGGTGCGGCGCGGCATCGTCGAGGTGGTGAAGCGCAGCGGCAAGCGCGTGACCCGCGTCAGCTGGACGCCGAGCAACGCCAACCTCGCCTTGACATCCCTACCCCCATCCGATTTTCTCGCGACGTTGCCGATCTTCGGCGACCGCTGATCGATGCCCAATAACACGCTCGCCCTCGACGTCGGTCCGCACGTCGTGCGCGCCGCCCTGGTGGAGCGGACGCTGCGCTCCCAGCGGGTGCTAGGCGTGTACGCGCAGCCGCGGCTCGACGGCGGCGACCTGGGGGCCGACCTGCGGGCGCTCGCCGCGCAGCACGGCATCGCCTGGGACGAGGTCGTATCGGCGCTGCCAGGAGATCTGGTCACGCACCGGATCCTCGACCTGCCCTTCCACGACCGCAAGCGCCTCGAACAAACCGTGCCCTTCGAGCTCGAGTCGCACCTGCCCTTCGAGCTCGATGAGACCGTCGTCGACTTCCAGGTGCTCGCGGCCGACGCCGACGGCGCCAGCCGCGTCCTCGCCGTATCGGCGCCCAAGGCGGCGGTGCGGGACCATCTGTCGATGTTGGCCGAAGCGGGCGTGGACCCGCGGCTCGTGGATCTCGCGAGCCTGGCGGCATTGAACGTGGTGCGCGAGGCGGCGGCCGGGCGCGGCGGGCGCCTCGCGTACGTCGGGCTCGATGCGGCGCGGACGACGGTGGCGCTGCTGAGCGACGGCCAGCTGCACGGGCTTCGCGTCGTCAGTCGCGGCGTCGTCGATCCGGCGACGATCGATGCCTGCATGCGCGAGGTGCGCTGGACCCTCCTTGCCCTCGCCGGCGACGAGCCGCTCACGGCCCTCTGGGTAGGCGGCGACGCCGTGGACACGCCGGGGGCCGTGGCTGCGCTCGGCCGCGCCCTCGGGACGACGCCGCAGCCGCTCGACGCCGTGGCGCTCGCCGCGGTGCCGGTAGGGCTGCGGGGGAAGCAGGGCGTGTTCGCGACGCCGCTCGGCCTGGCGCTGCGGCAGACCGGCAACGGCGTTCCCTTCGGCATCGACTTCCGGCGCGGGGAGTTCGCCTACCACCGGGAACGCGAAGCCCTGTGGCGCGGACTGGCGCGGGCGGGCGTGCTCGCGGCGGTCGCCGTGGCGCTCATGGTGGCGAGCTTCGTCGTCGAAACACGCCAGCTCGCGGCCCGCCGCGATGCCGTGCGCTCCGAGATCCGCGCTGTCTTCACGGCGGCGCTCCCGGGCGTCCGCACGATCGTCAACGAGAAGGCGCAACTGCAGGCGGAGATCGCCGCACTCGAGAAGCAACGCCGGCTCTTCGGTGGACTGGCGCCGTCGGCGCCGCGGGCAATCGACTGCCTGCGCGCGCTTACGGCGGCGGTGCCCGACGACGTGCCGCTCGACATCGAGGAGCTGTCGATCGACGGCGGCACGCTGCGCCTGCGCGGGTCGACCAAGACCTACGAGGGCGTCGAGGCGGTGAAGCGCGGCCTGGCGGCGCGTCCGGAGTTCCGCAACGTCGAAGCGAAAGACGTGCGCGCGTCGGTCGACGGGCAGCAGGTGGACTTCCGCCTGAGCCTGGACGTCGGCGGGGAACCGGCCGCATGACCGCGATCGTCGACCTGCTGCGACGCTTCGCGGCGCTGATCGAGCGCTTGTCGCCGCGCGAGCGGGTGCTCCTCGGATGCGGCGTCGGCGCCGGGTTGCTGGTCGCCGTCTGGGGGCTCGCGGGCGTCCTTGCCGAGCGGCGGGCCACGCTCCAGGCCCAGATCGCCGCCAGCGAGCGCGAGGTCGGCGAGATGGCTCGCCTCCGCGATCGCTATCTCCAGTTGCGCGCCGAGCGCGACAGCGTACGCCGCAGGCTCGACAGCGGCGGCGCCGGCTTCTCGCTGTTCTCGCACCTCGAGGGAGTAACGCGCGACACGCTCGGCCACGACCGGGTCGCAGCCATGAACCCGTCGACGCGAACGCTCGGCGATGACCTCCAGGAGGAAGACGTGGAGATGCGGCTCGCCGGCGTGTCGCTGCGCGAGCTGGTAGGCTTTCTGTACCGCGTCGAGAAGAGCGACCTGCCGCTGCTCGTGAGCCGCCTGCAGATGAAGAAGCGGTTCGACCAGCCGTTCGTCTACGATGCCGTTCTCGTGATCGGCCGGCTGCGCCCGACCGGCAGTACGACGACGCCGTGATCGGCGCGGTAGACGGACGCGAGCGTCTTGCGGGCGGTCTGCGGACCCTCGCTGCGGCCGTCCGCATCCCGGGGCGGCGCCGGGCGCTGCTCGGCTACGGACTCTACACGCTGGCGCTCTTCGTAGTCTGCTTCCTCGCGTCTTTTCCGTACGACCTCTGGCTGCAGCGCCTCCTCGCAACGGCGACCTCCGGGTCGCCGGTCCGAATCGAGACCGGCGGAGGCGCTCTCGGGTGGAACCTCTCGTATGCGATCGACTCGTTGCGCGTGCGCGCCCGCGCCGACGCGGAACGGGATCCGTGGCTCGCCGCCGAACGGATCCGCATCACACCGTCGCGCTTCGGGCTTCTGAGCGGCAATCCGTATCCCGTCGGCATCGAGGCTACGCTCTACGGCGGTCGGCTGCGGGGTACGATCGATCCGCGCCCGCAGCGCCTGCGCGTCGATGCAACGCTGGCCGGCGTCGATCTCGGTAGATATGCCGGCCTGCGGTCGTGGCTCGAGGGCGCGCTGCGCGGGCGGCTCGAAGCCACGCTCGCGCTCGACGGCGGCGGGCGCGGTCTGCCTGGAGCCTCGGGCGGCGTCGAGGTGCGCATCGCCGGGCTGGCACTCGAAGGCGCGAAGGTCCGAGGGATCGTCGTTCCCGATCTCCATTTCAGGGACGTGCGCCTCGACGGTACCGTGAAGAGCGGCCGGTTCGAGATCGAGGAGATCGCCGCCGATGGTCAGGAGATCGGCGTGCACGGCGCCGGCAACATCCTCCTGCGGGAGCCGCTCGGCGCGAGCCCGATGAGTCTCGACCTGACGTTGACGCCGGCGGCGGAGGCGAGCGACGGCCTGAAGCTCGCGATCAACCTGCTGCCCGGCGCCAAGGCCGAAGGCGGGGCGCGGCGCATCATGATCGTAGGCACCATCGACCGGCCGGCAGCGCGCTAGCCCCCGCGCTTACGCTCACCACCCCGGCGTGCTGCCGGCAGGATCCGTCGCGTGGGGGACGCATGCGGGGGCTAGCCCCCGCGCTTACGCTCACCACCCCGGCGTGCTGCCGGCAGAATCCGCCGCGTGGGAACGCATGCGGGGACAGGCCCCCGCATGCGTCCCGCCGATCAGTGACCGCTGCCGATCAGCTCGGCGATGGTGAATTGATCTTCGGTAGTTCCGGCCTTGTCGCCCTGGTGCCAGTACCAGCCCGGCTCACCCGGGAAGCGGTGGCTCGGGAGCGCCGCCTTGGTCGCATGCTCGAGCTGGATATCGACCATGACGGCCGCGGACGGGAACGGGGTGTCCTCGTCGTACTTGAGAGGCGAGCCCGGGAAGGCCTCCTTGCGCCACGAGAAGTTGTTCACCCAGATCTTCCAGAGCTCGCCGGCGCGGTCGTACATGTCGCTGTACGGGACCGCGTAGACGTCCTGGTCTATGTAGAGGACGCGCTTCGAAAACGCGTACTGCGGGAGCTTGGATACACCCTCGACGATGTAGACCTGGCGCTTCTCCCACTTGTCGTCGAAGGCGAAGTCGGCAGCGCCGTCCGCCCACTTCACCGGGAAATGCTCGCTGTGGAAAGCGGCGAGCACTTCCTTCTCGCCGAGGAACTTCCAGTCCATCCAGGCGAGGGCGCCGGCGTAGCCGCCGTAGCTGTCCTGATCGGTGTCCTGACCGAAGAGCGCGTCGGAGCGCTGCGCCGTCGACAGCCGACGGACGCGGCGGAGCGACGGCAGGTAGAGCCAGCTATCGTCCTGCTTCGCCGGGTCGGTGTAGCGGTAGTAGGTGAAGCCGACCCCCTTCAGGTCGAAGGGCTCGATCATCGGGTGCAGGGTTTCCTTGTACTCGTAGCCCTCGGAGTTGGGGATCTCGGGCTTCGGGTCGACGTAGAGCCGGCCGACGTAGAAAAGGCGGCGAAAGTGGTCGACCAGGAAGTGGCGCTCCACCTGGAGCGGCCGCTCGAGCGAGATCGGTCCGGTGTCGGCGTCGAAGTTGCGGAGGTCGAGGTCGTCGAAGGCGATGGCGTAGCGGAAGTTCTGCATGATCTTCATCGCCACCTGGGGGTCCTTGATGTCGATGCGCGGGAACGGCCGGCCCGCGACCCAACCCTCGAGCTTGAGCCCGTCGGCGCTGAGCTTCACCTGCGGCGAGTATTTTTCCGTAGCCTCCACGAAGGCCTTGCGCAGCGTGATCTTCTGCGTCTCGGCGATCGTCATCGGCCAGCCGTGCTTCACCAGCCAGTACATCGCGGGTGAGACCACGTCCTTCACTTTGTCGGCATTGGCGATGGTGATCTTGTCGCCGATCTGGACCTGGGCCCCGGCAATTCCGCCCGTCGAGAGCAGTACGCCGAGGGCTGCTCCGACGATGCGTGCGGCGTTTCCCTGCATGGAATCCTCCCCTGGGGTGCTTCGTTGACCGGGGGTCGATAGCCCAGGGTCGGTTCGGACGCAATCGATGCGGCGACGACGAGTACGCCGGTGCCGTGACGCAGTTCGTCGTAGTCGTCGCGTCAGCGCGGCGTCGTCGGGTACGTCGGCGGCGGACCGTTGCGGCGGACGCGGTACAGTACCATCTGCTCGTCGGCGAGCACCTCCTCGAGTTGCGCATCTTCGGCCGCGAGCGCGAGGAAGGCTTCGTGATCGCGATCGCTCAGCACGTAGGCGCAAGGAAGCTGCTCGGCGAAGACCGCGGACGGACGCGCGACCCGTCCGAGCGAGGCGTCGACCCAGGCCCAGTAGGCGTCGCGGAAGACGCCGTGGAGATAGGTGGGGTCGAGCCCCACCAGATACGTGCTCTCGATATTGTAGAAGTAGAGCCACGGGAAGTCGTCCCAGTCGGTCGTGCACAGCATGGCGCCCGGCGGCGCCGTGCGCGCGACATACAGCGCCGCGGCAGCGAAGCGGTCGTAGGGTGTCGCGCGCGCCCGCCGCATCAACATGGAGCCGATGCCGATGACGTTGCCGGCCAGGACCGCGGCGAGCACTCCGGCGAGGGCGCGGCGGCGCGCCGGTCGCCAGGCAGCGATGAGGCCGCCGCCCGCGAGGGCGGCGAAGAAGGTCGCCGTCGGCGCGAAGTACTCGACGAAGCGCTGCGAGCGCATCGTGAGGACGAAGAAAGCAGCTGCGACCAGCCCCGCGGCTACGGCGCCGGGCCGGCGCCGCCAGCGCCCCTCGCCGAGCGCCGCGACGCCGAAGGCGACGTAGGCAATCGCGGCGCCGGCGTTGGCCAAGAGCCCCGCCGGATCGTAGGGCGACCATTCCTTGCCGATGCGCAGCGTTTCCTGCGCCACGAGCTTGTCGCCCAGGTGATGCCACATGAAGATCAGGTACTTCGGGAAGTACGGGTTGACGATGAGGCCAACGGCTATGCCGGCGGCCGCCGCGATCGCCGGGCCCGGACGGAAGCGACGCTCGACGGCGATCTCGGCGACGGCGACGGCGACCACCGGGAGCGCCAGCAGCGGGAAGCCGTCATAGAGCCAGGTGTAGGCGCAGGCGAGCGCGGCGAGTGCAGCGAGGCGGTGGGCGGCCGCCCAGTGGAATCCCAGGAAGAGGCAGACGAGAGAGAGCGCTTGCACGCGCGTCATGCTGAGGCGGAACAGGAGGTCGGCGGACGAGGCGCCGAGTGCCAGGACCGCGAGGCCGAGGGCGCGGGCCCCGGCGCGCCGTAGCACCCACGTGAAGACTGCCACCATGGTGAAAGCCCCCGCGGCGGCCGCGGCCTTGCCGCCGATGCGGAGATCCCCGAAGGTGAAGGGCGCGAGCAGCACGTGGTAGAGCATGTGGTGGTCGGCGTAGCGATCCGGGGCGAGGATCGTGAGCGGCAGCCAGGGGAAGTCGGGAGGAAAGCCGCGGAGGCCCGCGCGGCGTACGACCTCGGCGTACTTGACGTGGAAGTACGAGTCGTTCCCGATCAAGTTCGGCGTCGCGAGCTGCAACCCCGCGAGTACCGCGAGGGCAGCCGCCAACGCTCCCCACGGCACCGGGCTGCGCTCGGTCGTCGCCACGGGACGGCGGCTCAGTGGATCAGGTCGCCGAGGCGTTCCCAGCGGACCCAGCGGTCCTCGCCGTCCCACGACCAATAGATGACGAAAGCCTTCCCGCGGACGTCGTCGAGCGGCACGAAACCCCAGAAGCGGCTGTCGTAGCTGCGGTCGCGGTTGTCTCCCATGACGAAGACCTGATCCGGAGGTACCGTCACCGGGCCGAAGTTGTCGCGCGGCGTGAGCCGGCTGTTGTCGCCCGGACCCTCGACGAACTGACCCCACGGATCGTCGATCTTCTTGCCGTTGATGTAGACCTGCTTGTGCTTGACCTCGACGGTGTCGCCGGGCTCGCCGATGACGCGCTTGATGAAATCTTTGCTGGGATCGACCGGGTAGACGAAGACGATGACGTCGCCACGGCGCGGATCCTCGAACTTCAGCACCCGCTTGCCGAGTATGGGCAGGCGAATCCCGTAGCGCAGCTTGTTGACGAGGATGTGGTCGCCGATCTGGAGCGTTTCGAGCATCGATCCCGACGGGATCTTGAACGCCTGGACGAGGAACGTGCGGATGAAGAGAGCCAGCAGGATCGCAACCGCCAACGCCTCGGCATATTCGCGGACGGTGGACTTCTGCTTTACCGCCGTCCCGGCTGCCGGTCGCGTCGGCGCGCCTTCGGCGTCGCGGGCGACCCCGGTCCGGCTCTTCGTCACGCGCGGCATGATAGGGGAACCGGTCCTGGATCGCCAGTCGGGCCTACCACTTTACCCTGGCCTAGTCCCCGACCTTGAGGACGGCGAGGAAGGCCTCCTGGGGAATCTCGATGCGGCCGACCTGCTTCATGCGGCGCTTGCCTTCCTTCTGGCGCTCGAGAAGCTTGCGTTTGCGGCTGATGTCGCCCCCGTAGCACTTCGCGGTGACGTTCTTGCGGAGAGCTTTCACGGTCTCGCGGGCGATAACCTTGCTGCCGATCGCAGCCTGGATGACGACTTCGTACATCTGCCGAGGCACCAGCTCGCGCATCTTCTGGGTGAGCTCGCGGCCGCGGTAGTAGGCGCGCTCGCTGTGGAGGATCACCGAGAGCGCGTCCACCAGCTCGCCGTTGATGCGGACGTCGAGCTTGACGAGGTTCGACGGGCGGAAGTCGAGCGGCTCGTAGTCGAGCGAGGCGTAGCCGCGGCTCGCCGACTTCAGCCGGTCGTAGAAGTCGAGGACGATCTCGTTCAGCGGCAGCTCGTATGCCAGCAGGGCCCGCTTCTCGCCGGAGAAGCGCAGCTCGCGCTGGCGGCCGCGCTTCTCCTCGCAGAGAGCGATCACGTTTCCTAGGTACTCGGTGGGAACGTGGATGTGGGCGAGGATGAACGGCTCGTCCATGCTCTCGATCTCGCCCTCGGGCGGCAGCTTCGCCGGGCTGTCGACGACGAGGGTCCGACCGTCGGTCGTGTGGACGTGGTAGGCAACGGTCGGCGCGGTGGTGATGAGGGTCAGGCCGAACTCGCGCTCGAGGCGCTCCTGGACGATCTCCATGTGGAGGAGTCCGAGGAAGCCGCAGCGGAACCCGAAGCCGAGTGCGATCGAGTTCTCGGCCTCGTAGGAGAGCGAGGAGTCGTTGAGCTTGAGCTTCTCGATGGCGTCGCGCAGTGCCCCGTACTGGTGCGACTCGGCGGGATAGAGCCCGGCGAACACCATCGGCCGGACGGCTTTGAAGCCGGGGCGCGGCGCCGCCGCCGGACGCTCGGCCTCGGTGAGGGTATCGCCGACCTGCGTGTCGGCGACCTCTTTGATCCCGGCCATGACGACGCCGACCTCTCCGGGCCCGAGCGCGGCGACGTCCGTCAGCGCCGGTTTCAGGATGCCGACGCGGTTTACTTCGGCCTCCTTGCCGGTCGCCATCAGGCGGATCCGCGTGCCCGGTCGGACCGTACCCGCGAAGACGCGCACCAACATGACGGCGCCGTGGTACGGATCGAACCAGCTATCGAACAGGAGCGCCGCGAGCGGCGCCGCCGGGTCGCCGGTCGGGGGCGGAATGGTGCGCACCACCGCCTCCAGGACCTCGTGCGTGCCCTGCCCCGACTTCGCGCTCGCCAGGACGGCGTCCGCGGCATCGAGGCCGATCACATCCTCGATTTCCCTGCGGACCCGGTCCGGATCGGCAGCCGGCAGATCGATCTTGTTCAGCACCGGCACGATCGTGAGATCGTTGTCGAGGGCGAGATAGACGTTGGCGACGGTCTGCGCCTCGACTCCCTGGGCGGCATCGACGACGAGGATCGCGCCTTCACAGGCGGCGAGGCTTCGCGACACCTCGTAGGAGAAGTCGACGTGACCGGGAGTGTCGATCAGGTTCAGCTGGTAGGTGTGACCGTCATCGGCCCGGTACAGGAGCCTGACGGTGTGGGCCTTGATGGTGATTCCGCGCTCGCGCTCCAGGTCCATGTCGTCGAGGAGCTGGGCCTCCATCTCGCGCTTCGCAACCGTGTGGGTGTACTCGAGGAGCCGGTCGGCGAGCGTCGACTTGCCGTGGTCGATGTGGGCGATGATCGAGAAGTTGCGAATGAAACGAGGATCTTGCACCCGGCGGAATCTGACATGGATCGCGGTGCGGTGCGAGCGGCATGGCGGTTGCTCGGTCGTTCGCGGTCCGGGCTCCCGTAGCGGAATCGCAAGAGCGACGATACCCGAAGCGCCAAGCGGATGGCAGGGCGTCGGCAAAATAGCACCCGCGCGGATGACGCCGCGGTCACGCGCCTGCTCGTCGAGCGGGCGCGCGTGTCGTTCGGGGTGACCTTGGCGGGGCTCGGCGTCCTGCTGGTGATCGATGCTGCGAGCGACCACCAGCTCCTTGGGGCGCTCGTGGGAATCACCGTCTTCCAGGCGAGCTGCATCGGGATCGCGTTCCCGGTGTTACGCCGGGTGCGCACCCGCCGGGCTGCCGCGATCGTACCCGTCATCGCGGTCGCCGGCATCTTCTCTGCGGGCGTCCTCTCCGACGTCATCACCCGCAACCCGTTCGGAACCGGCCTCGGTGCCCTGGCCTGCTGCCTGGTCTCGGCCACGTTCATGCCCTGGGGACGATGGTTCCAGCTCGCGATCGTTCTCGCCACGGCCGTGCCCGGACTGCTTTCGATCTGGCTCTGTACCGGATCGCTCGAGCGGCTCGGCTACGCCGCCGGACCCTCCTCGATCCTGCTGCTGGCATCGGTCGGCGTGGCCGGCGCCTTCGAACGGACGCGCCGCGAGCGGGCGCGCATCGAGCGCGAGCTGCGCCTCCTCCAGAGCGTCAGCCTGGAGGTCGGCGCAGCGCCCGATCTCGAATCGGCGCTCACCGCCGTGCTGCGGCGCATCTGCGAAGCGACTGACTGGGTCCTCGGCCAGGCCTGGTGTCAGCATCCCGAGTCGGGAGCGCTCGCCTGCTCGGCGTGGTGGTCCGCCGACCCCGCCGCCGCGGCCTTCTACGCCGAGAGCCAGGGTTTCACCTTCGCCCCCGATGAAGGGCTTCCGGGCCGCGTCTGGACTACTCGCGAGCCGACTTGGATGCACGATATGCGGGACGATCCCAGCCTGCCGCGCGCCGACGCCGCGGCGCGGGCCGGGATCTTGGCCGGCGTCGGCATCCCGGTGCTCGCCGACGACGGCGTCATCGCCGTGCTCGAGTTCTTCGTGCGCAACGCTCGGGACGAGGACGCCGATCTGGTGCAGGCGCTCGCGGGCATCGCCGTCCAGCTCGGCGCCGTCATCCAGCGCAAACGCGCCGAACGTCTAGCCGAGGAATCCGCACAAACGGCGGCGGCGCTCGTCGAGGTCGGCCAGATGCTGAGCAGCAATCTCGGGCAACCCGACATGATCGAGCGCGTGACGGCGCTCGCTCGCAGCGCCCTCGGATGCGATTGGAGCGCCACCTTGACCAGCGACGCGGCACGCGGCGAGTTTGCGCTCGTCGCCGCGGCCGGTATCCCTCCGGAGCGCCGGGCGGCGCTGGCGGCCGGGCCGCTCACGCCCGAGCAGCGGGAGACGGTAGCGAGGGTGCAGCACGCCGGCATCGAGCTCCTGGACCTCGTCAACGCGACGCTCGACATGGGGCGGCTCGAGGCCGGCCGCGACGTGATCGCGGCAGAGCCCGTCGACGTCGCTGCGGTCATGCGCCAACTCGACGTCGAGCTCGGTCCTCTCGTCGCAGCGGGGGTCTCCCTGCGCTGGCAGAACGCCCTCGGCGACGTGCCGCACGATTCTCAAGAACCTCGTCGGCAACGCCCTCAAGTTCACGGCCCGCGGCAGCGTCGACGTCTTCGCGCGCTGGGAAGGCGCCGCGGTCCGCTTCGACGTCCGCGACACCGGCGTCGGGATCCCGCCTGCGAGCCTCCCGGTGATCTTCGAGATGTTCCGTCAGGTCGACGGCTCGTCGACGCGCACCTTCGGGAGCGTCGGCCTCGGCCTCCACATCGTTCGCCGCCTGGTCGACCTGCTGGGCGGCGAGGTCTCCGTCGCGAGCGTCGTCGGTCGGGGCTCCACGTTCACCGTCACCTGGCGGCCGGTGCCGCCGGTCGTACCGGAAGCACTCCGAGCTTGACTCCTCCGGGTGGCGCCGTCGCTGCGCCGCGAGGGAGCGCGGCAGCCGTCTCCGGGCTGGCGCCGCCCGTTGCGCCTACCGTCCCCGGCAGCCTCCGTTCAGCGACTCGCGAGGCGGGCGCGGAAGAACTCGACGGTCCGCCGCAGACCCTCTTCGAGCGGAATCTCCGGCTTCCAGCCGAGGACGTCGGCGGCGAGGCCGATCGCGATCACGCTGCGCCGCTGCTCCCCCGCCTTGGCGGGTCCGTGCTGCGCGGGGTGCGGGCTCCCGGTGAGCACCCGCAGGTGCGCGTACAGAGCCGTGACGTCGGTTTCGATGCCGGTGCCGATGTTGACCGAGCCTACGAAAGGGCGGTCGAGCGCCGCCAGGTTGGCGCGCACGACGTCGCCGACGAAGACGTAGTCGCGGGTCTGCTTGCCGTCGCCGTTGATGGTCGGCGCCTGGTTCGCCAGCAGCTTCTCGGTGAAGATGGCGACCACTCCGGCCTCGCCGTGCGGGTCCTGGCGCGGCCCGTAGACGTTGGCGTAGCGCAGGGCGACGTACGGCATTCCGTAAGCGGCGCGGTAGAAGAACAGATAGTGCTCGCCCGTCGCCTTGGTGATGCCGTAGGGCGAGAGCGGATTGTGCGGATGGTCCTCGGGGGCGGGAAATACCTCCTGCTCGCCGTAGGTGGCGCCGCCCGACGACGCGAAGATCACCTTGCGGATCCCTACCTCGCGCCCGCCCTCGAGCATGTTGATCATTCCGAGCACGTTTACCGAGGCGTCGAAGGCGGGATCGGCAACCGACTTCCGAACGTCCATCTGCGCCGCATGCAGAGACAGCACCTGCGGCTGTTCGTTGCGGATGATCTCGCGCGCTTCCGGACTGCGGATGTCGGCGTGATAGAACTTCGCCGCCGCGGGGAGGTTGGCGCGCTTTCCGGAGGAGAGGTCGTCGACGATGACGACCTCATGGCCGGCGGCGATGTAGGCATCGGCGACGTGCGAGGCGATGAACCCGGCGCCGCCGGTCACCAGGATCTTCACGCGTCCTCCCGGATCTTCGCCGCGAAGTACGCGATCGTCCGGCGCAGCCCCTCTTCTACCGGGACCTCCGGGTGCCAGTCGCCGAGGACCCGCCGCGCCAGCGAGATGTCCGGCTGACGAACCTTGGGGTCATCGACGGGAAGGGGCTTGTGGACGATCCGGCTCTTGGAGCCGGTGAGGGCGATGATCATCTTCGCGAACTCGAGAACCGTCATCTCGCGCGGATTGCCGATGTTCACCGGCGTCGGCTGGTCGCTGCGGAGCAGGCGCAGTATGCCCTCCACGAGGTCGCTCACGTAGCAGAAGCTGCGCGTCTGAGCACCGTCGCCGTATACGGTCACGTCCTCGTTGCGCAGCGCCTGGGCGATGAAGTTCGGTACGACGCGGCCGTCGCGCATGCGCATGCGCGGTCCGAAGGTGTTGAAGATGCGCACGATCCGGGTAACGACGCCGTGAGTGCGCTGGTAGGCCATGGTGATGGCTTCGGCGAAGCGCTTGGCTTCGTCGTAGACGCCGCGCGGCCCGATCGGATTGACGTTGCCCCAGTAGTCCTCCGTCTGGGGATGGACTAGGGGGTCGCCGTACACTTCCGAGGTCGACGCCAGGAGGAAGCGCGCCCTCTTCTCCTTGGCGAGGCCGAGGACCTTGTGGGTGCCGAGCGACCCCACTTTGAGAGTCTGGATCGGCAGCTCGAGGTAGTCGATGGGGCTCGCGGGCGACGCGAAGTGCAGGATCGCGTCGAGCTTGCCGGGAACGTAGACGAAGTTGGTGACGTCCTGCTGGATGAACTGGAAGCGCTGGTTGCCGAGGAAGGGCGCGATGTTGTCCGGCGATCCGGTCAGGAAGTTATCGATGCAGATGACGTCGTTGCCCTCGTCGAGCAACCGCTCGCAGAGGTGCGAGCCGATGAAGCCGGCGCCGCCGG
>MWST01000022.1 GCA_002050235.1 Polyangiaceae bacterium UTPRO1 | reverse complement strand
CCGAGGTCGCCGGTGCGCAGCCAGCCGTCCCGCAGCCGGGCGCGGTCGAGCTCGGGGCGCTTCCAGAAGCCCGGCGTTGCCCACGGCGCGTAGACGCAGATCTCGCCGACCTCGCCCGGCGCCACCTCGCGTCCGTCCTCGGCGCAGATGCGCACCTGCGCGAAGGCGGCGCACTCGCGGCCGACCGAAGACAGGCGCTCGCCGCCGCCGTCGAGGGCGGCGACATGCTCGGCCGGATCCATGAAGGTGTTGAGCCCGTAAGCCTCGGTCTGTCCGAAGCCGGTGTAGAGCACGGGCCCCAGCCGCGCGAGCGAGCGGCGCACCAGCGCCGGCGCCGCCGGCGCCGCCGCGTAGACCACCGCGCGCAGGCTCGAGAGGTCGGCGGCGGCGGCGGCGGGATGGTCGAGGAGCATGCGCAGCAGCGTCGGGATCACCAGCATCATCGTCACCCGATGGCGGGCGACGGCGGCGAGCGTGGCCTGCGGATCGGGCGTCGGCAGGATCACCAGGGTCGCCCCGGCGAGCCACGCGGCATCCATCGCCCGACCGCCGAAGTGGCTGAGAGCGAGCTGGCCGAGGAGGCGATCTTCGGGACCGAGAGCGAAGGCGGTCGCCCAGGCGCCCATGGCGGCGCCGACGCTCGCATAGCTGTGCGCGACCCCTTTCGGATGCCCGGTCGTGCCCGAGGTGTAGAGGATCTGCGCCAGGGCGCTCGGAGCGCGGTCGATCACCGGCGGCTCGCTCCCGGACGCAGCAGCGCGAGCGGCGAGGTCGAGCGCGCCATCGCCGGCGGCGAGGGCCAGCACCGCCGCTCGTCCTCCTGCCGCCTGCTGCGCCCGCGGTATCGCCTCGGCCGTGAGGGCGACGACGAAGCGCGCCGCGGCGTCGTCGACCATGAACGCGTGCTCGGCGCTCGTCAGGGCGCCGAGCAGCGGCACCAGCACGCCGCCCGCCCGCGCGATCGCGATCGCCGCCTCGACGTACTCGATGCGGTTCTGCTGCACGACCGCGACGCGGTCGCCGGGCGCCAGCCCGAGCTCGATGAGCGCCCGCGCCAGTCGCGTCGCGGCGCCGTCGAGCTCGGCATAGGTGCGCCGGCGCTCGCCGTCGATGAGCGCCGTCCGCGCCGGCCAGCGCCGCGCAGCGCGCGCCGGATAGTGGGCATAGGGGTGGATCACGGCCGGTCCCGGCGCCGGTCCGCCGGCAAGTGTCGCTCCGACGGCCCCGCGTAGTGGGCCCCGAGCGCGTCGGGGATGATGCGCAGCGGCACGCCGTCACGGATCTCCTCGACGATGTGGGCGAGGAGCGCCATGCCGTAGCTGAGCGCTCCGAGCCCACCGATCGTCAGCGGCTCGAAGCCGAGGTCGGCGAGCAGGGCGCCGAGCGCCCCGGCCAGATTGATGGGTATCACGCGCCCCTTGCGCCGCTCGACCTCGGCGGCGATGGCGTCGAGGAGGCGCCCGTGCGCGCGCCAGCCGTCGGCGGCGATCGCCAGACGGCGCAGCGTCACCGCCCGCGGCTCGGCGGTCTTGTGCAGCGGATGCCCGAGTCCGGGCACGGCGCCGCGGCGCGCGAGCCAGGCGTCGACGGCGCCGCGCGCCGCGGCTTCGACGTCGCCGCCGGCGCGCACGGCCTCGATCAGCATCGCCGCCGGCTCCTGGGGCGAGCCGGTCACCGAGCCGCTCGCGAGGATGCCGCTCGCGAGGGCGGGGACCGGGGAGTCGGGAAATGCGGAGGCGGTGAAGCGTGCCGCGCATGCGGCCGAGTTGATGAACTGCTGGTCCATGCCGCTGCGCAGCGCCAGGTCGAAGAGCGCCGCCTCGCGGGCGTCGGGGAGCTCGCCGCGCAGCAGCAGGAACGCCGCCTCGCTGTACGACAGATGCTCGATCAGCTCCTCGATCGGATAGCCGCGGACGTGGATCCTGCCGCGCTCGGCGCGGCTGATGCGCGTGGTCCAGTAGTCGCTCCAGTCGCCCGAGGCGACGTACTGGCCGACGTGGCGACGCGGGGAATCGGACATGGCGTTACCTCCCTTTCCACTCGGGCGGGCGCTTCTCGAGAAAGGCGCGCGGTCCTTCCTGCGCGTCCTCGCTCTGGCGCACCGGCTCGGCGAGCAGCTGCTCCAGACGCAGGCCCTCCGCGAGCGTCTGGTCGAGGCCGCACCAGACGGCGGCCTTCGCCGCGCGCACGGCAAGCGGCGCGTTGGCGGCGATGGCGCGGGCCACGGCGAGCGCCTCGTCGCCGAGCCACGCCAGGGGCACGACGCGCGAGACGAGGCCCATGCGCTCGGCCTCGCGGGCGTCGATGCGGCGGCCGGTCAGGATCAGGTCGAGGGCGCGCTCGAGCGGCACCAGCCGTGGCAGCCGCTGCGTGCCGCCGGCGCCGGGAATGATCCCGAGCTTGACCTCCGGCAGCGCGATGGTGGCGCTCTCGGCGGCGACGCGAAGATGGCAGGCGAGCGCCAGCTCGAGGCCGCCGGCCAGGCAGTGGCCGTTCACGGCGGCGACGATCGGCTTGTCGACGGCGAGATTGCGCGTGATGCCGCCGAGGCCGGGCATCTGCTCCGAACGCCGCAGGCGCTCGCTCGCCGTGAGCTTGCGGTAGAAGTCGCCGACGCCGCGGAGGTCGGCGCCGGCGCAGAAGGCGCGCTCGCCGGCGCCGGTCAGGATCGCCGCCCGCAGCGTGTCGTCGTCGCGGAAGCGGAGCCAGGCGGCCGCGAGCGCGTCGCTGGTCGCGAAGTCGAGAGCGTTGTGCACCTCGGGGCGGTCGATGGTGAGGATCGCCACCGCGCCGTCGCGTTCGAAGCCGATGCTCATGATGCTCCTCCCTGGTCGCCGGCCGGCGCGAAGCGCGGCAGGACGCGGTCGCCCGCCTTCTCGAAGCGGACCGCGACCGGCATGCCGACGGCGACCTCCGCGGCGGCGCAGCCGACGACGTTCGAGATCAAGCGCGGCCCCTCGTCGAGCGCGATCAGGGCGACGACGTAGGGTGCCGGCAGCGCCGGGTGGTAGGTGCGGCGATAGACGGCGAAGGTCTCGACGCGCCCGCGCCCGCACGCTTCCTGCACCGCGAGCCGCCGCGACCAGCAGCGCGGACAGCAGGGCCCCGGAGGCAGGAAGCGGTGGCCGCAGTCCGCGCATGCCGCGATGGCGAGAACGCCGCGCCGGCACTCCTCCCAGAAGGGAGCCGTCAGGGCGTCGGGCGGAGGCAGCGCCGGGCCGGTTGCGGACATTGGCATCACCTCCCGAGCACGAGCGTCGCGTGCGTGTTCATACCGAGGCCATGGCCGGAGACCAGCGCCGTCGCGGCGTCCGCCTTCTGGCGCTCGCCGGCTTCGCCGCGGAGCTGCCGCACCGCCTCGATCACGTGCAGCATGCCGCCGCCGTAGCCCTCGGCGAGGAGCCCGCCGCTCGGGTTGACGCAGAGGCTCCCTCCGGGCGCGATGCGCCCGCCCGCGACGAAGGGTCCGGACTCGCCGGCAGCGCAGAAGCCGTAGTCCTCGAGCTGCAGCAGGACCACGATCGTGAAGCAGTCGTAGAGGAGCACGACGTCGAGATCGCCCGGCCCGAGCCCGGCGCGAGCGAGCGTCTTCGGTCCGCAGCGCGCGGCCGGCAGCCGTTCGAAGTGCTCCGGCGAAGCGTAGGTCGAGAGGCTGTGGGCCTGTCCCTGGCCGAGGATGCGAACCGGGCGGGCGCGCAGATCGCGGGCGCGCTCCTCGGTAGTGACGACCACGGCCGCGGCGCCGTCGGAAACCAGGCAGCAGTCGAGCTTGCGCAGCGGCTCGACCACGGGCTCCGAGGCCAGGTACTCCGCCATCGTGAGCGGCCGGCGCTTCTCGGCGTGCGGCGTCCGCGCTGCGTGCGCCCGCGCTGCGATCGCCACCTCGCCCAGGTGCTCGGGCCGCGTCCCGTAGCGGTGCATGTGGCGTCGCGCCGCCAGGGCGTGCAGACCGACGGCGCCGAAGAAGCCGAAGACCGCCTCGTCGCCGCGGCCGTACTCGAAGGATCGCGGCGTCGCCAACGGACTGTCGCCGTAGACGCAGAGGCACACGTCGCAGAGCCCGGCTTCGACGGCGAGAGCGGCGCGCCCGACGACGGCAACGCTCCCGGCGCCGCCCAGGATCTCCGATCCCACGTAGTCGGGATCGAGGCCGAGCTGGGCGCCGAGCCGCAGGAAGTGCGGCGTGATGCCGTCGAGGATGCCCTGCGCCGGGCCGGGGTCGGTGAGCAGGCCGTCCACGTCCGCCGGACGCAGCCCGGCGTCGGCGACCGCGGCCGCGGCGGCCTCGGCCTCCAGGTGCCACGCGGTGCGCGGCGCGAGCCTCCCGAAGGCGGTGTGCCCGACGCCCGCGATCACCGCCCGCCTGCTCACGCCGCTCCCACCGGCATGCGACGCTTGGCGATGATCTCGCGCATCACCTCGCTCGTACCGGCGCCGATCCCCCAGTTCTGGACGCCGCGCGAGCAGCGCGCCACGTAGTTCTCCTCCATGAAGCCGTAGCCGCCGAGCGCATGGGCGCAGTCGAGGACGAGGCCGCGGATGATCTCGGCGCCGTAGAGCTTCGCCATGCTGACGGTCTCGTCGCCGCGCGGATCACGGTCGGCGAGCTGCTCGGCGGCCCGATAGGTGAGCGCGCGCGAGGCCTCGAGCCGCGTCATCCAGTCGGCCATGCGGTGGCGCCACGCCTGCATGGCCGCAAGCGGCTGCCCGAAGGCGCGGCGCTCGGCCATGTAGGCGAGCGTCTCCTGCAGCACGTCGTCGCAGAGCGCGTTCATCATCACCGCGAGCACCAGGCGCTCGCCTTGGAAGGCGCGCATGATGTAGCGGAAGCCGCGGCCCTCCTCGCCGATCAGGAAGCGGCGCGGGACGCGCACGTCGTCGAAGAAGAGCTCTGCGGTGTCGCTCGAGTGCAGATCGACCTTGCGCAGCCGGCGGCTCACCTGGAAGCCCTTGGCGTCGGTCGGGCAGACGACGAGGCTCACGCCGTCGGGCCCCGGCCCGCCCGTGCGCACGGCCAAGGTCACGAAGTCGGCCCGGGCGCCGTTCGAGATGAAGATCTTGGAGCCGCGGATCACGTAGTCGTCGCCGTCGGCGCGCGCCGTCGTCCGCAGCGCCGCCACGTCGGAGCCGCCGCCGGGCTCCGAGACGCCGAGGGCAGCGATGCGCTCGCCGGCGATCGCCGGCGCCAGCCACTCCCGGCGCAGGGCGTCGCTCCCGTGGTCGTGGATCACCGCCGTCGCCATCTCGCACTGGACGAGGAGCCCGACGACGCAGCCGATGTCGCGGCCGCGCACCAGCTCCTCGACGAGGATCACCGTGTACCAGTAGTCGAGCCCGCTCCCGCCCCATTTGGGGTCGAAGCGCACCCCGAGCAGGCCGAGCGCCCCCGCCTTGCAGAAGAGGTCGTCGGGGAACCCCTCCTCGGCCTGCCACTTCTCGGCAAAGGGGCGGATCTCGTCGGCGACGAAGCGCCGCACGCTCGCCCGAAAGGACTCGTGCTCCTCGCTCCAGTGGGGGAACGCCATTGCGACCTCCTCGTTCTAGGCGCCTCGCTTGCGCCGCGGTCGGCGCGGCTTCGCTATTCCTTCGGCGAAGACCGCGTCCATGAGCCCGATGATCTCGTCGAAGGGGTAGTCGCCGACGCCGGCGGTCTCGCGCTCCACCAGCATGCGACCGAGGTGGAACATCAAGTAGGCGACCCGTTCGCTGTCGATCCGGCGCAGCGATCCTTCGGCGATGCCCTGGTCGAGGACCTGCTGCAGGAGGCCGATGATGCGCCGCTCCTGCTCGCGCGTGAAGGCGTGCGCCACCGGCTCGAGGCTCATCTCGGCGTCGCCGGCCAGCGCCAGGCGCATGACGTGGTTGCGCGCGTAGGTCTGCCGCGTGATCTCGACGATGCGGCGGATCTTCTCGCCGGCGCGCGCGGAGGCCGCGAGGACGCCGGATGCTTCCCGGATGAACTCCTCCGCATCCTGCTCGAGGAGCCGGGCGTAGAGGTCTTCCTTGTTGCGGAAGTACGAGTACAGCGTGGTGCGCGAGCAGCCGGCCTCGCGCGCCACCTCGTCCATGGTCGTCTTCGGCACGCCGAAGCGCAGGAAGCGCTGCCGCGCCGCTTCGAGGATGCCGTCGCGCGTGCTGTCGGGCGGCGCCGGGAGGACGTCGGCTTTGGCGACCATTGCGTGACAGCTTAACACTTGACGGCTATCTGTCAAGTTGCTAGGGAAGCGCTGCCGGCCGAGATCCGGCGCCGAGAGGAGAGACCGCCATGACCGAGACCGTTGGAGCCATCGACGCCTGGGCGACGCTCGTGCGCCCCGGCACCATCGACCGCTGGCCCGCCGAGTTCATCAGCATCTTCCGGCGCTACGGCACCCTCGCGCTCTTCGAGCGCGGCATGACCACCGCCGAGATCATCGACAACATGGACGCCGCCGGCGTCGAGCGCCTGATGCTCTCGGCCTTCGGCTACGGGAACCACCACATCATCACCAACGAGGAGGTGGCCGAGATCTGCGGCAAGCATCCCGACCGCTTCACCGGCGTCGGCACCGTCGACCCCCGCGGCAAGCCGATGGACGTGGTGCGCGAGATCGAACGCATGGCCAAGGGGCTCGGGCTGCGCGGGCTTCGCCTCGAGCCCTACGCCTACGGCGACGGCACGGTCGGCGCCCCGCCGAACGCAAAGATGTATTGGCCCGTCTACGCCAAGTGCGTCGAGCTCGGCCTGCCGGTCGCCATCCAGGTCGGGCACACGGGACCGCTGCTGCCGTCGGAGGCGGGGCGTCCCATCTATCTCGACGAGGTCGCCCTCGCCTTTCCCGAGCTGGTGATCCTCGGCTGCCACCTCGGCCAGCCCTGGCACGAGGAGATGATGATCCTCGCCTGGAAGCACCCGAACGTGTACGTCGAGACGAGCGCGCGCACGCCCAAGCACTGGCCGGAGTCCTTCGTCAAGTTCGCGAGCACCTACGGCCAGGACAAGGTGCTGTGGGCGACCGACTACCCCCTGCTCACCTTCGACCGCACGCTCGCGGAGCTGCGCGAGCTCGGCTTTCCCGACGCGGTCTACCGCAAGATCGTCCGCGACAACGTGCGCCGCGCCTTCCGCCTCGAGGACTGACGTGGACGCAGACGCGATGCGCGCCGTACTGGCGCAGATCCCATACACCCGCGGGCTCGGGATCACCCTCGACCGCGTCGACGGCGGCGAGGTCGGCATGACGCTGCCGGCCGGCGACGCCAACCTGAACCTGGCCGGCACTGTGCACGCCGGCCTCCTCTACACCTTCGGAGAGACGCTGGCCGGCGTGGCCGCCGGGCTCGAGACCCTGGATCGCGCCTTTCCCTTCGCGCGCCGCGCCGAGATCCGCTATTGCCGACCGGCGCGCGGCGCCGTGCGCGGTACGGCCCGGGTCGCAGCAGGCGAGATCACGCGCGTCCTCGACGAGCTCGCCGTAAGCGGCCGCTCGGAGCTCACGGTGCATGCGCGCCTGGCGGACGCGGATGACGCAACCGTGGCCGAGATGTCGGTGGACTACGCCTTCCGCCCCCTGGAGAAGCCATGAGCGAACCTCTCCGCTTGGAGCGCCGGGACGGCATCGCCACCATTACGCTCGCCCGGCCCGAAACCCTCAATGCGCTCAGCCTGGGGATGCTCGACGCCCTGATCGCGGCGCTCGATGCGGTAGGCCGCGGCGACGATCGCGTGCTCGTCATCGCCGCCGAGGGCCGGGCCTTCTGCGCCGGCGCCGACCGCGCCGAGATGATCGAGCGCCCGCCCGCCGAGTGGGAGCCGATCGTCGACCGCTACCTGGACCCGATCCGCCGCATCGCCGACCTCGACATTCCGGTGATCGCGAAGCTCCAGGGCGACACCGTGGGCGGCGGCTTCGGGCTCGCGATCGCCTGCGATTTCCGGGTCGCCGCGAGCGGCATCCGCCTCGGCGCCCCGTTCGTGCGCATCGGGCTCGCCGGCTGCGACATGTCGGCCGGCTACTACCTGCCGCGGCTCATCCCGCTCGGCGTCGCCACCGAGATGATGATGACCGGGAAGCTCGTCCAGGCCGAGGAAGCGCTGGCGCTGGGGCTCGTCCACCGCGTCGCCGCCGCCGCAGCGCTCGACGCCGAGGTCGGGAAGCTCGCCGCGCAGCTGCGGGATGGGCCGCCGATCGCGCTCGCCTTCACCAAACGCGCCATCCGCCGCTCGCTCGACCTCGGCCGCGACGCCGAGTTCGACTACGAGGTCTTCGCCCAGGTGAACTGCATCCAGACCGAGGACCACCGCGAAGGCGTGCGCGCCTTCTTCGACGAGAAGCGCGCGCCGGTCTTCAAGGGACGCTGAGCCATGGCCGAGCCCGACTTCTACCTCTCCGACGCGCAGCGCGAGCTGCAGCGGGCGCTGCGCGCCTTCACGGCCAAGGAGATCACGCCCATAGCCGCGAAGTGCGACGCCGAGGAGCGCTTCCCGGTGGAGCTCTTCCCGAAGCTCGGCGCCCTCGGCTACCTCGGCCTGCGCTTCCCGGCGGCGGTCGGCGGCGCCGGCGGGTCGAACCTCGACTACGCCATCCTCTGCGAAGAGCTGGCCTACGGATCCGCCGGCATCGCCCTCGGGTTCTACGTCCACATGGCGCTCGCCTGCGCCGCGCTCGAAGCTTTCGGCAGCGAGACGGTGAAGGCGAGGTGGCTGCCGCCGGCGATCCGCGGCGAGAAGATCGGCGCCTGGGCCTTCGCCGAAGCCGGGGCCGGGTCGGACGCCGGGTCGGTGGCGACGCGCGCCGTCCGCGACGGCGACGCCTACGTACTCAACGGCGCCAAGCTCTTCATCACCAACGGGCCGATCGCCGATTTCCTCGTCGTCGTCGCCTCGACGGCGCCCGAGCAGCGGCTCAAGGGGCTCTCGCTCTTCCTCGTGGAACGCGACCGTCCCGGCTTCCGGGTGGCGGCGTCGCTGTCGAAGCTCGGCGTCCGGGCCTCGGAGATGGCCGAGCTGGTCTTCGAGGACTGCCGGGTGCCGAGCGAGAACCTGATCGGCAGGGAGAACCGGGGCTTCCTCGACGCTCTGCGCACGCTCACCCTCGGCCGCATCGCCTCCGCAGCCTTCGCTACGGGCATCGCCCGGGCCGCCTGCGAAGCCACGCTCGCCTACGCCGGGACGCGGGTCCAGTTCGGGCAGCCGATCGGCTCGTTCCAGGCGGTGCGCTTCGGTATCGCCGACATGGCGCTGCAGGTCGAAGCGGCGCGGCTTCTTTGCCACCGCGCCGCGATCGCCGCCGACCGCGGCCTCCCTCACGGCCGCGAGGCCAGCATGGCGAAGCTCTACGCCACCGAAGTCTGCACGCGCGTCGTCGAGCGCGCGCTCCACTACCACGGCGCCGCCGGCTTCATGTCCGAGTCGCCGATCCAGCGCTTCTACCGCGACTGCAAGGTCTTCGAGCTCGGCGAAGGATCGAGCGAGCTCCAGCGCGACATGATCGCGCGCGAGCTCGGCCTGTAGCCGAGCGCGGCCGCGGCACGAACGGCGGGCGCGGCACGGCGCCGCCGTCACCTCTAGCATTCCATGTCGGCTCCCAGTCTACTTGGCTGTCGGCTTGCGGGCGCCGGCACGGCGCCGCAGTGACATCTCGCGTAGCGCCTGGGCGGCGCGATCGCGTCGTCAGCAGCCGCAGCGACGGCGCTCCCCCGGCTGCAGCGGCGGTGACGGCGCGACCCGACGCCCTCGGGCCACTGGCATCCGCGTTGCTCCCTGCACATCCGGATGCAGGGCCGTATCGCCAGGCTGGCGGCGCCGTGTCTCGCGCTGGCGCTCGCTCTCGCGACCCTGGGGGCGCTGCCGGCTGGCGCCGGCGACGCCGCCGATACGGGCCACGTCGTCGACATCTTCACTGCGAGCGCCGACGACGCCGAGCGCGCCCTCCACGGCATCTACACCGGCTTCGGCGCCGAGACGACCGGCGGCGAAGGCCGCACGAGCTTCACGGTGACGTCGCTCGCCGACAACGGCCTCGGGAGCTTGCGCAGCGCGCTCGCGGCCAGCGAGCACAGCGGCGGCGGCCGCATCGACTTCGCGGTCGCCGGCGACATCGTGCTGCTCGCCGAGCTGATCGTGCCCGGCAACACGACCATCGACGGGCTCTCGGCGCCCGCGCCCGGCATCACCCTCTGGGGAGAGCGCCTCGGCGCCGGCGGCGGCGCCCTCGAGATCCACAGCGGCAACGTCATCGTCCGCGGACTGCGCATCCGCAACGCCGTGAACGACGGCATCCAGATCGCCGCCAAGCGCGGCCGCGCCGTCGCTCGCGTCGTCATCGACCACTGCTCGGTCACCAACAGCGGCGATGGCGGCATCGACGTGACCGGCGGCAGCATGACCGGCGGCGACGGCGCCCTCGTGAGCGACGTGACGCTCTCATGGAACTACCTCGCCGCCAACGGCGGACCGTGCGCGAAGACGTGGTGCGGCGGCGGCGCGCTCGTCAAGTACGGCGTCACCCGCTTCTCCGCGCACGGCAACGTCTGGGACAAGAACCTGCGTCGGAATCCCTCGATCGACGGCGCCGCGGTCGCCGACGGAACGCTCGCCGACGTGCGCGGCAACGTCGTCCGCGGCTACGTCGAGAGCGGCACCCAGCTCCGCGAAGGCGCTCGCGGCAACGTCGTCGGCAACTTCTTCGCCGGCGCGCGACCGCTGCTGACCGCCGGCGCCGCGGTCTTCGCCGCCGCCAACTCGGGCGCCAACGCCGCGAGCGTCGCCGCGCCCTTCGACGTGCCGCTCCCCCTCGGCGCCGTGACCGCCGCGGCCGTGCTCGACGCCGCCGGAGCGCCGCCCATGGACGCGATCGACGCCGCCTATCGCGACGCGCTCGCGACCTACGACGACGCCAAGAACGCCGCCGTCGCACCGCCCGCGAGCACGGCGGCGCGCGCCAGCTACGGCGGCACGCTCGCCACCGCGGACGCGCCGCTCACCGCGGCGACACTGGCGCAGGCCCGCGGGCTCGTGCGCGCGGCGCGGACGAGGCGCGCGCACGGCGATGCGCAGGGTGCGGCCGCGCTCTATGCCGAGGTCGCTGCACTCCTCGGCGACCCCTGGGGCCTTTACGCGCGCCCCGGCCACGCCGTCGCGGCCGCTGCGGCGCTCGCCGCCGCGGCGCTCACCGCCGACCTCGATACCGCCGCCGACATCGCCGGCGCGGCGCTCGCGCACGCGCGCCGCGCCGGCGATGTCGGCCTCGAGCGCCGAGCGCAGCGCCGGATCGACATCGTCGCCGCGGCGCTGGCGCGCGCGGCACGCCGTCACTAGCGGCGCCGGCAGCGGAGAGCGCCCGCTCCGGACCGCTGATATCGGACCGCAGCTAGCGGCGGCGAGCGCCCGGCGCTTGCGCCCCTGCGGAGGCCGGGCCAGAATCCCGCCCCGCGGAGGTTGCCCCATGGCCGAGTCCGAGACGCGCACCCCCTGGATCATTCGGACCTACGCCGGTTTCGGCGACGCCGAGCAGTCGAATCGGCGCTACCGCGAGAACCTGGCCCACGGACAGCGCGGCCTCTCGGTGGCCTTCGATCTGCCGACGCAGAACGGCTACGACGCCGATCATCAGATGGCCGCGGGCGAGATCGGCGGCACCGGCGTCTCGATCTCGCACGTCGGCGACATGGAGACCCTCTTCAAGGAGATCGATCTCGGGACCATCAACACCTCGATGACGATCAACGCCACCGCCGTCTGGCTGTACGCGCTCTACATAGCCGTCGCCGACAAGCGCGGCGTGCCCCGAGCGAAGCTCCGCGGCACCACCCAAAACGACCTGCTCAAGGAATTCGTCGCCCGCGGCACGTCGATCTTCGACCCCGCGGTGTCGCTGCGCCTGACCACCGACCTCATCACCTTCGCGGCCGCCGAGACGCCGCTCTGGAACCCGATGAACAGCTGCGGGTACCACTACATGGAGTCGGGCGCGTCGCCGGCCGAGGAGGTCGGCTACGCGATCGGCAACGCCATCCTGATCCTCGAGGCGATCCGCCCCGCGCTCGCCGCCGACGCCTTCGCCGGCGTCGTCGACCGCATCAGCTTCTTCATCAACTCGGGCATCGAGCTCGTGCCCGAGATCGCCAAGGTGCGCGCCTACAGTCAGCTCTGGACCGAGCTCTGCCGCGAGCGCTACGGCGTCGCCGCCAAGTGGCGCGCCGGCTGCCAGGTGCGCTCGCTCACCCTCACCGAGCAGCAGCCCGAGGTGAACATCATCCGCATCGCCTACCAGGCGCTGCCGGTCGTGATCTCCGCCTCGGCGCGCGTCGGCGCCCTCCAGCTCCCCGGATTCCGCGAAGCCCTCGGCCTACCCGACCCGAGCGAACAGATCCTAGCGCTGCGCACGCAGCAGGTCCTGATGTACGAGACCGGCGTCACCGACTATCCCGACATCTTCGAGGGCTCGAAGGTGATCGAGAAGGCGACGCGGGAGATCAAGGACGAAGCGCGCACCGTCATCGCCGAGATGGAGAAGATCGGCTACGCCGGCTGCATTCCCTGGATCGCGCTCCGGCTGACGTCGGCGCTCGTCAAGTGGCGGCAGCAGATCGAGAGCAAGGAAAAGCTGGTCGTCGGCGTGAACGCGTTTCGCGGCGAGGTCGGCGCCTTCTCCGGCGCGGCGCGCGTACGCGCCGAGGACGCGGTAACGCCGGCGCGGGTCGCGCAGCGGATTGCCGAGGTCGAGAAATGGAAGGAGACGCGCGACAACGACGCCGTCGCGCGCGCGCTCGCCGACCTCGAGAGCGCTGCCGTCGTCGGCGCCAACCTGGTCCCGCCGTCGATCCGGCTCGCCCAGGCGGGCGGCACCACCGGGGAGTGGACGCGGGCGCTCGAAGAAGCGCTCGGCGCCCGCTATCAGCCGCCGCTCGGCTCCGAGATCAAGGACGCGCCGCCGCTGCGCCTGCCGCGCGCCCCGAAGCGCATGCGCGTGCTGCTCGCCAAGTCGGGGCTCGACGGCCACGTGAACGCGGTCAAGCTCCTCGCCTTCGCCTGCCGCGAAGCCGGCATGGAGGTCGTCTATACGGGTCTCAAGCAGACGCCGGCCATGATCGTCGCCGCCGCCATCCAGGAAGACGTCGATCTGATCGGCATCTCGAGCCTCTCGGGTTCGCACCTCTGGATCGCCAGGGAAGTGCAGCGCGGCCTGCGCGAGTCGGGCGGCGGCGACATCCCGATCATAATGGGGGGCATCATTCCCGAGGCCGACCAGCCGCTGCTCCGCGAGTGCGGCTGCCGCCACGTCTTCACGCCGAAGGACGGCGACGTCGGCGCCATAGTGCAAGCGATGATCGACACCGTGCTGGCGCGAGCGGCGTGATCGCGTCCGGGGCGGCGGTCCAGAAAGGAGCAGTTCCATGACGCCCGAGAAAACCGTCGCGCTGGCATGGGCTCTCGCCGGCACACTGGCGACAGCCGCCGTCGCACCGCATCCGGCGGCGGCCGTCTCCTTCGAGATCTACACCGACCGCGCCGCCTTCGACGCTCGCCTCGCCGGCGACGTGAAGGTGGTCGACTTCGACGACATCGACACCGCCGCAGCGGATCCGGCCGCCTTCCCGCCCGAGCACTATCGCAGCGGCAAAGGCGCGGTCATCGTCGGCAAGGGCGGCCAGCTCGTGAGCCGCGACTTCGGCCTTCCCGATGATTTCGCGCCGGTATCGTCGCCGAACCTCTACGCCCCCGGCGACAACGAAACCGATGTATCCTTCTATACCGGCTTCCAACCGACGGCCGTAGCCGGCGTCGGCGCGGTGTTCATCGACGCCGATTACCCCCTGATCGGACCGAGCAGCCTGACGGTCCGCACCGCCGGCGGCGCCGCCTTCAGCACCGGCACCGTCTCGGGCAGCGACCGCTCGCAGCTCTTTCGCGGCATCGTCGCCGTCGATGAAGGCAGCGGCCAGCCGACGCCGGCCATCGTCGCGGCCCACTTCGTCACCGGTAGCGGCTATATCGGCGACGACAGCGGCGAGGGCACCGGCCTCGACGACCTGGTCTTCGGCACGCCGCGCGGTCTCGTGCCCGGCGAGGTGTGCGACAACTGCATCGACGACGACGGCGACGGCTACATCGACCGCGCCGACAGCGACTGCGACCATCCCGCCGACGGCGGCGGTGCCGGGATCGGCGATCCGGGCACGGCGAAAGCCCTCGGCAAGTGCCAGAAGGCGCTGGCCAAGGGCGGGAGCACGGTCGCCCAGGTGATGCAGAAGCTGCTCGGTGACTGCATCGCCGGTGTCTTCGCCTGCCACCAGACGAAGCCGGGCGATCCCGCCTGCGTCGCCAAGGCAAAGGCGAAATGCGACAAGAACAGCGCCAAGGTGGGAGGGCTCGGCACCAAGGTCATTCATGCGATCAACAAAAGCTGCGCGGGGTTGAGCCCGACGGCGGTCTTCGACGCCCGCGGTCTCGGCTTCGATGCCGAACGCAACGACTGCGAACTGTACGGCGTGACGCTGAGCGACGGGTCGTCGCTCTCGCTCTGCCTCGGCCACCAGCAGATCTGCCGGGCGACGCAGCTCGTCTCGCGCGCGTATCCGCGCGCCCGCGAGCTCGCCGAAGAGATCGACGTCGCCAACGGGCTCCCCTGCCTGGAGGCGGGCGCCGACGGCAATCAGGCAGGCCTCGCCGATCCGGCCCTGGTGAAATGCCAGGCGGCGATCGCCAAGGCGAGCATGACCTTCACCAGCAAACGCATGAAGGCCGTAGCCAAGTGCCTGGACGGCGCGTTCACGTGCCTGCAGCAGAAGCCGGGCAACGACGCCTGTCGGCGCAAGGTGGCCGGCAAGTGCGCCAAGTCCGCGGCGACCGTCTTCGGCGGAGTCGATGCGCCGAAATCACTCGCCGGCAAGGCGGCGGCGACGATCGCCAAGGCCTGCGGCGCTATCCGTTTCTCCGACCTGCTCGACGCCGGCGGGCTCGGGATGGGCGCCTTCGGGAGCGATTGCGCGGCCGCCGGCATTCCGACGCTCGATTCGGTCGCGGATCTCTCGCGCTGCCTCGTCCACTTCCAGACCTGCCGTTCCGATCGCTTGCTCGAAAAACAATATCCGCGCGCCTTCGAGCTCCGCGCCATCGCCTACGGCTTCTGACCGGAGCGGCGGCGCGCCCCGGTGTCGCCGGCTCCGGGGCGCGCCGCCGCTCATGGCCGGTAGCGTCGCGTCGGGGCCGCGGTCTAGTCTAGCGGCCATGCCTGCCCGTCCGGTCACGACCCTGGCCCTCCTCGCCCTCGTCGTTCCCCGCCTCGCCGCCGCCGCGGTCTACACGGTCGCCGCCTCCGGCGGCGACTTCACCGTCATCCAGGACGCGCTCACTGCAGCGCAGCCCGGCGACACCATCATCGTCCACGAGAAGGCGACGCCCTACTTCGAGCGTCTGGTCTTTCCGCGCAGCGGCGACGCCGGCAGCGGCTTCATCACGCTGCAGGCGGCTCCCGGCGAGCGGCCCGTCCTCGACGGCACCGGCGTCGCCGGTGACCAGAGCATGGTGCTGATCGACTCGAAATCGTATCTCAAAGTGATCGGCTTCGAGATCCGCAACAACCTCCGCTTGAGCGACGGGTCGGGCATCCGCATCCTCGGCGCCGGCACCCACATCGAGCTCCGCGACAACCGCATCCACGACATGCGCGGCAAGAACGCCATGGGGATCACCGTCTATGGGACCAAGTCCGCGCCCGTCTCCGACCTGGTCATCGACGGCAACGAGATCTACGACTGCGATCCCGCCAAGAGCGAGGCGCTCGCCCTGAACGGCAACGTCGACGGCTTCGTCGTCAGCGGCAACGTCGTGCGCGACGTCAACAACATCGGCATCGTCTGCATCGGCGGCGAAACCGACATCCAACCCAACCCGGCAAAGGTCTGCCGCAACGGCGTCATCCGCAACAACTTCGTCGCCCGCGCCCGCTCCATCTACGGCGGCGGCTTCGCCGCCGGCATCTACGTCGACGGCGGCCGCGACGTGGTGATCGAGAACAACGTCGTCACCGAGTCCGACGTCGGCATGGAGATCGGCGCCGAGAACGCCGGCATCGTCGCCTCCGGCGTCGTCGTCCGCAACAACGTCATCCACGGCAACGACAAGGCCGGCCTCGGCTTCGGCGGCTACGCCTCGTACACCGGCCGCGTCGCCGACTGCGTCTTCACCGGCAACACGCTCTACAAGAACGACACCCTCGGCGCCGGCTTCGGCGAGATCTGGATCCAGTACGCGAAGGACAGCATCGTCCGCAACAACCTCGTCTACGCCACCGCCCAGAACAAGCTCGTCGTCTCCGAGTACGGGAACGTCGCCACCGTCCTCGACTACAACCTCTGGTTCGTCGACGCCGGCGCCGGCGCGGCGCGCTTCTCGTGGAACGGCGCCGAATACGTGGGCTTCGGGGCCTGGCAGAGCGGTACCGGGCAGGACGCGCACTCGACGTTCGCAGACCCGCTCCTGGCCGCACCCGGGAGCGGCGACTTCCACCTCGGCGCCGGCTCCCCCGCCATCGACGCCGGCGACCCCGCGTACGTGCCGACCGTCGGCGAGGTCGACCTCGATGGCGCAGCGCGCCAGAACGGGCCGCGCGTCGACTGCGGCGCCGACGAGGCGACCAGCTGCGGCAACGGCATTACCGAGCCGCCCGAACTCTGCGACGACGGCAACCTGGTCGACGGCGACGGCTGCGACTCCAACTGCACGCCGACCGGCTGCGGCAACGCCATCGTCACCGCCGGCGAGCAGTGCGACGACGGCAACACTGCCGCCGGTGACTGCTGCGACGGCGCCTGCCAGCTCGAGGCCAACGGCTCCCCCTGCGACGACGCCAACCCGTGCACCACAAACGACGCCTGCACGGCCGGTGCCTGCGCCGGCACCACCGAGCCGGCTGCCGGTTGCACGACGGCACTCGCCGGACAGCTCCAGATCCGGGATCGCACGCTAAGCGGCGGCGTCGATGCCGGCAATCAGCTCGTCTGGCAGTGGAAGAAGGGCGGCGCCACGACCGGCGGCGAACTCGGGTCGCCGCTCGCGAGCACGGCGCGCTACGATCTCTGCGTCTACGATCAGGCGGGCGGTACGTCTGCGCTCGCCGCCCGCCTGGGCGTGCCCGGCGGCGGTACTTGCGGCGGCAAGCCGTGCTGGAAGGCGAGCAGCAGCAGCTTCAAATTCGCGGACCGCAACGGTTCCCGCAATGGCGTCACCCAGCTGACGCTGCGTCCGGGCGCCGCCGGCAAAGCGCAGCTCCAGATCAAGGCGCGCGGCGTGAACCTGGCCGTGCCCGCTCTCCCCCTGGCGCAGAGCCCGGCCGTGGTCGTGCAGCTACACGCCGCGACCGGCGCCTGCTGGACCCAGACCTACGCCGCGCCGGCCTCGCGCAACGACGCGGCGCAGTTCAAGGACAAGGCGGACTGAGCCGCAACGTCAGCCCTGCTTGCCGCCGATCGCCTCGGCGCAGCCCTTCAGGTCGGGATTGTCGGAGCAGTACTGCTGCTGCAGGCTCGCCGCGTCGACGGCGTTGAACTCGCGGCGGTTGTTGGAGAGGAAGGTCGGGCTGGCGCCGATCTTCAGGCTGGCCGCGAACTGGAACGATTTCTTCAGCAGATCCTTGCCCTCGCCGTCGAAGCACTTCTGGATGACCTGCGCATCCATGCCGGCTTCCTTGGCGCAGGGCTGCCAGTTCGGATTGCGGTAGTCCTTGCTCCTGCAGGCGAGGTACTTCGTGAACTGGTGCTCCTTGGAATACTTGGTGGCGGCGCAGATCTCGCGGATGTCCTCTTCGACCTCGGCGGGGCCGTGCATCGAGGTGAGCGTATCGCCCTGCACCTGGCCGATGAAGTGCACGTTCAAGGTGATGTCCTTGCCGAAGTGCTGGACGACGTCGTTCGCCGCCACCATCGCCTGGGCGCCGTACGGGCACTGCGACATGACGAACATGTCGAGCGTGCGCGCCTTCGCCTCCCGGCACACCTTCGCCTCCTTGCACGCCGGATCGGCGCAGTCGGCCATGCCGTTGCCGTCGTCGTCGACGCCGCCGTTGTCGCAGATCTCGGCGGTGGGATCGAACGTGGCGTCGAGGCGGAGCGTGCGCCACTTGCCGAGAGGCTGCATGTAGGTCTGGAGCGTCGCATAGCCTTCGGTATCCTTGGCGACCTCCTCGCCGTCGACGAGGATCGCGGGCAGCACTTTGAAGCTCGGGTCGATGCCGCGGAGCTCCGCGTAGAGCTTCTTGCCGTCCTCGGTCATGTAGTCGACGTGCTGCACCTGCAGCCCGCCGAGCTCGTTCTTGATGCGCGGCTCGAGCGGCGCGATGTTGCACTCGGCGCAGCGCCGGTCCGAGAAGAAGATGGCATGCACGACCGGGGGCACGGGGATGTTCTTGCAGGGCTCGGGCTGGTCTCCGGTGGTCGCGGCGCACGCAGCCTTCAGGAAGTCGCGGGTCTTGCGGCCGCCGTCGTAGGGCGCGCCGTTGATGAACATCGTCGGCGAGCCCTGCACGCCCTTCTGCTGCGCCTCGGCGAAGGCAGCGGCGAGGAGTTGCTGGCCCTCGTCGCCGGTGACGCAGGCCTCGAGCGCCGCCGCATCCATGCCGACCGTGCTCGCGCACTCCTTCCAGTTGGTGTCCACGGCGCGCGGGTTCTTGTTCTGGCAGACGATCATGTCGAGATACTTGCCGGGCGCCTGCTTGGCGGCGCAGAGTTGAGCGATGTCGCCCTTCACTTCGGACGGGCCGTGCAGCGACTGGAAGCTCCCGGGCGAGCCGTTGCCGATGTACCCGATCTTCAGGTTCAGGCCGTCGCCGAGCTGTTGTTTCACCGGCGCGATCGCGTTCATCACCTGCACGCCGTAGGGGCACTGCGACATCACGTACATCTCGAGCGTGGGCGCGGTGCTCTTGGCCTCGCTCTTGGCGGCAGGTTGGCCGTCGGCGGCGGGCTTGTCGCCGCCCGCTTGGTTCCGGCAGGCGGCCATGGAAGCGATCAAAACGACGGCGAGGAGCGTCTTGGCGAGTATTTTCATAGACCGGAGAAACTAGCGCGGCTCGGGTCCGAAGGCTAGGAGGCTCTTGCGCCGGCGCACCTTGCAGCGCGGCCAGCGGTCAGGAACAGTGCGGCGCCATGACCCTGAGCGTACCCGCCGATCCGGGAGTGAATTTTCGGCTGTCGCGCGACGTCTGGCCGCTGCGCTACGAGCTCCGCCTGGCGCTCGACCTGGAGCACTGGCGGCACCAGGGGACGGCGGCGATCGCGATCGACATCCGGACGACGACGTCGATCGTCACGCTCCACGCCCTCGATCTCGACGTTACCGCGGCCCGGCTCGAAGGCCCGGGGCCGGGGTTGCCCGCCGCGGCCAGGATCGTCGTCCACCCGGACGCGGAGGCCGTGAGTCTCTGCTTTCCCGCGCCCGTCGGCCCGCTGCGGGCGACGCTGCACCTCGCCTTCACGGGCACGATCGTCGAGAAGCTCCGCGGGCTCTACCGCTCGGTGAAGGACGGCGAGCGCTATGCCGCAACCCAGTTCGAGGCGGCCGACGCCCGTCGGGCGTTCCCCTGCTTCGACGAGCCCGAGTACAAGGCGCGCTTCGCGCTCGCGCTCGACGTCCCGGCCGGCGCCGCTGCGATCGCCAACGGCGCCGTCGTCGCCGAGGAGCCGCTGAGCGGCGGCCGCAAGCTGGTGCGCTTCGCGGAGACGCCGCCGATCTCGTCGTACCTCGTCGCTTTCCTCGTCGGGCCGTTCGAGGCGACGCCCGCGGTCGAGACGGCGGCCGGGACGCCGGTGCGGGTCTGGCTCCCGCGCGGCCTCGCCGACAAGGGACTCTACGCGCGCGATGCGCACCGCCGGGCGGTCGAGTGGCTCGCCGACTACACCGCCATCCCCTACCCCTACGGCAAGATCGACGCCATCGGCCTCGCCGACTTCGAGGCCGGCGCGATGGAGAACCCGGGCGCCATCACCTACCGCCTGACGGCGATCGCCGCCGACCCGTCCGCGGCCTCGACCGACACATTGAAGGACATCTTCTACACCGCCGCCCACGAACTCACGCACATGTGGTGGGGCGACCTCGTCACCATGGCGTGGTGGAACGATCTCTGGCTGAACGAGTCCTTCGCCACCTTCGTCGGCTGGAAGGCGACCGCCGAGCTCAACCCCGAGTGGGGTATGTGGCGCGACTTCGTCGCCACCCTGGCGCGGCCGTTCCTCCTCGACGCCCTCGTCTCCACGCACCCTATATCCTTCGACGTCGAGAACGCGCGCCAGGCGGCGGAGCGCTTCGACGTCATCACCTACTGGAAGGGGGCCGGCGTCGTCCGCATGATCGAGGGCTTCCTCGGCGCCGAGTCGTTCCGCGCCGGCGTGCGCAGCTACCTCCGCCGCTACGCCGAGAAGAACGCCACCGCCGACGATTTCTGGCGCGAGCTCGATCAGGCCTCGGGCCGCGACGTCACGACGATCGCCAACGCCTGGATCCGCGAGCCCGGACACCCGGTGGTCGAGATCGCGAGCCGCTTCGACGCCGCCGGGGCGACCCTGCGACTGCGCCAGCGCCGTTTCTTCTCCGATCCCGAGGCCGGCGCGGCGGCTGCCCCGCAGCGCTGGCCGGTACCGCTCGTGCTCAAGGTCGGAGGCGCCGGCGGCATCCGCGAAGAGCGCGTGCTCCTCGCCGACGACGAAGCCGAGGTGACGCTCGCGGGCGCGAGCTGGATCTTTCCGAACGGCGGCGGCGCCGGCTTCTATCGCTTCGCCCTCGATGACGCCGCGATCGCACGGCTCGCGAGCGCGATCACGACCGGACTCGCTCCCGAGGAGCGCCTGAACCTGGTCGGCAACGAGTGGGCGCTGGTGAAGGCCGGCAGCGGCAGCGCCACGGGGTTCGTGACGCTGCTGCGCGGCTTCGCCGGCGAGCGCGACCGGGCCGTCCTGGAAGCCATCGCGCAGCGCCTCGCCTGGCTCGACGGCCACGTGCTCGCCGACGTCGATCGCCCGCGCTTCGCGGCGCTGGTACACGCGCTCTTCGCTCCCGAGCTCGCCGCGCTCGGTTGGGATCCGCGCCCGGACGAGCCCGTCGATCTCCGTGTCAAGCGCGCCGTCGTCATCGGCGCCCTGGGCTCCCTGGCGCGCGACTCCGCCGTAGAGGGGGAGGCGCGGGTGCGGCTCGAGCGCTACCTCGCCGACCGCGTCACCCTCGAGCCGAATCTCGTCTCGGTGGTCGCCGGCCTCGTCGCCCGTGACGGCGACGCCGCCCTCTACGAGCGCTTCCTCGACCGCAAGCGCGCCAGCGCCGCCGACGACCCCGAAGAGGAGGAGCGCTTCCTCTATGCGCTCGCGGCCTTCGAAGAGCCGGCGCTCGTCGAGCGCACGCTCGCGCTCACGTGCACCGACGACGTCCGCCCGCAGGACCGCGCTTTCGTCCTGTCGCGCCTCCTCGGCGCCCGGGCATCGCGCCATGCCGCCTGGAGATTCGTGCGCGACGGCTGGAGCACGCACATCCTGACGATGGATCCGATGCTGCGCCAGTACGTGATCAGGGGCCTGTCGACGCTGACGCCCCCGGACCTCGCCGGCGAGGTCGGCGAGTTCCTGGCGGCCCACGTGACCACCGACACCCGCGAAACCACGGCCCAGGCCCGCGAGCAGCTCCGCCTCGACGCTGCCGCCGTGCTCCGTCTCCGGCCCGCGCTCGCTGCCGCGCTGCGTTCCGCCTGACCCGCTGCCCATGTCGTCGCCGAATCGTCACGACGCCGCTCTCTGCCTGATCGTCTGCACGCTCCTCGTCACCCTCACGTGGGCGGAGCCGCGGCCCGGGAGCAACCTCTTCATCGCCCTCGCCGGCGGCCGCGACGCGCTCGCCGGCAAGCTCGGTATGCCCGACGACTGGTCCTACGCTACCGCTGGCCGCGTCTGGCTGAACCGGAGCTGGGGAAGCGACGTCCTCCTCTACGCCGCCCACGCGGCCGCCGGTCCGACCGGCCTCCTGGTCCTGAAGGCGCTGCTGCTGGCAGCAGCGGCCGGGCTCCTCGCCACGACGGCGCGCCTCCGCGGCGCCGGCGCCGCGGAGGCGTGGCTCGCAGCCGGCATCGCGATCGCAGCTGCCCGGAGCTACGTCGGCCTCGATCCGGCGCTCGTCGGGCTCGTGCTCGCCTGCGCCTGCCTCGCGGCGCTCGCGCGCGCCGCGATCCGCCCAGCGTGGCTCGTAGCGGCGGTCGCCGTGGTGGCGCTCTGGGCGAACGCCCACGGCAGCTTCGTCCTCGGGCTCGGGCTCCTGGCGGCATGGACCGTGGCCACGGGCGCCATAGCGCCGCAGCGGCTGGCCGCCGGGATCGCCGCCGGCGTCGTCGCGGCGGCGCTCGCCGCCTTCGCGAACCCGTTCGGCGCCGTGAACCTGACGCACGCACTCGCCTCGGCTACGGATCCCGCCTGGCCGACGATCTCCGAGTGGGCGCCGTTCTTCGCGACCGGAGCCACGAACGGCGGCAGCCGCTGGGAGGTCTCGGTCCTCGTCGCCGTCTTCGCTGTCTTGTTACTGGCGCGTCTAGCGACGAGATCCGACTCGACGGCCACGGCCGCAAGCCGTCCTCGCGCGCTCACGTTCTTCGATGCCGCAGCGCTGCTCGCGGTCACGATCATGACCGTGCGCGCACGCCGCTTCGTGCCGCTCGTGCTCGTCGTCCTCGCCGGACCGCTGGCGGCGGAGCTGGCATGGTGGCGCCGCCGCCTCGGCGGCTCCTGGCCGCTGCGCACGCTGGCGATCGGGCTCGCCGCTGCCGCCGCCGCCGCGGCGCCGCCGGTCGGGCGCCGTTACGCCGCCGCCAACCCCGTCTTCGCCGGGCTCTCGACCTTCGAACGCATGGTGGACGCGCCGACCTTTCCCGGTGACGCCGCGGAGTTCGTGCGCGCCAACGGCATCCGCGGCCGCGCCTACGCCGCGCGTGAGGCCGAGGGCTTCCTGCGCTGGACCGACACGCCGGTCAGCGTTCTGGTCGGCGACCGCGGGCAGCAGATATACGACGAAGCGACGCTCCACCTGGACCGGGATCTCCGCAGCGGCGCCGTCCCCGCTCGCAGCGCGCTCGGGAGCAACGACGTCGGACTCGCGATCCTGCCGATGACGGCGCCGTACGCCATCCCGCTCGGCGGGCTCGTCTACGCCGAGGATTCACCGTGGGCGTATCTCTACTGCGACGGCCGCCACGCAGTGCTCGTCGACACCAGCCGCCCCGACCTCGCTGCCGCCGTGGCCGCGCTCGACGCCGGCACGCTCCGTTATCCGACTCCCGCGATCGCCGCGACGAGCCGCATGATGTACCTGGCCTCGCCGCACACCGGCGCCGACCTCGAGCAGGTGCGCGAGGCGGCCAAGGAGGCCGCCGCACGATCGCCGAACGCGCTCGCCTACGCGGTGTTCGGCGACATCGCCATGGCGGACAAGTCGCCCCGGCCGGCGCGCGAGTACCTGGCCGGCGAGCGCGCTCGCCTGGCCGCTCTCGCCGCCGCCGGCGACGCGTCGTTCGCCCTCGCTCGAGCGCGGCTTGCACTCGCGCGCAGCGAGGCGGCGGTCGTCGCGCGCACCGTCGATCCCGAGGGCGTCCAGCGCAGCAAGAACGAGCTCGCCCTGCGCATCGACGACATGCGGCGCCTGCTCGCCGCCTGGGCGTACGGCTGGGATCCGAACGTATTCTAGCCGCGGGACGCGACGGCAAGCTCGCCGACGCGCCCCGCTCAGCCCGTACGGTCCGAAGCCAGGAGCGCCGCATCCTCGGCGCCGAGATCCTCGGCCCACAAGAGGTCGACGCCGGCGCGCGCGAAACGGCGGGCAGCGGCCGCAGGCCGCGGATCGCCCTCGTGCGCTAGCGCCCAAGCGGCGTGGTCGACCAGGAGCGCCAGCGCCAGCGTCCGGCCGAGCGTGAGCGCGAAGCGACGCGCGCCGGCCTCGACACAGGCGGCCCCGCGCTGGCCCGCCGCCGCGAGCCAGCGCTCGGCATGCTCCATCGCGGCGACCGCCGTCGCCGCCGGCCCTCGAAGCGCGGTCTCGTGCACCGCCGCTTCGGCGCGGCGCCGCACCTCGCCGCCGAAGACCGACAGCGCTTCGGTGCGTGCGAGGGCGCGGAGCACGTCGAGCGCCAGGACGTTGGTCGTGCCCTCCCAGATCGACAGCACCTGGGCGTCGCGCAGGATCTCGGGCAGGCCGGTGTCCTCGATGTAGCCGGCGCCGCCGAAGGCCTCGAGCGTCTCGCTGGCACCCGCGACCGCCTGACGCCCCGTGGTCAGCTTCGCGAGCGGCTGCAATAGGCGGAGCAGCGCCGTCTCCTCGGCCGTGATGACGCCGGTCTCGGCACGGCCGAGGAGGGCGACGGCGTGGAACGTCAGGTGGAAAGCCGCCTCGTACTCCGCCTGCATCTCGGCGAGGGTGTCGACGTGGAGCGGCTTGCGGTCGAGCATGGCGCCGAACGCGAAGCGCCGCCCCGCGAAATCGCGGGCGAGTGCAATCCCGCGGCGCAGGCTCGCGACCGAGCAAACCGCGTTCCAGGTGCGGGTGATGTTGAGCATCGTGGTGATGTTGCGCACGCCGTCGCTGAGCCCGGCGACCGGGATCGCGGGGGTGCCGTTCAGCGTCAGCTCCGCGGTCGGCACCATCCTGGTTCCGAGCTTGTCCTTGAGCCGATGCACCTCGATGCCGTTGAGCCGACCCTGCGCATCGCGCGTCTCGACGAGGAAGAGCGCGAGGCCGCGCCCGCCCGGACCCGCCTCCTGCGGCCGCCCCAGGGTCAGGGCGACATCGGCGGTCACCGCCGACGTGAACCATTTCGTTCCCCAGAGCCGCCAGCCTTCCGGCGTCTCGCGCGCCACCGTCTCCGAGAGCCCGACGTCGGAGCCGCCCGCCCGCTCGGTCATCCACTGTCCAGAGATCCATGCCGTCCGCGGATCGCGGGAGACGAGCCGCGGCAGCACGCGCTCACGCAGCGCCGGCTCCGCCATCACCTCGAGCGTGCGCGCGCAGCCGTCGGTCATGGCGAGCGGGCACGTGTACACCTTGGACGAGGGCGCGAAGAGATAGACGAGCGCGAACTGGTGCAGGCGCGAGTACTCGCCCGAGGCCCGCTCGTAGGCCGTCCAGATCAAGCCCTCCTCGACGGCCGCACGCGCAAATAGCTTCCAGGCCTCGGGGACGACGATGGCGTCGATGCGGTTCCCCCACGCATCCCATTGCACGAGCTCGGGCTCCTCGCCGTAGGCCGCCGCCGCGGCGGCGCCGAGATCGCCGACCGTCCGCGCTCCCATGCGCGCCAGCGACGGCAGCATCGACGCCAGCACGTCCTGCGGCACCCGCCGGCGCAGGAAGCTCTGCAGTACCCGATCCTGGTCGAACTGATTCCCGAGCACCGGCGGAGTCTGCACGAAAGCCATCGGGTGATCCTCCCGCCCGCTACCCTACGCCGGCGGCGACGATTTTCCAATTTGGCACTTCGTCCGCGCGTCGCGCGCTCACACCGCGGGGGCAGAGACGCCCTTGTAGCTGTTGAGGCGGTTGTAGAGGGTCTTGAGACTGATGCCGAGGATCTTCGCCGCCCGGTCCTTGTTGCCCGCGCACGCCGCGAGCGTCGCCAGGATCAGCCGTCGCTCGACGTCGGCGATCGAGCTCCCGATCTCCACCTGCATGACCTCGCCGCCGCTCGCGGCGCTCTCCGGCGGCGGACCGAGCGGCGTCGAGTCGGACAGCTGCCGCGGACCGATCTCGTCGTCGGCGAGGATGAAGGCGCGGTGCACGGCGTTCCTGAGCTCGCGCACGTTCCCGGGCCAGTGGTAGCTCCGCAGACGCTCGAGCGCCGCGCCGCTCAGGCGCTTGCGCGTCCCCTCCTCCTTGTTGAGCTCGGCCAAGCAAGCCTCGGCGAGGAGGTCGATGTCGCCCGTCCGCTCGCGCAGCGGCGGCAGGACGATCGGGAACACCCGCAGGCGATAGAGGAGATCTGCGCGCAGCTTCTGGTCGCCGACCGCCTGCTGCGGGTCGCGGTTGGTGGCGGCGATGAAGCGCACATCGACGGGCAGATCTTCCTCGCCGCCGACGCGCGAGAAGCGCCCGGTCTCGAGCACGCGCAGGAGCTTCGCCTGCAGCTCGAGCGGCATCTCGGTGATCTCGTCGAGGAACAGGGTGCCGCCGGCAGCGCGCTCGATGTAGCCGCGGTGCAGGCGCTCGGCGCCGGTGAAGCTGCCGCGCTCGTGGCCGAAGAGCTCGCTCTCGATCAGGTTGGGCGCGACGGCGCCGCAGTTGATGACGACGAACGGACGCTTGCGGCGGCGGCTCAACCTGTGGACGCTCTCGGCGACCAGCTCCTTGCCCGTCCCGCTCTCGCCCTGGATTAGCACCGTCGCGTTGCTCGGAGCGACGCGCTGGATCTGCTCGTAGACCTGCTGCATCACCGGCGAGCCGCCGATCAGGGCGCCGAAACGCCCGAGCCCGCGGAGCTCCGCGCGCAGACCCTCGATCTCCTCGGCGAGATCGCAGCGGCGGGCGACGTTACCCAGGATCGCGCGCAGGCGCGGCAGGTCGATCGGCTTGGTGAGGTAATCGGAAGCGCCTTGACGGAGCGCCTCGATCGCGTTGGCAAGCGTCGCGTGCCCGGAGATGACGACCATCTCGGGCGCCTCCGGGCCTTCGCTGGCGGAGAGCAGCTCCAGACCGTTGCCGTCCGGCAGCGTCAGGTCGACCAAGACCACGTCCGGCGCGCGGATCGCGAGGACGGCGCGGGCCGCGGCGAGCGATCCCGCGGTCTCCACGGCGAACCCTTCCCGCAGCACCAGCTCGGCCATGGCCGCTTGCAGATCGGGATCGTCGTCGACGATGAGGGCGCTCGGCATCGGAGCCTCTTCCGGCCGTCCTTCTAGCGCATGGCGCGAGGCTCGTGCGACCCCGCTCCCGCCGGCGCCGTCGTGATCCGTGAGCGCCCCGCCGCGGTCAGGCGCGGTGGCAGGCGTCGTCGAGCGTGCGTTTGAGCACGCTCAAACGAATGGGCTTCACCAGGTAGGCGTAGGCGCCGGCATCGCGCGCCCGGCGGCCGAGATCGTCTTCCTCGATGCCGGTCATCAGGACGACCGGCACCTGCGGCCGCAGCCGCCGCAACTGCGCCAGCAGAGCGTAGCCGTCGCCCGGCATGCCGATGTCCGAGAGCACGACGTCGACGTCGGCGGCAGCGATCTCCGCGAGCGCGCCGGCGACGTCGCCGGCCTCCATGGCCTGATACCCCTGTGCCGAGAGCGCAGCGATCAGCGCCGCGCGCAGCGGCGCGTCATCTTCGACGACGAGAACGGTCGGCAACGTGAGTGTCCTGCGAGCCCTGCCGAGCGAGCGCAGCGCCGTCGCGGCGTTCGGCGCCGGAACGGGCATACGTCCGGAGCTGGCACGTCCGGCGTCGCCCGCCCCTCGCTTGTTTCCCGGCGAGCCTTTTGGTTGATCGGGAACCGCCATGTCGCGAATCGCGCGCTCCATCCCGTACGCGGCCGGCGCCACCTGCTTCCTGGCGGCCATCTTCCTCCGGCAATCCCTGGTCGCCCACCAGCGCGCGGATCTGCAACGGGTCGTCGGAATGATGACCGCCGGCTCGCTCGCGGAGCTCGGCGCCTTCACGCAGAGCATGACGCGCGCCCTCGATCACATCGCCGGGGAATGGGAGGCCGCGGGACGCCTGCCCGCCGCGCAATGGCGGCACCAGTGCCGGCTCGTCCTCGAGCGCCTCGGCAGGCCGCGCGCAGTCGAGTGGCTCGACGACGACGGCAACATCGTCGATGTCGTCGTACCCGAGCCCGAGCGGCGCGGCGGCGCCCGCGAGCCGTCGCCACCGCTCGATGCCGAAGCTCGCGCCGCGCTCGCCGGTGCGCGCGCGCGCCGTGCCGCCGCCGCCACCCCGGCGTTCGCGTCGGACGCCGATGCGCAGCGCTGGTCGTTCCGGCTCGTCGTGCCGCTCTTCCGGGATGGCCGCGCGGACGGCTTCGTCTCCGCCCTCTTCTCCGTCGACGACGTCGTCGACGACCTCCTCGCCGCGCTCATCCACGACTACGTCGTAACCATCGACGAGGACGGCCGGCAGATCTACGGCCCGCGCGATCCGGATCTCCTGGCGCCGTGTCCGGCGTGCGATCCGTACGCGTTCGATCTCCCCGGCGGCCGCCGCTGGCAGCTCGAGGTGCGCCCGTCGCCCGAGGTCCGGACCGCGATCGCGAGCGGCCTCCCGCAGATCATCCTCGCCGCCGGCGCGCTCATCGCCGCCCTGCTGACCGCCATGCTCCAGGCCTTGGCCCGTCAACGCCGCGGCGCCCGCGCCCTCGCTCTCACCAATCGCTCGCTGCAGAGCGAGGTGCACTCGCGCCGCATCGCCGAGCAGGAGCTCCGCGTGCTCGCGGCCGAGCTCGAACAGCGCGTACGCGAGCGCACAGCCGAGCTCGCGAGCTCGAACGCCGCCCTCAGCGGCGAGAACGCGCTTCGCCGGCATGCGCAGACGACGCTCGAAGCGGCGAACGGAAATCTCCGCCACTTCGCCTCGTTCGTCTCCCACGAGCTCCGGCAGCCGCTCGCGGCGATGGCGCTCTGGGTCGATCTCCTCGAGAACGATCCCGACGCGACTCTCGGCGAGCGCGGCCGCGGCTACCTGCGGCAGCTCGGGGCGGCGCTCGAGCGCATGACCGGCTTCCTCGAAGCCCAGCTGCGCTTGGCCCGGGTCACCTACACCCAGCCGAACATGGAGGAGGACGTCGACGTCGGGGCCCTGGCGCGCGAGGTCGCCGGCGACGGCGCGCTCGGTCTCCGTAACGCCGGCGCGGCGGTCGAGATCGGCGAGGTGCCGACGCTGCGCGCCGACCGCGGCCAGATGCGCCAGCTCCTGCGCAACCTGATCGAGAACGCGCTCAAGTACCGCCGCACCGACACCCCCCTCCGCGTCCGCATCGAGGGTCGCCGGCTCGAGCGCGAGGGCGTGCGCCGCTGCGAGATTCGCTGCAGCGACAACGGTCAGGGCTTCGCAGCAAGCGACGCCGAGAAGATCTTCGATCTCTTCGCGCAACTGCCGGGCCGGAAGTCGACGGACGCGGGATCCGGAGTCGGCCTCGCGATCTGCCGGCGCATCGTCGAGCACCACGGCGGCACGATTCGCGCCGAGGGCCGCCCCGGCGAAGGTGCGACGTTCATCATCGAACTGCCGGCGTCGCGCTGCGGGAGCCGGGGCGGCGACGCTGCACCAGCCGCCGCCTGCATCTGACGCCCGCGACGGCGGGCGCGGCGCCCGGCGCCGACCCACGCACGCTCGCTTCAAGCGTGCGAGCTCGTCCACGACGGCGGATCGCTCGCGGGGAACGATTCGTCGACGACGTCGTCGACGGCGTCCCCGCCGAGCGGCTGGTCGGGGATCCCAGGATCGCGCTGCTCTTCGGCGCCGCCGCGGGCGGCGGACTCCGGAGCGGAACGCGGCGGATCGACGGCGGTTATCCGCATCATGGTGGCGTCGTCGCGCACGTCTTCCTCAGCCGGCCGCGACGACCCGCCGCTCACCGCGGCGACCCGGCGTCGTCACCCGCAGGCGCGCCGGGCGCGGATGGCGCAGCGGGGCGCGGCGCCGGAGCGGTGAGCTCTCGGCGAGCAGTCCGGCCGCGAGCGAGCGTGGCTCGAATCCGAGCACGGCGCAGACGTTGGCAAAAGAAAAGATCCCCTCGTCGCCGTCGTCCTGTATCCAGCGCTCGGCCTCGAGACCGCGCGCACCGTACCGCTGCCGGAGCCGGCTGATCGCGTCGAGCAGGACGGCGAACATCAGCCGCTTCTCCGGACTCTCCGGTAGGCCGGATCGCCGGCCGGCGAAGAACTGATCCGGCAAGACGACGCCGGGAACGGAGGCGTCCGCCGCCCCGCTGTCCGTAGCCGCATCGACGCCGGTGCGGCAGCGACGATCGGCGCGCTGGCGCTGGTCTCGATCGCTCATGCGAGCGAACGTATGCGAATGCGGTGCCAACGCGCCCGGCGAAGGGAGCTGCTGCAACTCCATCGAGTTCAGGGCTCCACCCTCGAGGCCAGCACCGTGTCCGCTGTAAGTTCTACCGATGCTCGCTCTCTACATGTAGAAAACGCCCGGTCACACCCCATGTCCGCCACCCGGCGTGCATGTTAGTTAAATGACCACCGTACGAGCCGCAGCGTGGCTCGCGACGGCTGACCGACTGAATCCACGAATCCGCGAGCCCGGGCGCCGGCGACGGTCAAGCGTCGGCGTGCCGTCGCCAACAGCAACGATCCAAGGAGGTAGACGATGACGTACGAAGCACGAAAGTTCGACTTGAAAGGTCTGGCGGGGATCTCCGATCAGACGCTCGAGCTGCACTTCAAGCTCTACGAGGGATACGTGAAGGGGACCAACGCTCTGTCGAGCAGGATCGCCGCGATCCGCGGCGACGCCAAGGCCGATGCAGAGACGATGCTGGCGTACTCGGAGCTGACCAGGCGGCTCGGCTTCGAATACAACGGCATGGTGCTCCACGAGTACTACTTCGAGAACCTGACGAGCGCCGGCGAGCGCGCCGACGGCGCGTTCCGGGCCCGGGCCGAGCGCGGCTTCGGGAGCTTCGACGCCTGGAAGGCCGATTTCGTCAACGTCGGTAGCCTGCGCGGCGTCGGCTGGGCGATCTGCTACGAGAATCCCGCCAACGGCAACCTCTCGAACCACTGGATCACGCTCCACGAGGACGGCAACGTCGCCGGCTTCCGCCCCGTTCTGGTGATGGACGTCTGGGAGCACGCCTTCCTCCTCGATCACGGCACCGCGCGGGCGAAATACATCGAGGCCTTCTTCGCCAATGTCGCCTGGAAGGTGGTCGACCGGCGGCTCTCGGCAGGACCAGGAGCTCGTTGACCGGCGGTCGCGAGCGGAGGGTCGCGGCGTCCGGCGCCGCGACCCCTCGATCGCGTCAGGCCCGCGGGCGCCGGCGTTGTCGCCGAGTCGCCGTCTGCCGCAACCGCACCCCCCGAGCCGGCGAAAGCGCCGGACCTAGCGCAGGGTCGCGCGGAGGGCGTCGCGAAACCGGGGGTCGGCGAGCTCGACGAGCGCCCGCGGACGCTCGTCGTCGTCGAGCACCGAGAGATCGACGGCACCGTGCTCGGTCACGATCCACTGCGCGTGGTGGCGCGGCGTCGTCACCCGCGTCCCCGGCGCGAACTCGGCCACGATCGTGGAGACCGGAGCGCCGTGCACCGTCGCCGTCGAGCGCGTGCAGATGAAGCTCTGTCCGCCAGGAGCGCTCCCGGCGCCGCTGACGAAGGCCTCGTGGCCGCCCGTGCCCGAGTACTGCCGCTCGCCGATCGTATCGGCGGCTATCTGGCCGGCGAGGTCGATGGCGATGGCGCCGTTGACGCTCGTGAGCCGCGGGAGCTGCGCCAGCACCTCGGGACCGTTGACGGCGGTGACCGGGAGGATGCAGACGTCAGGGTTACCGTCGAGCCAATCGTAGAGCGCGCGGCTGCCGAGAGCGAAGGTCGCTACCGTGACGCCGTCGTAGAGAGGCTTCCGATTCGCCACCGCTCCGGCCTGGTGCAGCCGCATGACGCCGTCCGAGAGCATCTCGGTGTGGATACCGAAGTCGCCCGGTCCGCGCTCGGCGAGCAGCGCTGCGATCGCGTTCGGGATCGCGCCGATGCCGAACTGGAGGATGGCGTCGGGCGCGATGCGTTCGCACACCTGGCGGGCAATGGCGATATCGGCGGCGGACGGCTGCGGGTCGGCGATGGTCACGATCTCGGCGTCGTGCTCGACGAGGACGTCGACCTCGGACACGTGGACGCGGTTGCCGCCGAGCTCGGGGAGGCCGCGCAGCCGCGGCATGCGGGGGTTGATCTCGGCGATCGCGAGCCGCGTCGGATCGTGCGCCGCGGCGAGGAAGGGCCGGTACGTCGCCCCGGCGTGGACCCCGAAGCTCAGGTAGCCGCCGGCATCGGGCGGGCTCGTGACCGCAAGCATCACGCGCGGCGCCAGGTCCAGCGCCAGGCGCTCGAGGCCGTTGAAGTCGCGGGGGATGTAGGTCACCCGACCGCCCATGGCGCGCGCCATGCGCTCGATCGGTCCGAAGAAGCCGCTGACGATGCGCACGCCGGGCGTCTGCAGGAGCGCGTATGGCTGCAGGAGGAGCCCCGTGTAGAGGACGACGTCCTCGAGGTCGCGGCGCGCGCCGAGCGCCTCGAGAAAGCCGGCGGGCTGGCCGGCGACGAGGCCGCAGGCGAGCGTGTCGCGCGGCCGGACGAGCGCGGCGGCTTCGGCGAGCGTCAGACGGCGGCTCTTCTCCATGCGCACCCGCATACCATGAACGGCGGCGGCGGGCAGCGCGAGCCGATCTACGGCGCGCGTCCCCGCTCGACCGGCAGAGCCCGCTCGCGCCCATGACGGTCGGGTCGAGCGACCACCTGGTCTACCGCGTGCGTTCCCGATCGACCGGCACGGCTGCTGCGATCGCCGCCGCGTAGCCGGCCGGAGCCGCGACGTCAGCGACTCTGAAGGATCGCGGCGCGCCGCCGATCTCCACCGCCACCCGCCAGGAGCCGGGCCGTGGAGCGACGCCCACCTCCACGCTCTGCAGCGGCACCCGGAGCCCGAGCCCCGCTGCCTTCACGCACGCCTCCTTACGCACCCAGGCGCGATGGAACGCCGCCGTCCGCACCGCTCCCGTCAGGCGGCCGAGCGCATGGCTCTCGGCCGGCGCGAAGAAGCGCGCCGCCACGGCTCCCAGCTCGGCGCGCTCACGCACGACTTCGACGTCGACGCCGACGTCACAATCGGCCGCCAGCGCCACCAGCGCCACCGCGCCCGAGTGGGCGACGTTGAAGCGCAGCGGCGACGGGTAGCGGAGCGCCGGCTTGCCGTACGCGTCGGCGACGATCTCCAGCCTCTCCGGTCGGCCGCGGCCCGCCGCTGCGAGCAGGAGCCGCAGCACGGCGCGAGCGGCCACGAAGCGGAGGCGGTCGTCGGGGCGCCGAAAGAGCGCGGCACGCTCGCGCTCGGATGGTGCGAGCAGGGCTGTCAGGCGTTCGCTGTCGCCCGCTGCGGCGTCGAGATCGAGGCGGTGCAAGCGAACGTCGGCCCAGGGCGTCGCCACGGGCGTGCACCACGAGGGCACTCGATCGTCCATGGCGATCATTCGCGCTTCGCAGCGGCCAGCAGCGGCAGGCTGAAGACGTCGTCGGGGAAGCCCGAGTCGACCTCGACAGTGACGAGATCGAAGCGCGAGCGCGTGCCGGCACGCGGGTTCTCGACCTCGATGCGGCCCGGCACTGGCACCCGCCCGATGAAGCGCACGTCACTCTGGCGGATGCGCTTCGCCGCCGTGGGCTCGCGCTCGTAGAGCTCGAGCTGGCGCAGCACGAGGTCGGCGGCTCCGACCCAGAGCACCACGCGCTCGTAGCCGCCGACGCCCTCGACCTCGAGCGCGTAGGCGTCGACGTCGAGGATGCGCTCGGCGCCGCGAAGCGTCGGGCGGAGCGCCGCGCCGCTCCAACCGAGCGAGTCGCGCATCAGGTCGAGCTCGGCGGCGGTGAGATCGGTGCCGAGCAGCCCTTCGTCCCGCATCTGCCCTGCAAAGCGCCGCGCCCGCCGTTGCCGCGGGAGATAGAGCCAGCGCTCCGGTGCGCCGCCGGCGCGCTCCTGCGACAGCACGGCCATCCCCTTCACCTCGTCCGGGGCAAGAAAGCCGAGCAGGGCCTTGCGAGCACCGTCTGGGTAGCGCCGCTCGAAGAGCTCGATCGTCCGCTCATGGCTGCGCGCCGCCGTGTCCCACGTCGTCACCCGCAGCACCTGATGCTGGTCGGCCCACGTGTAGGCGGTGGCGTAGAGCCGACGACGCGCGTCGAGGATGGCGCGCGGATCGGCCGCCGCATCGGGGTCGATGGCGGCTCCGGCTTCGATCACCAGAGCCGCCGCCGCAGCCGCGATCGCCAGTGCTAGCACCCGGCTCCGCATCGGCAGCGACCTCCTCATCGCGGCACGTTCTGCAGATCGGGCATCGCCGGCATGGCGGCGTTCGTCGGCGATGCGGCAAGCCCGGTGCGGATCCACTCACGCAGCGGCGCCACCACGAACGGCGCATCGTACGTCGAATGCTCCTCCAGGTAGGCGGCCGCGGCTCGATAGCGGCCGACGGCTTCGGCGCGCTCGCCCTGCCGATCGGCGACGAGCGCCCGGGCGACGCGCGCATACGCCCGCACCTCGAACGGGGCCGCATCGACGTCGGCGGCGGCGAGGAGCGATTCGGCCTCGGCGAGCCGGCCCGTCGCCCAGCGCGCGCGGGCGCGCGCCCAGGCGAGGCGATGGGGTTCGAGCGCGCTCGTCGGATCGGCCGCGAGCCGATCCCAGATGGCGCCCGCGTCTTCGACGCGACCGGCCGCGAAGAGTCGGGCAGCCTCCCGCATAGCCGCGATCTGCTCCGCCTGGCGCATGAACTCCGCGCCCCCGAGCCGCGGGTCGGCAGCGATCGGGGCTACGGAGGACGGCGTGTCGCCGTCCACCGCGAGCGGCACCAGCGCGCCGAACGGGGCCAGCGGCTGCGGCGCCGTACCGTGCCAGAAGAGACGCGCCCGCGGATCGACGACGACCGTGTTCAGCACCCGCAGATTCGCAACCGTAGAATCGTTGATGAAAGCCGTGTTCGAGCGGTCGCGGAGGATCGCCGCTGCCGTCTCCGGGTCGATCGCTCCGAGCCGCGCCCGCACCGCCGCCGCCATCGCCGCGAGCCGGCGCTCGGAGTCCGCCGTCCTCCCTTCGTCGTGGGCCCGCATCTCGAGCGTCAGCGCATGGTTGCTGTGGGCGAGCCAGTCGTCGCTCGGACGCTCTGCCGCGCAATGCTTCGCCGTGCACTCGGCGAGGGCGATGGCGCCGGCAGCGTCGGCGAGGACCAGCATCCCGGCGCCGCCGCGGTTGCCGTCCTCGGCGAGGAGCGCGAGCGCCTCGTCGACCGTGCGCGCGCGCTGCAGCACGCGGCGGTAGACGAAGCGCGGCAGGCCGAGACCCATCATGACGTCGGCGTCGAAGAAATTGATCGAGATCGCGAGGCCGGCGGCGTTGACGCCGACGATCGGCACGACCACGAGCGGCCAGGAGGCGGTCATGTGCGGCAGGTCGCCGTTCACCGGATGGTAGCGGGTGACGACGGGCCGGCGCCGGCCGCCGTCGTCGGACCAGTCGACGTTGCGGCCGACGAGGGCACGGCCGTCGACGGTAGCACCGCGCGTCGCCGCGAACACCGTCGAGCCGCCGCCGAAGACGCCGCCGTAGAGGAGTCGCATCCCGTCCGTCGGGCTGTCGCCCGCGAGGGCGCGCGCAATGCCTCCGGTCTCGGCGAAGAGGCCGCTGTCATCGCGCCAGCCGCCGAACCCCCACCACACGGGGAGCACGACGCGGTCGACGAAGCGGCCGAGAGCTCCCTGCTCGCGCACGAGCCCGTTCCAGCGCTCGGCATAGAGATCGCGCACCGTCAGCGCCTCGTCCCCGAGGAGCGCCACCGCTTGGCGGCCCATCTCCTCGTAAGTGCCGTAGACGTCGAGGACGATGAGAGCGCCGTGATCCGTACGCCGGGGCTGCGGCGCCGCCGTGCCGCCGGCCGACGCCGCCGTCGTCATCGTCATCGCCATCAACATTCCCAGGAGCGCACCGGCCGCCGTCGCGACCCGCTGCCTGCTGCGCAGCATACACCCTCCTTCGAGCTCCACGCTCATCCGGAGCGGACCGCAAAGGGGAGTCGCGTCCCCTTCCCGTCCCTCGCCGCTTGCTCCCATACGTAGCGTGCGAGCGCAATGTCGAGGACTCCGAGTCCGAACGGGCTGAAGATGGTGGGCGCATCGGCGGTCCGTTTCGGCGCCGCGGCGCCCGCGAGCACCTCGGCGAGCGTGCAGCGGATGAAGCGGCGCCCGCCGCCGCGGCGTTCGGCCAGGTGCAGCGACGTCTGCGCGCGGCATACGTGGTCGGCGTCGTCGACGACGTTGTCGGCGGCGAGTACGACCTCGGGCGCGAGGTCGCGCAGCGAAAGATGGAGCACGGTACGCAGCTCTCCGCCCGGCAGGGCGTCCATATAAGGAGTCGTCGCCGTCGTCGCGATCGATACCAGTGCGCAGCCGGCGGCAAGCGCACGCCAATTCGCAGCCGTGGCGAAGGCGACGCCGGGAAACCGCGCCCGGGCACGCTCTGCGAACGCCGCCACCCGCGCCGGGCTCAAGTCCGCCAACAGCACGCGCTCGACGTGCGGCCAGACGACGAGCAGGAAGCGCAGCACTTCGAAGTTTATGGCGCCGCATCCGAGGAGACCGATCCGCGGCGGCGGTGCGGCGGCGAGTGCCCGCGCCGCGATCGCCGCGCTCGCCGCCGTGCGCCTGGCGCTCACGATGGCACCCTCGATCACCGCGTACGGCCGCCCGGTGGCGAGCGAGCTCAGGACGACGAGGCCCGAGGCGCGCGCCGACCCGCGCGCCACGTTCTCGGGAAACGACGCGATCCATTTGACGCCGGCGACTGCGCGCTCGCCGCCGAGGTAGGCCGGCAGCGCTATCGCCCGGTTACGGTCGCCGGGCAGAGGCAGGAAGCAGGAGTGCGGCACCACCGACTCGCCGCGCTCGTGGGCCGCATACGCCGCAGCGACGATCGCCATCACCTCCGCTTCCTCGCCGTCGAGGATCGCGGCGACGTCGGGGCCGGGCACGATCAGGATGTCTTCCATGGCGCTCATGCTCGCTCCGCCGCGGCCCGGCGCGCGGACGCGACGGCTCCGCAACGACGCGCGGCCGCGGGCTCGCGGCGGAGAGGGCGCGGCCGCGGCCCGCCCGCCGCCGCGCCCTCGTCCGGCAGCACCCCGAAGTGCCGCTGCACCCAGGCGTCGGAGTAGATGGTGTCGAGGTAGCGCTCGCCGCGATCGGGGAAGATCGCTACCGCCGTCGCGCCGGCGCCGAGGCGGTCCCGCAAGCGCTCGACCGCCATCACCGCCGCACCCGACGAGCCGCCGGCGAGGATGCCTTCGCGAGCTACGAGTCGGCGGCAGCCGATCACGCACTCGAGATCGGAGACGTGGACGCAGGCGTCGGCGAGGTCGTCGCGATGGAGCGCGGGGCGCAGGGCCGCGCCGTGCCCGGGAATCAAGCGCACCGGCGCCGATGCGGCCGCAGGGGCGCCGGCGGCGCCGAAGATCACGCTACCCACCGCGTCGACGGCGACGATGGTGGTCGAAAGCCCGTGGGCGCGGGCATAATCGGCGCAGCCGCGGATCGTGCCGCAGGTGCTGGTGGGACAGAAGAGGACGTCGATCCGGCCATCGAGCGCCGTCGCGATCTCGTGCATGGTGCGGCGGTGCGCGCGGGCATTGTCGACGTTGCCGTACTGGTCGGGCCAGAAGGCGTCGGGCAGACGATCGACGAGCGCGCGCACGCGGGCGATGCGGGCGCCGAGGAAGCCGCCGCTCGGATCCGGCGCCTCCACGACCTCGATCTCCGCCCCGTAGGCGCGCAGGATGGCGATGTTCTGGGACGTCGCGCGCGCGTCGACGACGCACACGAAGCGGAGCCCGAGCACGGCGCAGGCCTGCGCGAGTCCGATGCCCATGTTCCCGGAGCTGGACTCGACGACCACCGTCCTCGAACCGATGCGCCCTGCCCGCATCGCCCCCTCGAGAAGGCCGAGCGCCGCCCGATCCTTTATGCTCCCCCCCGGATTGCAGGCCTCGAGCTTGGCGAACAGCCGGAAAGGCGCATCGGGTGCCAACCGCCGGAGCGCGACGAGCGGCGTACCGCCGACGGCGGCCAGGATCCCCTCCTTCATGACCACCTCCCCGGAATTGCCGCCGGCTCGGCAACTGCGGCGTCGGCGCTCAGCGCGAGGCGGCGCAGGACCTCGATAGCGTGCGCCGCGAGCGCCGCGATCGCGGCGCGCTCGTAGGCCACGGCGTCGTAGTGCCAGCCGACGCGCAACCGGGCGCCGGCTATGTGGGCGACGACGTCGAGCATCGTCGGCCGGGTGCCAGCGGCAGCCGTCTCCGCGCCGGCGGACTCGGGGGCGAGCCGCCAGGGAAGTCCGGGCGGCGGGTCTAGGCGCCCGACGTAGTTGCAGCTGACCTCCGGACGGATGCCGTCGGACGCGAAAGCACCGGCGGCGGTCGCGGCGGACGCGAACGCCGCCAGTCCCCAGCCGATGCCGCCCGCGGGCACGGCGCGCAGCCGGCGCTCGACCGCCGCCAGGGTAGAGACCGGGTCTCGATCCGGCGCCACCACCACCGCGAGCGGAAAGACCGCGGTGAACCATCCCACCGTCCGCGATACGTCGATGCCGGCGGCGGCATCGCGGCCGTGGCGCTCGAGGTAGAGGAGCACGCGCCGGTCGCCGCCGGCGGCGGCGACCGCGGTCGCAACGGCGGTCACGAGCGCCGCCTCCATGGTGGCGCCGCGCCGGGCGAGCATGGCGCTCAGGCGAGCGGTGTCGGCGCCGTCGAGCACGACTTCGAGCGTCCCTGCGTCGGCGACGGCCGGACGCGCCACCGGCCGCGTCCGCGGCAGCCGTGCGCCCGGGACGACGCTCTGCTCGGCCCAGAAGGCCTGCTCGGCGGCGGTGAGCCCGCGCTCCGCCCGGGCGGCGAGGTGCTCGGCCCAGGCGCGGTACGACGTGGTCTTGGCCGGAAGGGCGAGCGCTACGCCCTCGCGAGCCTGCGTGTAGAGCGCTGCCAGATCTTCGAGCAGGATCGGCCACGACGCTGCGTCGCAGGCCAGATGATGGACGACGACGAGCAGCCGGCTCGGGCGCGCCGCGCCGAGGTCGAAGGAGACGATGCGGATGACCGGACCGGCGGCGAGGTCGAGGCTCGCCTGCAGCGCCGCGGCGCGGGCCTCGATGGCCGCGGCGGCGGCGGCGGCGTCTGCCGCCGCCAGCTCGACGTGCGTGTACGGCACGGGACCTTCGATGCCGGCGATCCGCAGCTGCGCGCCCTCGCCGTCGCGATGCAGGCGCAGGCGGAGGACGTCGTGGTGTCGCAGCAGGTGCTCGGCGGCGACCGCGAGCGCCGCCGGCTCGAGGCGCGCTTCGACCGCGAGCAGCAGCGCCATGTTGTAGTGATCGAGGCGCGGCAGATCGGCCGCGAGCAGCAGCCGCTGTATCGGCGTCGGCGCGAGGTCGCCGACGACCAGTCCCTGCTCCGCCGCCAACGGCGCCGCGGCGGCCCGCGCCGCCAGCGCCGCCAGCATCGGCGTCTCGAAGACCTGTTGCGGCGTGAAGACGAGTCCGTGGCGCCGCGCTGCGGCGACGAACCGCAGCGTCGCCAGCGAGTCGCCGCCGAGCGCGAAGAACCCGTCGCGGGCGGTCCGTACCTCGACTCCCAGCACCTCGGTCCAGAGCGCCGCCAGGAGCCGCTCGGTCGCGGTCGTGAATGCCGGGGCCGAGAGCGGCGCGTCGGCGCGGACGACGAGGTCCGCCGCCACGTCCTTCTCGGCGCCGGCGTCGTGGGGCGCGTGGTGCGCTCCGGCGCCGCTGCGGACGGCGGCATCCGCTGCCGCGACCGGCTCGGCGCCGACGAGCGCGCGGCGGTCGATCTTGCCGTGGGCCGTTAGCGGCAAGGTACTGCGAACGCCGATCGCGGCCGGCACCATGGCTGCGGGCAACCGCGCCGCGGCCCACTCCCGGAGCCGGGCGACGAGATCGCCCGCGGCTCCGTCTGCGGCCTCGACCCAGGCGAGAAGCCGCGTCGGAGCCGCCGCCGGCACGGCGGCGGCAGCGGCCCGGCGCACCGCCGGGTGCGCTTCCAGGACCGCCTCGACCTCGTCGAGCTCGATGCGCACGCCGCCGAGCTTCACCTGCCCGTCGAGGCGTCCGAGCCACTCGAAGGTTCCGTCGGCGAGCCGGCGGCCGCGATCGCCCGTGCGGTAGAGCCGTCCCGGAGCGGCGCCGGTCGAGGTGACGAAGGCGGCGGCCGTACGCACGGGATCGCCGAGGTAGCCGCGCCCGACGCCGACGCCGCTCACGCAGAGCTCGCCGGCGACGCCCGCCGGTACCGGCGCCAGCCGCTCGTCGAGGACCTGGACGTCCATGCCGGGGATCGGCACGCCGATCGGCACCCGCACCGCGTCCGGCGGCGGCGGCGTCCGCACGACGTGGTGGGTGACGTCGTCGGCGCACTCGGTCGGCCCGTAGGCATTCACCAGCGGCACGGCGGGATGGACGGCGAGCCAACGGCGGCAGAGCGCCGGCGGCAGCGCCTCGCCGGTGACGACGAGCCAGCGCAGGCTGCCGAGCGCCGCATGCTCGTCCGCTCCGGCGCCGTCGAGCAGCGGTCCGAGCACGCTCGGCACGAGCTCCAGGGCGGTGATGCCGTGGCGGCCGACCGCCGCCGGCAGCGCCGCCGGATCCGTCGCCGCCGCGTCGTCGACGATGACTACCTCGGCTCCGACGACGAGCGGCGCCAGAGCCTGCCACAACGACACGTCGAAGCTCGTCGGCGCCGTCTGCGCCACGCGATCGGCCGCCGTCAGTCCGAGGAGCGCGATCTTCGCCCGCAGATGGTTCATGAGCCCCGCGTGCTCGATGACGGCACCTTTCGGCACCCCGCTCGAACCGGAGGTGAAGATCACGTAGGCGACGTCGTCCGGGCGCGGCCCGGATACGGATGCGGCCGGCGTCGCCGCCGTCCGCGCCGGCGGCGCGTCGAGGCGGACGACCATGCGCTCGGGAAGCTCCGCCGGCAGCGCGCCGGCGGTGTCGTCGGCGAGGACGAGACGGGCGCCGCTGCGCGCGAGCACGGCGTGCGTCCGCGCCGGTGGCCAGCGGGGGTCGAGCGGCAGGTAGACGGCGCCGGCTCCCCAGATCGCGAGCAGCGCGCGCAGCCACCCGGCGCCGCGGCCGCCGGCGAAAGCGACCACGTCGTCGCTGCCGACGCCGGCGCCGGCGAGCTCTGCCGCGAGCGCCAGCGCCTGCTGGCGCAAGGCCTCGTAGGTGACGGTACGCCCGGCAGCGCGCACGGCGACAGCGTCCGGTGTGCGCGCCGCTTGCGCGAGGAAGCGTCCCCAGACGGTCGTCGGATCGGCGCTGCTCGCGATCGGCAGCGGCGGCGGTTCCCGGAAGAGCGCCGCCGGCCGCCCCGGGTCGGCGACGAAGTCGTCGAGGCAGCGGCGAAAATCCGCGAGCAGCGCCGCCGCGTCGTGCGCCTCGTAGAGCGTCCGGTCGTACTCGAGCCGCACCCGCCAGCCGGCGGCGCTCCCGCGCTCCTCGACGACCAACGCCAGATCGGTGCGACTCGTCCGCACCGCGAGCGGCAGCGCCGTCAAAGTCACGCCCGGCAGGGTAACGGCCTCGGCGACCGGCCGCTCGAGCGCGAACGCGAACGGACTCAGGGGCGGCCGCGTCAGCGTCCGATCGACTCCGAGCTCGCCGAGCACCACCTCGAAGGGCAGGGTCTGGTGGCGGAGGCCGTCGCGGACCGCGGCTCCCACCCGCCGCACGAGCTCGGCCACGGTCGGTCGGTCGTCGAGCCGCGTCCGCAGCGCGATCAGATTCACGAAGAAGCCGATGATATCGGCGAGCTCGGAGCGCTCGCGATTGGCGACCGGTGCCAGCACGGTGACGTCGTCGAGCCCGGTCTTGCGGGCCAGGACCGCGCTCCAGGCCGCGAGCGCGACGGCGAATCCGGTAGCCTCCGCCGCGCGCGCCAGCGCGCGGATGCCGGCTGTGAGCTGCGTCCCGAACTCGCAGTGCACCGCCGCACCGCGAAAGCCGAGCCGATCGCCTGCGGCGACCGCCGGATACGGCGCCCCAGCCAGCTGCCGGCGCCAGTAGGCCGCAGCAACGGCGCGGCGGGAGTCGCCGTCGCGCCGTTGCCATTCGGCGTAGTCCGCGTATTGCAGCCCGGGTGCGGCGAGCGCGGCGGAGCTGCCGTACACCGCCGCGCAGTAGAGCTCCGAGAGCTCACGGACGAGGACGCCCATCGACCAGGCGTCGGCGATCAGGTGGTGCAGCGTCAGCACCACCGCATGCCGCTCGGGTCCGAGCGCGAACACGCACAAGCGCAGCAGCGGTCCGCGACTCGGATCGAACGGTCGCTCGACCTCGCGGCGGATCTCGGCGCCGAGCTCCGGCGCATCGATAGCGACCTCGCCGCCGCCGCGGCGGAGGTCGCTCACCACCATCGCCACCGGCGCCACCGGCGAGATCACCTGCAGCGGCCGGCCGTCCATGGCGACGAAGGTCGTGCGCAGGCTTTCATGGCGGGCGATCACTGCCGTCAGGCTCGACCGTAGCGCCGCGAGATCGAGGCGTCCGCGGGCGTCGAAGGCCCCGGCAACGTTGTAGGCGGCGCTGCCGGCCGCCACCTGCTCGAGAAACCAAAGCCTTTCTTGTGCGTACGAGGCGCGGAACACGTTGACGCCCGGACAGCGCGGCAGCGGCTCCAGGCCCGAGGCTCCCACTGTGCGCCTGCCCAGGCGCCGCATCAGGAGCGCCTGCTGCTCCGCCGATAGCGCGCCGACGCGCGCGGCTCGATCAGACATCCTTGATCTCCTCGACCGTCGTGTCGCCCCGCAGCAGCACCGCCGCTCCATCGTCCCCGAGGGCCTCGACGCCGGCGAGGAGCGCCTCGGCAGCGGCGGCGTCGAGATCGTCGAGGGCGACGGCCGCGAGCGCCGCCGCCGCGCCTGCGACCGTCGGATGCGCAAGGAACTCCTCGAGTGCGAGCTCGACGCCGAGCTCGGCACGCAACATGCCGAGCAGGCGATAGGCGAGCAGCGAGTCGCCGCCGAGCGCGAAGAAGTCCTCGTCGCGACCGATTGCGGCTACTCCGAGGAGCCGGCTCCAGATGGCCGCGACCGTGTGCTCGAGCGGCGAGGCCGGCGGCGTCGCCACGGCTCGGCGCCGGCGCTCGTCGTCGCCGGCCGCGAGCGCCTCGCGGTCGATCTTGCCGTTCACGGTGAGCGGCATCTCGCGGCGGACGACGAATGCCGCCGGCACCATCGCCTCGGGCAGATGCTCCTGCACGAAGGCCCGCAGGGCGGCGATCCGCGCCGACGGCGGCGGCACCTCGCGCCGATCGAAGGCCTGATGCCGCCGCGGCATGGCGTCGGGCTCCACGGCGCCGGCCTCATGAGCAGCATCCGCCGCCGTGTCCGCCGTGTCCGCTGCGTCCACGGCGGCGAGGACGACGTGGGCCACCAGGCGCGGCTCTTCCTCGTCGCCGGCGCGCGTCACCATCGCCGCCTGGCGCACCTCCGGGTGTGCAGCAAGCACCGCCTCGACCTCGGCCGGCTCGACACGGACGCCGCGGATCTTCACTTGCGCATCGAGGCGCCCGAGCCACACGAAGCTGCCGTCCGAGAGCCGCCGGCCGCGATCGCCCGTCCGGTACACGCGGACGGCGGTACCGCCGGGACCCAGTGGGCAGGTAACGAACGCCGCCGCGGTACGTTCGGGATCGTCCATATATCCGCGCGCGACGCCGACTCCGGACACGCAGAGCTCACCTGCGTCGCCGTCGCCGACCGGCTGCAGCGCCGCGTCGAGCAGGTGTATCTCCATGCCGGGGATCGGCCGGCCGATCGGCACCGAGGGCGCGTTCGCCGGCGGCGCGACGCGGAGCACGTGGTGCGTGACATCATCGGCGCACTCCGTGGGGCCGTACGCGTTCACGAGCGGAGTCGCGGGATGCAGCGCGAACCAGCGCCGGCAGAGTCCGGGCGGCAGCGCCTCGCCGGTGACCAGCAGGAACCGGAGCGAGGCCAGGAGATCGCCGCTGCCGGCATCGCCCGCGGCCTCCTGCTCGGCATCGAGCACGAGACGGAGCACACTCGGTACGACCTCGAGCACCGTCACCTGCTGCTCGGCTACGATCCGCACGAGGACGCCGGGGTCGCGGGCGACGGCGTCGGGGAGGATTGCGACTTCCGCACCGACCAGGAGCGGCGCCAGACATTGCCAGAGCGAGATATCGAAGCCGGCGGCGGCGTTCTGCGCCACGCGATCGCCCGGCGCAAGCCCGAGCAGCGCTATCTTCGCCTCCAGGTGGTTCAGGAGCCCGGCGTGCTCGATGAGGACCCCCTTCGGCGCTCCCGTCGACCCCGACGTGTAGAAGAGGTACGCCACATCGCCCGCCTCCGGGCCGGCGGACGGCGGCGGCGACGGTGCCGTCGCCGCGGCGTCGGCGGTCGCCGGTGCCGCCCGTCCGCAGAGCTCCGCGCCGAGCTTCCGACCGTCCGCGGTCGTCGTCGCGGCATCGGCGATCGTCATTGCCGTCCACGCCGCCTCCGTGACCGCGGCCGCGGCCTGCCGCGGAAGATCGGGCGGCGCTCCATCGGTGACGAAGAGGCGGGTGCGGCTGCGCCGCAAGACCTCTCCGACCCGGGCCACGGGCCAGCTCGGATCGATCGGCAGGTAGGCGGCCCCGGCTGCCATGGTGCCGAGCAGCGCACAGAGCCACCGCGGACCACGCGCCCCCCAGAGCGCGATCACCTCGCCGCGCCTCGCCCCGGCGGCTGCCAGGCGGCGCGCCGCCGCAGCGGCGCCCGCCGCGAGCTCGGCGTAGGTGAGGACCTCGGCGCCGCAGCGGACGGCGACCGCATCCGGCGCCACGCGGGCCTGCGCGGCGAAACGCGACCATACAGTCGCGGCGCCGTCTCCGGACGCGGACGGCGCTGCGGCCGTCGCGAGCGAGCCGCTCACCCCGCCCGTGACGGCACCCGCAATCCGGTCGGGAGCGGCGAGACGCCGCTCGGCATTGTCGAGATGCTCGTCGACGATCCGCAGCAACGATGCCGCAAAGGCCGCCCGATCTCCGGGCGAGAACGTACCTTCGTTCAGGTCGACGGCGAGGGTCAGCGCGCCGGTGGCACCGAAGTCGTGCACGGCCACCGCCGCGGCTCCGAAGCGATGCGTCGGCGGTACCCACTCGACCCGCAGCGCGCAGTCGCCGAAGCGCGCCGCGGCGACCGCCGGACGATGCACGTTCACCAGCACGTCGTAGGCCTGCGGCACCCCGCCGCCGCGGCCGGTGAACATCTGGTGGCGGGCGGCCGCGAACGTCGCCGCCGCGAGCCGCGACCGCACCTCGCTGACCCGGTCATCGCCCGCGATCGCGATGCGCACCGGGCAGACGTTCATGAACGTCCCGAGCGTCTCCTTGAAATGCGCCGAAGGCCGGTTGGCGAACGGCACGTCGAGGACGATGTCGTCGGCGCCGGCCGTCCGCTGGAGATGCGCTGCGACGACGGCCCCGAAGAACACGAAGAGCCCGACGTCACCCGCCGCCGCGGCCTGCGCCGCACGACGCACCGCCGCTGAGCGCATCCTCCCGAGCGGTACGACGATCCGTCGCACCCGCGTCGCGCTCGCTCCCGAGGGCGGCGACTCGCCTGCCGGGTGGACACCGGCGCGCGTCCGCTCCCAGTAGCGGCGTGCCGCCGCCGCTGCCGGTGACTGCCTGTAGGCGCGCTCGAAGGCTACGTACTGTGCGAACTGCGGCCATCCCGGCGCCGTCTCGTCGTCGCCAGCACCGGCAGGCGCCGCATATCGCTCCTCGAGCCGGCGGTGCAGAAGCCCGAAGGACCACGAGTCGGAGACGAGCTGGTGCTGGGCGAGGACGAGCGCGTGTCGATCCGGCCCGAGCCGGGCGAGAGTCGCCGCGACCAGGGACGTCCCGGATGCGCAGGCGGCGATCAACGTCTTTCCGAGGTCGTCGAGCGCGTCTGACGGCGACGCGTCCATCGACAGATCTACGACCTCGAGCTCCGGTGGCGGTGCCGACGGTGCGCTCCAGGCCGGCCAGCCGTCGATCTCGCCGATGCGCAGCCGCAGTGCATCGGCGGCGGCGACGGTGGCTGCGAAGGCGCGGACCAGGCGCCGCGGATCGAGCGGTCCGTCGCAGAGCCAACGCGCCGCCTCGACGAAGACCGGCGCGCCTGCGGCGATGCGGTCCCCCGCCCAGACGAGGAGTTGCCGGCGGGTGAGCCCGGCGCGATCGGCTGCCGCGTCGTACCAAGCGTCGCTTCCCCGGATCATGCCTGCACCTCGCCGAGTGCCGCCGCGACGGCGGCGATCGTCGGCTGCTCCAGCAGCACCGCGAGCGGCACACGCCGCCCGAGACGCGCTTCGAGTTGCGCGGCGACGTGCGCCGCCTCGGCGGAGTCGACGCCGAGGGCCGCAAGCGGCGCGTCGCGGCGCACCGCCGCGCGCGACAGGCCGCGCACCTCGGCGACGAGCTCGCACAGACAGGCCTCGATCGCCGCGGCGCCGGTCACGGCCGCGGTGTCGTAGCGCACCGGCAGCCGGGCCGCGGCGAGGGCGGCGCGACAAGCGTTGCGCCGCACCTTGCCGCTCGTCGTCTTCGGCAGCGCCCGCGGCGCTATCAGAACCACGCGGGCGACGGTGAGCCCGTGGATACGGGCGACGGCGTCACGGATCGCCGCCGCCGCTGCAGCCCACGCCGCGCCGTCGTCGTCCTCGACCTCGTGCACCATCACCACCGCCTCGCCGTCCGCGCCGCTGCAGGCGAAGGCGGCGCCGCCCCCCGGGCGGAGCGCCGGGTGTGCCGCTGCCGCCGCGTCCTCGAGGTCGTGCGGATGATGGTTGCGTCCGCGGACGACGATCAGATCCTTGTAGCGGCCGGTGACGAAGAGAGCGCCGTCGCGCAGGAAGCCGAGATCGCCGGTGCGCAGGCTGCGCGCCTCGTCGCCGGGGGCAGCGAAAACGCCGGCGCTTTCCTCCGGGCGCCGCCAGTAGCCGGCGGCCACGGTCGGTCCGGCGACGCTGATCTCGCCGATCGCATCGGGCGGAACGGGAGCGCCGCTCCCAGGCTCGACGATGCGCACCGTGACACCCGGAACCGGCTGCCCCGAGGCGATGAGGACGCGCGCGCCGCCGCGCGCTGCGGGAACGACCGCGACACGGCCGGCGGCGAGCGCCGCGCCATCGACCGCGAGCCGCACCGGCCCGCGCCCCACCGGTCCGCCGGTGACCATCAGGGTCGCCTCGGCGAGGCCGTAGCAGGGAACGAACGCCTGGCGGCGGAACCCGCACGGCGCGAATGCAGCCGCGAAGCGCTCGCAGGTCTCGGCCCGAACCGGCTCCGCCCCGTTCATCGCTGCCCGCCAGGTACCGAGAGCGAACGTCCGCCGCTCCTCGGCGCTGGTCCGCCGGACGGCGAGGTCGTAAGCGAAGTTCGGCGCCGGGCTCAGGGTGCCGCGGTAGCGGGTGATGGCACGGAGCCAGCGCCCGGGGCGCTCGAGGAAAGCGAGCGGCGACATCTGCACCGAGCGGAAGCCGATCTGCAGCGGTATCAGCAGCGTCCCGATGAGACCCATGTCGTGGTACGCGGGAAGCCAGCTCACGGCTACGGCGTCGGCGTCGAGCGCGAGCACGGCGGCGACGCAGGCACCATGCGCGAGCAGGTTGGCGTGCGTCACCATCACGCCGCGCGGCGCTGCGGTCGAACCCGACGTGTACTGGAGGAAAGCGACGTCCGTGGCGGCCGCGGCGGACGGGCGCCAGGCGGCTTCGCTGCCGGCAGCGAGATCATCGACGATCACCGCTGCCGGCGGCGCCGCCGCGTCAGCGGCGCCGCCGGGAGCAAGGACGCGGCTCAGCGACCGCGTCGTCAACACCAGACGGGCGCCGGCATCCGCGGCGACACGCCGCAGTCGCGCCGCGCTCCCCGCGAGATCGCGCCCCTCGGGCGGCGGAACGGGGACCGCGACGACGCCGGCATAGAGGCAGCCGAGAAACGCGGCCACGAAATCCGGACCGGGAGCGCAGAGGACGAGCGCCGGAGCGCGGGTCCCGTCCCGGTGCGCGAGCGCCACCGCGACGCGCCGTGCCCGGGCATCGAGGGCGCCGTAGGTGATCGTCTCGGCGGCATCTTCGCCGTCGTGCAGAAACGTGTACGCGGCGCGTTCCGCCTGATCGGAAGCCCGACGGCAGAGTACTTCTACCAGCGTCGCCTCCGGAGAATTTCCGCCCGGCGCGCCCTGAGCTTGTGCTCGCATCGTCACTCTCCCTCCTTCATGGACCGTATTCACTCCCAGCGGAGCGCCGCCGCGAGCGGCGCACCGCCGGCGCGGTAGCCGAGCCACCAACCGCCGAGCGCCGTCGACGCCAGCACCACAGCGGCAGCGCCGGCGGCGAGTGCGGCGGGAAACGCGTAGTCGACCGACAAGCCGAGCATCCCGCGCAGCAGCACTTGTACCTGCAGCCAGCCGAGTCCCCACCCGAGCGCGGTCGCGGCCCCGGCGGCGATCGCACCGACGGTCACGAGCTCGAGGCTCGCCAAGCATCCGAGCTGACGGCGCGTCAGCCCGACTGCCCGCAGGAGCGCATGGACGCGCCGGCGCGCCAACATCGCCGCCGCGCCCGTGCTGAGGACTCCAGCCAGCGCGCTCGCCAGCGCCACCCCGAGCAGCGGCCGCACCAGCGCGGCCAGCCGATCGAGCAGCGCTCGATACGTGTTCCGCAACTCCTCCACGGTGAGGACGACGACGCCGTGGCTCGCCCCCCAGCGCGCCCGGATGGCGGCAGCGACGACGCCGCGATCGCGCGGGCGGCGAACCGCCACCTCGACCAGGCTCGCCGAGTCATCGTGCCACCAGCGCCGATACAGCTCGCGATCGAGCAGCACGGCGCCGAGATCACCGGGCGTGAGCTCGAGATGGATGCCGGCGATGCGGACGCGCAGCGGCCCCGCGGGCGTCGGCAGCTCCAGCTCGTCGCCGGGCCGGCGGCCGAAGCGGCGCGCGAAGGTGCGGTTCACGAGCACGCCGGTGCCGGCTGCGAGCGCCCGGGCGGCCGCGTCGGCGTCGCCCTCGACCATGGCGAGGCGGCGGCGGCCGGTGACGTAGGCAGCGGCGTCGCGGGCAACGATCGCGGCGCGCGAGCCCGCGAGCTCGATCGTGTCGACCCGGAGCACGTCGGCAAAAGCGACGTCCGGGCGGCGCGCGAGCTCCGCCGCCACCGCGCCCGGCAGGCGCACCGCCGCCCGCGCGAAGGGATCGGCGCCGCCGCTCACCACGAGGTCCACGCGCGCGAACACGGCCGCGAACGCCTCGTGCAGGGTCGCGTCGAGGCTCGCGATCCAGGCGCCGACGCCGATGGTACCCCCAAGGCCGACGAGCAGCGCCGCACCGGCGGCGGCGACCCGGCGCCGCTCCTCGGCGACGACGCGCGCCGCGAGGACGAAGAGCACGCGGCCGCGGCGCCGCGCCCACGCATCCGCAGCCGCGGCGAACGCCCGCACCAGCGCCGGGAGCACCAGCGCGAGCGCCGCGAGCACGCCGAGCATCGTTGCCATGCCCGCCGCTTCGACGCTGATCGGCAGGCGCGCGCGCGCTCCCCAGAGCCCGACGGCGATGACGCCGAGCAGCGCCCCGAGCCGGACGCCGACACCCCGCTCGCTACCGCGTACCCGCGACACCTCCGGCCGGAGCGCCGCCAGCGGGCGCACCGCGCCGGCGCGGCGCAGGGTGCCGAGAACCGCCAGCATCGGTAGGGCGATTCCGAGACCGCAGATCGCCGCCAGCGCCGTCGGCGCGACCGCGAGCGGCGCATCGCCGACGTCGCCGTAGAGCGCTGCGACACTGCTGCCGAAGCGCGCCTGCAAGGCGCGGGCAAGCACGATACCGCTCGGGGCTCCGAGGCTCGCTGCCGCCAAAGCCACGACCAGCATCTCGGCGGCGACGAGCCCCCCTGCCAGGCGCCGCGAGGCGCCGGCCAGGCGCAGCAGCGCCATCTCGCGCCGGCGCTCCTCGCAAGCGAGGGCTGCGATGTTGGCAACGAAGTGCAGCGCTACTACCAGCGCCACCGCGGCCGCGAGGCCGAGGCCGTTGCGATAGTTCGCGAGCAGGCGTGCGAAGCTCGCGGCGCGGCTGCGCGGCGGCTCGACCACGCCGCGGGTGGCGACCCGGGCGCGGACGCGAGCGGCCACCTCATCGACATCCGCGCCCGGCGCCACGGCGACGGCGAGCTCCGAGACTCGACCGTCGAAGCGCAGCAGATCCTGCGCGACGGACAGGTCCACGATCGCAAGCCGGCCGTCGAGCGCCGCCGCCGGGCCCTCCGGGGCGTCGAGGACGGCGCGGACGACGAGCGCTGTGGTCCCCGCCGGCGTCCGCACGCGCACCCGGTCGTGCATCCGCAACCCGTGCGCCCGCATGAAGGCGCGCGTCAGCGCCACCGAGTCCGGGGCGGCGAGGAACACCATCGGGTCGCTCACGACCGCGCCCGGACCGGCGCCGTAGTCGCGCACCTCCTGATCGGCGAGGAGGTCGACCCCGTAGAGGTACAGACGCTCTCCGGGGAGATCCGGCGCCGCGACGAATCCCGTCACCGCCGCCGCCACGGCGCCGACGCCGGCTACGGTGCGAAGCTCGTCCACCAATTCCTCGGCAACCCCGCTCTCGCCGTTGGTCACCTCGAGCGCGGCCCGCCCCGCGAAGCGCGTCGTCGTCTCCTCGTAGGAGCGGACGACCGAGGCATGGAGGAGCTGGACGGCGTTGATTGCCGCCACGCCGCCCGCGAGGCTCGCGATCGCGACCGCAGCGAGGGCGCGGTGGCGCGCCAGGTGCCGCACCGCCAGCGAGAGGACGAGCGCGATCACGACGCCAGCGCCGCGCATGCGCCCGCCTCCCCCGTTGCGGCGACGACCAGGCCGTCGGCTAGGCGCACGATGCGATCGGCGTACGCGGCGGCGCGGGGATCGTGGGTGACGAGCAGCACCGCCGCCCCGCCGGCGGCGGCGCCGCGCAGGAGCGCCAGGACGCCGTCGGCGCTGGCGGCATCGAGGCTCCCGGTCGGCTCGTCGGCGAGCACGAGCGGCGGCGCGGCGACGAGCGCGCGCGCCACCGCCGCCCGCTGCGCCTCGCCGCCCGAGAGGCGATCCGGCAGATGTTGGGCGCGGGCCGCGAGGCCGACGGCGGCGAGCGCTGCGCGCGCCCGAGCCTGCGCCTGCGACCGCGGCGTGCCGTCGAGCAGCAGCGGCAGCGCTACGTTCTCGAGGGCGGTCAGCAGCGGCACCAGGTTGCAGCCCTGGAAGACGAGGCCGATGGCGCGGCGGCGCAGCGCGGCGCGAGCGTCCTCCGACAGGAGGTGCACGGCGACGCCGGCGACGACGACGCTGCCGGCGTCGGGGAGGTCGACGCCGGCGAGGAGGTGCAGCAGGGTGGATTTCCCCGAGCCGCTCGGCCCGACTACCGCTACCAGCTCGCCCGGCGCCACCGTGAGCGAAACTCCGCGCAGGGCGGCGACGACCGTATCGCCCTGCCGGTGGCGGCGCACGAGGTCGACCGCCTCGACCGCCGGCGCCGTCGCGGGAGCGGCGGGCATCAGCGCCTGCCTCCGCACTCCGCCCGCACCGCCCCCTCCTCCCGCTCCATGCCGAGCGCAAGATGCAACCCGAGGGCCAGCGCACGCCGGCGCCGCGGCCCGCGAACCCGCTCGCGCTTTTCGTCGTCCCGTAGCCGGCGCGCGGCAAGGCGTCGCTTGACGTCAACGACGCCCGATCGCCGCCGCAGCGTGGACCTGGTGGGCGATGCGGGCTAGGGTCGCGCGCCGTGCGGGCGCGGCGGGCGACAGAGGTGCGGGCGTGGGTGCCGAAGCCGGATGGCTGCGGCTACGCCAGCGGCAGCAGGCGTCCCGCATGAGCACCAGCGGCTCCGCCTCCCCTCTCCGCGCCGTCCTGGACGTGCACCGCGAGGAGCTGCCGCTCACGCTCCTCATGGCCGCTTACTTCTTTTTCGTGATCACGAGCTTCTGGATCCTGAAGCCGATCAAGAAGGCGCTCTTCATCGAGTACTACGACGACAGCGGCTTCACGCTCCTCTCGCGGACGCTCAGCGCCTCGGAAGCCGAGCTGCTGGCCAAGATCCTGAACATGGTGGTCGCCGCAGTCGCGGTCGCGGCGTTCACCTGGCTCGCACGCCGCTTCCGCCGCCAGCGTCTCGCCTACGTTTTCTGCGCCTTCTTCCTCGCCGGCTACCTCGCCTACATTCCGCTCCTCGCCCGACCGGGCGGCGCCACGGTGTGGTCCTTCTATTTGTTCGGCGACCTCTTCAGCACGCTCATGGTGGCGACCTTCTTCGCCTACCTGAACGACAGCGTCACGCCTGCGGCTGCCTGCCGGCTCTACGGGATCGTGGTCTTCGGCGGCGTCGCCGGCGGCGTCTTCGGATCGACGAGCGTCCGCGCCCTCATCACCGCGCTCGACAACACGCACTGGCTCCTGGTGTGCATCGGTCTGCTGGCGGCGATCGCGGCGGTAGCCGGCGCGGCGGCGCGCTTCGTCCCGGAGCCGGCCGCAACCCCGGAGCCGGCGGCGGCCGCCGCGAACGGCGCCAGCGTCGCGCTCGAAGGCGCGCGCCTCGTGTGGCGCTCGCCCTATCTGCTGGCGCTCGCCGCCATCGTCGGCTGCTACGAGATCGTATCGACGATCATGGACTTCCAGTTCACGGCGACCGTCTCGCACTACCTCGGGGGCCGGGCGATCGGCGCCCACTTCGCGACGGTCTACGCGATCACCAACGCGGTATCGATGTTCGTGCAGCTGGTGCTGACGAGCCTGGTGATGACGCGCTTCGGCGTCGGCACGGCCCTCCTCGCCCTGCCGGTGCTCGCCGGCGCCGGGTCGCTCGGGTTCGCGGCCCTCCCGGCACTCTGGATGGGGAGTGCCCTCAACACCATCGACAACGCCTTCAGCTACTCGATCAACCAGTCGGCGCGCGAGGCTCTCTACACCCCGACGACGGTCGACGAGAAGTACAAGGCCAAGGCCTTCATCGACATGTTCCTGCAGCGCTTCGCGAAGGCCGTGGCCGTCGGCGTGAGCCTCCTGATCTCCGCCTGCGTGCGCGACCTCTCCGGCCTGCGCTGGCTGTCGCTGGTGACGGTCGCCGTGATCCTCCTCTGGGGTTTGGCCGCCCGTCGGGCCGGCCGCGAGTTCGACCGGCGCTCGGCGCGGCAGTGATCGGCAGCGTGCGCTGCGCGCGGTCGCTGCCGCAGGACCCATGGCGTCCGACCGCAGCTGCGGGTCAGGTCGCCGCGCCCCCACGGCCGGCGCGGCCGCGATCACCGCAGCGACGCCAGGTGCGCCGAACGAGCTTCTGCGCCTCGCTTAGCCACAGCACCGTGCTGGCGACAGCGGCGCAGGCAGCCCAGTCGCCGACGGCCAGCGGTACGGTCGCGAAGGCGCGTTGCAGCACGGGCAGGTAGACGACGGCCGCCTGCGCCGCGAGCGCCAGGCCGAGCGCCCCCCAGAGCCACGGGTTGACGAAGAGGCCGGCGAAGGCGCTCCGGGTATCGGAGCGGGCATTGAAGACCGCGCCGAACGAAAAGAGGACGAGCGTCGTGAAGGCCATGGTGCGGGCGTACGGCATGGCGCCGGCGCCGGCGATCAGCCCTCCCGGGAGGCAGGCGTCGAGGACGAGGAGCGTGCCGGCAGCGACGACCACGCCGTCGCAGACGATGCCGAGCCACATGGCCGAGGTGACGATCGGCTCGCCGCGAGGACGCGGCGGCGCGTCCATGAGCGCCGGGTCGGGCGGATCGAGGCCGAGCGCGAAGGCCGGCGCACTGTCGGTCACGAGATTGATCCAGAGGAGCTGCGTCGCCAGGAGCGGCAACAGCAACTCCCCGCCGGTAGCGGCATCGAGGCCGAGCCCGCGCGCCCCGACGACGCCGAAGAACATGACGAGCACCTCGCCGATGTTCGTCGCCAGGAGGAAGCGCAGGAACTTGCGCAGGTTGGCGAAGATCGCCCGCCCCTCCTCCACCGCCGCCACGATGGTCGCGAAGTCGTCGTCGGCGAGCACGATGTCGGCGGCCTCTCGCGCCACGTCGGTGCCGGCCAGGCCCATGGCGACGCCGATGTCGGCCGTCTCCAGGGCCGGCGCGTCGTTGACGCCGTCGCCGGTCATGGCGACGATGGCGCCGCACCGCTGCAGCGCCCGCACGATACGCAGCTTGTGTTCCGGATCGACGCGCGCGTAGACCGCCACCTCGCCGGCGGCCGCGGCGAGCGCGTCGTCCGACCAGCGGTCGATCTCGGCGCCGGTGACGACGCGCCCGCCCACCGCGATACCGAGCTCGCGCGCCACCGCGACCGCCGTCGTCGGATGGTCGCCGGTGATCATTACCGGGCGGATGCCGGCGCGCTGCGTACGCGCCACCGCCGCCTTCGCCTCCGTCCGCGGCGGATCCGCCATCCCGAACAACGCCAGGAAGACGAGCTCGCGCTCGATGCGCTCGTCGACGTCGGCGAGCGGGAACGCCGGACGCGGGATGGCGCGGTAGGCGACAGCGAGCGTGCGCAGCGCCTCGGCCGCGAGCCCGTCGTTGACGCGCCCGAACAGAGCGCGGCGCGCGGCGGTGAGCGGCCGCTCCTCCTCGCCTACCAGCTCCCGGGTGCAGCGCGCGAGCAGCACGTCGGGGGCCCCCTTGGTGAAGACCAGCACCTGCTCTCCGCGCCCGCCGTCGGTGTGCAGCGTGCTCATGAGCTTCCGTTCCGAGGAGAAGGGAACCTCGCCGACGCGCGCGAAGCGGGCGTCGAGATCCTCGGCGACGAGGCCGATCTTGCGGGCGGCGACCACGAGCGCGGCTTCGGTCGGGTCGCCTTCGACCACCCAGCGGCCGTCCCGCCGCTGGAGGACGGCGTTTGCCGCCCGGTCCGCCGCCGCGAGCGCACGCCGGACCTCGCTGCGCAGCGGCCCTTCGAGCGCAGCGCCGCCCGCAACCCGCACGTCGCCTTCGGGCTCGTAGCCGACTCCCGCGAGCTCGACGCGGCCGCTCGCGGTGACGATCACCCGCACGGTCATCTCGTTCCGGGTGAGGGTGCCGGTCTTGTCGGCGGCGATGACGTTCGTCGAGCCCAGGGTTTCGACCGCAGCCAGGTGGCGGACGATGGCGTTGCGCCGCGCCAGACGCTGAACGCCGAGGGCGAGCACCGCGGTGACCACGGCGGGCAGTCCCTCCGGCACGGCGGCCACCGCGAGCGCGACGCCGAGGACGAGCACGTCGACGAGCGCCGCGACGCCGCGAACGCGCCCGGCCACGATGATCGTGGCGGATATGACGATCGCGATGGCGACGACGGCGACGCCGAGCAAGCGCCCGATCCGGTCGAGCTCGGTCTCGAGCGGGGTCGCTGCCGTCGGCGCGGCATGCAGCAGGCCGGCGATGCGGCCGATCTCGGTTGCCATCCCGGTGGCGACGACCACGGCGCGCCCGTGGCCACAGGTGACTGCGGTGCCGCCGTAGACCATGTTGCGCCGCTCGCCGATGGCGGCGTCCCCGGCGAGCGGCGCCGTGTCCTTGTCGACCGGCATGCTCTCGCCGGTGAGAGCGGCTTCGGCGGTCTGGAGCACCGCCTCCTGCAGGAGCCGCGCATCGGCCGGCACCGCGTCGCCCGCTTCGACGAGGATGACGTCGCCGACCACCACCTCGCGCGCCGGAAGGCGTCGGCGCTCACCGCCACGCAGCACCGTGGCGTTGGCGGCGGCCAGGCGCCGGAGCGCGGCGACCGCCTGCTCGGCCCGCGCCTGCTGGAGCCAGCTCATCCCCGCGTTCAACGCGACGACGGCGAAGATCGTGATCGCTTCGTAGGGCAGCGCGGTGTCGGGATCGTAGATCCAGAGGGCCCCCGAGACCGCGGCCGCGAACAGGAGGAGGAGGACCAGCCCGTTCTCGAACTGCGCCAGCAGAAGCCGCCACGCCGGCGTCGGCGCCGCCGCGGCGAGCTCGTTCGGGCCGTAGAGCCCGAGCCGCCGCCGCGCCTCGGCGTCGTCGAGACCGTGGCGCGGATCGACGCCGAGCGCCGCCGCGACCGCCGCGGCGGCGGCGCGATGGGGCGGCGGCGCAGCACCCCCCGGCTCGGCGGGGTTGCGCACTAGGCGGCGGCGAAGTCGACGCGGCGGCGCACGCGCAGGGCGCCGAAGACGCCGCACATCGTCCCGACGGCGGTGCCGACGAGCCAGATCGCGATCACGCCCGCGGTGAACGGCGCCGACTGGAGGTAGATCACCGGGGTCGCCAGCAGGAAGACGACGGCTACCGCGACGAGCCCGTTCGCAAGCGGGCGCTCGGCGAGGAGCCGGCCGCCGAAGAGCGCGGCGAGGAATCCCGGGAAGAGTCCGTAGCCGAAGCCGAACACGAGCGAGCTGCCGCCGCGACCGAGCCGCTCGGTGAAGAAGACGCCGAACGCGGAGCGGTCCCACCAGGCGAGCACGTGCAGCTCCGGACATGCCGTCGTCGCCGCGACCGTGATCGCGAGCGCGAGGATGCCGACCCGCGCCGCGGCGTCGAGGTGCACGCCGCGCACCGTGGTGGCGCTGTAGATCCACGAGAAGGCGCCGACCAGGAGACCGGTGTACATCGCCGCGCAGAAGAAGAGATGCCCGCGCGGCAGCGTGCTCGCGAACACGAGCCCGCCGAGGAGGAGCAGCGTCGCCGTGGTCACGAGGACGGCCGAGGTCACGGCGAGCGGCACCTGGAGCGTCACCCGCCAGTCCGCGACACCCGGCGCCGCGGCGCGCCGGCGCCATACCGCCATCCGTCCGCGCTCCGCCGCCATCTCGCGGAGCACGGCGTCGCGGGTACGCGCCGCCAGAGCCGGCGGCGGAGCGACAGGAGGCATGTTCGTGAAGACGTCCCAGCCGCGACGCGCCGACTCCGTGCTGCGCCGGCACGCCTCACAACCGGCGGCGTGGGCGCGAGCGACGGCGTCGTGGGGATCGGCGGCGCCGGCGAGCGCGTCCATCATCCAGTCGCCGTACTCGGCACACGGCATCGTCCGCTTCACGAGAGCTCCTCGTGACCGCGCGCCGCCATGGCGGCGCGGACGCGCTTCAGGGCGCGATACGCGAGCTGCTTGGCGGCCGCAGCCGAGCGCCCGAGCACGCCGCCGATCTCGGCGTATCCGAGCCCTTCGACGCGGGCGAGGAGGAGCGCCGTCGCCTCGTCGGGCGAGAGCCCCCGGATCGCCGCCTGGAGGGTCGCGGTCGCCTCGCGGGCGGCGGTGAGCCGCTCCGGTGACGGCGCCTCGGCGCCGCGCTCGACGGTCGCGACGGCCACCGCTTCGGGGATACGCCCGCGACCGCGCCTGACATCGGCGACGAGGTTGTGGACGATGCCGAAGATCCAGGCGCGGAAGGGACGGCGGGCGTCGTAGGTGGCGCGGGCGCGGTGCAGCCGCAGGAAAGCCTCCTGATAGAGGTCGTCGGCGAGCGCGCGATCGCCGAGGCGGCGGACGAGGAAGCCGTAGATGCTCCCCGAGTAACGCCCGAAGAGCTCGCTGAACGCTGCTTCGTTCCCGGCCTGGTATGCCGCCATCAGGATCTCGTCCGAGGTCTCCTCGCCGCGCAATCCCCGTCCTTTCCCCGTCTACGTCGGGCCGCGGCGAGCGTAACGCAGAAACCGGCCCCCGCCCATGCCATGATTCCATGTTACCGGACGGGAGGACGCGCGTAGTCCGGGGAGTATGCGAGATTCGCGCACGCGGCGCTGCCTCCGCATCCGGCAGCTGGCGCTGGCAGTCTGGGCGGCCGCTGCGGCGGCCGCGGTCGCAGTCCCGGCATCGGCCGCCGATCCTCCCCTCGCACTCGCCGCGGTCCTGGCCGACGCCCGGACCCGCAATCCCGAGCTCGCCGCCGCCCGGGAACGGGCGGCAGCCCTCCGGCAGATCCCGAACCAAGCCGCTGCCTGGGACGATCCGATGCTCGGCTGGGAGGCCTGGAACACGCCGCCGTCGTTCCGGGTCGACCGAGCCGACAACAACATCTTCAAGCTGTCGCAGAAGATCCCGTTCCCGGGCAAGCGCCGGCTGGCAGGCGAGGTCGCGAGCCACGACGCCGCCCGCGGCGCCTACGCGGCCGCGAGCGTCGAGATCGCCGTCGTCGCGGCCGTGAAGGCAGCCTATTACGGACTCTGGGAGGCGCATGCCAAGCTCGCGATCCTCGAGCGCGACCGCGACCTCGTGACCCGCATCACCCGCGCCGCGGAGCGCAAGTACGGCGCCGGCACGGCGAGCCAGGCCGACGCGCTGCGCCTCCAGGTCGAGCTCACGCAGGTCGCCAACCGGATCGAGACCCAGCGGCTCGCGATCGCGAGCACCCGCGCCGACCTCGCGGCTCTGCTGAGCCGGCCGTCGGCGGAGATCCGGGGCGCACCCGAGGCGCCGGCACCGCCGCACCTCGCGGCGACGCTCGACGAGCTCGTCGCCCTGGCACTCGCGCGCCGCCCCGAGCTGCGCGGCGAGGACGAGGCGGTCGCCCGCGACACCACCGCGGTCGAGCTGGCGCGGCAGAGCCGCCTCCCCGACTTCGAAATCGGCGTCAGCCGCTTCGTCAACGACGGTCGTGCGGACGGCTTCGGCGCCGCCGCCGCAGTGTCGCTACCGATCTTCAACGGCGCCAAATACGCCGCGGCGATCGACGAAGCGAAAGCGCGCCTGGCTGCGACCCGCACCGAGCGCCGGCGCCTCGAGGACGGCGTCCGCCGCGACGTCGAGCGCGCTTTCCTCGCGACCCGCACCGCCATCCTGCAACACGACCTCTACGCGGCGACCCACGTGCCGCACGCCGAGCAAGCGCTGCGCATCACCGAGGGCGCGTACGAGACCGGCGATGGGGCGTTCGCCGAGATGATCGACACGCTGCGCGGCGTCCAGGCGGTGCACCTCGAGCACCTGGCGGCGCAGGGCGAGTTCGAGAGATCGTTCGCGGCGCTCGAGCAGGCGGTCGGTAGCGAGCTGCCGCGCGCCGCCGCGCCCGCGCCCGCGGGCGGAGCGCCGGCGCCGTGGTCGGGAGACCGGCATGAGTAGGCGTCGCGTCCTCGTCATTGTCGTCGTCCTGGCGTTCCTGGCGGCCGGCGGCATCTACTGGCGCCGCGCCTTCGATACCGCGCCGCACGCCGACGGCGCCGGCAGCGCCCCTAAAGCCGTCTACCAGTGCTCGATGCACCCGCAGGTCGTCCAGGACCATCCCGGCAACTGTCCGATCTGCAACATGGCGCTCCAGCGCGTCGACCCGGCGGAGCACGAGCACGGATCGGCGACGGGCAGCGCCGCGACCGGGACGGCGCCGGCCGGAGTGGCCGAACGCAAGATCAAGTTTTACCGCCACCCGATGCGGCCGGAGATCGTCTCCGATCATCCTGCGAAGGACGAGATGGGGATGGACTACATCCCGGTCTACGAGGAGGGCGGCGCGGCCGCGACCGGCGCCGGCGTGCCCGGCCGTGCCCCGTTCACGCTTTCGCCCCAGCGCCAGCAGTTGATCGGCGTCACGCGCGGGCGCGTCGGCGTGCGGTCGCTCACGGTCGAGATCCGTGCCGCCGGTCGCGTCGCCTACGACCCGGCGCTCTACCGTGCCATCGTCGACTACCGGGAAGCGATCCGCACTCGCGGCGCCCTCGGGCCGAGCGCCCGCGAGGAGGCGCGCGCCGGCACCGCGACGCTGGTTCGCGGCGCCTACCTGCGCCTCTTGCAGCAGGGCCTCACCGAAGCGCAGATCGACGCCTTCGCGCGCGCCGATCGCGATCCGGTCGAGCTCCTGCTGCCCGGCGAGCGGGTCTGGATCTACGCCCAGGTCTACGAGTACGAAGTGCCGCTCGTGAAGCCGGGCCTCGAGATGACGGTGACGGCGCCGTCGCGGCCCGGATACGAGCTCCACACCACGGTGGCCGCGGTCGACGCCATCCTCGATCCGGCGACCCGCACGGCGCGCGTGCGCGGCCTGGTCGCGACGCCCGCCAGGGATCTGCGCCCCGAGAGCTTCGTCCAGGTGCGCATCACCGTGCCGCTCGGCGACGCGCTCGCCGTCCCGAACGAAGCCGTGCTCGACACCGGCCGGCACCAGATCGTCTTCGTCGTCGGCGGCGAGGGCCGCTTCGAGCCGCGCGCGGTGACGCTCGGCCGCGCCGCCCAGGGCTACTACGAAGTGCTCGGCGGCCTCGCCGACGGCGACGAGGTGGTCACCTCGGCGAACTTCCTGATCGACTCCGAGTCGCGCTTCCGCACGGCCCTGGCCGCGTTCGAATCGGCGGCCGGCGGGCACTGACGCCGCGATCCCGGCGCATGATCGAGCGCATCATCGAGCTGAGCGCCCGCAACCGGGCGCTGGTCCTGATCCTCACCGCCGCCGCGGTGCTGGCGGCGCTGTGGGCGACGCGCCACGTGCCGCTCGACGCCATCCCCGACCTCTCCGACACCCAGGTGATCGTCTACTCGCGCTGGGATCGGAGCCCCGACATCCTGGAAGACCAGGTCACCTACCCGATCGCCACCGCGCTCCTCGGCGCTCCGCACGTCAAGGCCGTGCGCGGGGTCTCCGATTTCGGGTACTCGTACGTCTACGTCGTCTTCGAAGACGGGGTCGACCTCTACTGGGCGCGCTCCCGGGTCCTCGAGTACCTGAGCAAGATCCTGCCGCGCCTACCCGAAGGGGTGCGCACCGAGATGGGTCCGGACGCGACCAGCGTCGGCTGGATCTATCAGTACGCGCTCGTCGACCGCAGCGGCCGGCACTCCCTAGCCGACCTCCGCAGCCTCCAGGACTGGTACCTCCGCTACCACCTGCAGGCCGTGCCCGGCGTCGCCGAGGTCGCGGCCGTCGGCGGCTTCGTCAAGCAGTACCAGGTGAACGCCGACCCGAACCTGCTCCTGACCTACGGCATCCCCTTCACCGCGCTCGTCGATGCCGTCCGCAAAGGCAACAACGAGGTCGGCGGCCGTCTCCTCGAGTTCGCCGGCACCGAGTACATGGTGCGCGGCCGCGGCTACGTCCGCTCATTGAAGGACATAGAGGACATCGCCGTCGCCGTCGACGCCAAGAGCGGGACGCCGATCCTGGTACGCCAGGTCGCCAAGGTGGTCCTCGGGCCCGACATCCGGCGCGGCGTCGCCGACCTCGACGGGCTCGGCGACACCGTCGGCGGCATCATCATCATGCGCCAGGGCGAGAACGCGCTGAACGTCATCCGGCGCGTGCAGGCGCGCCTGCAGGAGCTCACCCCGAGCCTGCCCGCGGGCGTCGAGGTCGTCACCACCTACGACCGCTCGACCCTCATCCGGCGCGCCATCGACACCCTGCTCCACTCCCTCGGCGAGGAGATCCTGATCGTCAGCGCCGTCATCCTGATCTTCCTCTGGCACATCCCCTCGGCGCTGATCCCGATCGTCACCATCCCGGTGTCGGTGCTGCTGGCTTTCATCCCCATGTACGCGATGGGGCTCACGTCCAACATCATGTCGCTGGCCGGCATCGCGATCTCGATCGGCGTCCTCGTCGACGGCGCCATCATCGAGGTCGAGAACGCCTACAAGCGCCTGGAGGAATGGATCGCGAGCGGGCGGCGCGGCGACTACCATCTGGTGCGGCTGCGGGCGCTCAAGGAAGTCGGACCGTCGGTCTTCTTCTCGCTGCTGGTGATCGCCGTCGCCTTCCTGCCGATCTTCACCCTCATCGACCAGGAAGGACGGCTCTTCAAGCCGCTCGCGTACTCGAAGAACCTGGCGATGGCGATCGCCGCGGTCCTCGCGATCACGCTCGATCCCGCCATGCGCATGCTGTTCACGCGCGTCGAGCCGTGGCGCTTCCGGCCGCGCTTCCTGGCGCGGCTCGTGAACGCGGTCGCCGTCGGCAGCTACTACCCCGAGGAGCGCCACCCGATCAGCCGTGTGCTCTTCGCCGCCTACGAGCCGGTCTGTCGCTGGGTGCTCCGCCACAAGCTCGTCACGGTGTTCGCGGCGGCAGCGCTGGTGGCGTCGACGATCCCCGTGTACCTGCGGCTCGGGTCGGAGTTCATGCCGCCGCTCAACGAAGGCGCCTTCCTCTACATGCCGACGGCGCTTCCGGGGATGTCGGTCACCGAGGCGCAGCGCATCCTCCAGATCCAGGACCGCATCCTCCGCGACACGCCCGAGGTCGAACGGGTCTTCGGCAAGGCCGGTCGCGCCGACTCGCCGACCGATCCGGCGCCCTTCTCGATGATCGAGACGACCGTCATGCTGAAGCCCGAGTCGGAGTGGCGCCCCGTGGCGCGTTGGTATTCCCGCTACCCGGCGCCGCTGCGCTGGCTCTTCCGCCGCATCCTCCCCGAGCGCATCACCTTCGACGAGCTGCAGAGCGAGCTCGACGCCAAGCTCCGCTTCCCGGGGATTCCCAACATCTGGACGCAGCCGATCAAGAACCGCATCGACATGCTCGCGACCGGCGTCCGCACGCCGATCGGCGTCAAGATCCTGGGGCCCGACCTCGGAGTCATCCAGAAGCTCGGCGAGCACCTCGAGAGCGTGCTGCGCGAGATCCCCGGCACGCGCAACGTGCTCGCCGAACGCACCGCCGGCGGCTACTACGTCGACTTCGACCTGCGCCGCGAGGACCTGGCGCGCTACGGCCTCTCCGTCGACGACGCGCAGACGATCATCATGGCGGCGATCGGCGGCGCCAACGTGACCACCACCGTCGAAGGCCGCGAGCGCTACCCGGTGAACGTCCGCTACGGCCGCGACTATCGCGACGACCTCGCGAGCCTCGAGCGCGTCCTGGTGCCGACCCCGTCCGGCGCCCAGATCCCGATGGCGCAGATCGCGACGCTGCGCCGCGTCGAGGGGCCGGCGATGATCCGCAACGAGAACGGCCAGCTCGCGGGCTACGTCTACGTCGACATGGGCGGCCGCGACGTCGGCGGCTACGTCGACGAGACGAAGGCCAGGGTGCGCGACGCGATCCGGCTTCCCGCGGGCTACACGTTCGTCTGGAGCGGGCAGTACGAGAACATGCTGCGCGTCCGCGAGCGCTTGCAGATCGTGCTGCCGCTCACGCTCTTCCTGATCGCCCTCCTGCTCTATCTGAATACCAAGTCCGGCGTGAAGACGGCGATCGTGCTGCTGGCGGTACCCTTCTCGCTGGTCGGCGCCGTCTGGCTCCTGTGGATGCTCGGCTACAACACGTCGATCGCCGTCTGGGTCGGGATGATCGCGCTCATGGGGCTCGACGCCGAGACCGGCGTCTTCATGCTGCTCTTCCTCGACCTCGCCTACGAAGAGCGCGTCCGCAACGGCGCCATGCGCACCGAGCAGGACCTCGACGAGGCGATCGTCCACGGCGCCGTCCGCCGCGTGCGCCCGAAGATGATGACCGTCGCCGCCGCCTTCATGGGCCTCCTTCCGATCATGTGGGCGACCGGCAGCGGCGCCGACGTCATGAAGCGCATTGCCGCACCCATGGTCGGCGGGCTCGCGACCTCGTTCCTGCTGGAGCTCCTGGTCTACCCGGCGCTCTACGCGATCTGGAAGTGGGACTTCGTGATGCGGCGCGGAGCGGTCGTGCCCCGGCCCGTCGACGCCGACGCCGTCTGAGCACGGCGGCGCGGCTCAACGGCGCTTCGGCGCCGGCTTGGGCGCGGGCTTCGCCTTCCTGGCGGCGCCCGAGGCATTCTCGGGCGCGTCCCAGCGGGCGAGCTCGATCTCGTGGGCCGGTGTCGCCTCGAACTGCCAGTGGCGCGAGGCGAGCGCGAAGCCCTGCTCGATCGCCGCCAGACGAAATCCCGCCTGCGCGAGATTCTCGCCGCCGAGCCAGAGCGCGCCGAGGAGCGGCAGCGCCGCTCCGAGCCCGAAAGCCATCGCCAGTCGTTTGGTCATCTCGTCACCTCCCGGAAAGCCAGTGGTCGTTGCCGACGACCCGGCACCCTACACCCCACCCGCCGCGCTCGGCGGTCGGAGCTCGATTTTCGTCAGCCGTTGACCGACCGGCGGCGCGGCGGCCTCGTGATCGCCGCGCCGGCTGCGGCTGGTGCACGGTGCGGCGGCGGGTTAGTCAGAGAGTCGGCCAGCGCCAGGACGAGGAGGAACCATGCCGACGCTTCGCGACAAGCGCGCCGCCTTCAGGGAGATGCACCGGTCGGGCTGCTTCGTCATCCCCAATCCGTGGGACGTCGGCAGCGCCCTTTTCCTCCAGCGCGCGGGCTTCGAGGCGCTCGCCACCACCAGCGCCGGCTACGCCTGGTCGCAGGGCCGCGCCGACGGCAGGGTGCCGCTGCCGGCCGTCATCGAGCACCTGAAGGCGATGTCGGCCGCCGTCGACGTACCCATCAACGCCGACTTCGAGAGCGGCTTCGGCGCCGACCCGGCGGCGGTAGCGAAGAGCGTGCGCCAGGCGGTGGCGGCCGGCGTATCGGGGCTCTCGATCGAGGACTCCACCGGCGATCCGGCGGCACCGCTGCGGAACGTCGCCGACGCGGTGGCGCGCCTGCAGGCGGCGCGCTCAGCCATCGACGAAGCGGGAGGCGAGGTCCTGCTGGTGGGACGCGCCGAGAACTTCCTCGTCGGCCGGCCCGACCTGGAGGACACCGTACGCCGCCTGCGCGCCTACGCCGAGGCGGGTGCCGACTGCCTCTTCGCGCCCGGCCTGCAGGATCCGCAGCAGCTCGCGGTCCTGGTGCGGGCGCTGGCGCCGAAGCCCGTCAACGTGCTGGTCGGCGCCAACAGCCCGCTGACGCTGGAGCAGCTGCGGGCGCTCGGTGTGCGCCGGATCAGCGTCGGTGGCGGGCTCGCCCGCTGTGCCTGGGGCGGCTTTGCCGGCGCGGTGCGGGCGCTCGCCGCCGGGCGCTTCGACGGCTTCACCGGCGCCATGGCGCACGGCGACCTGAACGCGCTCTTCGCCGACCGGGAGGATTGAGGATGCTCCTCTACGACGCCGTCAGCCCCGCGCCGCGCTGCCTACGCATGTTCCTGCACGAGAAGCAGATCTCGCTGCCCGCGGTCACCATCGACGTCTTCGCGGGCGAGAATCGCCGGCAACCGTACCTCGCGCACAACCCGGCCGGACAGACGCCGGCCCTGCGCCTGGAGGACGGCTCGACGCTCGCCGAGGCCGTGGCCATCGCCGAGTACCTGGAGGAGCTGCACCCGCGCCCACCCCTCATCGGCAGCAGCCCCGAGGAGCGCGCCGAGACGCGCATGTGGTGGCGGCGCATCGAGCTCAACGTCACCGAGTTCATCCACAACGCCTACCACTACGCCGAGGGGCTCGAACGCTTCCGACCGCGCATCCCCGTCGTGCCCGAGGCTGCCGAGGGCCTCAAGCGGGTGGCCAGAGACAGGCTCGCCTGGCTCGACGGCATGTTCGGCGACGGGCCCTGGTTCTGCGGCCCCCGCTTCACCGCCGCCGACATCTGGCTCTACGTGTGGCTCGATTTCGGCGCCGCGGTGAACCAGCCCTTCGAGCGCAGGCTGCCGCGGCTCGGGCCCTGGTTCGAGCGGATAGCGGCGCGGCCGAGTGCGGCAGCGAGCCGCAGCGTGACGGCAGCGCCCCGCTGACCGCTCATAGGCCGCCGCGCACGGCGCGGACGTAGTTGCTGTCGCTCTTGCTGTTCGCGTGCGGGTAGCCGTCCACGAAGTTGACGTTCCACGCACTGTCGGGATTGGTCTCGTACGTAGTGGACGCCCAGTAGAGGCTCGACTTCGTACAACTGCAGCCAGTTACCGTGCAGGTTCCCGTACAGCCCGTGTCGAAGGCGGTGCTCACTGCCGGACCCCAGCTCTGGTAGTTGGCGAGGCTCTGCAGCTCGTTCAGGTTCGGGAGCCGCCAATCGGTGT
>MWST01000041.1 GCA_002050235.1 Polyangiaceae bacterium UTPRO1 | reverse complement strand
GTCGGTGTGCGGGTCGGGGTAGCCGTTGGCGTGCGCGTCGCCGTAGGCGTCCGCGACGGCGACGGCGTCGGCGTCTTCACCGGGGAGCCGGTCTTGGTCGGTGTGGCGGTGGGAGGCGGGGTGGCCGTCCGCGTCGGCGTTCCGATCACGCGCGTGTTCTGGCGCAGGCTCGCGTAGGCGCTCAAGACACCGCGGCGGCGAACGGCGAAGAGCAGATCGAAGGCGGCGGCGGCGAAGCGCGGCGGGTAATGGACGCGCACGGTCGCGGTACCGCCGCCGGCGGCGAGCGGCAGTTGCCAGTAGCCGGTGCGCAGCTCGGTGCCGACGCGAGTCGCGACGACGAGCACGGAGGCATTTCCGCTCCCGGCGGCGGCAGCGGCGGCGGGTGCCAGGGAGACGGTGACGGTGGCGATGCCGCCGACGTCGGCGGTGGTGTTGCCGGCGAGGTTGTCGATGAGCGATATGGCGTCGCTCGTCGGAACCGGCGGCCTCTCGACCGCGAGGGCGGCGGCGGCGCCGTCCGGTCCGATGACGCCGCGCACGAGATCGACGGCGGGCACTGGGCAGGCGACCGTGGCGGCCAGCCCGGCGGCGGCGCGCAGCGTGTTGACGCCGTCGCTCACGGAGACGGCGCCGCTCGCGTCCAGGTCGCAGACGAGGGTGGTGCAATCGCTCTCCAGGCCCGCGGCGGTGCGCAGCACGAGCACGCCGTCGGTGACGCTGATCGCGCCGTCGCGGTTCGGGTCGCCGCAGAGCCGCACCGCTCCGACTTCGTAACGGGCGACAGCGAAGTCGTCGAATACCGTGGTGGCGGCGACGAGGATGTAGCCGTCGGTCTGTACGGCGACTGCGGCGGCGCGGCCACCGACGGTGGCGACGGCGCCGCCGTTGCCGAATCCCGTGTCGAGCATGCCGTCGGCGTCGTAGCGCGCCAGGATCAAGGCCGGTGCTCCGTCGCGGGTGCCCTCGCCGGCGACGACGTAGCCGCCGTCGGCCTGGCGAGCGAGCGCGCGTCCGGCGCCGAGGGGCGTGGTCGTGCGGCCGCCGTTGCCGAAGCTCGGGTCGAGCGAACCGTCGGGCGCGTAGCGGGCGAGGGCGAACTCGAATGATTCGCCGGTAAAAGAAGATCCGGCGGCCACGAGTCTGCCGTCGGGATCGCGCACGAGGGCACGCGCCTCGTCGAACGGTCCGAAGGCCGTGACCACGATGCCGCCGTCGCCGAAGCTCTCGTCGATGCTGCCGTCGGTATTGTAGCGGACGAGCGCGAAGGCGTTGGTACCGCTGCTGCCGAGCTGCGCCGTGCCGGCGACGACGATCGCGCCGTCCGGGGCCACCAGCACCGCGTAGGCGATGTCGCTGCCGCCGGCGATATCCGTGGTGACGGTGCCGCCGCGGCCGAAGGTCGGGTCGAGGTCGCCGTCGGCCTCGTAGCGGGCGACGGCGAAGTCGCCGCGACCCTCGGTGGCGCCGGCAACGACGATGCGGCCGTCGGGCTGGACCGCAACCGCCTCGGCGTGGTCGTCGCCGGGGCTGATCGTCGTGGCGACGCGGCCGCCCGTGCCGAAGCTCGCATCGAGGGTGCCGTCGGCGCGATACCGGTAGAGCAGGAACTGCTCGTCGGCGCTGGCGCCGTCGGTGGTCGTGCCGGCGACGACGAGCGTGCCGCCCGGTCCGAGGGCGAGAGCGTCGGCGGTGTCGGTGAACGGCCCGAACGTACGGACGATGCCCCCCTTGCCGAAGCTCGGGTCGAGCCTGCCGGCGCTCGTGTAGCGCACGAGTGCGACGTCGAGGCCGTTCGGATCGACGGCGGCGCCGGTGCTGCCGGCGAGCACGATGGCGCCGTCGGGCTGCAGCGCCATCGCGTGCACCGTGTTGGGGATACCGCCTACCGAGGTCGTGGCGACACCGCCGTCGCCGAAGCTCCGGTCGAGATCACCCGGAGCCGCGAGTGCGAGCCTGGCGAACAGGCCCGCGAGCGCCGCCGCACCCAACACCACCTTCCAGGCGTTGACGTGCCGGCGCGCTTCGACGCCCGCGAGACCCCGCACGGGACCGCTCTTCCTCGCCACCACGACCACCTCCGCCTTCCGTCGCGAAACGGTACCGTCGGCGGCGGGGCAGCGTCAAACGAAAAGGCGGACGGCGCCCGGTCCGCGGGCGCGGTTGAACCGACGCGGGGCGCCCCTTAAAAGATGGCGGTCGCCGCGACGGATCCACTCTCATGCACACTGGCCGATCGACCCGTACGACACCTCGGCAGCGCCCCGCTGTCGGGCGGACCGTGGCCGGCGACCGGGTGCGGCGGGCGGAGGCGACGTCGAGTGTGATCGGCGTGCGGCGGGCGCCGGAGAAGGGGGCGGTCGGTGCGTGATCTGAGGATGATCGGGGTCGTGCTCGCGGGCCTCGCGGTCGCCGGCTGTCAGTCGGGTGGAGCTCCCTCGACTGCGGGGCGCGGCGAAGCGCTGGCGCGCGCGCAGGCGATGGCGCCGAAGGACGCGCGCCTCGCGGCCCTCTATGCGCAGTCGTGCAAGGCCTGCCACACGGTGCCGGACACCGGCGCGCCGCTCGCCGGCGATCGCACCGCGTGGGATGCGCGCTGGGCCAAGGGTCTGCCCGCCCTCGTGCAGAGCACGGTCGGCGGTCTGAACGGCATGCCGCCGGGAGGGCAATGCTTCGCCTGCACGCCCGCCGACTTCGAGGCCTTGATCCCGTTCCTCGCCGGCCGCGAGCAGTCATGATCGCGCGGCGCACGCTCCTGAAGGCGGCCGCCGTGGTCGGCGCAGGACTCGCGGGACCGGGTTGCAGGCGCGACGCCGAGCCGCCGAGCCCGCCCGTCCAGGATGCCGCCGGTCATCTGGTGTGGCGGAACTGGTCGGGGCAGCTCCATTCGTATCCGGCGTCGCGGGCCGCACCCGCGAGCGACGCCGAGGTCGCAGCCCTGCTCGCCGACGCGCCGGCGCCGATCCGGCCCGTCGGCGCCGGGCACTCCTTCACCGCACTCGTGCCGACCGACGGAACGCTCGTGACCCTCGACGGACTCGCCGGCATGGTTGCGCATGACCCCGAACGCCTGCAGGCGACGGTGCGCGCAGGAACCCGCCTCGGCGACCTCGGCCCGGCGCTGGCCGCGGTCGGACAGGAGATGCCGAACCTCCCCGACATCAACAAGCAGTCGCTCGCCGGCGCCCTCGCGACCGGGACACACGGCACCGGACGCGCCTACCCGGCGCTGCACGGCGGCGTAGTCGGGTTTCGCATCGCCACCCCCGCGGACGGGCTCGTCGACTGCGACGCCGTCCGCAACTCCGAGCTCTACCAGGCCGCGCGCGTCGGCCTCGGCGCCTTCGGCGTGCTGACGCAAGTGACCCTGCACAACGCGCCGCTCACGCGGGTGAAGAAGCGTGTCGAGCCGCGCCGGCTCGAAGAGGTATTGGAAGAGTGGCCGCGCCTCGTCGCCGCGCATCGCAACGTCGAGTTCTTTGCGCTCCCGTTCACTGGCCTTGCGGCGACGATCACGGTCGACGAGGCTGCCGAGCCGGTGCGCCCGCGCGGTCCCGACGAGGACGCGGACATCCTCATGGAGCTGAAGCGCCTGCGCGATTGGACGGCGTGGGCGCCGGCCTTGCGGCGCTGGATCGCGCAGCGAGTGCTCGCTGCCGGATTCGAGCCGGCCGAGGCCGTGGACGAGGGCTGGAAGCTCTTGTCGAACGAGCGCCCGATCCGCTTCAACGAGATGGAGTACCACGTGCCTTTCGAAGTCCAGGTGCCGGCGCTCCGCGAGGTGGTGGCGGCGATCGAGGCGCGGCGGCCGGACGTGTTCTTCCCGGTCGAGGCGCGCGTCATCGCCGCCGACGACGCCTGGCTCTCGCCGTTCCATGGCCGGCTCTCCGGATCGATCGCGGTGCATGCCTACTACAAGGACGACTACCGGTTCTTCTTCGATCTCGTGGAGCCCATCCTCCGTCGCTACGAGGGGCGTCCTCACTGGGGGAAAATGCACTCGCTGAAGGCCGCGGACCTCGCCCGGCTGTACCCCAGGTTCGAGGACGCTCGCCGGGTGCGGGCGCGCGTCGATCCGGCCGGACGCATGCTGAACCCGTATCTCCGGGAGCTGCTCGGCGCATGAAGCCGCCGTCCGTGCTCGACGCCCGCGGCCGCTACGAGCGCCGCATGTACGGCTGGTCGGATGACGCCGCGGATGGCTGTTTCGTCCATACCGTACGTCTCGATGACGACACGGGCGGCATCGAGCTGCGGGCGACGTGCACGCTGGCGCCCGATTACGAGATCCGCGACGGCGAGCTGCGCGTGCTCGACGGCGAGGTCGCGCCGTCGGTGCGCGCCGCGATCCCGCGACTCGTCGGCGTCCGCTTGGTGTCGGGACTCGGCCGCCGGCTCGGGGAGATTCTGGGGCGCGAGCCCGGAGCCGCGATCGTCGCCGACGCGGTGTTCGAGGTCGCGCGTCTCGGCCGTCAGGTGGCTAAGGTGCCGGCGGCGGTCACAGCGACGATCGCGCCCGACGACGCGGCTGCGTGTCGCAACCTCGACATGGCCGGCTGGGCGGATCTTCCGGGCTCGTGCTTCACTTACAGCGCGGCGGGCGGGGCGCTGCTCGCGACCCGCCGGGTCGTGGCGACCATGCCGCCGGCGTTCTACAGCCCCGCGCCGGGCGCCACGCGCGTATTCGTGCGCCGGAAGCTGGCGCGGCTCGTGCTGACGGGCGAACGGCTGCATCTCTTCTCGTCGATGCACGACGACGTGCACGGCTTCGATCTGCACTACGAGATCGATCTTGCGGCCGACACCATCGTCGCCGCCGACTCGACGGTCTCGCGCCTGCCGTATCGCGGCCTCTGCGACGAGCCCCAGGCGCGGCTGCAGGCCATGATCGGCCAGCCGGTCGATGCGCTGCTGCGCAAGCGTAGCGGGGCGCTCCTCGGCGGCGAGCTCGGCTGCGCCCAGCTCTTCGATCTCACGAGCGACGTGCTGAAACTCCTCGACGTCGTCTGAGCGTGGGGGCGCGGGCTGGCGGTGCGGCGGCCGGTCCGCAGCAGCCCGCCGCAGCGCCGGTGCCGTCCGGACCCCCCGGGGTCCATCCTCTTGCGTCCGCGGGCCGACGTGCGCACACTCGACCCCGCATGCCGCGGGTTCCAAAGAAGCAGATGCAGTTCTCGTTCACCTACGTCGCGATGGCGTTGGCGGTGCTCTTCATCCTCCAGGGGTTCCTGCTGCGGCCGCGTCCGGTGGCGCAGACCTACAACCGCTTCCACGAGCTCCTCGATCAGGGCCAGATCGCGGAGGCGTTGATCGGCGCCGATCGCATCCAGCTCCTCGTGAAGCCCCACGCCAAGCTCACCGCCGACGAAGAGAAGGCCATAAAGCAGAACCAGCCGCTGGCGGCGCGCTGGGCCGGGGCCGAGCCGGAGCGCTTGTTCGAGGTGACCCGCATACCCGGCGTCGACGACAAGACGCTTCTGGAGGAGCTGATCCGCAAGGACGTCGTCTTCGCCGGCCGCATCGAGAGCACCTTCTGGCGCGACGTGCTCCTCGGCTGGATCCTGCCGATCGGCGTCATGATGCTGATCTGGGGCTTCGCCTCGCGGCGCTTGATGCAAGGCGGGATCGGCCAGGCGCTCACCATCGGCAAGAACCGGGCGCGCATCTACAGCGAGCAGGACATCAAGGTGCGCTTCGACGACGTTGCCGGCATCGAGGAGGCGAAGGCCGAGCTCCTGGAGATCGTGCGTTTCCTGAAGACGCCCGAGCGCTACCAGCGCCTCGGCGGCCAGATCCCGAAGGGCGTCCTGCTCGTCGGACCGCCGGGAACCGGGAAGACGCTCCTCGCCCGCGCCATCGCCGGCGAGGCCGGCGTGCCGTTCTTCTCGATCAGCGGCTCCGAGTTCGTCGAGATGTTCGTCGGCGTCGGCGCCGCGCGCGTGCGCGACCTCTTCGAGCAGGCGAAGACCAAGGCTCCGTGCATCATCTTCATCGACGAACTCGACGCCGTCGGGAAGTCGCGGAGCGCCGGTCCGGCCGGTCTCGGCCGCCATGACGAGCAGGAACAGACCCTGAATCAGTTGCTCGTCGAGCTGGACGGCTTCGACACGTCCAAGGGGGTCGTGCTGCTGGCGGCGACCAACCGACCCGAAGTGCTCGACCCGGCCTTGCTGCGCGCCGGGCGCTTCGACCGCCGCATCGCCGTCGATCTCCCCGACGTGCGCGGGCGGGTGCAGATCCTGCAGGTGCACCTGAAGAAGATCCGCTACGCGCCGGGGCTCGACGTCGATCGCATCGCGGCGCGCACGCCGGGCTTCTCGGGCGCCGACCTCGCCAACCTGGTCAACGAGGCGGCGCTGCTCGCCGCGCGCCACGACCACGAGCAAGTCGAGATGGCCGACTTCGAAGAGGCCGCCGACCGCCTCACGGCCGGGATCGAGCGGCGCAGCCGCGTGCTCGCGCCGCATGAGAAGAACGTCGTTGCGCACCACGAGGCCGGCCACGCGCTGGTCGCCGCGCTCGTCGCGCACGCCGACCCGGTGCACAAGATCACGATCATTCCGCGCTCGATGGGCTCGCTCGGTTTCACGATGCAGCTGCCGATCGAGGACAAAGCTCTGCAGAGCAAGCCGGAGCTCGAGGATCGGCTCGCGGTGCTCCTCGGCGGTCGCGCTGCCGAGGAGCTGGTCTTCGGTCAGGTCACGACCGGAGCCCACAACGACATCGAGCGCGCGTCGCAGATCGCGCGCCACATGGTCTATGAGCTCGGCATGAGCGAGCGCCTCGGGCCGGTGAGCTACCTGGCCCCAGGGGGCGGCCGCTATCTGCTGGCGAACGACGCCTTCGGCGGTCGCGGCATCCCGGTGAGCGAGGCAACGGCCGAGCTGCTCGATGCCGAGGTCGCGGGCTTCATCCGCCGCGCGCACGAGCGCGCCAGCGAGCACCTGCGCACCCACCGCGCCGGGCTCGAACGCCTGGCCGTGCGGCTCCGCGAGAAGGAGACCCTAGACGGCGACGAGCTGGCCGCCGCCCTCGCCGACGCTACCCGCGACGATGCGGCGCTGCCGGCTCCGGCGCCGCCGGCTCCGCCGCCGCGCGCAGCGTCTTCTTAGCCCGTTGCGGACCGGCGGCGATAGCGCCGGCCGCGCCGCGGGCGGCGGCATCACGATCCCGGGACGATCTTGAACACCTCGCCGTCGAAGCCGCCCGAGCCGTAGTCGACGATGTAGATCTCGCCGCGCGCGTCCTCGCCGAAGGAGGAGATACCGCCGATCGAGAAGCCGCCGATCGCCGGGTCGAGGTCGCCGGTGCGGTTCTGGACGTTCGTGGCATCGCCGTTGTTCACGCCCTTGAACGTGTAGACGAAGCCCGCGCCGAAATCGCCGTAGAAGTAGACCCCGTGCATGTCCGGCATGGCGCAGCCGCGGTAGACGTAGCCGCCGGTGACCGAGTTGCCGAACGCATGGGCGCCGCAGGTCGACGGATCATCGCCGAGCGAGTGGCAGTATTCGAGAACCGGCTTGACGGTGCCGGCGAAGCCGGGCGGACACGCGGGATCGCCGGACTCGACGTGACAGTGACGTCCTTCGAAGTAGTCCCAGCCCCAGTTCACGCCGGCCGTGACCGGCGCCGCCTGGAAGTCGATCTCCTCGAACGCTCCCTGGCCGACGTCGCCGATGTAGAGGTCGCCCGTACCGCGATCGAAGCTGAAGCGCCATGGGTTGCGGAGACCCTTCGCGAACACGGCGTCGAGCGGGTTCATGGGCGGGGCGTCGACGTCGATGCGATACATCTTGCCGAAGAAGCTCGTGTCGTCCTGGGCGCGGTCCTCCGGGTCATCGCCGGAACCGCCGTCGCCCATGCCGTAGTAGAGCTTGCCGTCGGGTCCGAACGTGATCATGCCGCCGTTGTGGTTGCTGTAGGGGTCCGGGGCTCCGGTCAGGATGACCGTCCCCGTCGGATTGGCGATGTCGGGGTTGCCGCTCACCGTGTACTCGGCGATCTCGCTGTGGCCGGCAGGGCCGCCGCCGTTGCGCGTGTAGCTCACGAAGAAGCGGCCGTTCTGCTCGTAGTCGGGATGGAACGCGAGGCCGAGGAGCCCCTGCTCGCTGCCGGGACCGCCGTTGGCGATCGCGTCGATGTCGAGGAAGGGAGTCGGCAGGAGGACGCCGTTCTTGATGACGCGGATGCGGCCGGCCTGCTCGACCACGAAGAGGCGGTTCGTGTCGAGCGGCGGCGCGGTCACGAAGACCGGCGCCTGGAGCCCCGAGGCGACGCGCGTGGAACGAATGCTGGTGCCGGCCGTCGTCGGGATGCCGGCGCAGCGGGCCGACGGATCCTCGAGCTGGCAGGTGGCGGAGCAGCCGTCGCCCGATGTCGTGCCGCCGTCGTCGCACTCCTCGGTGCCGGTGACGACGCCGTCGCCGCAGGTCGGCGGCGTGCAGTCCACCGGCGCGACGGCGTTCTTGGCCTGCACCCGTCCCGCCGCGTTCTTCGTGAACGAGGTGAAGTTGCCGCAGTAGATCTCGCTGCCGATCCGGAAGCGTACTTCGACCGCGGTCTGCGGCTGGGTCACCTGATACGGCCAGCTCGCGCCGCCGCCGGAAATCTGCAGCTGCCCGCCCGTGCGACCGGGTTTGAAGAGCACCTGCTTCACGCCCGTCGAGCGCGTCTTGTCGAAGTACTTGTAGCCTTTGCTGCCAGGAGGATTGCCGAGGCCCTTCCAGAAACCCGGAGCGAGCGCGATCGTCCCGGTGGCGCCGTCGCCGCCGCCCGCGCCGTGGAGCTCGATCGTGGCGCCGAGGGTGCGCGGGTCGCCGGCCTGAGCGGGATCGATGGCGACGTCTTTCAGGGCCTTGAAGTTGACGACGCGCTTACCCGGCTTGCCGAGCGGATCCTTCAACAACAGATAGTCGCCGCCGATCGGATGGTCGGCAGCGATCACGGTGGACGCAACGAGCGCGGCGAGGCCGACGATGAGCGGGCGTGAACGAGACGGCATCGATAATCCCCCTGCAAAGGCTCTAGCGGCTCGACCGTTTCGGCACAACGGTTTTTCGACATCGCTGGTCGGCCATCAAGCCGTGTGCGCCGTGTCATGCGTTGCGCCGCCGGCTCAGGAAGGCGGGGCGTACACCTCGCGCGCGTACTCGAGAACCATGCGGTCGGTGTTGAAGACGGGCAGGAGGGAGCGCATCGAGGCGCGAACGCGCTCGAGCCAGCCCGCCGGGATGCCGCGCTCGTCGCGATCGTAGAAGAGCGGCACGACTTCGTCTTCGAGCACGCGGTAGAGCGCTTCGGCGTCGGCGTTGTCCTGCGCGTCCGGGTCGCCGTCGTCGAGCTCGGCGCCGATCGCCCAGCCGTTGTCGCCGGCGAAGGCCTCGTGCCACCAGCCGTCGAGGATGCTGCAGTTGAGGCCGCCGTTGGCGACGACCTTTTGGCCGCTGGTGCCGCTCGCCTCGAGCGGGCGGCGGGGCAGGTTCAGCCACACGTCGCAGCCCTGGACCAGGAAGCGGGCGAGCGAGACGTCGTAGTTCTCGAGATAGACGATGCGGCCGAGGTGCTCGATGGGGCGCTTCCATCGCGCCAGCTCCTGGAAGTTGCGCTTGGCCTCGTTGTCGAAGGGGTGCGCCTTGCCGGCGAGCACGAACTGCACGGGGCGCTCGTGGTCGGTTAGCAGCCGCGCGGTGCGCTCGGGATCGTGGATGATCAAGCTCATGCGCTTGTAGGTCGCCATGCGGCGCGCGAAGCCGATGGTCAGGACGTCGGGGTCGAGGAGGTGGTCGGCGGCGGCGATGAAGTCGGCGTCTTCGCAGTTACGGGTGCGGCTTCCGAAGGCCCGGGCGCGGACGGCGGCGACGAGGTGGCGGCGTAGCCGGTTGCGCATCTCCCAGAGCTCCGCGTCCGGGAGGTCGGCGATGCGGGCGATGGTGCGCGGGTCGGCGAGGCGGCGTTCCCAGTCCGGGCCGAGGTAACGCCCGAGGAGCGTGCGGGCGACGGGCGCCGTCCAAGTGGGGAGATGGATGCCGTTGGTCACGTGGCGGATCGGTACTGCCGTCGGCTCGCGCTCGGGCGTGAAGTCGCGGAAGAGCTCGCGGCACACCTCGCCGTGCTTGCGGCTCACCCCGTTCACCGAGCGCGCGAAGCGCATCGCCAGCGGCGTCATGCCGAAGGGCTCCCAGAGGTCGTCCGGCCGCCGGCGTCCGAAGGCGAGGCACTGGTCGCGGGTGAGGCCGAGCTCGTTCCAGTACGCGCCGAGGTGGGTATCCATGAATTCGACGCCGAAGACGTCGTGGCCCGCAGTGACCGGCGTGTGGGTAGTGAAGACGCACTGCGCCTTCACGCGCTTCTTCGCCTCCGCGAGCGGCGTTCCCTGCGCCAGCTCCTCGCGCAGGAGCTCGAGGGTGAGGAAGGCGGAGTGGCCCTCGTTCATGTGGAACACGCTCGGCTTCAAGCCGAGTGCGCGCAGCGCCCGCACGCCGCCGAAGCCGAGCGTCAGTTCCTGCACGAGACGCGTATCCTGATTGCCGCCGTAGAGATGGCCGGTGATCCAGCGATCGCGTTCCTCGTTGTCGTCGCGGTTGGTGTCGAGTAGATAGAGCGGCACGCGCCCGACGCGCACGCGCCAGATGCTGACGTGTACCGGCCGGCGGTGGATGAGCACGGTCACCGAGAGCGGGCGGCCGTCGGCGGCGGTGACGCGCTCGATCGGCAACGACGGGACGTCGATGTCGACGTAGCGCTCGCGCTGCCAGTTGGAGCGGTCCATGTCCTGGAGGAAGTAGCCTTGGCGGTAGAGCAGGCCGACGCCGACGAGAGGGAGCCCGAGGTCGGAGGCCGACTTCAAGTGGTCGCCGGCCAGGACGCCGAGGCCGCCGGCATAGATCGGCAGCGACTCGTGGATCGCGAACTCCGCCGAGAAGTAGGCGATCGGGTGCTCGGCGTTGAGACGCGGGTCGAGGCCGGGAAGCGGCTCGACCGGAAGCTGCACGGAGGCGCGGAAGCGGGCGATCAGGTCTTGCGCGCGCGTCCGATAGCCGGGGTCGATGTCGAGCTCGGTGCGCCGGGTGGCGAGCGTTTCGTCGAGGAGCTTCTTCGGATTGTGTCCGCAGGTCTCCCAGAGGCTACGCGAGATGTCACGGAAGACCTCGGGACCGTCGAGCTGCCAGCTCCACCAGTAGTTTCCGGCAAGCTCGCGCAGGTCGCGAAAGAGCGGCGGGATGATGGCGGACATGGCCCCGGACCCTAGAGAGATCGCTGGGGGTCCGCAACGCTCGCTCCGGCGAACGCCGAAGCTCGCCGCCACAAGAAGAAGCTCATTCCGAGCGGAAAGAGGAAGGCAAGGGTAGCGCCGGCGTTGTGCGGCACTCCGTTGCGTATCCCGGCGAGCAGGTACACGACCGCGGGCACGCCGAGTCCGAAGAGCGCGGTCCCGGCCAGAAACGGCGTGTCGGTGGCGAGGGTCTGGACGCGGGCTGCGAGCCCGATCGTCGCCGACACGAGCGCAAGCCCGAGCGCGGCATCGCACGTCGCGTGGGCGAGGCGCGTCGCGGCTGGATCGCCGATCGCGAGCTGCATCGCGGCGGCGGCGGCGAGCGATGCGGCCCAGACTACCGGCAGCGCCGCCGCGGCGAAGCGGCCGCGCACGTCGCCGACCACGAGGGCGAACTGGAGGAGCGCGGCGGGCAGGAAGGCGGCGGCGAGCGCGTGGACGCGCAGCGAGCCGGCCGGCGGGTAGAGATCGGCCGCCGAGGCCATGTAGATGCCGCCGATACCGCCGAGGAGGAGGAGGGCGCGCCTGCCGCCGCCGTTCGGCAACGCCCATGCGGCGGCGAGCGCCAGCAGGCACCAACAGAGGCCGCTGCTCGCGTAGGCGCCGAAGACCGCCCAGTAGTCGGTCGCCGAGAACCGGCGCGAAGGTACGGTCACGGTAGCAACGGTGGCGCCGTCGGTGAGGGTGTAGACGATAGGGCTGCCGACCGGCTTCGCCGCGACCCGGCGGTGGAGGTCGTCGGCGCTGAGGACGCGGATGCCGTCGACGGCGAGGACGGTGCGGTCGTAGACGGCTCCGGCAGCGACGTCGGTCCAGGCGGCGCGGCCGACCGCCGCGATCGTCCGGTCGGCGCGCAGGAAGAACCCGGCGAAGGGCTGGCCGATCCAGCTGCGCGCGCCGACTGCCGCAAGGACGGTGAGGACGATAGTCGTGGCGGCGGCCGCCGCCAGCGCGGCGGTCGTGAAACCGATCGAGATGTGACGTGCGGGGGGGATGTCTGCGTCGGGCATTGCCGGGCCTCCGTTGGTTGCCGGTAGGCCGAGCAAGGCGAGGGCCAGCGCGTTCGCTCGGTCGGACGGGGCTCGGGAGCGCCCGGACGTAGCACCGTGCGCCGTCGGCGGCACGGCGGCGTGTCAGGACGGCACAGGATCGCCCGCGGGGCGCTACCGCGTCGCGGGGTTCGGAACCACCCTTTCCGGATGACCGGACCACGTCCAGCCGACGCTGGTCCGGCTCACTCCCATCAGCAGACCCCCGAGCGCCCGCGGATGGATGAAGAGCGTGTCGGGAGCCGGTACTGCGGCCGGGCCGGTCCAGTCGTGCGGTGCGTGCTCCTCGAGGCGAGCCCGCACGATGGCCAGGTCCGGCGCCTCCGCGAAGCACATGTAGAGGCAAGGGCCGCGCTTGGTCATGTACCGCCCCATCGTCTTTTCGAGGGCGAAGGGCGTGATCACCTCGATGCGATCGAGCCGCTCGTGCGGCGCGAACATCGTGAGCGTGCCGCGGTAGCCGTATTCCTCGCTGGTGATCGGACAGAATCCCGTCGGGTCGAGAGCGAAGAGCTCGGCGTAGTCGCGCGCCGCCGCTTCCCAATCGACGACGAGGTTGGTCACCTCGTAGAGGTGCGAGACGAGCCCCGGCGCGGCCGGGAGGTCCCGCGCCGCCGATACTACGCAGCGCAACCCGGTGCCGCCGCTGGCGGCGGGGGCGAGGAGGATCTGGTCGGCGGTCTCCGCGAAGTCGACACGGCGGTCGATGAAGCGGCGGCGGAGAGCTTCTAGGTCGGGGCTGGCGACACCGGCAGCGAAGAGCCCCGGCCCCGCGCTGGCCAGGTGCTCGGCGACCGCGCCGGCACCGTCGGGCTCGAGGAGCTCGATCGCGGCGCGGCCGACGGCGAGCGTCGTCCGGCGGGCGGCGAGGGGGGCCACCGCGTCCTCGCCGGCTACGGCGGCGTCGAGGAGGCGGGTGAACGCCAGGGCGGCGGCGTGGCGATCGGCGACGGCGAGCTGGATGCGATCGATTCGGGAGAGCATCGCCATCCTGTAGCCTGCGTAGCCGGCGGCGGTCGAGCGACGGCGAGCGGGCGGCGGCGCCGATCCCTGCTTTTTTCGGTGGCATGCCGGCGCCATGCTCGATTAAGATCCGTCGCGGCTTCTCCACACCGAGCGCCGTACGAAAAGGAGCAGAGGAAATGGCCCAGCCACGAGTGCAGTCGCAGTATCCCGCCGTCGCCCCGGGCGTGCGGGATTTCATCGGCGGACGGACGCACAAGATGCTGATCGGCGGACAGTGGGTCGAAGCCGCATCGGGGAAGACGCTCACGACTTGCGATCCGGCGACCGAGGAGGTGCTGGCGGCGGTGCCGGCCGGCGACAAGGAGGACATCGATCGCGCGGTCCGTGCCGCCCGCGCGGCCTTCGAGAGCGGTCCGTGGCGCCGCATGACCGCGTCCGAGCGGGGTCGGGCCATCTGGAAGCTGGCCGACCTCGTCGAGGAGCACGCCGAGGAGTTCGCGCAACTCGAAACCCTCGACAACGGCAAGCCGCTCGCGGTGTCACGGGCCGCCGATGTGCCCCTCGTCGTCGATCACTTCCGCTACTACGCCGGCTGGGCGACGAAGGTCGAAGGCGAGACGATTCCGGTCTCGATCCCGGGGCAGCAGATGCTGGCGTACACGCTCCGCGAGCCGGTCGGCGTCGTCGGCCAGATCATTCCGTGGAACTTTCCGCTGCTCATGGCGGCGTGGAAGCTCGGCGTTGCGCTCGCCTGCGGCAACACCGTGGTGTTGAAGCCGGCGGAGCAGACGCCGCTCTCGGCGCTCCGCCTCGGGGCACTGCTCGACGAAGCCGGCTTCCCGCCCGGCGTCGTCAACATCGTGACCGGCTACGGCGAGACCGCCGGCGCGGCGCTCGCCGAGCACCCCGACGTCGACAAGGTCGCGTTCACGGGCTCGACCGAGGTCGGCAAGATCATCATGCGCGCGGCCTCGGGAAACCTGAAGCGCGTCTCGCTCGAGCTCGGCGGCAAGTCGCCGAACATCGTCTTCGCCGACGCCGACCTCGACAGCGCGGTCGTCGGTGCGGCGAACGCGATCTTCTTCAACCACGGCCAGACCTGCTGCGCCGGATCCCGGCTCTTCATCGAGCAGAAGGCCTACGACAAGGTCGTGCCGAAGCTCGTCGAGTACTCGGAGAAGATCAAGCTCGGACCGGGCATGGACCTCGCGACCGAGATGGGACCGCTCATCTCTCCGGAGCAGTACGAGCGGGTGACCGGTTTCCTCGACTCGGGGAAGAAGAGCGAAGGCAAGGCGCTCACGGGCGGCGGGCGCCCGCGCCATCTGGATACCGGCTACTTCGTCGAGCCCACGGTCTTCGCCGACGTGAAGCCGGACGCGAAGATCCTACAGGAAGAGATCTTCGGTCCGGTCGTCTGCGCGATCCCCTTCAAGGACGTCGAGGAGGTTGCGAAGGCCGGCAACGACACCACCTACGGCCTCGCCGCCGCCGTCTGGACGCGAGACATAACCAAGGCCAACCGCCTCGCGCAGGCGCTCAAGGCCGGCACGGTCTGGATCAACTGCTACAACGTCTTCGACGCTGCGGCGCCGTTCGGCGGCTACAAGCAGAGCGGCTTCGGGCGCGAGATGGGCAAGGCCGCCCTCGAGCTCTACACGCAGATCAAGATGGTGTGGACGAATCTCGGCCCACATCGCGGCTGAGATCGGCATGAGCGAGGACGCCGCGCGAATCTCCCGTGGGTTCGCGCGGCGCCCTCGCGCGCGCCTGCTGTCCGGGGTAGGCGGGGACGTGGCCTCTTCCGGCGCGGCGCCGTGGTGGCAGTCCGCGGTCGTCTACCAGATCTATCCGCGGAGCTTCCGCGATACCGACGGCGACGGCGTCGGTGATCTCGAAGGTGTGCGCCGCGGCCTCGACCATCTCGTATGGCTAGGCGTCGACGCGCTCTGGTTGTCGCCGTTCTATCCGTCGCCGATGCGCGACTTCGGATATGACGTCACCGATTACTGCGCCGTCGACCCGCGCTTCGGGACGCTCGCGGGCTTCGACCGCTTGCTCGCGGATGCGCACGCACGCGGCCTGCGGGTCGTTCTCGACTGGGTGCCGAACCATACCAGCGACCAGCACCCGTGGTTCGTCGAGTCGCGCGCCTCACGCGCCTCGCCGCGGCGCGACTGGTACGTCTGGCGCGATTCCGCTCCGGGGCGGGGCGGGGCGCTGCGCCGCCCGCCGAACAACTGGCGCGCGGCGCTCGGCGGCGGCCCGGCGTGGACGTGGGACGAGACGACCGGGCAGTGGTACCTGCACCTCTTCCTGGCGGCGCAGCCCGATCTCGACTGGACGAACCCGGCAGTGGTGCAGGCCATGCACGATACGCTGCGCTTCTGGCTCGATCGCGGCGTCGACGGCTTCCGCATGGACGTCGTCCACTGCATCGGCAAGGACCCGGCGCTGCCGGATCTACCGCCCGGGCTCGCGAGCATTCCGGTCGCCGCACAGCACGACGATCCGCGGACCCTGGCGCTCCTGCGTGGCCTCCGCGCCGTTCTCGAGGGGTACCCCGGGGAGCGGGTGATGATCGGCGAGGTGGTGCTGTTCTCGACGGCGCAGGTGGCGCGCTACTACGGGCACGGCGACGGACTGCACCTGGCGTTCAATTTCCTGCCGCTCTACGCGCCGTGGGAGGAGGGGGCGTGGCGCGCCCGCATCGCCGAGGTGGAGGCGACGCTAGGGGCGCAGGGTGCGTGGCCGACCTGGGTGCTCTCGAACCACGACAATGCCCGGCACCGCACCCGCTACGGCAGCGAGATGCGAGCCCGCGCCGCGGCGGTCCTGCTGCTCACTCTGCGCGGAACGCCGTTCCTGTATGCGGGCGAGGAGCTCGGGCTCGAGGACGCGCAGGTGCCGAGCACGCACGGCCTCGATCCCGGCGGGCGCGACGGCAGCCGGGCGCCGATCCCGTGGGAATCCGGACCGGGGCACGGCTGGGGGCACGCATCCCCGTGGCTGCCGTGGCCGCCCGACGCGGACAACCGCTGCATCACGGCGATGCGCGCCGATGCCGGCTCGATCCTGCATCTCTACCGCCGCTTGCTGCGGGCGCGGCGGGGATCGCCGGCGCTCGGGCTCGGGAGCTTCACTGCGCTCGCGGCGCCGCCGGGAGTGCTAGCCTTCCGCCGCGAACTGGCCGATGACGCGAGGCTCGTGCTGATCAACTTCGCCGCGCGCGAGATCGCCTGTCCGGTGACGGGTGCGTGGTCGGTCGAGGTCGCGAGCGACGGCCGCGGCGAGGGACACTCCTATCGCGGCACGCTCGGGGCCGAGCAGGCGGTCGTGCTGCGATGAGCGGACGGCCGCGCGGCGATGGCGGGGCGACGCCGCCGGGCGACACCGACGGGGCGCCGGTCGGCGCCGGCGTCCCGGCGGCGAGCGGACCCGGCGCTCATCTGCTCGCCCGTTTCACCGAGAACCGGCTCGTGCGCCGGCTTGCGCGCGGGCTCACTGGCGAGCTGCTGCTCACCGACCACGAGGGCGAGATCGTCGATCCCACGATCGACCCGCGCGTCTTCACGACCGTCCCGGCCGACCTCGCTGCCGAGCGTTACGCCCACGTCTCGCTCCTCATGGCCGGGGACGAGTACTTGCCCGGATGTCTCGTCGTCGCTGCGAGTTTGCGCTGGCACGTGCAATCGCGGGCGACGCTCGTGTGCCTCGTCGACGAGACGGTGTCGTCCGCGGCGCGGGCGATGCTCGCTGCGGTCTACGATCGCGTGCTCCGGGTGCCCCGGATCCGCGCCCACCCCGAGAGCTATCCGCCGGTTCTCCTCTCCGATGCCTACCGCGACGTCTACACCAAGCTGCACGTGTTCGACGCCGCGCTCCTGCCCTACGCGCGCGTCAGCTTCATCGACGCCGACCTGTTGCCTCTGCGCTGCTTCGACCATCTGTTCACCGTGCCGACACCGGCCGCGGTCATCGAGAGCGTGCACCCGACGAGCCAGTATGCGTACGTGCGTCATATGCACGGCGTTCGCCACGGCGCCCCCGTGCCGCCCGCGATCCTCGACGTGGAGTCGAGCGACGACGTTACGGGAGGCATCAACGCCGGGCTGTTGGTGGTGACTCCCGACGCGGCGCGCTTCGCCGACATGATGGCGCGTCTGCAGCGACCGATGGCCGAGTGGGGTCCGCACCACCGCGCCCTCTGGGAGCAGGGCATCCGCTACGGGTTTCCCGAGCAGCACTTCCTCCAGGTGGAGCTCCAGGACGAGTGGATCGCCCTCGACCCGCGCTTCAACAGCATGCGGGTCGACGTGCCCCATGCCTTCGGCGTCCACTGGACGATCGGGCGCAAGCCGTGGCGAAACTTCGGGAACCCGGGCCGCAGCGTCAGCCAGGCGCTATGGGCGCTGGCGTGGGAGACGCTTCGGCTCCACGAGCCGGACCTGTGCGCGGCTCTGGAGGCGCAGGGCGCGGTCGGCGATGCGCCGGGCTGAGCGGAGAGGGCGGCCGGTTTGAATTCGACCAGAGCCCGTGCGAGGAGGCCGCATGGTGCGTACGACGATAAGGCTCCAGGGGTACCGTTCGCTCGCAGCATTGCTGCTCCTGCTGGCGGTGATGGCGGCCGGGGTGGTCACGAGCTGCGGCGGCGGTGGCGGCGGCGGCTCCGACGGCGGACTCTGCAGTCAGTGCGGTGACAGTCCGGACGGGCCGTGCATCCCGAGCATTACGATCAGTCCGGGATCGGGGCAGCCGCAGTGCACGCGTCCGCCGGATGCGAACACGGGAACCTGCGCTGTCGAGCTCACGTGCCGGCGCAAAGTCGATTCCGCGCAGCGCCGCTGCTACCCGCTGGCACCCGGCGGCAGCGATGTCGACTACCAGTTCCGCTGCGACGGCTCGCGCCCGGGCGGCACGCCCGGTCCGCCGCCGACGGTGACGCCGACGCCCGAGCCGACGGCGACGGTCCAACAGACGTGCGGCAACGGCATCGTCGAAGGCACGGAGCAATGCGACGGCGGCGTCGGCAACGCGACCTGCGGGTCGCAGGGCTGCACTCCGCCCGGCGGCATCCTTTCGTGCAATCCGCAGACCTGCAGGTTCGATTACTCGCTCTGCAACAGCGGCGGCGCCGGGTGTCGACAGTGAGCCGGGAAGAAGCATCGAGCGGAGGTTTGCTGGCGCGGAAAGAAGCCGGTGCGCTCGGGTGTCGGGCGTAGCTCTCGCGTCGTGGCGGCGGGGCTCGTCGCCGCAGCGGCGATCGGCTGCGGGCGTCCGTCGCTGGTGCCGCCGCTGCCGCCGCTGCCGGAGCCGGTGATTCCATATGGGCCGCCGGCGCCGCCGGCGGCGCGCGACCCGGCCGTCGACGAGGTCGTGGGCGCGCTCGGGGCCCGTGTGCGCGCGCACTGGAAGCCTCTGGTCGCGGCGGCGGGAATTTCGTACCCGCCCGGCGAGCTGGCTCTGCTCGGCTTCAAGCGCGAACGGCGCCTCGAGGTGTGGGGACGCGACACGCCGGCCGCTCCCTGGGTCCGGATCGACGCTCTCCCGATCCTCGCCGCGAGCGGCGCCGGCGGACCGAAGCTCCGCCAAGGCGATCTGCAGGTGCCGGAAGGGCTCTATCGTCTGGTCGCCTTCAACCCGCGCAGCCGCTTCCATCTGTCGCTGATGATCGACTACCCGAACACCGACGACATCGCCGTCGCGGCGGCGACGGGGCGCACCGATCTTGGCGGCGACATCTTCATCCACGGCGGCGCGCGCTCGATCGGCTGCCTCGCGCTCGGCGATCGGGCGATCGAGAACCTCTTCGTCCTCGTCGCCGATGTCGGCCTCGGTCACGTCGAGGTGGTGCTGGCGCCGCACGATCCCAGGGGCGGGCTCGGGCTCGCCCCGATGCCGGGGATGCCGTTCACGGCCGATCTCTATCGGCGGATCGCAGACCACCTGGCGGCGTTCGCGACCGGCGGTCCGCCCTCGTAGGCGCGCAGCCGCCCGCGCTCTTCCAATAGGGCGGCCGGTCGCATAGGCTCGCGCGTCCGCATCAGCCCATTCCATCAACGAGGAGATCGCCGTATGCCCGAAGCCTGGATCGTCGCCAACGCTCGTACGCCGCTCGGCAAGTCGTTTCGCGGGTCGCTGAACGCCACGCGTCCCGATGTCATGGCCGCGCACGCCATCAAGGGGGCCTTGGCGCAGGTCCCGGAGATCGATCCGAAGGAGATCGAGGACGTCATCTGCGGCTGCGGCGTGCCGGAAGGTCCGCAGGGAACGAACGTCGCCCGCGTCGCGACGCTGGTCGCCGGGCTCCCGGAGACGGTCGCGGCGACGACGGTGAACCGCTTCTGCTCGTCGGGCCTCCAGGCCATCGCCATGGCGTCGCACCACATCCTGCACGAGGGCGCGACCATCGCCATCGGCGCCGGCACCGAGTCGATCTCGATGGTGCAGGGCCAGATGAACATGAACAACCTCGTGAACCCGGAGCTCTACGAGCAGTGGCCGGGCATCTACATGGGCATGGGTCAGACCGCGGAGATCGTCGCCGAACGCTACCGGGTCTCGCGCGAGGATCAGGATCAGTACGCGCTCAAGAGCCAGGAGCGAGTCGCCAAGGCGCAGGCTGCGGGATGGTACAAGGACGAGATAGTTCCCATGAAGACGAAGAAAGCCGTGAAGGACGCGAACGGCAACGTCACCATGGAGGAGGTGACGATCGAGAAGGACGAGTGCAACCGCCCCGACACCACGATCGAGGGCCTGCGCAAGCTCAAGCCCTCCTTCAAGGACGACGGCACCGTGACCGCCGGCAACGCCTCGCAGCTCTCCGACGGTGCCTCGGCGACGATCGTCATGTCGAGCGATCGCGCCAAGCAGCTCGGCATCAAGCCGCTCGGGAGGTTCCTCGGTTTCGCGGTGGCCGGCTGCCGACCCGAGGAGATGGGGATCGGGCCGGTCTTCGCGGTGCCGAAGCTCCTGAAGCGTCACGGCCTCACCCTGAAGGACATCGACATCGTCGAGCTCAACGAGGCCTTCGCGTCGCAGCTCCTCTACTGCCAGCGCCAGCTCGAGATCCCCGACGAGAAGCTCAATCCGATGGGCGGTTCGATCTCTATCGGCCATCCCTACGGCATGACCGGCTCGCGCATGGCCGGACAGTTACTCCGCTACATGAGGCGCGAGGGCAAGAGGCTCGGGCTCGTCACCATGTGCGTCGGCGGCGGGATGGGAATGGCGGGCCTCTTCGAAGCGCTCTGAGCGTGGCGCGGCTTGCCAACCGCGGGCCCTTTTCGTAGCGTCCCGACTCATGCGCGGGTCGACGGGAGGACGAGAGCTGTTGCACGCGCACATCCGCACCCTGATGAATGGTCAGCTCGTCACCGTCGGTCCAGAAGTGCCGCTCCTCGACGTTGCGCGCGAGATCGCAGCGCACGACATCGGTGCCGTGCCGGTGGTCGATGAGCACGAAAACCTTCTCGGGCTCGTGAGCACGAGCGACGTCGTCGCCTTCTTCCAGGAGCGCGGGACGCTCGAAGGCAAGATTGCGCGCCAGGCCATGAGCGCGGAGCCTCCGGTGATCGACGAGTTCGCGACCGCCGAGGAAGCGATGTCGGTGTTGCGGGACGCGCGCGTCCGACACCTGCCGGTGACGCGCGAGGGGCGACTAGTCGGACTCGTGACCGCATCCGACGTCATTCGCCATATCCTCGCCCACCATCCGGCGCCCGAGGTCGCCTGACGCGGTGATGGCGCCGGCGATGGGTCGCGCTGCCCATCGCCGCGCTCCGGGAAGGCTTTCGGCGCTTCGCTGTCGCAGGCGGGCTAACGGGTGACAGGAGCGGGGGCGAGCGCCTCCGCGGCGCTCGCGGGTCCGAGCATGGGCGCCATGGTCGTCCCGTGGCGCCGGGCGAGGATGATAGCTTCGATCGCCGCCTGTCGGCGGACTCGCGGGTCGGGATGGCGGGCGGCGGCGAGCTCGAGCGTCTGGCGGGCGCTCTGGGTGCCGATGCGCGCCAGGCTCGCGAGCGTCGCGTCCTGCAGCGCGACGTCGGGGCGCGCCAGGCTCGCGGCCAGCGCGCGGATCGCCTCGACGTTACCGGGCGCGCCGAGCGCCGTTGCGGCCGCGGCGGCGACGTCGAGGTCGCGACCGGCGAGCAGCGGGATCAGCTGCGCGTTGACGCCGGCGCTCGGGTGCTCGCGGACGGCGCGAATGGCGGCGATCAGGTCGCTGCCCTGCGTTGTGCGCAGAAGACGCACCCAGCGCGCCGGCCCGAAGACGAGGCCGCGGCGCTCGAGCTCGGCGACGAGGGCGATGCGCGTGCCGATGGGGAAGTCGGGGCTCTCGATGATCGGGACGAGCGCCGGCAGATCCGCCAGGGTGAGGGCGCCGGCATCGCCTCCCGGCGACAGGTCGCGGAGGACGGAGACGACCAGGACCGGCTCGCCCGAGCGCAGGAGCTGGAGCGAAAGAGCCCGCAGGGCGTCGCCGCGCGCCTCGGGGTCGCGGAGGCCGTCGAGCGCCGCATAGCGATGGACGGCGTCGAGGATCGCCGGGCCGCTGCGGTCGGAGACCACGACCTTCTCGCCGGCGTTCGGGATTCCGACCCAGGGCAGCCGGGCGGGGAGCGTGGTCGCCGCCAGCGCCGCCACGCGCTCGCTTCGCTGCAGGAAGACCAAGGCGTCGTCGCCACTCACGTAGTGGGCGGCATCGGCACCGACGTTGGCGAAGGCGAGCGGTCCTGGTGCGATCGGGCCTTTGAGGGTAGCGAGCACCTCGCCGTGTACCAGTGGGTAGGTAATGGTGCCGACGTCGATCGTGGCGTTGCTCGCGAGTACCCGTATGCGCACGATCGCGTCGGCGTCGAGGGTGAGCTTGCGGAGGCTCGCGGGAGGGGGAGAGCTCGCTCCTGCGACCGGCGCTGCCGACGCTGTGAGCCCGCCGACAACGGCGATTAGCAAGGCAACCAGGGAAGGAATGCGACGCGCCACGTCCTCTTATTCGGGCGGCCGCCGCGAGCGTACGGCAGCGCGCCAGGGACCATAGGCGCGCCGATTCGCGCCCGTCAAGGCGAAAGCGTTGGCGAAGACGTTGTCGTTGGCGTTCGTGGAGACGTTGGCGAGGACGTTGGTGGTCGAATTTCCGGGTTGCCATTCGCGGTGCAGTAGCGCATGGTTCCCGGGCGGGATCGTGCCGGCACACCTGGTCTCGCAACTCGTTGTCGGGAGACGATCCGAATGGTTGGTTCCACCGCGCCCAGATCGAGCGGTCCGTGGAGGTCGCGTGAGTGGCGCGCAAGTTGCCTGGCTGCGCTCACGATGGCCGCGAGCGCCCTCGCGTTCGGGCACGCCACCCGAGCGTTCGCCGAGCCGCAAAGCTGCAAGCGGGAGATCGCGCGCTCGGAGGCGCGGTACAGCCGCGCCAAAATGAAGATCGTCCAGAAGTGCTGGGACAACGTCGTAGCCGGGAACAAGCACGGGCCATGTCCGGATCCCAAGGCGGCGGTTCGTATCTCGGTGGCCGCGGCCAAGATGCAGCGCTCGATCGCGTACCGCTGCGGCGGCATCGATCAGACGTGTAGCGTCATCAGCGACAACGACCCGTTGTCGTCGATCGGGTGGGACGTGGGCGTATGTCCGAACTTCGTGAACAGCTCCTGCAACAATACGATCACCCACTGCCAACACGTGTCGTCGTGTTTGCTCTGCATCGACAACGCGGCGATCGATCAGGCGATGAGACTCGTCTACGAGGGCCTGGCTCCGGATCCGAGCACGGCCGTGCGCAAGTGTCAGCGCCAGATCGGGCAGGCGATGAGCAAGTTCTTCCAGACGAAGTCGAAGCTTCTCGGTAAGTGCGAAGATCTCGTTCTCAAGGGCGCCTACGCGGGGCCGTGTCCGGATCCGCGCTCTTCCTACGGCATCGGCCTGGCCGAGTTCAAAGCGCTCACCAAGATGTGCGTGGTTTGCGGCGGTCCCGATCATCTCTGCGGTACGCCGGATGATCTGACCGTCGGCGAGATCGGCTTTCCGGCGACCTGCCCGGCGGTCGATCCGCCAGGGGCGCCGGCGTCGTGCGGCGGTCCGATCGGTACGCTCCCCGACCTCATCAGCTGTGTCGCGTGCGTGACCGGTTTCACGGCCGATTGTCTGGGCGCCATCGGCGCTCCGGCCATCAGCGCGTATCCGCCCGAGTGCAGCATGGCGCTGCCGACCGCAACGCCTACCCTGACACCGACACCGGAAGAGTCCGCGACACCGACGAGGGTTTCGACGGCGACGGTGACGGCGACGCCGAGCTGGACGCCGGTAGCGACCGAGACGCCGACGGCGACGGTGACGGTGACGCCGAGCTGGACGCCGGTAGCGACCGAGACGCC
>MWST01000040.1 GCA_002050235.1 Polyangiaceae bacterium UTPRO1 | reverse complement strand
GCCTGGAACGCCTGCGCCGTGCCCTGGAACCCGGCGCGGATGCTCGCCGGCAGGCCGACGGTAGCCGCTGCCCGATCGATCGCCGCCACGGCGTGCCCGAGCGACGCTCCCGGCGCCAGGTTGAACGACAGCGTCACCGCCGGGAACTGCCCCTGGTGCGTCACCGCGAGCGCGGTCGTGCCGCGCAGCACGGTCGTGAACGCCGCCAGCGGCACCGCGGCGCCGCTCGTCGAGCGCACGTAGATGTGGTCGAGCGCCTCGGGTCCGATCTGGAAGCTCGGGTCGACCTCGAGGACGACGCGGTACTGGTTCAACTGGGTGAAGATCGTCGACACCTGGCGCTGGCCGAAGGCATCGTAGAGGGTGTCGTCGACCATCTGCAGGGTGATGCCGAGGCGCGAGGCGGTGTCGCGGTCGATCGCCAGCACCAGCTCGAGGCCGCCGGTCTGCTGATCGCTGGCGACGTCGCGGAGCTCGGGCAGACGGCGCAGGCTCTCGAGCAGGCGCGGCGCGTACTGCGCCAGCGCCTCGGGATCGGGCGACGCCAGGCTGTACTGGAACTGGGTGCGGCTGACGCGATCCTCGACGGTCAGGTCCTGGACCGGCTGCATGTACAGGGTGGCCCCCTCGACCTCGGCGAGCGCCGGCTGCAGCCGGCGGATCACCTCGGCCGCGGTGGCGTCGCGCTCGGCGAGGGGCTTCAGGTCGATCTGGATGCGGCCGGCGTTGGCGGTCGTGTTGACGCCGTCGATGCCGATGAACGACGACAGGCCGGCAACCGCGGGATCACGCAGCACGACCGCGGCGAGCCGCTGCTGCCGCGCCGCCATCGCCGCGAAGGACACCGACTCCGGAGCCTCCGACACCCCGATGATGACCCCCGTGTCCTGGACCGGGAAGAAGCCCTTCGGCACGACGACATAGAGCGCGAAGGTCGCCGCCAGCGTGGCGACGAAGCCGAGGAGCGTCGCCGTCCGGTGGCGCAGCACCCAGCGCAGCGACGTTCCGTAGCCGGCGATCACCCGGTCGAAGGCCGCCGCCGCCGCGCGCGCGAAGCGGCTCTCGCCGTCCGCCGGCGTGCGGCCGAGGAGCCTCGCGCACATCATCGGCGTGAGCGTCAGCGAGACGACCGCCGACACCAGGATGGTCACCGCCAGCGTCACCGCGAACTCGCGGAACAGCCGTCCGATGATGTCGCCCATGAAGAGCAGCGGGATGAGCACGGCCACCAGCGACACCGTCAGCGAGATGATCGTGAACCCGATCTCGCGCGCGCCCTCGAGGGCCGCCGCGAGCGGCGGCTTCCCGTCCTCGATGTGGCGCGCGATGTTCTCGATCATCACGATGGCGTCGTCGACGACGAAGCCGGTCGAGATGGTGAGCGCCATCAGCGACAGGTTGTCGAGGCTGTAGCCGAGCAGGTACATGGCGCCGAAGGTGCCGACGATCGAGAGCGGCACGGCGACGCTCGGGATCACGGTCGCGGAGAGCTTGCCGAGGAAGAGGAACATCACCGTCACCACCAGCGCGACGGTGAGCATGAGCTCGAACTGCACGTCGCGCACCGAAGCGCGGATGGTGTTGGTGCGGTCGGTGAGCACGCGCACCTCGACGCCCGCCGGCAGCGACGCCGTGAGCTGGGGCAGCAGGCGCTCGATGCGATCGACGACGCCGATGATGTTGGCGCCGGGCTGGCGCTGGATGTTGACCAGCACCGCCGGCTCGGCGTTCATCCACGCCGCCTGCTTCGCGTTCTCGGCGCCGTCGACGACGTCGGCGACGTCGAGCAGGCGCACCGGCCGGCCGCCGCGGTAGGCGATCACCAGGCTCCGGTAGTCGGCGGCCGAGAGCAGCTGGTCGTTGGCCCCGATCATCCAGGCGCGCTTCGGGCCGTCGAAGCTGCCCTTGGCCTGGTTGACGTTGGCGTCGGCGACGGCGCGGCGCACGTCCTCGAGCGCCAGATCGTAGGCGGCGAGCGCGGTCGGGTTGGCGCGCACGCGGATGGCGGGTTTCTGCCCGCCGCCGAGGCTCACCAGGCCGACGCCCGGGAGCTGCGAGATCTTCTGCGCGAGGCGCGTGTCGGCGAGGTCCTGCACCTTGGAGAGCGGCAGCGTCTTCGAGGTGAGCGCCAGCGTCAGCACGGGGGCGTCGGCAGGGTTGATCTTGCTGTAGACGGGCGGGTTCGGGAGGTCCTTCGGCAGGAACGTCCCGGCGGCGTTGATCGCCGCCTGGACGTCCTGCTCGGCGACGTCGATCTCGAGCTCGAGCGCGAACTGGAGAACGATCACCGAGCTCCCGAACGAGCTCGTCGACGTCATCTGCTTCAAACCCGGCACCTGCCCGAACTGGCGCTCGAGCGGCGCCGTCACCGACGACGCCATCACGTCGGGGCTCGCGCCCGGATAGAACGTCACCACCTGGATCGTCGGGTAGTCGACCTGCGGCAGCGCCGACACCGGAAGCTGGCGGTACGCCACGATTCCCGACAGCAGCAGCGCGGCCATCAGGAGCGAGGTCGCAACCGGCCGCAGGATGAACGGGCGCGAGACGTTCACGCCGGCGGCGCTTTCCCGGGCGCACCGGCGTCCGCGCCCCGGAGCTGGACGGCGCTCCCGGCCCGGAGCTTGTCGACGCCGTCGACCACGACCTGCTCGGCGGCCGCGAGCCCGCTCGTGATCGCCGTCTCTCCCCCCGCCGACGGCCCGACGACCACGGGACGCACTTCGACGGTCGCGTCGGGCTTGACGACGTAGACGAAAGTGCCGGCGTCGCCGTGCTGCACGGCGGCCCCCGGCACGATGACGGCGTTCTCGCGCACGTCGAGGCGGAGGCGCACGTTCACGAACTGGTTCGGGAACAGCGCCCCGTCGGCGTTGTCGAAGACCGCCTTCAGGCGGGTGGTGCCGGTGGCGGGGTCGATCTGGTTGTCGGTCGACTGCAGCGTCCCGGTCGCCAGCAGCTTCTGCCCGGCGCGGTCGAAGGCCTCGACGGCGAGCCCCCGGCCGCCGCCGGTCCGGTCGAGGACGGCGCGGAGATCGTCCTCGGGCACCGTGAACACCACCGTGATCGGCTGCACCTGGGTGATGACGCAGAGACCCTGCTCGTCGTTGGCGTGCACGACGTTGCCGACGTCGACGCGGCGCAGACCGATGCGGCCGCCGATCGGCGCCGTGACGCGGCTGTAGGTGAGCTGCAGCTGCGCCTGGTCGATGAGCGCCTGGTCGACCTGCACGGAGCCCTCGTACTGGCCGACCGCCGCCTGCTGATCGTCGAGCATCTGGCGCGCGATGATGCCCTGGTCGAAGAGCTCGCGATTGCGCTGCAGCGTCCGCCTCGCGAGCTCGAGCTGGGAGCGGTCGCGCGCCATCTGGCCCTGCGCCTGCGCCAACTGCACTTCGAACGGCCGCGGGTCGATCTCGACGAGGAGGTCGCCGGCGCGTACGGTCTGCCCTTCCTGGAAGGCGACGCGCACGATCTGGCCGTCGACGCGGCTCTTCACCGTCACGGTGTTGTAGGCGGTGACGGTGCCGAGCGCGGAGAGATAGATCGGCATGTCGCCCCGGCGCGCCGAGGCCGCGACCACCGGCACCGGCGGCGGCGCCGGCTTTCCGGTCCCGGAGGCAACGGCCGGGGTCCCGCCCCCGGCCGCAGTCATCAGCCGATAGGCGGCGAACGCCAGCGCCGCCAGTCCGATCAGCCACATCCACGTACGTCGTCGCGCCGGCGCAACCGCCGAGGTCGTCTCCATGAGCGCCGCCAGCATCGCGGCGCGGCGACGCCTGTCAAGGGGGCGAGCACGGGCGGCTGCGGTTGACCAGGTCGCGGGGAGCGTGCGATCAGGCAGCAACACTCGCCAGCGGGCGCCGCCGTCGCCGCGCCGGCCCGCCGCTCCGGAGCGCCATGCCAACCGTGGAACCATTTTTCCCGATCTCGGTCTTCGCCCCCGACGGCGCCGTCGGCGCCTTGCGCGTCTTCATCTCGCCGGCACGCTACATCCAGGGGCCGGGCGTGCTCGCCCATGTCGGCCGCTATCTGTCGCTGCTGCGCGCGCGCCATGCCGCGATCCTGATCTCCGCCGGCGGCGCCCGCCGCCACTCGCAGGCGCTCGCTGCGTCGCTCGCCGCCGCCGGCATCGCGGCGACGCAGCGCACTTTCGGCGGCGAGTGTTCCCTCGCCGAGATCGAGGGCCACGTCGCCGCCCTCGCCGACGCCGGCGCCGACTGCCTGCTCGCGGTCGGCGGCGGCAAGTGCGTCGACGCGGGGAAGGCCGTGGCCTTCCGCCTCGACGTGCCGGTGGCGATCGTCCCGACGCTGGCCTCGAACGACGCCCCGTGCTCCGCCGTCTCGGTGCTCTACACGCCCGCCGGGGTATCGTCGGGGGTCGAGCAGTATCCCTGCAACCCGGCGCTGGTCGTCGTCGACACCGCGATCGTGGCCGCGGCCCCCGAGCGCTTCCTCGTCTCCGGCATGGGGGACGCGATGGCGACCTGGTACGAGGCCGCCGTCTGCCTGCACAACCCGCAGGCGATGACGACCCTCGGCGCGCGGCCGACCATCGCCTCGGCCGCCATCGGCGAAGCCTGCGCCGCCACGCTCTTCGCCGAGGGCCGGGCTGCGGCTGCCGCCGTCGCCGCGCACGTCGTCGATGCGTCGCTGGAAGCCGTCGTCGAGGCGAACACGCTCCTTAGCGGCCTCGGCTTCGAGAGCGGCGGGCTCGCTGCCGCCCACGCCTTCGCACAGAGCTTCACCATGCTGCCGCGGACCAACGCCGAGTTCCTGCACGGCGAGATGGTCGCCATGGGCACGCTGGCGCAGCTGCTGCTGGAATCGCGGCCGGAGGAAGCCCGCCGGGTGGCGCGTTTCTTCGCCACGGTCGGACTCCCGGTGCATCTCGGACAGCTCGGCATCGATGCCGGCGACAGCGACGCGCTGGCCACCGTCAGCGAAGGCGCCGCCTTCTTTCCCTTCATCGGCAACATGCCGCGAGCGGTCGACGCGGCGGCGTTGCGCGCCGCCCTGCTCGCCGCCGACGAGCTCGGTCGCAGCGTCGGCGCCGAGGTCGGCGACGACGCTTACCGTCGCCTGCACGGCGCCGGTTGACGCCGGCGGTGGTGCCGCCTCAGTCGTCGGCGCCGCGGTGACGGCGGCGGCTGCGCGGATCGTTCGGATGCCAGGTGCGGCGGCCGGTGAAGAAGAGCGACCCCGCCCGGTGTCCCGCGTCCGGGGCGCCGCTGCCGATCCACTCTTCCCCGCGAGCGCTCGAGTTGCCGTAGACGACGTCGGCGGGCGGCGTGCGGAGGAAGCTCACGAAGCCCAGCAGGGCGAGGAGCGTGACGCCGAGGAGCACGCCGAGCAGGCCACGGGCGAACTTGAGGGCCCGCTCACGCTCCGCACGCCGGGCCCGCGCCCGGGCGCGAAAGCCGAGGCTGCGGAGCTCCCCCTCGACCTCACGCCGCGTCAGCATGGCGAATGCTCTAGCACCGTCCGCAGCGGCTAGTCACGTATCGCGGCCCGCGCGCGTAGACAGTCCGGGCGGCGCCCGCTAAACCTCGACGTCCATGCGCGCTCCCATCGTCCTCGTCATCCGCGACGGCTGGGGCATCGGACGCGATTACCCCGGCAACGCGGTCGCCCTCGCCCGTCCGCAGGTCCTGGCGCACATCCTCGCCACCTACCCGCACACCGTGCTCGGCGCCGCCGGGCGCGCCGTCGGGCTCCGGCCCGGCTACCAGGGCTCGTCGGAGGTCGGCCACCTCAACATCGGCGCCGGCCGCATCGTCGAGCAGGAGATCGTCCGGGTCGACAAGCTCATCGAGAGCGGCGAGCTCTTCCGTCATCCTGCCCTCCTCGAGGTCACCGCGCACTGCAAGCAGCGGGGCTCGGCGCTCCACTTCATGGGCCTCCTCCAGGACCAGGGCGTGCACGCGACCGAAGAGCACCTCTACGCCCTCCTCGAGCTGGCGCGGCGCCAGGAGCTGAAGCGGGTCTTCGTCCACGTCTTCGCCGACGGCCGCGACACGCCGCCGCGCAGCGCTCTCACCTACATCGACCGCCTCGAGGGCAAGATGCGGACACTCGGCGTCGGCGCCATCGCGTCGGTCATGGGCCGCTACTACGCGATGGACCGCGCCCTCAACTGGGATCGCATCGAGCGCGCCTACGACTGCATGGTGCACGGCAAGGGGCTGCTGGCGCCGTCGGCGAAGGCCGCGATCGAGAAGGCGTACGCTCGCGCCGACGCGACGCTCGCCGCACGCGCCGCCGGGACGGCTCCGGCGGGCGCGCTCGTCGAGAGCGACGAGTTCGTGCAGCCGACCCTCGTCGCCGGCTCCGACGGCCGTCCCCTGGCGACGATCCGGCCGGGCGACGGCGTCGTCCACTTCAACTACCGGCAAGACCGCGCCATCCAGCTCACGCAGGCGTTCGTGGACGACGGCTTCACGGGATTCGCCCGCGGGCCGCGCCTCGACGTCGTCTACCGCGGGCTCACTCGCTACTACGACGAGTTCCCCTATGCGGTCCTGCCGCCCATGAACATGGACGAGCTCGTCGGCGAGGTCGTGAGCAAGGCCGGCATGTGGCAGTTGCGGATCGCCGAGTACCAGAAGTACCGGCACGTCACGAGCTTCTTCAACGGCAAGCGCCTCGCCCCCTATCCCGGCGAGGACCGCATCCTCGTCCCGAGCACGACGCTCACCGAGGACCAGAAGCCGGAGATGAGCGCCTACGAGGTGACCGAGCTAGCGGAGGTGGCGATCCGCGACGGCATCGCCGCGGCGCGGGCCCGCACCACGGCCACGCCCGGATGCGAGCTCGAGGTCGAGCCGAGCCGCGAGCTCTCCGCCGAGCGCGGGCGCGACACCTACGACCTCATCGTCCTCAATTACGCCAACTGCGACATGGTCGGGCACACCGGCGTCCTCGACGCGGCGGTGCGGGCAGTGGCGGTGACCGACGAGTGCATCGGCAAGGTCATCGCCGCCGCCCGCGCCCGCAACGGCACGGTCATCGTCACCTCCGACCACGGCAATGCCGAACAGATGCTCGATCCCGACACCGGCGCCGTCCAGACCGCGCACACGACCAACGACGTCGAATGCGTGCTGGTGAGCGACGCCCGGCGGACGACCACCAAGCTCCGCCCGCACGGGGTGCTGGCAGACATCGGCCCGACTCTGCTCGAGCTGCTCGGCCTCCCGGTACCGCCGCCGATGACCGCACAGAGCCTGATCGACCACGGATAGCGGCGGCTTTCCCGGATCGCAGCGGCGCGGCAGGATCGGAGCATGACGCCGCGCGCCGCCGCCGGACCGTACCCCGCTGCGATCGCGGACGAGATCGTGCTCGTCCTCGCGGCCGAGGGCATCGCCGCAGCGCTCGAGCCGGCCGCGGACGGCCTCCTCGTCGTCGTCGCCGAGGCGCAGGCGCGGCGGGCGGAGGCGATCCTGGCCGACGAGTACCCCGCCGGTCCGGCCCGGGCGTTCGCGGTCCGCGCCGCGGCGCAGGCCGCCGCGCGCGCCCGCACCGCCGCGACCGCACAGGATCGGTGGTTCGGGCCGAGCTCGTGGGTGCTCTTCCTCCTGACGGCGGTGTGCGTCGGCGTCTTCCTCGCCGAGGAGCGCGCCGGCGGCTCGGAGGTGCGCGAGGTGCTGCTGCGCTTCGGAGCCGCGCGTCCGGCCCACGTCCGCGCCGGCGACTGGTGGCGCTTGGCGACCGCGCTCTTCGTCCACATCGGGCCCCGCCACCTCCTCGGCAACATGGCGGCACTCCTCGTGCTCGGGCCCGCGCTCGCCGAAGCGCTCGGGCCGTGGCGCTTCCTCTTCGTGTATCTCGCCGCCGGCGTCGCCGGGAACGCGCTCAGCTACGCGGTGACGCCGCCCGACGTCGTGAGCGCCGGCGCCTCCGGCGCCATTCTCGGCGTGCTCGGCGCGCTCGGCGGCCAGCGCCTCCGCTTCGCGGCGAGCGCGCGCTACCGCGGCTGGCAAGTGATCGCGGCGATCCTCGCCTATCTGGCGATCGCGGTCGGCGCCGAGCCGGGGGTCGACACCATGGCGCACCTCGGCGGCCTCGCGAGCGGGCTCGCGCTCGGCCTCGTGCTGCCGCCGACGCCGCGCCCGACTACAGCCAGTCGGCCTGCTTGAAACGCCGGTAGAGCAGCACGCAGATGCCGAGCGTCACCACCAGCATGAGAGGATAGCCGAGGTGCCACTTGAGCTCCGGCATGAATTCGAAGTTCATGCCGTAGATCCCTGCGACCATCGTCGGCACCGCGAGGATCGCCGCCCAGCTCGCGAGCTTCTTGGTCACCTCGTTTTGCTGCACCGAGATCAGCGACAGATTCGCCTCGAGAGCGCCGGTCAGGAGCTCGCGCAGGGTGTCGACCGTCTCGTTGATGCGGATCACGTGGTCGTAGACGTCGCGGAAGTACGGCCGGCTGTCGGCATCGATCAGCGACGAGTCGTAGCGCGTCAAGCGGTTGCAGATGTCGCTCAACGGCGACACGGCGCGCTTCAGGCGCAGCAGTACGCGTTTGAGCTCGTAGATGCTCTCGGTCGTCTCACGGCGATAGCCGCCGCCGAAGATCTCCTCCTCGAGCGCCTCGAGCTCCTCTTCGAGCGCATCGACGATCGGGAAGTAGTTGTCGACGACGAAGTCCATGAGCGCGTAGAGCACGAAGCCCGGCCCCTTCTCGAGGAGATGCGGGGCGCTCTCGCAGCGCTGGCGGACGGCGACGTACGGCACCGAGGCTCCGTGCCGCACCGAGACCAGGTAGCCGGGCCCCACGAAAAGGTGGGTCTCGCCGAAGGCGATCTCGCCCGCCGCGTCGCGCTGCGCGGTCCGCAGCACGATGAAGAGCGCGTCGCCGTACTCCTCGAGCTTCGGCCGCTGATGCGCCCGGTGCGCGTCCTCGACGGCGAGGTCGTGGAGCCGGAACTCCCGCTGCACCTCGCGCATGAGCTCCTCGTTCGGCTCCAGCAGCCCGATCCACACGAAGCGGCTGCGCTCGCCGCCGAGAATCGCGCCGACGTCGGCCAAGCGCACGTCGCCCACTCGGCGCCCGTCCGCGTACTGCGCACAGTTGACGATCTCGCTCATGTCCCCTCCCCGCTGCGGCAGCGGCCGCGCGCCGCCATAGCATGGAGCAGCGCACCGCCACACGCGCCTGGCTCCCGTGGCCAGGTGTGCCGCGGCATGCTACGGGCTCGATCTTGACCACGCCCGCGCCGCCGCTCCGCCCCGTCATCGGCCTCACGCTCGGCATCGTTCTGGCGGCGGGCCTCATCGCCGCGCCGCTGCCGGAGGGCATGTCGGAAGCGGGCCGCCGCACGGCTGCGGTCTCGGTGCTAATGGCGGTCTGGTGGATCAGCGAAGCCCTGCCGATCGCGGCGACGGCGCTCGTACCGATAGTCGCTTTTCCCCTCCTCGGGATCGGCTCGACGCGCGACGCCTGCGCCCCCTACGCCGACCCCGTGAACCTCTTCTTCCTCGGCGGGCTCATGATCGCAGCGGCCGTCGAGCGCTGGGGCTTGCACCGGCGCCTGGCGCTCCACGTCATGCGCCGGCTCGGCGGCTCGCCGCGGCGGCTCGTGCTCGGCTTCATGACGGCGACCGGGCTGATCTCGATGTGGACGTCGAACGCCGCGACCACGATGATGATGCTGCCGATCGCCATCGCCGTGATCGAGCACTTCGAAGAGGCGCGCGTCGATACCCGCGCCGGCTTCGCCCCGGCGCTCATGATCTCGATCGCCTACGCGGCGTCGATAGGAGGCGTCGGAACTCTCGTCGGCACGCCGCCGAACGTCATCTTCCTGGGAACGTTCACGCGCCTCTTCCCCGACGCGCCGCCCGTCGGCTTCGCGACCTGGATGCTGGTGGGCGCGCCGATCGCCGCCGTCATGACGCCGCTCGCCTGGCTCTTCCTGGTGCGGGTCGCATTCGCGGTGCCCGCCACCGCCGGCGGGGGCGACGGCGGCGCGCTCCGCCAGGCGCTGGCCGACCTCGGCCCCATGTCGACGCCGGAGCGGCGCGTGCTGCTGGTCTTCGCGGCGACCGCGCTCCTCTGGGTATTCCGCGCCGACCTCGATGTCGGCTTCGCGACGCTGCCGGGGTGGACGCGCGTGCTGCCGAATCCCAAGGCGGTCGACGACACGGTGATCGCGGTCGGGATGGCGACGCTGCTCTTCGTCCTGCCGTCCGGCGCGCCGGGCATGCGCCTCCTCGGCAACGACTGGACGAAGCGCGTGCCGTGGGGCGTCCTGGTGCTGCTCGGGGGCGGCTTCGCGCTGGCGACGGCGGTCGAGTCGTCCGGACTGGCGGCGTGGCTCGCGGAACGCCTCGGCCGGCTCGGCACCATGCCGCCCTTCGCCCTGATCCTGACGATCACGGTGTTGCTCGTCGTGCTCACCGAGTTCACGGTGAACTCCGCGATCACGGCGCTCATGATGCCGGTCCTCGCGGCCACCGCCCGCGGCCTCCAGGTCGACCCTCGGCTGCTGATGATCCCGGCGACGCTCGCCGCATCCTTCGGCTTCATGATGCCGGGAGGCACGGCGCCCAACGCGATGGTGTTCGCGAGCGGCCACGTCACGGTGGCGCAGATGGTGCGCGCCGGCATCGGCATCGACCTGATCGGCATCCTCGTGATCGCGATCGTCTTCTTCCTCGTCGGCGTGCCCGTCTTCGGGATCGCGACCAGCGGCGCTCCGGCATGGGCGCAATGATCCTGCTGCTCGTCCGGGCCGGCGCGCTCGCGGCGCTCGCCGCGACGGCCGCCGCGTGCTCGCGCGGCACGCCCGCCTACGACGAGGTCGTCCGCCTGGTCGCGCCGGCGCCGGGCGCGCTCGCGCCCGCCTATACGCTCGCCGACGAGACCCGTCCGGTGCTCGCCGCCCCGCGCGAGCGCCGCCTCGACATTCCCGTGCCTGCCGGCGCCGCGGCCGACTACTCGTTCCCGCTCCCCGAGGACTTTCCCGGCGACCTCATCGCCACCGGCACGTTGCAGCGCGCCCGGCAAATGCTTCCGGTTGCAGCCCAGGTCCTGGCCCGCGGCCGTGACGCCGACGGCTCCCCGCGGGCGTCCTTGACGCTCCCCGCCGCCGCGCTCGGCGACGGCCCGGCGGCGACGCTCACGCTGATGCTGACGACGCCCCCGACCGCGGCCGAGGTGGAGGTCGTGGCCGACCCGGTCGCCGTTCCCGACGGCGCCCGCCTCGAGCTCGCCTACGGCCTGAGCCCGGCCGCCAACGTCGCCGGCGCGGCGCCGGTAGCCTTGGAGGTAGCGGCGGAGGTCGAGGGCGGCGTCACGACGCCGCTCTGGACCGCGACCGTCGCGGCGGAACGGCCCGAGCCGCCGCACTGGACGGAAGCGACGATCCCGCTGGCGCCGTTCGCCGGCGCCAGCGTCCGCTTCCACTTCCGCGCCCGCGCTGCCGGCGACGGTAAGCCCGTTCTCCTGCCGCTCTGGGCCGACCCGACGATCGTGGCGCCGGCGCCGGCCGGCGCGCCGCGACGCCGCAACGTCATCCTCGTCTCGATCGATACGCTGCGCGCCGACCGCTTGGCTGCGGGCGGCGCCTACCGGCGGCCGATGCCGCAGATCGACGCCTTCGCGCAGAGCGCCGTCACCTTCACCAACGCCTGGTCGGTCTGGCCCGAGACCAGCGGCTCGCACATGTCGCTCTTCACCTCGCGCTATCCGAGCGAGCACGGAGTCACGTCGTTCATCAACGCGCCGCCGCCCACGCTCGAGCTGCTCGCCGAGCGCCTGCGGCGCGCCGGCTATCTGACGCGCGCCTTCACCGAGGACGGCGGCGTGTGGGCATACGCCGGATTCGCGCGCGGCTTTTCGGCGTACGCCGAGCGCCGCAGCCCCGACTTCGTCTATCGCGGCGAGGTCGACAAAGTATTCGCCGACGGCGCCCGCTGGGTCGACGCGCACCGCGACCGCACCTTCTTCCTCTTCCTCCACACCTACCAGGTGCACAGCCCCTTCTCGCCGCCGGAGGGCTACCGCGGGCTCTTCAAGGACATCCCGCCGCGCGAACCGCCGCCGCTGCAGGAGTTCGCGCTCCAGTACGATCAGGAAGCGCGCTATGCCGACGACGTCATCGGCCCCTTCCTCGCGCACCTCGCCGCCATCGGCATCGCCGAGCACAGCATCGTCATCGTCACCTCCGACCACGGCGAGGAGTTCGGCGAGCACGGCGGCTTCGGCCACGGTCGCACCCTCCACGAAGAGGTCCTGCGCGTCCCGCTCGTGATCGCCGCACCCGGACTCCTGGCGCCCGCCACGGTCGCAGTCCCCGTGAGCCTCCTCGACGTCGCGCCGACGATCCTCGACCTCGTCGGCCTCGCACCGACGCCGGGACAGCGCGGCACCAGCCTCGTCGAACGCGCTCGCGCCGCCGCCGCCGGCCGCCCCGACCCGAGCGCGGCCGGGCGGCCGCTATTCGCCGAGGTCGACCGCGTCGAGCGCGTGCCGTTCCGGCAGGTCTCGGTGCGTCGCGACGGCGCGACGGCTATCGCCGACCTCGCGAACGGCCTCACGCGCTGCTACCGGCCCGACGATCGCCATGAGCTCAGACCCGATGATACGTGTCCAGAGCTGACGGCGTTGATCGCGGCGCACCGGGCGGCGATGGCGCCGATCGGGAGCGTGGCGACGCAGCATCCGACCGATCCCGAGCTGATCGAGAAGATGCGCGCCCTCGGCTACCTCGAATGACCGAGCTCCGGCGCTACGACCGCGCCGGCGGTGCGTCCCCGGCGCTCAGCGGCGTTTGCTGAGACTGCGACGCGAGAGCGTCTTGCGGGTGGAAGTCGCCGGGGTCGCTTTGGCGATGGGGCGGACGACGCGCGGGGCCGTCTGACGGCTCGCTGCCTCCGGCGGCGGCGGCGCGAGGATCGACTGGCAGACCTTCGCCAGCTGCGTAGCGTCGAGGGGCGTCGGCCGGAGGACCGACTCGAGCACGCGGCGGAGGGTGGTAGCGGGATCGTCGCCGCAAACCACGAAGCTCGGGGTGCGCCCGTTCTCGAGCGCCAAGGCGTCGAGGAAGGCGGCGACCGTGTCGCCGGCGGTGCGGACGTCGATCAGAACCGCATCGGGCGTCAGCATGCCGAGCAGGTCGAGCGCCTGCTTCGGATCGCAAGCCATAGATATGGAATGTCCGCCCTTGCCGAGCGCGGCCTTGAGCGGAATCAGACCGTCGACGTCCTCCCAGAGCGAGAGCAGGCGCCGCTGGCTCCCGAGCTTGGCAATCGCCGCGACCACCACCTCGGGCGCCGGAGGCTCGGTGAAGCAGCGCATCGGGCCGAGGATGCGGCTGCGGCCGCCGTCGGCCGCGTAGGCGGCGAACAAGGCGCCGCCGGCGGCGGCGGCGCGCAGCTCGGCGAAGCGGTCGGGAAGCGCGCTCAGGAGATTGACGACGAAGAGCGACGCGGGCGCATCGGCGGGAAGCTCCGCGGCGAGAGCCGCGGCGATGCGCTCGCGCACGAGGGGATCGGCTTCGAGCACCCGGTGCCGACCAGACTCGACGATCGGTGCCGGCGGCGGCGCAAGCACCTCGACTCGCGGCAACACCGCGGCGGTCGCGGCCGCAGGAGGCGGCGAAGCCGATGTCGGCGTCGACGGCAGCGACGCTGCGGCCGCGGGCTGCGTCCGCAGCCGCTCGGCCGCAGCGTCGAGTTCGCGGCGCGCCGCTGCCAGCATGTCCTCGTTGCGTACCAGGTCGCGCTCGAGGGCAGCGATCCGCGAGCTCTGCTGTCGACGCTGGGCCTCGGCATCCGCCCGCTCGCTCTCGAGCGCCGCGAGCTTCGCCGCGGAAGCGGCGCGCTCGGTCGCGAGCCGGTCGGTGGCCCGTCCGCGTTCGTCGCTCAGACTCCGCACCTGCGCGTCCAGCGCCGCCGCCTGCTCGCGGAGGGCACGGATCACGGCCACGGGCTCGGTGCCGTCCTCGTCGACGGCGGCGAGCACACGCGCGCGCTCCTCGGAGAGTCGCGCCAGCTCGGCCCGCGCCGTCCCCAGCTCGCGCTCGAGCTCGAGCAGCCGATCGGCGGCTACGGCGGATCGGCCGCGCGCCTCGCGCACCGCGTCCTCGTGGTTGACGACGTCGACCCGCAAGCGGTCGACCTCGGCCTGCATCCGTCGCAGCGCATCGCCGGCCTCGATCGCTGCGTGCCGCACGTGATCGCGCTCCTCGGCGAGTAGGCGCAAAGACTGCTCGCGCTCGGCGAGCAGCGCGTCGCGCTCGGCGAGCGCCGCGCGCTGCTCCGCGAGCGTCGTCTCCGCCGCACGCCGCGTGTCGTCGAGACTCGTCTGCGCCGCCGCGCGCACCTCCGCAATGCGCGATTCCGCGCTCGCGGCGAGCTCGGCCAGCCGCGCCTCCGCGGCGTGCGCCGCGGCCGTGCCCTGGCGCTCCAGCGCCGCCCGCTCGGCCGCGACGACGCCGAGCTGCCCCTCGAGCGCGGCCACCTGATCGCGCAGGGCGCGGATGACCGTCGCCGGCTCGGCGCTCGGATCGTCGACCGCCGCCAGCACGTGCGCGCGCTCCTCGGCGAGCCGCGAGGCCTCGTCGCGCACCTGCGCCAGCTCCGCGACCAGGACCTCGACCCGGCTCTCGGCGGCCGTAGCCCGCGCCTGGAGATCGGCGTACGCTTCCCGAGCCGCATCGAGATGCTGGCGCGACTCCATGCGCAGCGCATCGAGCCGCTGTTGGGCGTCGAAGCGCTCGCTCTCGACCTTGCGCTGGGCGTCGGCCTGGACCTCCGCGATCTGGACGCGCTGGGCGGCGTCGAGGGCCTCGATTTCGCGGCGGGCGGCGGCGCGCACCTCGTCGAGGGCGTTGCGATGACCGGCGGTGAGATCATCGATCTCGCGCTCGTGCTCGGCGCGCACTTCGTGGAGCTGGCGCCGCTGCGCGCTCAGCCGTGCCTCGGTCGCGTCGGCCTCGCTGCTGAGCCGGCGCTCGAGCTCCGCGTGCGCCGCGCGAACCGCGCCGAGCTCGCCGATGAGGGCCGCCACCTGCTCGCGCAAGGCGCGGACGGCCGTCGCCGGCTCGACGCCGGGGGTCTCGAGCACCGCCAGGATCTGCGAGCGCTCGGCGCGCAGGCTCGCCGCCTCGTCGGCGAGCGCGGCCAGGTCCGCCGCCAGCTCCTGGGCGCGTTGCTCGGCCGCTCGCACTTCGGCGGCGGCGGCGCCGCGGGCCGCCTGAGCATCGGCGCGCGCGCACTCGTACTCTTCCGTCGCGGTCGCGTGCAGTCGTTCGAGGCGCTCGATCTCGGCATGGAGCCGGCGCACGACGTCGCCCGCTTCGCTCGCGGCCTGACGAACCTGGTCGCGCTCGCCGCCGAGGCTCGCCAACTGCGCGTCGCGCTCCTGCAAGGCAGTCTGCAGCTTCTGGAGAGCGGTTGCGAACGCCGCCTCACGATCGGCGAGCGTCGACTCGAGCTCGCGAATCGTCGTCGCCGCGGCGTTGCGCTCGACGGCGAGCTGCTCGTCCATGCTCGCGCGCTCCGCTGCTCGCGCCTGCTCGGCGCTCTGGCGCATCTGCGCGAGCTCGCTCGCCATCGACTGCTCGAGCTCGGCCACGCGCCGTACCGCCTCGGCGCGCTCGGCCTCGAGCAGCTCGCGATGCAGCGTCTTCTGCGCGGCGAGGAGCCCGCGCGCCTCGCCGTGTGCGGCCTCCAGCGCCTGCACCCGTTCCGCGAGCTCGAGGCGCTCGCTGCTTGCGAGCGCCAGCTCGCGTTCGAGCGCCCGCGCGGCATCGCGCGGATCCGTCCACTCGTCGCACGTAAGCGCGGCGACGACGCCGTCGGACAACGGCGCCGGCGCCTCGCCGCGCGCGCGCAGGCCGGCATCCAGAGCCAAGGCCAGCACGTCGTAGACGAGGACGTGGGTCATGATCTCGGTGTTGGTGACCGGGCGGCGGTCGGCGATGACGAGCAGCGAGCCGACCGGCAGCTGGCCGCGATAGAGCGGGATGCACGCCAGGTTGAGCGGCGAGCGAGCCTCGTCGCGATCGACGAGCTCGGGCACGAACGGATGCTCGTGCGGACGTTCGATGATGTAGGCCTTGCGGTTGAGGAGCCCATGGAGCGGGATCTCCCAACCTCCCGCTGCCCCGGCGCGAAGCGTGGCGAGGTGCGCGCAGCCCGAAGCCGAAAGCCCGCGCGACGCTACCAACCGCAGTGACGAGTCCTCGCTATGATAGAGAAGCAGCCCGCCGGCCGGGGCGGCAAAGGCATCGAGCAAGGCCGGCACGACCGCGTCGGCGAGCGCTTCGAGCGGCGCCATCTTCAATTGCAGGCTGGTGATGCGCTCGATGAGCTCGTACGTGGCCGGACGCGGACCGGCGGTCGGGCGGGAAACGTCGGGCGGCGCGCTCGCCGGAGCTCCGGCGCGCGACAATCGTGTGCTCTGGCGTTTGTTCGGAATCATCGCTGGCTCTCGGCGCGAATTAGCAACCTGCATGCCAGGAGCCATCGAACGATGAGCGCGATTCGGCATCGCCACCGCAACGGTGACGTTTCGCGTCCATCCGAATGCGCAAGCATATGAACGTCAGGAACGCAGCGAGCGCCACATGCGCGGCGGCTCACGCACGTGCATGCGCAGTTGCAAACTCGGGAACCATCCGGCATGACTGCGCTCGAGGAGGAGCTCTCGCGTGGCGCGTGGCACACTCGTTGGTTTGCTCGTCGCGCTGCTGCTCGCCGCGGCCGTCGGATCTGCTACGGCACAGGTCAATCCGTTTCGCGTGCAGCAACGCTACAAGGAAGCCAGCCAAGGCAAGAGCATCGACGACTACACCAGGCGTCTGAACGACGACGATCCGGCAACGCGCCTGGAGGCCGTGAAAAACCTAGGCGAATCCGGCTCGAACGACGCCATCGAGTACCTCGTCCAGGCGACGGGCGATCCCGATCAGTCGGTAATGATCAAAGCGATCGACTACCTCGGGAAGCTCCGCGCCACCGCCGCCACCCAGATCCTCGTCCAGAAGCTCTTCATGAAAGAGGTGCCGACCGCGGTGCAGCAGCGCATCCTGGTCTCGCTTGGCCGCATGGGGGACGTCCGCGCCGCGGCGCCGATCGGCGAGTACCTCGATCGCGACATCGACCCCGAGACCAGGGGCACGGCGATCTTCGCCCTCGGCGAGATCGGCGACCACGCCTCGATCGCCAAGCTCCAGACGATCCAGGCCGACCCTGCGAACGATGCCCATATGCAGCGCCTCGCCGGAGAAGCCGTCGCCAAGATCAACCGCCGCATGTCGCCGTCGACGGTCGCGGTGCAGATCCCCGCGCTCGAAGACCCCGACAAGCCCGGGCCGCGGCGCTGAAGCGAACCGGCGGCCGCGGAGCAGCACCGGCTAGCGGGATCGAACGAACCCGCGACCTTGTGCGCGCCGCGGCAGCGCGCTAACTAGCCCCCTCCACCGCTTCGACGCCGGAGTGGCGAAACGGCAGACGCGCGGGACTCAAAATCCCGTGGGGGCAACCTCGTGTCGGTTCAAGTCCGACCTCCGGCACTCACGCCGCCACCGGCTAGAGCGGCAGCAGCGGCATCCCGAAGAACACCTGGAGCCCCAAGAGGACGAGCGCCAGCAGACCGAGCACCGGGTGCAGCAAGCGCGCCGTAGGGTCGGTCGCGGTCCGGCGCGAGAGCCACGCGGCGGCCGTCATCACTACTACCGCCGCAGCCGCAAGCCGCGCGTGCGCGGACCCGAGTCCGTCGAGATCCGGCCGCAGCGCCCGCGCCGATGCGAGGCCGCCGGCGAAATCCACGATCATGAAGCCGTAGGCCCAGCGAGCGAACCGCGCGTGGCGCCGGCGCAGGTGGCCCTCGAGGCGATGACGCGAGCGCAGGCCGAGCGCGGCGACCCAGGCAAAGAACGCCACGCTCGCAAGCGCAACGAGCGGGTGGACGAACGCGATCAACCGCAGCCTTCCCGTCGGCACCGGGTGCTTGTCGCGCACCCGCCGACGGCCGGCAAGCACCGCTCTCCCCAGGTGGCCGGCGTCCCTGATCTATGACATTTCGAGGTCCCGCCCGCATGCGCGTCGCTCGTTTCGCAGCCGTCGCCGTCGTCACGATCGCCGTCCTCGGCGCGGCGGCGCCGATCCGCGCCGCCGCCGCGCCGGACGCGCGGGCTCTCTACGTCGAGTACTGCCAGCTCTGTCACGGCGCCGCCCTCGAAGGGTACGCGGCCGACAACGCGCCGTCGCTCTCCTCGCCGACCTTCCGCGCCTCCGCGAGCACCCTGTTCCTGCAGACAGCGATCGAGCGCGGGCGCGCCGGCACGGCGATGGCGGGGTTCGGCAAGAGCGTCGGCGGCCCGCTCGACCCGGTCGAGGTGGATGCCCTAGTCGATTTCATCCGTGGCGGCGCGGGGGCGCCGCCGGTGCTGCCGCCCCGGGCATCGAAGGGCGACGTCGCCAAGGGCGCCCACGTCTACGCCGCGCATTGCGAATCGTGTCACGGCACCGCCGCGCGACGCGGGAACGCCGTGCACCTGGCGAATCCGATGTTCCTCGCCTCCGCCTCGGACGCCTATCTGCGGCTGGCCGTCGTCGAAGGCCGCCCCGGAACTCCGATGGAGGCCTGGGAAGGGAAGCTCGCGCCGCCCGAGATCGAGGACGTCGTCGCCTACTTGCGCTCGCTCGCCCGTCCACTGCCGGCAGCGCCGGTGCTGCCGCCGTCGCCGGCACCGCCGCTCCCCGTCGTGCTGAACCCCGGCGGGACCCCGCCCGACTTCACGCTCCGCCTCGGCCGCTATGCTGCGGTCGCGGACGTGGCGGCGGCCTACGCCGAGAAGCGTCGCATGGTGATCATCGACGCGCGCCCGACCTCCGACTACCTGCGCATGCACATTCCGGGCGCGATCTCCGTCCCTTATTTCGACATGCGCGGCCTCGACACGGTGCCGAACGACGGCACGTGGGTGGTGGCCTACTGCGTCTGCCCCCACGAGGAATCGGGGCGCGTGCTCGACGAGTTGCGCAAGCGCGGCTACGCGAACACCGCCATCCTCGACGAAGGCTTCTTCGTATGGGCGACCCAGGGGCATCCGGTGGAGGCTGCCGACGGGCAGTTGCCGATCGCCGCGCCGCCTGCCCGGCCGGCGGCGTTCACGCCGGTGCCGGCGGTGTCGCCGCGGAGCTGAACGGCCGGCGCGCTGCGCTTGCGCATGCCAGATCGGCGGCGCCGGGATGTCGCGCCGTCACGGGCGTGGCGTGGATTCCGTCCTCCGCCCCGGCAGGTCGCTGCCCTGCACGTGGCACGCCACCTGCAATCGGCAACGCAGGGAGGGTTGCGCATGAAGAGCATCGTGATCGCGGGGGCGTTCCTGCTGGCGAGCGTCGGAGGCATCGCCTGGGCCGACGAGGCGGCGCCCATGCCGAAGCCCAAGATCCCGCCGGGCGAAGTCACCGTGAAGATCGTCGCTCCCGAGGGCACGAGCGACGCCGACATCGCGCGCGGCATCGCCGAGGAGAACGCGCGGCGCGATCCCGCCGCACAGGATGCCGCCCGCGTTGCCAAGCGCAAAGCCGACGCCGAGCAGGCGCACCGGGCGCGCGTCGACAAGGTCTGCGACGCGATCCCGGACGACGCCCTGGCGCGCGACCCGTCGCTGCGACGCCTGTGCGGCGAATAGCCCCGGGGCTACCGGCTAGCAGGCGCCGTCACCGGCGGTAGCGCCGGCGGCGCCTTCGGCTGCACCGTGATGCCTCCCATGCAGCTCGGCGGCGCGTCGGCACCCTCGAACGCCCGCATGCAGTCCTCGATGACCTTCTGGTTACCGACGCTCGCCTGGTAGTCGCCGACGTCGACCTGGAAGCCCGTCTTCGGCTGCGTCCAGGTGTACGAGAAGCCGCTCTTGTCGGTGCTCCGCACCCGGCCGGAGAAGCGTTCGTAGAGCGTCACCCCGCGCTGGCAGGCAGTGACCCGCGCGGCGTTCTCGCGACTGGCGCTGCAGCGATTCATCGCCTCCTCGATGGTCCCGTCCGAGCGCGCCGCGAGGTCGACGCCTTCCTCGCATACGGCACCCATCTCGGTCTGGGATCCGTACTCGACCTGGCACCGCAGCTTGGCGTCGATCCTGCCGTCGGCGCGAGCCGGCCCCGCGAGCATGATTCCGATGCCGCCGGCGACGACCATTGCCAGCGTGGCGACGACTGCCGGAGTGAGACGCATGACTATCCTCTATCCACCGCGGCTCCCGGACGCAAAGACCATGGCGTCGCGGCTTCTCTTTCGCCGCGCACTGCGATAGCAGAGCGCCCCTGAGAAAACCCCCAGAGGAGGAGCAGTGATGAGATCGTTCGTGTTGACCGGCCTAGCGGCGTTGATCATAGCGGCGACCGCGGCCCATGCCGGGGATACCGCCGCCGCGCCGAAGACGACCAAGGCCGCCAAGGCCGCCCCGGCCAAACGCAAGCCGCAGCCGATGAGCGACGCCAAGCGCCGCGACCTCGAGCGGCGCATCGAAGCGCTCGAGCAGAAGTACGAGATGCAGTACCGCGAAACGGACTCGCCGACCGGCGCGCCCGGCGCCGCGCCCGCGGGCCGCTGACGTCGCCGTCCGCCGCTCCCTTCGGTTGCCCGCACTTCCCTGACTGCGTCGGTTGCCCGTGGGTCGGGCGACCGTACGAGGACCAGCTCGCCTCGAAGCACAGCCGCGTCGCTGCAGCCCTCGCCGCCGCCCTGCCGGCTGCGGCGCTGCCGCCGCTGGACGCCGTGACGCCCGCCGTCGCCCGCAGCGGCTATCGCGTCCAGGTGAAGCTGGTGGTGGGAGCGACCCGCGCCGGCATCGTGCTCGGCCTCTATGCGCCGGGAACGCACCGCCTCGTCGACGCGAGCGGCTGCCCGCTCCACGACCCGCTCCTGCAGCGCGCCATCCCCGCGCTCCGCGAAGCGCTCGCCTACGAGCAGGTCCCGGTCCACGCTCGCGGCCGCACGGGCGTCCGCTACGCGCTCCTGCGCGCGAGCGTAGCGGAAGGGCGCGTCCTGGCGATGCTCGTGAGCTCGCGGGCACCGCTGCCGCGGGCGCTCCAGGTCGCGCACCGGCTGCGCCGCGTCGTGCCGCTCGCCGGGCTGCTCGTCAACGAGAACCGCACGAGCGGCAACGTCATCCTGGGCCCGCGCAGCGAGGCGATCTACGGCGAGACGGTGCTGCGCGAGCGCTACGGCGACGTCGTGATCGCCGCCGGTCCGACCGCGTTCGTACAGGCCAACACCCGCATGGCGGCGCACATCTACGGCGCCATCGCCGCCGCCGCCGAGGTCGATACGCGGACCCGCGTCGTCGACCTCTACTGCGGCGTCGGCGGCATCGCGCTCACGCTCGCACCCCGTGCCGGCGCGATCGTCGGGATCGAGGAAGTGCCGGCCGCGGTCGAGGCGGCGCGCGCCAACGCCGCACGCGCGGGGGCGCGGCGCGTCCGCTTCGTTGCCGGGCTCGTCGAGGATGCGCTCACGGCTCTCCCCGGCGACATCGACGTCGTGACCATGAACCCGCCGCGCAAGGGCTGCGGTCCGGCGGTGGCGCAGGCGATCGCGGCGCGCCGGCCGCGGCAGATCCTCTATCTCTCCTGCCACCCCGAATCGTTCGCGCGCGACGCCGTCGTCCTCCTCGACCGCGGCTTCGCGCTGGCCCGCCTCCAGGCCTTCGACCTGCTGCCGCAGACCGATCACGTCGAGGTGCTGGGAGCCTTCCGGCGCGCCTGACCTCGCTCGCCGGCAGACCCGCCCCGCGGGCGGCGCCGCGACTGGACTTGGCCGGCGGCACGATCTACCACCTCGGCGCGCGTTCACGCGAGAGGAGAAGGATATGCGCTTGGGCCTAGCCATCGGATACTCCGGCGCCAGGATGACGCTCGACATGCCGCTCATCGAGGAGGCCGATCGCCTCGGCTTCCACTCGGTGTGGTCGGCGGAAGCCTACGGCTCGGACGCAGTGACGCCGCTCGCATGGATAGCCGCGCGCACGCAGCGGATCCACGTCGCCGCCGGCATCATGCAGATGCCGGCGCGGACGCCGGCGATGACGGCGATGACCGCGACCACGCTCGACCAGCTCTCGGGCGGCCGCTTCCTGCTCGGGCTCGGCGTCTCCGGGCCTCAGGTCGTCGAAGGCTGGCACGGGCAGCCGTACGGCAAGCCGCTCGTGAAGACGCGCGAGTACGTCGAGATCGTCCGCAGGATCTGGGACCGCGAGCGGCCGCTGGAGCACGAGGGCGAGCACTACCAGATTCCCTACCGCGGCCCCGGTGCGACCGGACTCGGGAAGCCGTTGAAGAGCATTCTCCACGGCCGCCGGATCCCGATCTATCTCGCTGCGATCGGCCCGAAGAGCGTCGCGCAGGCGGCGGAGATCGCCGACGGGTGGCTGCCGATCTGGTACTCGCCGCACCGTGCGCACGTCTTCGAGCCGGCGCTCGCGGCGGGCTTTGCGCGGGCCGGCGACGGCAAGTCGCTCTCGCGCTTCGACATCGCGGCGACGGTGACCGTCGTGGTCGGAGCCGACGTACAAAAGTGTCTCGACTTCGTGAAGCCGGCGCTCGCGCTCTACATCGGCGGCATGGGCGCGCGCGGCAAGAACTTCTACAACGATCTTGCCTGCCGTTACGGCTTCGAGGAAGCAGCGCGCAAGATCCAGGACCTCTACCTCGACGGCAAGAAGGACGACGCCGCGGCAGCCGTTCCCGATGCGCTCGCCGACGAGGTCTCCCTGGTCGGGCCTCCCGAGCGCGTCCGCGATCGGCTGCAGGCGTGGCGGGAGTCGGACGTCACGACCGTGATCCTCGGCACGCGCCAGATCGACGCGCTCCGTATCCTGGCCGAGGCCGCCGCCTGACCGCGACGGCGCGGCCGGCGGTACGGATGCGCTTTTTTCGTTGACACTCGCGACGCGCGACGAGTAGAAGCCCGCCGAGCGCGCACATCGAATCCCCACTGCGGCAGGTCGGCGCGCTGGCCCGCCGCCCAGCGAGAATCGGAGGAGGCGATGCAGAGCATTCTACGCTCGTGCGCGGTGGCGGTGGCGATCGGCGGTCTCGTCCTGGCGTGGAGCGCCGTCGCGAGCGCCCAGCCGTGCATGATCTTCGTCCACGGCAAGCAGACCGACACCAACACCTATACCAACTGGAATTCGGCGCGTAACTACTGGAAGAACGGCTCCAACGACTTCGTCAAAGCGGCGACCAAGAACTTCGCAACCTCGTACTACGTGGTCGGCTACAACGGCACCCGCCCCTACTACGAGACGCAGTCGGCGGGCGAGGTCGCCAACGAGATCGTCAACGCCACCAACGGCGGTGCCGACGGCGGCGGCAACCGCTGCGCCAAGACCTACGCGCAGGGCGGGACCTTCTGGGTGATCGCGCACAGCATGGGCGGCACCATCATGGACTTCATTCTCGGCAACAACGACGCCAGCGATCCCAACTACAACTTCAGCGGCCCCTTCGATCAGGTGGCGCAGCGCATCAGCATGACGATCGCGGTCGGTGGCGCCCACCGCGGCTCGCAAGGCGCCGATGCCGTCTGCGGGCAGAGCAACTTCCTCTGCAACTTCATCGCCTCCTTCATCCAGAGCTGCGACGATGCGACCTACTGGCTGCGCAGCGCCGACGCCGTGCAGGTGCGGACCTTCTCGAACGCCCCGGCGCGCAACGTGCACCTGACCGGCGGCTACGAAGCGATCTTCGGCGCCAGCGCCTGCTTGAGCGGCGAAGACGACGGCATCGTCCAGTACGCCTCGATCTACGCCTGCAACGGCAGCGCCACGGCGAGCTACGACAACTCGAACGCCTGTTCGAACTCGTACAAGCAGGAGTCCTCGGGATTCTTCAACCTCGACGCCGCCCACGAGAACCACTCCGACGAGCGTGACAACAGCGACTCCGACGTCCGCCGCGCCATCCCGACGGGCATCTGGACCTGCGGCGGCGCCCCGTGCGCTCCGAACACCCAGGTACAGTCGTCGATGACGACGGGCCGCTTCATCAGCATCCTCTACTGATACGGATACCGAGGATCCGCGGGGCGGCCGGCACGCCCGGCCACCCCGCCGTCCCATGCCTTCCTTCCGCTCGCTGCTACCCGTCGTCGTCCTCGCCGCCGCGTTCGCGCTCGGCTTCCGGGTCATGCACCGCCCCCAGGCCGCGGTCGCGCCGGCGCCGGTCGCCATGGCGGCGCCGGATCCGACGCCGCTGGAAGCCGCGGCCGCGCCCTCGCCGTCGCCCTCGGTCGTCCGCCGCACCGTACGCACCGAGACCGAGATCGCGCCGGCCGGCATGGTACCCGAGGTCGGCACGCTCGCGGGCGCCACGGCCGACGACTACGAGCGCCGCGCTCGCTTCCCGCGCTCGTCGCAGCCGATCGACGACGGCATCGACCCTATCGTCCGCGACCGCGAAGTGACGCCGGGAAAGAGCGTCGGCCCCGAAGGCACCCGGCCGACGCTCGTCGTCTGGCCCGAGAAGACCAGCTTCGAAGCTCCGGGGCCGATCGTGGTGCACGCCTACCTCGTCAACCAGGACCGCAAAGTCGATCCGCGCGCGCTCCACGGCGAGATCCGTACCCAGCAGGGCGGGACGCTCGCCGCCCTCGACTTCCGCGACGACGGCAGCGGCGGCGACGCTACCGCCAACGACCTCGTCTACACCGCGGTGGTGGCGCCGGGTCGCGAGCGCGCCCTCGAGTTCAAGGGGGCGCAGCTGGTCGAGGTACGGGCCGAGACCAAGAACGGCGAGGAGCGCAGCGCCACCTCGGGCTTCCTCTACAGCGTGCCCCTTGCGCACCTGACCGGCCGCTTCCGTGACGCGTTCGCCGACGGCAGCCTGGTGATCGAGGCCGAAGTACAGGTCGACGCCGCCGCCCGCTTCCACCTCGAGGCCACGCTCGGCGGCCCCGACGGCACGCCGCTCTCCTGGGCGCAGAACGCGCAGGAGCTCGAGCCCGGCACTGCCTGGATCCCGCTCACCTATTGGGGACTCATCCTCCGCGAACACGGAGTCGACGGACCCTATCGGCTGCTATCGGTGGCCCTGTCGACCACCGGCGAGATGCCGAACCAGAAGAACGACGTGCTCTCGGGAGCGTACGTGACCGGGCCCTACCGGGCGAACGCCTTCAGCGACCGTCCGTACAACGACCCCGGCCTGCTCGACGCGGCGGCGCGGCTGCGCGCGGAAGCGCCGGCCGTCGGCGGGCTCGAGGCCGGCACCGCGCGCTGAAGCGCCGCGCAACGAGCGTGACGATGGCGCGCGGGTTGATTGTTGCCTTCGTTCCGGCGGCGCTCCTCCTGGCGATCGCCGTCGCAGCGCGCGTGCTCGCAGCGCAGCCGAACATGGTGCCGCCGCTGGCGGCGCTGCCGATCGCGGCCCTCCTCGTCGGTCCGCGCACCCGCATGCTGGTGCTCGCAGCCGCCGTCGAGCTCGCGCTCCTCGTACCGCTGCATGCGTTCGTGACCCTGGTCCGGGCGGCGCGCCTCGAAGGCGGCTGAGATACCGCGCGCCCCACGCCATCCGGTGAACGGCGCCGCGCCGTACGACGTTGCATCGGCCAGGAACAACCACTACACAGAAACGATACCGACGAGAGGAGGCCGAGCATGGCCGACGTTCAACAGGTCAGCGACGACACGTTCACATCCGAGGTGCTGCAAGCGTCCTTGCCGGTCCTCATCGACTTCTGGGCCCCGTGGTGCGGCCCGTGTCGCGCCATCGCCCCCATCGTCGCAGAGCTCGCAGGTACGTACAGCGGCAAGCTCAAGGTCGTGAAGATGAACGTCGACGACAACCCCAACACGCCGGCCAAATACGGCGTCCGCGGCATCCCGAACCTGGTCATCTTCAAGGGCGGCACCGTGCAGGAGCAGATCGTCGGGGCGGTGCCGAAAGCGCAGCTCGTGAAAGCGATCGACAAGGTCGTCGGCTAGCGCCCGGTCCCCTTACGAACTACCGATGCCGAGCAGCACCGGAGCCAAACGCCCGGTGGTCGCTCTCGCTCGGTCGACTCTAGAAGCCGAGACCTGATCCGACAGTGACGGTCTCTAAGCCCCAGGTCATGCCCGTGCGAACAACCGGGTCGTGCCCGTCAGAAGCAGCAGGGAGCGGAGTCGAGGTTGCGGATCGAGGCTACGACATGGACGGCCGGGACGAGCTAGAGGCACGGGCGCAGCTCATCGTAGCGAGAGCGAAGCGCCTGCTGCTCGATGAGCTCACGCAGTGGGAGGAGTACTGCTTCCCGGGCTGCGCGAACTGCGCCATCGAGTTGGCGCGAGAACAGCTCGACGAAGAGCAAGGCTGGGGAACGAGCGAAGAGAGCTGCGTGACGAGCGAAGCCGCGATGCGCTGGGCCGCTGCTCTCGTCGCGGGCACGGGCATGCACGAGCGGCTCGGCCCAGGCCGGTGAGCACGGCGACAAGCCGTCGGAACGGACTACTTGCAGTCTTCACCGCCGAAGATGTTCGGGCGACATCGCACACGGGTCCCGTCCGGGCTCACGAAGTCCTGACCGCCGAAGATATTAGGACGTGACCGAATGCGGGTTCCGCTCCAGATATAGTCCCTGCCACCGAAAATGTTCGGGCGGGATATCACCCGGCCATACGGGGTAAGGATATCCTCGCCTCCGAAGATATTCGGACGCGACGATGAGCGAGAGCCGTCGGGGTACCGGGTATCGTAGCCCCCGAAAATGTTGGGTCGTGACGACGAACGACCCGTGGGCGTCGTGCAATCCTCCCCGCCGAAGATGTTCGGTCGGCAGGACACCTGGGCATGAACGGCGACGGCGAGCAGCAGCCCTGCGATCGCCCCGAGCAACGGAAAAACTCGCACTCTCTTGATGCTATATGAGGTTGTCCGCCAGCGGCTGACGACGCGTCAACGGCTGCCGGCGTCACCCCGGTAGTGCGGATTCCGGCGATCGTGATCACCGCGATCGGTTCATCGTGATCAGTTGGATCGGGGATCGTGATCACGGAGCGGAGCGACGCGGGGAATGTGGATTAGCTTCCGGAACTCGCCTCCTTTCTGCGCGACGGTCCCTTTAGCACGACCCGGTGGGCGGGGTGGAGGAGCCGGTCGCAGATCGCATCGGCGAGCGTGGGATCGGCCAGGTAGTCGTGCCACTTGTTCGGCGGCAGTTGGCTCGCGACGATGGTGGCGCGGGTCGCGGTGCGGTCTTCGAGGATCTCGAGGAGATCCCGCCGGTCCTGATCGCGGAGCGTCCCGAGGCCCCAGTCGTCGAGCACGAGCACGTCGACGCGCGCGAAGCGGGCGAGGAGCCGGATGTAGCTGCCGTCGGCGTGGGCGAGCGTAAGTTCTTCGCAGAGCCGCGGGACGCGCCGATAGAGCGCGCGGTAGCCTTGCCGACACGCCTGCTGGGCGAGGGCACAGGCGAGATAGGTCTTGCCGGTGCCGGTCGCGCCCGTGATGACGACCGTGTGGTGCTCGGCGATCCAGCGACCGGTCGCGAGCTGACGGAGCAGCGCGCGGTCGAGCTCGCGGCGCGGCGCATAGTCGATGTCTTCGACGCACGCCTGGCTCACGCGGAGCTTCGCCTCACGGAGGGCGGTCTGGAGGCGCTTGTTTTCGCGAGCGAGCCATTCGGCGTCGACGAGGAGTGCGAGCCGCTCATCGAAGCTCAGCGTCGTGACCTGCGGATCGGCGTGTTGCGCTTCCCAGGCGGCGGCGAAGGCCGGGAGGCGTAGCGCTTTCAGTTTGTCGAGCGTGGGCTGTGTCAGCATCCGTCAGTGGTCCTTTCTAATGGTAGTAGTCGGGGCCGCGCAGATTCTCGTGCGCGACCGGGGTGGAGGGGGTGTCGGCGGCTGGGAGCGGCGGCGTGCGATCGAGGCCCCGCTTCAAGATGGCGTCGACATGCCGATACGAGCGGGCGCCGGCCGCGAGCGCCCGGGCGCACGCCGCTTCGAGGCGCGCTGGATCGTAGCGTTTGGCGAGCCGCAGGATGCCGAGACACGAGCGGTAGCCCTGCTCGGGATGCGGGCGATCCGCGAGGATGGCGGCGACGAGCGCCGCGGTCTGGGGCCCGATCGTCGTGGCCCAGCGGAGGAAGCGCGACGGCGACCAGTCGCGATGCCGTTGATGCGCCTTCGGCATGTGGGCGGCGATCGTCGTGAAGCCGGGGCCATAGTGGCGCTGATGGACCGCGACGCGCTGGCCGCGGTGAAAGATCTCGACGGTGCGCGCGGCGAGGCGCACCTCGACGGCGGTCTCGTCCTGGCGCAGCGTGTGCGGGACGGAATACGCGTGGTGATCGACGGCGACGTGGTAATCGACATTGACGCGCGCGCGTTTCCACTCGGCGTACTCGAAGCCCGTCGCCGGGAGCGGCCGCAGCGCCGGTCGGTCGAGGCGCTCGAAGAGGTCGCGCCGGCTCGCACCGCCGTAGTGCCGCATCGGCTTCGCATTGAGCTCGGTGAGCAGCTCGGCGATCCGGGCGTTGAGCGCGGCGAGCGTGAAGAAGACCTCATGCCGGAGCCGCGCGACGATCCAGCGCTCCGCGACCTGCACCGCGACTTCGACCTTGGCTTTGTCCCGCGGCTTGGCCGGGCGCGCCGGGAGGATCGTCGTGCCGTAGTGCGTGGCGAGCTCGGCATAGAGGCGCTGCACGCCCGGCTCGTAACGACACGCCGTCGTGACCGCGCTCTTGAGCTGATCGGGCACGACGGCCGTCGGCACGCCGCCGAAAAAGGCGAAGGCGCGCGTGTGGCTCGCGATCCAATCGGGGAGCTGCTGCGTCCGCGTCGCCTCCGCGTATGTGTAGCTCGACGCGCCGAGCACCATGACGAAGAGCTCGACGGGCCGCCACTCGCCCGTGACGGGATCGGTGAGCCCCGGCGTCTTGCCCGCGTAGTCGACGAAAGCTTTCTCGCCGGCGCGGTGGACGTGACGCATCGTGAGGCCGCGGCGTTTCAGCCACCGGCGGTAGAGATCGCAGAATTGCGTATACCGGTAGCCGTCGGGGTGCCGCTCTAGGTACTCGAGGTGCAGGAGCTGGAGCGTCACGCCGGGCTTCCGGCGCTCGGTATGGATCGTCGCGAAGTCGGGATGCGGCCGGCCCCCCGTCGCACCGGTGGCGCGCCGGTAGATGGCCGCCTCGAGCGCGTCGTCGCTGAGCGCCGCGACCGCGGCCCACGTGGTGAGCCCTGCGGCGCGCGCCCGGTGCAGCATGCCGCCCACCGCCCCGACGCTCACGCCGACACTCCGGGCTACGACCCGGTTACTCCTCCCGAGCTCCCACTTCTGTCGGAGAATCTCACGAATGCTTCGCATGGGTAGTCGCTCCGTCGCCATCCTCGCCTCCTCTCCAGGAGGTTCGACGGCGTCGCTGGACTCCCCAGCGTCGTGCTCTGCTCAGCCCTCCCAGTCGGGGGCGGGCCCTACCACGGGGTGATCACGATGACCGATTTGCGCGATCACGATGACCGATCTGCATGATCACGATCCCGATCTGGGTGATCACGATCGGCCGATCCGAGTGATCACGATGGACCGATCTAGGCGATCACGATGGGCCGAAACCCGCACCGGTAGGGTGCGTGTTCATCGCGGACACCCGACGTTCTCGGGGTACTCATACCGGCCCGGCCCACCTTAGTACGGGCCGTCCGTCCGGTTTGAAAACCTATGGTGCGACGGAACGAGCCGCAGTCGTGATCTCGCGCGGTGACAGAACGGAGGAGCCAATGCAGGCCACGAAGGTTACGCACATCTGGGACTTCGAGCGGTGCGAAGAACCGGGTTGTGGAAGAATCGCGTGCTATCACTTCTTCTCGGAGGGAGACAGATTCTTGTATCACGTGTGCATGGCCCATTCGAACGAGAATCAGTGTCCGTTCGAGATCCATCGACACATAACTTCCCTTTCCATGCGTCGGCAGATCCGATTTAGACGACGGCGGATCCGTCGCTAGGGAATAGGACGAAGGCGAACCGCCCCGAGTTTATCGGAGTCATGTAACCGAGTCTCCGACAAAACCGGGGCGGTTCACTTCGGGGATTATGTAGGCCACCCGTGAGCGAACGGTAGCGCAAAGACGCAGCTAGAAATTCTTATCACCCGCGGCTGGGGCCACGGCCATGCCGATGTCACGGCCGAGTTCGAGCAGACACGACTTCGGGAGGACGCCGAGGATGGACCAGGTGGTGAGCGCGATCGGGCCAGGGGCGGGGGAAACCATGAGCAGGAGGACTCGATGGTACTCCCGTCGCGCTCGCCATTGGGGTCGTGAGTCAGCCGAGCGCCCTCTGCAGACGACGGCGGGCGGCTGTGCCGTAGAGGAGCTCGACTACGGCCTCTGCAGTGGTCCGATCCAACCACTGCGTTCGGAACGAGCGCGCGGTTGTCGACAGCCCGAGCTGCGACAGGGCGCGTCGCAGGCGGACGGTGGAGTTCCGCTCACCCTTCCTGGAGAACGGGCGGTGCGCGAAGACCCAACCCTTTCGGTCTCGAATCTGGTCGGTTGCGACGACAACGGAGAGCGTGCCGTCGACACTATCGCTCAGTAGCGCGAGCTTGTCCGCGCGCATCAACCTGAGCCGTGAGCTGGACGAGCGATACCAGGTTTCGGCCCCGCCTAGCCGCCGGTCAACACGCTTAGCGGTAGCACTGTCGTCCGAGTAGTGGTGGCTCACGGGGGCAACCAGCATTACGCCGCGCGTGTGAGCGGCCCGATGTTTGCGCCGGACAACGGGTGCAACCTGCCTTGAAGAAGTGAGCCATGCGCCCGACCGGGGCGCTTCGCGGTAGGAGCGCAGGAATGCCTGATCTAGCTGGCTCGATCGTTTCCAGTCCGCGTCAAATGCTCGGCGAAGCTGCCTAAACTGGACGTCGTTCCATCGCCCCTTGAACTCCACCACGAGCTCGCCCTCGTCTTGTAGTCCTCGGTCCGACAGATTCGCGGAACCCACCCACGCCGTGGCACTCGTTCCCTTCCTGAAAAGGAACAGCTTCGCGTGGTAGTCGCCGTGCCAAACCCGGACGCGGATCGTGCCCGCATCACTCAAACGGAACATGGCCTCGAATGTCCGACTACGAGTCACCTTGCCGAACGTGCCTGTCAGGAAGCGAACCTGCGCACCCGCGTGAACGGCAGAGCCGACGATGTCATCTACGGCTAGCTGAGAGACGAAGGCCGTCGCGATCCACACCTCATCGGCGCACTCGGCCATGGTTCGGGCTCGGTCGGCAAGTGGCCGCAGCGGCCGGTTCTTGAGGACATGAAGTTTCATGATCTGACTCCGCCGCAATGCACCGTTGAGGGCAATGTCCCGCTCGTTGTTGATGTGAGCTGAAGAGAAAGTGGCGGTCCTCGTTGGAACTCGAGACCATCTCTGGCTTCACCCAGCAGCTAGAAATTCCTATCTCCTATCACCATCACCCGGCACCTCGCGTCCCACCGCGGATCGACACCGCTGCGCGTCACGCGCTTCGTCGCCGAGGACCTGCGCGGCGGCGGCTCGCCGTTCTGAGCGCCATTGGCCTAGGCAGCGCCTGCCCACTCTGGATCAACGGCCGCGTCAGTGCATCCTCGTTAGGGTCCCCGAGTCATGAGTTCTGCTGCTAGCTGGTCGCACCGAGTGGCTGACCCGACCTGTAGAAGCTCGCATTGCCAAACAACGAACACGCGCCACCCGAGGGCCCGCAGCTCGGCCTCCTTGCGGGCATCGCGCTCCTTGTTGGAAATCGCCTTCTGCTCCCAGAATACAACGTTCGACGTGGGGCGCCTTCCCAGGCGGCAGTCGTGCGAATGCCAGAAGCAACCGTGAACGAACACGACCGCGCGGTGCTTAGGAAGCACGATGTCCGGCCGCCCAGGCAGCCCGCAGCCGCCAAGCCGGTAGCGGAAGCCGCGGGGGGATGTCCCGCTCGTTGTTGAATGACCGCCTGAGCAGGGAGCGGC
>MWST01000028.1 GCA_002050235.1 Polyangiaceae bacterium UTPRO1 | reverse complement strand
GGCGAGCGCCATGCGGGTCTCGTAGAGCCGTCCCGCGGCGACCTCGATGTTGCCGCCGTTGTCGCTGACCCGGTACGGGATCTTCTCGGCCTTCAGGTACTCGATGACCGCTCCGGCGTCGGCAGCGCCGAGACCGCTATAGAGCGCCCGGTACTGCGGCTGCTGCACCCACCACGCGAGCGCGCCCGTGCCGATCAGGATCCCGGCCGTCAGGGCCGCGAAGGTGACCCGGCGCGCCGGCGGTAAGCCGAGAAAGAACTGCTTGATCTGTTCCAGGAGTCCGTTCAACCGCTCCATGCGTCCGCCTCAGCCCCGCGCCTCAGACCTGCATCCGGAGGATTTCCTGGTACGCCTCGACGATCTTGTTGCGGACCTGCATCATCAAGCGGAACGAGACGTCGGCCTGCTCCATGGCGATCATCGTCTCGTGCAGGCTCACCTTGTCGCCGGCCGCGAAGGCGGTGATCGCCGCGTCGGCCTTCTGCTGCATGGCGTTCACCTCGTCGAGCGACTTGGCGAGCACCGACGCGAACGAGCCGCCGCCTTTCGGCGCCGCCCCGCCCTTGCCGGCGCCCTCGGGGCCGCCTAGCCCGGCCACCGCCGGAAAGTTGGTGACGTCCTTGATCTCCATCGCGATCCTCCAGCGCGGCTAGCGACCTATCGAGAGCGCGGCCTCGAGCACGCGCTTGGTGGCATTTACCGCCGCGACGTTGGCCTCGTAGGCGCGGGTAGCCGCCATCAGGTTCACCATCTCGATCATCGGGTTGACGTTCGGGTAGGCGACGTAGCCTTTCGCGTCGGCATCGGGATGGCCCGGGTCGAAGACCACGCGCGGCGGCGCGGCGTCGGCCTCGATGCGGGCGACGCGCACGACACCGCCCGGCTGCGCTCCGAGCACGTCGTCGAACCTGCCGCCCGGCATCGCCTCCAGCACCACGTCGCGGCGCTTGTAGGGTCCGCCTTCCGGCGTGCGCGTGCTCTGCGCGTTGGCCAGATTCGCGGCGATGACGTCCATGCGCAGGCGCTGGGCCTGGAGGGCGCTGGAGCTGATCGCAAAGGTGGTGGCGACGTCCATCATTTGCCTCCGTCGATGGCCCGCTTCAGACTCGCGTAGCGTCCGCTCAGGATCTGGGTCAGCGCCTCGATCTTGAACGCGTTCTCGGAGAGCCGGCCGACCTGGACATCGAGAGCGACGGAGTTGCCGTCGGGCTTGAGGGCGGCGCCGCGGTCGATGCCGGGCTCGGCCCGCAGGGGCTCGGACGGCGCCGCCTCCGACGCCGCGGCGGTGCCGGGCGCGGGCGGCGCCAGCGCCGCGGCGAGCTGGTCTGCGAACTGGAGGTCGCGGGCGCGGTAGCCCGGCGTCTCCGAGTTGGCGATGTTCTCCGCCAGGACCTGGTGGCGCGCCTGGTAGAGGTCGAGCGCGGTGCCGAGTCCTTCCGTAACCCTTCCGAAGAGCTGCATGGCTGTCTCTCCCCTAGCGCGCGAGCAGCAAGCGGCGTTCCAGCGTCCACGGCGCCGCCGCCGGCGACTTTCGACCCGCCGACCCGCGCCGGCGCGCGCCTCGGCGCCGCGCGAGGGTCAGATCCCTGACCGGCAAAAACTGCCGCCTGCCAGATTCGTGGCCGTCGTGCCTGCTCCGCGCCATGGTCGCTCACGCCGCTCCGGCCGCCTCGCACCCGCCCAGGCGGTACTCGGCGAGCTTGTTGCGCAAGGTGCGGACGCTGATGCCGAGCATCTCGGCGGCGCGGCTGCGGTTGTTGTTGGTGCGCTTGAGAGTCTCCATGATCAGCCGGCGCTCCACCTCGTGGACGGTGAGCCCGGCCAGCGAACCGGTCGGGCTCGGCTCCGCGATCGGCTCCTCGTCGATCTGCACGTCGGCGGCGGTGATGACGCCGTCCACGGCCAGGAGCGCGGCGCGTTCGATCACGTGCTCGAGCTCGCGGACGTTGCCGGGGAACGGCTGGCGCTTGAGGTACGCCCGCGCTGCCATGTCGACGGTGAGCGGCGTGCCGGTCGCGAAGCGACGGCAGAAGTGGTCGATGAGATCGTCGATGTCCTCGCGCCGCGCCCGCAGCGGCGGCAGCGTCAACGGGATCACGTTCAGCCGGTAATAGAGGTCGCGCCGGAACGCCCCCGAGGCTACGAGCGCGCGCAGCGGCCGGTTCGTCGTGGCGATGACGCGGGTATCGATCGCCACCGGCCGAGTGCCGCCGACGCGGTCGATCTCGTGCTCCTGGAGCACGCGCAGCAGCTTCGCCTGCAGCAGCGGCTCCATCTCGCTCACCTCGTCGAGGAGCAGCGTGCCGCCGTGCGCGAGCTCGAACTTGCCGAGCTTGCGCGTGGTGGCGCCGGTGAAGGCGCCGCGCTCGTGGCCGAAGAGCTCGCTCTCGAGGAGCTCGCGCGGCAGCGCCGCGCAGTTCACGGCGACGAAAGGCTCGCGCCGGCGTGGTCCGGCGTTGTGGACGTAACGCGCCACCAGCTCCTTGCCGGTGCCGCTCTCCCCTTCGAGCAGGATCGGGGCGCGGCTGCCGGCGACGCCGGCGGCGACCGCGAGCAGGCGCTGCAGCACCGGCGCCCGGGTGACGATGCGGCGCTCGCCGGGCCCGCGATTGCCGGTTCCCGCGGCGGCGCGCTCGGCCTCCGGATCGTGCAGCACGCGGCGGACGAGGTGCACGAGATCGCCGGGTGCGAACGGCTTGGTGAGGAAGTCGCGGGCGCCCGCCTTCATCGCCGCGACCGCATCTTCGACGGTGCCGTACGCGGTCATCATCACCATCGGCAGGCCGGGATGGCGCTCCTGGACGGTCGCCAGCAGCTCGGCGCCGGTCATGATCGGCATCCGCATGTCCGAGACGACGAGCGCGAAGCTCTCCTCCGCAGCCCCCTGGCCACGGGCGAGCGCCGCCAACGCCGCCGCCCCCGACTCCACCGCGGTCACCGCGAAACCGTGGCGCTCCAACACCTCCGTGACGCCGAGGCGCATCGCGCGCTCGTCGTCGACGACCAGAATCCGATCCATCATCCTCCTCCTTCGCAGGCCGCATCCCGCGGCAGCGTCAGTACGAAGACGGCGCCGGCGGCCGCCGAGCTCCGTTGCGGCCGGATCGCCAGCGCGCCGCCGTGCGCGGCGATCGCCGCGCGGGCGACCGCGAGCCCGAGGCCCGTGCCCCGCTCCTTGGTCGTGAAGAACGGCGCGAAGATCGTCTCCTCGCAGCCGGGAGGGATGCCGGGGCCGCTGTCGGCGACGACGATCCGCACCCAGCGGTCCGCCGGCTCCACCGCGACTCGCAGCGTACCCTCGCCGGCCATCGCCTCGCCGGCGTTGCGGAACAGGTTCGTCAACGTTTGCAGGACGAGGCCGCGATCGAGTGCGCAGGTGGCGCCGGCAACGCCGCCGCGCTCGACGCCGACGCCGGCGCCGAGCGCGGGTCCGCACGCGAGCAGAGCGTCGGTAATCAGCGCATCGAGGTCGACGCTGGCGCGACGCGGCTCCGGGAGCCGCGTGTAGTCGAGGATGTTGGTGACCAAGTGATTGAGGTCGGCGATGCAGCTCGTAATCTGCCCGGCAAGCCGTCGCGCCGCCGGGCGATCGGCGACTTCCTCGGCCAGCATCCCGGTGAAGAGCTCCATGGCCCCGAGTGGGTTCCGCACCTCGTGAGCGAGCGTCGCCGCCATCTCGCCCATCGCCGCGAGCCGGCCGTGGCGGAGGGCCTGCGACTCGAGGCAGCGCTGGCGCTCGATCGAGGCCGTGAGAGCGCGCTGTTTTTCGTCGAGCTCGGCGCGCAGCGCCGCGACGTGCGATTGTAGGGTGCGGTACTGCGCTTCGAGCATCGACGTCGCGCCGGTGAAGACCGCGAAAGCGGCCTGCAGCTCCGCGAGCCGATCCGGCGCCGACGCTGCACCCGCCGCCATCGGCGTCGGCTCGACCGTCGCCGCCGCAGTCACGGCTCGCCTCGGACGCCGCCGAGCGGCTTCATGATCGCCTCGTACTCGCGCGCCGTTGCGGCGACCCGGCGCGCCAGCGGATCGCGCGCCCGTGCCGCTTCGTCGAAGGCAGCGGCGCCGCCGCCGCCCGGCGCCTGGCGCGCCGCGATGCGCGCCGCTCGATAAGGGGCATCGGCCGCCACCGGCTCGGTCCCGTAGCGGGCGGCGAGCGTCGTGAACGCCGCCAGCGCCGTGTCGTCGTCGCCCGCGCCCTCGGCGAGCGCGCCGGCGAGCGCGAGCGCGGCGGCGTGTCGCGCCGGCGCGAGCTCCGTCGCGGCGCCCGGCTCGAGAGCTTGCCGGGCGAGCTCCAGGGCGACGCTCGGCGCTCGATCGCGCAGCAGCTCGGCGACGTCGAGCGCCAGCGGCCGAGCGAGCGCTCCATCCTCGATGACGGCTGCGGCGACCGCAGCCTGCGCCGCAGCGCCGTCGCCCCCGAGGGCCAGCGCCCGGGCGCGGAGCGCAAGCGCGCCGCCGCTGCGCCCGCGCGTCCGGATCCAGGCGTCGGCGGCTGCGAGTGCCGCGGCGCCGTCGCGGCGCTCGAGCGCGAGTGCGCCGCGCGCCGCGAAGAGCGCTTCCGGCGCCGCCGCGCCGGCGCTCGCCTGCGCCGCGGCCAGGGCGTTTTCCGCCTCGCCGTAGAGGCCGAGGCCGCGATACGCCTCGGCGACGAGCAGTTGATCGTCGAGGCCGAGCGCGGCCGAATCGAGGCGCGCTTCATGGAGGAGCGCCAGTGCCTCGCCGACCGCTCCCCGCGCCAGCGCGCTCCGCGCCGAGCGCATCACGAGCACCCGCCGCGCCGGATCGGCGGCCTCGGGCGTCAGCCGATCGAGGCGCTTGAGAGCCGCGGTGACGTCGCCGGCGACGCCGTCGAGGAGCGCCAGGCGCACCGTCGCCTGCCGCGCCGCCCGCGCGCCGTAGCCGCCGGCAGCGAGGCGATCGTAGATCGCGCGCGCGCTCTGGGGATCGTCCCCTGCCTCGGCAGCAGCGCCGGCATCGACGAGCACCATCCCCCGGTCCAACTTCCCGAGCTCCTTCTGCGCCTCGTCGAGGAGCCGCCGCGCGGCGCCGGCGTCGCCCTCGGCGAGTGCGAGCTGACCGCGGACCCACACCGTCTCGGGGTCGGCCGCGATCTCCGGGGGACAGAGCGCTCCCAGCGCCGCCAGCTCCGCGGCGGCGGTCGCGGCGTTGGCGCGGGCGAGCGCCAGGCGCGCCCGCCCGCGCGCTGCGACGCAGGCGCCGAGCCCGCCCATGTCCCCGGCGCGCCGGTAGTCTTCGCTCGCCATAGCCTCGTTGCCGAAGAGGAAGGCGAGATCACCCGCGAGCCCGCGCACGAGTCCGCCCGTCGGATCGATCGCCGCCTCGGCCGCGACCGTGCGCAGCTCGGTCAGGAACTCCATCGCCCGATAGGCGAGTGCGATGTTGAGGCGCGCGCGCCATGCCTCGGGAAAGTCGGGATGAACGCGGAGCGCCCGGCGATAGGCATCGACGACCGGCAAGAGCTTGCCCCCGGGCGCCCGGGTCGCGAAGAGCGCGTCCGCGGCGAGGAACATCGCCGCCGGGGTCGCGACCGCCGGCGCGTCCTCGGGCTGCGGAAGCTTGCCGCGCGCCAGCGCACCGACGAGCGCCGTGATCGTATGATCACCGGCATAGGGCGCAACCTTGGGGTCGGCGACGCAGAGGGCGATGCCCCCGAAGCGCCGCCACAGGCAGCGCAGACCGTAGGCCGACGGGGCGGCGCCGGCGGCCGGCGACGGTCGCGGCGGCGGCGGCGCCGCCGCGCGCACCGGCTCCTTTGCGGGCGCGGGCCCCGGGCTCGTCGCCAGCGCCGTCAGCACGGTCGCGGGAGCGAGCGCCGCGGCGCTCGGACCGCCGGGCGCGGCGCTGCCGCGCGGCGCGGTATCGTCCGCGGCAGCGCCGGAGCCGGCCGCGGCGACGGCGACCGGCTCCGGCGCGGCGGCGCTCGGCACGGCGCTCGGTGCGGGCTTCTGCGGCGACCGGCGGACGGGAGTTGTACCGGCCGCGGTACGGGTCGGCTGCGGCGTGCGCGTCGGCGCCGGCGTGCGGGTCGGCGCCGACGCCAAGAGATCGATCACCAGGCGCGGCGGATCGTCGACCGAGCGCGCATCGACGCCGTGCACGGCGCCGCGCGGCTGGATGCGGATGCTGGTATCGCCCTTCGCCCCGGCGGCGAGCACCAGGTGCTTGACGGCGTCGCCGCCGTTGCCCCAACCGTCGGCCCCGAAGTCCTGGCCCCGGATCGTGGCGGCGACCTCGCTACGCGGAACGCGGACCTCGAAACCGTCGCCGACCCGCGCCGCGAGGGCGCCGCTCACGGGCTCGTTCAGGAAGAGGACGATCCGCGTCCCGTCCGGACCGCCGACGACGTGCGGCGGCGACGCGAAGATCGGGTCGGCGCCCGCAACGTTGGCGGCGCCGGCGACGAGCAGCATGGCGGCGAGTATCGGACCTGTCGTGTGCATGACCGGACGCGGCAATTCTTGCCGGGTTCAGCAATGCCGGTGCCACCTCCGCCCGCCGCGATGCCGCGGATTTCTCGCGCCGCCGCGCGCTCCGGAGCGCTCCGCGACAGAGCCTTGGCCGTCGGCGGGTCAGAATGTTGGCGACGCGCCCGGCCGGGCGCGCGTCGCCGCCGCCCAGCGCTCGAGAACGGGCGCCAGCGAGCCGTCGAGGAGCGACGCCAGCGCCTCCCACGCCCGCCCCTCCTCGGCCGCGAGGAGCTGCGGCGCGAGCGCCTCTATCTCCTCCCGCGCCGCGCCCGGCTCGTCGGCGGCGAGGAGCGCCAGCTGATAGTCGAGCAGCAGCATCAGACGGAGCTCCTCCATCAAGCAGGCGAGGAGCCCGTTCGCCGACCGTGTCTCCGACTCGCGCAGCAACGTCGAGACCATGCGGCTCCGCGCCGCGACGGCGTCGAGCGCCTCGGCGAGGCTGCGGCGCTTCTCGGCGGCGAACGCCGCGGGGCCGCGCGTCGAGATCCTGAGCTCGCGGACGCCCCTGGCGGCGCGGCGGACGTACTGTGCCTCATCGCCGGCGTGGAACTCGACGCCGTCGAGCTCGACCGCGGTCACGATCTCGCTCGGGTCGACGTGCACGCGGCCCGCCTCGATGATCTCGCCGACGGTCGCGCCGGGCGCGGCGCCGCTCGAGATCTCCCGTTCATTGATGAAGACGCGCATCGTCGCTGTGCTCCTTGCTTGCGGCGCCGCCGAGCAGCGCCGTCATGGCTTCGGCGCCGCGGGCGAGGTCGCGATAGAGGCGCGCCGTCTCGACCGCGAGGGTCGCGACGTCGTCGCCTTCGAGATTCTCCTTGCCGAAGGTGAACATCTGGGTGAGGACGGTGGTATCCGGATGGGTGGCGCCGTGCTCCTTGATGGTCCGGTCCAGGACTTCGAGCTCGCGCCCGCGGCGCTCGAGCTCCGTGAGACGCGGGGTCCCGACGCGCGCCAGCTTGGCGAGGACGGCTGCTTGCTGCATCCCGTCGCGCGCCAGCGCCGCCAGGAGGGCGAACTGTTCGCGGTCGACCGGCGCCGGCGCCGGCGCCGGCAGCGGCACGCCTTCCAGCACGTTCAGGAACGTCGCCCGGTACGCGTCGCGCAGCGCGTCCTCGCGCCGCCGCGGCGGCGCGCCGAGCGGCGTCGGCACGAAGCGCCCGGTGTCATCGAAGCCGGTGCGGTAGACGCGGGCCGGGAGGAGCGTACGCGCGAGCGCGGCCAACGCCCCCCAATCCTCGGCGATCCGCGCCAGCACCGCCGCTGCGATCGCGTCCGCACGCAGCTCGTCGCGGCAGAAGGGGTCGAGGCAGGTGACATTGTGGTCACAGGGCGCGCACGGCGCGCCGCTGTGGATGACGACGTGGTCGGCAGCATAGGGGCCGGTGTCGAAGGGCGACGCCGGGCCGAAGAAGAGGCCGACGACAGGGGTCCCGACTGCGACCGCCATGTGCATCGGGCCGGTGTCGCCGGTCACGAGCGCCGCGGCCCGCCGCAGCACGGCGCCGAGAGCGCCGACGCCGGTGCGCCCGCAGGTGTTGACCGCCGCCGCGCCGACGGCGGCGACGACGCGCTCGCCGAGCGCCCGGTCACCGCCGCCGCCGATCACGACGACGCGCAGACCCGTCGCCGCCAGCGCCCGCCCGAGCTCCACGAACGAAGCCTCGGGCCATTGCCGGATGGCGCGGCTGGCGCCGAGCTGCAGGGCGACGAAGCGGTCGGCAGCGCCGATGCCGTGCTCGGCGAGCAGCGCCGCCCCGTCGGCATCGGCCGCCGCGCACACCTCGTAGCCGAGCCGCCGCGTGGCCGCGCTCCCGTCCGTCATCGCGCAGTAGTAGTCGACGAGATTGAAGGCCGCGTAGCGCCGGTTCAGGCACATGGTCGCGAAGAGGCGCGCCCACGGATGGCGGATCACGCGCAAGCCGTCCGGGGTCATCGACCAGCCGCGGACGTCGGGGATGCCGAGAAGCCCCATGAAGACCGCGCTCATGCGCGAGCTCGAGTAATTGAGCGCCAGGTCGAAGCCCTCGGCGCGCAGCTCGCCGATCACCCGCTCGACGTAGCGATAGGCCTCGAGGAGCCGCGCCCCGCCCTCGAGCATCAACCGGCCGACGTGATCGAGCTCGACGCGATAGACGCGGTCGACTCCGGGGATGTCGTCGCAGACGTCGGCGAAGTTCTTCTCGGCCATGAGCGTGACCGTCGCTCCGGGGTGCCGGCGCCGGAGCGCGGCGATCGCCGGCGAAGTCTGGAGGAGGTCGCCGAACCTGGTCAGGTTGACGATCAGGATCTTCTCGACCGCGCGCCGCGGCTGCCGCCGGCTCATAGCCGTTGCTCCCGGAGATACAGCTCGTCGAACTGGTGCAGGAAGAGGAAGATCGCCTCGGGCTCGCTGAGCGCGCCTTCGCGCGTCGTCAGGCTCGCGGCCAGGCGGTCGATCGTGAAAGGCGTGCGGGCATCGAAGCGCCCCAGGAACTCGCCGAGGCCGCCGGCATCGTCACGGGCGACGTCGGCGACCGTCAGCGTACGACTTCTCCCGAGCAGGCGCTCCTGCGCCGAGCCGATCACCGCGGCGAGCAGGTCTTCCATGCGGTGCGCGTAGGTGTGCTCGGCGAGCGCGCGCTGGCGAGCGCGTCCGGCGAGCGCCAGGCGCTCGTCTTCGCAAGCGAGGTAGTGGGCCGCGGCGGCGCGCATGGCGGCCGCGCTCTCCACGACCGCGAGCTCGCGGCCCGCGGCGAAGAGCGGCGGCAGGAGTGCGCGCTGGTCGACCAGCTGGAAGGCGCCGGCCCCGGCGAGCTCGAAGGTGCGCGGGTTCACGAAGTCGCCGCGGGGGTCGACGCCCTCGTGGTAGGTCGACGAGTGCAGGTTCAGGTTGATCTTGCTGGCATTGAAGACCCGCACCGAATCCTCGCTGTCGACGCGGGCGCCGCGGCGCTGCAGAACGCGTCCGAGATCGTCGGCGCCGCCCCAGTCGCTGCCCCAGATCTTGAAGTCGAGATCGAGGAAGCGGCGAAACGACAGCCGTCGGTTGCGATAGCCGGCGCCGACGAACGCGACGTCGCTCCCGAACTCGGCCTGCTCCGCCGCGTCGAGGAGCAGCGGCCGGTGCACGTGCGGATCGAACCCGCAGGGCAGATAGGCGAGCCGGGCATCGCTGACCTCGGCCATGGCGTCGAAGCAGGCATCGGTCTGGATCGTGAACACGTAGTCGTAGTGGGGCACGATCTCGCGCCAGTAGGTCATCACCCGGTAGTCCTCGACGAACCAGAGCGCCCGCAGCACGCCGCGCTTGCCGATCGCCTGCAGGGCTGCGGCATCGAGCGGCGCCTGCGCGAGCGCCAGCACCAGGTCGGGCTCGACGGCGTCGACGGCGGCGGCGATGCCGGCCGCCATGACACCGCAGAAGCCGGCCTCGAGGACGCGCCGCTGGGCGCGGCGGGCGCCGAAGCGCTCGAGCCCGACGAAAGCGTCGTGGAACGGGGCCAGATCGAGGAGGTGCGTCTCGTGGCCGAGCTCGCCGAGCGCTCGCGCGGCGTAGCCGGCGATCGGCCACGAGCCCCCGTAGAGCGGCGTCACCACGAGCACCTTCAAGCGCAGCCCGCTGCGCGCCGCGCGCGACTGCCAGACCTGGAGGGCCCGCCGGTGGGCATTCCCCGGCGCGATTAGCGCGGGCGCGTGGGCGACGACGAGGGTGCGCTCTCCGCTAGGCGCGCCGTCGTCGTCGTCGTCGACGGCGAGCTCGATGCGGCCGAGGAGCGCCGTCAAGTCGCGCGCGGCGAGGGCGGCGCGCAACACCGCGAGATCCGGTTCGACGACCACGATCGCGCCTGTGAAGCGCGCGGCCAGCGCCTCGACGTGGTAACCGAGCCCGCAGCCGACGACCACGACGCGGCCCGCGGCCACGGCGTCGAGCCGGTCGACGATGCCGCGCGCCCAGCGCTCGGCGTCGGCGACCGGGTCGACCAGATGCTGCAGCGGCACGCCGCCGACGGCGAGCGTCGGCTGACCCGACGCCGCCGCGGCGACGACGTGCGTCGCCGGGATCTCGACACCCGCTAGCCGGTGCGCCAGCGCCGGCCAGCGGCGCGCGATCACCGCCATGTTCTCGCTGCGCAGATCGCTCACGCGCTTTCCATGCGCTCGTTCGCTTCGCGGATCGGCGCCGGGACGAGCCGACCGCCGCTCGCCCGGCCTCGCGGCCGGTCGAGCGACGATCCGGTCCTCGCTTTGCACTCCTCCTCGTCCACCGCCTCCCCGTCCCTACACACCGCACCCCATCCCCAGCCTCCACCCCCCGTGGAGACCCCGCGGCGAAGTGCAAGCCCGGTGCCAGGCGCCGCGGCGGACAGCCAAGCCCGCCGCGCCGGTACACTCGTACTCGTCGGCGAGCACGACGCCGACGAAAGGTGGCGGAAAAATGTGCCGACCGCGGGTCCCCGGTCAGAAACTTGGCGCGCGACTCATGATACGGAGGGCGCAGGCTCGAAGGTCACGGCGACAGCGCGCACACACGGATGCGTGGCACGTCCGTTGCTGATCGTCGCTGGCCGTCGCGCATCGACGACACGCAGGATCGAGACCGCGGTCAGGCGAGGGAGGGTGCTGCATGCTGGAGGGGGCGGTGCGGTGGGTGCAGCGACACGTGCTCGCGAGCGGCGGGATCGCCATCTCGTCGCAGCAGCGGGTCGCCTACCCGGAAGTGACGGGCTACTACGTCCCCACGCTCCTCGGGCTCGGCGAGCGCGACCTGGCGCGCGCCTTCGCGGACTGGCTGGTGACGGTGCAACGCGCCGACGGCTCCTTCGGCGGACCCGGCGCCGAGGAGAGCTTCGCCTTCGACACCGGGCAGGTGGTGCGCGGCTGGACCGCAATGCTGCCGACGCATCCGGAGCTGGCGACGCCGCTGCGCCGGGCGTGCGACTGGCTCCTCGCCGCGGGCGACGCCGCCACCGGCCGACTCCCGGTGCCGCGTCCCGGCGCCGCGTGGAGCCTCGGCGGGCGCGGCGAAGTGTCCGAGGCGATCCACCTCTACGTGCTGGCGCCGCTCGCCGCCGCCGGCGACCTCCTCGACGAGCCGCGCTACCGCCGCTTCGCCGAGCGCGGGCGCGATTACTACCTCGGCGCAGTAGACTGCACCCGCTTCGACGCACCGAACCACCTGACGCACTTCTACGCCTACGTGCAGGAGGCGCTGCTCGAGCTCGGCTGCCAAGACGAGGCCCGCCGCGGCATGGCCGACGTCGCGCGCTGGCAGCAGGAGAACGGCGCCGTCCCTGCCTACAGCGACGTCCCGTGGGTGTGCGCGACCGGCATCGCCCAGCTCGCCGGGGTGTGGTTCCGGCTCGGCGAGACCGCGCGCGCGGAGCGCGCTCTCGCCTTCCTGGCGGCGTTGCAGAATCCGAGCGGCGGCTTCTTCGGTTCCTACGGCGTCGGCGCCGCCTACTTTCCCGACCAGGAGCCGTCGTGGGGCGTGAAGTACGCGATCGAAGCCGAGCACCGGCGGATCGCAAGCCACTTCGACGCCACCGCCGACCAGTACCGCCCGGAGATCGCCGCCGACGACGGCCGCGTGCGCGCCGTGCTCGCCGCCTTCGGTGACCTCGGCGCCAGGCGCGTCCTCGACGCCGGGGCCGGCAAGGGGCGCTACGCGGCGCTCCTCAAGCGCACGTTCCCGAGCGCCGAGGTCACTGCTCTCGACGTCTCGGCCGAGATGCTGCGCCACGTGCCGCCCGGCATCACGACCGTCCGGCACAGCCTCCTCGACATGCCCTTCCCCGACGCCAGCTTCGACGCCGTCCTCTGCGTCGAGGCGCTGGAGCACGCCGTTCGCATCCCCGAAGCCGTCCGCGAGCTCGCACGCGTGCTCGCGCCCGGCGGTACGCTGGTCGTCATCGACAAGAACCGGGCGCAGCTCGGCGCCCTGGCGATGCCGACCTGGGAGCGCTGGTTCGACCCCGAGGAGTTGCTGACGCTCCTGCGCGCGCTCGGCCTCAGCGCCGAAGTCGGCGGCGTCGGCTACGACGGCCGCGAGGCCGACGGGCTCTTCCTCTGCTGGACGGCGCGCAAGCTGCGGGCCGCCAGTCGTCCCATTTCCTGCGACGCCGCGGCCGGCGCCGCGCTCTAGAGAGGTCCCGCGCGCATGCAATTCGATCCCGCAGCCCTCGAACGGAAGCGGTCGCACCTCGATGCCATCCACGGCGAGCCGGAGCGCCTGGCGCGCGTCCTGGATACGCTCCTCGCCGGCGCGTCCTACGAGCTCGAACCGCTGGCGCGGCCGTGGGAGCCCGGCGGCGGCGCCTCGCTCTTCCGGGTGGCCACGGCCGCGGCGACCTACTTCCTCAAAGTGAAGCACCTGGCGGTCACGATCGAGAGCAAGCTCGAGTGCGAGCCCGCGTTCTCGTCGCAGCCGTCGCTCCGCAACGAAGAGCGCCTGCTGCGGCGTTTCGCCGGCGCGCCGTTCGTGCCGGTGGTGCACGGCTACATGGAAGACGGCGACCATGCCTTCCTGCTGCTCGAGTGGCTGGCGCCTTTCGAGGCGGTGGCGCCGACGCTCGGCGCCGCGGCGCTCGCCGACGCCTTTCGCACCGTCGCCGCGGCGGCGCGGGCGCTCTACGCGGCCGGCGTCGTCCACACCGATCTGCACGAGAAGAACCTCATGTTCCGCGGCACCGCGCCGGTGCTGGTGGACTTCGAGGAGGCGCGCGAGCTCGCGCAGCCGGTTCCGTTCGAGCGCTCGCTCGATGTCGTCGGCCGCACCTGCCAGGGCGACGTCGGAACGATGCCCGAGGCCCCCGGCCGGATCGGCGGGCTCACCTGCCTGGAGCGCCTGCACGCCGTCTTCGCCGAGCTCGTGCGCCCACAGCTCGAGCCGCTGATCCGCTCCTGCAACTTCGACTCCTCGTGTCCGTTCCTCGCCTCTCTCGACCACGGCCGGGACGAGCGCGTCTACCAGACGATCCAGATCCCCGGCCTCACCGTCGCCGGACAGCGTCCTGCCGACGATCCGCGCGTGGCGATGATCGCCGCCGTCGGCGCCCGCCTCTTCGACCGGCCGTACACGCACCTCGACATCGGCGCCAACCTCGGCATGTTCAACATCACGATGGCGCAGCGCCCGGAGGTCGCAGCCTCCATCGGCGTCGAGGCCTACGCCCGGTACGTCGATCTCGCCAAGGCGCTCGCCTTTCTCGCCGAGGTCGAGAACGCCGAGTTCCATTGCGCCGTCGCCGGCGAGGACGCCCTCGCCGAGCGGCTGGCCGGGCGGCGGATCGATCTGGTCACGATCTACTCCGTCTACCACCACATCCGGGACAAGGAGCGCTTCCTCGCCGACCTCGCGACGCTCTCTCCGAGCTACGTCATGCTCGAGATGGCGAGCCAGCCCGAGTGCTACGACGGCCGTACGTGGGAGTCGGAGCTCGAGCGCATCGCCCGCGCTCTCGCCATGCCCTACGGGGAGGTCCTCGCCTGGAGCGCCGACTACGCGCGGCCGATCGTCGTGCTCGCGCGCGCGCCGCTCCCGACGGCGCTCCTCGCGGCGCCGCCGACCGGCGCCACGACCGCGAGCGCCAGCACGCCGGCGCCGGCCGCCGCCGTTCCCGCAGCGCCGGCCGGCGCCGCGGCTCCCCAGCCTGCCGGCGCCGCCCCGCGCGTGTCGGTCGTACTGCCCGTCTACAATCACCTCCGCTTCCTCCCCGAGGCGATCGGCAGCGTCCTGGGACAGACGTACCGCGACTTCGAGCTGGTGATCGTGAACGACGGCTCGACCGACGGTACCCGCGAGTACCTGGACGCGCTCGCCGATCCTCGGATCGTCGTCGTCCACCAGGAGAACCGCCGCCTGCCGTCGGCTCTCAATGCCGGCTTCGCGCGGGCGCGCGGCCAGCTCTTCACCTGGACCTCGGCCGACAACTATTGCGCCCCGACGTTCCTCGAGGCCCTGGTCGGCGCCCTCGACCACGACCCGGAGGCCGGTTTCGCCTACGCCGCCTTCGCCTGGATCGACGACGAGGGCCGCATCCTCGGAGTCCACCGCGACCAGGAGTTGAGCGTGCGCGCGCTCTTCCCGCAGAATCCGGGCATCGCCGCATTCCTCTACCGGCGAAGCTGCCGCGACTTGGTCGGCGACTACGACCCGGCGCTCGAAGGCGCCGAGGACTGGGACATGTGGGCGCGGATCGTCGAGCGCTTCCCGGCGATCTACGTGCCCGAGATCCTCTATTATTATCGTCTGCACGACGACAGCATGACGGTCTCCAAGCGCGAGCGCGTCGCCGCCGCGAGCCGCCACGTGGTCCGCAACGCCGTCGCCCGCCGCGGCCAGCTCGACATCGAGGAGCTCTTCCCGACCCTCGCCGCCTGCGCCGATCGCGGCGAGGCCGAGCTCTACGCCTGTGCCGAGCTCGGCACCTCGCTCCTGCGCTCGCCGTGGGCGCCGCCCGACCTCGCCGCCGCTTTCCTCGACGCCGCCTGCTCGGTGCGTCCCGAGCCGGTCGCGGTCGCGAACTACGCCATCGCCTGCGCGCGCCTCGGACGCTTCGCCGAGGTGCGGCGCTGCCTCGACCGACTCCGCGACGTCGCGCACCCCGATATCCGCCGCACCGCCCTTGCGCTCGAAGCCGCCGCGGCCGCCGAACGGAGCGACGCCGCCATGGCGCTCCAGCCTTTCGGCATCGACACGACCGGCGTCGAGCTCTTCGCCCGCGAGCGCGCGGCGCGGCGCGTCTGGTCGCTCACCGAGCCCGGCCTGCGCTCCACGCCCGCAGCCCCGGCAGCCGCACACGCCGGTGCGGCGGCGCCGCCGGACGCGACTTCGGGCACGGGCGGCGACGCCGCCGACAACGACGACACTCCGCAGCCGGCCTCGGCGCCGCCGCGGGACGTCCGCCAGCGCCCGAACGTTTCCGTGATCGTGCCGACGCTGGACCGTCCCGACATGCTGCGCACCGCTCTCGAGAGCATCCTCGCCCAGAGCTACCGCGACTTCGAGATCGTGGTCGTGAATGACGGCGGCCCCGACGTCAGTCGCCTCCTCGCCGCCCTCGACGACGACGGCCGGATCTCCTACGTCCGCCACGGCGCCAACCGCGGTCTCGCCGCGGCGCGCAACACCGGCATCGGCGTCGCCCGCGGCCGCTTCGTCGCCTACCTCGACGACGACGATCGCTTCTTCCCCGAACACCTGGCGACTCTCGCGCCTTATCTCGAGGAGCAGCCCGAGCGCATCGTCTACAGCGACGCGCTGCGGGCGCTGCAGCGGCGGGATGGGCACGGCTACCGCACGACGCAGCGCGATCTGCCCTATGCCAACGACTTCGACCGCGCTCGCCTGCTGGTGAACAATCTCTTTCCGGTGCTGTGCGTGATGCACGCGCGGAGCGTCTGGGAGGCCGTCGGCGGCTTCGACGAGTCCTTCTTCGCGCACGAAGATTGGGATCTCTGGCTACGGCTCTCGGCGCGCTTCCCCTTCCTCCACGTGCCGAGCATCACCGCCGAGTTCACGCAGCGCAGCGACGGCTCGTCCATGACCGGCAGCACGCAGCCGGAGTTCCTGCGCACCGCCGAGATCATCTACGCGCGCACCGCCGACGAGGCCGCGAAGCTGCCGGGCGTCCGGCGCGCACGCGCCCACTTCCTCGCCTCGCTGCGAGCCCGGGCGGTCGCGGAAGAAGCGCCGCGCGCAGCGGCGGCGCCGGCACGACTCCCGTCTCCGGCCGCGGCCGACGAGGCGCACCCAGCCGGGGCCGCAGCCGCGGTCTTCGATTGCTCGATCGTGATCCCGCTCTACAACCGCGCCGATCTCACCGAGCAGTGTCTGGTGCGCCTCGCCGAGGTCACGCAGGACGCCTCCTTCGAAGTGATCCTCGTCGACAACGGCTCGACCGACGCCACGGCCGCCCTCCTCGAAAAGCTCGGCGGCGACATCCAGATCATCCGCAACGCCGAGAACCTCGGTTTCGCCGCCGCCTGCAACCAGGGCGCGCGCGTGGCCCGCGGCCGCTACGTCGTGTTCTTGAACAACGACACGCTGCCGCTCGCGGGCTGGCTGGCGCCGCTCGTCGGCGAGCTCGACGCCGATCCGACGGTCGCGATCGTCGGCAGCAAGCTCCTCTTCGCCGACGCTACCGTGCAGCACGCCGGGGTCGTCTTCAGTCGCGAGATCCCGCTCCCGTACCACGTATTCGCCCGCGCCCCCGGAACGTTGCCGGCGGTAAACCGCCGCCGGGAGCTGCAGTGCGTGACCGGCGCCTGCATGGCCGTCCGTCGCGACGAGTTCCTCGCTCTCGGCGGCTTCGACGAAGGCTTCCGCAACGGCTTCGAAGACGTCGACTTCTGCCTGCGCATGCGGCGCCGGGGCGGCCGCGTGATCTACCAGCCGGCGAGCACGCTCTATCACCTCGAGAGCCAGACTCCCGGCCGTAAAGCGCACGACATCGCCAACGGCAAGCGCTTGCTGGACCGCTGGATGAGCGAGTGGCGCCACCTCGGCGACGAGGACGTGGTAACGGTCGCGGAAGGTTGGTGCACCCGCACCTCCGCCGCCGGCGCCAAGACCCTGACGACGATCACCGACCCCGCTGAACGTCGGCGCTGGGAGGCCGTCGCCCGCACGCAACTGGCGCTTCGCAGCGGCGACGCCGCCGGACTCCACGAGATGCTGTCGACGTGGCGCGACTGGCCAGCCGACCCGGGCGTCCGCCACTGGGTGGAGCGTCTCGAGCGCGAGCTCCACCTCGCCGCACAGGCGCTGCCCGCGACCGCCTGAGCGGTCCGGAAAGGACTCCCCCATGCTCGAGCTCCGCACCGACAGCGTCAACTTCTATCGCTCCGAGTACTGCGACGACCTGAACCGCCGGATCGTCGAGCTCTGCCGGAGCGGCGACCGGGTGCGGCTCCGCGACTACATTCGCCGCCAAGACGACGCCCATCCCGAGCTCTACGCCGACGAGCGCATCGAGAACCGCCCGGGCATGCAGCTCGTCAAGGAGCTCGTGGACGCGTTGCCGGGACCGGTATCCGTAATCGATGTCGCCTGCGGCTCCGCCGAGCTCCTGAAAGCCCTCCAGCGCTCCGGCCACCGCGTCACCGGCGTCGACGCGAGCCCGGTGCGCGTCGCCCGCCATCGCCGCGAGATCACCGACCTCCACGAAGGCTTCGCCGAGGAGCTGCCGCTGGCGCCGGCGACGGCCGACGTGGCGATCGCGCTCGAATGCCTCGAGCACGTCATGGATCTCGACCGCGCACTCCGCGAGATGGCGCGCGTACTCCGCCCCGGCGGCGCGCTGCTCGTCACCGTGCCGCTCGGCAGCGCCGCCGACGGCCCGAACCACGTACGGCACTTCACGGTGGAGAGCCTGCGCCAGGCGGTCGAGCATCGCGGCTTCCACGTACTGCTGGCGTGCACGATTCCTTATCTGCACGGCGAGCCGGACAACAACGTCTTCCTCGCCGCGGTTAAGCTCGTCGACGAGCGCACCCCGCTCGTGCTGAGTCACGCCCTCAACTACAAGCTCTTGAAGCTCATCACCCCGGATCTCATGACGGTGAGCGGCATCGAGCTCACCAACCTCTGCAACCTGCGCTGCCGCCAATGCCCGACGCCGTTCACTCGCGCCGCCACCGGATACGCCGACGATCGGACGGTGGCGCAGGCGCTCGACTACGCGGCGCCGGGCCAGCTCTTCTCGTACCACCGCCTCGGCGAGCCGCTGCTGCACCCGCAGCTCCTGCGCTACGTGCAGTGGGCGGCGGATCGCGGCGTCCATCCGCTCATCAGCACCAACGGGGTACTGCTCACCGAGGAGATCTTCCTTAAGCTCCTCGACGCCGGCCTGCGCAATCTCCAGATCACGCTCCACACCACGGCCTCGACCAAGGCGTACGGCTTGGTAGCGCGCCATCTGCTCGCCCATCCCGAAGTGCAGGACCGCCTGACGTTCGTCGGCAACGTCCTCTCCCACTACGACAAGGTTCCGGAGTGGCTCGATGCCTGCGGGATCACGGCCGAGGAGCGGCGCTGGCTCCGCTACGTGCAGACGCACAACTGGGCCGGCAACGTTCCGGGCCGGCGGGTCGCCTTCCCCGACGACGTCGTCGAGCGCCGCGTCCGCAATTGCTATTTCATCACCGGCAACCGGGCGAGCATCCGCTGGGACGGCACCGTGGTCGCCTGCTGCTTCGACTCGGAGAACGAGAACGTGATCGGTCGCCTCGAGGACTTCGCGACCCTTCGCCACCGGCCCGCCGACTACCGGCTCTGCCGCTACTGCGACGCCAACTGGGCGAACGGCGATACGGCCTGAGGGCGCCGACCAGGCGCGGCGACGCGGTTCAGACGCGCCGCGAGGTCAAGCGCGGCGTCAGCGGATTCAGCGGCGCATAGCCGGACGCGCGCGAGCGGGCAATGCGGGTTCGCACCAGGCGCGCGGCAGTAGTGTCGCGGGCGCCCGTCGCCGCCCGTTCCAGCTGCGTGCGGCGGCGCGCCAGTGCTTCCACCATGCGCTCGAGCTGGCGCCAGAGGTCGGCCAGCGCAGCCGGCGGCGTCGCGCTTGCGTCGCGCCTGGCCGCGATCGCGGCCAGCAGCGGCTCGAGCTCCTGCTCGAGGCCGGCCAGGTGCGTCGCGACCTCGGCGAAGCCCTCCCAGCGGCCGCTCGCGAGCTGCTGCTCGATCACGTCGTAGGCGGCCGCGATCTCGCTCCAGAGCGCAATGGCGCGTTCGGTGACGGCGCGCGGATCGTTGGCTTCAGGCGGCATCGAGCTCGGGCGTGCCGTGGCGCAGGATCTCGCGGTAGGCGCCGCCGATGATGCCGAAGAGGCGCTGCACCTGGAGCACGTGGCGGCCGCTCTGGGCGAGATTCGCTTCCGTCAAGTGATCGAGCATGAAGCGATAGAGGCGGTCGAGATTGCCGGCGATCTCGCCGCCGCGCTTGTGGTCGAGGGTCGAGAGCAACTCGGCGATGACAGCCTGGGCGCGGCGCAGCGCCTGGGAGAAGGCGACGACATCACCGCTCGCCAGGCACCGCCCGGCCTCGGCGAGGAAGCGGTCGCCGCCGTCGAACATCATCAGCAGCAGCCGTCCCCGGTCGATGGTTTGAAACTGGACCTGTTGATACTGGCGTGCGGGGGTTTGCGGCGAGATCATGATGTTCTCCCGAGGGCGCCGGCGAGGAAGCCGCCCTGCGACTTGAGGCTCTGCACCAGGACTTCGAGGCTGGTGAACTGAGCTCGGAGGTTCTCCTCGTAGGCGTCGAGGCTACGCTGGCCGGCGGCGATCCGCTCTTCGAGCGAGCGGATCTCGTCGGCTACGGTGGTGTTGCGGACGTCGATCAGACCGCCCGACTGGGTGACGGCCGCGAGGTAGTCGGAGAGGCGGTCGGCGACGCCGGCGCCCCCGGCGGCACCGCCGAAGAGCTTGGCGACGTCGGCGCCGCGAGCCTGCAGCTCGGTGCGAAACGCCGTCTGGTCGAAGGCCAGGGTCCCGTCGCGGGCGGTCGTGATCCCGATCTGCGCCAGAACGCGGTAGTCGTCGGCGCCGCCGGTGTCGGTCGGACCCGAGATGATGCTGCGGAGCGAGTCCATGATGCCGCGCACGGTGCCGTCGAGCGCCAGCGGGCCGATCGTCACCGAGCGATCGTCGCTGCTGGTGTCCTGCTCGATCGTGCTCTCGCCGGCGACGAAGGTGACGATGTCGTTGAAGGCCTTCACCACGGCGTCGACCCGTTGCGCGCTGACGTCGGCGTCGTCGGCGACGGCCACCGACACCGGGCCGCCGGCGGACCGCAGCTCGATCGTCACCCCGGGAACGACGTCGTCGAAGCGGTTGCCGGCTCGCGTCAAGGGGTCGGCGAAGCCGCTCACGGTGAACTGAGCATCGAGCGCGCTCTGGGAGACGGCGACGCCGAGCGTGGTATCGTCGGTGACGATGGCGACCGCAGCCTCGGTTCCGGTGGCGTCGCTCGCGAGCCGGAGCCGGTAGTCCGGGCTCGCCGCCGTCCCGACGTTCACGACCGACGCGGTGGCGCCGGCGGCGAGGGCGTTGATGGCCGCGGCGAGATCCGTGAGCGTCGTCGTAGCGTCGACGGCGATCGCCTGCACCGGACCGTCGGCGCCGACGCGGAAGGCGAAGGTGCCGCTGCCGGTCGCGACCGTCGAGGTCGCGGCGGCCTTGCCGTTGGCCGAAGCCGCGATCGCGGGGCGCGCCAGGTGATCGACGGTGATCTCGGTCGAGCCGCTGCGGGCGCCGACGCCGGCCGTAGCGGTGAGCACGTTCTCGTTGCTCGACGACGCCTTGCGGGCGATGACGTCGTCCGGGTTCTTCAGCTTGTCGACGGCGGCGAGGAATGCCGTGACCTTGGCGTTGAAGGTCTGCAGCGCGATGCGGCGCGTGTTCGCGTCCGTGCGCTGCGCCTGCAGCGTCCCGACGCCGCGCTGGCGCTCGAGCGCGACCAGCTGGGTGACGATCTTGTCGGTGTCGAGGCCGGTCGCGAGACCGCCGATCGTGATCGTGGGCACGGCTCAGACCTCCTCGTCCACGAGAGCTCCGGGCGTTTTCCGCAGCCGCTTCAGCGCCGCGATCACCTCTTCGGGCGGAACCTCGCGCAACAATTCCCCGGTTTCCGGATCGATCACCTTCACCACCACTCTGTTGAGGTCTTTCTCGAAACGAAACGACAGCGCGTAGGGCTTGAAGGCCGGCGCCGGCGCTTTCGGATCGGCGGCTGCCGGCGGCGCTTCTTCGGTCGCCGACTTCCTGGTCATCGCGGGTTGCTGCGGTTTCGGCGCAAGCTTCGCCGATGCTGCGTCTACCGCTCGAGCTCCTTCGATTCGCGTTATCGACATCCTGGTTTTCCCCACTACGGCCGCCGGCGCGGGAGCGCCGGCGGCCATGCGTGGCCCTGCGTGTTACCGACTTATCGCAGCAGCGACAGTGCCAATCCCGGCTGCTGATTGGCCTGCGCCAACACCGAGACACCCGCCTGCTGGAGGATCGTGGTGCGGGTGAGGTTCGCCGTCTCCTCCGCGACGTCGGCGTCGCGGATGCGCGACTCGGCGGCGGCGAAGTTCTCACGGGCGACGCGGAGGTTCGCGATCGCCGTGTTGAGCCGGCTCTGGATCGAGCCGAGCGAGCCGCGGCGGCTCGCCGCCGTCGCGATCGCCGACGAGATCGACCCGAGCGCCGACTGCGCAGCTTCGGCGGTCGAGACGCTGACGTTCGAGAGGCCCATGCCGCTCGAGGAGCCGTCGACGGTGGTGAACGAGATGCGGCTGTCGGCCGTGCCGTCGAGGCCGACCTGGAGCGAGACCGTAGTGCCCGCCGACAGCAGGTTCACGCCGTTGAAGGTCGTGGTGTTCGAGATCCGGTCGATTTCGGACACGAGCGCCGTGAACTCCTCCTGCAGCGCGCTGCGCTGGGAGTTGCTGACGGTACCGGTCGCCGACTGCGAGGCGAGCTCGGAGAGGCGCGCCAGGATGTCGCCCGCCTTGCCGAGCGCCTTCTCGCCGATGCTGATGGCGCTGATGCCGTCGTTGGCGTTGCGGACGGCCTGGGTGGCGATGCGGACGTCGGCGCGCAGCCGGTCGGCGATGGCGAGACCGGCGGCGTCGTCGGCGGCGCTGTTGATGCGCAGACCGGATGCGAGCCGCTCGAGGGAAGTGTTGAGGCTGCTGCTCGAGGTCTCGAGGTGTCGCTGGGCGTTCAGCGACGCGACGTTGGTGCTGATGTTGAGAGCCATGGAACTCCTCCGTGGTTTGGTGGTCCCCGACGTCCGTGTCCGAGGCCGTTGTTGTGCGTCGGGAGCGACCACCGGGGGGACCATCCCGCCCGGCTCACTGGTTCGTTCCCTCTCGCCGCCGTTATCGTCGGCGTCCACGGGAAACTTGAGCGCCGGCGACGCTTTGCGCCGACCGCACGGATCCGCTGCGCGTCTCGCCGGCGCAGCTCGCACGGCAGCTGCCGGCGGCGGCGACGGCTGCCCGGTCCCGGCCCCGTAGATAGGGACCGATGCCGGGAATCCGACCGGCCGGCAGTCTCGTACCGTAGATCGGCCGGCTGGTCGGCGGCAGCGGCGGTACCAACGCCGGCAAACCCACCGGACCGGCAGCAGCGGCCGCTGTTTCCGGAACTTGTCGAGGTCGCCGGTGGCCCGGCATGCTCGTCTGCGTGCGCTACCTGGTGGTGGGTGCGGGCGGGCACGCCGAGGAGGTGGCCTGGTCGCTCGTCGAGCACGAACGCGCCCGTGGCGAGAGCCCCGAGGCGGTGTTCTTCGACGACGTCCGGCCTCCCGGACCCCTGTCTTCGGGTCTGGGCGCGATCGCCGGGCCGCTCGATGCCGTCGCCGACTACGCCGACCGCCGCGCAACGCTCCTCGTGCTCGGCGTCGGGCTCCCGCGTCTGAAGCAGCGCCTGGTGGCGCGCCTGGCGCCGCTCGGACTCTCCTGGGCTACCGTCGTCCACCCGCGCGCCATCGTCGGCCCGAACGTCGAGATCGGTCCGGGGAGCTACGTCGCCGCCGGCGCCATCGTCACCGTGAACGTGCGGCTCGGCGCCTTCGTCACCGTGAACCTGCACGCCCAGGTAGCGCACGACGGGATCGTCGACGCCTATGCGACGCTGCACCCGAACGCGCGCGTAGCAGGAAACGTCCGCGTCGGCGAAGCCGCCGAGCTCGGAACGGGAGCGATCGTGCTGCCCGGCCTCACGGTCGGCGCCGGTACGGTCCTCGGCGCCGGCGCCGTCGCGCTCGAGGCGCTCGAAGACGGCGTCACCTACGTCGGCGCGCCGGCCCGGCCGGTCCATCGCCGCGCTCGCCGGCCGGCTTGAGCGCCCCTCCCGGACGGGGATGAGCGGGGCGCGGCGCGAGACCGGCGGCCGGGACCATGGCGGCACGCACAGCAGTCCCGACGTCGACCCGCGTCCGGGAGCCACGGCCCAGGCGAACGTCGGAAAATGGGTTGCGTGCGATCTGACATGCCCACTATCTTGTCGAATCTATGCGGTGGTCGGCACGGCTGCGGGCGCTACTCACGATCGCTTGTCTCGCCGGGAATCTTCCCGCGGCGGCTGCCGAAGCGGCGGTCTGCAACCTGACCCCCGAGAACAACCCCATCCTCTTCGCGCCCTGCGGTCCGACGACTGCGGTATGCACCATCCCCGGCGGCAGCGCTCCCGACGGCTGCGTGCTCGACTTCGGCAACCGGAAAGTCATCTTCACCGGCACCTTCGACGTCTCCAAACCGGGGACGAAGGCCTCCACGCTCGTCGTCACCGCCGGACAGATCGAAGTGCGCGGCGTCCTCAAGGCGCGCTCCGATGCCAACTTCGCCGGCGGCACGATCGAGCTCAGCGCCCTCGACAGCATCGCGGTGAGCGGCACGATCGACGTCTCGGGCAACAGCGGCGGCACCGTCCGCCTGCGCGCCGGCACCGCCGTCGATCTCGTCTCCGGCGGCGTGCTGCGCTCGCGCGGCATCGAGAGCGGAGGGCCGAACAGCGCCAGCGGCGGCACCATCATGGTCGTCGCCGGAACCACGTTCAGCCACCGCGGCACCATAGACCTGAGCGGCGGCTCCCAGGGCGGCGGCGGCAGCCTGGCGACCCAGGCCGGCACCGACACGCTCTTCGCCCAGGCCGTCGACGCGACCGGCGGCGTCAGTGACGGCGGCGACATCGACGTCATCTCCGGCGACGACGTCCGCATCGAGAAGATGCTCGACGTCAGCAGCGTCAACGGCGGCGGCGGCGGCGACGTCACGGTGCGCGCCGGCGTCGATCGGGTCGGCGGCGTCAAGGTCGGCGGGACGCTAACCGTGCTCGGCGACATCAAGGCGAACGGCAGCAGCGACGTCGACGGCGGCTGGGACGGCGGCGGCATCACGCTACAAGCTTTCGGACCGGCGATCGTCTCGGGCGCGTTGCGGGCGACCGGCGCCTCCCCGGGCGGCGGCGGCGGCGGGGTCGTCATCGACAGTAGCGACAACGAGCTCTCGCGCCTGGGCGCCCTCGACGGCGACCTCACGCTCTCGAGCGTCATCGATGTGAGCGGCGCGCAGAGCATCGTCAACGATGATTCCGGCTCCGGCGGCGACATCGACGTCTTCGTCGGCCGCGACGGCACGATCACCGGCAGCATGAACCTCTCCGGGAGCGACGGCGGCGGTACGCTCAGCGTCTACGGCGGCCGCTCGGTGTCCTTCGGCGCAACCGTCAACGCCAAGGGCACCGCCAACTCGGCGAGCGGCGGCTCGGTGACCATCCGCAACGGCCTCGGCGCGTATGGCACGCTCGCGGTCTCGCGGTCGCTCGACGTGACGGCGAGCGCCAACGCCGTCGGCGGCGACGTCACCATCGCGAGCTGCGACCTCACCCTCGCTCCCGGTCTGGTCGTAAACGCCTCGGCGCCGCTCGTAACCGCGAACCCGAGGATCGACCTGATCTCCTCGGGAGCAATGTCGATCGGCGGCGGCGGCGCCTATCGCGCCTCGCCCGCGGGCCGGATCACCCTCACCCACTCGCCCGCCTTGGCGCCGCAGATCGGCGCCAAGGTGGTCTTCGATCCGGCCTACACCGAGGTCACCAACAACCAGGCGCCGTTCCCGGCCTGCGCCGTGTGCGGCGACGGCATCCGCCAGCCCGGCGAGATCTGCGATCCCGGCGCCGGCGCCGACGGCGCCTGCTGCAACGCCGACTGCAGCGCCTTCACGTGTCCGACGCTGACGCCGACGCCGACGCTGACGCCGACGTCGACGAACCCGACCCGGACTGCGACCCCGACCCGCACTGCGACTCCGACCCCGACCCGAACCCCGACCGTGACGCCGACGCCGACGCCGCTGCCGACGAGCACGGCGCTACCCCTGATCGAACCGCGCGCCGTGCTCGCGTGCGAGCAGACGCTCGGCAAGGCGAACGCCGCAGTCGTGCTCGCCGGGCTCAAGGCCTTCGAGTCCTGCGCCGTGGACGGCCTCAAGTGCCTGCAGTCGAAACCCGCCGGCGTCCCGCGCTCGACGTGCCTCACCGGTGCCGGCAGGCGCTGCCGCGCCAAGATCGACAAGCTCGCCGCCAAGCACGTCCGCTTCCGCTCGCAGTTCCTGGCGGCTTGCGGCGGTCATCCGCCGCCGGTTCCGATCGAGATCATGCGCAGCACCGACATCCTCGGCTTCGCGCTCCTCCAGCCGCAATGCCACGGCATCGAGCTGAGCTCGTCCGAGGCCATCCTCGGATGCCTGCAGATCGTGGGGCCGTGCACGACCGAACGGGCGCTCGGTATGGGGGCGCCGCGGATCGGCGACATCCTCGACCTCCTCGGCATCGACTCCGAGAGCGAGGCTGCCTGCCTGCCGGCGCCGCTCGGATCGGACGACGGTCTCGCCGGGCTCCCCGTGGCGGCGCAGACCCTGCGCTGTCAACGCGCGGTCGTGGCGAGCGGGCGCAAGCTGATGGGGCGGCAGCTATCGGTGACGCGTACCTGCGTCGACTCGCTCTTGAAGTGCCGTCTCGACGGCAAGCCGCGCGAGGCCTGCGCAAAGGTCGGCGCCGCCTGCGCGCGCAAGCTCCTCGTGCTCGACGATCCCACGACCGGCGCCCGCGCCAAGATGCTGGGGGCCATCCACGCCGCCTGCGGCGCGCTACCCCCCGACGTGCTCCGCGAAGCGAGCGGTCTCGGCTACGCCGCGATCGACGAACGCTGCGCCGAGCTCGGCGCCGCGCCCGCCGCCGATCCTGCGGCGATGGCGGCGTGCGTGACCCGCGCTTACGCCTGCGCCGGCTCGGACGTCGTCCGCCAGACTCTGCCGCTCGTAGACCGGGAGCTGGCGCGGGTCGGCTTGGCGCTCGGAGACGACGCCTTCTGCCCGCTCCCGACGCCAACGCCGACGCTGACCGCGATGCCGACGCTCACGGCAACGCCGACCGCGACCACGACCCCGACACCTACCGACACGCCGCCGCCGACGGCAACCGCTACGCCGACCGCCGGTGCGGAGGCGACGCCGAGCTCCACGGCGACTCCGGAAGCCTCTCCCCCGACCGTGACCCCAACCGATCCCGGCGTCCAGCCGACCCCGGCGTGTCCGAACGGCATCGTCGAGCTCGGCGAGCAGTGCGACCTCGGCGACGACGTGCCGGGCGACGGCTGCAGCCCGACCTGCCGGTTCGAGACCCTGATCCCGGGCGGCGGGGCGCAGACGACCGACTGCATCGCCGAATGGGCCGTGATCAACCCGTTCAACACCCCCTTCCTCGGCAGCGACGGTCTACCGAGCTTCAAGCAGAGCTGCGTCGACGGCGATCCGAGCTGCGACTTCGACCTCGCGGCCGACAACAAGTGCAGCTTCCGCGTCGCCTTCTGCATGCAGAACGTCGACCCCAACCTGCCGGCCTGCACGGCGCCGCCCGGCATCGTGAAGTACGTACTGGTGAGCCCGCGGCCGAATTCCGCCGACGCTACCGACAAGGCCAACGCCAACGCCCTCCTCGGCGCCTTCGGCCGCCTGAGCACGGTCCAACCGTCGGGTACGAGCGGCAACACCCTGGCGTTCGATCCGCCGCTCGTCCTCGAGCCGCCCGACAACTGCACCGAGCCGGTCGACATCGTCGTCGAGCGCCGCGGCCTAGCCGAGCGCAGCGAGAAGTTCCGCACCAACACGACCTCGGTGCCGCCGATCGGCGGCACCAGGGGACTCGAGGACAGCGACACCCTGCTGTTGAGCTGCCGCGCGGCGCCGGCGCCGACCCGGACCGCCGCACCCACGCCGAGCGCCACGCCCTCACCGTGACCCGGCGCCGGCGCGGGACACGCAACACACCTCGCATGCGACCCGTGAATTGCGGGGCGGCGGCGGCACACCGTATATCCGTCGCGTGCCGTACTCCCGCGTCCACTGCGCGCGCTCCGCATTAGCGTCCGCAGGCCTCTGGCTCCTGGTCGCGGTCGTGCAGACGACGCCGAGTCGGGCCGCGGGACTCTGCTGCAATCAGACGAGCGCGGAGAGGAACGCCAACCTGGTATGCGCACCGGCAGCGGCAACGTGCACCGTCGCTGCCCAGACGATCAACACCGCTTCCACCTGTCCGGGCGGCGAGGACGGCTGCGAGCTCGACTTCGGTGATCGGCCGGTGTCGCTGACCGGAACGTTCACGATCGGCGCCGGCCGACTCTCGATCCGTGCCCGCTCGATCGCGGTCGACGCCAGGATCGCCGCCGCCGGCGCCGCCGGCGTCGAGCTGCGCACGACCGCCGCGAGTTGCTCCGGCGGCGCCGGCGATCTCGTCGTGCGCAGCCCCATCGACGCTTCGGCAGCAAGCACCGCCGGTTCCCTGCGCTTGCTCTCCGCCTGCGATCTGGTGATCGCCTCGACGAGCCAGTTGCTCGCGAGCTCGGGCGCCGCCTTCGGCGGCACGATCGATCTCCGCGCCGGCGGCAACCTCACCCTGGCGGGCCCGGTGAAAGCGACCGGCGGCGGCGGCGACGGCGGCCTCGTGACGCTCGCGGCGGGCGCCGACGTGCGGGTGCAGCGCGCCATCGACGTCCGCAGCTTCCGCGACGGCGACGGCGGAACGATCTCACTGCGCGCCGGTGACGGCGGGCTCGCCGCCGGCGACGCCGGCGGCGCCCTCACGATCACCGCCGACCTCCTCGCCGACGGCAGCACCGACGCCGACGGCAGCTTCGGCAACTCGGGCGGCGATGTGGCCCTCGAAGCCGCAGGGCCGATCGTCGTCGCGGCGACCGGCGCCATCCGCGCCAATGGCGCCGGCCCGGACGGCGCCGGCGGCACGCTCACGGTCTCGACCGAGGCGGCGCCGACGGGCGTGCTCACCGCGCTCGACGGCGACGTCACGCTGCTCGGACCGATCTCCCTGCGCGGGGCGGCGAACGGCGACGGCGGCGAGCTGCTCGGCAGCATCGGCCGCGGCCTGGCGCTCCAGGGCACGCTCGACATCAGCGCCGGCGGCGACGACGCCTTTCCGGGCAGCATCGAGCTGACGACGGGCGCCGATCTGCGCCTCGACGCCGCAGTCAGCGTCAACGGCAGGACGGCGAGCGCCAGCGGCGGAGCGATCGATCTGAAAGCGGGCCTCGCCACCGACACCGCAACGCTCACGATCACCAGGAACATCGATCTCGCCGGCGGCAGCGGCGCCGACGGCGGCGATGCGCGCCTGGCCGCGTGCCGGATCGACGTCAAGCCGGGCGTCACGATCGACACGCGCGGCGCCAATGCGGTCGTCACCGACCCTACCATCGTGCTGGCGGCGGTGGATGCCCTCACCATCGGCGCCAACGCGCGCTTCCTCGCGCCGAGCGGCAGCGGCACGCTCGTGGTCAGCGCCCCCGAGACTGCATCGTCGATCGCTGCGAGCGTCCAGTTCGTCCCCAAGCTGGCGACGCAGGCGGCGGCGCCGGGACGCTCGCCGTTCCCCCCGTGTCCCCGCTGCGGCGACGGCATCCGTCAGCCCGGAGAGCCGTGCGATCCCGGCGCGGGGGCCGACGGCTCGTGCTGCCGGAGCGACTGCCTGGGCTTCGTCTGCGCGACGCCGTCAGCGACACCGACGCCTGGGGCGCCGACGACCGCCGCACCCGCCACGGACGCCGGCACTGGCACCCCGACGCGCACGCCGACGCCGACCGCGACGCCGACGCTCGCACCGGCGCCTGTTGCGCCCCGAGCCGTCCTCGGCTGTGCGCGGGCGCTCGCCAAGGAGACGACCCGCCTGGTCGGGAGCGAGCTCGCGAGCCTCGACAGTTGCGCCTTCGGCGGTCTCGCCTGCCTCGTCGACGGTGGCGGCGAGGGTTCCGCCTGCATGGCGCGCGCGGCACGCCGCTGCCGCAGTCGCTTCGCGAAGCTCGCCCGCGCGCGCGCGACCTTCGCCAACGCCTTCGAAAAATCCTGCGCCGGCGATCCTCCGGTACTACCGCTCGCGGCGCTGCGTTCACCGGCGCTCCTGAACTTCGCCGCGTTCGACGAGACGTGCGCCGCCGAGGTCGGCCTCGATCTCAGCTCGGCGAGCGCCATCCGCACCTGCCTCGAGCACGGCGCCTGCGCCGCCGAGCGCGTGCTCGCCACCGCCTTCCCGAGCCTCGCCGCGCTGGTTCCGGCCGTCGTCGACGTCACGGGCGCCGGACTCTGCCTGCCCTTCACCGAGGCGGCGAACCTGCCGCTTCCGTCCCGGGCCGCGCTCAGGTGCCAGCGCGCGGTAACGGCCGCCGGGCGGAAGCTCCTCGACGAACCCCTCGCTGTCGTCCAGCGCTGCGCCGGCACTCTGCTCGCCTGTCGCTTGACGGGACGCAGCACCGCGGTCTGCGAGGCGGAGAACAGGCGCTGCGCCGCCAAGCTCGCGGCTCTGGCGGATCCCGCGAACGGCGCGCTGGCGCGCTTCACCGCCAGAGTAGTGCGCGGGTGCTCGAGTGCGTCCGCCGACGATATCGTCGCCGCCGACGGGCTCGGCTTCGGAGCGGTCACCGATGCCTGCGCGGCGCTCGGCGCACCGCCGCCCACCGACGCGACGACGCTGGCGCCGTGCATCGGGGCCGCCTACGCATGCACTGCCGCGGCGTTCGTCTCCCGCGCCGCACCGTTCGCCGCGGCGGAGCTGGCGCGCGTCGGATTGGCGCTCGGCGAGCCGTTCGCCTGCCCGGCGAACGGCGTGGCCCCGACCGCGAGTCCGACCGCAACTCCGGGAAGCGGAACGGCGGCTCGAACCGCGACTCCGACGCCGACCCCGACCAACGCCCCCGTGACCCTCCTCCTCCCGGGAGGCGGGGTACGCACGCGCGACTGCATTCTCGAGTGGACCGTCGGCGGCCGCGCCGCGACGCCGCCGCCGATCACGACGGTGGACTGCGTCGATGGTGACCCGGCCTGTGACCTCGACGGCGTCGTCGACGGCGTCTGCCGCCTGCGCGTCGGCGTCTGCCTGACGGGCACCGACCCCGAGCTCCCCGAGTGTCCGGCCGCCGCGGCGCTCGCGTCCCTGACGCTGCAGAGCCCGCAGCCCACGTCGGCCAACCCGATCGACGCCGCCAACGCCGCCGCCCTGGTAGGAGCGGTCGGCGCCCTTACCGCCGCCACGCCCGGAGGCGCTGGCGCCAATACGTTCACGTTCACACCACCCCTGGCATTGCCGCCGCCCGCGCACTGCACCACACCCGTCGACATCGTGATCGAGCGCCGCGGCCTCACCCGCCGCGCCGAGCGCTTCCGCGCCCGCGCCGTCGCAGCCGACCGCGACGGCGCCGCCGTCGTCGACGACGACACGACGTATCTCGGCTGCGTCGCCCCGCACTGAGCGTCTACCCCCGTGCGCCCCGAAGACTACGTTCGCGCCGAGGCCGCCGCGCTCGGCTTCACGGCCTGCGGCTTCGCCGCGGCCGTGCCGATCGGCCGCGGCGCCTTCCTCGACGGCTGGCTCAGCGCCGGCTTGCACGGCGACATGCATTTCCTCGCCCGGCATCCCGAGCGGCGGCTGACGGTCGCCGGCATCCTGCCGCGGGCCCGCACCGTCATCTCGCTCGCCTACCCCTATGCGCCGCCGCCCCCGCCCCCGCTCGACTGGCGTCGGACACTGCGCGGACGCATCGCCGCGTACGCGCGCGGCGCCGATTACCACGCCGCGATCGAAGAGCGCTTGCAGGCGCTCGAGCGTGTCCTGGCGCGGCTCTTTCCGGACGCGGCGACGCGCCGCTACGTCGATACGGGGGCAGTCCTCGAGCGCGAGTGGGGCGTACGCAGCGGCCTCGGCTGGTTCGGCAAGAACACCATGCTCCTCGGTACACGTGCGGGCTCGTGGTTCTTCCTGGCCGAGCTCGTGACCGAGGCGGCCCTCGCACCCGACGCGGCGAGCGGCGAACATTGCGGCCGCTGCACACGCTGCCTCGACGCCTGCCCGACGTCGGCGCTCCGCGACGGACGGATCATGGATGCCCGCCGCTGCATCGCCTACCTCACCATCGAGCATCGCGGCGCGATTCCGCCGCATCTCCGCCCCGGGCTCGGACCGTGGATCTTCGGTTGCGACGTCTGCCAGGAAGTCTGCCCCTGGAACGCACCGCCGCCGGCGACGCGCGCCCCCGACGCCGACGGCCTCTTCCCCTTTCTGCCCGACCTGCTGCAGCTCGATCGCAGCGCCTTCCAGCGGCGCTTCGCGGACACCTCGCTGGCGCGCGCCCGGCGGCGCGGCTTGTTGCGGAACGTCGCCGTAGTCCTCGGCAACACCGGGAACCCCGCGGCCGTGCCGGCGCTCCGCTTCGCGCTCGGCGATCGGGAAGCGCTCGTGCGCGGCCACGCCGCCTGGGCCCTCGGAGCGATCGGCGGCGCCGAAGCGCGCGAGGCCCTGGCGGCGCGGGACGCCCGCGAGCCGGACCCCTCGGTGCGGGGCGAGATCGCCGCGGCGCGCTCGGCCGCCGCCGGCGAAGCGGGCACGAGCTCAGTCCGGGCAACAGCGGCGCCGACTACACCAGCGGACGGCCGGCGGACGCTTTGACCGCGAGGGCGGCGAGGAGCTGCGCCTGCACCTGGTCTGCGGCGCGCGCCACCGCTCCCGCGCCGGCTTCCGCTATGCGCTTCCGACCGCCGGCGATCATGTCGTGCCCACCCGCCCAGCGGCTACCGAGCACTCGTTGGAGGATCTCGCCGGCGTTCGCCTCGCGCTCGGTCGTCCGCAGCGATACATGCAGATGGTCCTTGTAGCGTCCGATGGCGCACGCCCACTCGACCTCGTCGAGTCGGAGGAGAAAATCGGCGACCTCCGCGACCATGTCCGGGTACTGCAGCTCGGGGAGCACCGAGACGACGACGTTGCCGTAGATCTGCGCGCGCTCGATCGCTTCGTGGAAGACGGCGAAGTACTCGCGCGGCACACGCGCGTTCTCGATCTTCCCGAGCCGGCGCTTGTTGGCGTACGGGTAGAGGAACTGCGCGGCGGCGATGTCGGCTGGCGTCGACTCGCGGCCGAGATCCTGGGTCTCCGCCATGATGCCGTAGAAGAGCGCCGTCGCGATCTTGCTCTCGACCTCCAGTCGCGACTCGCGCACGTACTCCGTCAGGATGGTGGAGGTCGAGCCGTAGTTCTCGCGCAGGTCGAGAAACGGCACGCCCTCGTAGCGGTCGTAGGCCGGGTGGTGGTCGATCACGACCGTGGGGATCCTGCCGGGCGGCAGGGAGTTGTTCATGCGGCCGGGCTGAGTATCGACGAGCGCCACGAGCGTATCGTCCGTGAAGACCACGGCGTCCACCGGCTCGAGGTCGATCTTCAGGTAGGTCAGCATCGCCCGATTCTCGGCGCGGCCGACGATGCCGCCCTGAGCGATCACGGCTTCCTTGCCGACCAGCTCCTGGACCAGGAACTTGAGCGCGGCGGCGCTGGCGAGCGCGTCGGGATCGGGGTTGTCGTGCGGCAGGATCACCAACGGCGCCGTCCCCTCCAGAACCTGGAGGAGGCCGGCGAGCAGACTTTTCGGAGACACACCCGCCATTCGGTATCGTACGCGACGACGGCGGGATTATAGGGGCCGCTTCTCGGGTTGTCCAAGTCGTATTCGCCCCGCACCGGCATCCGCGGCCGCGACGGTGTGCTGCCGCGCCGAGCTGCGTCTTCCTTGCCCCGCCCGAGCCATCTGCTAGCTTCAGGTGATCGCAGGGCGAGGAATGGTGGATCGGGTCGTCCCTGAGGAATTCTTCCGCGAACGGTACGGCGTATCGCCGAACACGCTCGAGCGCGTTCTCGGCTCGGCGCTCGCCCGCCGCGCCGACGACGGCGATCTCTACTTCGAGTTTCGCGCCGCCGAATCCCTGAACCTGGAAGAAGGGCAGGTCAAGAAGGCCACCCATGACGTCCACCAGGGCGTCGGCGTGCGCGTCGTCGTCGGCGAGAAGACCGGCTACGCCCACACCGACGACGTCACGATCACTACCCTCACCGAGGCGGCGCGCACGGCGGGCCACATCGCCAGCAACACGGGAGGCGCGCCCGCGATCGCGGTCCGCTCGACCCGTCCCGAACGCGATCTGTACCCTCTCCCCGCATCGCCCCTGGACGTGCCGCTGGCTGTCAAGATCGAGATACTCGAGGCCGTCGACCGCGCCGCCCGCGCCCTCGACCCGCGCGTCAAGAACGTCTTCGCCTCGCTGACGATGGAGCAGAAGCTCGTCATGATCGCCACCGCCGACGGCCGACTGGTGAGCGACGTGCAGCCGCTCGCGCGCCTCAATGTCACCTGCATCGCCGAAGACGCCAGCGGCCGGCAGCAAGGCACCTACGGCGGTGGCGGGCGGCAGGCGTTCGACTCCCTCATCGCCGGCGACCGCCACCTGCGCTTCGCGCGCGCCGCAGCGCGACAGGCGGTGCTGAACCTCGACGCCATCGAGGCACCCGCCGGAGAGATGACCGTCGTGCTCGGACCCGGCTGGCCCGGCATCCTGCTCCACGAAGCGATCGGGCACGGCCTCGAGGGCGACTTCAACCGCAAAGGCATCTCGGCCTTCGCGCACCTCCTCGGCCAGCGCGTCGCCTCCGAGCTCTGCACGGTGATCGACGACGGCACCATCGCCAACCGTCGCGGTTCCCTCAACGTCGACGACGAAGGCACGCCGACGCAGCGCACCGTACTCATCGAGCGCGGCATCCTGTGCGGTTATCTACAGGACCGGTTGAACGCGCGCCTCATGGGCGTCGCTCCGACCGGCAACGGACGGCGCGAGAGCTTCGCGTGCGCACCGATGCCGCGCATGACCAACACGTTCATGCTCGCGGGCGACTCGACCCGCGACGAGATCGTCGCTCGGTGGAGCGCGGCCTCTACGCCGCCAACTTCGGCGGCGGCCAGGTCGACATCACCAGCGGCAAGTTCGTCTTCTCCGCCGCCGAGGCCTACCTCATCGAGGACGGCCGGGTCACGCGTCCGGTGAAGGGCGCCACGCTGATCGGCAACGGTCCCGACGTCCTCACCCGTATCGGGATGGTGGGCCACGATCTCGAGCTCGACGAGGGCATCGGCACCTGCGGCAAGAACGGACAGTCGGTGCCGGTCGGGGTCGGGCTGCCGACCATCCGCATCGACCGGCTCACGGTCGGCGGGACGCGCGCGTGAAGGACCTGCGCGCCGACGGCGCTGCGATGACGGCGACGTTGCAGGGCGTGCTCGAGCAGGCGGCCCGCGCCGGCGCCTCGGCCGCCGATGCCGTCATGGTCGAGAGCGCGGCTTTCGCCGCCGGGGTCCGCCTCGGCGAGATCGAGAAGCTCACCGATTCGCGAGAGCGCCGGCTCGGGCTCCGCGTCTTCGCCGGCGCCAGCGTCGCGATCGCCGCCACGGCCGATCTGTCGCCGGCCGGCCTGGCGCGCTTCACCGCCGATACCGTCGGACTCGCCCGCGTGACCGCGCCCGATCCGCTCGCCGGCTTGCCCGACCCGGGCGCGCTCGCCACCGACGCGCCCGACCTCGACCTCTACGACGAGACCGCCGCAGCCCCAGCTCCCGACCTCGCCCTGGCCAAGGCGCGCGCCGCCGAGCGCGCGGCGCTCGCAGTCGACCCGCGCCTGACCAATTCCGAGGGCGCCGAGTTCTCGCAGGACGCGTCGGTCATCGCCTATGCCTCGACCCTGGGATTCGCGGGAAGCTACCGCCGCTCGAGCTTCCACCTCGGCGTCGAGCCGGTCGCTAGCCACGACGGCCGCATGCAGCGCGACTTCTGGTATGCGCGGGCCCGCCACCTCGCCCGGCTCGACGACCCGGCGGCAATCGGCGCGCGCGCCGCCGAGCGCACGCTTCGCCGCCTCGGCGCCCGGCGGGTGAAGACGCAAGAGGCGCCCGTGATCTTCGAGGCGCCGGTCGCGGTGTCGCTCCTCGGCCACCTGGCGGCGGCCGTGACCGGCCAGAGCCTCTACCGCGGCGCCTCGTTCCTCCTCGGGCGGCTCGGCGACGCGATCGCCGCCTCGTGCATGACGGTGATCGACGACGGCCGCATGCTGCGCGGCCACGGGTCGCGCCCGTTCGATGCCGAAGGGCTGCCTACCCGGCGCACCGTGGTCGTCGAGCGCGGCGTCCTCGCCAGCTACCTCCTCGACACCTACTCTGCGAAGCGGCTCTCCCTGGCCTCGACGGGCAATGCGGCGCGCGCGATCGGCGACGCCCCGGGCGCGGCGCCCACCAACTTCTACCTCGAAGCCGGGCCGCATGCCTTGGAAGCGCTCGTCGCCTCGGTCGAGCGCGGGCTCCTGGTCACCGAGCTCATCGGTTTCGGCGTCAACGCCGTGACCGGCGACTACTCGCGCGGCGCCGCCGGGCTCTGGATCGAGCACGGCGAAATCGCATACCCGGTCGAGGAGATCACGATCGCGGGCAACCTGCTCGACATGTTTCGCGACGTCGAGATGATCGGCAGCGACCTCGAGCTCCGCGGTGCGATAGCGGCCCCCTCGCTGAAGGTCGGCCGCATGACCATCGCCGGAGCCTGACCCGGCCGCGCGCGCATGTCGTCCCCGCCGCCTCCTGCACCCTCCGAGCTGCGCCGCTCGAACTTCACGGCGACCCTCGGACTCGCGCGCCGGCAGGTCGTCGTCTATTTCTTCTTCGCGGCGCTGCTCTTCTTGCTCTGGCAGCTCTACGCCGTCTTCTCGGGCTTTCTCGTGCCGATGGTCTGGGCAGCGATCCTGGCAATGCTGTTCTTTCCGCTCTACAGGGTCGTGCTCGGCTGGTGCCGGGGTCGCGAAACGGTCGCCGCCTTCACCCTGACGCTGCTGATCACCGGCGGGGTCCTGCTGCCGACGATCTCGCTCTCCAGCGTCATCACGCGCGAAGCCGTCGGACTCTACCAACGGGCGAGCGAGTACGTGAGCTCGGGAGCGCTCGCCGCCGACGTCGCGCAGCTGCAGGCATCGCGGTTCGGGCGCTGGCTGCAGCGCCTCGAAGGCTACGAGATCGACTGGAACGCGGTCGCGCGTTCGAGCATCGACACCGCCGGTGCGCTCCTCGTGGCGCAGGTGACGTCGGTCGCCAAGAACGTCGCCGTGTTCCTCTTCGACTTCACGATCATGGTGTTCTCGCTCTTCTTCCTCTTCCGCGACGGCGAACGCATGTACCGCGCCTTCCGCGACATGATCCCGATGGACCCCGTCCACAAGGACGCGATCTTCGGTGTCCTCGCCCAGACGCTGTCGGCGGTCACCCAGGGCATGGTCGCGACGGCGTTCGCGCAGGGCGTGCTCACCTGGGTCGCGCTCTGGGGGCTCGGCCTCCCCTACACCGCGTTCCTCGGCGTCGCCGCCGGAGTCTCGTCGCTGGTCCCCTTCGTCGGCGCCGCCGGGGTGTGGATTCCGTGCACGGTATACCTGGCCGCGACCGGCGACCTCGTCCGCGCGCTGATACTTCTCGTCTACGGCTCGGTGGTGATCAGCATGGTCGACAACGTGCTGCGACCGCTCCTGATCGGCGGCCAGACCCGGCTTCCCACCCTGTTCCTCTTCTTCGGGATCCTCGGGGGCGTCCGGGAGTACGGCGTGCTCGGCCTCTTCCTGGGGCCGGTGTTGCTGGCCATCGCGCTGGCCTTCATCCGCATCTACCAGGAACAGTTCGCCACCGCCGAACGCGATCGGCCCGTCGCGGCGTGAGCCGGCGTCGGTGAACCGCGGGGGCCCTGCCGGCTATCGCCGCCAGGCTTCGAGGCCGGCGAGATCGTGGATGCTGGCGCGTTGATTCAGGCGCTGGATCCACCCCGCGACGTTCTTCCACTCCGGATCGAGCTCGACCCCGAGCGCGCCCAGGATGACCACGCGCGGTGCGAACGCCACGTCGGCGAGCGAGAACGCCGCCCCCGCGAGCCAGGACCGCCCGGCGAGCGAGCCGTCGATGACCGCCAGCATGCGCTGCACCTGCTGGCGCGCGTTCGCCAGCTTCTCGCGGTCGCGCTCGGCCTCGGGCTTCTTGAGCTCGTTCATGATGATGCCGGTCACCGGGATGAAAGCGTTGTCGGCGTAGTCCTCGAACGTGCGGACGCGGGCGCGCGCCGCGGAGTCGGGCGGCAGCAGCGGCGGATGCGGATACTCGTCCTCGAGATACTCGTTGATTATCGTCGAGTCGTACACGATCATCTCGTCGTCGATCAGGACCGGCACCTTGCCGAACGGGTTCAGCTTCAGGAACTCCGGGCGCTTCTGCTCACCGGCCTGCAGGTCCACCGGTACGATGTCGACGCTCAGATCCTTCTCGGCCAGGACGATCCTGGTCTTCTGACAAAACGGGCATTCTGGAGAGTCGTACAGTTTCAGCATTCGCGCACCTCGCCCCAACCGTGTTCGGACCGTCCATCCGACGGGCCGATGAATCGCTGGACCTTATGGTAAACGCCGTACCTCCGCAATTATGACCGGCCAATTTTTTCGCCGGTCGGCACCGTATTTTTACGAGCGGCGGCGAAGCGGCGGGCTCAGAGGAGGTGTCGCCAGGCGCGATACGAGCTGCGGACGAGCGGGCCGGATTCTACGTGCGCGAACCCCATGCCCCGCGCCTCGTCGCCGAGGTCGGCGAACTCCTGCGGCGTGACGTAGCGCTCGACCGGCAGCTCCTCCGCACTCGGCCGGAGGTATTGCCCGAGGGTCAATACGTCGCAGCCTGCAGCCCGGACCGCCGCAAGCACCGCGAGGACCTCGTCGCGGGTCTCGCCGAGACCGAGCATGAGGCCGGTCTTGGTGCGGATCTGCGGGCGCAGCCGCTTCGCCGCCCGCAGGATGCCGAGCGAGCGCTCGTACACGGCGCCCGGGCGCACCCGCTTGTACAGGCGCGGCACCGTCTCCATGTTGTGGTTCAGGATCGCGATCGGCGCCGCGACGATCGTCGCCAGCGCCGCGTGGTCACCCTGGAGATCCGGGATCAAGACCTCGATCGAGCACTCGGGCACTCGCGCCCGCACCGCCGCGGCAGTAGCGGCGAAGTGCCCGGCACCGCCGTCGGCAAGGTCGTCGCGATTCACCGAGGTCATGACCACGTGCCGCAGCCCGAGGCGCGCCACGGCTTCGGCCACCCGCCGCGGCTCGTCGGGATCGACGGGCAGCGGCTTCCCGTGCCCGACCGCACAGAAGCGGCACGCCCGCGTACAGGTGTCGCCGAGCAACATAACCGTAGCCGTATGATGCGACCAGCACTCGCCGAGGTTCGGACAACGCGCCTCTTCGCAGACCGTGTGCAGGCCGAGCGCGTGGACGACGGCCCGCGTCTCGGCGACCGCCTTCCCTGTCGGCGCCCGGCTCTTGATCCAGTCGGGATGCCGCCGCGCGATCGTCACCGGTGTCCTCCGCCGTGCTCGACCGCGCTCGCGAACACCCGGACGAACTCCGCCACGACGACCGTCTCGACGTCCGCCATCGCCGGACTCGTTCCCGCCGCCTGGGCGAGCGACGTGACGCCGGTCTCCGCCAGCCCGCATGGCACGATCGCCGCGAACTCGCGGCGGAGATCGGCGACGTTGAGCGCAAAGCCGTGCATGGTTACCCAGCGGCGGATACCGACGCCGATCGCCGCAAGCTTGGCGTCATCGACCCACACGCCGGTGAACCCGCGCCGTCGGTGCGCCGCGATCCCGTAGCGGCCGGCGACGGCGATCAGCACCTCCTCGAGGGCGCGCAGATAACGGTCGACGTCGCGGCCGCGGCGCCCGAGATCCAGGATCGGATAGCCGACGAGCTGTCCGGGGCCGTGATACGTGACGTCGCCGCCGCGGTTCACGCGGCGGATCGGCGCCACCGGGGCCAGGACGTGGCGGAGGTCGCCGCGGCGGCCGAGCGTGATCACCGGAAGATGCTCCACCAGCAAGAGCTCCTCGGGCCCGCCGTCCAGGACGCGGTCGCGCGCCGCCTCCTGGATGGCCAGCGCCTCCTCGTAGCCGCAGCGCCCGAGACGCCGCACCTCGATAGGCGCCGACGCCGCTGCGAGCGCTGCCGCTCTCGTCACCCGATCACCAACCCGATCGGCTGCTCGAGGAGCCGCGCCAGCTCTTCGAGGAAGCGCCCCGCCATCACGCCGTCGATGATGCGGTGGTCGCACGATACGGTGACGCGCATGGTGGGCGCCGCTACGACTGCGCCCTCGCGCACGACCGGCCGCTGTTTGATCGAACCGACCGCGAGGATCGCCGCCTGCGGCGGATTGATGACCGCCGTGAACGACTCGATGTCGAGCATGCCCATGTTGCTCACGGTGAAGGTGCCGCCCGAAAGATCCTCGCTCGCAAAGCGCCCCTGCTTGGTGAGTGCGACGAGGCGGCGCGCTTCGCCGGCGATATCGCCGAGCGAGCGCTGATCGGCATTGCGCAAGACCGGTACGATGAGTCCGTCTTCGACCGAGACCGCCATGCCGAGATTCACCTCGGCGTAGATCTCGAGCGCGCCGTCGCGGTACGACGCGTTCAGGCGCGGGTGGCGGGTGAGCGCCCGCGCCGTCGCCTTCAGCACCATGTGCGTATAGGTGACCGGAACCGCGAAGGCGTTCTCCCGCTCGAGCGCGGCCTTGAGCCGCACCGCCTCCGACATGTCGATCTCCGCCGTGACCGCGAAGTGCGGAATCTCGTGAACTGCCTCGCTCATACGGCGCGCGATCGACTGCCGCATGCGCGAGAGCTCGCGGCGTTCGCCGACGGCAGCGGCGCGCGCGCCGCCCGGCGAGCGCACGACCGGCGCTGCAGGCGCGGTCGGCGGCGGCGCCGGCGCCGACCCCACCGCTGCCGCCTCGACGTCCTCGGTCACGATGCGGCCGTCGGGGCCGCTGCCCCGAACCGACGCCAGGTCGACGCCCCACTCCCGCGCCAGGTCGGCGGCGGCGGGCGTCGCTTTCGGCGGCTCACGGACGGCGGCGGACTCCTTCGGGTGCACGGGCGCAGTGGGCTTGCGCGCGGCGACGCGCAGCGGCGGCGGCTTCATCGCCGCATCCGAGTCCGCGGAGCCGCGCGCCCCGACTGCCGGCTGCGCCGCGTCGCGGTCGACGCCCTCGATCACGGCGAGCACCGCGCCCACGGCCGCGGTATCGCCAGCGGACACCCGGATCGCGCTCAGCACGCCGCTGTCGGACGCTTCGAGCTCCATGTCGGCTTTGTCGGTCTCGACCTCGGCGATCACCTCGCCCGCCGTGACGGAATCTCCGGCGCGCTTCAACCAGCGGAGGATCTTACCCTCCTCCATGGTGTCGCTCAGCTTCGGCATGACGACGTCGATGTTCACGCGGCGATTATACGGGTGCGGGTCGGGTTCCGAAACCCGCGGGGGCGCCTCAGGCGCCGGTTCGCGCCGCGGCCGCCGCGCACGGCGCGAAGGAGCGGCGGTGCAGCGGCGTCGGACCGAGCTCGGCGAGCGCCCGCAGGTGCTCGGGCGTCGCGTAGCCCACGTGGCGCGCGAATCCGTACGCCGGGTAGAGCCGGTCGACGGCGCACATGAGCCCGTCGCGATGTACCTTGGCGACGATCGACGCCGCCGCGACCGAATAGACGATCGCATCGGCATGCACGTATTGCGTCTGCGGCACGTCGACATCGGGTATGCGCCGCGCATCTACCAGCAGGTGATCGGGGGCGAAAGGCAGCGCCGCGACGGCCCGCCGCATCGCCTCGAGGCCGGCGCGATAGATGTTCAGGCGATCGATCTCCGCGGCCTCGACCAAGCCGATGCCGATGCCCATCGCCGCCTTGCTGATGGCAGCCGCCGCTTCCTCGCGCGCCGCCGCAGGCAGGAGCTTCGAGTCGGCGATACCGCGCAGCGGCTCCGTTGCCGGAGCGAACACCACCGCCGCGGCAACGACCGGGCCGGCGAGCGGTCCCATTCCGACCTCGTCGACGCCGGCGACGCGCGCGAGTCCGGCGCTCCAGAAGAGCCGCTCGACGTACGGCGCCGTCTCCCGCTCCGCCTGCGCCCTCCCGAGCGCGGGCCGCGGCGCGCCCGCCTTCCGCACCCTCATCGCCGCCTCCTCCGCAGGTCCGCAGCTCGCACGCGAGTCGCCGCCTGTCAAGCCGCGCCTCACGCCAGCGCGCGCTCGCCGAACCACCACAGCGCCATCACGAGGATGGCGGCGGAGATGACAGCGATCACGCTGCGGCGGTGCGCGCTCCGCTCGATCGCGGCGATCAGCGGCAACGTCATCAGCACCACCGCGAGCTGGCCCGCCTCGACCCCGAGGTTGAACGCCAGGAGCGACGCGATCAAGCCTTGTCGCGGCAGGTGCATCTCGCGCAGGATCGACGCAAAGCCGAACCCGTGCATGAGTCCGAACGCAAAGGTGATACGCCAGCGGCCTCGCGTGCGATCGAGGAGCAGGTTCTCGAGCGCCACCCACGCGATCGAGAGCGCGATCGCGCTCTCGACCAGCCGCGGCGGCAACTCCACGACATCGAGGACGGCGAGGCTCAGGGTGACGCTGTGGGCGACGGTGAACGCGGTCACGACCGCCACCAGCGAGCGCAGCCCGCCCCCCACGACGAGCAGGGCCAGCAGGAAGAGGATGTGGTCGTATCCGGTCGCGATATGCTCGACGCCGAGCGCGAAGAAGCGCCGGAAAGCCGCCCAGAACCCGCCGCTGGCTTCGCCGACCACGACCTCCTGATCCGCGGGCGTGAACACGTGCTCGACGAGCACGTCGCCGACACGGATCGTGGCCAGATTCCGGCCGTCGACCGCGGTGAGCGCCGGCAGCCGGACGACCACGCGTACCGGCGTCGCCTCGGGACACGGTCCCGTCAAACGAAAGCGCACGAGCTCGTTCGGCTCCACGGTCGAGTCGCGGAGCGTGAGCGGACAGGCGGTGCCGCCGGCCTCGACGGCGAGCGCGCTCGCGAAGCGGCGGCCGAGGCGCGGATAACGGCTGCGCACTTCGGCATCGGTGGTGACGCCGTCGCCGTCGACGTCGGCCGCGAGATCGTGCACCGAGAGCACGAGATCGAACCGCACCTCGCCGCGGGCGATCACGATCTCCGAATAGCCGATGCCCTGCTGGTGCGCCGCCGCCGGGGCGGCGGCGACCAAGGCGGCGGCCAGGATCGCCGCGCCCCGCGCGACGAAATCGACGCCTCCGGCCATGGCTTTCCCGGCGGCCGCACTGCGCGTCCCGCGACGCCTCACGCGGTTGCCGATGCGCTCGGCATCAATGCTCGTGCATCGATTCGCCGAGCGCGAGCTTGCAGAGGCGGCGGACCTGCGGATCGGCGTGACTCTGCTCCAGCGACTCGAGGATCGCCTGCGCCTCGGGCTTGCCGCTCCGCTTGAGCGCGAAGGCGGCGGCGGCCTGTGCGTCGGGACGACCGCTCTCCAGCGTCTGCCGCAGAACCGCGAGGGCGGCGCCGGAGCCGATCGTCGCGAGCGCGTCGGCGGCAGCGAGCATGAGGGGCTTCTCCGCCGTAGCCATCGCGTCCCCGAGGACCTCGACGATGCGCACGTCCTCGACGGTGCCGAGCGATTTCACCAGCTCGAGACGCACGTTCGAGGAAGCGTCGCTCCTCAGCACCTCGACGACCCGCGTGAGCGCCTGCGGAGTGGCGGCCGCGAGCAGCCCGCGGCACGCCGCGAGGCGGAGCGCGTCGTCGGCGCTGTGACTCCACCCGAGCAGGCGGTCGGTCGGCGGCAGGCGGCGAAGCGTCACCAGCACGTCGAGCGCCACGGGCTCGAGACCGCCGCTGTCGCCGAGAAATCCCTCGGCGACGTCGGCCATGCCGGGCGCGCCGGCGCGCGCCAATTGCTCCATGACTTCCCCGCGCACGGTGAGCGGCTGGCGATGGTCGCGTAGCCACGCAGCGACGGGCGCCAGCCGGCCGGTGTCGAGGAGCGGCCGCAGCGCCGGCCGCGCGGTCAGCGCCGCGAGCGCGTGTGCGCGCAGGATCGGCTGCGAGCCGACGAGCGTCGCCACCAAGAAATCGGCGGTCGCCTCGGCGTCGTCACGAACGCCGACATAGGCGGCGACACCATCTGCCACCGCCGGATCCGCGAGCCACGCCACGTCGGCGGCGGTATCGAGCCGCTGCGTCCAGCGCCAGTAGGTTCCTTGGGGCAGCGCCTCGCGAAAGCGCGAATAGCTCGGCAGCGGCACGGCCAGCACCAGGCTCTCGGCGCCCGGCGCGAAGTACGGCTTGGTCGTGGCGAAGAGCATCTCCTGCGCGAGAGCGATCGTCTCACCGGCGGCGGCCTCTCCCTGCAGCACCCGGTCCACGCGGATGCGGAACACCTGCAGCTTCGCCGCCTCGTAAGGAGTGACGGCCTCGACCGCGCCTCGCACCACCAGCGTCGAGGCGTCGACGTTGGCGAAGAGATCGGCGCTCTCCGCCGACCCCGCCACGACCCAGGCAGCGAGCCCGACGCCCGCCGCCATCCATCGGCGCCGCAGCGCCGCGCCCGCTCGTACCATGCCAGGGTTCTACTGGGGGCGGTCCCGCTTGGGAACGCCCCCAGTTGCAGCGCCGCGGCTACGGAAGCGCGGCGCCCTTGTAGAGGCCGTCGCCGTCGAAATCGATGAACAGCGGATTGGCGATGGCCATCGTGGTGACGCCGCACTGCCCCAGATTGCCGTCGGTGAGCTCGGCGAGCGTCTGGTTGGTCACCGAGCACGTTCCCAAGAACGGACACGCGCCGGCGCCGGGGAAGCCGCACGGCTTGCACGGATCGGTGTTGCAGGCCTTCGGGAACATCGACTGCGGCGTCACCGGGAACAGCGGCTTCGAGACCCCGTCGCGGCCGCGCACCACGACCATCACCCACGAGTCCTGCGTGATCGTGAGGCTCTGCGACGTCGCCGACTGCAACCGCGAATCGCCGTTCACCGGCACCACGCTCGTCGTCGGCGTGATCACGAAGTTCGGCGTCGCCGTGCAGTTCTTCTTCGTGCTGCCGAGGAAGTTCACCGGCGAGACCACGCACGAAGGCGTATTGTTGAAGTAGATCTCGACGCGGTCGTACTCGGCCCAGGTCGGGCTCTGGACGTCGACGTGGACCGTCGCCGCCCCGAGCGTCGCCGGCACGAGCAGCGGGTCGGCGAGATCGTGGCTCGCGGTCGCGCCGCCGTCGCCTTCGACGCTGACGCGCACGAACGGACCGTTGGTGCAGACGTTGCGGCCGGCATTGACGCTGGCGGCGAGCGCCGCCGGATCCAGCAGCGCCGGATCGTCGGTGAGCGACGCCAGCATGTTCCGCGGACCGCCGGCCTGGATGATGGTCGTCGAGTGCGTGTCCGAGTCGCAGACGATGCCCTTGCGCTGGAGCGGATGGGCGGCGTCGAAGTTGTTCAGGATGTTGATGTAGTCGCCGAGGTTGTCGCCGAGCGCCATGGCGTTCTGCTCGCGCGTGTTCTCGATCCAGATCTCGAGCGCGGTGATCTCATCGGTATAGAGATTCGTGAGCGCCGGATTCTGGCGGATCCTCGCCGGCTGCGTGCTCGACTGCGGCGGCGCCACGGTGGTGTCGATGCCGGAAGTCACGAAATAGCCGAGCGTGCCGCTGTTGAAGTGGTTCGCCTGCACCACGGTCGCGTTGTGGGGCGCACCCTTGGCGACGAGCGCCATCTCCTCGATGCTCAGGTCGTAGCTGCCGTCGGAGGGATAGCCGAGGCCTGGCGTCACGCCCGCGCGCCCCCAGTCGATCGAGCCGCCGGTGACGCTGGACGGATCGATGCTCGTCATCGGATAGGCGCCGAAATGGCCGCTGTCGAAGTAGGTGACCTCGCTGCTGATGGCGGTCTTGATGAGCGCCGAGGCGCCGAGCGCCGCGATCTCGGCCGAGAGATCGACCTTGAAGTCGTGGTCGCTGGCGACGAAGTAGTCCACCCCCTCGGCGAGCATGGTGATGATGCGCTCGTTCTTGGAGACAGCGGAGTCGGGACTGTCGATCAGGTGGACGTGGTGGTCGGCGGAGACGAAGCCGGTCGTGTCGACGACCGGAACCACGGACGCGGCTACGACCTGGGGCGTCGACGCATCGCCGGCGACCACCGTGATGTTGTGCTTGCTCAGCGAATATTCGGGACCGTGCGACACTACGATCTGGTAGCTGCCCGGCTGGATGGCGAAAACCGGCGTGCTGCCGGACACGTCCGCGAACTGCACCTGCGGCAGACCGTGGATCGCGACCTTCTCGCGCGCGTTGTAGCCGAAGATGTTGCCGTAGGCGTGCAGCGATCCGAACACGGTCTCGTCGATGCCGGGATCGACGGCTTGAGCGACACCGACGACGGACACCTTGGCGGGGATCGGATCGCTGGTGACGCCGTTGGTGACGTCGACGCGCACGAACCCGGTACTGGGTACGTCGAAGTCGACCACGGAGGCTTTCTTGATCGAGACGTCGCGCCGCGCCGGAGAGGCGCCGCCGCCCTCGTACGGGTACCCGGGGATCTTCACCATCATCCGGTAATCGCCGACCGGCACCGTACCCTGATAGAAGCCGCCGTCCTTGGTCTCGAACACGTCTATGACGGCGTACTGCGAGAGCCGGGCGCCGGGCGACTTGACGACCGCGACACGCGCACCGTCTACCGGCACGCCGTCGACGCGCACCGTCCCCTGGACGTAGGCGGTCTTCAGGCCGGATTCCGGAATCTCGCCGCGCGCGATCAACTTGTGGCGGGCGTCGAGGATGCGGCCCATGCCGTTGTCGGAGACCGCGAACCAGCGCGTGAAGGAGTTCTGCCCCGAGGGTGGGATGGCCAAGCGGCCCGCCGGCTTGCCGTTCTTGCAGGGGCCGATGTCGCTCGCGTAGTCGGGAGGCTCGCAGTCGGTGTTGATCGTGCAAGCAACGTCGCAGGTCGGCTGACCGGTACCGCCGCACGGAACTCCGGCCGAGTTCTTGGAGCACACGCCATGATCGCCCGCGGAGAGCACCGCGAGCAGGCTCTGGCCGTATACCGGGACCACCACCCCCGATTGGGAGAAAGCGCTGGTATCGACGGCCAGTTGCGGGATGAGGCCGTAGGACACGCCCTGCGAGTCGCCGAAGCCGAACCACCCGAGATAGTTCATGGGATAGCGGGTGAGCTCGTTGGCCGGATTGCCGCCGAGCCGGAGCGCCGACTCGCCGAAGCCGAGGCCCGGCGCCACGACCTCCTGCTGGCCGCCGCCGTTCGTGTAGTCGCCGACGTAGATCTCGAGCCGCTTCGAGCCGTTGTTGTGCACTATGGTCTCGATCTTCACGAAGTCGTCGCCCGGTGCGAGCGTGTACTCGTTCATGACCGTGACCGGGATATTGTTGTCGATGGCGAAGGGCGGGATGGAGAGCGCCCCCGAGAAGCCCTTGATCGCCACCGCCGGGTCGATCGGATCGAAGAGATCGTCGGGGCCGCTCGTCTGCAGGACCGCCGGACCGCCCGCCGCACCGTCGTTCACGACCCCGATCGCAGTCGGATTGTCGGTCGACGAGATGTTGATGAGCGGCGTCATGCCCATGAAGTTGTCGCGGCCGGGGCCGCTCGCGCGCACGAAGTCGGCGTCCATGATGTGGCCGCCGTAGGTGAGCATGAAGCTGAAGTCGCGACCGACGTCGCGGATCACGAACCGCACCTTGTCGTTCCGGATGAGCCAGTCGCCGACGCGCCCCATCGCCAGGGGGCCACCGATCAGCTCCGTCGGGCTGGCGATCTGCTTCGCTTCCGCGATCGCCATGGTGCCGATGTTCGGGTTGGGCGCACAGGTGAACTTGATGGCGTCCTTGTCGGCTACGAAACTGCTGTCGGTCGCGACCGCCTGGATCTGGAGCGTCGCCTTCTTGGTGCCCTTCTTGAGGGGCACGACGAACGCCCGCTCCTCGGAGCAGACGTTGGTCGCGGCGGTGGGGACGATGGCACCGAGTCCGAGCTCGAGGTTGCGGCGGTTGTCGCGTCCGAAGACGTTCTTGTCGGGACTGACCGCGTCCTTGGCGCTCGGCTTCTTGAGGAGGTACGTGCTGACGTCGGTCGGCGAGCAGGTGAAGCGGCTGTCGACGACGTTGACGCACGCGCCCACCATGAAAGTGCACTGCCCTGGCGTCTTGTCCGCGTCGCAGGCCGGGTCGTTGTCGCGGCAGACGATCTTGTTGGTCGGAACGCCCGTCTTCGGGTTCACGGGCGGGACCGGCGAGATCGACCATTCGAGCGCGCAGTCGTTCGACTTCACCCCTTCGGGAACGCAGTCGTTGACGTTGGCGACGGTGCCGCCGGACGAACAGGCGGCATGGGTCGCACAAGGGGCGAGAGCAACAATTGCGACGAGCGCGGCTGTGGATACGGCCAGGCGAAGCGCGGATTTCATCGGGATCCTCCTCGACGACGGCACGGTGAGCTCACGGAGACGCCGCCCACGCCTCGGCGCGCGCGGCAAGGGGCACTGCGGCGATGAAGACCGATCGCCTCCGCGACCCTACGGAGTCGAAGCCCGAACTGTCAAGCAAAATCTCGGGCGCTTGACACCCGCCGCCGGTTCCCGGACGTATCCCCGATGCCGGACACCGCCCCGCCGGTTCCCGTCGACTCCGCAACCGTCGTTCTCCTGCGCGAGCCCGCTCCCGGCCGGCTCGAGGTCCTCCTCGTCGGCCGCCACGCCGAGAGCCGGGCCTTCGCCGGCGCCCATGTCTTCCCGGGCGGCCGCGTCGATGCCGCCGATCACGCTCCGGAGCTCCACGCTGCCATGGCATCTCCACCGGCACCCGACATGGCGTCTGCGATTCGCGGCGGACCCGGCGCTCCCGGAGCCGCTCTCGCCTTCCTCGCGGCCACCGTACGCGAGCTCTTCGAGGAGGCGGGCATCCTCCTCGCCAGCGACCGCTCCGGGGCGCCGTTGCGCCTCGACGACGCCGCTACCGGAGAGCGCTTCGCGAACTACCGCCGGGCGCTCCTCGACGGCGTCGTCGGCTTCGCCGAGATCGTTCGCCGCGAAGAGCTGACGCTCCGCACCGACGAGCTCCGCTATTTCAGCCGCTGGATCACGCCGGTCCAGGCTCCACGCCGCTACGACGCCCGCTTCTTCGTCGCCCCCATGCCGCCCGATCAATCGCCGCTCCACGACGCCCGGGAGACGACCTCGGCCGCCTGGTGGACGCCGGCTGCGGCGCTCGCGGACGCGGCCGCGGGAGCGATCGTCCTCACCCCGCCGCAGACCCGCACCCTCGAAGATCTCGCCGCTCTCGGCACGCTGACGCGGGTCCTGGCCGACGCCCGCGAGCGCACCGTGACGCCGATACTGCCGAAGGTGGTGCAGATCGGCGAGCGCATGGGCGTCCTCTACCCCGGCGACGTCGACTACGCCGCCGCCGAGCCCGGCGCCGTGCTCCCGGCCGAGCGCGGCGGGCGGCTGAACCGCATCCTCATGGACGATGCGGGATGGCGGCGCTTGCGCGGCCTGCGCTGAACCGATCCGGGGCGGCGGCTAGGCGACGGCGGCCAGGCGACGCGCCAGCTCCAGGCGGTCGTCGAGAGTGGCCCCGACGAGATCGGCGGACGCCAGGGCCTCCATGCTGGTGCGCAGCCCGCGCCGGTTGGCGAGCTGGATCGTGAGTCCGGGGCGTGCGTTCAGCTCCAATACCAGCGCCCCGCGGACGGCGTCGACGACGAGGTCGACGCCCAGATAGCCGAGCGGGACCGCATCGTAGCACTGCGCAGCGATCGTCAGCAGGCGCTCCCATTGCGGAACCGCGAGCCCGGCCACGGGGCGATCGAGATCGGGATGACGCGCGCTCGGGCGGCCGCGGAGGATGCCGTGGGTGGTGACGCCGCGCACGAGATCGATGCCGACCGCCATGCCCCCCATGTGGAGATTGGCGCGACCGTCCGACGCCCGAGTCGGCAGGCGCGCCATCGCCTGTACGGGAACGCCGCGAAAGACCAGTACGCGGACGTCGGGAACGCCGCGATAGCTGATCGCGCCGAGCACCGGGTCCACCTCGACGCGCTGCTCGATCAGGATCTCGTCGCCGTAGGTGCTCGACGCGTAGGCGCCGCCGAGGATGTCGCCGCAATGCGCCGCGAGCTGCGCCCGCGAAATCGTTGCGCCGCTCGCCTTGACGAAACGGTCGCCGGCGCGCGCCGCGATCACCACGACGCCGCCGCCGCCGGCGCCGCGCGCCGGCTTGACGACGAAGCTCGAACGCGGCGCGAGGATCGCGTCGAGACGGCGCAGGTCCCACTGCCGCCCGAGCTCCGCATACGTGGCCGGCACCGGGATCCCGACCGCCGCGAGCTGCCGCTTGGTGCATGGCTTGTGATCGACGACCGCGAAGAGGCTGCGGGGATTGTACGGGACCAGGAACTCGAGGTTCCGCCGGTTCATGCCCAGCGTCGTGCGCCGCAGGCGGCGCAGCGCCGCCAGCATCAGGCGCCGCCCCGGTCCGCGCGGCCGAGATCGGAGAAGCGCAGATACTCGAGCAGCCGTAGCCCGCGCCACTTGCCGATCGCGATCTCGAGCGCGACCACGAGGATCAGGACCTCGGGGAACGAGAGCACGATCGATTGCAGCCCTCCCCCCTCGATCGCGAGATAGCACGCGGCGCAGACGGCGAGCGTGTTGCGCGTCAGCCGGATCGCCTCGCGGGTGCCGAGCTCCACTTGCGTCGTGGTGAAGTTCTCGATCACGTTCGACATGATGACCATGGGGAAGATGCTGACGTTCAGGAGCGCGCCGACGCCGAGATAGGCGCCGACGACCGTGAGCCCGGCCATCATCACCGATACCAGCGCGATCAGCACGGCCAGGCGGGCGACGAGCTGGATGCGCAGCCACTGGAGCGCGCTGCGCAGGACGACCCCGAGGCCGACGATGACGCAGAAGATGGTAACGCCCCACGTCAGCCCGGTCATCAGGAACGCCAGCGACACGATGACCGGCGCGAAGGTGCCGAAGGTCTCGATGCCGATCACGCTGCGGAAGATCACGACGAGGCAGGCGATCACCGGCAGCACGAGGATCAGGTTGATCGCCTGCAGCGGCACCTGCGCCAAGACCGCCGCCGACCAGGCGCGCACGAGCCCGCGCCGGAAGCCGGCGAGCCCGCGAACGTCGTCGGCGTCGATGACCTGCGGGCGGAGGTCCCAGAGCGACGCCGCTTCGACCATCGGCACTCCGTCGATGAGATTTGCGCGCGCCATGTTCCAGAGCGAGAGCAGCGGCGCCTGCGGATTCACCAGGACGAGCTCTCCCGGACCGACCAGCCGATAGAGGACCGCACCCAGCACCTTGCCGACCGAGCGCGGGAAGCCGCCCGCCACGACCAGCCGCGCGTCCCGGAGCGCCACCCGGTGCTCGCCGAGCTGCAGGAGCGCGTACAGCCCCGCCTCGTCGCGCGTCGACACCAGCAAGAGGTGCGCCTCGGCGACCGCGGCGAAGTTGCTGGCAATCAACCGCTGCAAAGAGTGTTCGCGGAAGTAGCGCGACTCGAAGCTCGCCGAGAGGAAGACGACGCTGATCGAGCGCTCGCGCGCGTCGGCGGCGATCCGCTCGATGACCGCCGGCGCCACCGGCGCGTCGGTTATCAGGACGACCGAGGCGACGGGCTTCTCGGCATAGAACGCGTAGGTCTGCACCCGCTCGGTCTCGAGGTTGGTCTCGCGGATGCGGTTGATCGTCGTCGTCGGCGGCTCCGCCTCCTGTGCGAGCAGCGCCTGGCGGGTCACCTGGTGGATCAACATGTCGTACTGGAAGCCGAGCTTCGCAGTGTGCTCGATGAGCGGCAGATCGCCGTAATAGAGCGTCAGGTAGTTCGCGGGGAGGGTCGCGTAGTGCCCCCCCACCGGATCGAAGGGCAGCCACTTGCCGCCGAGCCAGGCCTCGACCCAGGTGATGGTGGCGCGCTTGCGCTCTCCGTCCTCGAGACGGAGGCCGCCTACGAGCCGCGCCGGGATCTTGGCGGCGCGAAAGAGCGCCACCAGCAGTCGCGCTCGGCCGCTCGGACTCCCCTGCTCCGCATTCAGCACCGCGACCGCGTCGTCGCGCGCCTCGGCGCCCTCGCCGCGGAGGAAGGAGGCGGCATATTGAAAGAGCGACCACGTCGTCTCGTCGAGACGGGTGGTGTCGCGGGTGAGCGCGGCGACCCGCCGCGCGATCGCCGGATCGGCCGACTGGATGCGCTCGCTCGGCTGCAGGAGCACCGGGTCCGGCGGCGGCGGGTTCTCGGTGAGGGCGATGTGCGGAACCTCGTACCAGACATCGGTGGTGCGGACCGTGTAGCTGTAGGCGATCGTTCCCTTCTGCGGCTTCACGGACGGCGCTTCCCATCCGACCCACTGGTTCGGCGGCGCCGCCTCTTCGCGGAACCGGAACGCGCTCGGGCGCACGGTGCGCCCGAGGACCGCCTGCCGCCCGTCCGAGACCGGCACCAGCATGCGCACCGATGCGGCCGTCGCCGTCGGCTCGATCCCCATGGAGACGGTCACTGTCCAGTACTGGATCGTGGGCTTCCGCGGCCGGGCGGCGGCATCGTCCGGCGGACTGAAGACGCGGCCGTCCACCGCCGGCGTCGGCTCCGGAACGGCGGCGGCGACGGCTGACGCCAGAGCCATGGCGAGCACCGCCGCCAGCACGACGACCCCTCGCGCCACGCGCCGGCTCCGGCGCCGCCCGACCGCCCGGCTCCGATCCATGGTCACCGCACCAAGTCGAGGAGCGGCCCGAGCACCCGCTCCGGCGCGAAGTACTCGACCGCGAGAGCGCGCGCAGCGCGGCAGTGCCGCAACGGGTCCGCCGCTATCGCGGCGAAGGCGGCGCGGGCGTCGTCCGGCGTCCGAAACGCGAACAAGCCCTCGCCGACGGGCAGGTGGACGTCGAAGCCCGTGTCCTGGTTCACGACCGGTCGGCCGGCAGCGAGATAGCAGGCGCTCCGGTCGCTGAACCAGCCGCTGCGCAGGCGCACGTTCACGTCCTTGGCGACCGTGAACTCGCCGCGCGAGCCGCGGACGAAGGCGCGGTAGGCCTCCGGGTCGCTCGACACGGCGAGCGGGTCCACGACCTCCCACCCGGCGGCGACGAGGCGCGCGAGGTCGTCGGGGTGATCGGCGACGTCCATCGCGATCCGGAAACGTTCGCCGGTCGTGCGCGGGAGATCGAGGAAGCGCAGCCACTCGGTGCGCTTGCGCCAGGCGAAGGTCTCGCCCGCGAAGGTCACGTCGCGCCCCGCCGAGTCCCACTTGCCCACGGTCGTGAACGCCGCCGCCGGGTCGATCGCCAACGGCTCCCAGAGCTCCGGCAGCACCGGCTGCCGCAGCGGCCGCCAGCGCACGCCGCCGGTAGGGATGGGACAAACGGGCGTGCCGAGGTTCTCGCCGAGCGTGAAGTGGGCGTCGTGATCGGCGATCATCGCCGCCAGGCCGCGATCGCCGGCGGCGAGACGGAGCTGCGTGTAACCCGGATCGAGATCGACGTAGACCGCGAGCGCACGCGGCCGCCGCACGCGCGGGACCCGGTTCACGCCGCCCACGTTCACGAAGACGTCGGCCTGCGCGAGCGCGGCTCGCGTCGGCGCCGCACCGGCGCCGTACCAGCGGTCGGCGCCGGCGTCCCAGAATCCCCAGGCGTCGGCGAAACCGTGGGCGGCGAAGAAGGCGGCGGCGACGCGCACGCCGTGATCGTAGTCGCCGGCCTGCATGATCTCGGCGCCGGGTACGTAGGCGGCGGCGTAATAGGCGCTGTCTTCATAGAAGAAGACGTCGCAGCCGAGAGCCCGCAGGCCGGCCAGGAAGTGCAGCGCCTGCCACGCGTAGCCCCCGAGAGGATAGCGCACGAGATAGCCGGCGAGCACGACCAGCGGCGCGCTCACGCGCACCCCGCGTCGGCGAGCAAGCGACCGAGGACGCGCTCCGCAGCGAAGGCTTCGACCGCCACGGCGCGCGCCGCCGCACAGCGCCGCGGATAGTCCTCACGCACCGCCGCCAGCGCCGCAGCGGCGCTTTCCATGTCCGCGAACGGCAGGATCGCGTCGCCGAGCGGATAGTGCGGCGCCAGTCCCGTGTCCTGGACGATCACCGGCCGTCCGAGCGCCAGGTACGCCGTCGAGCGCGAGCTGAACCAGCCGCTGCAGGTGGCGACGTATGCTTCTTTGGCGACGCTCACCTCGCCGCAGGAAGACGCGAGATAGGTCCGGTACCCCGCCGGCGTCGCCGACACCTCGCGGGCATCGCGCACGCGCCAGCCGGCAGCGACCAGACGCTCGCGCGGCGCCGCGCCCGCGAGCGCCACCTCCAGGCGCTCCGGCGTGCGCGCCGGCAGCTCCATGATCTTTGCGAACTCCACGTCCTTGCCGCCGTAGACACGTCCGTCGAGCGTCGGCGGCGTCACGTCGATCTTCCACGACATCACCGTGGTGAAAGCGCCGACCGGCGGCGGCGGCGACACCGGCCAGTCCTCGAGAACCAGCGGCGGGCGCGTCGTCCGCCAGGCGATCCCGAGGGTGGGGATGAGGCACTCCGGCGCTCCCAGATTCGCCGCGTAGGAGAAGAAGACGTCGTGCGAGCGGATCATCGCTGCCGAGTAACGCAACCCAGGCTCGGCGCCGCCGGCGGCGGCGGCGAGTTTCGCCTGGCTGTAGCAGGGATCGGTGTCGACGTAGGCATGGACGCCGCGGCCGCGATACTCGTCGCGAAGCCAGCCGCTGCCCGAGACGTTGAGGAAGAGATCGGCCTCGCGGCAACGCCGCCCGAGAGCGCCGGCCGCGGGGCCGTGGACGGTGCCGCGCGGATCACGGAACGCCCAGGGCACGTTGCCGCCGAGGCCGGCGAGCACGCGCCCCAGGTAGGAGATGTTCTCCTCGCAGGCGTCGGTGAAGGTCTCGCGCCGCGGCGAGTATACCCATTGCCCCGTATCCTCGAGGTACGTGACCTCGTGTCCGAGCCCGGCCAGGCCGCGCACGTACTGCAGGTAGTCCCAGGCCACGCCGCCCACCGGATAGGTGGCGATGAGACCGGTGACCACGATGCGCACGGCGCGCACTGTAGCGCCGGACGGCCGCACGGTCACGCCGGGTCGCCCCGGCGCGCAGCGGCGGGCGGAACCGCGCTCAGCGCAGCCCGACGGCATCGAGCATCGCTCCGATCACCTTGTCGGCGGCGAAATACTCCTCGGCGATGCGCCGCGCCGCGCGGGCGTGGCGCGGCCAGTCCGCCGCCACCGCACGGACGGCGGCCGCCGCCTCGTCGGGGGTCGAGAACGCCAGCAGCCCTTCGCCGCTCGGGATGCGCTCGCTGAAGCCGGTCTCCTGGGTCACGACCGGGCGCCCGGCCGCGAGGAAGCAGGCGCTACGGTCGCTGAACCAGCCGCTCCGCGGCCGGACGTAGATGTCCTTGGCGACCGTGAACTCGCCGCGCGAGGTCTCGATGTAGTGACGGTATGCCGCGATGTCGGCCGAGATCGGCCGCGGGTCCACGAGCGACCAGCCGTGCGCGACGAGCGCGGCGCGTACCCGGGCATCGTCCGGGTCCATCGCCAGCTCGCAGGGCTCGCCGCTCGCACGCGGCAGATCGATCATGGCGAGGAAGTTGCGGTGCTTCGACCAGTAGTAGGTCTCGCCGCGGAAGGCGACGTCCTTGCCCCTGTTCTCCCAGGTGGCGACGCTCGTGAAAGCGCGGCCCTCCGGGCCCGGTCGCCAGAAGGCGCAGACGACCGGCGGGCGCGTCGGAATCCACGTGAAGCGCTCGGCCGGCACCCGACACGACGGCGTGCCGAGGAGCTCGCCGTAGGTGAACAGCACGTCGTGCGCAGCGAGGAAGCCGATGCTGTCGTCGGCGCCGTTGGCGACCCGCATCTGCTCGTACATGGGGTCGGTCTCGACGTAGCAGAGCTTCCCGCCCCGGCGATGCTCGGCGCGGGGCTCGGTCGCGCCGCAGAGATTGAAGATCGCGTCGGCGCTGCGATAGAGAGCGCGCACCTCGGCGGGGTCGCGTCCATGCCAGCGGCCGGTGAGAGCGTCCCAGTAGGCCCAGCGCGCGGCGAAGTCGAAGCGCCGCATCACCCGCGCCAGGTAGGCGACGTTGGCGTCGGCCGTACGCCCGACCCCGCCGCTCACCGGATCGTACGGCGGCGCTCCGGAGTCCTCGACGTAGTAGACGTCGCACCCGAGCGCCCGCAGGCCTACGAGATAGTGTATCGCCTGCCACGTCACGCCGGCCAAGGGATACTGCCCGGCGAGGCCGAGCACGACGACCCGCGCCCCGCTCACCTGTCCGCCGCCGCCGCGCCGCGCTCGAACTGGGCCGCGTAGAGCCGCGCAAAGGCGCCGTCGCGCGCGATCAGCTCCTCGAAATCGCCCTGCTCCGCTACGACGCCGTCGCGCAGCACGACGATACGGTCCGCGTGGCGGATCGTCGACAGGCGGTGTGCGATCACGAATGTGGTACGCCCGCGCATGAGCTCGCGGAGCGCGGCGATGACGAGCGCCTCGGTCTCGGTGTCGAGCGCCGATGTCGGCTCGTCCAGGATCAGGATCGGCGCGTCGCGGACGATCGCGCGCGCGATCGTGACCCGCTGCTGCTCGCCGCCCGAGAGCGTCGCCCCGTGCTCGCCAACAGGCGTCGCGAGCCCCTGCGGAAGCCGCCCGAGAAGGCCGTCGAGTTGCGCGAGCCCCGCGGCGCGGGCGATCTCGGCCGCCGTCGCCTGCGGCCGGCCGTAGGCGATGTTCTCGCCGAGCGTCGTCGGAAAGACGAGCGGCGGCTGCAGCACCATCGCGATCCGGCTGCGGAGATCCCGCAGGCGGTACTCGCGCAGATCGACGCCGTCGAGGAGCACGCGCCCCGCGAGCGGATCGTAGAAGCGGCCCACGAGGCTCACGAGCGTGCTCTTCCCGGCGCCCGTCGCACCGACTATCGCCACCACCTGACCGGCCGGCACCACCAGATCGACGTCGCGAAGCACGGTGGGGCCGGCTGCATACGCGAAGCGCACGTGCTCGAAGCGCACCTCCCCGCGCAGCGGCACACCGGCGAGGCTACGCGTTCCGTCGCGCAGGTCGGGTGCGGTCGCCAGGATCTCGAGCGCGCGGGCAGCGCCGGCTCGCGCCCCGTGGATCATGCCGATCGTCTGGCTGACGCTGTTGATCGGGGCATAGAGCGACGCCAGGTAGCTCGTGAACACCAGCACCTGTCCGATCGTGAGCGTGCCCGCCAGCACCTTGGTCGCACCGACCCAGAGCACGAGCGCGGTCCCGATGGCGATGATGACGCCGATCGCGCCGGCGTAGACCGTCTGCATCATGTACATCCGCAGGTTCGCCCGCAGGCTCTCGCTGCTCGACGCCGCGAACTGCCGGGCCTCCTCGTCCTCGGTGGTGAACGCCTGGATCACGCGGATCGCCGAGATGCCGCGCTGGGTGACCGTGTAGAGCCGGCTCTCCTTCCGGTGCGCCTCGGTCGCCATCGCGGTGATGCGGCGGCCCATGAGCGTGATGCCGAGGAAGACGACCGGGCAGACGGCGAGCGCCACTGCGGTGAGCAGCCAATCCATGCGCCCCATCACCACCACCATACCCGCGAACAGCACGGCCGAGGTGATGATGGGGAACACGCCGTTCATGCCGAGTGTCTGGATCGCGAAGGTGTCGGCGGTGACCCGATAGAGCAGATCGCCGACGTCGCGGCCGGTATGGAATCCGAGCGAAAGGCGCTGCAGATGCTGATAGAGATCGAGGCGGAAATCGTTCACCATCCCCTGCCCGATCGCGATCGTCGTCGCGTTGTTGAGGACGCCGAGGCCGGCGATCACGATGTACAGCAGCACCAACCCGATGCAGGCGGCGAGGAGGAGCGCTGCGGGCCCGAGCCCGGCGGCCGGCGCCCAGGCTACGGGCGTTGCGGTGAGGACGTTGTCGACGACGATCTTGAGCGGCCATGGCTTCAGGAGCTCGCAGACGCTGATCACCACGACCTCGGCGAGCGCGATCGCGAAGGCGGCGCGGTGCGGACGGAGGTAGTGCGCGACGGTGCGCAGCAGCAGGAAGCGCCGCGTCCGCGCGTCGCCCGCGGTCAGGAGCGCTCCCCCATCGCTTCGAGGCCTATTTGCTGCGCCACGATCTCGAGGACTTGATACATCGTCCGCCCGAGCTGGACGGCCTGATAGACGATCGCGCCGGCGATCAGAGCCGCGAGCACGATCGCCACCGCCAGGAACTCGGGGAGGGACAGGTAGGCTCCGACGGCCACGAGTCCGCCTGCGCACCACAGCGCGAGCTTCGCAGCGCGCGAGGTCTTGATCGCGCAGCGCACGTTGAACAGCCGCTTCGCGCCGCCATGATTCTCGACCGCGACCCGGAGCTGCGACTTGGTCGCGATGCCGCGGTGGATCTCGAGATCCCAGTCGCTCCACCCGAGATCGTGCGCCATCAGGTATTTGCGCGGCAAGAGGAACCGGATCACGCCGTCGAGCAGCTCTTCCTTCTCCTGGCCGCGCTCGCTCCAGTAGCGGAGGAAGAACTCGCGTCCGCGCCAGCGGATGCGGGGCGCCTGCCGCATCTCGCCGAAGCGGATGCGCTCGACTTCGGTGAGCCCCTTGACGCGCCAGCGATAGCGCTCGTAGCTGCGCAGGAGCGGTCCGAGATAGATGAGCGTGGCGACCAGCAACCGTCCGCGCCAATGGTCGTAGCGGGGATCGATGCGGGCATGGCGCGCGCTCGCGGCCACCGACACCAGCGTGATCACCAGCGGCAACGCGGCGAGCACCACGTACTTGCCGGCGGCAAGCGCGGCGATCAGGAGCAGCGCCGCCGCAACGTTCCATTCCAACGTGAACGGCAGGAAGGTGAAGAGCGACGACGGCGGCTCGTATAGCGTCTGGAAGAGCCCGCGCCCGAACGTCCCCGAGTAGATCACCGGGCGACGGGAAAAGAGCGAGGTCGTGAAGTCGCCGTAGATCCGCCCCAGCCAACGCGACTGCCCGAGCATGTTGAAGCGATACGGATGCTTGAAGTAGAGGAGCGCCTCCGCCTTTCCGTATCCGCGCTGCTGCCTGAAATACGCCGCTACGGTGTTGCGCCGGAAGTGCCACACCATGGCCGACGGGCTGAAGCCGATGACGTGGCCGTCGTTCTGCAGGCGCCAGCAGAGATCCACGTCGTCACCGGCGGCGGTGAAGATCGGCTGGAAGCCGCCCACTTGCTCGAGGGCGCGCTTGCGGAAAGCCATGTTGCATCCGGGAATATGCTCGGCGACCTCGTCGTTCAGGAGCACGTGGGTCGGACCGCCCGGAGCGGCGGCGACGTACGCCGCGACGGCGTTATCCTCGGGAGGCGGGAAGTTGGGCCCCCCGACGGCCACGAAGCCCTGCTGGAACTTGTAGACCAAGTACGTCAGCCAGTCCGGATCCACGACGCAGTCGGAGTCGGTGTAGGCGATGATCTCGCCCGACGCCGCTTCCATGCCGACGTTGCGCGCGACCGAGAGCCCGCGGTTCGGCTGATCGATGAGCGTGAACAGGCGGGGATGCGCCGCTACGTAGCGCTCGGCGATCGCCTTGGTCGCATCGCGGGAGCCGTCGTTGACGATCACGACCTCGTAGTTCGGATAGCGGACCTTCTCGAGCGACGCCAAACAGGCGTCGATCGTACGCTCGGCATCGTAGGCGCAGATGACGACCGATACCTTCGTATATTGCCGGAGCGCCGGCGGCACCGGCGCCGTGTACTGGGTCTGTACGGCGTGGAACGCCGGCTTGCGCCGGCGCCCGCGCGTCACCAGTCCGAACGACCAGTCTTCGATCGCAACGCCGCCCGTGAACCACTCGTCGGTCCAGGAGAAGATGCAGGTGCCCGCGAGTCCCGACTCGAATGCCGCCCGCACCTGCCAAGCGAGGGTTTCGGCCTGCACGCTCTCGCCGAGGCGCAGCGAATCGATGCCGTGCTCGGTCAGCACCAGCGGCCGATCCCCGGCGATGTTCTGCAGGCGGCCGAGGTAGCGGCGGAAGGCATCCTCGTGGTGGAGGTAGACGTTGAAACAGGCGAAATCGAGGAACTCGAGGTCGAGGTACTCCGTCGGCGGGAAATTGGCGTAGCTCACGAGCGCCCGAGGCGCCAAAGCCTTGATGTCGTCGTAGAGCCGGCGCAGGAACCCTTGCAGGCGCTCGGGACCGTACCAGCGGACGATGTCGGGAGGAATCTCGTTGCCGATCATGTAGGCGAATACCGCCGGATGGCCGAGCGACTGGCGTACGGCGTTGCGGATCGTTTCCCGAATCTCGGCCGCGACCGCGGGTTGGTCGAGGAAACAGATGTGCTCCGCCCACGGGATGCCGATCATAACGCGGAGATCGTGGACCTCGGCCCGATCGAGCAACCAGCGCGGCGGTATCGTGAACGTTCGGACGACGTTGGCGCCGAGCTCGGACATCAGAGCGAAGTCGCGCTCGACCATCTCGCGCTCCGGAAACGGCGTCCCGTGGGCCGCGGTCGCGAAAGGGCCGTAGGCGACCGCCTTCATGAAGAACTTCCGGTCGCCGGAGAAGAAGAACTTCCCCTGGACCTGCGGAGGACCGGCGTCGCTCGCGGTCGCGAGCGCGGCGATGCGAGCGGCCTGGCTTGCCTGAGCCGGTGTCATGCGGGCGGCAAGGCCATCGCGACCATCCCGCCCTCTTTTCACATGGTCCGATGGCGGACAAGCCGAGGTCCGCGGTTCGCGGCCACCGCGCTAATGCGCCCGGGGCCGACCTGCCGCGCGGAGAGGTCGGCCCCGGATGCGCGGCCGATTCGGGTCGTTCGTCTACCGGAGCCTACGGCAAGCCCTTCGCCGTGCCTTTCAGCATCACCCGACCCGGGCCTGGGAGGCCCGCCACGTTGTTGATGGCCGCGGCCCCGGTCGGTCCGATGCAGAAGACTGCAGCCAGGGTCGGGTGCGATACGTCCTGCACCGGCGTGTCCGGCGCGCCGACTGCCGTGAGGGTATCGGTGCCGCCGAGGGCGTT
>MWST01000042.1 GCA_002050235.1 Polyangiaceae bacterium UTPRO1 | reverse complement strand
CTTCTCGCCGATGCGGAACGCGGTGGTCGGCGCTACCGGAGTGAGGATCACGTCCGCGGTCGCGAAGACGCGCTCGAAGTCGCGGCGGATCAGGGTCCGGACCTTCTGTGCCTTCAGGTAGTAGGCGTCGTAGTAGCCGGAGGACAGCACGTAGGTGCCGAGCATGATCCGGCGCTTCACTTCGGGTCCGAAGCCGGCTTCGCGGGTGTCGCGGTAGAGGTCGAGGAGACTCTGCGAGCTCGGTGCCCGCCGACCGTAGCGGATGCCGTCGTAGCGGGCGAGGTTCGAGCTCGCCTCGGCGGGAGCGAGGACGTAGTAGCAGGCGACGCCGTACTCGGTGTGCGGCAGCGAGGCTTCGTGGAGTGCGGCTCCGGCGCTGCGCAATACCTCGGCGGCGCCGCGCACCGCGCGCTCGACCTCGGGCTGCAGCCCGGCGCCGAAATATTCGCGGGGCAGCGCGATGCGCAGTCCGCGGGCGCCGCCGGCTCCGCCGGCGATCGCCGCCGCGTAATCGGGGACGGCGCGATCGACCGAGGTCGAGTCGCGCGGGTCGTGGCCGGCGAGGACGCCGAGGAGGAGCGCGCAGTCGGCGACGTCGCGGGTCATGGGTCCGACCTGGTCGAGCGACGAGGCATAGGCGATGACGCCGAAGCGGCTGACGCGTCCGTAGGTCGGCTTCATGCCGACGATGCCCGTGTATGCGGCGGGAAGCCGGATCGAGCCGCCGGTGTCGGTGCCGAGGGCGGCGAGCGCCTGGCCCGCGGCGACGGCTACGGCCGAGCCGCCCGACGAGCCGCCCGGCACCCGCGTCCGGTCCCAGGGATTCCGCGTCGGGCCGTAAGCGGAGTTCTCGTTCGACGATCCCATCGCGAACTCGTCGCAGTTCGCCTTGCCGACCAGGATCGCTCCCGCATCCTGCAGGCGGCGGGTCACGGTGGCGTCGTAGGGAGGAACGAAGTCTTCGAGGATGCGGGCGGCGGCGGTCGTGCGTACGCCCTTGGTGGCGATCACGTCCTTGACCGCGATCGGAATCCCGGCGAGCGGTCCGACCGCTCGCCCCGCGCGCCTGGCGTCGTCGACGGCGGCCGCTGCGGCGAGCGCACTGTCGGCGGTGACGGTCAGGAAGGCATGGAGCGCGGCGTCGGTCGCGGCGATGCGGTCGAGCGCGGCTCGCGTCAGCTCGACGGCGGAGAGCTCGCCGCGCTGCAACCGTTCGGCCGCGGTCGCGATGGTGAGGTCGCTCAGCATCGTACGCGGATCAATCGATGATCTTGGGGACGACGAAGAGGTCGCCGTCGCGAGCCGGCGCGTTCGCGAGCAGCGCCTCGGTATCGGGAGCGTTGGTGACGACGTCGTCGCGCCAGGGAGTGGCGACGGCGACGATGTGCGCGGTCGGCTCCACGTCCGCGGTATCGAGCCGGTTCAGGGTCTCCATGTGTGCGAGGATCTGATCGAGGGTGGCAGCGAGCTCCTGCTCTTCTGCGGCAGTGAGCGCGAGACGCGCCAGCAGCGCCACGTGGCGGATCTGGTCGACGGAGATCTTCACGGGCGCGGAATCTAGCAAGCCGCCACCCGTCCCGCCATCACACGGCCGGCGCCTCTCTAGCAGCCGGCGAGAAGACTGCGCAGGAAGGCGCGTGCCGCGGCCGGATCGGCGAGCACGTAGGGCGCGCCGCTACCGTGGTCGCCGATCTGGATGGCGATGTCGTCGTTGCCGAGGGCGCGGAACATGTCGCCGTCGGTATGGTCGTCTCCGAGCGCGCACAGCAGCGTTTCCGGCGGCGCCGCCGCCCGGATCATGGCGACGACGTTTCCTTTGGAAGCGCCGTGCGGGCGGATCTCGAGGACGCAATCGCCGGGAACGATTCGCACCGGCAGATTGCTCAAGCGCTCGGTGAGGTGCGCGTGCAGCTCGCGCGCCTGCCGGAGAGCGAGCTCGCGCTCGCACGCCCGGTAGTGCCAGGCGAGCGAGGCTTCCTTGGTTTCGACCACCGATCCGGGCGTGCGCGCGGCGAAGTCGTCGAGGATGGGGGCGACGGCGGCGCGCCAGGCCATGTCGGCGCTCGGACCGCCGCTCCACGCCGATGCTCCGGCGGCGCGCGACCACAGGCCGTGCTCGGCGTGGAGGCCGATCGGGAGGGTCCCGAACCAGCGCTCGAGGTTCTCGCGGCTGCGGCCGCTCACGATGTGCACCTCCCAGCCCGGGCGCGCCGCCAGCGCCGCCAGGAGCGCGGTGAGCGCGGCGTCGGGGCGGGCGAGGTCGGGCGAGGGTGCGAACGGGACGAGCGTGCCGTCGTAGTCGAGGAGGAGGCGTGCCGAGGCGGTCGCACGCAGGCGGTCGGCGAGCGCGTCGAGCACGTGCGCGGGCGTCGGCGAGCGCCGGTTCGCCGGTCGTCCGTCGTCGGCGGTCAGGGCGGCGAGGAAGCCCGCAGCCCAGCGCTTCGCATCGTACGCGAAGATGCGGGCGCGCAGCGCCCGCATCCGGGCCCGGCGGTCGTCGGGCGGAAGGGTGAGCGCGCGGTGGTAGGCGTTCGCCGCTTCCTCGACGTCGAAGGGGTTCACCATGATCGCCTCGGCGAGCTCCGAGGCGGCGCCGGCGAACTCCGAGAGCACGAGAACGCCGTCTTCGTCGCCGCGCGCAGCGCAGAACTCCTTGGCGACCAGGTTCATGCCGTCGCGCAGCGGCGTCACCAGCATGACGTCGGCGGCGCGATAGAGGGCGAGCAACTCGTCGTGCGAGACGCCGCGGTACATCCAGTGCACCGGCACCCAGCTCGGGGTGGCGAAGGCGCCGTGGATGCGGCCGATCAGCGCATCGGCCTGCTCTCGGAAGCTCTGATACGCCTGCACGTCCTCGCGCGACGGCACGGCGACCTGCACCAGCCGCACCGCCTCGCGCAGCTCCGGGTGGTGCTCGAGGAGGCGCTCGAAGGCGAGGAGGCGGCGCGGGATGCCCTTGGTGTAGTCGAGGCGGTCGACGCCGAGGAGGATGCGGACGCCGTCGATGCACCAGGTGCGGGCGAGCGCCGCGACCTCGGGGCGCGCCGCCGCTTGCGCGTATGCCGCCGCGTCGATGCCCATCGGGAAGACGCCGAGCCGCACTTCGCGCCCGCGCCACGGCAGGCGCTCGACCTCGCTCGGCGCGCCGAGCACGCGCAGCACCGAGGTCGCGAAGTGGCGCATGTAGGCCGCGGTGTGGAAGCCGATGAGATCGGCGCCGAGCAGACCTTCGAGGAGCTGCTCGCGGTACGGCAGCGTGCGGAACACCTCGGAGGAGGGGAAGGGGACGTGGAGGAAGAAGCCGATGCGCGCTCGCGGCAGGCGGCGGCGCACGAGCGCCGGGAGGAGCAGCAGTTGGTAGTCGTGGATCCACACGAGATCGCCTTCGCGCCAGTGGGCGGCGACGACCTCGGCGAAGCGCTCGTTCACCGCCCGGTAGGCATCGAAGCCGGGGATCTCGAGCGGCATGCGCTCCAGGAGGTAGTGGAAGAGCGGCCAGATGACGCCGTTCGCGAAGCCGTCGTAGTAGGGTCGGAGCTCGTCGGCGGCGATCGGCACCGGCACGAGGCGCTGCGCCGCGAGCTCGGCGGCGAGCGCGGGGTCGACCGGGTCAGTCGTCCCCGGCCAGCCGATCCACAGCGAATCGTCGCTCCCGTGCACCGGCGCGAGCCCTGAGACGAGCCCGCCCGGACTCGCTTCGAGCGCGGGCCGCCCTCGTTCGTCGACGGTCGCCGCCACGGGCAAGCGGTTGGCGACGATGACTACTCGGGGCACGGCGACCTCACGCCCAGGCACGGACGCGCCCTTCGCGCGCTTCCAGCAACTCGCCGATCGTCATCGCAGCGTGGACCAGGCCGACGTGGGTATAGGCCTGCGGGAAGTTGCCGATCAGCCGCCCGGTCTCGGGCTCGATGTCCTCGGAGAAGAGGCCGACCGGATTGGCATGGCCGATCAAGCGCTCGAAGAGGGCCATGGCCTCGTCGAGCCGGCCCATGAGCGCCAGCGCCTCGGCCCACCAGAACGAGCAGATGGTGAAGGCGCTAGTGGTCTCACCGAAGTCGTCGAGGTTGCGGTAGCGCTGCATGAAGCCGCCGACGGTGAGGTGCTCGGCATAGGCGTCCACCGTGGAGACGAAGCGCGGATCGCGGGCGTCGAGGATGCCGATCGTCGGCAGGAGCAGATTCGCGGCGTCGGGGTACTCGCCGTCGAGCGCCTGGGTGAAGTAGCCGAGCCGGGCGTTGTAGCCGCGAGTCAGTATGACCTGGCGTTCGGCGGCGGCGATGCGCTCCCAGCGCTCGGCCTCGCTGGTGCGGCCGAAGCGCCGCGCGATCTTGGCGCCGCGCTGGATGGCCGCCCAGCACATGGCGCGCGAGAACGTGTAGGGCCGGAGCATGGTGCGGAACTCCCAGATGCCGGTGTCGTCCTGCGGCGCCAGCTCGATGGCGAGCTCCACCAGGCGAGCCACGAGCGGGAAATAATGCTGCGGCTCGTCGAGGATGATGCGCGGATCGCCGAGCAGGGTGTCGAGGCAGAGGATGACTTCGCCCATGAGGTCGTGCTGGCGCTGCTCGTAGGCGGCGTTGCCGCGCCGCACCCAGCCGTTGCCCTCGAATCCCGCCAGGTGCGGGAGCAATTCCTCGCTGAGATCACGCTCGCCGCCGATCCCGTACACCGGCTGCGGAGGATCGTCGCCGATGGCGTCGCGGAGATAGCGGATGAACTGGGCACCCTCGTTCAGGTGGCTCAGACGGCGCAGCGCCTCGACGACGAAGGCGGCGTCGCGGAGCCAGCAGTAGCGGTAGTCCCAGGTGCGCCGCGTGCCCATCGCCTCCGGGATGCTGGTGGTGGCGGCGGCGATGATGGCGCCGGTGTCGTGGTAGGCGTGGAGCTTCAGGCACAGGGCCGAACGCAGCACGTGCGCCGGAGCATACGTGGGCAGGGCGCAGGTCTTGGCCCAGGCGCGCCAGCCGGCGATCGTCAGGTCGAGGGCCTGCTCCATGAGATCGATGGTCGGCGGCTCGCTGCGCGCACCCCAGGTGAGGGTGAAGAAGAGCGGACGGTCGAGCGTGAAGTCGGTGCGGCGCAGGATGTACGACACGGGCAGATTGGTGCCGAGGCAGAGCGGCGCCGCGAGCCCACCGACCTCGATTCCGGCCGCGGTCTCGCGCATCTCGACGAGGGCGCGAGCGTAGTCGGGTCGGGGATCGAAGTCGACGCGCAGTCGCGGCAGCCCGCGCAGCGGCCGGACGAGGCGCACGATCTCGATCGGCACGTCGACGTCGAGTCCGCGCGGTATGCGCGGCGCGAAGTCGATGACCTCCCAGGCGGCGTCGTCCTCGACGAAGCGGATGCGCACGACGTTGGTGTTGGGGAGGTAGTCGAGGATGCCGGTCCGCTCTCCGTCCCGCGGCAGGATCCGGAAGGAGCCGCCGCGCTCGGCGTCGAGCAGCCGCCCGAAGACGGATCCCGAATCGAAGCGCGGTAGGCAGAGCCATTCGATCGCGCTCGTCGGCGACACCAGCGCCAGCACTCGGCCGTTGCCGTAGACGGCGTGACCGAGGCGGGGCGCGGCGACTGCCGCCGCGGCCCCGACTGCGGCGGTGCTCAGAGGCCCACGCGCCGGCATTCGCTCACGATCAGCGTCGCGCCGTCGGTCGTGGTTTCGTAGATCGTCAGGTGATCCCTACTCGGCGAGTACTCGAGATCGAGATCGCTGCCGTCGTCGAGCCGCGCGATCCGACAGCCCTCGTCGACGGCGTTGTAGTTGAACGCCGAGGTGGCGCTGTTGTAGGCGGTGCCGTTGCCGAAGGCGCTGAAGTTGAAGCTGCCGGCGCTGCCGTTGCACTCCCAGTAGCTGTCCGCACTGCTCGGTGCCCAGCCGTTCAAGGCGCCGGCGAGGTCGCAGGTCTCGGGCGGTGGGATGAAGAAGCTGAGCGGCAGCGAGACGTCGTCGCTGATCAAGGTCCAGTCCGACATCGCGAAGCCGCCGAGGCCGGCGTCGGCTCCGGAGCAGCGGTAGGTCAGGTACAGCTCGCCGTAGGATGAGTCGAAGCTGTCCGTCGTCTTCTCGCACCAGACGAAGGCGGGCGAGCGGCCGTCGGTGAAGAAGACGTTCCCGGTCGCCGAGAAGTCCGCGAGGTTCAGCGTGATTGCCCAGCGCTCGGCGCCGACGTCCTTGTTGACGAGCAGCTGTTTGCCGTCGAGGGTCCACTGGACTCCGGTCGGAGCGGCAGCGGCTCCGCGAGGAACGGCGAGGGCAACGGCGGCTGCAGCGGCGATGACGAGACGCAGGTACATGTCTTCCTCCTTGGGTGGGCGCCTCCGGGGCGCATTTGATGAGGGCACGTTACAGGCTGGTCCGGCGAGGGCAAGCGCGCGCCGGCAGCGCCGGCAGGGGATACTCGCGACGATGCGGCGCCGCCGGCGTGCGTCTAAGCCGGCGGCATGACCCACGATCGACAACGCTGCGGACGCGAAGGCGAGGCGCGGGCGGCGGCGCACCTCGCCGCCCGCGGCATGACCATCGTCGCCCGCAACGTCCGCGCTGCGGCCGGCGAGATCGACCTGGTCGCGCTCGACGGCGAGACCCTGGTGTTCTGTGAGATCCGCACCCGGCGCTCGTGCCGCCAGGGTAGCGCCCTCGAATCGGTCACTCCGGCCAAGCAGCGGCAGGTGATCCGGGTCGCCGAATGGTTCCTGGCCGCCCATCCGAAGTGGCGCGGCCGGCCGGTCCGCTTCGACGTCGTCGCCATCGACGTGCGCGGCGACGCCGTTGCGCTCGTCCATGTGCCGGACGCGTTCGCCGCCGGGTGAGGCGGCGTTGCGGGGTCCAAAGGCCGATGCTACGACCCGCCGATGCTCGACATCCGCCTGATCCGCGAGCAGCCGGAGGCCGTGAAGCGGATGCTGGAGACCGTCGGCGTGCGTCCGGTCGAGGTCGACGCGCTCCTAGCTCTCGACGGCGAGCGGCGCGCGGCGATAACCGAGCTCGAGACCTTGAAGGCCGAGCGCGGACAGGCGTCGAAGAAGATCGCCGCCATCAGGGACGCGGCGGAGCGCGAGCGCGCGATCGCCGCCACCCGCGGGATCGGCGAGCGGATTGCCGCCGCGGAGGCCGTCGCCCTGGCGGCGGAGGAGCGATTCGCCGCCCGCATGCTCGAGATGCCGAACCTGCCGCACCCCGACGTGCCGGTCGGTGCCGACGAAGCCGCCAACGTCGTGGTGCGCGAGGTCGGTGCGCCGCGGCGGTTCGATTTCACGCCGAAGCCGCACTGGGAGCTCGGGGAGGCGCTCGGCATCATCGACTTCGAGCGCGGCGCCAAGATCTCGGGCTCGCGCTTCTACGTGCTGCAGGGCGACGGGGCCCGGCTGCAGCGTGCGCTCATCGGCTGGATGATCGACCTCCACGTCCGACACCACGGCTACACCGAGGTCTATCCCCCGGCGATGGTGCGGCGGGAGTGCCTCGTCGGCACGGGGCAACTGCCGAAGTTCGGCGACACGATGTACCGCGATCTCGAGGACGAGATGTGGTTCATCCCCACCGCCGAGGTTCCGGTCACCAACCTCTATCGCGAGGAGATCCTCGCGCCCGGGACGCTGCCGATCAAGCACGTCGCTTACACGCCGTGCTTCCGGCGCGAGAAGATGTCGGCCGGACGCGACGTCCGCGGCATCAAGCGCGGGCACCAGTTCGACAAGGTCGAGATGGTGAAGTTCGTCGAGCCGGCGACGTCCGACTCCGAGCTGGCGTCGCTGCTCGACGATGCCGAGGACGTCTGCCGCCGCCTCGGGATACCGCATCGGGTCGTCCAGATGTGTACGGGAGACTTGAGCTTCACCGCGGCCATGAAGTTCGACGTCGAGATCTGGGCGCCCGGCTGCGCAGAGTGGCTCGAGGTGAGCTCGTGCTCCAACTTCCGCGACTTCCAGGCCCGCCGCGCCGGCATCCGCTATCGCCCGGCGCCGCAGGCGAAGCCGGAGCTCGTGCATACGCTGAACGGTTCGGGGCTGGCGCTGCCGCGGGTGGTGATCGGCGTCCTCGAGACCTACCAGCAGGCCGACGGCTCGGTTGTCGTTCCGCAGCCGCTCCGGCCGTACATGGGCGGCGTCGAGGTGCTGCGGGCGGGCTGAGGGAAGCTTCGCCGCCCGGCGGCTAGGCGCGCACCGGTTCGCCGGCGGCGTCGTCGCCGCGGTCGGCGAGGAGCTCGAGGGCGCGGGCGGCGACGCGGCGTTCGCTCGGGAAGGTGAGCAGGGCCAGGGCCTCGCCGGCCGGAAACCAGCAGGCGTCGTCGACCTCGTCGTCGTGGTCGCTGGTCGAGCCGGAGCGGTATTCGAGCAGGTAGAAATGGACGAGCTTGTGGCGCCGGACCGGCCGGCCGTCGTCGTTGACGTTGAACCAGATGTCGATGGCCTCGAGCGGCGCCCGCACGATACCGCTGAGGCCGGTCTCTTCGGCGACTTCCCGCGCCGCGGTTGCCTCGAGCGTCTCGCCGGGCTCCTGCTTGCCCTTCGGGAGCTGCCAGCGGGTACGACCCTTGGTGGCGATGAGGCCGAAAACGACGCCTTCCGGCGTTTGTCTATAGATGACGCCGCCCGCGGACACCTCGGAGCGGATCTTCGGACGAGGAGGGCGGTGGCGTCCGTTTGGGGGCTGGGGCATGCCGGCATTGAACCACAGCGCATCGGTCCGGCCAACCGGGGCGGCCTGCCGGAGGGCGGGCGTCGAGGCGGAGGGCACTCCGCATGCGCGATGCGGCGCTGCGCCGCTAGGGGCGGCGGAACGAGGCCAGCGCCATTTCGAGGTGGCGACGGTAGATGGTCTCGAAGTCGGCGCCGGTGGCGAGGAGCGAGTCCAGCAGCGGTCGGAAGAGCTGGAATCCGAGCGTTGCCGTCAGGGTGAGGGCGGCGACGGCGCGGGCGTCGACATCGGCGATCCCGGCAGCGGCGAGATCGTTCCGGTAGCCTTCGAGGAGCCGATTCACCGATTCGCGGTGGGTCGCGAACACGTCCTCGGTGAGGAGCTCCGTAAGCAGGCCCCAGGCGATCAAGCGTACGTAGTGGGGCGCCCGCGCTTGCGCCGAGAAGAGCAGCGCGACCAGCGGCGCCGGCTCCCGCACCGCCCCGGCACCGGTGTAGAGGTCGAGGACGCGCGCGAGCTGGCGGGCGAACGGCTGGCGGAGTGCCTCCTTCAGGAGTCCCGTCTTGCCGCCGAAGTAGCGGTGGATCAGGCCGAACGAGACCCCGGCATGGTCGCCGAGCTCAGCGAGGCCGAAGCCGTCGGGCCCTTTCTCGGCCATGAGCTCGGTCGCTGCGGCGATGATCGCGGCCACGGTGGCGTCGCGATCGCGGGGCGCTCGCGTACGCCTGCGGCCCGCACCGGCGCCGCCCGGCGCCCGGCGGCGCCGCGTCGCGCCGGCGCCGGGCGGACGCGGGGAAGTGCCGGCGCGGCGGGCCATGCGGCGCGCCTCAGGCGAGGGTGACGCGGGCGTTGGTGATGACGACTTGATCGCGCTCCTTCGCCTTCGCCTGTACGACGACTTCGGTCGGCGATTCCCGCCACATCTCGGTGACGATCGTCTCGCCCGGCATTACCGGCCGCGCGAAGCGCACGCGGATCGAGCGGAAGCGCGTCGGATCGTCGTCGGCGCAGGCCTGCAGCACGGCGCGGCCGACGTTGGCGAAGGTGCAGAGACCGTGGAGGATGGGCTTCTCGAAGCCGCCCATCTTGGCGAAGCCCGGGTCGGCGTGGAGCGGGTTTTTGTCGCCGGAGAGGCGATAGAGGAGCGCTTGGTGCGTGAGCGTCGGCGTTGCGACCGTAGCGTCGGGCGCCCGCTTCGGAGGCTCGTTGGCGGCCGCCGGACCCGGCGCGCCGCCGAAGCCGCCCTCGCCGCGCAGGAAGATGCCGAACTCGTTCTTGAAGACCGGCTTGCCGCCATCGCGGGTAGTCGTCGCCTCGATCACCACGAGCGCGCCCTTGCCCTTGTCGTAGATGCCGGTGATCTTGCCCGTGGACGTGACCGTGGCGGCCGTCGGGATCGGCGTCTCCAGGACCTCCAGGTACTGCTCGCCGTGGAGCAGCATCATCGGGTTGAAGGAGAGGGCGGGCACGTTCATCAGCCCCATCAGCATCGGGAAGCTCGGGATGACGCCGAACGTCGGCAGCGCGCGCAAGCCGTTCTCGAAGGTGTATTGCAGGACCTGCGCGCTCGTCTGGTCCTGGCCGATACCGACGCCGGCGCCGAGCGCGTAGAGGATCAGCGTGTCCTCGTTCCACTGGAAGTCGACGGCGGGCAGGGTGGCGCCCAGAGCTTTGTCGAGATCGATCGGCATGCGTGCGCTCCTTCGAGTATGGGATACGGCGAACGCCCTGCGCATATGCAAGCTCTTGCAACAAGTAAAGGCCCGTCCTAGGAGGGGCCGCCGGAGGGCGCGTGCATGGATTTCGGCTTCACCCCCGAGCAGGACGAGCTGCGCGCGCAAGCGCGGCGCCTGCTCGACCACGAATTGCCGCTCGACCGCATCCTCGCGTCGAGCGCGGCGCCGCCGACCCTCGATCGGGCACTGTGGAAGAGGACGGCCGAGCTCGGGTGGGCCGGGCTCACGATCCCGGAAGCGCACGGCGGGCTGGGGCTATGTGCGGTCGACCTCATCGTCCTCCTGGAGGAGATGGGAAAGACGCTCTGCCCGCTGCCGCTGGCGTCGACCGATCTCGCGGTCGCGGCGCTGACGGCGCTCGGCGACGAGGCGCAGCGCGCCGAGTGGCTGCCGCGGATCGCGTCCGGCGACGTCGTCGCCACGGTCGCCATCCTCGAGGCGAGCGACGTCCCTGCCGCCGAGGGCATCGGGGCCAGGGCGACGGCGCGTGCGGGGGAGGTCGTGCTCGACGGCGCCAAGCTCTTCGTTCCCGACGGTCAGCATGCCGACCTCGTGCTCGTCGCGGCGCGCGAGGGCGCAGGCGTGAGCCTCTTTGCCGTGCCCGCGGCGGCGCCGGGCGTGACGGCGACACCGCTCGTCGTCGTCGACGCCACCAAGCCCGCGGCCGAGGTGCGGCTCGCGGGCGCGGTCCTGCCGGAGCGCGCCCGCCTCGGCAGCGCCGGCGCGGCGTGGCCGGTGCTGGCGCATCTCCTCGACCGTCAGGCGATCACGCACGCGGCCGAGATGGTCGGATCGGCCGACGCCGCCCTGCGCCTGGCGGTCGAGTACGCCAAGGTGCGCCGGCAGTTCGGCTCGCCGATCGGCCGTTTCCAGGGCGTGAAGCACCGCTGCGCCGAGATGCTCTGCGACATCGAGTCGGCGCGCTCGCTCGTCTACTACGCCGCCTGGGCGCTCGACTCGGCGCCCGAGCAGGTGGCGCGCTACGCCGCCATGGCGAAGGCGCTTGCCAGCGAGGCGCTCGACGCCGCCGGCGAAGAATGCGTCCAGATCCACGGCGCCATCGGCTACACCTGGGAGTGCCACGCCCATCTCTTCTACAAGCGCGGCCGTCAGAGCTACGTCTGGCTCGGCGCTCCCGACGAGCACTACGAGCGGGTGATGGGCGCGCTCGAACCGCGAGCCTGAGAGGAGCGAGCCATGGACTTCGGCTTCAGCCCCGAAGAAGAAGCCTTCCGCGCCGAGGTGCGAGCCTTCATCGCCGACCACCTGCCGCAGCGCTCGGGTCAGGATCAGATGGATGCCGAGGAGGGGATGAAGAACCTCCCGGCGCTCTACAAGTGGAATCAGGATCTCCACGCCAAGCGCTGGGTCGGCTTCAACTGGCCGCGCGAGGTCGGCGGCGGCGGCGGCACGATCAGCGAGCAGATGATCCTCAAGGAGGAGATGGCGCGGGTCAAAGCGCCGATGCTCGGGCTCTCCTACATGGGGCTCGCCTGGGTCGGGCCCGCGCTCATCAAGTACGGGACGCCGGCGCAGCAGGAACGGCACATCGGTCCGATCCTGCGCGGCGAGATCCAATGGTGCACGGGTTACTCCGAGCCGGGGGCGGGCAGCGACCTCGCGGCGCTCCAGTGCAAGGCCGTCCGCGACGGTGACGACTACGTCGTCAATGGCCAGAAGATCTGGACGAGCCTGGCGATGTGGGCGCAGTGGATGATCCTGCTCGTGCGCACCGACCCGCAGGCGCCGAAGCACCTCGGCATCACCTGCCTCCTCGTGCCGATGCAGACGCCCGGGATCACGGTGAAGCCGATCAAGGAGATGAACGGCGGCGCCATGTTCGCGGAGGTGTTCTTCGAGGACGTGCGCGTCCCTGCAGCCAACCGGCTCGGCGCCGAGGGCCAGGGGTGGGAGGTCACCAAGGACGCGCTCGCCAACGAGCGGAGCTCGATCGCCGATGTCTGGGCGCTCAAGCATCGCCTCGAGGCCATCCGGGACCTCGCCAGGCGCTGCCGCCGGCGCGGACGCCCCGCGATCGAGGACGCGGCGATCCGGCAGCGGATCGCGCGCATGGAGACGCAGGTCGAGGCGATGCGCCTGAACGGTCTGCGCTTCGTCACCAAACAGCTGCGCGGCGAGCCGCTCGGCGCCGAGACGTCGATCAACAAGCTGATCCGCGCCCGCATCGAGATCGAGTCGGGACGCCTGGCGCGCGATATCGAAGGGTCGTTCGGGGCGCTGGCGAGGAAGTCGCCGCACGCGGTCGACGACGGCCGGTGGCAGAAAGTGATGCTGTCGTGGCCGCCGTTCGTGATCGGCGGCGGCACGCCCAACATCCAGAAGAACGTGATCGCGGAGCGCCTCCTCGGCCTGCCGCACGACGGCTGAAGCGTCATTCCGTCGTCGATCGACGCCGGCGCGGCGTTCGCGGAGCGTCGACCGGCGGTATGCAGGCACCGTCCGCCGCCGGCGCGCCGTGCGTCTCGCCGGCGCGGACCCGAGGACATCTCGCATGACAAGACCGGCGACGGCGGTCGGTGCCGTGCTGCGGACCGCCGGGAAAGCTCTCTGACTCCACCGGTTTCGGCGTGCCGAGTGCTTGTGCGGACATGGCGCCTGGGCAGCGCCTCCGAGGCGTTCCGACGGCGGCGCCGGCACGCGGTCCGTTCGTCTCAGCGTTGGCGTGGATCTTGCGATCGTCTGCGTCGCTACGCCACTCGCTGCGCGAAAGGTCGATGCATGGAAGCCGCGCTGAACTTGGGGTCGCAGAGGACCGGTGGGACCGACCATGCCCTCGCCGCGAGCGCCGACGCGATCTTGCGGCGCCATCTCCCCCTCGTCCGCGACGTCGCGCACCGGATCGCGTGCCGGAAGCCGCCTCACGTCGAGATCGACGAGCTCATGAGCTGGGGCATGGAAGGCCTGCTCGACGCTTACCGCCGCTTCCGCCCCGACAAGCACGCCTCGTTCCGCACCTACGCGCGCTTCCGCGTCCGCGGCGTCATCATGGACAACCTCCGCGAGCGCGATCTCCTCTCGCGTACGGCACGGCGCAAGGCGGTGCTGCTCGAGCGTACGCGGGCGACGCTCGAAGCCAGGCTCGGGCGCGTCCCCGGCGAGGACGAGATCGCTGCGGCCCTGAAGATCGATCTCGCCAAGCTCCGCAGCATGAGCAACGAGGCCGGCTTCGGGACGACGTCGCTCGAGGATCTCGGCCACCCCGGCGACCGCGTCTCCGAGATCGACCGACACCTGCCGGATCACGCGGCCGACCCGCTGCGCGCCATTCTCGGCCGCGAGCGCGCCCGGCTCGTCAATGCGGCGATCGATCGCCTGCCCGAGAAGGAGTGCGCCGCCGTCACGCTCTACTACAAGAGCGACCGTACCATGCGCGAAGTCGCCGACTCGCTCGGTCTCAGCGAATCGCGTGTCTCGCAACTGCACTCGCAGGCGCTCGGGCGCCTGCGCACGCTGCTCGCGGACTATCTGCTGCGCACGGATTGACGGACCTGCATGAGCGGCCCGAAGAACCATCTCGGGCGACTCGGCACGTGGCGAGCGCACCTCCGTGAATCCTGGCGTCGCGCCGGCGCCATCGGCGATGTCCGGCGACAGGCGGCGCTCACGGCTCTCGCCGAGCGCGCCCTCGAGGGCGCGGCGAGCGATGAGCTCTTGGCCGAGGCGAGCGCCACGGTAGCGCGCCTCTTGGGCGTACCGTACACCGCGGTCTTCGCCTGGGAGCCCGACGGCCGCGTACTGCGGCTCGAGACCGGCGTCGGCTGGCGGGTCGGAGTCGTGGGGCGATCGCGGATCGACGCCGGTGCCCATCCGGACACCGTCGCGTGCTGGACCGGCGTCGAGCCGTACACCTTCGCGCGTCTCGATGACGCGCCCGCCATGCGCGCGGTGCCGCTGCTCACCGGGCATGCGGTCGCGAGCGGCCTGAGCGTCGCGCTGGCGCCGCACGGTCGCGCTTGGGGCGTCCTCGCCGCTTATAGCGACCGGCCGCGGCGCTTCCGCGACGGCGAGGCGGCGTGGCTGCGCGGCGTCGCCCGCCTGCTGGCGATCGTGCTCGGCCGCGAGTACGGCGAGCGCGCTCTCTTCGAGGAGATGCAGATGTCGACGTTGCTGGCGCACGTCGGCCGCGAGCTCATGGCGTGTACGCGCGTCGACGAGATCCTCGCCCGGCTCTGCCAGCTGAGCTCCCAGGTGCTGCGCTGCGACCACAGCGTCACCTGGATGCGGCGGACGGCCGCCGACGATTTCCGCCCCGTCGCCGCTGACGGGCTGCCGTCCCGACGCTGGGAGGTGCTGTGCCGACTCACCCTGCCGGACGCGGCGGCGCTGGTCGTCGATCTGGGAGCGCGCGACACGGTCCGGGTGACGTCGACGTGCGAGCGCCATCGCGGGATCGCCGCGCTCCTCGCCGCCGCCGGGATCGGCGCCGCGGTGTTCGCGCCGCTGCGCAGCGGCGACGAGATCGTCGGGCTGCAGATGAGCGGCCACTCCGATCGCCGCGGCGAGATCGGGCCGCAGGACGAGCGGATGGCGATCGGCATCACCCAGCTCGCCTCGATGGCGCTGGTGAACGCGCGCGTCGTCGAGGAGCTGGAGCGGGCGAGCCAGCTCAAATCGGAGTTCGTGTCGACCATGTCCCACGAGCTGCGGACGCCCCTCAACATCATCATCGGGTACACCGAGATGCTCGCCGACGCGGCATCACCCGCCGAGCAGGCGCCGCTCCTCGCACAGCTGCGGAAAGCGAGCCGCGAGCTCTTCGAGCTGATCGACGGAACCTTGAGCTTGAATCGGCTCGCGGCCGGCGGCGACGTCGCGCGCTTCGCGCCGGTGGCGCTCGCCGAGCTCTGCCGCGAGCTCGACGCCGAGCTCGCTCCGACGGCGGCAGGGAGCCGCGTGGCGCTGCGCTTCACCGTGCCCGAAGGCCTCGAGATCCCGACCGACCGGCGCAAGCTCAAGATCGTGTTGAAGAACCTGATCGGTAACGGGCTCAAGTTCACGGCCGCGGGCGAGGTCGCCGTCGCCTGCGAAGCGGTGGGCGACCGCTGCCGGATCACCGTACGCGACAGCGGTATCGGCATCGCCCGCGAGGCGCTGCCGCACGTCTTCGAGATGTTTCGCCAGGGCGACGGCTCGGAGACGCGCGCGTACGGCGGCGCCGGCCTCGGACTCTTCATCGTCAAGAGCCTGGTGACCCAGCTCGGCGGCGGCGTCCAGGCCGAGAGCATCCCCGGGCATGGATCGATCTTCACCGTCGTGCTGCCGCTCGCCGAGCCGGAGGCGGAGCGCGCCGGAGCGGGGAGCACCGGCGCCGACGCTCCGGTAGCCGCCGTCGTCGCGAGCGACGTCGGCGAGTGCCTCGTGCATACGCCGCGCCGCCTCCTCTTCGCCGACGACCTGCCTTTGAACCGCCTGCTCATCCGCCGCTTCGTCGCCAAGGAGTTTCCGAATGTGGAGATCCTCGAAGCCGCCGACGGCGAGCAGGCCGTCGCCATGTTCGCGAGCGCGCGACCGCATCTGGTCCTGCTCGACCTGCACATGCCGGGGCTCGACGGATGGCAGGCCGTCGGCGCCATACGGCGCCTGCCCGGCGGCGCCACCCTCCCGGTGCTGGCGCTCAGCGTCGACGCCAGCCCCGGTGCCGAAGCCAAGGCCGTCCGCGCCGGCTTCCAGGAGTTCATCGCCAAGCCGATCAGCGACTATAGCGCCCTCAAAGCCCGCCTCGCGCACTGGCTGGTTCCGCGCAACGAGCACGGGCAGGCGTTGACCGTGGCGCCGAGTCCGGGCTGCGAGGCCTGTCGCGAAGCGACGGCGCGGAGCAGCGCCGCGTAGCAGTGCTCCGTAGAAGTCGGCGCCCCGGCGCGGCGCTGCGCTCGCGCTCGCCTCTTGCGGCGGCCGCTCCGCGGTCGTAGTCAACCACCTCCACGCACGGGAGGGGTGGCCGAGCGGTTGAAGGCACCGGTCTTGAAAACCGGCGGGGCGCAAGCTCCCGTGGGTTCGAATCCCACCCCCTCCGCTTACTTATGAGTGCAGCGGCGCAATTTTCGGATCGCGCGGCGAGTGGTCTACTGCTTCATGCGGCGTGTCGGTGCTTCAGCGATTCGGCCAAGAACAGCTCGATGAGCGCTTGGTAGGGAACGTCCCGCTCCGACGCGTAGGCTTTCGACTGGTTGAGCAACGTCGAGGGGAGGCGACGGCTTCGTGGTCAAGTTGATCCTGCACCTGGGAGAAGCGTTTCGTTTCGAGGATCTCGAGCGGGAGGCCATCCGCATCGACCGAATCCCGAGCCCGCGTCCCGTTCGAGAATGCGTGCGATCTGGCACGCGCGGTTTGTGAGCTGTCGCGTGTGCTGCACCCCCCGCGACGTTGTCGACGACAGCGGTCTTGCCGGCGGCCTTGGCGTTGAACCGCTCCCGGTGGGGTCGGTCGATCGGTCCCGGGCGCGCCGTCAGCGTATCCGGTCGAACCCGGGGTCGCGAGAGCCTACGCGGGCCGCGTCCCCGACGCCGACCGGCGTGGCGAAAATCGGAGTGTGTGCTAGGCAGCCCGCTCTTCCGGCCACATCGGCCAGCACTCGATAAGGAGGATCCCTTCCATGTCGTTCCGTCCGCTTACGACCGTCCTCGTCCTCGCTGCCGCGCTCGGCGCCGCAGCCTCCATCGCCGGCGCCGCTGCCACGCCCGAGCAGAAGTGCCAGAGCGCCAAGAACAAGATCGCCGGCCAGTACGCCGCCTGCCGCCAGAACGCGGAGGCGAAGCTCGCGACCGGCGGCGACGCGGCGAAGTACGCGGTCGCCATCGGCAAGTGCGCGAGCAAGTTCACGAAGGCGTGGCAGAAGGCGATCGACAAGGCCGCCAAGGCAAACGCGACGTGCCTCGATGCGCCGCTCGTGGTTGGCGACTTCCAGACGGTGATCGACGAGGCCACGAGCGAAGTCGCGACCGCACTAGCGGGTGGCGGCTTCACCGGATGCACTGCGGATCTCGCTAGCTGCTTGTCGGACTTGGCGA
>MWST01000026.1 GCA_002050235.1 Polyangiaceae bacterium UTPRO1 | reverse complement strand
CACCGCTGGCCCCCTGCCGATAGTCACTCAGACGGTGATCTAGCGCCGTTTGCTGTGTACACTATCCGACACCCTCGTGAGCTCGACGGCATGGTTGCAGCTAGTAAGCCCGTGGACTTTACCCAAGGGGCCGTGTGTGGCGAACCGCCCACGAACTCCTCAGCGTCGCCCGTGCCTTCGGTTTGCGCGTCCCCGTGCTCCTCGCTAACGCTACGGCTTGCCGCCGGCTCACTCATGTCGGCCTGCTCGATGACCTCAAGCTCCAGCGCAAGGCCACCCGGCTCGTGGTCAGCAATACCAGGCGCCTCAGCCGTACCCGTGCACCGCAAGACCTTATCCTGTTGTCCAAAAGACGAAGGATCGCGCGCGGATTCATAAGGCCGTACGCACTCGTCGCTACGCCACCGTTCGTCCGCACCCACTATCTCAAGCGCGGTCGCCCATGACGCCGTTCAACCCGTAGCTCGGATGCCCGGTCGGTCCATCAGTTATGCACCCGGGTAATCATCATGGAATCGCTAGGCACGGGTCGTATCGCCGCTACGCCACCGATCAGAACGGAATGAAAAACACCGGCTGCGGCCGGCGCTTCGGCTGCTGCGGTGGGCGGAAGCGTTTCGGGCGGGTGAGCTTCCAACGATAGTCCCCGGGCTCGCCATCGCATCCCACGATCTCGACGGTCCCCACGAGCACGCCCGTCGGCAACTCTCCTGGGGCGGCCTTCACCTTCCGCCAACTCGACGCATCTGCCGCGGGAGTTCGAGATGCATAGACGTATACCCGCCCCTGCTTACGCGTCGCCATGCTCCGATACTCGATCTTCTTGATGCCCCGCAGGATCAACTCGGCATAGGGCTGCCGGACACTCAGGGCGACCTTCACTTCGCCGACCTGTCGCTTTTTCATCGCGCCTCCTCGGAATACAAACCGCGACAGCGAACGACACGAGATCGCTATCCGCGCCGCCCGACCCATAAGCGAAGACAGCTTCCGAGGTCAACGCGCGGGGCGCCGCGCGTACCCCCGCGCATTCCGGATGCGGGGGCAACGGCACCGAGGTCCTGTTGGCGTCAGGAGGGCCACTCCCGCGAGATCGCCGATCCGCGTGGCGCCTGCGAAACGTTTCCGGCGGGTCGAGGACGAACCGCACCAACTACCGGAAACCGCGAACTCCCGTCAGGAGTGCGGGGGCGCGGCAGGAGCTTCGACGTCCGCCGCTGGTACTCCGCATAGGTCGGGAACGTCCCGCGCGTGATCTCCTCGGTGAGAGCCGTCGAGCCCTGAAACAGGAGCGTCAAGAGCGTGGCACCCGCGATCGACCAATCGAGCCACCGCTCCGACCGCGGCAGTCAGTACCCGTCTGCCGACTTGCACGATCTCAGCACGGAGCTCGGCGTGCGACAGTCCATGGGCCGCGCCGGCGTCTGCTGGGACAATGCCCTCGCCGAATCGTTCTTCGCGACCTACAAAATCGAGATGATCGATCGCGCCTCGCTTCGGAGGTCATGAACGCCTCCACCGTCCAATCCCGACCGTTCTTCTGGTGCCAGACCGCACCGCGGTATTGAAGCTCGATCAACGGATGGAGCAGATCGGGGCAGTCTCCGCCCGCTCGCAGTTCCTGCCGGCTGACTCCGGGCAAATACAGGATGGGCACGGTGCCGGGCGGTGGCGCCAAGTCGGGCAGCGTCCGGTCGACGATGCACTTGAGCCAGATGGCCGGCCCGGTGCGCTGTGCCGGGGCGTAGTCGCCCAGCACATACAGGTGAGCGCAAGCCTTCTGTAGAACCGGTAGGAGCGACCGCCACTGACCGTCCGCATCGGTCCACAGCAATGCGACGGGAGCGGCAACGCCTTCGGGTGAGCGGGTAGCCGCTCCAAGAGACGCCGTCAGCGCATCGAGTAGGGTGTCAGCTCGGGCAGGCTTCGTCATGACTGTCTCCGCGCTGCGTCCCGACGCGCTCGACGCCACACGGACCTCCATTCGCTCACGGATTTTCAGCGGAACGCCAAAGCGTACCTGGCGCAGATGAAGCGGTCGGGCCGGCCGGTAGTGGTCACGGGGAACGGTAAGGAGGCGGCTGTCGTTCACGATGCGGCGGCGTACCAGAAGCTCCTTGAAGCGCTCGAACGTGCCGAAGCAATCGAAGGGATAAAGCGTGGCCTCGCTTCCATGAAACGAGGTGAGGGTCGGCCGCTCAAGGATGCGCTCGACGACCTTGGCCGCAAGTACGAGGAAACGACGAAGAACGGGGTGAGGGGACATACGGTACGTGGTCGTCGTGCCGCCCGTGGCCGAGGCTGAGCTCGAAGAAGCGTACCGGTTCATCTGGGAGGAGTCGCCGGAACGTGCAGCGCGTTGGCGCGAACGGCCGCTATCGAAGGCAGAGACTTTGAGCCGACTGCCACAGAGCTGCTCGCTCGCCCCCGAGAACGACGCCTTTCCCGAGGAGATTCGACAGCTCCTGTACGGCAGCTACCGCCTGTTGTTCACGATTCTGGAAGCGAAGTGCCAGGTGCACGTGATTCACATTCGTCACGGAAAGCGTCGCCGGCTTGGTGGAGCGGGCCGTGAATGACGCGCACGGGGGGCGCTGACGCCGCTTCTCGCTGCCGAGCGTGCGGCCATGGAGGCGTGGCAGGTGCGGGCGCTCTTTCTTGGGGCACTGGCTTCTACGAACATGCGCCTTGGGCCGCAGCATCTCTTCCCACACATTCTTGGAACCGACCACACATTCGAGAGCATGGAAAACGTTCGGGCGCTCATGAGTGGGCTCATGGCGCTCTGGAACGAGCTTGCGGATACCGTGCTTCATGGCGAAGCAAAGTTCTCAGATCTTCCGCTCGGGGCTCGTCCGAGCCGGGCTGCGCTTCTCGATTACGCGCGCCGTCGCGAGGAGGAACTGCGCTGCTTTGTCCTTGGGCTCGACACCGGAGGGGACATGGTGTGCTCGAGCGACACGTTGTGCGCGGCCATCGCGGCGTAGGTCGCGCGCAAGGTCGCTTCGGTCACTTCTTCGCAGCGCTCGATGGTGTGGCTGCCGTCGAGCAGCACCTCGGGCTCGATCATCGGCACGATCGACGCTTCCTGGCAGAGCGCGGCGTAGCGCGCGAGCGCATGCGCGTTGACGTACAGGCAGGCGTGCGAAGGAATCGCGTCGCCGATGGTGATCACCGCGCGCCACTTGGCGAAGCGCGCGCCGAGCTTGAAGTACTCGGCGAGGCGCGGGCGCAGGCCGTCGAGGCCCTCGGTCACCTTCTCGCCCGGGCACAGCGCGAGGTCCATCGCGCCCTTGTCCACCTTGATGCCCGGCAGGACACCCTTCTTCGCGAGCATGTCGGCGAACGGCGTGCCGCCGTCGGCCTTCTGCTGGATCGTCTCGTCGAACAGGATCACGCCGGAGACGAACTTCTCGATGCCCGGGGTGGTGAAGAGCAGGCCGCAATACGAGCGGCGGTTCTCCTCGATGCAAGGCGTGCTGATCGTCTGGAAGCGCTTCTCGCAGGTGCCGGCGGATTCGTCGGCGGCCAGGACGCCCTTGCCCTTGGCGACCATCGCGGCGGCGGTTTTCGAAAGCAGTGCCTTGCCCATGGATTCCTCGATGCCTTGGATGAGATGAGAGAGGGTAACGACAGGGCGCATTTTACCCCCTGCCGCCCGCCCGACCCTTCAGCGCGCAGGCGCCGGTGGCAGCGTGGTGCGCAGCACCGCGAAGCCCAGCGCACCGGCGACGACCGAGCCGACGAGGATGCCGAGCCGGCTCTCGTTGGCGAGGCGCGCCGCCTCGCCCTCGAAGGCGAGCGAGCCGATGAAGAGACTCATCGTGAAGCCGATGCCGCAAAGGATCGCGACGCCAAGCATCGCCGGCCAGTTCGCGCCCTCGGGCAGGCGCGCGAGGCCGAGCCGGACGGTGATCGCCGCGGCGCCGAGAACGCCCGCGGTCTTGCCGGCGACCAGGCCGAGAGCGATGCCGGCCGGCACCGCGCTCGCGAGCGTGGCGAGCGTCATGCCCGCGAGCGGCACGCCGGCGTTGGCGAATGCGAAGAGCGGCAGGATGCTGTAGGCCACCGCCGCGTGCAGGTCGTGCTCGAGGCGCCGCAGCGGTGAAACGTCGCCCGGGCCCCGCATCGGGATGAAGAGCGCCAGCGCGACACCCGCGAGCGTCGCGTGCACGCCGGACTTCAGCACCGCGGCCCACATGATCGCCCCGACGAACAGGTATGGCGGCACCGCCACGAGGCCGCGCCGGTTGAGCACCGCGAGCACCGCGAGTGCGACGCCGGCCACCGCGAGCGAGGGCAGCGAGAGGTGGTCGGTGTAGAACAGCGCGATGACGACGATCGCGCCGAGGTCGTCGAGGATCGCCAGCGTGAGCAGGAACACCTTCAGGCCCGCCGGCACGCGGCTGCCGAGCAGCGCCAGCACGCCGACCGCGAACGCGATGTCGGTCGCGGTCGGGATCGCCCAGCCGCGCAGCGCGACCGGATCGCCCCAGTTGATCGCGGCGTAGATCGCCCCGGGCACCGCCATGCCGCCCAGCGCGGCCAGCGCCGGCAGCACCGCCTGCGAGCGATCCGCGAGATGACCCTCGAGGAACTCGCGCTTGATCTCCAGCCCGACGAGGAAGAAGAACACCGCCATCAGGCCGTCGTTGATCCACAGCAGCAGCGGCTTGGCGATCTCGAAGGACCCGGCGCGCAGTTCGACCGGGATGGCGAGCAGGCCCTCGTACGCCCGCGACCACGGCGAGTTGGCGAACGCCATCGCGGCGACGGCGGCGGCGAGCAGCAGGATGCCGCTCGACGCCTCGAGGCGCAGGAATTCCCGGACTGCGGCGGACAGCGGATTCACGCTCGAAGCCTATCAGTCGCCCCGGGCCGGCGGTCGCGGCCGCACGACGAGGCTGGCGACCACGCTCGCGGCGATCAGCGCGCCGACCACGCCGAGGGCGAGGAACACCGGGATCTTGTACACGTCAATCAGCAGCATCTTCGTGCCGATGAACATCAGCACCAGCGCCAGGCCGTACGACAGCAGGTGGAAGCGGTCGGCCATGTCGGCGAGCACGAAGTAGAGCGCGCGCAGGCCGAGCACCGCGAAGATGTTCGAGGTCATGACAATGAACGGGTCGTCGGTGATCGCGAAGATCGCGGGAATGCTGTCGACCGCGAACACGATGTCGGTGACGCCGATCATCACCAGCACGAGGAAGAGCGGCGTGTAGGTGCGCACGCCGTCCTTCAGCACCCAGAATCGCTCGCCCTCGAAGCCGGGCGTCAGCGCAAGGTGCCCGCGCATCCAGCGCAGCGCCGGGTTCTTCTCGAGGTCGGGCTTCTCGCCAGCGAAGAACAGCATCTTGCCGCCGGTGGCGAGTAGGAACAGGCCGAACACGTAGAGGATCCAGTGGAACTGGGCGATCAGCCACGCGCCGACCAGGATCATGACGATGCGCAGCGCGATCGCGCCGAGCACGCCGTAGACCAGCGTGCGCCTCTGCAGCTCCGGCGGCACCGCGAAGTAGGTGAACAGCATCAGGAACACGAAGATGTTGTCCACCGACAGCGACTTCTCGATCAGGTAGCCCGTGAAGTACGCGAGCGCCTGCTCGCGCGCGGCCTCGGGGCCCGAGGTGCCGTGCAGGTGCCACCAGAGCCAGCCCCCGAAGGCGAGCGCGAGCGCGACCCAGAACGCCGACCACGCAAGCGCCTCGCGCAGGCCGCCGCGCGTCGCGCCCCTGGCCGACAGCACTTTGAGGTCGACGACCGTGGCGACGACGACGAACAGGAAGAAACCCGCCCACATGGCGGGGGTGGCAATGGTTTCCATCAACGAGCCTCCGTGGTCGAAACGTTACAGGCCCGGTGGTGATAAGAATTTCTAGCTGCGTCTTTGCCGTCTGTTCGCTCACGGGCGGGCTACATAATCTCCGCAGTCTGACGTTGCCGTGAAGAGCCGTTTGCCACGCGCAAACAAGCCGGCTCCGAGGCCGGTCCCGCAGGCGCGGGGTATCGCTGGCACGGGCCGGACCGCACCGTCAAGACGTAGCGCGGCCAGTGTCGTCGGCCAGCCCCGTCGGAGGCGGGTGAGAATATCGCCAGGGAAAAAATCAGGCAAAGTCGAACCCGGTGGGTTTCGGTGGTGGCCGCGCCGGCGCGACGGCCGGCTCCCGCGGTGGGCCGCCCGAGGTGGGCGAGGATCTTGGCGACGACCGGCGGATCCTCGATGGCCGCGATGAAGCGCGGGCGGCCGCCGCAGCTGGCGCACGCCAACACGTCCAGGGCGAACACTCTCCTCATCGAATCGGCCGACGCCGAGGCCCGTCGCGTCCGTGCGTCACTCGGGGACGGCGGCGGGTCACCGGGGGCGACGTGGAGATCATCGGCACGGCGTGCGCCAGTAGCGGCGGGTCGGTAGCGGCCGGTGCCGAGGATGGGGGTATCGACGGTGTCGCGGCCGGGACGAGCGCCGCCGGAACCGCAGGCGTTGGCGGCCGGGCGAGCGGCGGTGGGATGGCAAGCGCACTCGGGCGGACACCACCGCGCGCGCGGGGCCAGGACGCCATGGTACCGGACCAAATTTCTGTGCGGTCGCGGGGTTATGGCCGCCAAGCGTTCCAGGAATTCGTGCGGGGTAAAGATTCAGATGGCGCGTGCCGTCGTGCCGGGGGCGCGCGAGCGTGCGGACGACGCGGGCGTCGGCTAGGCGGGCGAGCCGGTCTTGCGCGAGCGGCAGGCGCAAGAGGTAGCGACACGAGCGTTCGAGCCCGGCGCGGTCGGCATGGAGATCGAAGCGCTCGAGGTGCGCGTGACTGAAGCCGCGCGAAGCCCTTGGCCCAGACGCCGCGACGCCGCAGTCGAGGAAGGCGCGGAATTCTTGCTCGAGAAACGGTGGGAGGCCGTTCGGATCGGCGTGCTGCGTGGTGGCGAGGAAGGTCTCGAGGTGCTCGCGGACGATCTGGTGGAGCACAGTGCTGGTCGCGTCGCGGGGCGTGTACCCCAGCGATGCCACGGGCGGGCGGCCCGTGCGGCACGCAACGGTTTCGCAGGCCATGCCCCCGAGGAATGGCAGTGGCCGATGGCCACGGCGTCGAGGAGCACGCTCATGGACTCGTGCTTCTCGTTCCAGAATGCGACACCGATCTCACGCCATCGGGACTTGTCGTCCGCGACATCGACGACGGAGCGACGGCGTTGGGCATCTTCTTCGGTTCGACGTTGGCGGCCAGTGCTCATTTCGGATGAGGGATGATGGAGAGCAGCACATACGTGTCGGCCTCGACGAGATAGTAGAAGCGCCAATCGCGATTCACGCGGGCCTGGAAGATCCCACGAGCCTCGTCGTACTTCTTCGCGCGGAGCGACTGGTGGCGTGGGTTGCTGAGGAGGTACCCGAGCTGCTTCTCGAAGTCCCCGGCGAACGCGCGGGGGTGCGGCGGCGAGCTGCCGAACGAACCTATCGGTGCTTCGCGCGTTCCCGTCCGCGTCGGACAGCATCACGGACGAGTGCGCGTGCTGACTTGAAAGACTTGCCGACCCGCCCCGCCTTCACATCCGCCATGGCCGCTGCAAGCTCTGCCTCGATCGCCCGATCGACCAACACCTTCGGGCGCAACAAGATCCCGCCCTTGACGGGCGTCGCTTCCACGAAGTCGCCGACGTTGAACCCCGCCGCCTCGCGAACGCGCTTGGGGAGCGTCACCTGGAACTTTGGACCGATCTTGGTTGCTGTCGAGGCCATAGGTCGATTGTAAGAAAGTAAGAAAGTCTGTCAAGCAAATCGGCGTGACACACCTCTGCTGCGAAGGCGGAGCGCGCGGACTTGCTTCACGGGGAGAGCATACGCCGAGGCGTTTCCTCTCGGCGATTTGCCAGCTCGACGCCTTGCAGCGTCTCGTCGCCCAACCGGTTGCCACCGGAACTGCCGCCGGCGATGACGCGACGAAGGTGGTGCTGCCGACTGCGCGCGCAACTCAGCAACGAGACGACACGCTTCGGAAGTGGGCAGGGGCGGAATTGAACCGCCGACACGCAGATTTTCAGTCTGCTGCTCTACCGACTGAGCTACCTGCCCGTGCTTCGGAGGAGACGCGAGCGCCGGTCGTCTCGCGCGGGGGCGGACCGTAACAGACGGTGCCCGCCTTTTCAATTATCGACGTCGCGCCTTGGCCTCTGCGGCCTGGCGCTCGACGAGGTCGATCACCTTGCTTTCCAGGCAGACGCCGTCGAGGTGGTCGATCTCCTGGATGCCGGTCGGGCTGGTGACGTTCACCTCGGTCAGGTAGTCGCCGATGATGTCGAGGCCGACGAACCAGAGGCCGGCGGCGCGGAGCGTGGGGCCGACCCGATCGCAGATGCGGCGCTCCCGGGGGCCGAGGACGACCCGGCGGGCGCTGCCGCCGACGTGCAGGTTCGAGCGGTGCTCGTCGGCGCGCGGGATGCGGGCGATGGCGCCGAGCGGCTCGCCGTCGAGCATGATGACGCGCTCGTCGCCGAGCTCGCGCACCTCTTCTATGTACTGCTGCGCCAAGGTGAGAGCGCGGCCGTTCTCGGTGGCGGTCTCGAGGATGGCATTCAGGTTCCGGTCGTCGGCGCGGACGTGGAAGATGCCGAGACCGCCCCAGCCGTACGGCGGCTTCAAGATCATGGTGCCGCCGACTTCGTCGAGGAACTCCTTGAGCCGCGCCACGTCGCGGGTCAGGAGCGTGCGCGGGATCAGCTCGGGGAAGTTGAGGGCGTAGAGCTTTTCGTTGGCGTCGCGGAGTGCGGCGGGACGGTTCATGACGAACGTGCCGCGGGCCTCGACGAGCGAGAGGAGGTGCGTTGCGTAGAGGTAGTCGGCGTCGACGGGCGGATCGGTGCGCATCCAGACGACGTCGAGGTCGGCCAGTGCCAGCGGCGCCGACTGGTGGAAGCGATGGTGCGGTTCGCCGGCGGCCGCCGGCCGGAAGACTTCGGCGCGACGGCCCATGGCGCGCACGTCGGCGTCGATGCAGAAGAGATCGCGATGGTGGACGACCCAGAGCTCGTGGCCGCGCTTTTGCGCTTCCAGCATGAGGGCGAAGGTCGTGTCCTTGTCGGGATGCACCGAAGGCAGCGGGTCCATGACGACGCCGATCCGGAGCACTGCGCTCATGCCGAGCCGCCCTCGCGCACGGTTCGGACGACGCAGGTGCCGGCCAGGAAGTCGTGCCAGCCGCGCTTGCGCGGCGTGAGCGCCACCAGGAAGAAGCCGAAGCCGAAGAAGCTCGACGAGATGGCGTAGGCGAGCGTGCGCAGGAGCGCGCGCGAGAGACCGATCGGACGCAGCTCGAGCGTCCGTACGGTGATGCCGACGAGAGCTTTGCCGATCGTCTGGCCGCCGCGGCCGTGAAGGACCGTGAAGTACGCCGTCGCCATCGCGAACCATGCCGCGATGAGCAGCGTGGTGAGGGTTTCGTCGGGTGCGATCACCTCCGGCTTGCCGAGCGCCGCCATGCCGGCGAGCAGACCGAGGTATCCGGCCGCGGTTAGCGGCAGTCCGCAGGCGCCGAGGATGGCGCCGTCGACGAGGAACGCTGCGGCGCGGACCAGGAATCCGGCGTAGTGGACGATGGGTTCGGGCCGGCGCGCGTGCAGGCGCTCGGCCAGGTCGCGGAGCAGAGCGGCCTGGTCGACACCCTGGTTGAGCTGCTCGACGCGCTCCCGGGTGAGCGCGGGAGCGGTCGTCGACATTCCGGCGGCGTCCGATGGCGGCGGCTGCGCGTGGGGCGTGGCCGGCATCGGCGACGCCGGCTCCGTGAAGGCGTCGGGTTCGCCGCGCAAGACGGCGCGCAGGAGCGGCGAAGGCGCCAGCGTCGGGTCGTCGGGGTCGCGCCGCGTCTTGCCGGGGCTGCTGCGCTCGGACGTCGTGGTGAGCGTCGCGTTGCATGCAGCGCAATGTTCGGCGCCGGGGGCGTTCGCGAAAGCACATGCCGGACACGGCCGCGGGTCGGTCATCGGGCGCGGATGCTATGCCGAGGTTCCCGGGCAGACAAGGCGACGCCGGAGCTCGGCGCCGGTCGCGGCCGACGACCGGCCGCATGGACGGACCGTACGCGTACAGCCGCTACGCGCTGCGGGTCCCGACGAGGTCGCCGAAGCACGCCTGCACGAGAGCCAGAGCGACGATCGCGGCCGTCTCGGTGCGGAGGATGCGCGGGCCCAGGCTGCAGATCGCGAGGCCGGCGTTCAGCGCGCGCGACGCCTCCTCGCTGCTGAAGCCGCCCTCCGGGCCGACGATGACGGCGGCGGTGGCGGCGGTGGCGTCGCCGCCGCCCGGCACCGGCAAGGCCACGGCGCCCGCGTTCTCGAAGAACAAGAGCCCGCGATCCATGGCGGCAGCGGCGCTCACGACCTCGGGAAAGGTGAGCGCCGCCCCGATCTCGGGGATGCGCGTGCGTCCCGACTGCTTGGCGGCGGCGAGCGCGATGCGCTGCCAGCGCTCGCGCTTGCTCTCCGCTGCGGCGATGCTCGCGGTGGCGAAGGCGGAGACGAAGGGGATGATGGCGACGACGCCGAGCTCGGTTGCCTTCTCGACGATGAGGTCCATCTTTCGGCCCTTGGGAACGCCCTGGTAGAGCGTGACGGCGAGCGGCGACTCGCGCCCGGCGGCGGTCGATGCCGTGATGCGCACGGTAGCGACCCGCGGCGACATCGACACGATGACGCCCTCGTGCTCGCCGCCGGCGTCGTCGAAAACGGTGACGCTGTCGCCTTCGCGGAGCCGGAGCACGCGTTGCAAGTGGCGGAACTCCCCGCCCTGGAGGCGGGCTTTGCCGTCGGCAATGTCGCGTTGCGGGACGAAGAAGCGCGGCATCAGCGGTTCCGCGGACGCGCTCTCCGGCGCGGGGCGGCGCCGCGCGGCGCTCGGGGCGCCGCGGCAGGCGTTGCGCCGCGGGTGCCGGGTCTGGCGGGGCGCGGCGCCGGCAGGCGCTGAAAGACGCTCGTCACCCATCCGCCTCGGCGCTGCGCCGAGAGGAGGCGCCAGGCGGGGGCGGCATATGCGGAGCGGACGCGCGCCTGCTGACTCCGCAGCACGCCCGAGGTGACCAGACGGCCGCCGGGGACGACGCGTTTGGCGATGGCCGGCGCGAGCTCGACGAGCGCGTCGACGTATAGGTTCGCGACCACGAGCGGGAAGCCGCGACCTGCGGGCGGCGCCGGGACGGCTTCCGCAAGGCTGCGGCAGACTAGCTGCACTCGGCCGGCGACGGCGTTCCGCCGCACGTTGCCGCGCGCGGCGCTGACGGCCTGGGGATCGAGGTCGAGGGCGACGACTTCCTGCACGCCGAGCTTGGCGAGCGCGATCGCGAGGACGCCGGTACCGGTGCCGATGTCGAGGGCTCGGGCGGGCGGCGGGCTCGCGAGGGCTTCGAGGGCTTCGAGGCTGGCGAGCGTGGTTGCATGCTGACCGGTACCGAAGGCCATGCCGGGATGAATGACGACGCGCGTGCGGCCTCCGTGGTCATCGCGATCCCATGGCGGCACGACGACGAGCCGGCGGCCGGCGCGCACCGGCCGGAAGTGCTCTCGCCAGTCCATCTCCCAGAGGCTGGCGTCGAGCTCGCGCCAGCGGACCGCAGCGCGGCGCACGCCGGTGTCGCGCGCCTGGGCGAGCGCGGTGCTCACTGCGAGCCGGGCGCGCGCCGGCTCGCGGCTCGGGAAGAAGCCGCGAACGGTTTCGTGGGTGCGGCGGCGGGCACCGTGCGCGAGCTCGCGGACGCCGGTTATCACACCCTGCGAGCCGGCGGCGATCAGCAGCGCGCCGACGCGATCGGCGGCGGCGATCGGCACCCGGATCGCGGCTTCGAGCCAGGCGGAGCCGGGCGCGGATCGCCGCCCGGCGTTGGTCTTCGGGCGCGGCGGCATGGGCGGCGGTCTCATGCCACGCGTCGCTCCGCAATGCCACGCGCGCGCCCCTCGCATCCGGACGCCGCCCGCGCTACGCGGTGGCGCCATGAGCTTCCTCGCGATCGCGCATCGGGGCGCGTCGGGACGGGCGCCCGAGAACACGCATGCCGCCTTCGCCGCCGCGCTGGCACTCGGCGCCGGCGCCATCGAGCTCGATTGCCAGCTCTCGGCCGACGGGGAGCTCGTGGTCATCCATGACGAGACTCTCGACCGCACGACCGACGGCCGCGGTCCGGTAGGCGACCGCACCTGGCAGGAGCTGGCGCGACTCGATGCCGGGTCGTGGTTCGCTGCCGCCTACGCGGGCGAGCGCATCCCGCGGCTCGCCGAGGTCATCGAGCAGGTGCGCCGGCGCGCCCTCCTGAACGTGGAGATCAAGAGCGCGCGCGATCTCGGGCGGATCGAGGCGAAGCTCATTGCTCTGGTCCTCGACATGGATGCCACGCGGGAGGTCGTCTTCTCGTCGTTCCACTGGGAGGCGCTGCGCCGCCTGCGGGCGGCGGCGCCGTGGGCTCGGCTCGGCGTGCTCTGCGACGACGATCCGCGGCGCGGCGGGCTGGGGCTCGCCGTCGAGTTGCGGGGCGAGGCGGTGATCCCGGGGCGGCGCTGGATCGACGGGCACGTCGTCGCGGAGGCGCACGCGCGCGGGCTCGGCGTCTGGGTGTGGACGGTGAACGAGCCGGGTGAGATGCGCCGCCTGCTGGCGCTCGGCGTCGACGCGATCTTCAGCGACTGGCCCGAGCGGCTCGTCGACCTGGCCCGGTTCTCCGCGCCGTAGTTCCGGCCGTCGGCGTCTTCGGTCCGACGATCGCCAGCGTGTAGGCGTCGAGCGTGAAGTAGCCGCGCGCTCCCGCCTGCACCGCGGCCGGCGTGACGCGCGCCAGCGCTTCGCGATAGCGCTCGCCGCCCTCGACGCCGAGTCCGTAGGCTTCGTTGAAGGCGAGCTCGTCGGCGTGCGACGAGTTGGTCTGGAGCGAGATCTCGTAGCTGCCGAGGAGGTATTTCCGCGCCTCGCCGAGCTCGTCGGCCGAGATCGGCTCGTCGCGCAGGCGCCGCAGCTCCGCGAGCACTCCTGCGACCGCGCGCTCGACGGCGTCCGGCGCGCAGGCGAAGTAGATGCCGAAGACGCCGGGGTCGACGCCCTCCGACGCGAACGCGGAGACCGTGTAGGCGAGCCCCTGGCGGTCGCGGAGCTCGAGGAAGAGACGGCCGCCTTGGCGCGAGAGGATCGCTTCGAGCGCCTTTAGCACGGCACGGTCGGAGTCGGTTATGCGGCCGCCGCGCACGCCGAGGACGAAGTGCGCCTGCTGGCGGTCGAGGCGGCGGGTCACGCGCCGGATGCGCGGGTCGGGGGGCGTCGGCAGGGGGCGCGGCAACGGCCGCACGGGCGGGAGATCGGCGAGCGCCGCTTCCAGGCGATCGAGCATCCACGCCGCATCGAGGTCGCCGACTGCCGCCACGACGAGTCGCGCCGGGCAGAGGAGGCGCTTGTAGTACGCCGCCAGCCGGCCGCGCGTGAACGATGTGAGCGAAGCCCGTTCGCCGAGCGTGGTCATGCCGTAGGGGTGGCGCGGGAAGTGGGCTGCGTAGAAGAGCTCGATGGCGCGCGACGCCGGGTCGTCGTCGCGGTGGGAGAGAGCTATCAGGAGCTCCCGCCGCCGCTTCTCGACCTCGTCGGCCGGGAAGGTCGGGTGGCGCAGCACCTCCAGGAAGAGATCGGTGCCTTCTTCGACGGTGCGCGACATGAGCTGGCCGCGCAGTCCGAAGGAGTTGCGGCCGGAGAAGCCGTCGATGTTCGCGGCCAGCGATTCGATCGCGCGGCCGAGGCTCGCGCGCGAATGATGGCGACTGCCGCGCGTCAGCAGGCCGGCGAGGAAGTTGTTGATGCCGTTGTTCTCCGGTCGTTCGAACAGGAGGCCGCCGAGGGTGACGGCGCGCAGGGCCACGAGCGGAGCGGCGTGGTGTTCCTTGACGACGAGGCGGACGCCGTTTCCGAGCGTGCGCGTATGGACCGTCGGCCGGCGCGCTGCGCGGGCACGCGGGCGCGGCGCCGCCGGCGCGGCGAGGGGCGCGCTCAGGTGCTCGGCTGTCGGTAGGTGGCGCTCGGCGTCGGGACCGACGAGCACGGCGATCATGTTCTCGGGGCGGAAGTAGGTCGCGGCGACGCGCTGGACGTCTTCGCGGGTCGCTGCCGCGAGCTCGGCTAGGTAGCGGGTCTCGTAGCTCGGATCCTCGAAGACGCACTGCGAATAGCCGAGCAGCCGCGCCTGTCCCTGCATCGTTTCCTTGCGGTAGACGAACTCGCTCTCGAGGTTGCCGCGCGCCCGCGCGAGCTCGGCGCGACTCACGAGCTCGGTGCGCGTGCGCGCCACCGCCGCCAGCAGCTCCTTGGTTGCGGCTGCGATCTTGGCGCGCTCGAGCGAGGCGAGGATCACGAAGAGCCCGGGATCCGGCGGCGTATACGCAAACGCCGACACCGAGTTCACCAGCTCCTTCTGGGCCTCGAGCAGGGTCACGAGGCGCGTGCTCTCGCCGCCCGCGAGGACGTATCCGAGGAGATCGAGCGGAACCGTGTCGGGGTCGTGCCCGGACGGCACGCGAAAGCCGATGAAGAGCTGGTGCTCCTGCACCGGCATGGAGATCGCGCTGCGCACGAGCGCCCGCTGCGGCGGCTCGGCCGGCCGCTGCCGCGCCGGCAGCGCCGCGGCTTCCCAGTCGCCGAATGCCTTGGTTATCTGCTCGCGCGCGAACGCCGGGTTGACGTCGCCGACGACGACCAGCACGACGTTGTTCGGCACGTACCAGCGGCGGAAGAAAGAGAGCACTTGCGGGCGATCGAGCGCCGCGATCGTCTTCCGCCAGCCGATCACCGGACGACCGTACGGGTGCACGGTGAAGGCGCGGCGGAAGAGCTCGGTGTAGCCGCGCGAGACCGGCATGTCCTCGGAGCGCTTCCACTCCTCCATGACGACCTTGAGTTCGCGCGCGAGCTCGGCCGCGTCGAAGGTGGAGTTGCGGAGCGCGTCGGCCAGGATGTCCAGGCCGGTGGCGAAGTGCCGGCCGGCGAGCACGAGGTGATAGACGGTGTGATCGGCGGTCGTGAAGGCGTTGATGTTGCCGCCCGACGACTCGACCTCGGCCGCGATCTGTCCGACGCCGCGTCGCCGCGTGCCTTTGAAGAGCATGTGCTCGTGCACGTGGGCGACGCCGGCTTCGGCGTCCTCCTCGTCGGCGGCGCCGACCTTGACCCATGCCTGCAGCGCGACAACCGACGCGAAGTGGTCCTCGCGAATGATGACGTGCAGGCCGTTGGGGAGCGTGAAGCCTGCGGTGTCGCCGTTCACGGCGGCGGGACGAGGCGGCGGCGTGGTGGCGCTAGAGCGTGTGCGCACGGATTTTCTTGACTCCCCCTGGTTTTCGTCTAAGGTAGCCGGCTCCCTGCAGCATCACGCATCGAGGGACCAGCGTTCCATCCACGGATCAGTGCACGGAACCACTCCACGTCGCACCGGAGGGGGGTGAAATATTGCATGCCCGGAGTAAGGGTCAAGGACAACGAGCCGATCGAGAGCGCCATTCGGCGCTTCAAGAAGCAGTGCGAGAAGGCCGGAATCCTCGCCGAGCTGCGGAAGCGTGAGCACTACGAGAAGCCCAGCGTGAAGAAGAAGAAGAAAGCGCTGGCCGCCAAGAAGCGCGAGCTGCGGCGGGCGAGTCGCACCAAGCACGACGGCGCGTAGTGGGTCGAGACGGAGCGACGGCGGGTCGACGCGCATGACGCAGGCCCGCCGTCGAAGGGTACGGCGCCGCCGGCGCCGTGGTCGCGGGTTGGTCGACGAACGTGGGGCGGGGCGGAGAAGGAGGCGGGTGACGGAGTAGGCGAGGGTTCCGGTGAATCGGATCGATGTGGTCCTCGCAGTGATTCTGGCGCTCTTTGCGCTGCGCGGGTTCTGGCGCGGGTTCTCGCGCGAGATCTTCGCGCTGATCGGCTTGGTCGGCGGAGTCGCCGCTGCCGGCGCGTATTACCCAGGGGGCACGGCGATGCTCCCGCCCGAAGTCCCCGAGATCGTACGCCCCGCGGTCGCGTTCCTCGGCATCTTCGCCGCCGTGGCGCTCGCCGCGAAGCTCGTCGGTCTCCTGGTGCGGCGCTTGCTCGGGTTGATCCTGCTCTCGCCGCTCGATCGCCTCGGCGGCGTCCTCTTCGGCGCGGCGAAGGGCGCGGCGCTGATCACGCTCGGCGTGATCGCCGTGCGCGCGATCACGCCGGCCGATGCGCTCGAGCGCGCCTGCGCCGATTCGGTGCTGATGCAGCCGATCCTCGCTCTCATCGACGATGGCCCGCCGGCAGCAGCCCTCCGGCGGTTGCCGGAGCCGCTGCCGTCGCCGTCGCCGGCGACCACGGGGGTGTAGGGTGCGCGGCCGCGTCCCCGAGTCGATCCTCACGGAGATCCGCGACCGCGCCGATATCGTGGAGATCGTCGGTGCCCAGGTCGGTCTGAAGCGGGTCGGCCGCAATCACGTCGGGCTCTGTCCCTTCCATAGCGAGAAGACGCCGTCGTTCACCGTCAGCGGCGAGCGCGGCATCTTCCATTGCTTCGGGTGCGGCGCGGGCGGCAACGTCTTCACCTTCCTGATGAAATTGGACAACGCGACGTTCCCGGAGGTGGTCGAGCGTCTGGCACGCCGCTACGGTATCGAGCTCGACGATCACGGCGGTGACGACCCGGCGATTCGCCGGCGCGAGGCGTGCTATCGCTTGAACGAGAAGGTCGCGCGCTTCTTCCAGCGCTACCTCTGGGACACGGCCGAAGCGGAAGCGGCGCGGGGCTATCTCGGCGAGCGCCGGATCGGCAGGGAGACCGCCGAGCGCTACGTGCTCGGCTACGCTCCGGCAGGCGGCGAGGTGCTCGCCCGCCGGCTCCGCGACGCCGCGTCGAGTGATCCGGAGCTCGGAAGCGCCGGACGCCCGCTGGCGCTGGCGCAGCAGCTCGGCCTCGTCAACGAGCGCCGCGGCGGCAGCGGTCATTTCGACCGCTTCCGAGGTCGGCTCATGTTTCCGATCACCGACGCCGCCGGCCGGGTCGTGGGGTTCGGCAGCCGAGCCGTTCCCGGCACCGCCAGCGCCGACGCCAAGTTGCCGAAATACCTCAATTCACCTGAGACTCCTCTCTATAGAAAAGGACATCATCTCTACGGCCTTGCAATCGCCCGCAGCGCCATCCGCCGCGCCGGCCGCGCCATCGTCGTCGAGGGCTACTTCGACGTGCTCGCGCTCGCCGAGGCCGGCGTCGGCCACGTGGTAGCGTCGCTCGGGACGGCGCTCACCGTCGACCAGCTGCACGTGCTCCGACGCTTTACGCGCGACATCGTCGCCTGCTTCGACGGCGACGATGCCGGCGTGCGTGCGGCCGAGAAGAGCCTTGCGACCTTTCTCGAGGCGGGGCTGGTCGGCTACGGCGCTTTCCTCCCCGAGGGTGACGATCCCGATACCTTCGTGCAGCGCGAGGGCGCCGAAGCGGTGACGGCGCTCCTGGCCAACGCGACGCTGCTCCTAGATTTCTATCTCCATCGCGCCGTGCGCCCCGAGAGCACCGTGGTCGAGCGTGGCGCCGTCGCCCAGCAGGTGGCGACGTGGCTCCGCAAGATCACGGACCCGCTCGTCGCCGAGATGATGGTGCGGCAGGCCGCCGATCGCCTGCGCATGCCGGAGGACGAGCTGCGCGCGATTGCCGGGGCGACGGTGGCGAAGGCGCGTCCGACGCCCGCGGCGTCGGCGCCGCAGCGACGCTCTGCGGCGCCCGAGCGTGCGCCCGGGCTCGCCGCGGATGCGGAGGAGCTCCTGGTGACGCTGATGCTGTACGACGCCGAGACGGCGGCGATCGTCGATGGCGAGGGAGCGCTCGACGATTTCGACGAAGGGCCGTGGCGCACGCTGGCGATCGACTTGATCGCGGCGGTGCGCGCGGGCGCGCCGCTCGACTCCGCGACCGTGCTCGGCCGTCTCGATGCTGCTGCGGCGGCGCGCGTCAGCGGCCGTATGCTGGCGATGCACGACGAAGAATCGGTGCGCCGGCAGATTGTCGTTGACTGCTTGGCGAAGCTTCGTCATCGTGCGCGCGGGCGAGAGCGCTTGCGCGTGCTGCGACGAATTCGCGAAGCCGAGGCAATAGGCGATTTCGAAGCGGTGGCGGAAGGCCAGCGTCAATTGCTCGCGCTCCGCCAGAGTGAAACGAGCGAACGAGCGTAGGTCCGCAGTGGAAGTGCGAACGATCAAGGAAGTCCAGCACATCATCCAACTCGGCAAGGTCAGAGGCTTCGTCACCCTCGATGAGGCGAACCGCCTGCTCCCTGCCGACACGATCACGCCGGAGGAGATCGACGACGTGATGGCGCTGCTCAGCGCCCTCGACATCCGGGTCGTCGATGAGGCGGCGGCGCCGCATTCTGAGGCCGGCGACGAGGATCTCGACGATGAGCCGCTCGCCGTCGCCGACGAGGGAGAAGCGGAGCCCGAGCGGAGCGACGGCGCCGCTTCCGCGACGCCGTCGACGGATCCGGTACGACGCTATTTCGACGAGATGGGCCGCATTCCTCTGCTCGGGCGAGAGGGTGAAGTCGAGCTTGCCCGTCGCATCGAGGAGGCCAGCGAGCAGGTCCGCAACGAGGCCTACTCATCGCCGCTCGCGCTGGCCTATGTGCTCGATCTTGCTGACCGCCTCGGAGCAGGGGAGCTCGCGCTCGCGGACGTAGTCGACGACGGTGACGAAGACCCGGAGGACGACGCCGCCGCCACCGAGCGCGCGGCGCGCTTCGCGAAAGGGGTGGCACGCATCCGGCGCCTCGCGGTCGAGCCGGTGCGCGGACGAGGTGTCCGCAGCGACCGCGTCGCCGCGATACAGTCGCTCGGGCTCAGGCGGCGTCATTTCGCCGCCATCGTCGGGTCGATCCGCTCGGCGGCCGCGGCGGCGACGCGCTGCCAGAACGCGCTCCGCTGCTGGGAAGAGCGCTTCGGAGTGACGGCCCGCGAGCTCGTGAGACTCGCCGCCGCGGTCGATCCGGCGCGGGCGCGCCGTGAACGCGCGCCGTCGGCGCGCGAGGCGGAGCGCTTCTTCGCTCGCCGTCGCGTCGCCGTCGCCGAGGCGATCGCGCTCGGGAGCGAGGTGCGCGCGACGCTGCTCGAGCTCCGCGGGATCGAACGCGGCGTACAGCTCCGCGCCCCGGAGCTCACCCGCACCGTCGCCGTCATCCGCGACGGCGAGCGGCGCGCCGAACTCGCCAAGACACAGCTCGTCGAAGCCAATCTCCGTCTCGTCGTGAGCCTCGCCAAGCGCTACATGCAGCGCGGCCTCCCGCTCCTCGACCTTGTCCAAGAGGGCAACATCGGTCTCATCCGGGCGGTCGAGAAGTTCGACTACCGGCGCGGCTATCGCTTCTCGACGTACGCGACGTGGTGGATTCGTCAGGCGATAAACCGCGCGATCGCCGATCAGGCTCGCACCATCCGGGTTCCGGTGCACATGGTCGAGGCCATGAACCGGGTCGTACGGGCGCGGCGCCGACTCCTGCAAGAGGCGGGGCGCGAACCTACCGAGGACGAGATCGCGACCCATCTAGGGCTGCCGCTGGAGCGCGTGCAGCGGGTGGTGCGTATCGTCCAGGAGCCGATTTCGCTGGAAACGCCGATCGGTGAAGACGGCGACGGCCGGCTCGCCGACCTGGTTGCCGACCCTCGCGCCGTGTCGCCGAGCGAAGCTGTCGAGGCGATGCATCTCCGCCGGCACACGGAGCAGATGCTGGCGGCGCTCTCGCCCCGCGAGGAGCGGGTGCTGCGCATGCGCTTCGGGATCGGCGAGCGCGCCGAGCACACGCTCGAGGAGATCGGGCAGAGTCTCGCAGTCACGCGCGAGCGGATCCGCCAGATCGAGGCAAAGGCGATCCGCAAGCTCCGGCACCCCGGACGGCGCAAGCGCTTGCGGGATTTTTCCGACGAGTGAGGCGGCGGCCGCACGTTTTGACGGAGTCGCCGACCTGCGCTATTCGGGATCAGTTGCGTGCCGGAAAAGTCGGAGTCGCCGGACACCGTCGGCGGGCCTATAGCTCAGCTGGTTAGAGCGACCGGCTCATAACCGGTTGGTCCCAGGTTCGAGTCCTGGTGGGCCCATTTTTCACCGCGCGCGAGGAGAACGATTGGGAAATCAGATCGAGCTGCTGGTCAATCTGCAAACCATCGATCTTCAGCTTCGCGAGCGGACCGACGCCATCGATACGCTCCGGCGTGAGATGGCCGAGCTCGATGCCGAGCTTGCGGCGCAACGCCAGGCACTCGACGCGGCCCGGACCGAGCGTGCCGAGCTGGAGTCGCGCCGCCGCGACATCGAAGGAACGCTCGCCGACGAAGAAGCGAAGATGAAGGACCGGCGGATGCGCCTGAACCGGATCCGCAACGAGAAGGAAGCCTCGGCCGTACGCCGGGAGATCGAGGTCGCGAAAGAGGGCACGGCGCAGATGGAAGAGGAGCTGATGGCGGTCTTCGATCAGCTCGACGGCGCGAAGGCGCGCGAGGCCGAGCTAGCGGCGGCTCACGAGGCCTTGGCCGGGCGCCGTGCCAGCGAGGGCGAGCGCGTCGAGCTCGAGATCGGCGAGCTCTCGTCGGGCCTCGACGAGGCGCGCAGCCGACGCGAGATGCTCGCGGCGGGGCTCGATGCCGGCCTCCGCCGTCAGTACGAGACGATCTTCGCGCGCAAGCGCGGGCAAGCGGTCGTCGAGGTGCGCGGTGGGACGTGCGACGGCTGTCACATGCGGATCGCGCCGCAGCTGGCGAACGAGATCCATCGCAACACTCGGGTGATAACGTGCCCGAGCTGCCACCGCATCCTCTATGCCCGGCCGCCGGAGGCGGCCACTTCCAACGCCTGACGTCGGTTCGAGATCGTTCCCTGCTGCCGCAGGCATCGCGCTTGCGATCCGTGGCCGGGCGGGGCACTCTCGACGCTTCGAGAACGTCGGACCGGGCCGGACGGTCGCCGGGCGGAATCTTCCGCCGGGAGGAAAGTCCGGACTCCGTAGGGCAGGGTGGCCGCTAACGGCGGCTCGTCGTGAGGCGGGGAAAGTGCCACAGAAATGAGACCGCCGGTGGAGCGATCCGCCGGCAAGGGCGAACCGGTGAGGTAAGAGCTCACCAGCCTCCGGGGTGACCCGGGGGGCTCGGCAAACCCCACCCGGAGCAAGATCGAATAAGAGGGTTCGGCTGCCCGCCGCAGGCCCTCGGGTAAGGTCGCTCGAGCCGGCCAGCAATGGCCGGCCTAGAGGAATGACCGTCGGTCTCCCCTCGGGGAGGCGCACAGAATCCGGCTTATAGGCCCGGTCCGGCCGTCTCGAAGACACCCCTCGAAAGAAAATTCAAGTCGCGACGATTTTCCTTGACAGCCGCTGTCGAGTTCCCTAAAGACTCGTGCGCCGGGTGGGAGAGAGTGGTGGTGGAGTGGGATTGAGTGGGATGACGTGAGGTTGGTGGAGCTGATGTGGATCTTTGCGGGAACTTCACTCACACGATCGACAGCAAAGGCCGCGTCAGCGTCCCGGCCGGCTTCCGTGATCAACTCCTCGACGATCATCGTCTGGTCTTGGCTCCGTTCACGGTCATCGGCGAGCGTTGTGTGGACGTCTATCCGTACGGCGAGTGGCAGAAGCTGCTCGAGAAATTCGACGCGCGTCCGAAGTTCAACGCCAAGTCGCTCAAGTTCCAGATGGCGTACATCGGGCGTTCGCATCGTACCGAGATCGACGCGGCCGGGCGCATCCTGCTGCCCCCGGCGCTCCGGGAGCACGCGGGCTTGAGGCGGGACGTGGTGGTGATGGGACAGTCGCACATGTTTCGGCTGATGGATGAGGAGACGTATCGCAAGGTGATGGGCGAGCTGGATGCCGAGGCGGCCGACGACCAGGGCCTCTTCGAAGATCTGAATCTCTGAGCTCGCTCGAACGACGTGGTGGAGCGGTGGGGTGGTGGACAACGGGCGCGTCCGGAGCAGCGGACCGGGGGGTCGCCGGGCGCGCCCGGATTTTCGGCAAGGTGAAAGCTCATGTCGGAGCACCAACTTCGGCCTTCTCCGGGCGGTGGCGGGGTGGATGCGGAGGCCGGGACAGGTCGACGACATGTGCCGGTGATGGTGGAGGAAGCGGTGCGCTTCCTCCACCTGAAACCGGGCGGGTTCTATATCGACGGTACCCTGGGTGACGGCGGCCACGCCCGGCGAATGCTCGAGAGCGAAGGTTCGGTGGCCGTCCTCGGCGTCGACCGCGACGCCGTTACCCTCGAGTTGACGGCGCAGCGCCTGGCCGGATTCGGGCACCGCTTTCGGACCTTCCACGGCAACTTCAGCGAGCTCGACCAGGCGCTCGCTGCGGCGTCGCGGAGCGGGGCCGACGGCATCCTCCTCGATCTCGGCGTCTCCTCGCGCCAGCTCGATGATCCCGTCCGCGGCTTCGGCTTCCGCGTCTCCGGACCGCTCGACATGCGCATGCAACCGTGCGTCGGGCCGTCGGCGGCGGACCTCGTCGCGACGCTCGGCGAGCGCGAGCTCGCCGATATCTTCTGGCGCTACGGCGAAGAGAAGGCGTCGCGCCGGATCGCGCGGGCCATCGTCCGCGACCGGACGGAGGCGCCGCTCACGACGACGGGAGCGCTCGCCGATCTGGTCGCCCGCATCGTCCGTCGTCACGGCGGCGCGCATCCGGCGACGCGCGTGTTCCAGGCGCTGCGGATCGCCGTGAACCGCGAGCTCGAGCACCTCGAGATGTTCCTCGACCGCGTACTCGACTGGCTCTTGCCGGCCGGCCGCCTGGTCATCATCGCCTACCATTCGCTCGAGGACCGGATGGTGAAGCAGGCGATGCGGTCGTGGCTGTCGCACTGTACGTGTCCGCCGGCGCTGCCGCGCTGCGCGTGCGGGGCGCGCGCGCGGGTGAAAGTCCTCACCAAGAAGGCGGTCATCCCCAGCCCCGAGGAGATCGCCGCGAATCGGCGCGCCCGCTCGGCGCGGTTGCGCGCCGTGGAGCTGATGGCGTGAGCGGGATCGAACGAGGAGCCGCACGATGAACGTCGCTACGGTTTGGGAACGACCGTTGCACGCGACCAGCCGCGGGGCGGGGGCGTCGATCAGGGCCGCGCGGGCGCGCGGCGCCGACCGCCGCGCCGTGCTCGCGACCGTGTTCGGGGTCACGATCGTCGTCGGGGTGGCGCTCTTGCTCGTCTGGGTACGCCTGCAGACGGTGCGCACTGGCTACCAGCTCTCCGCCGCGCGCCATCTCGTTCACAAGCTCGAGGAGGAGCAGCGGGCGCTCAAGATCGAGATCACCACGTTGACGTCGCGGCCCCGCCTCGAGGCCCTCGCTCGCGAACGCCTCGGCATGAGGCCGCCGGCGCCGGGCCAGATCGTGAGCGTGCCGTGAACGCCCGGATCCTTGCGGTCGGCGGCGGCATCACGGTGCTGCTGGCAATGGTAGCGCTGCGGATCGTGCAATTCACGCTCACCCAGAGCCCCGACCTCGCCGAGCTCGCGCGTCGTCAGCACCACGAGCGCATCCACATCGCCGCGCATCGCGGCGCGATCCTCGACCGCCACGGCGAGACGCTCGCATCGAGCATAGAGCGGCCGTCGCTCTACGTGCGGCCGCGGCGCGTTAGCGCCGCCGACCGCGCCCGCGTCCAGGGCGTGCTCGGCGAGGCTCTCGGACTGCCGCCCCGGGCTCTCGCCGCGAAGCTCGCGAGCAACGCCAACTTCGTGTGGCTGAAGCGTGCGGTGTCGCCGCGCGAGCAGTCTGCGGTGCAGAGTCTCGGCATCGCCGGCCTCGGGGAGGTGACCGAGGCGCGCCGCTTTTACCCGCACGGCCGGGCGGCGGCGCAGGTGCTCGGCGTCGCCGGCGTCGATCTCAGCGGCATCGAGGGCATCGAGCTCGTATACGAGCAGGACTTGCGCGCCCGCACCCGCGTCCTCGAGATCGAGCGCGACGCGCTCGGGCGCGAGATCCTGACCGAGGTCATGGACGATCCTCGCGCTCTCGACGGCGCGACCGTGCAGCTCACGCTCGACGTGGGCTTGCAGGCGATCGTCGAGAGCGCGCTCGACGCGGGCGTCAGCGAGGCGCGGGCGGCGGCCGGCACGGCGATCGTCCTCGATCCTTGGACCGGCGAGATCCTGGCCCTCGCCAACGCCCCCACCTTCGACCCGAACCATCGCGGCGCGATCCCGCCGGCCAATCGACGGAACCGAGCCATCAACGATTTCTACGAACCCGGCTCGACCTTCAAGGCGCTCCTCGCCGCCGCCGCCCTCGAGCACGGTGTCGTCCGCCCGGAAGACATGATCTTCTGCGAGAACGGCGCCCTGGCCGTCGGCAAATGGGTGATCCACGATCACCATCGTCACGGCTGGCTCTCCGTGGCGGAGGCGATAGCGGTCTCGAGCAACATCGCGGCAGCGAAGATCGGCGAGCGGCTCGGCCGCGACCGCTTCCACCCTTTTCTCGTCGATCTGGGATTCGGCAAGCCGACCGGCGTCGATCTGCCGGCGGAGGTGGGCGGCATGTTGCGCCAGCGCGGCGATTGGTCGCGCATCAACCTCATGACGACGAGCTTCGGCCAGGGTGTCGCCGTGACGCCGCTGCAGATGGCGCGTGCTTTCGCGGCGATCGCCAACGGCGGTCAGCTGGTCCAGCCCTACGTCGGCCTGCGCGCCGTCGGCGCCTCCGGCGAGGAGCTCTGGGAGCACCGCCCTCAGGTCGTGCGCCGGGTGATGAAGCCCGAGACCGCCAAGGCCGTGACGGCGATGCTGGAGCAGGTGGTCGAGGAGGGCGGCACCGGCACCAGGGCGCAGATCGCCGGCGTGCGGGTCGCGGGCAAGACCGGCACCTCGCAGAAGGTCGAGCCCGGCACCGGCCGCTACTCGGCCGACGCCCGCGTCGCCTCGTTCGTGGGCTTCTTGCCCGCCGAGGCCCCGAAGTTCGTCATCATGGTGATGGTCGACGAGCCGCAGACCTCGAAGTACGGCGGGATGGTCGCAGCGCCCATCTTCCGGGCGATCGGCGCCGCCGCGCTCGAGCGCCAGGGTCTCGTTCCGGCGGCGCCGCCGGCGCTCCTGCAGCAGGCGGCGTTCGAGAAAGAGGAGCCGGCGCTGCCGGCCGTGCCGCTCGGGGTGCCGTCGTTCCTGGGGCTCAGCAAGCGCCTGGCAGTCGAGCGCGCCCGTGACCTCGGTTGGATAATCCAGGTTACGGGCGAGGGTTACGTGCAGAGTCAGACGCCGGCCCCTGGCGCCGCGGCGGCTCCCGGGAAAGAATTGGTCCTGAGCCTGGCCCCTGCGAGCGACCTCTTGTGATCGATATCGACATGACGGCGGCCCGCGCGGTCGCGCGATGCTGACGCTCGCCGAGCTCCTCGCCGGCGTCGACGGCGTCGAGCTCGAGCTCCGCGGCGACGGGCGCGTGCCGATCGCGCGCCTGAGCGCGGACTCGCGCGACGTTCGTCCGGGCGACTTCTTCGTCGCCCTTCCGGGAACGCGGACCGACGGCGGACGCTTCGTCGACGAGGCGTGCCGTGGCGGCGCCGTCGCCGTCGCCGCCGTCGCCGCGACGAACGTCCCCGCCGGCATCCCGCTCGTGGTCGTCGCCGAGCCGGCGCGCTTCCTGGCGCGCGCGGCCGCATGCTTCCACGGTGATCCGGGTTCCGCGCTCACCATGGTCGGCGTCACCGGCACCAACGGCAAGACGACGGTAACGTATCTCCTCGAGGCGATCTGGCGCGCCGCCGGCGCTCGGCCCGGCGTAATGGGGACGATCAACTACCGCTTCGGCGACGTCGCCGAAGCGGCGCCGCTCACGACGCCGCCGGCGGGCGAGATCTTCGCGCGTCTCGCGGCCATGCGCGCGGGCGGCGCCACGCACGTAGCGATGGAGGTCTCGTCGCACGCGCTCGTTCAGGATCGCACCTTCGGTATGCCGTGGGACGCGGCGATCTTCACCAATCTCGGCCGCGACCACATGGATTTCCACCGCGATCGCGACGAGTATCTGCGCGCCAAGGCGCGGCTCTTCACCGCCCTCGACGCGAGTCCGAAGCCGCGGAAGGTCGCGGTGCTGAACGCGGCCGATGCCAGCGTCGCCGGGCTCGAGCCCGCGATCGCGAGTCCGATCGTGACCTTCGGCACCGGCGGCGACGTCCGCGCTGAGGACGTGCGCATGACCCTCGACGGCATCACGGCGACGCTCGTGGTCGGCGGCGCCGAGGTCGCGATCGCGACGCCGCTCGTCGGCTCGGGCCATCTCGAGAACGTTCTCGCCGCGACCGCAGCCGCACACGCCCTCGGGACTCCGCTGGCGACGATCGCAGGCGCCCTGGCCCGCTTCGACGGCGTACCCGGACGGCTCGAGCCCGTGGTCGCGGGGCAGGACTTCACCGTGCTCGTCGACTACGCCCACACCCCGGATGCGCTCGCCGGCGTGCTCGGCTCGCTGCGCGCGCTCGTTCCGGAGCGGCTGATCTGCGTCTTCGGATGCGGCGGCGACCGTGATCGCGGCAAGCGGCCGCTCATGGGCGCGGTCGTAGGCCGCCACGCCGATGTCGCCGTCCTCACGTCCGACAATCCGCGCACCGAGGACCCGCTGCGCATCCTCGCCGACGCCGCACCCGGTCTCGAGCGCTCCGGGTTGCCGCTGCTTGCGAACCTCGGCGGCGGCAGGCGCGGCTATCTCGTGCAGCCCGACCGCGCTCAGGCGATCGCCAGCGCCCTCACGATAGCGCGCGCCGGCGACTGCGTGGTGATCGCCGGCAAAGGCCACGAGGACTACCAGATCGTCGGCGCCGAGAAGCGGCCGTTCGACGACCGCGCGGTCGCCCGCCGGGTGCTCGCCGGCCGCGGCACGGGCGCCCGCGGCGCGCGGGTGCGGGCATGAGCGCCCCGGCGAGCGCGCCGGCGGCGCGGGAACCGAGTCCCTGGCGGCTCGACGACGTGGTGCGTGCGAGCGGCGGCCGGATCGTGCGCAGCGGCGCCGCCGAGCGCTTCCGGCGCGTGGCGACCGATACTCGGACGCTGGCGCCGGGCGATCTCTTCGTCGCCCTCTGCGGCGCGCGCCACGATGCCCACGACTTCGCAGCGGCAGCGGTCGCGGCCGGCGCCGCAGGCCTGGTGGTCGCCCGTCCGGTGGTCCTGCCGGCGGCGGCGCGCGCCGTCGTCGTCCAGGTCGACGACACGCTGCGCGCGCTGCAGGCGCTCGCCGCCGATCTGCGCCGCCGGACGGCGCCGCGGGTCTTCGCGCTCACGGGCTCGAACGGCAAGACCACCACCAAGGAGATGCTGGCGGCGATCCTGGAGCGCGTCGCTCCCGGCCGCGTCCTCAAGACCGAGGGCAACCTGAACAACCTCGTCGGCGTGCCGCTCACGCTCCTCGGACTCGCCGGCGACGAGACCTACGCCGTGGTCGAGATGGGGATGAATGCGTTCGGCGAGATCCGCCGACTCACCGAGATCACCGATCCCGACGTCGGCCTCATCACCAACGTCGGGCCGGCGCACCTGGAAGGACTCGGCTCGGTCGAAGGCGTCGCCCGCGCGAAAGGGGAGCTCTTCGCTGCCATGCGTCCCGACGCGACGATCGTGGTGAACACGGAGGACCCGCGGGTGGCGGCATTGGCGGCGGCGTTTCCGGGGAGGCGGATCGGCTTCGGCGCCGGCACGGAGGTCGCCGCGGAGGCCGTGACCTGCGACGAACGCGGTGCCGCGGCGTTTCGACTGCGACTCGCGGCCGCGGTCGTCGACGTACGGCTGCAGATCCCCGGCCGGCAGAACGTCATGAACGCGCTCGCGGCGGCGGCGGCGGCCTGGACCGTCGGCGCCGCGCCCGACGCGATCGCCGCCGGCCTCGCTGCGACGGCGCCGGTCGGCGGACGCATGCGGGTGGTGGCGCTGCCGGGCGGCGTCACCGTCGTCGACGACAGCTACAACGCCAATCCGGCGTCGGTAGCGGCGGCGCTCCGGGCCCTGGCCGAGGCGCCGGCGGCGCGGCGGATCGCGGTCCTCGGGGACATGCTCGAGCTCGGATCGGCGAGCGCCGAGCAACACCGCGCGGTCGGCGAGCTGGCGGGGACGGCGGGGCTCGCGGCACTCTACCTCCACGGAGAATTCGCGCGCGAAACGGCCGCCGGAGCCGCCGCCGGCATGGCGGCCGACGCCATTCACGTCGCGGCCAGTCACGCCGCAATCGCCGACGCGCTCGCCGCCGACGCCCGGCGAGGCGACTGGGTGCTGGTCAAGGGATCGCGCGGCCAGCGCATGGAAGAGGTGGTTCGCCTCCTCGGAGCCAACTGATCGATGCTCTACGCCGCCCTCTATTCGCTGCACACGACCCATTCGATCTTCAACGTCTTCCGCTACATCAGCTTTCGGACCCTGCTCGCGGCGCTGACGGCGCTCACGATCTCGTTCGTGCTCGGCCCGGTCCTGATCCGCCGGCTGACGCGGAACCACGTCGGGCAGCCGATTCGCGCCGATGGGCCGGCGCGTCACCGGGTGAAGGCCGGGACTCCGACCATGGGCGGCACGCTCATCCTCTTTTCGCTGCTGCTGTCGACGCTGCTCCTCGGCGACCTCACTAACCCGTATGTATGGCTGGTACAGCTCGTAACCCTCGGATTCGGCCTGGTCGGCTTCGCCGACGACTACCGGAAGTACCGGCGCGGCAACTCCGCCGGCCTCTCGGCGCGGCACAAGCTCATCGCCCAGAGCGTGATCGCCGGTGTGGCGGCGCTGCTACTGCTCCAGGTGCCCAGCTTCCCTCCGATCGTGGTCATGCCCTTCTTCAAGGATGTGCACGTACACCTCGGCTGGCTCTATCTCCCGTTCGCCATGCTCGTGATGGTCGGGGCATCGAATGCGGTGAACCTCACCGACGGCCTCGACGGGCTCGCGATCGGGCCGGTCATGATCGCCGCCGGCACCTACATGATCTTCGCCTACGTCGCCGGCAACGTGAAGCTCGCCGAGTACCTGCAGATCTCCTATGTGCCGGGGGCCGGCGAGCTCTGCATCTTCTGCGGGGCGCTGGCGGCGGCGGGGCTCGGTTTTCTCTGGTTCAACGCCTACCCGGCGCAGATGTTCATGGGCGACGTCGGTTCGCTGCCGCTCGGCGGCGCTATCGCCATGGTCGCGCTCATAACCAAGAACGAGATCGTACTCGTGCTCGTAGGCCTGGTGTTCGTCGTCGAGGCGCTCTCGGTCATCGCCCAGGTGACGTACTTCCGCTGGACGGGCGGCAAGCGCATCTTCCTGATGGCGCCCATCCACCACCACTTCGAGCTCAAGGGCTGGCCGGAGCCGCAGATCATCGTGCGCTTCTGGATCATCTCGATCATCTGCGCGTTGCTGGCGCTCAGCACGTTGAAGCTCCGATGATGCACATGACTACCGGCGCTCCCGCGCTCGAGCGCGGCCTTCCCGTCCTCGTGCTCGGGCTCGCCCGCTCCGGCATCGCGAGCGCGCGATTTCTCGCCGCGTGCGGCGCCCGCGTGCGCGCCGCGGACCGGCGGTCGGCGGCGGAGCTCGGGCCGGCGGTCGCGGAGCTGGCGCCGCTCGTCGAGCTTCGGCTCGGCACCGACGATCCGTCCGTGCTCGACGGCGTCGCGCTCGTCGTGACCAGTCCCGGAGTGCCGCCCACGGCGCCGCTCCTCGCCGGCGCCGCCGCCCGCGGCATTCCGATCGTGAGCGAGATCGAGCTCGCGGCGCGCCATCTCGACATCCCCGTGCTCGCGGTCACCGGGACCAACGGCAAGAGCACGACCACGACGCTCCTCGGCGCCATCCTGCAGCGCGCCGGCCGACGTCCGTTCGTGGGCGGTAACCTCGGCACGCCGCTCGTAACGGCGATCGGCGGCGGCTATGACGTCGCCGTCGCCGAGGTGTCGAGCTTCCAGCTCGAGCACGTCGACCGCTTTCGGCCGGTGGTCGGCGTCTTCCTGAACCTCACCGACGACCACCTCGACCGCTACGCCGATCGGGACGCCTACGGGCGGGCCAAGCTCCGCCTCTTCGCGCGCCAGGGAGCGCGCGATACGGCGGTCCTGAACGGCGGCGATCCCTGGATCCGCGCCCATAGCGACGGGCTCCGAGCTCGCGTGCTCTGGTTCGGAGCCGGCGCCGGCGCGGCGATCCGCGGCGACGAGGCCGCTATCCGGCTGCGCCTCGAGGGCGGCGAGGAGGTCTATCCGCTGACGCGCGTCGCACTCGCCGGCGCCCACAATCGCGAGAACATGATGGCGGCCATCGCCGCGGCGCGCGCTTTCGGCGCGCCGCCGGAGTGCGTGCAGGCGGCGCTGGAGGCGTTTCGCGGACTCGAGCATCGGCTCGAGCTCGTGCGCGAGCATCGCGGCGTGCGCTGGGTCAACGACTCTAAAGGCACGAACGCCGGCGCCGTGGTCAAATCGCTCGAGAGCTTCCCCGGCAACGTGATCCTGCTCGCGGGCGGCGTCGGCAAGGGCGGCGACTATGGGGTGCTGCGCACTCCGGTAGCTCGGCGGGCCAAGCGCGTCCTGCTCTTCGGCGAGGCCCGCGACGTACTCGCGCAGGCTCTCGATGGCGCGGCGCCGATCGAGATCGTGGGCGGCCTTGCCGCCGCCGTCGCCGTCGCCGCCGAGCACGCCGCGACCGGTGACGTCGTGCTGCTCTCGCCGGCGTGTGCGAGCTTCGACATGTTCCGCGACTACGCCGACCGCGGCCGGCAGTTCAAAGCCCTGGTGGAGGCTCTGCCATGACGGCCCGTGCCGCCGCGCTCGCGGCGCCTGTTCTCACGCGCCGCATCGCTCCGCGCGCCAAAGCGCGTCCCGTGATCGTGCGCGGCGGCGACCGCTGGCTGGTGTTCACGGTCGCGGCGCTCGTGACCATCAGCGTCGTCATGGTCTTCAACACCAGCTACTTCTTCGCCGGCGAGCGCTTCGGTGATCCGCTGCACGTCTTCAAGAAGCACCTCGCCTCGATCGCACTCGGCGGGCTCGCATGCTTCGTAGCCTCGCGCCTGCGCTCGGCGACCTACGAGCGCTTGGCCTACCCGGCGCTGGCGCTGGTCGCGGTGCTGCTCATCGCGGTGTTGATCCCCGGAGTCGGCATCGTGCGCGGCGGCGCGCGCCGTTGGATCGGCCTCGGCTTCATCAATCTCCAGCCCTCGGAGCTCGCCAAGATCGTCGCCGTTCTCTATCTGGCGCACTCCATGGTCCGGAAGGGACCGCGCCTGGCGACGTTTGCGCTCGGCGTCTTGCCCCACGTCATCGTGACCGGCGCGCTCGCTGGCCTCGTCGCTCAGGAGCCCGACTTCGGCACTGCAGCACTCCTCGGTATCACGCTCTTCGCGATGCTCTTCGCCGGCGGGGTCCGCTGGCGGCACCTGCTGCTGCCGGTGCTGCCGATCGTGCCGCTCGCCGCCTGGGCGGTGGCGTCGAGCCCGTACCGCCTGCGCCGCGTGCTGGTCTTCCTCGACCCCTGGCAGCACTCGCGCGACGCCGGCTTCCAGCTCGTGCAGTCGTTCCTGGCCTTCGGCTCGGGGGGGATCTTCGGAGCCGGGCTCGGGGAGAGCAAGCAGAAGATGTTCTATCTTCCCGAGGCGCACACCGACTTCATCTTCTCGGTGATCGGCGAGGAGCTCGGGCTGGTGGGTGCGCTCGTGGTCGTCGGGCTCTTCGCGGTGCTGGCGGTCCGCGGCCTGCGCGTCGCGCTGCGCCACCCGACGACCTTCGGGCAGCTGGTCGCTTTCGGCACGACTACGGTGCTCGTGCTCCAGGCCGGCATCAACATGGCGGTCGTGCTCGGCCTCTTGCCGACGAAGGGCCTGGCGCTGCCGTTCGTGAGCTACGGCGGCTCGGCGATGATCGGCGCCATGGCCGCGCTCGGCGTCCTGATCGCGCTCTCGCGCGAGTCGGGGTGAGGCGGTGACGCTCAGGATGATGATCGCGGGCGGCGGTACGGGCGGACACCTTTTTCCGGGGATCGCGGTCGCCGAGGCGGCGCGCCGCCGCGACCCGGCGGCCGCCGTCCTCTTCGTCGGCAGCCCGCGCGGCATAGAAGCGCGGGTCGTGCCGACGACCGGCTTCGACCTCGAGCTCCTGCCCGGAGCGCCGCTGCGCGGCCGGAACGTCGCCGGCAAGGTCGCGGCGCTCGGGGCGCTCGGGGCGGCAACGCTGCGGGCGCGCACCCTGGTGCGTCGCTTCGCGCCGGACGCGGTCGTCGGGCTCGGGGGCTATGCGTCGGCGCCGGCGGTGCTCGCGGCGCGGCTCGCGCATGTGCCGATCGTACTGCTCGAGCAGAACGCCAGGCCCGGGCTGACGACCCGGCTCCTCGCCCGCCTCGCCGACCGGGTATGCGTGAGCTTCCCCGATACGCACACCGGCCTGCCGGCGGACCGAGCCGTCTTCACCGGCAATCCCGTACGCCGCTTCTCGGCGTCCGCGGCCGGACCGGCACGGCGCAGCGCCGGGCTCACCATCGCCATCGTCGGCGGCAGCGCCGGAGCCCAGCGCTTGAACCAGGCGGGGCCGGCGCTGCGCGCCGCACTCGCCGACGTCCCCGGACTGACGCTCATCCATCAGACCGGCTTCGCCGAGGAGGCGACGGTCCGGACGAGCTATGCCGGGGCTCCGGGCGTCGAGGTGCGGGCGTTCATCACCGACATGGGCGCCGTCTATGGCGCCGCCGACCTCATCGTCTGCCGAGCCGGTGCAACCACCATCGCCGAGCTCGCCGCCCAGGGCCTGCCGGCCATCTTCGTGCCCTATCCCCATGCCGCCGACGACCACCAGCGGGCCAACGCCGAGGCCCTCGTGCGCGCGGGGGCGGCGCGGATGGTGCTCGATCACCAGGCGACCGGGAAGCGGCTCGCCGCCGAGGTGCGCGAGCTGATCGCGGCGCCCGGCGCGCTGCCCGAGATGCGCGCCCGCATGCGGCAGTTCGCTCGTCCGGACGCCGCCGATCGGGTCCTCGACGTCGTCGCGTCTCTCGCCGGTTCGACCGCGCCCGGCGCTCGGCATAATGAATGAAAGCCCACTCATGGAGCTGACCAAGCGCAAGCACCGCGTTCATTTCGTCGGCATCGGCGGCATCGGCATGAGCGGCATCGCCGAGGTGCTGTTGAACCTCGGGTTCCCCGTGAGCGGCACCGATCTGGCGGCGAGCGAGACGACCGAGCGCCTGGCCCGCCTCGGTGCCGTGATCACGCTCGGCCATCACGGCGACCGGGTCGCGCCGGACGTCGAGGTGGTGGTCATTTCGTCGGCGGTGCGCTTCGCGAATCCCGAGGTGGTGCGCGCCCGCGAGCTAAGCATTCCGGTGATTCCGCGCGCCGAGATGCTCGCCGAGCTCATGCGCATGAAGACCGGGATCGCGGTCGCCGGAACGCACGGCAAGACGACCACGACCTCGCTCCTGGCGCACGTGCTCGCCGAGGCCCGGCTCGATCCGACCATGGTGATCGGCGGCAAAGTGAAGGGTCTCGGCTCGAATGCCCGGCTCGGCCAGGGGACGCTCCTGGTCGCCGAGGCGGACGAGAGCGACGGTAGCTTCCTCGTGCTCACCCCGACGATCGCGATCGTCACCAACATCGACCCCGAGCACCTCGACCATTACGGCAGCGTCGAGCGCATGCACGAAGCGTATCTGCAGTTCATCAACCGCGTGCCGTTCTACGGCCTCGCCGTACTCTGTCTCGACAGCGTCGCGGTGCGGGGGCTCCTGCCCGGCGTCCGCAAGCGCCACCGTACCTACGGCTTCGCCGGCGACGCCGACTTGCAGGCGGTGCACGTGCAGGTGGCGACCGACGGCACGCGCTGCGACGTGCTGGAGCGCGGGCGCTGGATCGGCGAGCTCCGTCTCAGGATGTTCGGCCGCCACAACGCCCTGAACGCGCTCGCCGTGACCGCGGCGGCGACCGAGCTCGGCGTGCCGTTCCCAGTGATCGCCGCGGCGCTCGCGTCCTTCGAGGGCATCGACCGCCGCTTCGAGGTGAGGGGCGAGGTCGGCGGCGTCACGGTCGTCGACGACTACGGCCATCACCCGGAAGAGGTGAAAGCGACGCTGCGAGCCGCGCGTGAGGGCTTCGGCCGGCGCCTGGTCGCGGTCTTCCAGCCGCATCGCTATACGCGGACGCGCGATCTCTTCGAGAGCTTTCTCTCGGCGTTCGACGACGCCGACTTGCTCGTGCTTACCGAGATCTATGCCGCCGGCGAGGATCGCATCGAAGGCGTGAGCGGCGAGGCTCTCTACGAGGCCTTGAAGCGGCGGGGACATGCCGACGTGCGCTTCGTTGCCGACCGGCGGGCGATCGCGGCGGAGCTCGTGCCGCACCTGCGGGGCGGCGATATGGTGGTGACTCTCGGCGCCGGCGACGTGCACCGGGTCGGCGACGAGTTGCTGCGGGCGTTGCAGCAGGAGCAGCCGGCGTCACTGCAGTAGTCGAAGGAGGGGGCCGTGGAGGACGAGGTGGGGGTCGAAACGCCGTCGACGACGCGCCGGCGCGGACTCGTCGCGGTGCCCTTGCCGCCGCCGGCGCGGTGGCGGCCGCCCGCGCCCGCGCCGCCGGCGCCGGCTCTCTGCGCCGCGCTTGCAGCCGCCGGAGCGTCGTTGCGGCTCGGCGAGCCGCTCGGACGCCACACGAGCTTCCGGATCGGTGGGCCCGCCGACGTCTTCGTCGAGGTCGCGAGCGTGTCCGAGCTCGCCGGCGTGCTGCGCGCGTGCGCCGAGCATGGAGCCGCGGTCTTCTTTCTCGGCGGCGGCACGAACTTGCTGGTCAGCGACCGCGGCGCGCGCGGGGTGGTCGTAAAGCTCGGGCGCGCGTTCGACTTCATCGAGTGGCAGCTCGCGGGCGAGACGCCGCGCCTGCGCGTCGGCGCCGCCGTACCGTTCAAGCGGCTCGTCCTGCGGACGGTCGCGCAGGGGCTCGCGGGGCTCGAGTTCGGCGAGGGCATCCCGGGCACGATCGGCGGCGGCCTGCTCATGAACGCCGGCGCGTTCGGCGGCGAGATCGGCCGGACCGTGGATGCGATCGAGGCGGTGACCGAGCGCGGCGATCGCGTGGTGCTGCCGCGCGAGCGGCTCGGCTTTGCCTACCGGCGGCTGGAGCTGCCGATGCGCGCCGTGGTCACGGCCGTGCAGCTGCGGCTCGAGCGCGGCGAGCCCGCGGCGCTACGGGCGCGGCTTCTCGCTGCCAAAGCGCGCCGCGACCGGATGCAGCCGAGAGGCCATCCGAATGCCGGGTCGATATTCAAGAATCCTCCCGGTGCGCCCGCCGGCGAGCTCCTCGAGGCCGTCGGACTCAAGGGCGCGCGGCTCGGCAATGCGATGGTGTCGATGCGCCACGCGAATTTCATCGTCAACCTCGGCGGCGCCCGCGCCAGCGACGTGAAGGCGCTCATGGACCTGGCGACGCGCGTCGTCCGCCAGCGCCTCGGTGTCGAGCTCGAGCCCGAGGTGCGCCTGGTGGGGGAGTGGTGATCCGCCGCCTCCGCGACGCGCGCGTCGCCGTGCTCCTCGGCGGGCTCTCCGCCGAGCGGGAGATCTCCGTTCGCAGCGGCACGGCCGTCGCTGCGGCGCTGCGCCAGCGCGGCTATCGAGTGACGGAGGTGCGGGTCGGGCGCGACCTGCCGGCACGGCTCGCCCGCCTGAAGCCCGACGTCGCCTTCAACGCTCTCCACGGCCGCTACGGCGAGGACGGTGCCGTGCAAGGCGTGCTCGAGCTGCTGGCGATTCCCTACACGGGTCCGGGCATCCTCACGAGCGCCCTGGCGATGGACAAGACCATGGCGAAGACGGTGTGGCGGTCGCAGGGGCTGCCGACGCCGCGCTGGACCGTGGTCGCGGCGAAGGCGCGACGCCTGCCGCCGCTCCCGGCGTCGCTGCCGGTGGTCGTGAAGCCGAACAGCGAAGGCTCGAGCGTCGGCGTGTCGATCGTCCGCGCACGGTCGGGGCTCGCGGCTGCGGTGCGCCTCGCCGGGCGGTCGGATCGGCGCGTGATCATCGAGGAGTACGTACCGGGCAAGGAGGTGACCGTCGGCATCCTCGACGGGCGGGCGCTCGGAGCGCTCGAGGTCGTCGCCAAGGGCGAATTCCACAGCTACGACGTCAAGTACACGCCCGGACGCGAGGAGTTCTTCATGCCGGCGCGCTTGCCTGCGGCCGTGTCGGCGCGGGTCCTCGAGCTCGCCGCCGCGGCGCACGCGGCGCTCGGGGGCGGCGCCTACAGCCGCGTCGACCTTCGCGTCGACGGTCGCCGCGCCTATCTCATCGAGCTGAATTCGCTCCCCGGGCTCACGACCCTCTCGTACCTGCCGCTCATCGCCGAGCACGCGGGCATGGACTTCGGCGATCTCTGCGAGGCGATCCTCGAGCGCGCGGCGCTCGGTATCCAGGAGAGTCGACGATGACCCAGCGCGATCCGCGGCGCGGCCGCCCGGGCCGGTCCATCTTGCGCGACCGGCGCTCGGATTGGAGCGCTCTCTTGGCCTGGCGGCCGGAGCGGCCGCAGTGGATGCGCCGCGCGGCCTGGACCTGGACCTGCCGCCGCCCGCGGTGGTCGGCGTGGGTGCGCTGGCGCCCGGCGCACCTGGCCGCGCTTCGAGTGCCGTGTCCGGACCCGGCCGCCGTGTCGAGCGCCCTCCGGGCCCGCAGCGGCTGGTTGCGATCCCCGCGTGCGGTGCGCCGGCTGGCGCTCGCCGCCGGCGTGCTCGCCGTCGGCGGCGGCCTTGCGATCTTGGCCGTCTACGGTCCCCGGGTGGTAGCTGCGATCGCCGATCACCCGTACTTCGCCGTCACCGAGATCGTGATGACGCCGACCACCCACGTGCGCTCGGGAGCGCTCCTCGAAGCCGCCGCCGTCCGGCCGGGCATGAGCCTCTGGCGCCTCGATCCCGAGGCGCTGGCGGCGCGGCTCGAGGCCCACCCGTGGATCCGGCGTGCGAGCGTCCGGCGTGAGCTCCCGCGTCGGCTGATCGTCGACGTCGCCGAGCGCAAGCCGGTGGCCATCCTCTACCTCGACAACCTCTACTACGTGGACACTACCGGACTCGCCTTCGTCCGCGTCGGCGACCGCGATCCGATCGAGCTGCCGTTCGTTACCGGCGTCGAGGCGGCGATCGTCGCCGACGACCGCCCCTTCGCTCGTCATGCCATCCGGCAGGCGCTTCGCGTCCTCGATCTGATGCACGCTGCCGGACTTCCATTTCACGTCTCGGAGGTGCATATCGAGCGGGAGCAGGGGATCACCGTCTTCCCCGTCGCACCGCGAGTCGCGTTGACGTTCGGGTGGAGCGGATTCAAGACCAAGCTCGCGCGGCTCGAGCGCGTGCTGCGGGATTTTCGGGGGCGAGAGAGCCAGATTCGCGAGATCGATCTGACGTCGGGGACGGCAGCGGTGGTGCGGCTGCGGCAACCGAGCGCGAAGGGAACGCGCACGCGAGCCTGAGCCGGGGGGAGCGAGGGCGGAGGGATGGCGAAGCGAACCGGAATGGTGGCGGCCCTCGATCTCGGTACGGCGAAGACGTGCGTCGTCGTCGGCGAGGTCGGCGAGCGCGGCATCGAGGTGTGCGGGATCGGTGAAGCGCCGTCGCGTGGTCTGCGCAAGGGCGCCATCGTGCACGTCGAGTCGACGGTGCAGGCGATTCGCAAGGCCGTCGCCGAGGCCGAGCAGATGGCGCGCTGCGAGATCCGTCACGTGACCGCGTCCATCGGCGGCTCCCACGTGCGCGGGCTGTCGAGCCACGGCGTGGTCGCGGTACGCAACGGAGAAGTGTCCGTGAGCGATCTGAGCCGGGTCCTCGACGCCGCGCGCGCGGTGGCGCTGCCTGCCGACCGCGAGGTGCTGCACGTCCTGCCGCAGGAATACATCATCGACGACCAGGAGGGGCTCCGGGAGCCGATCGGTATCGCCGGCGTCCGGCTCGAGGCCAAGGTCCACATCATCACCTCCCAGGTAGCCGCGGCTCAGAACCTGGTGAAATGCTGCAAGCAGGCCGGGATCGCAGTCGACGATGTGGTGCTCGGTGCGCTCGCCTCGGCCGACGCCGTCCTCACTCCCGAGGAGAAAGAGCTCGGCGTCGCGCTCGTCGATATCGGCGCCGGCACCAGCGACGTCGTCATCTTCCACGGCGGCGCCGTGCGCCACACCACGAACCTGCCGCTCGGGGGCCAGCATCTCACCAACGACATCGCCGCCGGGCTGCGTACGCCGACCGTCGAGGCCGAGAAGATCAAGCGGCGCTTCGGTTGCGCGCGTGCCGCGCTCGTCGAGCGCCACGTCGAGATCGAAGTGCCGAGCGTCGGCGACCGCGAGCCGCGCGTGCTCTCGCGCCATATCCTCTGTGAGATCATCGAGCCGCGGGTCGAGGAGATCTTCCAGTTGGTGGCGCGCGAGATCATCCGCTCGGGATACGAGGAGGTCCTCGCCTCGGGCGTCGTCCTGGTCGGCGGCTCGGTGCTCCTGGATCGCATCACCGACGTCGCGGAGCGGATCCTGCGTCTGCCGGTGCGGATCGGGATCCCGCACCACGTCACCGCTCTCGCGGATCTCGTCGCGAGCCCTATCCACGCAGCCTCGATCGGGCTCCTCCTCGCGGGCGGCGACGGCGGCAAGCCGGTGCGCTTGCACGCGACGCGCACCGACGGACTACTCGGGCGCGTCCGGCATCGCATGGGCGAATGGCTGCGGGATTTTTTTTGAGCGGGCGACGTCTCGGCGTGATTGTTCGGGGCGAAATTGCGTGACAGCGATTTTGAATTGCGGTACAGGGGGTGACGCATGAGGCGGCGGCATGGACGTGGGCATGGTGGGAAAGACGGCGCCGGATCGCCCAAGAGCGATGGCCGTCCTGTCCAGGTTGAAGGAGGTGGGGTGATGCAAGACCTTGAAGGTGTGCAACTGGGTGCCCGGATCAAAGTGATCGGCGTCGGCGGCGGGGGCGGCAACGCGGTCAACACGATGATCGCAGCCGGCCTCCAGGGCGTCGACTTCATGACCGCCAACACCGATGCCCAGGCGCTCAAAGCGAACCTGGCGTCCGTGAAGCTCCAGCTCGGCACTGCCTTCACCAAGGGCCTGGGCGCGGGCGGCAATCCCGAGGTCGGCCGCAAAGCGGCGACCGAGGACGTGGAGCGCATCCGCGAGGTGCTGACCGGCGCCGACATGGTATTCGTCACCGCCGGCATGGGCGGCGGCACCGGCACCGGCGGCGCTCCGGTCGTTGCGCGGATCGCCCGCGAGCTCGGCGCCCTCACGGTCGGTGTCGTGACCAAGCCCTTCCTCTTCGAGGGCAAGAAGCGCGGGCGTCAGGCCGAAGAGGGCATGCGCGAGCTCAAGACCAACGTCGACACTCTCATCGCCATCCCGAACCAGCGCCTCCTCGCCGTCGCCGGCCGCAACATGTCGATCCTCGAGACCTTCAAGAAGGCCGACGACGTGTTGCTTCAGGCCGTCCGCGGCATCTCCGACCTCATCACCGTCCACGGCCTCATCAACCTCGATTTCAACGATGTCCGCGCGATCATGTCCGAGATGGGCATGGCGCTCATGGGTGCGGCCGTCGCCAGCGGTGAGGATCGCGCCGTCGAGGCTGCCCAGAAGGCGATCTCGAGTCCTCTGCTCGAAGACGTCTCCATCCAAGGCGCGCGCGGCGTCCTCATCAACATCACCGGCGGTCCGGATCTCACCATCCACGAGGTCAACGAGGCCGCGACCCTGATCCAGGAGGAAGCCGACGACGAGGCCAACATCATCTTCGGCGCCGTCATCGACGATACGCTGTCCGATCAGATCCGCATCACCGTCATCGCGACCGGCTTCGGCGAGGCGCGCGAGGACGTGCGTCGCCCGCCGGGCGTAACGGCCCAGCCGCCGGCGCCGCTGGTGCAGCCGCCGCAACCTGCGCCGGCGCCGCGCGTCGCTTTCACGCGCGAGCCGGTTCGTGAAGCGGCACAGTCGGCGGCGGCGGCGGTGCGCAAGGTCGTGCGGGTAGGCGGCATCAACGACCTCGACGGCACGATGTGGACGCGATCGGGCGGCGGAAACGATCGCGGCGAGCCGATCTCGCTCACCGTGCCCGATGACGACGACAGCCTCGACATCCCGACTTTTCTGCGCAAACAAGCCGACTGAGCGATCGTACGATCGTGGTTGACGAGGCACGCGGGCGGAGCCCGCGTGCCTCGTGTCGTTTGCGGGCGAGAAGTCGAGATGCGGTTAGCGCGTTGAGGTCGCAGGAAGCCGATGGTAGCGTGTCGCAGTCGTCGAGCCTCGTGCGCACGCGCGCGCGACGTCCCGGTTCCGCGCTCCCCGCACTGCGGCGCGGCGTTGGTTTTTCGAGGAGGAGTACGTGATCGGACCCAGCAAACGTCAGGCATCGTCATGCGAGAATCTCAACCACCGGCGCGCCAATGCGCCCGTGGCGCACTGTCCGCAGTGCGGCGGGGTCGTGAATCAGAGCTTGCGCGGAGCTTCGCGCTGTGACGACACCACGCATCTGCAGGTCCGCCGCACGTTCGCGGCATACTGCATCCACTGCGGGACGCAACTGATCGCGCCGCTGCGTTGAGCGCGGGGCGGGTGGAGCCGCCGTCGGCAGACGATGACGCGTGACTACCGCACGCCGTCGCCAAGCTCGTGCTGAGCGGGCAGAAATCGGCGGCTGCGGCGTCGCTCGCGGCGCTCGGCGGGCTCCGGGCGCCGGCCGCTCCCCGTTTCAGCTCAAGTCGCAGCCTCCTCCGGCCGAGAACTCGTACGCACGACCGGGACTTTCCGTCCGTGCCGCACAGCACATCGCATGTTCACGATCCTCGGCATCGTCGTCGTCCTCGGCTGCGTCATCGGCGGATTCGCGTTCATCAACGGGCCGATGCACGTCCTCTTCCAGCCGGGGGAGCTGATCATCATCGGCGGCGCGGCGCTCGGTTCGCTCCTGATCTCGGCTCCGGGCAAGGCGCTCGGTCTCGTCGGCAAGGGCCTGGGAGCGGCCTTCGGCTCGAGCGCGCCCACCAAGGCGGACTACCTCGATCTCTTGAAGATGCAGTACGAGGTCTTTCAGTTCATGCGCAAGAACGGCGCCGTCGCTCTCGACGAGCACGTGCAGGACTTCGACAAGAGCGCAATCTTCTCGAAGTATCCGAGTTTCTTGAAGCGCCATCACGCGGTCGAGTTTCTGCGCGACGCCCTGAAGCAGATCGTCAACGGCACGGCTTCGGCGGAAGAGCTCGACACCCTCCTCGACACCGAGCTCGACACGCACCACGAGGAGCACATGATCCCGGTCGGCCTGATCCAGAAGACGGCTGACGCGCTCCCCGGTCTCGGGATCGTCGCCGCCGTTCTCGGCATCATCGTGACCATGGGCTCGCTCGATGCCGGGCCGGAAGAGATCGGGCACCACATCGCAGCGGCGCTCGTCGGCACCTTTCTCGGCGTGCTGCTCTCGTACGGCATCCTGAACCCGGTCGCTACCAACATCGAGGTTCAGGGCGCCGCCGCCGCGAAGTATCTACGTTGCATCAAGGACGGGGTCGTCGCGTCGCAGCGCGGCACGTCGCCGATAGTCGCCGTCGAGTTCGCGCGCAAGGCGATCTTCGAGAGCTCGCGTCCGTCGAGCGACGAGCTCGATGAAGCGGTGCGCAGCGTGAAGAGCGCCTGATGGCGGCGAAGGGGCAGCCGCAAGTCGTCGTCAAGTGGCGGAAGAAGAAGGGCCACGGCGGCGCCCACCACGGCGGCGCCTGGAAGGTCGCGTACGCCGACTTCATCACCTGCATGTTCGCGCTCTTCCTCGTGCTCTGGCTCCTCACCCAAGCGGACTTGAAGCTGCGCCAGGAATTGGCGCGCTACTTCCGTAATGCCGGAGTGCAATCGGGCGGCTCCATGCTCGGCGACAAGCTCGAGCAGGCGCGCGCGCAGGAGAGCCGCCCGCTCGAGGCGGCGCTCACCATCGTTCAAGGGACCGGTGAAGAGCTGGAAGCGCTCCGCGGGTCGGCCAAGGCGATCCAGGAGGCTCTCGAGCGCGATCCGGCGTTCGATGCCGTCAAGGACCACGTGCGCGTCGAGGTGACGTCCGAGGGGCTCGAGATCCAGATCGTCGACTCCGGCACGAGCGGCCAGAAAGGACTGCTCTTCGACCTCAGCAGCGCGACCCTGAAGCCCGGTCTCGTCGCCCTCCTGAAAGAGCTCGCCGGGCACTTGAAAATGCTGCCGAACCACATCGAAATCGGCGGCCACACCGATGCACGCCCGTTCGCCGCCGGCGCCGGGATGAGCAACTGGGATCTTTCCTTCGCGCGCGCCAACAATGCGCGCGCCGTGCTGGAGCAGTCGGGTATCCGCGCCAACCAGGTGCTCCGCATCAGCGCCTACGGCGCCGAGAAGCCGTTGAACGCGGCCGATCCGCTCGCCGACGAGAACCGCCGCCTCAGCATCCTCGCCCGGCGCGAGAAGGCCGATAACGCCGAGAAGGCGGGACCGGCATCGGTGGAATTCGGGGGACGGTCGATCGCGCCTCGCGTCGTCGACTCCGGCGCGCCGCCGGTGTGACGCGGTAGCGACGTCGACGTCGAGGCGCGGCGAGCGACGCAGTCGCGGCCGATCGCGGCGCGGCGTGCCGGGCGGGGCGATCCGGGGCGTGCGTACCGCTCCGGCGCTCGTCAACGGGATCGACGGCGCCTATACTCCCCGGTTCGATGCCGGAGTCCCCCCGTGATCGCCTGCGCGATCGCCGCGCGCAGGAGCGCTTCCTCTTCACGCCGAGCGGCGGCGGCGACGTCGCGGTGTGCCTCGTCTACCCCAATACCTACCCGGTCGGGATGGCGAACCTCGGCTTCCAGTCGGTATTCGAGATCCTGAGCCGGCATCCGCGCGTCCACTGCGAGCGGGCGTTCCTACCCGATCCGGACCAGCACGGCAGCGAGGTCGTGAGCTTCGAGAGCGGCCGGCGCCTGCGGGACTTCGAGATCGTCGCCTTCTCGATTTCGTTCGAGACCGATTATCTCCATGTCGTCGACATCCTGGCCGGGGCGGGGATCCCGCCGCTGCGCGACGACCGCCGGGGCGGACCGCTGCTGATCTGCGGCGGGCCGGCGACGTTCTTGAACCCCGAGCCGATCGCCGACTTCTTCGACGCCGTGTTCATCGGCGAGGGCGAGGAGATGATCCCCGAGCTGCTGGCGCAGTTCGTGGCCGCCCGTGATGCGGGCGGCGGACGCGCCGGAGTGCTCGACGCCGTTGCCGAGGTCGCCGGCGCCTACCGTCCGGACCGCTACGAGGTCGAGTACGGACGCGACGGCACGATCGGCGCGGTCGCGTATCGCGGCCCCGGGTCGGGGGCGGTCAGGCGCCGGCTGGTGACCGACCTCGACCGCTTCACGACCGCGAGCAAGGTGCTGGCTCCCGAGGCCGTCTTCGGCGACATGTACCTCGTCGAGGCGAGCCGCGGCTGCGAGTGGGGCTGCCGCTTCTGCGCCGCCGGCTACATGTATCGACCGATCCGGTATCGCAGCCCGGAGGCGCTGGCGGCGGCGATCGACGAGGGCCTGGCGCATCGTCGCACGATCGGGCTCGTCGGCGCCGAGATGGCGAGCGTGCCCGGCATCGCAGGCCTCTGCGAGCGCGTCGCCGACGCGGGCGGGCGCGCGTCGCCCTCGTCCCTGAAGGCGGACGTCATCACCCACCGCCTCGCGGGGGCCCTCGGCCGCAGCGCCAACCAGAGCGTCACGGTCGCGCCCGAGGCCGGCTCGGAGCGCCTGCGGCGGGTGATCAACAAGAACCTCACCGAGCCGGAGATCCTGCGCGCCACGGATTGGCTCGTCGGCGCCGGAGTCCGGGCGATGAAGCTCTATTTCATGATCGGCCTGCCGACCGAGACGTCCGAGGACGTCGCGGCCATCGCCGATCTCTCCCGCAAGATCGGCGAGCGCTTCCGCCGTGAAGGTCGCGTCCGGCAGATCAAGATCTCGGTGAATCCCTTCGGCCCGAAGCCGTGGACGCCGTTCCAGTGGGAGCCGATGGCGGACCTGCGCTCGCTGCGGGCGAAGATCGGCGATCTGCGGCGCGCCATCGGCCGGGTGGGCGGCGTCGACGTCGACGTCGCCTCCCCGCGCGCGACGTACTACGCGACGGTGCTGTCGCGCGGCGATCGCCGCGTGTCGCGCCTCCTGCTCGCGATCCACGCCGCCGGCGGCGATTGGTGGCGCGTGCTGCGCGCCTGGGAGCGCGATCCCCCTGCCGGCGGAGTCGATCCGCGCCTCTTCTCGCACCGTGAATACCCGGCCGACGAGATCCTGCCCTGGGACTTCCTCGACCACAGTCTGCACAAGCGCTTCCTCTGGACGGAGCGCGCGCGCGCCCGCGCCGAGCGCCAGACCAAGCCTTGCGACGTCACCACCTGTCGCGTCTGCGGCGCCTGCTGACGGCGATCGTCGGCACCGGCGGCCGGCGTCACTCGCCGCGGAAGAGCGGCGTTCGCTTCTCGAGGAACGCGCGCACGCCCTCGGCGTAGTCGGCGCTCGCGAAGCACTCGGCGATCAGGCGGCGCACTCCTTCGAGATCGCGCGCCGCCGGCTCACGCTGCGTCTCGGCGATGGCGCGCTTGGCGGCGCGGATGGTGAGCGGCGCGTTGGCGGCGATACCGGCGGCGTAGCTCGTGGTGAACGCCTCGAGGTCGGCCTTGGCCACCACCTGGTTCACGAGTCCGGTGCGCAGAGCTTCGTCGGCGGCGTAGGTGCGCGCCGTGAAGAACATCTCGCTCGCGACCGACGGCCCGACGAGGCGCACCAGGCGCTCGACGCCGGCGTACGCGTAGCCGAGCCCGAGCCGCGCCGGCGGCAGGGCCATGCGCACGTCGGCGGCGGCGATGCGGAGGTCGGCGCAGGCGGCGATCGCGAGTCCGCCACCGATGCACACTCCCTGGAGCATGGCGACGACCGGTTTTTCGAATGCGAGGAGGGCGGCGAAAGCGCGACCGTTGGTCTCCTCGTACGCGGCAGCGGACGCGGGATCCCGGCGCTGCGTCGCGAACTCCGAGATGTCGGCTCCGGCCGCGAACGCGGCGCCGCCGGCGCCGCGCAGTACGAGTACGCGGACGTCGCGGTCGGCGGCGAGCTCCGCGACGAGTCCGGGAATCGCCTCCCACATCTCGAAGCGCACCGCGTTCAGGCGCGCCGGATTGCGGAGGACCATCCAGGCGACCCCGGAGGGGCCGCGCTCGATATCGACGCCGAACTCGCTCATGTCGTTCCTCGCACGCGCGCCATCTCGTACACGAGCATCGATGCCGCCGCCAGGCGGCGCGCGTCGGCAGCGGCGCCGCTGGCGATACGACGGGTCTCGCGAGTACAATGCCGCCGTCGATGGGAGGGGACGCGATGGAGCATCGCTTCCGGACGAGTCGCCTGACGCGCGGCAACGTGGTCTTTCCGACGGAAATGGTGGTGACCGATCGCCTCGTGACCCGCATCAAGCCGTCGCTCGTCGGTCGTGTCGAGGAGAGCATCAGCCTGCGCCAGGTGTCGTCGGTGACGGTGAGCCATGGCGCCCTCTTCGCCGACGTGACCGTGCATTCGTCCGGGGGCACCGACCCGCTCCGCAGCCATGGGCTCACGAACGCCGAGGCCCGCCGCCTGAAGCACTTGATCGAGGAGCTGCAGAGCAACATCCTGACCGCCGGGGTTGCGGACCTGAGCGGGCTGCGGCCGTGTCCGCGCTGCGCCGAGACGATCAAGGTCGCCGCCCGAGTCTGCAAGCACTGCGGCGCCGACATCCCGATCGAGCTCACCGAGGAAGCGGCGTCCGACGCCGCCTCGGGCGCCGGCGCCCTCGCCGCCGCTGCGCCCGCAGCCCGGGACGACGAAGACTGGACCTGGAGCTGATCGTGGCCGACGAGCTCGCCGCCGCCAAAGACCGCTTCGCCGCTCTCGTACGCGAGATCGACGCCGATGTCGTCGTCGTGATCCCGGTGCGCTCGACGGCGGACGCCTTCCGCATCTCGCTGACGCGCGGCACGAGCCGCCGCTTCCTGACGCTCTCCGAGGACGACATGCTCGATCTCGTGGAAGACGAGCGCGCAGCGGTACGGCTGCAGGCGCTATTGAGGGACGAGATCGCGGCGCTGTGACGGCGGCGCGGCTGGCGTGACCGTGCCGGCGCGGTGCCGCTCGGCGCGTCGCGGCGCGCTCAGGCGCGCGCGTCGATGCGGCGGCGCGATCGCGGCGCTTCTTCGCCGCCGGTAGCCGACTTCCGGCGTGCCTCTCGCGGCTCGCTCTCCTCGCCGTCGTCGTCGACGCTGCGCGCCCGCGGCGCGGCGTTGCTCGCCGACTTCGCTAGGGCCAGTGCTTTCGGCGAGAGGTGGACGACGACGTCGCGGCCGGCGTCGCCCGCGGGGCGCAGGCCCGGAGAGCCGTAGCGCGCGTGCTCGGTGGTGCGGCCGACGGCCTCGCGCTCGATCTCCGGCGGCGTGACGCCGCGGCGGGCGTCGGTCGCGAGCGCCGTGCCGATGCGAGCCGGGCCGGAGGTCCCGGGGCGGCCGATCGTCGGGTCGAGGTCCATCGACTCCGAGCTAAGCAAGCAGGCGCACCGGGGGCTAGCTCGCATTTGCCGCCCGGTCGCCTCTGCGACCGCGGACTGCGGCGGCCTCTGTGCGAGGCCGCATGCCGCCCCGGCGCGCACCGGCATTTCAGGTCGTGCGGGTCGCGCTGGCGATGTCGGCGAGATGACGGACAGCCTCGCCCATCGCCGCGAAGCGCTCGTCCTTGGTCTGCCCGCGGACGAAGCGGACATAGATCTGCTGGAGGACGACGGCGAGCTTGAAGAGCGCGAAGGTTTCGAAGAAGGCGATCGCGCCGAGGTCGCGGCCGCTGCGCGTCGCATAGCGCGCCACCACCTCGCGCCGGGTCGGGAAGCCCTCGAGATAGGTCGGCTGCATGGCGACCGCGAGCCGCTGCGGCGGATCGGTCGCTTCGGGCCAGTAGCCGAGCAGGGTTCCGACGTCGATCCGCGGATCGCCGAGCGTCGTCATGTCCCAATCGAGCACTGCGACGACCCGGCCCGGATCGTCGCGATCGAGCATCACGTTGTCGAGCTTGAAGTCGTTGTGGACGACGGTGGCGTCGAGCGCAGGCGGGATGCGCGCCGCGAGCCACGCCGCCAGGTCTTCCATCACCGGGAGCGGCTCGGTCTGCGCCCGCTGCCAGCGCTCGGCCCACCCGGAGATCTGGCGTGCGACGAAGCCCTCGGGCTTGCCGAGCGCGGCAACGGCCGTTCCGGCGACCGGAACGGCATGCAGGTCGGCGAGTGCGTCGACGACCGCCTCGCCGATGCGGCGGCGGATGGTCGGATCGTCGGGGATCTCGTCCGGCATGGTGCGGCGCACGACGATCCCATGGCGGCGCTCCATCACGAAGAAGGGGGCGCCGATGACCGCCGGATCCTCGCACAGCACGTACACGCGCGGGGCGGGTGCGTAGTACGGCCCGAGCGCCGCCAACGCTCGATACTCGCGCACCATGTCGTGCGCGCGCGGCGCGATGGGCCCGAGGGGCGGACGACGCAGCACGTACTCGCGATCGCCGTAGCGCAGCAGATAGGTGAGGTTGGCGTGGCCGCCGGGAAACTGGAGGATCTCGAGCGGCCGGTCGGCTTCGGGGAGCTTGCCGCGCAGGTAGGCGGCGACGGCCGCGGCGTCGAGTTGCTCGTCCGGCCGCACCGGCGCGACGTCCGGCGCGGCGCTCACGGCTCCGAAATCCTCACGCGCCATAACGTCCGATCGCGAGCTGCGTGATCTCGGCGATGAGATCGCAGTGCGAGCGGCCCGACTTCTTCGCCGCCTTGGCCAGCTCGGCGGTGGAGAGTAGCCAGGGGTTCGGGTTGCACTCGATCACGTACGCCTTCTCGTCGCCGTCGAGGCGGATGTCGATGCGGCCGTAGTCGCGGAGGCGGAGTGCCTGGTAGGCGGCTATCGCCATCTGCTTGAGCTCGGCCTCGAGCTCCTCGTCGAGGTCGTCGGGGAAGAAGGGCTGCGTCCGCCGGTAGACCTCCGTCCCTTCTTCCCACTTCACCTCGGTGCCGGCGATCCGCGGCGTGCCCGCCGGGAGCTGCGACAGATCGAGCTCGACGATCGGCAGCGCCTCGGGGTTCTGGTTGCCGAGCACGGCAACGTAGATCTCGCGGCCTTCGATGTACTCTTCGATGAGCACCGGGCCGTCGAAGTCGGCGTGGACCTGATCGATGCGCTCCATCAGCTCCTTCAGGCTGTGAACGACGGCGCTGAAGCGGATGCCGATCGAGCCGTCCTCGAGCCCGGGCTTCACGATCACCGGGAAGTGGATGTCGTGCGCCCACTCGAGGCGGCCCCGGTGCCCGGTCATGAAAGCGGGCGTGCGGATCCCGTGGAACGCGAAGATCTTCTTGGCGAGCGCCTTGTCCTGGGCGAGGAAGAGTCCCTGGGGTCCGGCGCCGGTGTAGCGCCGCCCGAGGAGCTCGAGATAGGCGGCGACGTGCATTTCTTTGGTGTCGTCGCCGGCGTACGACTCGGCGAGGTTGAAGTAGAGGTCGGCGCGCTCGGTGGCGAGCGTGTGCAGCGAGCCCGGGGTGCCGTCGAGCGTGTGATAGAAGGGATCGTGTCCGAGCTTCCTCAACGCGTCGTAGATCTCTTCGTGGTCATGCTTGGGGCGACGCCGCTTGCGGCGTGACGACTTCACCTCGGCCGCTTCCTCCGCCCCGCTGTCCGTCGCGTCGTAGAGGACGCCTACGCGCAGCTTTGGCATTCGGGGACCGTATCATCGACCGCTCACGGAAAAAAAGCGAAAAGTCGGCGCCGCGCGCGCGTCAGCGCCGCTTCGGCGCCAGCAGCACTGCGGCGACTGCCCATGCGCCGAAGACGAAGCCGAGGCCGAGCCAGGGACGCGTCGGGTAGCCGTTGTTGCGCGCGACGATGCGGCAGACGATGGCGTCGCACGTGTTGACGACGAATGCCGTGCCGAGGAGCGTCGGCCAATCGAGGGGAGTCGAGACGAATAGGCGAAGGCCGGTGAGCCAGCCGAGCGCGGTGTGCAGAGATTCGATCACGAGCGGCGCGCTTTCTTGACCCCTCGAAAGCGCGTCACTATAGATGGCGGCCTTTCCGCTGACAATCAGGAGGGGCAGTGATGGCGCGACGTGAGGTGACGCTCCTTTCCTGGATCGTCGAGACGGGAGAGGCGAGATTGTTGCAGTTCGCCGAGGAATTGCTCGCCAACCCCAAGATGGCGGAGGCCTTCTCCTCGGCATTGCAGCGCGCGGTCAAAACCAAGGGACAGGTCGATCGAAACATGCAGATGGTGCTCGGATTGCTGAACCTGCCGTCGAAGGCCGACTACAATCGGCTACTGTCGAAGATCGAGGCGCTGCAAGGCAGCCTGGTGAACCTCAACATCAAGGTCGACCGCCTGCTCGCCGAGCGCGAGCGGCCGAAGCCGCGGCGCCGGCCGCCCGCCAAGTCCGAGCCCTCGCCGAGCTGAGCCGCGCTCCTGCCGCCGCCAGACCCGTGCGCGGCTCGGCCGGCGCTCACGAATCGGCGCGTCGGAAGGTAGCGCTCAAGCCGACCAGGCGCGAGAGCGAGCTCGGCTCTTCGGTTGCTAGCGGCACCGCGACGACGAGCGCGTCGGGCGCTGCCGCTGTCAGGCGCCGGATCTCGGCGCGCTCGGCCCGTACCAGGGCCGTGAAACGCCGGTGCAGCGCGGCGAGCTTGCGCCCGAACGCGAGATCCGCCGCGGCTGCGCCCTCGACGTCGGGGAAAGGCGGATGGCCGAGCACTCCCGGCGGCAGCACCCGATTGACGATGAATCCGGCGAAGGGCAGCCCGGCGCGTACGAGCTCGCGGTGGAAGGCCAGCGTCTCGGCGATGCGGGCGCTCTCCGGCGTCGTCACCAGCACGAACGAGGTCTCGGGGGCGCGCAGGAACCTGGAGACCTCGGCGGCGCGTTCCTGGAAGCCGGCCGAGAATTCCTCGAGGCCGCCGACGAACTCGGCGACGTCGCGCAGCATCTCGAGGCCGGTCAGACGCTCGAGTCCGCGCAGCACCGCGCCGAGCACGGCTTGCGCGATGCGCGAGCCTTCGCGCGCGAGGATCAAGCTCGGATTCTGCAGGATGGCGGCGGCGCGCGACGTGAGGAGCGCGGTCAAGCGCTCCGGCGCTTCGAGGAAGTCGAGGGCATGCTGCGTCGGCGGCGTGTCGACCACGAGCAGGTCGTAGTCGCCGCTGCCGGCGAGCGCGTGCAGGCGCTCCATGGCCATGTACTCCTGCGAGCCGGCCAGGGCGGTCGAGAGACTCTCGTAGATGCGATTCGTGAGCACGCGCTCCGCAGCGGCGCGCGTCGGGGCGTAGCGCTCGATCAGCTCGTCGAAGGTGCGCTTGGTGTCGAGCACTATGGCGTCGAGGGAGCCGCCCCGCGCCCGGCGTCCGAGCGGTACGCGGTGCGGCGTGCCGTCGAGACTAGCGATGCCGAGCGCGTCGCGCAGGCGTCGCGCCGGGTCGATCGTGAGGACGGCGGTTCGCCGGCCGTGGCCCGCGGCGGCGACGCTGAGTGCGGCTGCGGCGGTGGTCTTGCCGACGCCGCCGCTGCCGACGCACACGAGGAGCCGCTGCCGACGCAAGAGGCCGTCGAGGACGTCGGCGTCCGCGCGCTCCGGCGGCGGCCGATGGTCGCCGGGTTCGGCGTCACCGGCACGGCCGCCGGCGTCGACGCGCCCGCGCTCCGCCGGATGTTCGTAGTCGTTCGAGATGATGCCGGTCACGAGACCCGCCGGGAGCCGCGGGCGTGCGGTCGCGCGATCGCGTCGGCGAGCGGCTCGAGCGCCGCCAGCGTGATGCGCCCGGCCGGCGCGTGCGGCAGGCTCACGGGGCGCTCGGGGAGCGCCTGCGTCAGGCGGCGAATCTGGCGCTCGGCGGTGCGCTGGCGCGCCAGGGCGAAGCGCGCGACGCCGAGGTAGGGTTGCCACGCCGGAGGCACGTCGGGCGGATCGACGCGCAGGCGGTGCGCCTCGACCCGCGTGAAGCGGAACGGATCGACCGCATTCACGATCACCGGCAGCAGGGCGACGCCGATCCGCATGAGCGCCGTCGCCAGCTCGAGGGTTTCGTTGACCGCCATCTCCTCCGCGCGCGTGACGATGGCGACCGCCGCCCGTTTCGGGTCGCCGAGGAGGAGCGCCAGATCGCGCGCCGTGTTGGTGAGCGGACCGAAGGGCAGCATCTTGAGGAGCGTTCCCGGAGTCGCGAGCAGCGGCACCGAATGTCCCGTGGCCGGAGCGTCGACGATCACGAGATCGAAGCGGTGGCGCTTGCGCTTGAACCCGGTGCGCTCGCCCTCCCATTCGGCGATGCGGACGAGAGTGAGGAAGTCCGCGAGGCCCGGAGCGGCAGCGGTGACGACGCGGAAGGTGTGGCTCTCGAGGAGACGGCGCGCGAGGGCGCGGATGCGCAGCATGCCCGTCAAGAAATCTTCCATGATGACCGCGGGGGCGATGGCGGCGGCGGCAAGCTCGGGAGTGATCTCGGTCGGCTCGGAACCGAGCGAGAGATCGCCTAGATACTCGCCGAGGCGGCCGAGCGGATTGAGCTCGACGACGAGCGTGCGCTTGCCGGCGCGGGCGGCGGCGAGCGCGAGCGCGGTCGCGACCGCGGTCCGTCCGACCCCGCCCTTGCCGGTGATGAAGACGAGGCGGCGTTCGAGCGCGGCGTCGAGCATCGGGACCGACTTACTACGCGCGCGTCCGGGCGCGGTCAAATTGACATTGCGGAAACCCTTCCGTAGCGTCCCGCCATGGCTCGGCGCGTAGTCGACTTGCGTCCCGACGATAGCGGGCCGCCGCAGTCGCGCCGGCGGCGGCGCCGGAGCGAAGCCGGTCATCAGGCGTTCGGACAGCGGCTGCGCGCTCTCGAGCGTGAGCTGGAAGAGGCGCTCGCCGGCATCGAGGAGGGTCCGGACTACGGCGCCTGGTTGCGGGGCGTCGGCGAGGAGGTGCTCGGCTTCTATGCCGACCTTGGTCGCGCCCTCATGGAAGGCGGGCTCGGCGCCGCTTTCGTGAGAATGCGGATGGTGGGGACCGCCGATCGGGTCGGGGACTTCGGGTACGACCCGGCATTCCGGGCCCGCCTCGAGCCCTTCCTCCGCGTCCTCTACGAACGCTGGTGGCGGGTCGAGACGATCGGCCTCGAGCACGTGCCGCTCTCCGGCCGCCTGCTCCTGGTCGGCAACCACTCGGGTGGGATGTTCCCCTACGACGGGGTGATGATCGCCGAGGCCCTCCGTGCGCACTGCCCCGGCGGCGGACGGCAGGCACGCCCGCTGGTCGAGGATTTCATCTACCGGATGCCGTTCCTCGGTCCGCTGCTGGCGCGCCTCGGGGTCGTACGCGCCTCGTCGCAGAATGCACGCCGTCTGCTGGCGCGAGAGCAGGCGGTGATCGCCTTTCCCGAGGGCGCAAAGGGGCTCGGCAAGTACTACCGCGAGCGTTATCGGCTGCAGCGCTTCGGGCGCGGGGGATTCGTGGCGCTGGCGCTCGAGACCGGTGCGCCGCTGGTGCCGGTCGCGGTGGTGGGTGCGGAGGAGATCCACCCGGTGCTGGCGCGGTGGGGCTGGGCGGCGCGCGGCCTCGATCTACCCTACTTTCCCGTGACCCCCACGTTTCCCTGGCTCGGAGTGCTCGGACTCGTGCCCCTGCCTACCAAGTGGCGGCTCGTATTCGGACCGCCGATCGATCTCGCGGGGCAACACGGCGCCGACGCGCACCGCGACGAGCTCCTGGTGAACCGGCTGAAGGAGGAGATCCGCGAGCGCATCCAGCGGATGCTGATCGCCGCGCTCTCGGAGCGCCGGTCCGTTTTCGCGTGAGCCGCCGGCGGACGCGGCGGTCGACGCGGTTTCAGAAGACATAGGACATCTCGGCGGCGATCGTGTGCTGATCGTTCCGAAAGTCGGCGGCCGCGCCGACCGGAGACTTCTCGTAGAGCCGGTGCCGGCCCTTGTCGTAGCGGTACTCGGTGCGGAGCATCAGGCCCGGGGCGAGGACGACCTGGAGCGTGGTCGTGACTTCCCAGGCGCTCTGGTGTGCGCCGAAGCCGTTGCCGTCGGGCGTCGGGAGGCGCGTTCCGTCCGAGTCGTCGAAGTATTCGCCGCGGAGCGCCAAGCCCACCGGTAGCGGCAGCGCGGCGGCGAGATCGTAAGCCAGGATGCCCGAAAACGCGTTCCACTCCGCATCGCCGCCGACTCCGAGATCGGTCTCGTTGCCGTAGAGGTAGTTCAGGACGATCGCGAAGCCGGCGCCCGGTTTGATGGTCGAGACGAGGTCGATCGAGCCGCGCTTGGCGTCGCCGCGATCGGGCTGCTCGGCACCGTAGATGCCGTTGATCGTGAACGAGAGCCGTTCGACCGGCGTGAGGCCGAGGCTGCCGACGAGCGTCTTGCCGTCGTTCGCGTCGACGACGTTGTCCCAGCCGTTGACGATACCGAGCATCAGGCTCGCCTGCGAGCCGAAGGCGTAGCTCGCCGTCGCGCCCACGTGCGTGAATGGATCGGCCCACGCGAATGCGAGCGAGCGGCTGATGTTCGGGTTGCTCCACGGCTCGATCACCTCGGCGCCCAGAGGGGTCACGAACTTCCCGGCCCTCAGCCGGAGATCGGGGAGCCCCGGGACGTCGTAGGTGACGTAGGCCTCTTGGAGATCGACCGGGTCCCGCTCCGCGGCGACGTTGCCGCTGGTGCCGTCGCCGTCCCAATCGGTCCCGAGGCGCTCGGCGAGCTTGCCGAAGTCGATCTTGGCCACGAAGCCGACACCATCGACGCCCGGGGCGCGGGAGATGCGCAGCTGGAAGAGGTCGAGCACGAAGCTGTCGTGGTTGCGGTCGAAGGAGCGGAGCGAGATCCGTCTCGAGCCCGGGTCGTTGAGGTCGTACTCGTACGAGGTCGCGATGCCGCTGCCGAGCTCGAGGCCGAACGGCAGGTGCTCGGTGCTGGCCTCGATCCGATCGAGGCGCCGCCGCAGCTGCCACGGGTCGCAACAGTCCGCCGGCGGCTCGTCCTGGCGTTCGCGGCGCTCGAGTCGCTCTTCCAAGGTGGAGCCGCTCTCTGTCCGTGCATGGACGGCGCCGGCGATGTCGGTCGTTCCGGCCACGAACGCCGCTGCCAACAACCAGTTGCTCTTGGTCATCATGCGTGCTCCCCCCGGGTCGACGACCGTTCAGCAAAGCGGATGCCGCGAGGGTGGAGGCGGAAGGCTGCCGACATAGGGGGATGCGACGTTCGGATCGCGCATCTCATGCTCGATCGGCGGGCGATGATCGGAAAACGGGCAGCGCGGCGACAGGCAGTGAGGCGGCCTCTCTACGGCGCCCGCGCCGTGTGCTATCGACGGCCGGTGCGGGGAAGGGGGTGAGCGTGGAGACGCTCTTCTGGATCGCGGTGGTGCTCGGAATCGTCGAGGGAGTGACGGAGTTCGTACCGGTCTCGTCGACGGGACACCTGATCCTCGCCGGGACCTGGCTGGCCTTCCCGGAGGAGAAAGCGGCCGCCTTCGAGATCTTCATCCAGCTCGGGGCGGTGCTGGCCGTCGCCTGGTTCTACCGCGAGCGCATCGGTGCTATCGGGCGCGGCGTCCGGCGGGAGTCGAGCGCTCGGGCGTTCGTCGGCAAGCTCCTGGTAGCGTTCGTTCCGGCGGCGGTCATCGGGCTCCTGTTCCACCGCTGGATCGTGCGGGTGCTCTTCGGCCCGCTGCCGGTCGCGGCCGGGCTCGCGCTCGGCGGCGTGGTGCTGCTCGCGGTCGATGGGCCGCAGCGCCCGCCGGGGCGCACGAGGAGCCTCGACGACGTCACCTGGGGGCAGGCGCTGTGCGTCGGGTGCGCGCAGGCGGCGTCGCTCTGGCCCGGGGTGTCGCGCTCCGGCGCCACGATCATCGGCGCGCTGCTCGCCGGGCTCGCCCGCCCGACCGCGCTCGAGTTCTCGTTCTTCCTCGCCCTCCCGACCCTGGGCGCGGCGTCGGTGTTCGCGCTCTGGGAATCGCGCCGCGCCCTGGCCGTTGCCGACGTCCCGATCTTCGTGGTCGGTCTGGTCGTCTCGTTCGCCGTCTCTCTGGTGGTGATCGCGGCGTTGCTACGCTACGTCCGCGACCACGACCTGCGCCTATTCGGTTGGTACCGGCTCGCTCTCGCCCTCGCCGTCGTCCTCGCGGCGCGCCGTTGAGAAGGCCCGCGCCGCTTCTTCGCGCTCAGCCGAAGATGACCGTGCTGCGGCGCAGGCGCTCGGCGTCGAGCAAGCGCTGGACCTCCGTCCGCACGTACTCGGCGCGCTCGTGGAAGAATTGCTCGCGCGGGGTGCGAGGGTAGGGACGGATCGGCATCAGGGGCGGTCCGAAGCGGATGCGCCACTTCGTGGGGAGCGGCAGGTACCCGAGCGGACCGAGCAGGTAGAGGAGGCTCGGGACCGGAATGAACGGCACGCGAAACATGCGCGGTAGTTGCGGGATGCGGAAGAGCGAGCGCGTCGTCTCCTCGGCGCCGATGACGGCGACGGGCACGACCGGCGCCTGGTGGCGCGCGCTCAAATGGGCGACGCCGGTGCGGAACGGGCGCAGGCAGTACGCCTGATGGTACGGCTTCCCGAGCGCCTCTTCACCCTCGGGGAAGATGCCGACCGCTTCACCGCGCTTGAGGAGCGCGGCGCCGTTCACGGTCGAAGCCTCGACGCCGCCGAGGCGGCTGAACAAGGTGCCGATCACGGGTAGATCGGTGACGAACTTGGCGTACAGCATGCGCACGATGCGATGCGCGGGATGCTCGTCTTCGACCGCGAGCGAGATCATCGCGGCGTCGAACGGCAGGGTGCCGGAGTGGTTTGCGGCCAGGAGCACCGGCCCCTCGGTGGGCAGGTGCTCGAGACCTTCGACCTCGACGCGCCAGTAGTATTTATAGAGGAATCGGAAGAAGGGCTTCGCACGCTCGCGCGTGAGCGGATCGAAGCCGAAAGGGTCGACGTCGTTTCGGGTCGTCGTCCGCGTCCTGCGGACGCCGCTGTTTGCCGCCTCTGCCATCCTGCCACCCCTCCACGGCACTTCCCGAGCAACACCAGCCGAAAAACCCAAGTGCGACGGTGCTGGCGCATAGCACAGCTCGGGGAAGATGTCTCGGACAATTTGATGCCGCATTGCGGCAGGAGGAGTGCGCGTGCCGGCGCTGTCGGCGCGCTTGACGCCGCCGCGCGCGCGCGCCATGCGGCGACACTCGTGGCGCTGTCGAAGCGACTCTTCCTGGCCGGTCTGCAGTGCGCGAAGCGCCTTCGCCTCGAGAGCGTCGCCCCCGAGCTTCGCGATCCCGACCCGGCCGGAGGCGACGCGCTTCGCGAGGCGGGAATCGCCGTCGGTCGACTGGCGCGAGAGCGGTTTCCCCGCGGCCGGCTGATCGCCAACGAAGAGTGGGAGGCGGCGCTCGCGGCTACGCGGGCGGCACTCGCGGACGACGCGACGGAGGCGTTGTTCGAGGCCGCGTTCGAGCACGGCGGCGCCAGGACGCGCGCCGATGTCCTCGTGCGGACGGCCGCGGGGTGGGCGCTCGTGGAGGTGAAGGCGGCGCTTCGCGTCCGCGATCGGCACGCGACCGACCTCGCCTATCAGGTAGCCATCATGCGCGCTGCCGGGCTCCCGGTGGCCAGAGCGGGCCTCCTCCTCCTCGACGGCGACTACGTGCACGCCGGCGGCGCACTCGATCTCGGACGCCTCTTCACCCACGTCGATCTGACCGGCGAGGTCGAGCCGCTCCTGGCGAGCGTCCAGGCCCGCCTCGGCGAGATGCAGGCGGTTCTCGCCGCCGCAGAGCCGCCGGCGGTGACGATCGGCGCGCAATGCCTGGTTCCGTCTCGCTGTCCCTTCTTCGGCCATTGCCACGCCGGCGGTCCGCCGTATCCGGTGACCGACCTGCCGCGGCTCACGGGCGCGCAGCTCGCCGAGCTCGGGCGCCGCGGCATCGACGACATCCGCGCCGTGCCGCTCGACCTCGTCGGCCTGACGCCGCTCCAGGAGCGCGCCCGGCGGGCCGCCCGGCGCGGCGGCGCCATCTGCGAACCGGCGCTGGCGGCGCAGCTCGCGGCCATCCCGCGGCCCGCGCACTGCATCGACTTCGAGACGATCGCGCCGGCCGTGCCGGTGTATCCCGGCACGCGACCTTTCGAACAGGTGCCGTTCCAGTGGTCGGATCATGTGCTCGCCGCCGACGGCGCGCTCGAGCACCGCGCCTTCCTCCATGACGCCGCCGGCGATCCGCGTCGGGCGTTCGCCGAGAGCCTGCTGGCGGCGACCGCCGACGCCGCGGCCATCGTCGTCTACTCGGGCTTCGAGGGCGAGGTCCTGCGCGCCCTCGCTGCGGCGCTGCCGGATCTCGCTGCCGCGCTGCTCGCGCGCTGCAACCGCATCGTCGACCTGCTGCCGCTCGTGCGCGACCACTGCTATCATCCCGATCTCCGCGGCTCCTTCTCGATCAAGCGCGTGCTGCCGGCGTTCGTCCCCGGGCTCGGCTACGACGACCTCGCGATTCGCGACGGGCTGGCGGCGGCGCGCGCCCACGCGGCCCTCGTCGACCCGGAGCTCGATGCCGCACAGCGAGAGGAGGTCCGGGCGCAGCTGCTCGCGTACTGCGCGCGCGACACCATGGCGCTCGTCGAGCTCCTGCGCGTGCTCGCTGCGGCGCCGGACGCCGGCGCCGACCCGCCGCGCCCGCCCCGGATCGGTTGACCGATCGCAGCGCCGCCGGTAGCGTGCGCCGCGCCATGACGATGCGCATCGCATTCTCCCTCGCATTGATCGCCGCGCTCGCGATCGGCTGCGAACGTTCGCAGGAGGTCGGCGGCGCTGCCGGCGCTCCCGCGGGAAAGACGGACACGATGGCCGAGAACCTGGAGACGGCGCCGAGCGGCTTGCAATACGTGGATCTGAAGGTCGGCACCGGGGCGTCGCCGCAGACCGGACAGACGGCGGTCGTGCACTACACGGGGTGGCTCGTCGACGGCAAGAAGTTCGATAGCTCCAAGGACCGCGGCCAGCCGTTCAGCTTCGCGCTCGGGCGCGGGCAGGTCATCAAAGGCTGGGACGAGGGGGTCGCGACGATGAAGGTGGGCGGCGTGCGCAAGCTCGTCATCCCGCCGGACCTCGCCTACGGAGCCCGCGGCGCCGGCGGCGTCATCCCGCCGAACGCGACCCTCACCTTCGAGGTCGAGCTCCTCGAAGTCCGCTAGCGGCGTCGCCGACGGTTGCGGCGCGGCACTCGCCGGCGAGCGCGTGCCGCTGCTCTCGACGCCGCACGCCGGGCCTGGCATTGTCCGCGCCGGTGTCCGCCGCCACGCGATTTCTCCGCGCCTGCCGGCGCCAGCCGACCGACCGCACGCCGGTCTGGATCATGCGCCAGGCCGGGCGTTACCTGCCGGAGTATCGGACGCTCCGCGCCCGGCACGGATTCCTCGAGCTCTGCAAGACCCCCGAGCTCGCGGCGCGGGTGACGCTCATGCCGATCGAGCGCTTCCCGGTCGACGCTGCAATCCTCTTCGCCGACATCCTGCTCGTGCTCGAGCCGATGGGCGTCGGCCTCGAGTTCGCTGCCGGAGACGGGCCGATCATCCGTCGCCCGGTGCGGACGCGGGCCGACGTCGATGCGCTGGCGCGGGTGCCGGCGGCCGAGGGGCTCGGCTACGTCCTCGAGACCGTGCGCCTGGCGCGCGAGCGCCTCGCCGACAGGGTGCCGTTGATCGGCTTCGCCGGCGCGCCCTTCACCCTCGCGTCCTACGTCATCGAGGGCGGCGGCTCGCGGCAGTACCGGCACACCAAGACGCTCATGTACACCGATCCGGCGGCGTGGCACGGCCTCATGGAGCGCTTGTCGGAGACCGTCGTCGAGTACCTGCAGGCCCAGGTCGCAGCCGGCGCGCAGGCGTTGCAGGTCTTCGACAGCTGGGTCGGCTGCCTCGGGCCCGACGACTACCGCGCCTACGTGCTGCCGCACATGCGCGCCACCTTCGCGGCGCTCGCCGCGAGCGGCGTGCCCGTGATCCACTTCGGCACCGGCACGGCGGCGCTTCTCGAGCTCGTGCGCGAGGCCGGCGGCGACGTCATCGGCCTCGATTGGCACGTCGATCTCGCCGACGCCTGGCGCCGGCTCGGCTACGACGTCGCGGTGCAGGGCAATCTCGATCCCGTCGCGCTCTTCGCACCCGTAGAGGAGATCCGCCGGCGGGTCGGCCGCATCCTCGAGCGCGCCGGCGGGCGGCCGGGACACGTGTTCAATCTCGGGCACGGCGTCCTCCCCGAGACGCCGCTCGCGCACGTCGGCGCCCTCATCGACGCCGTGCACGAGCTCTCGGCGCGGGACTGACGGCGGCGACGTCGCGCGCCGGCGTCGTGGGCGACGCTCGCCGCGCGCGTTGCGGCGGTCGCTCGGTCAGCTAGAATCCGCCCGCGAAAAGAAGAGAAAGGACGGACGCCATGCCACGCGACTCGCTGACGATCACCGACAATAGGACGGGCAGGACCTACGAGATCCCGGTCGAGCACAACACGATCCGGGCGTTCGACCTCCGCCAGATCAAGACCGATCCGGAGGACTTCGGGCTCATGGCGTACGATCCGGCGTACACGAACACGGCGTCGTGCAAGAGCCGGATCACGTACATCGACGGCGACCGCGGCATCCTCCGTTATCGCGGCTATCCGATCGAGCAGCTCGCCGAGCAGAGCACCTATCTCGAGACCGCCTACCTCCTGGTGAAGGGCGAGCTGCCGAAGCCGTCGCACCTCAAGGCGTTCGATCAGAACATCCGCCTGCACACGATCATCCACGAAAACATCAAGAAGTTCATCGACGGCTTCCACTACGATGCCCACCCCATGGGCATCCTCGTCGGCACCGTCGGCGCCCTCTCGACCTTCTACACCGACGCCAAGCGCATCTTCGATGCCGAGTCGCGGCGCATCCAGACCCACCGCCTGATCGCGAAGATGCCGACGCTCGCGGCTTTCGCGTATCGCCACTCGATCGGCATGCCGTACGCGTACCCGGACAACGACCTCAGCTACACCGGCAATTTCCTGAACATGCTCTTCAAGATGACCGAGCTCAGGTACCGGCCGAACCCGGCGCTCGAGCGCGCCATCGACGTGCTCTTCATCATCCACGCCGACCACGAGCAGAACTGTTCGACGAGCGCCATGCGCGGCGTCGGCAGCTCGCAGGTCGACCCGTACTCGGCGATCGCGGCCGCGACCGCGGCGCTCTACGGTCCGCTGCACGGCGGCGCCAACGAGGCCGTCATCCGCATGCTCATGGAGATCGGCTCGAAGGAAAGAGTGCCCGAGTACGTCAAGCGCGTGAAGGCGGGCGAGATCCGCCTCATGGGCTTCGGGCACCGCATCTACAAGAACTACGATCCGCGCGCGAAGATCTGCCGCCGGATCGCCGGCGAGGTGTTCGAGGTCACCGGACCGAACCCGCTCCTCGATATCGCCATCGAGCTCGAGCGCATCGCCCTCGCCGACGACTACTTCATCACCCACAAGCTCTACCCGAACGTCGACTTCTATTCCGGCATCATCTACCAGGCGATGGGATTCCCGATGGACATGTTCCCGGTGCTGTTCGCGATCCCGCGCACCTCGGGATGGCTGGCGCAGTGGATCGAGATGCTCCAGGACGAGGAGCAGAAGATCGCGCGGCCGCGGCAGATCTATCTCGGACCGGAGAAGCGCGACTACGTGCCGGTCTCCGAGCGGCCCGAGTAGACGCAGGCTACTTGGCGATGAGGTACGCGACGGCGACGATCATGACGCCGCCCAGGATGCCGAGTGCGACGAACAGGCCGTCCATGGCTCCCGGTTCTACACCTGTCGTGCCGTCGAGCAAGCAAAATCGACCATGAGGCTCCCCGCTCCACGATCGGCGGTCGCGTTGGGCGGCGGCGGCGCGCCGCCGCCGCTCGTGCAGAGCCGCCAGGGACGCAGCGATGCACTGAATCCGGCTGTAAACGCCCGTGCGGGTTGGCGTCGAGAGGAAGCGCTCGCGGGAAGCGTGATGCCGTGCACGAACACCTGCCGGCCCAGGCTCGCGGCGTGACGCCGCGGCGCTTCGCGATCGGCGGCGTCACGGTGGCGCCGAACCTCGTGCTGGCGCCCATGTCCGGCATCACCGACTCCGCCTATCGCACGCTGGTGAAGGAGCTGAACCCGGGCGCAGTCGGGCTCGTGGTGACCGAGCTCGTCAGCGTCGAAGCCCTGACGCGCCGCAACGTCCGCACCCGCGGCATGATGCGTTTCCGTCCGCTCGAGCGGCCGATCTCGATCCAGCTCTTCGGAGCCGACCCGGAGCGCATGGCCGCGTCGGCGCGCCTCGCCGAAGATCTCGGCGCCGACGTCGTCGACGTCAACTGCGGGTGCCCGGCGCCCAAGGTCACCAGGAAGGGCGGCGGCGCCGACCTCATGCGCCGGCCCGCCGTGCTGCGGGAGATCCTGCAGGCGCTGCGCCGGACGCTCACGATCCCCTTCACGGTGAAGCTCCGCGCCGGATGGGACGCGGGATCGCGGAATGCGGTCGAGGTGGCGCGCATGGCCGAAGGCGAGGGCGCGCAGGCGATCGCCGTCCACGGGCGGACGCGGGCCCAGCTCTACAGCGGCACGGCCGACTGGGAGCTAGTGGCGCGAGTGAAGCAAGCCGTAGCCGTGCCGGTGATCGGGAGCGGCGACGTCACCACCGCCGCCGGCGCGCTCGCGCGTCTCGCCGAGACCGGCGTCGACGGCATCATGGTCGGGCGCGCGGCGCTCGCGCACCCATGGATCTTTCGCGAGGTCGAGGCTCTGCAGCGTGGGCTATCGCTGGCTCCGCCGACGCCGGCGGAGCGCCTGGCGGCGGTCGCGGCGTTGATCGCGCGCCTCGAGGAAGAGCTGCCGCCGAAGGCCGCGCTCGGCCGCTCGCGCGGACTCGCGTGCCGGATGGTGAAGCACCTCCGCGGCGGCGCCGAGCTGCGCGCGGCGTTGACGCGGGCGCCGACGACTGCGGCCATGCGCGAGCTCCTGGCCGCGTCTAGTGCGCTCGCGTACGAGTCGGCGGCGTAGCGGCGATCGCCGCGCGCGCCCGGCGCGCGGCGGCGACGCGGACCTCGGTGCGGCCGCGCTTCAGGAGCTCAACATGTCGGTGATGCGGTGCTCGATGCTGCGCTGATGCAGCTGCGCGCGCAGGCGCTGGAAGAGCTCGATCTTGTTGATCGGCTTGGTGAGGAACTCGCTCACCCCGAGGCGCATGCCGATCACGCGCGTCTCCATGTCGTCCTTGGCGGTGAGCAGGATGACCGGGATCTCGCGCGTGCCTTCTCGCTTGCGCAGCGACTCGCACACCTGAAAGCCGTCGATGTCGGGCATCATCACGTCGAGGAGGATGACGTCGATGGGATGCGCGTTGACCGCCGCCAGCGCCTCGCGGCCGCCGTTGGCGCAGTGCACGACGAAGCCTTCTTTCGTCAGCAGGCGCTGCAGGATGTCGACGGCGTTGCGGTCGTCGTCCACCACCAGCACGGTACCTTCTTGCTTCGCGTCCATCGCGACCCTTCCTCCCTACAATAGATAGCTCTGCTGGGCGCCCTGGTACGGCGCGCCCGACTTCCGGCGCCGGAGCTTGGCGACGAGCGTCGTGCGCTTGAGTCCGAGCAGCCGCGCCGCAGCCTGCTTGTTGCCCTTGGTGCGGCGCAGCGCCTCTTCGATGAGGCGGTTCTCGAACTCCTCGACGGCGCTGTTCAGATCGAGGCCGTTCTCGGAGAGCGACGGCTTCGGGATGCGCTTTTCCGAGATGAAAGAGCGGATGTTGCTCGGCAGGTTCTCGACGCGGATCCAGCCGTCCTCCGACAGGATCACCATGCGCTCGACGAGGTTCTCGAGCTCGCGCACGTTCCCCGGCCAGTCGTACTCCCAGAGCTGCACCATGCTCTCGTCGGTGATCTGCACGGGATGGTCCGGACGCTTGCGGTTGTGCTTCTCCAGGAAGTGCGCGGTCAGGAGCGGAATGTCCGAGCGCCGCTCGCGCAGGGGCGGCATCACGATGGGAATCACCTGTAGCCGGTAGAAGAGATCCTCGCGGAAGGTGCCGCGGTCGACTTCCTGCTGCAGATCCTTGTTGGTGGCGGCGAGGACGCGGACGTCGACCTTCATCGTCCGGTCGGCGCCGACCGGACGCACTTCGCGGTCCTGGAGCACGCGCAGCAGCTTCACCTGCAGGCGCGGGCTCATCTCGCCGACCTCGTCGAGGAAGATGGTGCCGCCGTTCGCGAGCTGAAACATGCCGGCGCGGGCCCCGATCGCGCCGGTGAACGCGCCGCGCTCGTGGCCGAAGATCTCCGACTCCAGCAGCTCCGCCGGTATGGCTCCGCAGTTCACGGGAATGAACGGGCGGTCGGCGCGCGGCGACAACTGATGCGTCGCCCGCGCCACCAGCTCCTTGCCGGTGCCGCTCTCGCCCATGACCAGGACCGTCGCGTCGGTCGTCGTCACTTTCTTGATGAGAGCGTGGATCTTTTGCACCGTGGGGTGCTGCCCGATGAGAAAGGGGAAGGGATCCATACGCGCGCGTTCTCCGATGGCTCTGAAAATTTGTCGCGGTGTGAAAAACGTAACAGTGGTGTTTCGGGCGGACAAGACGAAACCTTTAGCGCCGACGCTGGCAAAGCCCGCGACGCGGCTGCAGGCGCGCACAGCAGTCGTCGTGCGCGATGCGGCGCACGCGCCTGGCGTCGTGTCGGGAAGTTGACATCAGTGCGCGAGTGCGATGAATCGGCCCGCCGCGCCGGAAGCGGCGTGTTCCGCAGCGCCTCGCACGGCGAACGAGAGGAGATCCGATGACGGTGAAATCGCAAGAGGCGCAGCAGAAGAAGCGCGGCTTCCGTTGCGACGGTCGACGGGGGCGCGAGCTGCGCTCGGTGGAGATCACCCCGCACTACCTTCGCCACGCCGAGGGCTCGGCCCTGATCGCCTGCGGGGCGACGCGGGTGCTCTGCGCCGCCTCGGTGCAGGAGGGCGTGCCGCAGTGGCTGCGCAACGGCGGACGCGGCTGGGTCACGGCGGAGTACGGCATGCTGCCGCGGGCGACGCATACCCGCTCCGACCGCGAAGCGGCGCGCGGCAAGGTCGGCGGACGCACCCAGGAGATCCAGCGCCTCATCGGCCGCAGCCTGCGCGCCGTCACCGACACGACCCTGCTCGGCGAACGGACGATCTGGATCGACTGCGACGTGATCGAGGCCGACGGCGGCACCCGCACCGCCGCGATCACCGGCGCCTACGTCGCCCTGGCGCTCGCGGTGCGGAAGCTGCAGACGGCAGGGGTGCTCGAAGCCTCGCCGCTGGTCGACCACGTCGCCGCGGTGAGCGTCGGGATCGTCGACAAGCGGCTCTGCCTCGACCTCGCGTACGAGGAGGACCGCCAGGCCGAGGTGGACATGAACGTCGTCATGACCGGCAAGGGCAAGTTCGTCGAGGTGCAGGGCACGGCGGAAGGGAAGCCGTTCACGGCGACGCAGCTCGAGGCCATGACGGCGCTCGCGACCGAGGGCATCGCGACGCTGGTGGCGTTGCAGAAGCGGGTGCTCGCCGAGGCCGGGAATGGCTGAGGCGCCGCGCCCAGGTCCGGAGGCGCGGACCGCGTCCGGCTGGCCGGCGCGGCTCGTCCTCGCGACCAACAATCGCGGCAAACTCCAGGAGGTCGCCGCGATCCTCGGCGCCGCCGGCGTGACCGTCGTCGGCAGCGCCGCGGTCGCTCCCGGATGGTCCGTCGTCGAGGACGGGGCGACCCTGGCGGCGAATGCGCGCCGGAAGGCCGAGAGCCTGGCCCGGCTAACCGGGCTGCCGGCGCTCGGCGACGACTCGGGACTCGAGGTCGCGGCGCTCGGCGGCCGGCCGGGCGTGCGCTCGGCCCGCTACGCCGGCGCGCACGCGACCGACGCCGAGAATACCGCGCGCCTGCTCCGCGAGCTCGCCGGCGTGCCCGACGCCGAGCGCGCCGCCGCTTTCCGCTGCGCTCTCGTGCTCGCCTGGCCCGACGGCAGGAGCGTCGAGGCCGAAGGACGCTGCGACGGCTTCATCGCGACGACGCCGCGCGGCGAGGGCGGCTTCGGCTACGACCCGGTCTTCGTCGATCCAGCGAGCGGCCGCACCTTCGCCGAGCTTCCCGCTGCAGCCAAGAACGCGCTCAGCCACCGGCGGCGTGCTCTCGACGCGCTCGTCCGTGCCCTGGATGCGGCCGGCGGCGGGCGCTCGTGAGCCGGCGGCGCGGCGGTCTCTGAGCGCGGTGCGGCACGCCCGGCACGCTTGAAAGCTCGGGTGCGCGATGGTACTTCCGCTAGCAGGGCAGGGCGCGCCTGTACGACCGAACGATGATGCGAGACGGCGCGGGAAGTGCGAGCTCTAGACGGGGCGTGGCGCAGCCTGGTAGCGCACCTGCCTTGGGCGCAGGGGGTCGGAGGTTCGAATCCTCTCGCCCCGATTGGCTGGCACGTTTCCGATCCCGGCTTGCGCCAGTAGCTCAGTTGGATAGAGCAACGGCCTTCTAAGCCGTAGGTCAGGGGTTCGAATCCCTTCTGGCGCGCTCCGCAGTGACGCGGCGAAGACGAGCAAGCGACGTGTGGTGACTGTAGCTCAGTTGGTAGAGCACCGGATTGTGGCTCCGGGGGTCGAGGGTTCGAAGCCCTTCAGTCACCCTTCTTCTTCGCTCCTCGCCGGCGCGAGGCTGCAGGCGCGCCAGACGTGACAGCGGCCGACGAATCGTTTAGATTCCGCCTCCCGCCGACCGCAGCACGGGCCGATAGCTCAACTGGTAGAGCAGCTGACTCTTAATCAGCGGGTTCGGAGTTCGATCCTCCGTCGGCCCATTTCCTTTCCGCACGAGCGAGCCGCCGGGGCGAGCATCGGCGGCGGCGCCGCTCGCCGACGGTGCTCCGGATCGCGAGGTCTGCGGCTCGCGCCATTTGGTGGCGAGCGCCGTCTCTGCTAGGCGACCTCGGCAGGCACGCATGGCGGACGCATCGGCTCCTACGCCGTCTTCCGGGGCATCGGCGGACGCGGGTTCCTTCGATACCCGGCTCCTCCGCCACGTGCGCGAGGGCATCATCCTCGTGCGCGCCAGCGACGGCGCGATCGTCTTCGCCAACCCGCACTTCGAGCGGATGTTCGGCTACGAGCCGCAAGAGCTGGTCGGCCGATCCGTCGCCCTGCTCAATGCGGCGAACGGGACGGACCCGCGGCGCGTCGCCGACGACATCGCCGCCGCTCTGCGCGGCGATGGCCGCTGGGAGGGCGAGCTCCGCAACCGTCGCAAGAACGGCACCGATTTCTGGTGTCACGCCAGCGTCTCCGCCTTCGACCATCCCGAGCTCGGCACCGTCTGGGTCGCCATCCATCGCGACGTCAGCGAGCGCAAACGCCTGGAAGAGGAGCTCCTGCACACGAAGTCGTTCCTGGACTCGATAATCGAGAACATTCCCGACATGGTGTTCGTCAAGGACGCGAAGGAGCTCAAGTTCGTGCTCTTCAATCGCGCCGGCGCCGAGCTCGTCGGCCGCGAGCGCGCCGACCTGATCGGCAAGGGCGACCACGATTTCTTCCCGCGCCCGCAGGCGGATTTCTTCACCGCGATCGACCGCGCCACGCTCCGCGGCGCCGGCCCGTTGGAGATCCCGGAAGAGCCGATCGCCACGGCCGGGAGGGGGGTGCGCATCATCCGCACCAAGAAGATCCCGATCCTCGACGAGAAGGGCGATCCGGCCTACGTGCTCGGCATCTCCGAGGACGTGACCGAGCGCCACCGTGCCGAACGGCTGCGGCGCCGGCACGAACGCGAGATGATCGCCGTCAACTCGATCCTGCGCGCGCTCGAAACCCACGTCGATGTGAGGGCGGCGTTCCCCAAGGTCTGTGCGGGCTTGCGCGCGCTCGCGCAGTGTACGAGCGCGAGCCTGGCGCTGTTCGACGAGCATCGCGAGCGGATGCGGCTGATCGCGGTGGATGCGCCGTGGGCAGCCGGTGTCGGCGGTGATGTGTATCTGCGCGTGGCGGAATATCCGGGCAGCGCCGAGCTGCTGGCCGGGCGATCGCACGAGGCGCGCGATCTGGCCGCGCTCGCCGATCTCCCGCTCGTGCGCCTCAGCTGCGCGATCGGATTCCGGTCGACGTTGAGTCTCCCCCTGTATACCGGCGAGGACGTGATCGGCATCTTGACCCTGCTCTGGGATGTCGCCGACGGCCCCGCGGCCGTAGACTCGCAGGTACTCCGGCAGGTGACCGGCGCGCTCGCGATCGCGCTCGAGCGCCGCCGCCTCTACGAGCAGGTCCGCGCCGGCCGCGAAGAGCTTGCGGCGCTCTCCCGCCGATTGCTGGCCGTACAGGAGTCCGAGCGCCGGCACCTCGCCCGCGAGCTGCACGACGAGATCGGCCAGTACCTGACCGGCATCAGCCTGTTGCTGAACCAGCTCGAGCACCGGTCGTCGGCGGACTTCCGGACCTCGCGCGACGAGCTCGACCGCCTGGTCACCGACCTCATCGATCGGGTGCGCGAGCTGTCGCTCGATTTGCGGCCGGCGATGCTCGACGACCTCGGCCTCCTGCCGGCGCTGCGGTCGTTGTTCCGCCGCTTCTCCCGGCAGACCGGCATCGCGGTGGAGATCGCTCAGGTCGGGCTCGAGCGGCGCTTCTCTCCCGACGTCGAGACCGCCGTGTACCGGATCGTGCAGGAGGCGCTCACCAACGTTGCCCGGCACGCGCAGGTGCAAACGGTCGCCGTCGGCGTGACCGTGGTCGACGACCGCCTGCGCGTCGTCGTCGCCGACCAGGGGCGTGGCTTCGACGCCGACGCGGAGCTCGCCGCGGCGCGCACGAGCGGCCTCTCGGGCATGCGCGAGCGGACGACGCTGCTCGGCGGACGCTTCCGTATCGAGGCGCGCCCCGGCGGCGGCACCTGCGTTCGCGCCGAGTTCGAGAGCGGCGCCGCCGCTGCTCCCGGCGGATGACCGGCAGCGCCGACGCCACCATGGCCTAGCTCGACGTCGAGGCTACGGACTGCGGGCCGCTCCTCGCGGATCATCGGCAGCGTCGGCGCCGCTGCCGCCGCCACGATCCCGGCAGCCAGCTAGCGGCCGACCGCCTGTCCGATTCCGAGGAGCTCGCGGGCGCGCGGCGTCTGGCTCGTCAGCAACTGGTCGGCGCGACAGACGTGGTTGCGGACCAGGCACTCGCTGACGTCGTCGATGGTCGCGAGTCCGGACACGCCGAGCGCGGCGCAGGCGGGCTGCAGCGTCTCGTAGCCGAGGCCGAGGACGCTTCGCAGATCGTCGAGCGCAACGCGCGGCGGCTTGCCGGCCGCAGCCGTGCCGCAGGCGCGCGCGATCGCCGTCCGCAGCTTCGCTTCCCGGCTCTGCGACCCCCGGTAGAGCCGGCTCGTGACCTTGCCGCAGACGCTGCGGGCCTTGGCGAGGCAGGGGGCGCTGCCGGGCTTGGTCTGGATGCACGCGGCTACGGCTTCGCTGCAGCGCTGCTCGGCTTCGAGCACCTGCTTCACGAAGCGGGCGCCGGCGGCGCCGATGCCGCGCTGGCACCCGACGACCGCTTTCAGCACCCCGGCCGACTTGCCGAGGCCGAGGTTGCCGCCCTGGGCGCCGGCGCCGAGGCAGGGAAGGGAGCTCGGGTCGACGCCGCCGGCGCTCAGGAGCTCGCCGGCGCGCGGCACGTCGGTAGTGAAGATCTGCACGGTGCGGCAGCGGTGGGCCTCGGCGATCGCGCTCGTCACCGCGGCCAGCAGCCCCGCCGACTGCGGCGTCGCGCAGACGGCGACGTCGTTCGCAAATCCGAGACCGGCGGCGCCGCAGACGTCGGCGCCGGCCACGACCGGCAGCAGCCCGGGCTTCTTCGGGCCGCAGGCCTTGGCGATCTTGGCGCCGAGGCGTTGGTCGAGGCCGGTCGGTCCCGCCTGCAGCGCCGCCGTCTGCTTCCGACAGCGCGCCCGCGCCTTGGCGAGACACGCGGGATCGCCGGGCTGCCGTTGCAGACAGAGGAACACGCCGTCGGTGCACTTCTGGAGCCGGGCGCGGAGTTGCGTTGCGAACCGCGAGCCGGCGGCGCGGATCGCCTTCTGGCAGCGCAGCACGGGTTTGCCGCGGAACTTGGGGTCGCCGGCGCCGGCGCCGCCGCCGTCCACGGCAGGCACGCACTGCGGATCGTTGCGATCGACGAGGCCGTTGCCGTCGTCGTCGATGCAGTTGTCGCAGTCCTCGGCGCAGACGGGGCTGCCGCCGCATCCGGGGATGCCGCAATCCTTCGGACCCGATATGCAGGCGCCGCTGCCGTCGCACCGATCGGGCGTCGTACACGCCTCGCCGTCGCTGCACGCTGCGCCCGCGGGCGCGACGCTGGTGACGAAGCAGCCGCTCCCCGGGTCGAGATCGTCGCGATCGGGATCGCCGACGCAGGTGCCGTCGGCGCAATCGGTGGCGCAGACGCCGTGGACGGGCGTGTTGCTGCACTCGAGGGTGAGCGGGTTGCAGGTGTCGGTGGTGCACGCGAAGCCGTCGTCGCAGATCGGCTGCTGCCGGCACCCCGTGCCGCAGTCGCAGACGTCGGCAGTGCAGGGATCGCCGTCGTCGCAGACGACGGCATCGACGGCGCACAGTCCGGCGACGCAGCGCTCGTTGGTGGTGCAGAGATTGGTGTCGCGGCAGTCGGCGTCGGTGACGCAGGCGGGGGGCGTGAAGGTGACCGTCAGGCGCGGGCGGTGGGCGAGGTCGGCAGGGTGCTTCTCTTCCTGCGAGATGTAGGCGACGCGGAGGTTGGTCGCGGTCTCGGCCGCGTCCTTCACGAGCCAGCCGTGATCGTCGGCGCAGAGGTTCAACGCCGCCTGGACGTCGGCGGTGACGTCGAAGCTCTTGAAGCCCTGCCCCAGGCCGACGAGCGCGGTCGCCGACGGCGTCGCCGCGAACCCGGGCTGGTTGTTCCACTTGACCGTGTTCTCCTGCCAGGGCCCGGTGACGCGGTGCAGGGCGTGGGTCAGCGTCGCGCTCTGCGCGTTCACGGCGGCGTAGAGCTCGATCACCGCCGAGCTCACCGTCGAGCCGGGCGGGATGCTGCCGAGCGGGAACTGTACCAGCGCCCGCCTGGCCTTGTTGGCCGGCGATGCCTCCACCCGCAGCCGCGTGTTCGTGGCGCCGGTGACTCGGTTCGGGAAGTTCTTGAGGATGAAGGCGTCCTGATTCGACGGCTGGATGACGATGGTGGTGGCAGCGGCGGCGGGTGCGGCGGTGAGCAGCGCCAAGCCGATCAGGGCGGCGCGTCGGAAGCGGGGGGTGCAGACGGGGGCGGTTGGCATGGGGTGGGTCCGGCTCCTGGCGGTGGTGTGCGACCGGGCGGGAAGCGTGTCGCAGGTAATCGCATATCACCGCGGGCGGCGCGCGCGACAGATCGAATCTGCACGTCGGGCCGCACAGCATCCGCTGCAGCAGACATCATGCAGGAACGCCAGACGTGCCGGGTGCGGCGGATTTGCAGCGGTGTGTCATGCGGTTTTTCATTGACTCCGGCGCCGCATCTGTCGCAATCTGCGCCCCGCAAACCGACGCTCCCTGCAAACGCGTGACGGTGCCGATTCCCCCGCAAGGAAGGATCAATTTTTTGTGTGGTAACCGGGCGTCGCTTCACCCCAGGGAACAACCAGGCAGCACCACAACCAAAGGAGGATTCGCCATGAAGTTGATTCTCAGAACCGGCCTGCTGGCGGCAATGATGCTCGCCCTGGTGGGCACGAACCCGGCCCACGCGATCTACGGCGGATCGGTGGGATCAGGAAGCAAGTGTTTGGCGGGCAAGGCCAAGTGCATCGTCAAGCTCAAGTCGTGCATGCTCGGCTGCTACGCCAAGGGCGGCGACCAGGCGTGCCTCACCAAGTGCCGCACCGGCTTCCTCGCCGACCCGGCGAACGGCAAGGGCTGCATGGAGAAGCTCGACGCCAAGGACGTCAAGGGGGGCGGGAATTGCGGCGGGACGCTCGGCGACGCCGCGATGGTGCGCTCGAAGGTCGAGGCCCACGTCGCGGAGCTGGTGGCGACGTTGAACCCGGCGAACGCCGCCCCCGGCAACAAGTGCCTGGCGGGCAAGAACAAGTGCGTCACCAAGTACAACGCCTGCGTGCTCGGCATCGTCGCCAAGGCGCTGCAGGCGGGCGGCACTATCGGCGATCTCTCGAAGTGCAACGCCATCCTGACGAACAGCCCGAAAGCGAGCTGCGTACAGAAGCTCGAGGACAAGGGCAACTGCCTCACCACGGGGGATCAGGGCGATCTCAAGGTCATGGACGACGCCTTCGTGAACGACATCCTCTTCGCGTGGCTCGGCGGCGACAAGTTCAAGTCGCGGCGCTGCGTGAGCGACACCTCGGTCGTCTGCACCGGTGACGGCGACTGCAGCGGCGGCCCCGGCGACTGCCAGTACTTCTTCGGCGGGCCGCTGCCGCTTTCCGCGGGCGGCGTCACCACCTGTCTCGTGAACCAGTGGGACGGGCCCCTGACGGGTACCTTCAACCAGGCGACCGGCGCCAGCGCCGGCACGGCCAAGGTCCTCGCCCGCGTGTACAACGGGATCACGCTTCCGCAGCCCTGCCCGGTTTGCGTCGGCGCTGCTGAAATTCCGAACGACGGCGTGAAGGGCGGTATCTGCAATGGCGGCACGCGCAACGGCCAGGCTTGCGACTCCAACGGCGAGGCGTCGGTCCCGGCGTACGGCTTCACCAGTCTCGATTGCCCGCCGCTGCCGGGCGGCCAGATTGCTGCCTTGTCGGTCGACCTCACCAACACCAACGACGGCACGATCACGAAGACCTTGACCGCGGCGAGCCCGAACTGCAACGGGAAACCGGGCAGCAAGTGCCTCTGCGCGACCTGTTCGCTCAACCAGAACGTGGCGTGCATGTCCGACGCCGACTGCGCGGCGGTCTCCGCCGGCACCTGCACCAACAGTGCCGGAGAGCCCCGCAAACCGAACTCGTGCCTCGACGATACGACGACAGTGGTGGACGGGAGCAAGTGCCTGGCCACCGCGGGCGGCGAAGGTCTATGCCCCGACTCCCCGGTTGATCAGCACTGCAAGATCGAGATGTTCCGCGGCTGCTCGAATGACTCGGAGTGTCCGGTCCCGGGCGATCTGTGCGTCACGCAGCAGCGCCCGTGCTTCCCTGGCTACGATGGCAACCTCGGCGACAGCATCAAGGCGACGGGCACGCACGGCGCCCCGCACAACCACACCGGTACGGCGACTTTCGGGGGGGTGTTCTGCGTGGCGCCGACGGGCTCGTCGGCGATCAACACCGTGTCCGGCCTCCCGGGGCCGGCGCGGCTCGCTCTGAACGGCGTCAGCGGCGAGAACGGCACGGAGGCGGCCTGTCCGACCGAGGCCTACTTCCTGCCGACCGCCAAGGGTGGTCCGCTCGATGCCGGCTGGACCGGCATCAGCCACGACTCCCGCATCGTGAGCCAGGGCAAGGTGACGCTCGGCGTGACCACCTGCACGGGATCGCCGGGTAGCTGTGTCTGCAGCTACAGCGGTCCGATCGACAACTAACCTCCTCCACGAAGCGGGCGGGGCGGTCGCAGCGGCGGCCGCCCCGCTTCCCGCCTTTAAGCCTCGTCGACGCCCCGCTCGGCCGCAACGGCCGGGCGGGGCGTCGTGCTTCGGGCGCGGACCGGTGCGGCGGCAGGGCGGCTGCGCGTACGGTGTTGCGGTCGAGCGCGCGCGCCGGCATGACGCCTCCCGTACGTGCCCCGGCGGCGGCGGCCGGCGCCGCTGCGACCGCTCGGGGCTGCTTCCACGAGGCCGCTTCGATGCGCGACGACCGCAGTCCGCAGAACCTCCGCAGCAGGGCCGAGAAGCGCGGCGTCCGGCCCCCGCGGCGCGGCGCTTCGCCGCCGCCGCTCGCGCGCCGCTCGCGCGAGCTCGCCGCCATCGTCGAGGACCTCGACGCCGCAGCCCGGCCGCGTGCGATCCATGAGCTCCGCACCACCATCCGGCGCTTCGAAGCCGCGCTCGCGGCGGCGCCGGAGCCGCCGCCGGGCAGCGACGAGGTGCGGCACCGGCTCGACCGCATCCGCAAGCGGGCCGGCAAGGTGCGGGACAGCGACGTGCACCTGAAGGCGGTGCGCAGCCTGCCGCCGGCGCTCGCGGCCGTCGGACGCGACGCTCTCGCGGCGGCGCTGCGACAGGAGCGGCGGCAGCGGCTCGAACGGCTGCTGCGCACCGTCGATGCAGCCCGAGCTCACGGTCTCGTCCGCCGCCTGCGCCGGGCCGCGGCCGTCGCCGCGGCAGCGCCCGCCGGCGGCGCGGGCGCGGCCGGCCAGGCGCTCGCGCGCATCGGCGCCGACTTCACGACTCTCCGCGAGCGTACCCGGCCGCTCGCGGCGGCGAACCTGCACGCCTTCCGCATCGCCGTGAAGCGACTGCGCTACCGGGCCGAGAGCTGCGCCCCGCATCGACGCGCGCTGGCGATGGCCGCGGATCTGGAGCGCATCCAGGACGCGATCGGCGCCTGGCACGACTGGGCGACGCTCGCCGTCCGGGCGCGGACGCTGCCGGGCGGCGAGCGGGCGGCATTGCAGGCGGCGCTGGCGGCGCGCGTCGACTCGGCGCTGGCGGCGGCGCTCGCCGTGACGGCGCGGGTCGGGCGCCGGCTCGCCGCGGCCGGGGCGGTCGGGGCGCGCAAGAGGGTGCGCCGGGCCGCACCGCCGGCCGCTGCTCCCGGCGCGGCCCGCGGCGGCGTCCGCACGCGGGGCTAGCGCTCATGGCCACGTTCGCCGCGGTGCGGGTCGCCGCCACGAGCGCCATGCGCGAAGCGCGCAACGCCAGGGCTTTCGACGATCGGGTGCGGGCGCTCGCCGGCGACTTGTTCGTCGCTCTCCGCACGGCGCACCATCTGCCGACCGAGTACGGGGAGCAGCTCGCCGCCGCCGTGCTCCAGGAGATCGGCTCCTTGGTGAACCGGAGCGGGCGACACCGGCACACGCACTATCTGATCGCCAACTCCGAGCTCTGGGGCTACGCGACCGCGCAGCGGCGGGTCATCGCCGTGATCGCGCGCTACGTCGGCAAATCGCGTCCGGCTCCCGGCGACCGGCTGCTCCGCGAGCTCGTCGCCGTCGGCCGCTGACGGGCCCCGGGCGACCGGGCGCCGTCGTCAGTGACGGCCGACCTCGCGCAGGATCTTCTGCACGTGCTCGCGCAGCGAGCCGCTGCGGAACCCGCCGCGGCTGCGCGTGGCGAGGGCGATCTCCTTACCGACGATGTCGGCCGTGACCAGGTCGCTCACGAAGCCGCAGACGGCGGTCTGGATGCGGCGGCGGCGGAGGCGGACGCGGGCCTGGCGCTGCGCCGGCACGAGGCCGGGCTCGCGCGGATCGGGAAGCACGTCGGCGAGCATGGTGCGCAGCACCCGCCGCAGCCTGAGCTCCCAGCCGGCCGGGAGGTGGACAACGTACTCCCCGGACTTGCGGCCGGGCTTCGTAGTGATGGGATGCGGACGCGCCACGGAGGTTCCAGGTAGCAAGCGGACGGTCGCTTGTCACGATCGAATCGTGACGCGTCGTCCCGTCATTTTTTCCTGGCCAGCCGGGCGGCGGTCGTGTTAGGGCGCCTGTCACTTCCGAGCCGCGAGGAAGCGGCTCCCCAACCAACAGGAGGCAGTCCATGCGAGTCAGTCGGCATCTGGTACCTCTTCTCGGGTTGTGCGCAGCGGTGGTGGTGACCTCCGAGGCGTCGGCGTCGACGATCACGCAGAACGTGTCGTGGACCATCGATCGCGCCGGCACGACCGCGAAGTATCGCATCACGGCCTACGGCGACTCTATCTACGCCGGCTACCGCGGCTCGCTCTCGAGCGTGGCGCGGCGCTCGGCGCCGACGGTGGACGGCGAGTACCTCTCGAAGCTCTGGAACGCCGACATCGAGACGATCCGCCGGACCAAGTCGGGCGCCGTCGCCTCCGACATCTACAACAACAAGATCGTCGCCGAGCGCTCGTACATGCAGACCGCCAACACGCGCGTCGTCACCTTCGAGATGTGCGGCAACGACGGTCTGCAAGCGCGCAGCAACTTCGCCGGCCAGAGCGGCACCTGCAACCTCGGCGTGCTCGACACCGCGCTCAACAACTGCACCACCTACGTGCAGAACGCGATGAGCTACATCAACAACAACGCCTACGGCGGCACCAAGCTCAAGGTGGTCGCCAATCTGTACTATCCGGGCTACGACGCCGACAACGCGCTCAGTAGCTGCACGATCGGCGGCGCCAAGCAGAACAAGCAGAACGTCTTCCTGCCGTACATCGCGAAGATGAACTGGCGCATGTGCAACTTCGCGAGCCAGTACGGCTTCGCCTGCGCCGACGACTTCGCGCAGTACATGGGCGCCGACTACGACTCGAACGGCGACGGCCAGATCGACTCCGAGGCGCTTCGCTACGTGCAGGGCGAGTCGGAAGCGGCGTACGTGACCCGCATCACCTCGACGCTGCGCTCCACCGTCCGCGACGCCAACGTCCACTTCGTGAACGCCGGCACGAGCTACGACTACATCCAGTCGGACAATACGCACGGGACCTACCTCGGCGCGACGGTCTCCGTCGGGCTCCTCGGCGGCACCGGCTCCGGGACCAGCGCCGCCTACTTCACGGATGCGCAGATCGTCGGCGGCAAGAATCCGGTCTGGAACCAGTACGGCCACGACCGCATGGGCTGGGCGATCAGCGTCGGCAATCCGGCGACGCCGTAAGCACCGCCGTCGCCCCGTAGACCCGACCCTGCCGCCACGCCGTCCGGTGCGGCGGCAGGGTCGCTCGTCACCCCCGCCGCCGCCCCTACTTGCCGCTTTCGGAGCGGCTCCCGTATAAGCCTGACAGCACGCATGACGTCTCCAAGTCGATCGCCGCATGCGAACGACGACGGCGTCCGCATCGTGCGCACCGCCGGTGCGCGCCGGCTGCCGTGGATGATCGCCGCCGCCGTCGCCGTACCGATCGCGGCGACGCTGGCTGCGGTGGCGCTGATTCGCGCCTCGGCGCCGGCGTCACCGCGCCTGGCCACTGCTCCGGAGGCCGCTGAACCGGCGCCACGGTCGGCGCCGGCGGCGCTGCCGCCGCCGGCGATCGCAGCGGCAGCGCCCGACGAGCCGGTCGTCCCGCGCCGTATGGCCGCGGCGCCGGTCGCGCCGCGCGCCGCGGCGGCCGTTGCGGCGTCGCCGGCGCCCGCGACCTCGCCCCGCGAGGTCGACGCCGGCGACGCCATCCGGGCGCTCCGCGAAGAAGGCATCCACACCGGCATCGCGGCTTTCGGACTCCCCGGCAGCGATCCGCCGAAGTCCGGCATCATCGTACCCGACGACTTTCCGCTGCCCGAGGGCTACGTACGCCACTACCAGACGACCGACGACGGCGAGGCGCTGCCGGCGATCTTGATGTTCCATCCCGACTACGAGTTCCTCGACGGCCGCGGCCGGGTCATCGCGGTACCCGCCGACCGCGTCGTGCCGCGCGCCCTGGCGCCCCCCGGTCTCGATCCCGACCGCGTGCTCCATCCTCCCGAGCGCCGGGTCGGCGAACCCGTCCATTGACGCCGATGCCCGCCTGATGTCGGCCGGCGTTCGCGGTCGCGCGCTCGCGGCCGGCCTCGGCGTCGTCGCATCGGCCGCGCTCTATGCGCTCTACTCCCGGGGTACGTGGCCCTGGGTCGCGCTCGGTTGGATCGGGCTCGTGCCCTTCCTGCGCGTACTCGAGCGATCGCGGTCGTTCGGCGCGGCGCTGGCGGCCGGCGTCGCCATGGCGGTCGCATTCGAGCTCGCGGTCTTCGGCTGGTTCGCCTGGGCGATCGCCGACTACGCCGAGGCGACGCCGCTCGTGCCGCTCCTGGTGCTGGCGCTGGCGGCGCCGTTCCTCCAGGGCCAGTTCGTGGCCCTGGCGTTCGCGCGCTCCTGGCTGCGCCGTCGACGGCCGCAGTCGGTCGCCGCCGTCGCCGCCTTCTCCGCCGCCGTGTACGTCGCCACCGAGGCGGTGGTGCCGAAGCTCTTCGCCGATACCCTCGGCTATCCCCTCTACGGCTCGCTCTGGTGGCGGCAGGCCGCGGACCTGAGCGGCGTTCCCGGACTCACGTTCGTCATGGTGGCGGTGAACGAGCTGGTGTGGGCGGCGCTCCGGGCGCGCGCGGCCGGAGCCGGCGCCGCGTCCGGCGCCGTTGCGGCGCCGATGCTCGCTGCCATCGGCGTGGTCACGGCTCTCTCCGGATACGGCGCTTGGCGCGTCGGAACGCTCGACGGACGGGCTCGCGACGCGGGCGTCGTCTTCGGGCTCGTGCAGGCGAATCTCGGCCACTACGACCGGATGGCAGCGCAGATCGGCCGCTACGAGACCGTACGCACCATCCTCGACACCTACACGGAGCTCTCGGCGCCGCTGTCGGCGCGCCCCGACCTGGCGGTACTGGTCTGGCCGGAGACCGTCTATCCCACCACCTTCGGCAAGCCGAAGAGCGAGGCCGGGGCAGCGTTCGATCGCGAGATCGTCGACTTCGCTGCCGGCACCGGGACGCCGTTGGTCTTCGGCGCCTACGACAGCGACGGCGGCGCCGAGTTCAACGCCGCTTTCTTCCTCGCTCCCGCTGCGGCAGCGCCGGGGGAGCCGCCTGGCGCCGCCGTCGTCGGCGTCTATCGCAAGGCGACGCTCTTCCCGCTCACCGAGTACGTGCCCGCGTTCCTCGACCGGGCGTGGCTCCGCGAGCGGCTGCCGTGGCTCGGGACGTGGTCGGCGGGAGCCGGGGCGCAGGTCGTGTCCGTTCCGGTGCGCGGCCGGCCGCCGCTCCAGGTCGCCCCCCTGATCTGCTACGACGTCCTCGCTCCGGCGCTGGCGCGGGCCGCCGCTGCGTCGGCGGACGTCATCCTCACGCTCTCGAACGACTCCTGGTTCGCCTTCGGAGCCGGCCCCGAGCTGCACCTCCAGGCGGCCGCCTTCCGCAGCATCGAGACCCGACGCCCGCAGGTGCGGGCGACCAACACCGGCATCTCCGCGGTGATCGACGCGGCCGGGCGGATCGTCGCTCGGACCGCGGTCGGCGAGCGCGCGACCCTCGCCGACCGCGTCCATCCCGAGCGTCTGCCGGCGACGCTCGTGGTACGCTGCGGGGAGTGGATCGTGCCGGCCGCCTGGCTCCTGATCCTGATCGTCGGCGTCCGGGCGCGCTGCGGTCGGCGGCCGTGACCGCGGGCGCCGCCGCCGGTCCGCACTTGCGAGCCGGATTCCCTCCCCGCCGCTGTGGCCGTCACCCACGGGCGTGGCCGCAGGCGCCGCCCGCCTGCACTTGCGAGCTATCGACGGCCGGAGTTTTTCGCTACACACACGGCCCATGGCAACGGCATCCGTGGACCGCTCCGTGACCGGAGCCGATGGCGGCGCCCGCGACTTCTTCGAGGGCTACGCGCGCGATTTCGACCACATCTACGACGAGGGCGGCAAGGGCGCGCTCTCCCGGTACGTCGATACCAGTCTCCGCAAGGAGATGCGGATTCGCTTCGAGAAGACCTTCGCGGCTCTCTCCCCCATGCAGGGGCGCTCGCTCTTCGACGCCGGCTGCGGCGGCGGCCGCTATGCCATTCCGGCCGCCAAGGCCGGGGCGTCGGAGGTGCTCGGCATCGACTTCAGCCCGAGCATGCTCGATCTGGCGCGCCAGAAGGCGGCGGCCGAGGGCGTCGGCGAGATCTGCCGGTTCGAGCTCGGCGACCTCCTCACCTATCCGGTTCCCGAGAAGAGCTTCGACTACGCCATCGCCATCGGCTTCTTCGACTACCAGAAGGATCCCGAGGCGGCGCTGCGGGCGCTCTGCCGAGCGGCGCGCCGGCGCGTGTTCGTGAGCCTGCCGAAGCGCTGGCACTTGCTGACGCCGCAGCGCTACGTCCGCTACACTTTCTTCCGCTGCTACATCCGCTTCTATTCGCGGGCGGAGGTCGAGCGGCTGGCGGCGAAGATGCAGCCGCAGAAGGCGACCATCTTCGACATCGGCCGCGAGTACAACCTGCTCCTCGAGCTCGAGTAGCAGCCGCTCGTCAGAAGTACTCGGTCTGCGTCACCTCGCCCTCGGGCTCCTCCGTGGGGCGCACCCGGCTCGGGATCCACTTGCCGGTGATCATCTCGCCGTAGCTCATGCCCGGGCCGATCATCGGGTACACGTGCCCGTGCATGTCGGTGATGACCTCCAGGAACGCCGGGCCCGCGGCGCTGCAGAACGCCTCGAGCGCCGCCCGCACGTCCTTCTTCTCGGTCACCCGGCGGACGAAGGGGAAGCCGTCGGCTTCGGCGGCCTTGACGAAGTCCTTGGTGTGGAGGCTCTTGTCGGAGCCCGCGTAGCGGTTGGTGTAGAAGAGGTCCTGCCACTGGCGGACCATGCCGTCGCCGCGATTGTTGAGCAGCAGCACCTTGACGGGAATGCCGTAGGTGGTGAGCGTCTCGAGATCGCCGAGGTTCATGCGGATCGAGCCGTCGCCGTCGACGTCGATGACGAGCTTCCCGGGATTGGCGAGCTGCGCCCCGATCGCCGCCGGCAGGCCGAAGCCCATGGTGCCCATGCTCCCCGAGGTGAGGAACGTGCGCGGGTGCTTGAAGTCCATGTACTGCGCCGCCCACATCTGGTGCTGGCCGACGCCGGTGGTGACGATCGCTTCGCCCTTCGTGATCTCGTTCAGCTGCTGCAGCACGTACTCGGATTGGATCTGCGGCGACTCGGTATCGTACGCGAGCGCATGTTCCTTCTTGAGCCGGGCGACGTGCTCGCGCCAGCGGCGGAAGTCCTTCTTGAAGCCGGCGCCGGCCTTGAGGAGCTGCGCCAGCCCGCGCTTGGCATCGATCACGGCGGCCCAGTCGACGCTCTTGACCTTGCCGATCTCCGAGGCGTCGATGTCGACGTGCGCGATCTTGGCGTGCGGTGCGAACTCCTTCACCTTGCCGGCGACGCGATCGTCGAAGCGGGCGCCGACCGCCAGGAGGAGGTCGCAGTCCTCGACCGCGTAATTGGCGTAGGCCATGCCGTGCATGCCGAGCATCTGCAGGGAGAGCGCGCTCGTCGTGTCGATGGCGCCGATGCCCGTGAGCGTCGTCACCACCGGGATGCCGAAGCGCTCGGCGAAGGCGCGGAGCTCGGGGGCGGCCCCGCTGTTGATGATGCCGCCGCCGCAGTAGAGGAGGGGGCGCTGCGATTGGCCGAGCAGCTTGAAGAACGCCTCGGCGTCGGCGGGTCCGATCTGCGCCTCGGCGAGGGCGTCGATGCGCTCCTGGTAGCCGCGCACCGGCAGGAGGCCCGAGCCCTTGAAGACTCCGGTCGCGTTCTGGACATCCTTCGGGACGTCGATGACCACCGGTCCGGGCCGGCCGCTGCGCGCGATGTCGAAGGCGCGGCGCATCGTCTCCTCCATCTTGGTCTCGTCGGTGACCAGGAAGACGTGCTTGGCGCAGGCCGCCATGATGTTGAAGACCGGCGCCTCCTGGAACGCGTCGGTGCCGATCGCCGCCCGCGGCACCTGGCCGCAGATGAGGATCACCGGCACCGAGTCGGCCTGACAGTCGCGGATCGGGGTCACGGTGTTGGTGGCGCCCGGACCCGAGGTCACCATGCACACCCCGACCTTGCCGGTCGAGCGCGCGTAGCCCGCTGCCATGAAGCCGGCGCCCTGTTCGGTCGCCGGGACGATGAGGCGGATCTCCTGCTCCGGCGGGTGGTTGGCGCTGTAGCGGAAGACCGCATCGTAGGTCGGGAGGATGGCGCCGCCGCTGTAGCCGAAGACGGTGTCGACGCCCTCGTCGGCGAGGACCTGCACGATCATGTCGGCGTTGCTCATGGTGGTGCCGGCGAGGGGGTGTTTCGAGGCGCTCTCGGCGAGGGCGCGGCGGGCGGGCTTGGCGACGGTTTTCATAACCTGTCTCCATAGCCTGATTCCGGCCGCAGCGCGAGGTTCCCGCCGCGCCCGGCCCCGGAGGCCGGGTCCGTCAGAGCGCTTCGACGACGACCTGCGAGCGGTCGGCGTTGCGCTCGGCGGCGGCGGCGCTGAGCGCGTCGTCGCCGCCTTCGAGGTCGGCTCGCGAGAGTCCGAAGAGGTAGAGCAAGAGCCGCGACGGCTCGAAACCGAGGTGGCCGGCGTTGACGAAGAGGCGGCCGAGATGTTCCGTGTAACTGCGCGCCAAGGCTCGGAACGACAGGCGGTCGAAGCGTCCGGCGGTTTCACGGCTGGCGGCCGCGATGGCGATCATGGCGAAGGAGAGCCCGTGGTAGATCGCCTGCAGCCGCAGTCGCTCCAGCCACGACGGCGGCCGGTGCGCGAGGATCCGGCGCAGGAAGTGCGCGTTCAGCGGCACGTGGAACGACTCGTCCCGGGTGAGGATGGTCAGCATCTGGCGGATCGCCGGGTGCTGCTTGGCGGTGCGCAGCGACAGGCGGTAGGTGGTGGCGCCGATGGTCTCGAACATCAGGTTGACGAGCACGATCGTTTCCGCGCGCTTCGCCCGGCCGTAGAGGCCGTAGAACGTGCGGACGACCCGGCCCATCGGCCGCACCTCGCCGCCGATCCAGGCCAGGAACTGCGTCAGGAGCTCGCGGTGCCAGCCCTCCTCGTCGCCGTAGAGGCGCAGGGTCTCGGCGAGGACGGGGTCCCAGGCGGCGATCTCGGCGGCGATCTCGTGCGCCTGACGAAGGCCCGCCTCCTCGGCGCGAAAGGCGGCGTTGAAGAAGGCGATCGCCGCCTGCCGCTCCTCCTCGCTCTCCCAGTCGATCGGCGTCGAGAGGTCGAGGGTTTCGTCGTACATGTGCTCGCGCCGCTGTTTCAGCAATCGCAGCCAGAACGAGGTCGGTCGATCGACGGCCATGACGACGTTCCTGGTAACACGCGGCGGCACTCTATGCGACCGGCGTCGCCGCCGCGGTGTCCGCCGGGTCGTAGTTGAGGTTCGAGCCGAGCCAGCGCTCCACCTCGGCGACGCTCATGCCCTTGCGGACGGCATAGTCAGCCACCTGATCGCGATCGATCTTGCCGAGCGAGAAGTAGGCGGCGTCGGCGTGCGCGAAGTAGAGGCCGCTCACGCTCGAGGCGGGCCACATCGCGAACGACTCGGTGATGCGCATGCCGGTGCGGCGCTCGACGTCGAGGAGCCGCCAGAGCAGATCCTTCTCCGTGTGGTCGGGGCAGGCGGGATAGCCGGCGGCCGGGCGGATGCCGCGGTACTTCTCCGCGATCAGGTCGTCGTTGCTCAGGTGCTCGTCGCGGCCGAAGCCCCATTCGCCGCGGACGCGCTTGTGCAGGCACTCGGCGAAGGCCTCGGCGAGCCGATCGGCGACCGCCTCGGCCAGGATCGCGCCGTAGTCGTCGTGCTCGGCGCGGAAGCGCGCGCAGAGCTCCTCGAGCCCGATGCCGCTCGTCACCGCGAAGGCGCCGAGGTGGTCGGGGCGGCCGGACTCGCGCGGCGCTACGTAGTCGGCGAGGCAGCGGTACGGCTCGCCCTCGGGACGCTGGCGCTGCTGGCGGAGGAAGTGGAAGCGCGCGAACCGCTCGCCGCGGCGCTCGTCGGCATAGAGCTCGACGTCGTCGCCGACGGCGGACGCGGGGAAGATGCCGTAGACGCCGCGCGCCGTCAGGAGCTTCTCGGCGATGATGCGGTCGAGGAGGGCGTTGGCGTCGGCGAGGAGCTTGCGTGCCTCCTCGCCGTAGGTGGCGTCGTCGAGGATGCGCGGATAGGAGCCCTTCAGCTGCCAGGTGCGGAAGAACGGCGACCAGTCGATGAATTCGCGCAGCGTCGCCAGCGGGAAATCGTCGAGGACGCGGACGCCGGTGAATGCCGGCGCCGGCACGTCCGCCGCCGCCCAGTCGATCGGCACGCGCCGGGCGCGCGCCTCCGCCAGCGGCACCAGGGTCCGGTTCGGCGCCGCGTGGAGTCGGCGCAGTTTCTCGTACTCGGCGCGGTGCTCGGCCACGAATGCGGCGCGGTTCTCGGTACTGAGCAGGCTCGTCGTGACCGGAACGGCGCGGCTCGCATCGACGACGTGGACGACCGGGGCGCTGTAGTGCGGCGCGATCTTGACCGCGGTGTGCGCCTTGCTGGTCGTGGCGCCGCCGATCAGGAGCGGCATGGTGAACCCCTGGCGCTCCATCTCGCGGGCGACGTGGGCCATCTCGTCGAGCGAGGGCGTGATCAGGCCGGAGAGGCCGACGATGTCGGCGTTCACGGCCCGCGCCTGCTCGAGGATCCGCTCGCACGGGACCATGGAGCCGAGGTCGCAGACCTCGTAGTTGTTGCAGGCGAGGACGACGCCGACGATGTTCTTGCCGATGTCGTGCACGTCGCCCTTGACGGTGGCGAGCACGATCTTGCCCCGCGTCTTGATGGTCTCGCCGGCCGCGGCGCGCGCCGCCTTCTCCGCCTCCATGAACGGCATGAGGTAGGCGACTGCCTTCTTCATCACCCGCGCCGACTTCACCACCTGCGGCAGGAACATCTTGCCGGCGCCGAACAGGTCGCCGACGATGCCCATGCCGTCCATCAGCGGACCCTCGATAACCGCGAGCGGGCGGCCGAGCTTGGCGCGCGCCTCCTCGGTATCGGCGTCGATGTAGGCGTCGATGCCCTTGACGAGCGCATGCGCCAGGCGTTCTTCCACCGTCCCCTGCCGCCACTCTTCCGCCTTCTTCGCGTTCGCCGCGGCGGCGCCGCCGCCCTTGGCCTTGAGCTTCTCGCCGTAGTCGACGAGGCGCTCGGTGGCGTCGGGGCGGCGGTTCAGCAGCACGTCGAGCACGAGCTCGCGGAGCTCCGGCTCGATCTCCTCGTAGACCTCGAGCATGCCGGCGTTGACTATGCCCATGTCCATGCCGGCGGTGATGGCGTGGTAGAGGAACGCCGAGTGCATCGCCTCGCGCACCGGGTTGTTGCCGCGGAAGCTGAATGAGACGTTGGAGACGCCGCCGCTCACCTTGGCGTGGGGCAGGTTGGCCTTGATCCAGCGCGTCGCGGCGATGAAGTCGACGGCGTAGTTGTCGTGCTCGGCCATGCCGGTCGCGACCGTGAGGATGTTGGGGTCGAAGACGACGTCCTCGGGCGCCATGCCGACCTCGTCGACGAGGATGCGGTAGGCGCGCTCGCAGATCCGGATCTTGTCCTCGTAGGTCGCCGCCTGGCCCTGCTCGTCGAACGCCATCACCACCGCCGCGGCCCCGTAGGCGAGCACGGTGCGGGCCTGCTCCTTGAACGCCGCCTCGCCCTCCTTCAGCGAGATCGAGTTGACGATCCCCTTGCCCTGGAGGCACTTGAGGCCGGCCTCGATCACCTCCCACTTGGAGGAGTCGATCATGATCGGCACCCGGGCGACTTCGGGCTCGCTCGCGAGCAGCTGCAGGAAGCGGGTCATCGCCGCGACGCCGTCGATCATGCCCTCGTCCATGCAGACGTCGATGATGTTGGCGCCGTTTTCCACCTGCTGGCGGGCAATGCCGACGGCTTCTTCGAACTTGCCGTCCTTGATGAGCCGCGCGAACTTCGGCGAGCCGGCGACGTTGGTGCGCTCGCCGATCACCGCGTAGACGCCGGGCTGCTGTGTGAACGGCAGCGAGCCGGAGAGGCGCAGCGGCCGCTCGTCTTCCCGAGTGAGCGGCCGCTCGGCGGCGCCGCTCCCGCCCGCCGGCGGCGCCGGCAGCGGGCGCGGCGGCACGCCGGCGACGGCGCGCGCGATCGCGGCGATGTGCTCGGGCGTGTTGCCGCAACACCCGCCGGCGATGTTGATGAGGCCGTCGCGGGCGAAGCCGCCGAGGAAGCGGCCCATGTCGGCGGGCTCGAGGTCGAAGCCGGTCGGCGAGAGCGGATTCGGCAGGCCGGCGTTCGGATAGGCCGAGACGGCCGCCGACGCCGTGGCCGCGAGCTCGGCGAGGAAGGGGTACATGAGGTCCGGCCCGAGCGAGCAGTTGAGGCCGATCGACAACGGCTTCACGTGCGCGACCGCGTTCCAGAGGGCTTCGGTCGTCTGCGCCGAGATCATGGTCTCGCCGCCGCGTCCGACCGCCGCCGAGATCATGATCGGCAGCCGGACGCCGTCTTGCGCGAACACGTCGTGGATCGCCATCAGCGCCGCCTTGGCGTTCAGCGAGTCGAAGATCGTCTCGACGAGGAGCGTGTCGACGCCGCCGGCGATCAGCGCCCGCACCTGCTGCGCGTACGCCGTCCGCACCTGGTCGAAGGTGACGGTGCGGAAGCCCGGATCGCCGGCGTCGGGAGAGCACGAGAGCGAGACGGTGAGCGGCCCGATGGCGCCGGCGACGAAGCGGCGTCGGCCGTCCGCTTGCGCCGCGCGATCGGCCCACTCGCGGCACTGGCGCGCCGAGGTCTCGTTGATCTCCCGGGCGAGGTCGCCGAGGAAGGCGTCGTCGACGATCCGCTGGTAGAACTCCGGGTCCTTGCGGCCGCCGCGCTCGCGCGGGTCGGCGACGAAGAACTCGCTCTGGGCGATGGTGGTCGCCCCGAAGGTGTTGGTCTCGATGATGTCGGCACCGGCTTCGAGGAAGCGGCGGTGGATGTCGCCGATCATTTGCGGCTGCGTCAGCGAGAACAGGTCGCCGTTGTTGAGGAGATCCTTCGGCGCCGCCGTGAAGCGGTCGCCGCGGATGTCGGCCTCGGTCATGCCGTAGGTGCGGATGGTGGTGCCCATGGCGCCGTCGATGACGACGATGCGCGTGCGCAGCAGCTCTTCGAGCGGGTGGATAGCGGGATCGGACACGGTCAGGCCCTCGTGGCTTTGGTGGCGGGACGGCCGGCGGCCGGCTTCTCGGCGATCGCCAGCACGACCTGCAGGTGGGGTTTCTTGCTCTCGCGACAGGCGACGTCGGCGGTCACGACCCGGAGGCCGGCGGCGGCGAGGCGCCGCCGCACGTCGCGCGGCGCGAAGCCCGGGTGCCGCTCGCCGTAGCGGCCGGTCACTTCCTGGTGGCGGTGGCGGTCGAGGCAAAGGACGACGATCCGTCCGCCCGGCCGGAGCACGCGGGCGCACTCGGCGACGGCGCGCGCCGGCCGGGCCGCGTAGGTGAGCGTGTGGAACAAGAGGACGGCGTCGAATGCGGCGTCGGCGAACGGCAGCAGGTGGACGTCGGCGACGCGCGCCGACGCCTGCGGGAAGCTCGCGATCCGCTCGCGCGTCTCCGCCACCATGCGCGGATCGACGTCGATGCAGGCGAGCGAGCGGCAGTAGGGGGCGATCGCGCTCGCGGCCGCGCCGTCGCCGCAGCCGACGTCGAGCACGTCGCCGAGCCGCAGCAGGGCCGCGATTCCGGCCGCGAGCGATTGCCAGCTCCGCCCCGGCGAGTAGAAGCGGTCGAGCTCGTCCGGCACGTACTCGGCGAGGCCGTTGCGGCGCTCGGTCTCGAGCGCCTGGAGGCGGGTACGGTCGCCGTCGAGGGTGGGATCGTCGGAGCGGGCGGCTTCGGCGAGGAGCGTGCGCGCTGCCGCCGGCAGGCGCGCGGCGTCGAGCGTGTAGAAGGACTGCGGGCCCTTGCGGCGGTCGCGGACGACGCCCGCTTCGCGCAGGCGCCCGAGGTGGGTCGAGACGCGCGGCTGCGAGATCCCGGTCACGCGCACGAGATCCGTGACCCTGAGCTCGCGACCCTGGAGCAGCGCGCAGAGTCGCAGGCGGCTCTCGTCGCCGAGCAGGCTGAATGTATCGACGTAGCGCGCGAGGCTCATGCCGGAAGGTCAGATTCGCATATCGGGATGTTCGGATCAATAAGATGCGGTGCCGGCGCAGCGCGCCGCCGCCGGGCCGAGTTGCACCGGCGGAGCGCCTCTGCTAATCGGTCTCGCCGTCGCCGAGAGGGCTGACAAGGGAAGCCGGTGAGAATCCGGCGCGGCTCCCGCCACTGTGAGTCGGAGCGAACGCGCACGCAGGCCACTGCCCCTCCGCGGGTGGGAAGGCGGCGCAAGTAGGTAGCCGACGAGCCAGGAGACCTAGTCCTCGCGGCTTTTCGCGCAACCGTCCCTCGGGAAAGCGGGGCCGGGAGCCATGATCGAAGAACGAACGCACACTCATCGGACGACCGGGCGCAGGGCCCGCTCGTCGTGCCCAGGCCGCCTCCCGGCCCGTTCTCGGTCGTGCCGCCGGCGCCGCCATCGCGAGGGCCAGAGGCGACGCCGCGGGTAGCGGCGTCGAGGAGGACCCAATGCGTTCACGTCTCGTCGGCTCCGTCCTGACGGCGCTCCTGATCGCCACCGGCGCCCGCGCCGCTGCGGCCGCGATCGCCGCCGCTCCCGGCTACGTCGCCGGGTCCATACCGCTCCCCGTCGTCAACGCCGCCGACGTCGCCGTCGTCGGCGCCTCTATAGTCGTCGGCCAGGGGACGTACGGCCCCGGCGGCCAATCGATCATCCGGGTCGATCCGAACGGCGGTGTGGTCACCATCGTCTCCAACCTGAACTCGATCGGCACCATCGTCTACGACGCCGCCGGCGACCGCCTGCTCTTCACCGACAACGCCGGGGAGCTTCCGGGCGCCACTACCGGCGACACCGTCTACGCCCTGGCGAACCCGCGCGCGGTCATGGCGCCGATCGCCGCCGGGGCGCTCAAGCTGCTGCCGGACGGTGCCATTCCGGCGGCGCAGGCGGTGCTGCCGCTCGCGGGCGGCGACGTGCTCGTCGGCGACGCCGCCGGACCGGGCGGCGGGCGGGTGGTGCGGATCTCGGGCGGCGTGGCGAGCGACCTCGTCACCGGGCTCGACTACACCTCCGGCGTCTCGCTGAGCCTCGCCGGCGGCGAGCTCCTGATCGGCAACGTCGACGCCTTCTTCAGCGGCAGCATCTGGCGCTACTCGCTGGCCGGCGCCGCCATCGCACCGCTCGCGGTCGGGCTCAGCGGCTCCTACGACCAGGCGGTCGACGCGCTCGGCAACGTCCTCCTGACGGGCGGGTTCACCGACGACTTCTCGAGCTCGACCGTGGTCGCGATCGCGCCCGACGGGACGGTGGACGAGATCGCCTCGGGCTTCGGCTTCTCGAGCGGCCTCGCCATCGACGGGCCGAGCCGGCAGGTGATGGTCCTCGATTTCGGGACCACCTGGATCGACACGCTGACGCCGGTCGAGGCGCTGACGCCGGGAGGGCGCGGCGCCAAGGAATGCCAGCTCGAGATCTTCGGCGGGGCCCCGACGCGTTCTTCGTCCGGGCAACCGAAGAATCGCTGGGAGTGCAGGGACGGTGATCCGAGCTGCGACCGCGACGGCGCCGTCAACGGCGTCTGCGTCTTCTGGGTCGGCGCCTGCTTCTCGATCGTCGATCCGCGGGCGCCGCGCTGTACGCCGGTCGGCATCGATGCCGTCAGCGTCAGCAGCAAGCGCCTGCCGGCGGCTGCCGCCGCGATCGCGGCCGCCGCTGCGGCGGTGCTCCCGAGCGCCGGACCGGCGTGCAGCGGTACGACCGTCGTGCCGGTCACGGCCGACGGCAAGGGGCGGACGATCGGCTTCGACGCGTTCGGGGCGGGCAAGCGGCGCGACAAGGACGTGCTCTCGCTCCGCTGCCGGCCGTAGGCGCGGGCGGGATAGGGCGAAGCGGAGGATGGGAGCCATGGCGATATCCAACCCTGTTCGGACCCGGCGGCGGGCCGGCGCGGCCGGCGCCGTACTGCTGGCGCTCAGCCTCGCGGCGGCGCCGGTCGGCGCCGATCCGTGCCTCGACGACGTGGTCTCGTTCACGATGGGCCAGAACGGCGGCTATAACGCCGGCGCCGGGGGGACCCCGAATCTCCTGCCCGGCATCGTCCTCGGGGCGCCGCGCGGGCTCGGCCTGAACGCTGGCTCGCTCGACGTCGTCTCGCTCGGCAACGGCGGCAGCATCACGGTCGCCTTCACCGACAACCGCATCATCGACGGCCCCGGACCCGACTTCACGATCTTCGAGAACGCCTTCGAGTCGCCGGGCCTCGGCATCTTCACCGAGGTCGGCGTCGTCGCCGTCAGCGAGGACGGCGTCAACTTCGTCGAGTTCCCGCACGGTGCCGGCGGCCAGGACCTCTTCGGGCTCGCCGGGCGGACGCCCGTCTACGCCAACGTCGAGACCAATGCCATCGATCCCCGCGATCCGGCGGTCTCGGGCGGCGACCAGTTCGACCTGGCGACGGTCGGGCTCGCGAGCGCCCGGTATCTGCGCATCACCGATCCCGGCGCGGCGATCGACGACGTCGGCAACCACTTTCCGACCCCGGGCGTCGGCAAGTCCGGGTTCGACCTCGACGCCGTGGTCGCCATCCACTCTGAGGATACCTGCGCGGCGTGCTGCGACGCCGACGGCGACGGCAGCGTCAAGGCGAACGACGTCCTGCTGCTCCTGCGGGCGGCGTCGGCGCTACCGAACGGGATCGGGCTCTGCGGCGCGGCGCCGTGCGAGGGACGATCGTGCGGCGACGCCGACGACGATCGCGCGCTCACCGCCGCCGACGCGCTCCTCTGCCTGCGCCTCGCCTCCGGCCTGCCGACGCCGTTCGCGCTCTGCTCGACCGGTGACTGCGACTTCGAATAGGCGGGCGGCGCGGGCGCGGGTCGCGGCGATGCTCTGGCTCTCGACGATGGCGGCGCCGGCGGCGTTCGCGGACGAGCCGCTGCTCGGAACCATCGAGGTGCGGGGCGCGCCCGAGAGTGCGCCGGCGGTGGCGGACGAGAGCGCCTTCGCTACCGTGGTGCCGATCGCCGAGCAGCCGGGCGAGCTGCTGACGCTCGGCGACGTCCTCGACCGCGCGAGCGGCGTTTCGGTGCGCCGCTACGGCGGGCTCGGCGACTTCGCCACCGTCTCGATCCGGGGGAGCACGCCGGGGCAGGTGGGCGTCTTCTTCGACGGCGTCGCCCTCACGCGGGCGCGCAGCGAGACCGTGAACCTCGCCGATCTGCCGCTCGACCAGCTCGGCGCCGTCGAGATCTATCGCGGCGTGTCGCCGCTCGCGCTCTCGGCGTCGGCGCTGGCGGGGGCCGTGAACCTGGTCTCGCGCGCGCCCGACGGCGTGCCGCGCTTCTCGCTTCTCGCCGGCGGCGGCTCGTTCGGAACCCGCAAGGTGAGCGTCGCCGGCTCGGCGGGGCGCGGCCCGACGTCGGGCTTCGTCTCCGCCACCTACCTCGGCAGCGACGGCGACTTCAGCTTCGAGGACGACAACGGCACGCTCCAGAACTCGAGCGACGATCGCGAGACGAAGCGGCGGAACAACGCCTTCGACTCGGTCGAGGTGCTCGCCAAGGTGCGCCGGGCGCTGGCGTCCGGCGGCGCCGTCACGGGCCTGACGGAGCTCTTCGCCAACCGCCAGGGCGTCTCCGGAATCGGCGCCTACCAGGCCGACGACGCTTCGCTGCGCGATCTGCGAAGCCTCAACTATATACGCTGGGAACGTCCCGGTTTCGCGGGCCTGCCGCTCGACCTTGCCAGCACCGGCTCCTTCGTCTTCGAGCGTGAGCGCTTTCGCGACCGCAAGGGTGAGATCGGCCTCGGCAACGTCGCCACCGACAATCGCACCTACACCGGGGCGCTCGACAACCTGATCGCGAGCCGCATCGGCCGGCACGCGCTCGAAGGGCGCGTCGACGTCGGCGGCCAGGTCTTCACGCCCGAGGATACGCTCGCCGACGACGCCGCCGGCCCCGATCAGCGCCGCATCCGCTTCGGTCTCGCCGCCGGCGACACGGCGGGATACTTCGGTGATCGCCTGCTCGTGCAGCCGAGCCTGCGCTGGGAGCATCTGCGCGACGACTTCAGCGGCACGAGCACGACCGCCGGACAGATCACGCGGGCGCAGCGCGGCCGGACCCGCGACCTGCTGACGCCGCGGCTCGGTCTCCGCCTCGACGCCGCCGCCGGCGTCGCCCTCAAGGCGAACGTCGCCCGCGCCGCGCGGGCGCCGAACTTCACCGAGCTCTTCGGCAACCGCGGCTCGATCCTCGGCAACCCGAACCTCGATCCCGAGCACGGCCTGAACGCCGACCTCGGCTTCGTGCTCGCCCGCGACCGCCTCGGACCGGCACGCCGCCTGCGCCTCGAGGGCGCCGGCTTCGTCGCCGTCATCGACGACATGATCGTGCTGGTGCAGAACTCGCAGCGGACCTCGGTCTTCCGCAACGTCGACCGCGCTCGCACCGTCGGCTGCGAGATCACCGCCGGTGCCGAGCTCTTCGAGCACCTGCGGACGAGCCTCGACTACACCTACCAGGACGCGCGCGACGAGAGCGGCATCCCGGCTCGTGACGGCAACCAGTTGCCGGGACGCCCGCGCCACGAGCTCTTCCACCGCTCCGAGTACCGCCGCGACGAGGGCCGGCTCTTCTACGAGCTCAGCTTCATCGCCGACAACTTCCTCGATCAGGCGAACTTCCTGCTCGTCAGGGCCCGCGCCATTCATACGCTCGGAGTCGAGGTCGATGTCGCCGCCCTCGGCCGCACCCTCGGCGCCGGCGCGCTGGCGCGCGTGCCGTTCGTCGCGACCTTCGAGGTGCGCAATTTCACCGACAACCGGGTCGAGGACGTCGCCGGCTATCCGCTCCCCGGGCGCGCCTTCTTCGCGACCGCGCGCTGGGCCTGGGAAGGGAGGGCGGCACCGCATGGGTAGGCGCAGGTGCGCGGGGCTGGTCGCGTTGGCGGGCGCGCTCGCGGCGTGCAGCTCGGGAGGCGTCGAGGACCGGACCCCGGGCGGCACTCCGCCACCGCTCGCCGGCACGAGCGCCTTCGTGGTGACCAGCGACTTCCAGACCGGATCGTTCGCGGTCTTCCCGGTCCTGCAGCCCGAGGCGGTCACGAAGAACGTCGCGCGCCTCCACTCGGATGCGGTGGCACGCGAGCACGACGGGATCGTCTACGTCGTGAACCGCCTCGGCGGCGACAACATCCAGGCGATCGACCCGGCCGCCGGCTGGGCGACCCGCTGGCAGTGTTCGGTCGACAATGGCTCGAACCCGCACGACATCGCTTTCGCGGCGCCGGACAAGGCCTACGTGACCCGCTACGAGCGGGCGGCGCTCCTGATCGTCGATCCCACGACCGACTCCGACTGTACCGGCTTCGTGCGCGGCACGATCGACCTCGCGGCGCTCGCCGACGCCGACGGCCTCCCCGAGATGGATCAGGCGGTGGTGATCGGCGACCGCCTGTACGTGACGCTGCAGCGGCTCGACCGCCGCAACTTCTTCCGGCCGAGCGGCCGCAGCGCCATCGCCGTGATCGACGTCGCCACCGACACGCTCGTCGGCGCCATCGATCTCACCGGCGCCAACCCGTTCACCGAGTCCGCCGGGCTCGCCCCCGACCCGGTGACCGGCAAGCTCCTGGTCAACGAGGTCGGCGAGCTCGGCCGGCTCGACGACGGCGGCATCGAATGGGTGGATCCGGCGACGCTGCGCGCCGAGGGCTTCTTCGTGACCGAGCAGGATCTCGGCGGCAACGTCACCGACGTCGTCCGCATCGACGACCATCACGCCTACGCCATCCTCCTCGACGTCGAGGCGCGGAGCCGGGTCGTGCGCTTCGATCCGACCGCCCGTCGAGTGGCGGCGACGCTCGCCGCGGGCGACGAGTTCCTGGTCGACGTGGCGCTCGGACCCGACGGCGCCACGCTCTACCTCACCGACCGCACGTTGAAGCGGCCCGGCATCCGCCGCTTCGCCGTCGCCGACGACGCCGAGCTGGCGCCGTCGCCGATCGACACCGGGCTCGCGCCCTTCGATGTCGTGTTCGTGGCCGGTCCATGAACGGAACGCAGAGATGCCGCACCGCCGCGAACGACTATCCACGAGGAGATCGATGACGATGCTACGCACGGTGAAGCTGGCGACGATGGTGGCGATGGTCCTGTTCGCAGCCGCGGCGGCGCGCGGCGCCGACGTCTGCGGCGACGCCGACGGCAGCGGCGCGATCACGGTGAGCGACGGCGTGCAGGCGCTGCGGGCGGCGGCGGGGCTGGCGAGCGCGTGCACGCCGGCCCGCTGCGATCTCGACGGCAGCGGCACGATCACGGTGAGCGACGGTGTGAACGTGCTGCGCGCCGCCGCCGATCTGGCGGTGACGCTGGCGTGCCCGGGCGCCGGGCCGAAGCCTACCTGTACGACCGCCGACGTCGAGGTCCGGGTGGCGACGCCGACGCCGATCGGGGCCGCCGCGCTCGAGCTCGCGTATCCGGCGGGCGCCGTCGCGCTGCCGGGGCGCGGTGAGGCCGCGGCCGAGCGGGTCACGATCACGACGGCGACGGAGCTCTTCGGGGATGGGTCGCCGAACGGCTACGACGATCGGGTGCGCTTCACGCTCGTGGCCCTCGACGGTCTTGGCGCCGGGCCGCTCCTGCGCCTGCGTTTCGATTGCCTGGGCCCGGCCCCGGACGTCGCTGCCTTCGCCTGCGCGCTCGCCGACGTGCGCGCGACCGACGGCCTCGCCGCGATCGCCGGCGCTACCTGCGCGGTGACGGTGGCGGCGGAGTGAGAGCGGAGAGCGGTGGCGGCTCCGGCGCCTGATCGCTGCCCGGGCGCGATCGCGGCCGGCAGCGCGCTCGCTGCCAACGACCGCGAACGGACGCGCACGCTCCTCGCCGCCGCGGCGTTCTCGCTCGCGTGTCACGCGCTCGTGCTCGCCGGCATGCGCGGCTGGCGCGTCGCCGGTCCCGTGCCCGGACGCCTCCTCGTGGTGACGCTGGCGGCGAGCGGCGGTGCGGCGGCGGGGCCGGGAGCGCCGGCCGCCGGCAACGCGGCGAGCGGGAGACGGGCGGCGCCGGCCGCGGTCGCCCAGGCGCCGGCGGTAGTCGGCCAGGCGCCCGCGGTGGCGGCGAACCCCGCGCGTCCGGCGCCGGCGCCGCGCCCGGCACCGGCGCGCGGCGCCGCGGCGGCGCCTTTCCGGCCTGCCGCAGCGGTACCCGCGGTCGCGGCGGCCGCACGGCCTGACGGCGCTACGGCGCTCCCTGGAGCAGCGGCGGAGCCGCGCGCCGCGTCCGCGGTGGCAGGCGCTGCGAGCGCGCTCGCGGCGGCGGCCGGGGCGGCGGGGGCGGGCGGCGACGGGGCAGGCGCGGTAGCCGGAGGCGGCGGGAGCGGCGGCGGGTCGGGCGGCGGCGACGGGCTCCGGGCGTTCTGCACCGCCTGTCCGGCGCCCGACTATCCGCCGCGGGCGCGGCGTCAGGGCTGGCAGGGGACGGTCGACATCGCCCTCGCGGTCGGCGGCGACGGCAGCGTCACCGAGGCTCGCGTCGCCCGCTCGTCCGGCTATCCCGCGCTCGACGAGGTGGCGCTCGACGCCGCGCGCCGCAGCCGCTTTCGCGCGCCGGCCGCCGGCGCCGACTTCCGCGGACAGCTCCGGTACCGCTTCGTGCTCGACGCGACCGCGGCCTGGCGCTAGGACGCCGTCCGGATGAGCAGCGCCAGGCATCGCACGGCCGCCGCGATCGCGCTCGTCGCGGCGCTCGCGGCGCCCGCCGCCGCAGCAGCGCCGGCGCCGAGCGCCTCGCCCGCCGCCGCCCCGCAGCGCCTCGTATCGCTCGCGCCTTCGGTCACCGAGACGCTCTTCGCGCTCGGGGTCGGCGACCGCGTCGTCGCCGTCTCCGACCATTGCGACTATCCGCCGCAGGCGGCCTCCCTGCCGCACGTCGGCACCTTCAACGCGCCGAGCGTCGAGGCCGTGCTCGCGGCGCATCCGGACGTGGTGATCGGCCTGCCGAGTCCCGGCAACCGAGAGAACGTCGCGGCGATGCGGCGGCTCGGAGTGCGCGTCGAGATCGTCGACCCGCAGCGCCTCGCCGACGTGCCGGCGGTGACGCGGAGGATCGCCGAGGTCGCCGGCGCGCCCGAGGCGGGCGAGCGGCTGGTCGCCGCCTTGCAGCGCGACATGGACGCCGTGCGGCGGCGGGTCGCCGGCGCGCCGCCGCCGCGGACGCTCATGCTGGTCGGGCAGGAGCCGCTCGTCGCGGTCGGACCGGAGAGCTTCCTCGGCGACCTGCTGGTTGCGGCGGGAGCGGCGAACGTCGCTCCGGCGCGCGGCCCGTGGCCGCGCCTCAACCTCGAAGTCGTGATCGCCGCCGATCCGGAGGTGATCGTCGACTGCAGCCTCGGCACCGAGGCCGGGACCGCGACGCTCGACTTCTGGGCGCGCTTCCCGTCGCTCGCTGCGGTGCGCAGCGACCGCGTGCATCCCTGCCGCTTCTTCGAGGTCCTGCGCCCGGGTCCGCGGCTGGCGCTGGCGTTCGTGGAGCTGGCGCGCCTGCTGCACCCGGATCGGTTCTGACGATGACCGTCCCCCATCTCACCTGGGCGCGGCTCGTGCGCGTCACCGGACTCCTGCTGGCGCTGCTCGTCGCCAGCGTGATCACGGCGGCGGCGATCGGCCCCGTCGCCATCTCGTGGGAGCGCATCTTCGCTGCCGGCGGCAGCTCCAGCCCCGACGCGGTGATCCTCTTGCGTACGCGGCTGCCGCGCGTCCTCCTCGCGGGCATCGTCGGCGGCGCGCTGGCGATCGCCGGCGCCGCGTTGCAGGCGCTGCTCCGCAACCCGCTCGCCGAGCCCCATCTCGTCGGCATCTCGAGCGGGGCGGCGCTGGCAGCGGCGCTCACGATCGTCGCCGCGCCGGTGGTGCTCGGACACGCGGTGCTCGTGCCCGCCGCCGCCTTCGCGGGGGCGCTGGCGAGCATCTGGATCGTCGTCCGGCTCGCCCTGGTCGGCGAGCGCGTCGAGCCGACGACGCTCCTCCTGATCGGCGTCATCTACAACGCCTTCACCGGCGCCCTGCTCATGTTCCTGAACAGCATCGCCGATCTGCATCAGGTGCACGGCGTGCTCTTCTGGCTCATGGGCCACGTCGGGACGCGCGACTATTCGACGCTCGCGGCGCTGGCGCTCTACAGCCTCGTCGGCCTCGGCCTCCTGCTGCGCCACGCCCGCGACCTCGACTGCTTGAGCCTCGGCGACGAGCGCGCCGCCGAGCTCGGGGTCGCGGTCGAGCGGGCGCGGCGGATGGTGTTCGTGGCCGCGGCGCTCCTGGTCGGCGCGGTCGTCTCGGTGAGCGGACTCATCGGTTTCGTCGGCCTCGTAGTACCGCACCTCGTGCGTCTCGTGTTCGGCGCCGACCATCGCCTGCTCCTGCCGGCCTCGTATCTCGCGGGCGCGATCTTCCTGGTGTGGGCCGACACCGCGGCGCGCACGGTGCTCGGCGTCACCGAGATCCCGGTCGGCGTCGTGACCGCGCTCTGCGGCGCCCCGGTGTTCGCGTACCTGCTGCGCCGTGACCGCACCCTGGTGGGGTCGTGAACGCACCGCCGCCGCTGACGGACACCGGCGCCGCCGCCGCGGCCGCGCCGCCGGCGCTCGCCGCCGCGCACGTCGCCTTCGCCTACGGTCCGCTCCCGGTCCTGCGCGACGTCGACCTGGCGGTCGCCCGCGGCGCCATGCTGGCGCTCGCCGGGCCGAACGGCTCCGGCAAATCGACGCTCCTGGCCCTCCTCGCCGGGACGCGGCCCGCCGCCGCCGGCACGGTGAGCGTGGCCGGACGCCCGATCGCCGCGTGGGAGCGGCGGGCGCTCGCGCGCACGATCGCGGTCGTGCCGCAGGAGACGCGGGTGCTGTTTCCGTACACCGTCGCCGAGATCGTGCTCATGGGCCGCGCGCCGCATCGCCCGCCGCTCGGCCTCGAGGGGGCACGCGACGTGGCGATCGCGGAGGACGTCATGACCGAGACCGGCATCCGCCACCTCGCGAGCCGCCGCATCACCGAGCTCTCGGGCGGCGAGCGGCAGCGGGTGGCGGTGGCGCGGGCGCTCGCACAGGAGCCGGAGATCCTGCTCCTCGACGAGCCGACGGCGCACCTCGACGTGCGCCACGCGATCGCCATCCTCGATCTGGTCGCCACCGTGAACCGGAGGCGCGGGGTGACGGTGGTCGCCGTGCTCCACGACCTCACGAGCGCGGCCCTCTATTTCGAACGCCTCGCCTTCCTGCGCGACGGTATGCTGGTGGCGGACGGCCCGCCGGCGGCGGTCATCACCGAGGCGACGATCGCGCGCGTCTTCGATGCCGAGGTGCGTGTGGACGTCGATGTCGAGGGCGTTCCGGTGATCCGCCCGCGCCGGCGGCGATAGAGCGGTCGCACCGGCGGCGGCAGCACTCCGGCGGCGCCGCCGCGGTCACTGCCGGATGGTCACGCGCACCGCCACGTCCGCCCGCACGCGCAGCGTCCCCAGCATCGCGGTGTAGGGGCGGATGCCGAAGTCCGGCTGGTGGAGTCGGGCTGCGGCGGTCCAGCCGCCGGCATCGCGCCGGGCGGTGACGGCGAGGTCGCGGCTGCGGCCGTGGAGCGTGAGCGTGCCCGCGATCGCGAGCTCGTCGCCGCGGGCGGTCGCCTGCCGGGAGACGAAGCGGATCTCCGGGTAGCGGGCGGCGTCGAGGACGTCGGCGGCGATGTGGCCCTCGATGGTGCGCTTGTCGCTCTCGGAGAGCACGGCGGGATCGACGACCCCGCTCCGCGCTGCGCCGACGACCCGGAGCGATGTCGGATCGAAGCGCGCCTCGACCCGCCAGGCGTCCTCGTCGACTTCGATGGCGAAGGCCGTGACGGCGATCTCGAGGTCGTGGGCGACCGCCGAGAGCAGGCCCTCCTTGTAGGTGCAGACCCGGCAATCGGCGGTCGCAGCGTCGAAGCGCATCACTGCCCGACCATGCCGCGATGCGGGCCGGGGAGGAAGAGGCCCCGAGCGCATCGTTCGCCGCCGCGCCGGCAGCCGCCGCAGGGAAAATCGCGTGACGCGGCGCATTTCGACTTCACGGCCCGGCGCCGGTCCTATAGGCATGCGGACCATGGACGCCGCCGATCGCCTCTGCCTCGGACGCATGCAGAACCCCGTTCGCGGCTTCCTGCACGGCGCCGCGGCGCTGCTCTCGGTGATCGGCGGCGCGGTGCTCTGGGGCGCATCCGCACCCGGCCTCGGCATGCGAGCCGTGCTGCTGGTCTTCGCGGCGAGCCTCGTCGGGCTCTACACCGTGAGCAGCCTCTATCATTCCTATCCGTGGCGCACGCAGTGGAAGCAGCGCATGCAGCGGGTCGATCACTCGATGATCTACGTGCTCGTGGCCGGCACGTACACGCCGATCGTGTTCGTCATCCTCGGCGGCTGGCTGCTCGCGGCGGCGCTCGCGGCGACCTGGGGCATCACGCTGGTCGGCGTCGCGCAGAAAGTCTTCTGGCCGCGCCTACCGCACGGCATATCGATCGCGCTCCAGATCGTGCAGGGCTGGCTGGCGCTGCCGTTCATCGGCGAAGTGGCGCGGACGCTGCCGCCGGGCGCGCTCTGGCTCGTCGTCCTGGGCGGGCTTTCGTACACCGTCGGCGCCGTCGCCTTCGTGACCCGCCGGCCGCGCCTCTGGCCGCAGGTGTTCTCCTACCACGAGGTCTTCCACGTCTGCGTCGTCGCCGGGAGCGCGCTGCACTACGCGGCGATCCTCGCCTACGTTGCGCCCGCGCCGGGCAGCTGAGCGGCGCGAGCAGGTCTCGGACTGCCGCATCGTGTGCCGGATCGAGAAGCGGGGATGAGCTCCGAGCGCCTTCCGCGGGGCGCTGCGGACGCTGCACCCGAGGCCGCAGGCGTCGGAGCGGGGAGCGGGGATGAGCGCCGGCGCGGCGCGCGCAGCCCCGCCCGCGGTCGGGTCCGACCGCGGACGCCGGGGGCCCGAGGGCGCGCAAGACGCCTCCTCGTCGGGCTCGCCGCCGCCGCGATCGTCGCCGTCGCCGGCGGCTCGGCCGCTGTCGAGCCGCGGCCCTACGGATCGCTGAGCCGCGACGAGCAGGCCCTCTGCGACCAGTATGCGATCCAGGCCGAACGCATCGCCCGCGGCCGCGAGGCCGGCTTCTCGGTCTACTCGCCGCTGCAGGCGCTGCGCGAGGCCTGCGCCGAGCACCCGGCTGACGAGAAGGTATGCAAAGGCTTCCCGCCGCTCGCCCGGACGATCCACCGTGAGAAATGGAGGTCGGCCGAAGCGGGCGCCAAGGTGCGCAGCGATTGCCTGCGCTGGATCTACCCCTGATTTGCCTCGCCGTCGGATGTCTTGTTAGATCGGCGTCGTCGTGTACTTCGACTTTGCGAACGTCTTCGTCTTCTTCGCCCTCGGGTTCGTTCTCTCCGCTCTGATGCTCGGGCTCGGCCGGCTGGTGCGCCCGCGCAATCCCGAGCCGGCGAAGCTCGCGAGCTACGAGTGCGGCGAGCTCGCGAGCGGCAGCGCCTGGATCAACTTCAACATCCGCTTCTATCTGGTGGCGCTGGTGTTCGTGGTCTTCGACGTCGAGCTGGCGTTCATGTACCCGGTCATGGCCGTCTTCAAGCGCTGGACGGCCGAGGGGCGCGGCCCGACGGCGCTCGCGGAGATCCTGCTCTTCGTTGGCGTGCTCGCCGTCGGCCTCGTGTACGTCTGGGCCAAGCGTGATCTCGAGTGGGTGAAAGGCTCGCCCGCCGAGTCGCCGACGGGCGCGGATTGGCGGCGCGCCGCCTGAGCGGACGAGGAGCGAGCGATGTCGCTGATGAACACCATGCCCGAGTTCATGGTCACGACCCAGGTCGACGCCATGCTCAACTGGACCCGGAAATCGTCGCTCTGGTACATGCTCTTCGGGCTCGCCTGCTGCGCCATCGAGCTGATGCAGACCGGCGGTCCGCGCGCCGACCTCGACCGCTTCGGCGCCGTGCCGCGGGCGACGCCGCGGCAGTCCGACCTGATGATCATCGCCGGCACGCTCACCTTGAAGATGGCGCTGCGCACGAAGGTGCTCTACGACCAGATGCCCGATCCGAAGTACGTGATCTCGATGGGCAGTTGCTCCAACTGCGGCGGGCTCTTCCAGCTCGCGTACTCGGTCTGCGACGGCGTCGACAAGATCCTGCCGGTCGACGTCTACGTGCCCGGCTGCCCGCCGCGCCCCGAGGCCCTCACCCAGGGCATCCTCCTCCTGCAGAAGAAGATGATGGGCGAGAAATGGCTGGTGCGCGGCGACGCCGAATCGGCGTCGCGCCGTGCCTGAGCGCGACTAGGTGGAGGCCGCCGCCATCCACGCCGCGCTCGCGGCGCGCTTCCCGCATGCCGTCCTCGGCTTCGAGGCGGGCCGCGATCCGGCGGTGCGCGTCCGCGCCGGCGACGTCGACGTCGTGGCCGCGCATCTCAAGGCCGATCCGGAGCTCGCCTTCGACTGCCTCTCCAACGAGAGCGGCGTCGACCAGCCGCAGCGCGACGAGATCGAGATCGTCTACCATCTCTTCTCGTATACGCACGGTCACGCGCTGACGCTGAAGGTCGGGGTGATGCGCGACCGGCCGCAGCTGGCGACCGTGGCGACGGTGTGGCGGGCGGCGATCTGGCAGGAGCGGGAAATCTTCGACCTTCTCGGCGTCGACTTCATCGGGCACCCCGATCTCCGCCGCATCCTCCTCCCCGAAGACTGGGTCGGTCACCCGCTGCGCAAGGACTACGTCGAGCCGACCGAGTACCACGGTATCAGCACCAAGCGGGAGAGCCTCCTGTGAGCGCCGGCATCGGCGGGGTCGAGGTCGACGTCGTGCGCGACGGCGTCGCCGCCGAAGAGATGACGCTCAACATGGGTCCGCAGCATCCGAGCACGCACGGGGTGCTGCGCTTCGTGGTGAAGGCCGACGGCGAGGTGATGCGCGAGGCGATCCCCGACGTCGGCTACCTGCACCGGTCGATCGAGAAGATCGCGGAGAAGGTCGGCTACCACGGCTTCATGCCGTACACCGATCGCGTCGACTACGTAGCGGCGATGCCCTGCAACCAGGGCTGGGCGATGGTGTGCGAGAAGCTAGCCGGCATCGAGGTGCCGAAGCGCGGCGAATACTGCCGGGTGATCGCCGTCGAGCTGAATCGCATCGCCAGCCACCTGGTCGCGGTCGGCTCCATGGGCATGGACATCGGCGCCTTCACGCCGTTCACCCACGCGCTGCGCGAGCGCGAGCGCATCAACGATTTGATGGAAGAGCTCTGCGGCGCGCGTCTCACCTTCAACTACATGCGGATCGGCGGCGTCGCCTACGATCTGCCGCCGGGATGGGCGGCGAAGCTCGTTGCCTTCCTCGATCGCTTCGAGCCCTTGCTCGAGGAGTACAACGACCTCATCTCGTTCAACAAGATCTACGTCGAGCGGCTGGTGAACGTCGCCGTGATCACGCGCGCGGACGCCATCGACTACAACCTCGTGGGGCCGAACCTGCGCGGATCGGGTGTGAAGTTCGACGTGCGCAAGGACGTGCCGTACTCGATCTACCCCGAGCTCGACTTCGAGGTGCCGGTCGGGACCGGCGAGCGCGGCACGCTCGGGGACTGCTTCGACCGCTACATGGTCCGTATCCGCGAGATGCAGCAGTCGTGCCGCATCTTGCGCCAGTGCCTGGAGCGCCTGCCCGCGGGCCCGGTGATGTGGAAGGTGCCGCGCAAGTTCAAGCCCCCGGCCGGGGACGCTTACGTGCGGGTCGAGAGCGCGCGCGGCGACATGGGCTGGTACTGCGTCAGCGACGGCAGCGAGTACCCGCACCGGGTCCGGATCCGCACCGGCTCGTTCGCGGCGATGGCGATCATCGACCACGTGAGCCGGGGGCTGATGATCGCCGACCTGGTGGCAGTGATCGCGAGCCTCGACGTAGTAGCGCCGGAAGTGGACCGCTGAGCGGCGGCGCGGTTGACGCCCGTGGCCGCGCGGCTATAGCTCGATCCCTCCACGATGCGAGACCTGGTCCTGCACCTTACCGACGTCGCCGGGCCGCTCCGCTTCGCGCCCTACGAGCTGGTGGCGGTCGCGGCGATGCTGCTCTTCGGAAGCGTGGTCGTCTTCGGGTTCGTGCTCCCGGTAGCCGGCATCACCAGCTGGCTCGAGCGCCGGGTGTGGGCGCGCATGCAGTCGCGCGTCGGCCCGAACCGGGTCGGACCCCAGGGGTTCCTCCAATGGCTGGCCGACGGCCTGAAGAACCTCATGAAGGAGGACATCATCCCGAGCGCGGCCGACCGGCGTCTCTTCGCGATCGCGCCGTACCTCGTCGTGATCGGCTTCGTGGCGACGTTCGTGGTCGTGCCGTTCGGCAGCGCGCTGGTGATCGCCGATCTCGACATCGGCATCCTCTACATCACCGCCGTGACCGGCCTCGTCGTGGTCGGGGTGTTGATGGCGGGCTGGGCCTCGAACAACAAATGGTCGCTCCTCGGCGGCATCCGCTCGGCGGCGCAGATCGTGAGCTACGAGATCCCGGCCGGGCTCTCGATCTTCCCGGTCGTGCTGCTCGCCGGAACGCTCAGCATGCAGGGAATCATCCGGGCGCAGGGCTGGGCGCCATGGCAGTGGTTCCTGTTCGCGAACCCCTTCACCTTCGTAGCCTTCTTCCTGTTCTTCGTGGCGGCGCTGGCAGAGGGGAACCGCACGCCCTTCGATCTCCCGGAAGCGGAGTCGGAGCTCGTGGCCGGCTTCTGCACCGAGTACAGCGGCATGCGCTACCTGCTCTTCTTCCTCGCCGAGTGGGGGAATCTCTACGTCATCGGCGCCATCGTGACGACGCTCTTCCTCGGCGGCTGGCAGGTGCCGCCGCTGACCGCACGCCCCGCTGCGCTCGCGGTCCTGCAGCTCGTCACCTTCTTCGCCAAGGCGTATTCCTTCGTCCTGGTCGCGATGTGGGTGCGGGCGACGCTGCCGCGGGTGCGCGTCGATCAGCTGATGACGCTCTGCTGGAAGTACATGGTGCCGATCGCGCTCGTGAACGTCGTCGGCACCGCGATCTGGATGGTGGTGGTGCCGGCGGCCGTGGATCGGGTCGTTGCCGTGGCGATGACGGTCGGAGGCGCGGTGCTCGTGCTCGTCTTCCTCCGTCGTGTCCGCTTCCACCTGCGGCGGGCGCGCCTGCAGCCCTCCGACTACTACTACAGCCCGTTCATTTGAGTGCCGCGCGGCGTCTGCGGTCGCTCGTCGGCACGCCGCCGGCGGAGAGGCGGTGGCACCCGCTCATGCGGGCGCCAGCTTCTCGAGCTCGGCGATGACGAGCGCCGGCGTCAGGACCTGCGGCAGGATGCGCGGCGGATCGCCGGCGCGGCCGCTGTAGAGGACGTAGAGCGGGACGCCGTCGCGGCCGAATTCCTGGAGCGCGCGGGAGATCGTAGCGTCGGGGCGCGTCCAATCGGCGCGGAGCGCCACCACGCCGAGCTCCTTCATCTTGGCGATCACCGCGGCGGTCCCGAGGGCGACCTTCTCGTTCATCTGGCAGGTGACGCACCAGGCGGCCGTGAAGTCGACGAAGACCGGGCGGCCTTGCGCCCGCAGCTCGGCGACGCGGGAGCTCGAGTAGGGCTCCCAGACGAGATCGCCGGCGGCGGCCGTGGCGGCAGCGCCAGCCGCTCCCGACGGGGCCTCGACCGCGGGGATGGTGAGGGCGAGGGCGAGCGCTCCGGCGGCGGCCGCACCCGCGATCAGGCGCCCTCCGGCGCCCGGCCAGTGGGCCCCGACCCAGGACGCGAAGCCGACCAGCACGAGCGCCAGGAGGATGGCGCCGACGGCCGGCGGTCCGGCCTGGAAGCTCGCCACCCACACCAGCCAGGCGACGGTCGCGAACAGGGGGAAGGCGAGGAGCTGTTTCAGCATCTGCATCCACGCGCCGGGGCGCGGCAGGAGCCGCGCCAGCGCCGGGATCCAGGTAACGAGCACGTACGGGAACGCGAGCCCGAGTCCCAGGCAGGTGAAGACGGCGAGCGCTGCCGCGGCGGGCTGGCCGAGGGCGTAGCCGATCGCGGTGCCCATGAAGGGCGCCGTGCACGGCGTTGCGACCACGGTTGCGAGGACGCCGGTGAAGAAGGCGGCGCGATCGCCGTCGCCGGTCGTGAGATGCTGGCCGACGCCCATGATCGCGCCGCCGATGGTCGCGACATCGAGCAGCACGAGCGCCATCCAGAAGAAGAGGATCGCCAGGACGGCGACGACGGTCGGGCTCTGGAGCTGGAAGCCCCAGCCGAGCTCGGCGCCGCCGGCGCGCGCCGCGATGAGGGCGCCTGCGAGCAGCCAGAACGACACGACGACGCCGGCCAGGTAGGCGAGCCCGTGCCGGCGGACGCGCCGGCGCGCCTCGCCGCCGATCCCGACGAGCCCCAGGGCTTTCAATGCCAGAACCGGAAAGACGCAGGGCATGAGATTCAGGAGGACGCCGCCGGCGAAGGCGAGCGCGAGTGCGAGCGGGGCGGTGGCGAGCGGCGCCGCCGCCGAATGGACGGCGGCGGTGATGGCGTACGCGTCATCGCGGCGGGCGACGGCGCTGCCGAGCTTCAGCGTCAGGGTCGCGCCGCCGGGGAGACACCCGGCGGAGTTGCAGACGAGCCACTGCGCCCGGGCGCGGAGAGGCAGCGGCGCCGCCGCGACGAGGTCGGGTGCGACCGTGATCGGCGCCGCGAGCAGCACCTCGCCGGGGTAGCCGAAGCTCTCCTGCGTGTCGGCTGCGATGCGCTCCGGCGCCGGCCGTTCCAGGGTGCCGGCACTGAGGCCCGGCGGCAGGGTCCAAGCTATGCTCGGCGCCTCGCCGGTGTCACCCGGGTTCTGCGAGGAGACGTGCCACCCCTTCTCGGGTACGAAGCGGACGCCGAGCCGAAAGGTGTCTCCCGGCGCTGCCGCCGCGACGTCGGCGACGAGCTCGACGTCGACGTGCGGCGTCGACACCATGATCGCCGCCGTCGGTCGCGTCGCGAGCAGGAGCAAGGCGCTGCACACGGCTGCGACGGTCCGACTGCGGCGGCGGGTCCGGCCGTGCGGCGAGCGCCCGCGGCGATGGACGCGAGGCATGATCTCCATCAGTAGCGCAACGCCGGCCTCCGTCCAGCCCCTGCATGGCGGGTGCGGGAGCGGCGGCGAGCGGCGCGGTTGCCCGGGGTCGGCGCTCGGGCTACCTAGGGACTTCTCGTGTCCGGCTACTTCGCCAACATCAAAGAGGCCGTCACCAGCATCTTCGACGGCATGGCGGTCACGTTCTCGCACCTCGTGCGCCGGCCCTACACGGTGCAGTATCCGGACCGCGTGCCGATCCGCGTGCAGGACACGCTGCCTTTCCGCTACCGCGGCATCCTCGCCGTCGACATCGAGATCTGCACGGGTTGTCTGGCGTGCGAGCGCGCCTGTCCGATCGACTGCATCGTCATCGAGGCGCCGAAAGACAAAGAGACGCGGCAGATGATGTTGAAGCGCTTCGACATCGACATCGCCAAGTGCATGTACTGCGGGCTCTGCGCCGAGCCCTGCCCGACGGGGTCGATCCACCACACCTCGGAGTTCGAAGCCGCCGACTACACCCTGAACAGCATGCTGCTCCGCTTCGTGACCGCGCCGGTGCCGGCGTACAAGCCGAAGAAGGGTCCGGAGACCGATCCCGTTCTGGGCCCGGTCCTCGAGCGCGGTCTGACGTACGCCGAGGACTTCGCGCTCGCCACGGCGACGCCGGCGCCGGCCGCGAAGCCGGCGGCCGCGCCCGGAGCGGCAGCGGCCGACGAGTAGCCGCGGCGCCGCTGCCCGGTCCGCCTGCACCCATGGCTCTGCGCGCACTGCTGGTCGCCAACCGGGGTGAGGTCGCGATCCGGGTGCTGCGCGCCGCCGCCGACCTCGGGCTGCGCACGGTCGCCGTGCACGGCGCCGACGACGCCGCCTCGCTGCACGCGCGCCTGGCCGACGAAGCGCGCCCGCTACCCGGCGTCGGGCCGGCGGCCTACCTGGACGCCGCGGCGATCGTCGCCGCGGCGCGGGCGACGGGCTGCGACGCCATCCACCCTGGCTACGGCTTCCTCGCCGAGCGCGCCGACTTCGCAGCTCGCTGCGCCGACGCCGGGCTCGGCTTCGTCGGGCCGCGGCCGGAGACGCTGGCGATCCTCGGCGACAAAGCGCAGGCGCGGGCGCTCGCCGCCGCCCACGATGTGCCGGTCCTCGCGGGCACGCGGGCGCCGACGTCGGTCGCCGCCGCAGCCGAGCTCTTCGCTGCCGGCGGCGGCGCGCCGATCGTCCTGAAGGCGGTCGCGGGCGGCGGCGGCCGCGGTCTGCGGGTCGTCCGCGCCGCCGCAACGCTCGCCGAGGCGTGGGAGCGCTGCCGCTCGGAGGCGGCGGCGGCGTTCGGCAACGGCGACCTCTACGCCGAGCGCTGGCTGGAGCGGGCCCGCCACATCGAGGTGCAGGTGGTCGGCGACGGCAGCGGCGCCGTAGCCGTGCTCGGCGAGCGCGAATGCTCGCTGCAGCGCCGGCACCAGAAGCTCGTCGAGATCGCACCGAGCCCGGGTCTGGTGCCGGCGCTGCGGGCGCGGCTCGCCGCTGCGGCGCTGCGCATGGCGGCGGCGGTGCGCTACGCGAGCCTCGGTACCTTCGAGTTCCTGATCGACGCCGACGCCGCGGGCGCGTTCTACTTCCTCGAAGCCAACCCGCGCCTCCAGGTCGAGCACACGGTGACCGAGGTCGTGACCGGCATCGACCTCGTTGCCGCCCAGCTGCGGCTAGCCGGCGGCGACACCCTGGCCGACGTCGGGCTCGCGGCGGGCGCGGAGCCGGCAGCGCGCGGGTACGCGCTCCAGCTCCGCATCAACATGGAGACGATGCGCGCCGACGGCGAGGCGGTGCCGGGCGGCGGTACGCTCACCGCCTACGAGCCGGCGTCGGGACCCGGGGTGCGCGTCGACGGCTGCGGTTACGCCGGCTACACCACCAATCCGCGCTTCGATTCGCTGCTCGCGAAGCTCGTCGTGCACGCGCCGGCGGGCGGTCTGCCGGCGCTGCTCGCCCGCTCGGCGCGCGCCCTCGCCGAATGCCGCATCGAGGGCGTGCCGACGAACCTCGACTTCCTGTACGCGCTGGTGAGCCATCCGGAGGTCGCGGCCGACCGGATCGACACCGGCTTCGTCGAGCGCCACGCGGCGGCGCTCGTCGCCGCTGCGGCCGAGCGCGCAGCGCACCGGCTCCACGAGCCCGGCGCCGCGCCGCTCGCGGGCGCGCGCGTCGATCGCGGCGATCCGCTCGCGGTGCTGGCGCACGGCAAGAGCGGCGAACCGCCGAGCAGGCCGCGGGAGACTGCCGCAGCCGCGGCGGACGACGGCGACGCCTTCGCGGTGCGCGCCCACATGCAGGGCACGGTCGTGAGCGTCGATGTCGCCGAGGGCGCCGCGGTCGCGGTCGGGAGCACGCTCCTCGTGATGGAGGCCATGAAGATGGAGCACGTCGTCGCCGCCGAGCGCGCCGGCGTCGTCCGTCGCATCGCGGTCGCGCCCGGCGATACCGTCTTCGCGGGCCACCTCCTGGCGCTGCTGGCGCCGGCCGGCGGCGATGCGCCCGACGCGGTGGCGCCTCCGGACGTCGACCTCGCACACCTGCGCCCGGACCTCGCCGAGGCGATCGAGCGCCACGCCGTCGGCCTCGACGCCGCGCGTCCCGAGGCGGTCGCCCGGCGCCGCGCCGCCGGCCGGCGCACGGCGCGCGAGAACGTCGACGATCTCTGCGATCCGGGGAGCTTCGTCGAGTACGGCGCTCTCGTGATCGCCGCGCAACGTCAGCGCCGGGCGCTCGCCGACCTCATCGCCAAGACGCCGGCCGACGGGCTCGTCGCCGGCATCGGAACGGTGAACGGCGCCATCGTCCCCAAGGCGCGGGCCGCATGTGTCGTGCTCGCGTACGACTACACGGTGCTCGCCGGAACTCAGGGCGCGCAGAACCATCGCAAGAAGGACCGCATGCTCGCGATCGCCGAGCGCGAGCGCCTGCCGGTAGTGCTCTTCAGCGAGGGCGGAGGCGGGCGCCCCGGGGATACCGACGCCCTTGGGATCGCCGGCCTCGACGTTCCGACCTTCCAGGCGTTCGCGCGCCTCTCGGGCCTGGTGCCGCTCGTCGGCGTGAACGCGGGCTTCTGTTTCGCGGGCAACGCTGCTCTTCTCGGCTGCTGCGACGTCGTCATCGCCACCGCCGACTCGAACATCGGCATGGGCGGTCCGGCCATGGTCGAGGGCGGCGGCCTCGGCGTCTTCCGCCCGGAGGAGATCGGACCGATGAGCGTGCAATCGCCGAACGGCGTCGTCGACGTCGCGGTCGCCGACGAGGCCGAGGCGGTCGCAGCGGCGAAACGGTACCTCGGCTACTTCCAGGGGCCGGTCGCCGAATGGTCGTGCGCCGATCAGCGCCGGCTGCGCGCGCTCGTCCCCGAGAATCGCCTGCGCGTCTACGACGTGCGGAAGATCGTGGCGACGCTCGCCGATACGGATTCGGTGCTCGAGCTCCGGCGCCCGTTCGGTCGCGGCATGGTGACGGCGCTCGCCCGTCTCGAGGGCCGCCCCGTCGGCATCGTCGCCAACGACCCGATGCACCTCGCGGGCGCGATCGACGCCGACGGCGCCGACAAGGCGGCGCGCTTCCTCCAGCTCTGCGACGCCTTCGATCTCCCGATCGTCTTCCTCTGCGACACGCCCGGCATCATGGTCGGCCCCGAGATCGAACGCCGGGCGCTGGTCCGGCACGCGGCGCGGCTGTTCCTGACCGGGGCCAGCCTGACGACGCCGTTCTGCACCATCGTGCTCCGCAAGGGCTACGGGCTCGGCGCGATGGCGATGGCCGGCGGCAGCTTCAAGGCCGGGCTCCTCACGATGGCCTGGCCGAGCGGCGAGCTCGGCGGCATGGGGCTCGAAGGCGCGGTGAAGCTCGGCTTCCGCAAGGAGCTGGCGGCCCTCACCGATCCCGTCGAGCGCCGCGCGCTCTACGAGGCGATGGTCGAGCGCATGTACAGCCACGGCAAGGGCGTGAGCGCGGCCTCGCACTTCGAGATCGACGATGTCGTCGACCCCGCCGACACCCGCCGCGTGATCGCCGCCGCGTTCGCCGCCGCACCGCCGGCGCCGGAACGGCGGGCGCACAAGAAGCGCCCCTGCATCGACGCCTGGTGACCGGGCCGTTGGCCCGCCGGCAGCCCCGGCGCGGCGCCATTTGCGGGCCTGCGGCGAGTTTGTTACTCCCTCCCGACCTTCGCTCGGCAGCGCAGCAACTCTGCGTCGCCACTGACGAAACGGTTCGCCACTCGCATCCGGGGGAAACCAGCGCGTTGTCGTCGTCCGCGGCTCTCTTCTACGTCTTCGCTGCCTTCACGATCGTCTGCGCTGCGGGCGTCGCCTTCTCTCGCAACATCGTCCATTCGGCCTTCGCGCTCCTGGGAGCGCTCTTCGGGGTCGCTGCTATCTACGTCTTCCTGGCGGCGGATTTCGTCGCCGGCGCGCAGTTCCTCATTTATATAGGCGGCATCCTCGTACTCATCCTCTTCGCCGTCATGCTGACGCACCGGATCGCCGACGTAGCGGTGTCGAACCGGGCGGCCGGGCGGCCGGCGGCGCTGGCCGTGGTCGGCGCCGCGGCCTGGATCCTCGGCCGGGCGATAGTCGCCACGCGCTGGCCCGTCGCCGCCGCGCTCTCCGATGCGCCCACCACCCACGCCATCGGCGACGGCTTCCTGGGACCCTATGTGCTGCCGTTCGAGCTGGCCTCCTTCGTGCTCTTGGCAGTGCTGGTCGGCGCCATCGTCGTGTCGCGGAAAGAGCTGCGAGGCTGAGCGCGCGATGCCGGGCGTTCCCCTGGAGCACGTCCTCTTCGTCGGCCTCGTCCTTTTCGCGCTCGGACTCTACACGGTGCTGACGCGGCGGAACGCGATCGGCATCCTGATGGGCATCGAGCTCTTGTTGAACGCCGCCAACATCGACTACGTCGCTTTCGCCCGTTACTCGGGAACGCCGACCGATGGACAGATCTTCGCCATCTTCGTGATCATGCTCGCGGCCGCCGAGGCGGCCGTCGGCCTGGCGATCGTGCTCGGCATCTACCGCAACTTCGAGAGCATCGACGTCGACGCTACGCACTCGTTGAGGCACTGAGCGCCGCGATGGATCCGATCGCCGTCACCATGCTGCGCTGGATCCCGCTCCTGCCCCTCGCGGGAGCGGTCGTGAACGGCCTCTTCGGCAAGGCGATCCAGCGCCGGGCGGGGAAGGGCGCCGTCGCTGCGATCGCCGTGGCGCCCGTGGTCGCGGCTTTCGCGGTGTCCGTCGCCGTCTTCCTGCGGCTGCTCGGGCTCGATCCCGAACGGCGGCTGCTCCTCGATGTCGTCTGGCGCTGGCTCGCGGTCGGCTCGCTGCGCGTCGACGTCGCTTTCCTCGCCGACCCGCTGGCGACCACTCTGCTGCTCGTCGTCACCGGGATCGGCGGCCTCATCCACCTGTACTCGACCGCCTACATGCGCGACGACGACGCCTACTGGCGCTACTTCGCCTACCTGAACCTCTTCACCTTCGCGATGCTCGTGCTGGTGCTCGCCGACAACCTGTTGCTCATGTTCGTCGGCTGGGAGGGCGTCGGCTTCTGCTCGTGGGCGCTGATCGGCTTCTGGTGGCGCGAGCCGGTGAACACCGGCGCCGGCAACAAGGCGTTCATCGTCAACCGCATCGGCGACACCGGCTTCGTGCTCGGGGTCTTCGCGCTCTTCTGGGCGCTCGACGCGGCCGGGCACGGCACCCTGGTCTTCCGCGACCTCCAGCGCCACGCCGCGAGCCTCGACGGGCGCGTCCTGCTCGGCGTCCCGGCGGCGACGCTGGTGACGCTGCTGCTCTTCGTCGGCGCCACCGGCAAGTCGGCGCAGATCCCGCTCCACGTCTGGCTGCCGGACGCGATGCAGGGGCCGACGCCGGTCTCGGCCCTGATCCACGCCGCGACCATGGTGACCGCCGGCGTCTACATGATCGCGCGGCTGCACTTTCTCTATGCCCTGGCGCCGGCGACGCTCGCGGTGATCGCCGGCGTCGGCGCCGCCACCGCGCTCGGCGCCGCGACCATCGGCCTCGTCCAGAACGACATCAAGCGCGTGCTCGCGTACTCGACGGTGAGCCAGCTCGGCTACATGTTCCTGGCGCTCGGCGTCGGCGCCTGGACGGCCGGCGTCTTCCATCTCGTGACCCACGCGTTCTTCAAGGCCTGCCTCTTCCTCGGCGCCGGCTCGGTGATCCACGCCCTCGACCACGAGCAGGACATGCGGCAGATGGGCGGGCTCCGCACCGCGCTCCCGGTCACGTTCTCGACCTTCCTCGTCGCCGCGCTGGCGCTCGGCGGCATGCCGCTCACGGCCGGCTTCTTCTCCAAGGACGAGATCCTCTGGCACGCCTGGTCGAGTCCGTACGGCAGCGCCCTCCTGTGGGGGGTCGGCGTCGTCGGCGCCGCGCTCACGGCGGGCTACGTCGGCCGGCAGGTGCTGCTGGTCTTCTTCGGCGCCTCGCGGGTCGAGGCGCGCCGCGCGGCGCAGGTGCGCGAGTCGCCGCCGGCGATGACCGGGCCGCTCGTGGTCCTGGCGGCGGGGGCGCTGCTGATCGGCTTCCTCGGCGTTCCCGAGAGCCTGGGCGGAGCCAACCCCTTCGCCGCGTGGCTGTCGCCGGTGTTCGCGAGCGAGCACGTCGACGCCGCACACGCGGCGGAGGCCGCCCACGACGCGCGCCTCGAATGGATGCTGATGGCCGTCTCGGTCGCCATGGCGGCGGCCGGCGCCGGCGTCGCCTACCTGATCTACCGGCGCCCTGCGGGGTCGGCGGACGCGTTGGCGGCGATAGCCGGCGGCGCGCCGTACCGGCTGTTGCTCAACAAGTACTGGGTGGACGAGATCTATTGGGCCATCTTCGGCCGCGGCACCTTCGCGCTCGCGCGCGCGGGCGCGTGGCTCGACGCCCGCATCATCGACGGCATCGTCGACGGCAGCGCCGCCGTGACGCGGGCGATCGCGCGGCTCGAGGGCGGCTTCGATGCGCGGGTCGTCGATGGCGTCGTCAACGGACTCGCCGCCGCGACGTACGCCCTCGGCGGTCGACTCCGCCGCCTCCAGACCGGCCACATCAACGCCTATCTCTATGTCGTCGTCGGCGCGGTGGCGCTGGTGCTGATCGCGCGCCTCTTCTAGGAGCCTTGCGGCATGGATCACGTCCTCACGTGGATGACCTTTCTCCCTCTCCTCGGCGCCGCGGTGGTGCTGTGCCTGCCGTCGCGAAGTCCGCGGCTCATCAAGCGGGTGGCCTTCGCGGCGACACTGCCGACGTTCGCGCTCGGAGTCCGCCTCTTCGCGGCCTTCGACCGGGCGACGACCGCGTACCAGTACGTCGATCGGGTGCCGTGGATCGCCTCTTACGCGATCGACTACTTCGTCGGCGTCGACGGCATCTCGATCACCATGGTGCTGTTGACGGCGCTCCTCTGTCCGCTCTGCGTGCTCGCGAGCTTCGGCATCGACAAGGGCGTGAAGGGCTACTTCGCGCTCTTCCTCATGCTCGAGACCGGCATGCTCGGCGTGTTCGTCGCCCTCGACTTCTTCCTCTTCTACGTCTTCTGGGAGGTCATGCTGCTGCCGATGTACTTCCTGATCGGCGTCTGGGGCGGGCCGCGGCGCGAGTACGCGGCGATCAAGTTCTTCCTCTACACCTTCGCGGGCAGCGTGCTGATGCTGATCGCGATGCTGGTGCTGTACTTCGGCGCGACGCCGCACACCTTCGCGATCCCGGAGCTGGCGCCGGGGGGCGCCGCCTTCGATCCGCGCACGCAGCACCTCCTCTGGCTGGCGCTCTTCGTCGCCTTCGCGATCAAGATTCCGGCCTTCCCGTTCCATACCTGGCTGCCCGATGCCCACGTCGAGGCGCCGACGGCGATCTCGGTGATCCTCGCCGGCGTACTCCTGAAGATGGGTACCTACGGCATCCTGCGGATCAACTACGGCATCCTCCCGGCGGCGACGTTCGACCTGGCGTTCTGGGCTCTGGCCGCGCTCGGGACGTTCAACATCGTCTACGGGGCGCTCTGCGCGCTCGCGCAGAGCGACCTGAAGCGGCTCGTCGCCTACTCGTCGATCAGCCACATGGGCTACGTCATGCTCGGCATGGCGGCGTTCACGCCGCAGGGCTTGAACGGCGCGGTCCTGCAGATGTTCAACCACGGCACGATCACGGCCATGCTCTTCCTCCTGGTCGGGGTGATCTACGACCGGGCACACCACCGCGACATCGCCGGCTTCGGCGGGCTCGCCGCGCCGATGCCGGTGTACACCGCAATCACGGGACTGGCGTTCTTCGCGGCCATGGGCTTGCCCGGACTCTCGGCGTTCATCTCCGAGGTGCTGGTGCTGCTCGGCTCCTGGCGGGCCCATCCCCGGCTCACGATCGTCGCCGCCAGCGCCATCGTACTGACCGCCGGGTATCTCCTCTGGACCCTGCAGCGCGTCTGGCTCGGACGGCTCGACGAGCGCTACGCGGGGCTTCCCGACGTCGGCGCGGGCGAGCTCGCGACTCTGCTGCCGCTCGCCGCGATCGTGCTCGTGCTCGGCGTCTACCCGCACGCCGTCCTCGATCTCATCGGCGCCTCGCTCGGACACCTGAACGAGCTCGTCCGCGCCGGCGCCGCGGCCGGCCCGGCGCTGCGCTGACGATGGATCTCGGCAACGCCGCGAGCGTCGCGTACAGCGCCCCGGAGCTGATCCTGATCGGCGCCGCGATCGGCATCGTCGCCGCCGACCCCGTGGTGCGCGCCAAGGAGCAGCTCGGGGCCGCAGCGCTGCTCGCCTGCGCCGCCGCGCTGATCGCGGCGATCGGCATCCGCCTGCCGTTCAGCGAGCGCTGGCTGGTGCAGGGCCTACTGCGCGGCGGCGAGGGTTGGCTCTGGTCGCGGATGGTCGTCGTCGACGGCTTCGCCGTCTTCTTCAAGCTCGTCTTCGCGCTCGCTGCCTTCGCTACCGTCTGGATGTCGCTCGGCTCGGCCGAGGTGCAGGACAGCGGCGAGGAGGGCGAGTACTACGCGCTCGTGCTCGCCGCGACGGTCGGCCTCTTCTACATGGCGGCGGCGGCGAACCTCCTCATGGCCTACCTGGCGCTCGAGCTCGTGAGCCTGACTTCGTACGTGCTCACCGGCTACCGCCGCCACGACCGCCGCGCCGGCGAGGCGGCGCTCAAGTACCTCATCTACGGGGGTGTAGCGTCGGCGGTGATGGTCTACGGAATGAGCTGGCTCTACGGGCTCGCCGGCAGCTTCCAGTATCGCGCCATCCATGACGCCCTTGCTCACGGCGCCGCCGCGCCGCTCACGGTCTTCGTCGCCGTCGTGCTGGTGCTCGCGGGCTTCGGATTCAAGATCGCGGCGGTGCCGTTCCACATGTGGGCCCCGGACGTCTACGAGGGCGCCCCGATCCCGGTGACCGCGTTCCTCTCGGTCGGCTCGAAGGCCGCGGGCTTCGCGATCCTGATCCGGCTCTTCTACCCGGGGCTGTCGGAGCCGGGCGCAGGCGGCGCGTGGACGACCCTCGCAGGCCTCGACTGGCCGACGCTCATGCTGGTCGTCTCCATGGCGACGATGACGCTCGGGAATCTCGGGGCGCTCGGGCAGCGGAACCTGAAGCGGCTGCTCGCCTACTCGAGCATCGCCCATGCCGGCTACCTGCTGATGGGCTTCGTCGTCCTCGACGACGCCGGCCTGCGCGCCATGCTCTTCTACGTCGTGACCTACTACCTGATGAACTTCGGCGCCTTCGCCGTCGTCATGGTGGTTGCCAACGCCACCGGACGCGAGGACATGGACGGCTATCGCGGGCTCGCCTGGCGCGGCGGCGCGGTGCCGGCGGTGGCCATGGCGATCTTCCTCTTCTCGCTCGCCGGCATTCCGCCGCTCGCCGGCTTCGTCGGCAAGTTCTACCTCTTCGCCGCCGTCGTCGAGCAGCGCTTCTACGTTCTGGCGCTGGTCGGCTTCGCCAACACGCTGGTAGCGCTCTACTACTATCTGCGCATCGTGCGGACGATGTTCCTCGACCGGCCGCGCGGCGACGAAGGCGTGGTGGCGCTCGACGCCCATAACGCGTTCTTGCTCTACTTCCTCGCCGTGCCGACGATCGGGCTCGGGCTCTACTGGGCGCCCGTCATGGCGCTCGCCGAGCGCTCGGTGCGGTTCTTCCTCGGCTAGAGATTCCCGGCGCCGCGCTGCACCCGGATTGTCGCTCGCGTCGGCGGCGTGCTAGACGTCCGCCGTTCCTCGAATCATGCCTCGCCGCTCCCTCGTCATCGTCGTCGTGGTCGCGGTCGCCGCAGCGCTCTTGGCGTTCTTCGGCCGGCGCGCGCCGGCGCCGCTCCCGCCGCCGCCGGCGACAGGCACGCCGCGGCCGAGCGTCGAGACGGCACCCGCAGCCACGCGCGCGCCCGCGGTCGTGCGCACCGAGACGTCCTTGGAACCAGTCGACGAGAGCAAGCTCACTGCCGAGCAGGCCGCCGCCGCGGCGGCGCGCTACCGCAAGGCGGCGCGCTTTCCACGCACCTCGCGCTCGCTCGAGGACGGACTCGACCCGATCGCCCGCGGGCGGTGGCCCGCGGTCGATCTCGACGGTGACGAGAAGCATCCCGAGCCGCGGCTTCTCGCCTACCCCTCGCTGCCGAGCTTCGAGGCCCCGGGCGAGATCGTCATCTACGCCGAGATCGTCGAGCTACGAAAGGTTCGGGCCGACGCCGCCGAGGGCCGGTCCGGCCGCGAGCAGCTGCGTCGCTTCCGCAACGCCGCGCGCGCGGTGCGCGGCGTCATCCAGACGATGGACGGCGCCATGGTGGCGCCGCTCGCCTTCCACGACGACGGCACGCACGGGGACGCGCAAGCGAACGATGACCAGTGGGTGGCCGTCTATACGCCGGACCCCGACGCGCCGAACGACTTCCGGGGCCAGTATCGGGTGCTGGTACAGGCCGAGAGCGCGCGCGGGGAGACGCTGAACGCGACCACGAGCTTCGTCTACAGCGTGCAGACCGCCCACCTCACCGGCCGCTACCGCGACGCCGTCGTCGACGGCAATCTGCAGATAGATGCCGAGGTCGACGTCGAGGAGGCCGGCAGGTTCCGGATCGAGGGCACGCTGGTGACGACCGCGGACGCGAAGATGATCGGCTACGCCTTCGCCGACGCCGAGCTGCCGCCCGGAGCGCACTGGGTGCCGCTCGTGTACTACGGGCTCATGTTCCACGACATGAAGGCGCCGGGACCTTATTCGCTCTTCTCGGTGATGCTCTCGACTCTCGGCGGCAGCGTGCCGCAGGAGAGCGACGTCGTGCCCAACGCCTACACCACCAAGGCCTACGCGATCGACGAGTTCGGCGATCAGCCTTTCAACGATCCCGAGTACATGCAGAAGGCGGACCACTACGACGGCGTCCGCCGCGCCAAGAGCGGGAAGTAGCGGCGCCCACGGCGGCGGCGCGTCGGCGGCGAGCCGCACCGTTGCTACCGCGGCGGCGGCAGCGCCACGTCGGGTCCGGCCTGCGGCAGCGAGGGCGCGCCTTCTTCGCCGCCGCTACCGCTGCGGCGGCGGCAGCGGCACGTCGAGGCGCGTCAGGGTGCGTCCCCGGCGGATCACCCAGGCGACGCGCCGACGGCCGTCGCTCGCGGTCTCGAGCTCCGGGCCCCAGAGAACCTCGTCGAAGGAGCCGACCCGGCGCGCGCCGATCCCGAGTCTGCCGCGACCGCTCTCGGAGTAGCTCGCTTCCCAGGCGACGGTGACGCCGTCGTCGGCGACCCGCGGTCGCCATGTGGCGGCGAAGCCGGAGGCGCGCGCCGCGCCGTCGACGTATATCGTCCACGGTCGCGGCGTCGGCTCGGCGGCGCGCGTCGCGCCGTAGCTGACGTGGGTGCCGTCGGACGAGAGGGCGACACCCCAGATCTCCTGATAGGGCCCGTAGCGTTTGCCGTCGTGGATCACGAAAGCGTTGGCGGCGCCGGCGGCATCGCCGAGTCGGCAGGCATAGGCGGTGTGGCGACCGTCGGCGCTGATCTCGGGCGCCTGGCGATACCAGGGCTCGCTGCAGATGACGTCGTCGAGGGGCCGGCCGTCCTGCGCCACCCGCCACAGGCGCTCGTGCGCCGAGTCGCCGGCCGCGCGCTCCCACCAGACGGCCGTCGCCGCGCCCGCGGCGATGCGCAGGGACGCCGGCTCGATCACCGTACCGTCCTTGCAGGCTTCGGCAACGAGCTCGGCGCGGTTGATGGCGTAGGCGGCGAGGCGCGTATCGTCGCGGTACACGCCCCAGCCGTCGGCATCACGAGTCAGCATCAGCAGCGAGCCGTCAGCGAGCCAGTGCAGCGCGTGACGCACCGGGAGGTCGGGGTGCGTCGCGTGCTCCATGGCGGCGCGGGCGCAGGGCGTCGTCGGCTGCGCCAGGTTGCGGACCGGGCGGCCGTCGACGAAGAGCCGCACCCCGTCGTCGTCGGCACCGAGCCAGGCGATGCGGCCGTCGGCGCGCAGCGTCGGAACCCCGACATCGCGCCAGCGCCCGCCATCGCGACCGTCGAGGAAGAGCGTGAGATCGCCGCCGGCGCCCCCGGCGCCGGCGACGCCGATTGCCGCCCAGTGCCCGCCATCGTCGGCGAACGCGAAGGCTCCGGCGCTGCCGAAGTCGGTCGCGATCGCCAAGCCGTCGGCGACGATGGCGACGCGGCGCGCGCCGTCGGCGTCGTCCACCGTCCAATAGAGAAGGCGCTGCGTGCGCGGCGCGAAGGAGAGACGGGTGCAGAGCGTGTGCGGCTCGCCGGCGCCGGCGGGCGTCACTACGCGTTCGCCGCCGGGCGTACGGTCGACGAACGCGAACGTGCGGCCGTCGTCGGCTATGACGATGCTGCCCGCCTTGTACGTGGGCGGCAGGCGGGTGAGGCGCGTCTTCTCGAAGGCGGGCTCGCGGCTGACGCAACCGGCGACGCAGAGGCCTAGCGTCGCGAACGCGAGACGGTGACGGCGCCGCGTCCGCGTCGAGGTGGAGGTGGAGCGCATGCGAGTCGGTCGAGGGTGAAGCATCGGGGGACAGGGGCGTCAAGGGATGCCGGCGAGCGGACATTTTTCCGTTGACGATGGCGCGACGAGGCGCGTATCTTGCCTCCTCCGCGACGCGGCCCACCCTTCCGACACGACGCGTATGCCGAGTGAGGACATCTTCCACGAGGTCACTGCGCGCGGACGGCACGCCACGCTCGTGCGTCCGCCCGCCGTCTCGACCCGCTTCTCCTACACGATCGGGGTCGTGCTGCCGCTCGGGCCGGCCTACGTCGCCGCCGCGCTCCTGAAAGCGGGCCACGACGTCGCCGTCGTCGATGCCCTCGGCGAGGCCCCCCTAGGACGCGGTTCGACCTCGCATCCGGCACTCGTCTACCACGGACTATCGATCCCGGAGATCGTCGACCGTATCGACGTCGCCACCGACGCCATCGGCATCTCGGTCATGTTCTCGCAGCAGTGGCCGCACGTCGAGGATCTCGTCCATGCCATCGCCGAGCGCCTCCCGGGCAAGCCGATCTTCATCGGCGGCGAGCACGTTGCGGGGGCCTGGGAATTCGTGCTGAACCGCTGTGCGCCCGTCACCGCCTGCGCCATCGGCGAGGGCGAGGAGACGATGGTCGAGCTCATGGAGTGGGTTGCGGGTCGGCGCCCTCTCGCCGACGTTGCCGGCATCGCCTGCCGCGTCGGCGGCCGTCCCGTCCGCACTCCGCGCCGGCAGCGCATCCGCGAGCTCGGCGCCGTGCCGCGGCCGGCGTGGCACCTCTTTCCGGTCGAGAAGTACCATGACGGCGGCTTCACCTACGGGGTCTATCGCGGCCGTTCCATGCCGATCCTGGCGACGCGCGGTTGTCCGTATCGGTGCGCGTTCTGTTCGAGCCCGGAGATGTGGACGACGCGCTACTACGTGCGCGACGTCACGGATCTGGTCGACGAGATCGCGTCCTACGTCGAGCGCTACGAGGTCACCAACGTCGACTTCTACGACCTCACTGCGATCATCAAGCGCGACTGGATTCTGGCCTTCTGCGCCGAGCTCGAGCGGCGCGGTCTGGACATCACCTACCAGATGCCCACCGGGACGCGCTCCGAGGTGCTCGACGAGGAGGTTCTCGCCGCCCTCTACCGGACCGGCTGCCGCAACATCTGCTACGCGCCGGAATCCGGCTCGCCGAAGACTCTTCGGCGTATCAGGAAGAAGGTGAATCCCGAGCGCATCTTGCGCTCGATCCGCGCCGCCAACCGCGCCGGCATCGTCGTCAAGGCGAATCTCGTGATCGGCTTTCCCGACGAGACGCGCAGCGAGCTGTTCGCGACCGTGCGCCTCGGTATGAAGCTCGCGTGGCTGGGCGTCGAGGACGTGCCGCTCTTCCCGTTCGTGCCCTATCCGGCCACGGAGCTCTACGAGCAGCTGCGGGCCGACGGCACGCTGCCGGCGATGAGCAACGACTACTTCGCGCGGCTCGGCTACGCCGACCTCGACAGCGCGCCCTCGTGCTCGCGCCACGTGTCGAGCCGCGAGCTCGCCTGGGTGCGCTTCCTCGGCATGCTGTCGTTCCTGATCGTCGGCTACGTCCGCCACCCGAGCCGCGTGCTGCGGACGCTGGCCGCGCTCGTGACCGAGCGCAGCACGAGCGTCGTCGAGCTCCGCCTCGTCGACCTGAAGCGCCGCGCGGCGAGCTGGCTTCGGCGCCGGGTCCGGCGCCTGGTCGGGTGCGGCGCGCCCGCGCCGGCCGCGAACGCCGACGCGCCGCGAGCGCACGTTGCGCCTTCCGCAGAAGCGCCGCTGCAAAGGGTCGCATGAGCAGCGTCTCCGCCGTCCGCCGCGTCGCTGCCTCTGCCGCCGTCGGCGATTCCATGCGTACGTGCGGGAGCGCCGAGCAGGGCGGGGCGGGGCGCACCCTTGCCTGGGCGATCGCGGCGTCGACGCTGCACCGAATCCGGCGGGGCGAGGGTGCGCTCCTCGCCGTCAACCTCTCGCTGATCGCCTGGCACGGCGATGCTCTCGCCGCATCGGGTCTCTGGCAGGCTCTGGTGTCGGCGCTCGCGATCTTCGTCATGTACGCCTTCAACGATCTCCATGACGCGCCCGTGGACGGCTGCAATCCCAAGAAGGATCGGGTGCTGGTCCGCGTCCGGGTGGCGCATCGGCGCACCGGCGTGACGGCGACGTCATGGCTCGGGATCGCGACGCTGGTGATCGCGGCGGTGACGCTAGGCGCCAAGGCGGCCGCGGCGGCGGCTGCCGTCATGGTCGTTAACGCCGCCTACTCGACCCGTCTCAAGGGCGTGCCGGTCGCCGACGTGGTCGCGGTCTGGGCGTGGGGTGCGCTCTACGCGGCGATCGTCGCCCCGCCGTTTCCTTTCGTGTTCCTGATCGGGGTGATGACCGGCATCTGCCACCTCTTCCAGACGCTCGACGATCGCGCCGCCGACGCCGCGAGCGGCATCGCCACCACGGCCGTCCGCTCCTCGACCCTGCCGCGGAGCGTGCTCGCGGCCCTGACGCTGGTGCTCTTCGGCTCGCTGCACGGCCTTCTCGGCGCCGCCGCTGCGGTCACGGCCGTCGTGCCGCTCGCCATCTACTTCGCGGTCGCCGACGCCGGCGCGGGTTGGCTGCTGGTCAAAGCCTACTTCGCGGCCGTCTGGCTAGCACTCCTCGGATTCGTCCGTGCGGCCGGGTGAGAAGCTCGCCCTCGGGTACGCTTACGGCGCGAGCCTCCTCGCCTACATGGTCGACGGTGCGCCGCGTCCGTTCTCCGCCACCTGGGCGGTGACCAACCGCTGCAATCTGCGCTGCGGCTACTGCAATTGCCCGTTCATCGACCCGAGCCATCTCGACCTGTCGCGGACCGCGCTCCTGCTCGACCGCCTGCGGGCCATGGGCGTCCGCCGCCTCGGTCTCGCCGGCGGCGAGCCGTTGCTGCGCCAGGACATCGGCGAGATCGTCGGTATGGCGAAGGACCGCGGCTTCTGGGTGAGCATCAACTCGAACCTGACGCTCTACGACCGTCATCCGGAGCGCCTGCATCTCGCCGACCTCGTCTACACCAGCCTCGACGGCGACGAGGCCGCTCACGAAGCCGCGCGCGGCACGGGATCGTGGGCGGGCGTGCTCGCAGGGATCGCCGATCTCGTGCGCCTGGGAAAGCCGGTGATCGCGATCTGCGTGGTCACCGAGCACAGCCTCGACCAGGCCGGCGCGATCCTGCGGCGCGCCGAGGCGATGGGCTTTCGCGTGCACTTCCAGCCGCGCTGCACCGAGACCGAGATCGTGCGCGGTCGGGCGCCGGCGACGCTCACGAACGCGGCGCTCCGCGACTTCTGGCGGCACCTGCTCGGCGAGAAGCGCCGCGGCCGGCCGATCGCGAGCTCGACGGCGTTCCTCGAGTTCCTCGCCGGTTGGGACGACTTCGCGGTGTCGGCGGTCGAGGTGCCGGGCCGGCGCTGCGCCGCGGGCCGCGGCTTCTTCTACGTCGATCCCCTCGGCCGTGCGTATCCGTGCGCGTACACGAAGGGCAAGATGCCGTCCGTGGATCTGCTCGCCGCCGACTGGCGGACGGCGTGGGACGGCGCGACGCCGTGCAATCGCTGCATCGTCGGGCCGATGCTCGAGTTCAACCTGCTCTACTGGCGGCCGCTGGCGGCGGCAGTCGCGAGCGCGCGCAGCTACGGCTGAGGGGATGGCGTCCGGCGTGCAAGCGGGAACGAGCGCCGCGGCGGCGCGCTTCGCCGCCGGGATGGCGACGCTGGCGCTCATGCTGCTCGCCACAGCGGTGATATACGGCCGCGCGCTGCACGCGCCTTTCATCTTCGACGACCGCCCCGCGATCCTCGAGAACTCGTCGATCCGGCGTCTCCTGCCGCCGATCGGCGATGCATCGCTCCGCGGTCCGCTGAATCCGCCGCCGCTCGCGCCGACCGCGCGCCGGCCGCTCGCCAACCTCTCCCTGGCGCTCGATCATCACTGGTGGGGGCTCGATCCCGCGGGCTTTAGGACCACGGCGCTCGTGCTGCACGCGCTCGCGGCGACGGTGCTGGCGCTGCTCGTGCGCGGGACGCTGCTGCTGCCGTACTTCGCCGGCGCCTTCGCGAGCAGCGCCGACGGCGTCGGGATCGTGGCCGCGCTCGTGTGGCTAGTGCACCCGCTTGCGACCGAGACCGTCGTCTACCTGACGCAGCGCACCGAGCTGCTTGCGGCGCTGGCGTACCTCACGGCGCTCTGGGCTGCGCTCCGGCACGGGACCGCGCCGACGCCGGCGCGCGCCGCGGCCTGGGCCATGGCCGCGGTCGCAGCGGGCGTCGCGGGCATGGCGTCCAAGGAGATCGCCGTCTCGGTGCCGATCGCCGTCTGGTTGTACGAGCGGACATTTCTCGCCGGCGTCCGGCGCTCGGCGGTCGGTTCCCGCCGCTTCTACGCCGGACTCACGCTCGGATGGGTCGTGCTCGCGGCGGCGAACCTCGGCGGGGTGAGCGGGTTCAGCGACGCCAAGCACCACGTGGCGCCGCTGGTCTGGTGGGCGACGCAGGCCAAGGTCATCTTCTTGTATCTGAAGCTCGTAGTCTGGCCGTGGCCGCTCACGATCCACTACGCACCCGCCTATCTCGAGAGCGCCGCTACGGCGTGGCCCTGGGTGCTCGCCGGCGCGACGCTCGCCGTCGGTGCGGCCATGCTCACGCGTGGGCGGCCGGCGGTGCGCTTCGTCGTCGTCACGATCGCGCTCGTGCTGGCGCCGACGATGGTCGTGCCGATCGTGAAGATGATGGCGGCGGAGCGGCGGATGTACCTCCCGCTCGCCGGCCTGGCGGTGCTCGCCGTCGCCGGCGGTTGCGCGGCGCTCGCCGGTCGCGGCGTGCGGGTGCGACCGGGCCCGGCGCTCGCGGTCGCGACCGCGCTCGTGTTCGGGCTCGGCGCGGTCAGCATCCGGCGGTTGGCGGCCTACGAGTCCGCCGTCACCTTGTGGGCCGATGCGGTGCGCACCCAACCGACCGACGCCATGGCGCACTACAATCTCGGCGTCGCGCTCGTCGAGTCCGGTCGCTCGGACGTGGAAGCGACGGCGCGCTTCGAGGAGGCGCTGCGTCTCGATCCCGACCACGCGGGGGCCCTCGACAACCTCGGCCTCGTGCTCTTTCGCCAGCGCCGCTACGACGAGGCGCGCCGTCTCTTCGAGCGCGCGCTCGCCGCCGACCCGAAGAACGCCATCGCCGCGAACAACCTGGGGGCGCTCGAGCTCGAGCTCGGCCGGCCGGCAGCGGCGATCGCACCCCTCGAGCGCGCGCTCGCGAGCGAGCCCGACCTGCCGAAGGCGGTCGTGCATCGGAACCTCGCCAAGGCGCTCGTCGGCGTCGGCCGCACCGAGGAGGGGCTCGCGCACGCGGATGCCGCCGTTGCTCTCGACCCGGCGGACGCCGAGGCGGAGAACGGCCGCGGGGCGGCGCTCCTGGCGCTCGGACTGCCCGCCGACGCCGTGCCGGCCTTCGCGGCGGCGCTGCGGATCGACCCCGCTGCCGCCGGGATCGAGAACAACCTGGCGACGGCGCTCTTGCAAAGCGGCCGCGTCGACGAAGCCGTGCGTCACCTCGAACACGTGCTGGAGCGCGAGCCCGCAAATCTCGGGGCGCGCAACAACTACGGTACGGCGCTGCGTACGCTTGGGCGGACGGCGGCGGCGATCGAGCAGTTCGCGGACGTGGTCGCGCGCGCGCCGGCGCACGCGACCGCCCACTACAACCTCGGGAGCGCGCTCCTCGACAGCGGGCGCCCCGAGGAAGCGATCGGCCGGCTCGAGGAAGCTCGCCGGCTTGGGCTCGACGATCCTCAGGTCCGCTTCCGGCTGGCGATCGCGTACACCCATGCCGGGCGCGGCGCCGACGGCATCGCGATGGCGCGCACCGCGCTCGCCGGTGCACGCGCCCGGGATGCAGCCGCGCTCGCCGCCGACATCGAGCGCTGGCTCGACGCCTATCAGTGAGGACGGCGGGCGGCGAGGAGCGCGTCGCGGGCGCGGCGTGCCGCCGCGAGGTCGGGTGCCAACCGCAGCGCTTCGCCGTAGGCGGCGATCGCCTCGTCATGGCGGCCGCGGTCGGCGAGCAGCGCCGCGTAGTTGGCGTGGGCGCGCGCATCGTCGGGAGCGAGCCGGACGGCGGCGGCGTAGTGGGCGAGCGCCTCGTCGCTGCGACCGAGCGCTTCGAGGGCGACGGCGAGATTGTTGTGGACGGCGGCGAGCGTCGGGTCGATGGCGAGGGCGCGCTCGTAGGCGGCGACGGCGGCGGCGAGGGCCTCGGGTGTAGGCGTCGCCGCGAGCGCCCAGCCGAGGTTGTTCCAGGCGCGAGCGTAGTCCGGGTCGCGGTCGAGGGCGTAGCGGTACCAGCCGATCGCCTCGCCGAGCTGACCGCGCTCGGCGAGGAGGAGCCCGAGGTCGTAGGCGGCGAGCGCCGAGTCGGGGTCGAGGCGTAGCGCCTCCCGGTACTCCGCCTCGGCGGCGTCGTTCCGACCCTCTCGCGCCCGGGCGTTGCCGAGGTTCAGGTGCGACTTCGCGCTCCCCGGCCGGGCGGCGACGGCGTGCTCGAAGTGCGCCGTCGCCTCGGCGTGACGGCCGAGAGCATCGAGGGCGATGCCGAGGTTGCCGTGGGCTAGATAATTGTTGGGATCGACCACCAGGGCGCGGGAGAAGAGCGTTAGACTGTCGCGCCAGTAGCCGAGCTGGCGCGAGGTCGCGGCGGCGGCGGCGACGAGCGCGAGTCCGCCGGCGACGACGATCAGCCATGACGGTACGCGTCGACGAGCCGCAGCGGCGAGCGCCTGCCCGCCCCAGGCCGCCATGACGAAGAGGCCGATCGAGGGCAGATAGGTGAAGCGGTCGGCCATGGCCTGGTCGCCGTGGCGCACGAGCCCGATCACCGGCACCAGCGTTCCGAGGTACCAGAGCCAGCCGACCAGGAGGTATGGCGTGCGGCGCGCGGCGCGCACGACCAGGACCGTTATGGCCGCGAGCAGCGCTGCCGCGGCGAGCGCCGCCCAGGCTGAGAGATGCTCGCGCGGCGGATAGAAGACGGCGAGGTCGCTCGGCCAGACGATCTTGCGGAGATACGCAACGTAGGAGAGGAGGGCGTTGGCGACGCGGTAGTCGATCGGTGCGGCCGCCAGCGTGCTGAGCGCTCCCGCCCGCTGCTGGGCTGCGAGCGTGACCGCGCTCGCCGCTGCGGCGAGTGCGAAGAGCGGGAGCTTCTCGCGGACGAGCGCGCGCCACGCCGCGCCGCTGCCGGCGGCGGCGCGACCGAGGGGCCAGAAATCGAGGAGCAGGAGCACGCAGGGCAAGGTGACGAGCATCGGCTTGGCGAGGAGCCCGAGCGCGAAGACGACCGTGGCTGCGGCCCGGCGGCGCCGCGTCGGCCGGCGCGCGTAGGCGACGTAGGCGGCGAGCGTCAGCATCCAGAGGAGCCCGGAGAGGACGTCCTTCCGCTCGGCAACCCAGGCGACCGACTCGACGCGCAGCGGATGCCAGGCGAAGGCTGCGGCGGCGAAGGCGCTCGGCCAGCGGGCTCCGGTCGCCGACCGCAGCACCAGGAAGAGTCCGAGGCTCGCGAGCGCGTGCAGGGCGGCGTTCACGAGGAGGTGGGCGCCGGCGTCGAGCCCGAAGACCTCGACGTCGATCATGTGCGTGAGGGTGGTGAGCGGATGCCATGTCGCCTGGTGGACGCCGGTGAGCGCCCAAGCGGCGCCGGCTCTGGTCACGCCCCGGCGCACGAGCGGATGCTCGGTCACGTACTCGTTGTCGTCGTAGTTGAGGAACGCGTGTCCGCGCACGGGCGCGTAGAGCGCGAGCGTTGCTAGCAGGAGGACGGCGCCGACGAGGAGGTCGAGGCCAGCGAGCGGCACCGGGCGCGAGCCGGCCGCGGGTAGCGGCGGCGTCATGGCGTCGCCGTCCGCGGCGGTGCGGTACGGACGGCAGCGAGATTGCTTCGCGCTTCGTCGTACCCGGGGGCCAGGGCCAGCGCCTTCTCGAGCTCGGCGATCGCGGCCTCGCGCTCGCCGCGGCGGGCCAGCTCCAGGCCGAGGGCGTTGTGGAGGCTGGCGGTGCCGGGGCGGAGCGCCAGCGCCCGGCGGTAGTGCGGGATCGCCTCGCTGCCGCGGCCGACGGCGGCGAGCACGGACGCCAGGTTGGCGTGGGCGTCGGCGTAGTCGGGGTCGATCGCGAGCGCCGCTTCGTAGTGGCGGAGCGCTTCGTCGATCCGGTTCTGGTGGACGAGGACGTTGGCGAGGTTGTTCTCGGCTTCGGGATAGCGCGGGCGCAGGCGGATGGCGGTGCGATAGTGGTCCGCTGCGGCGGCGAGGTCGCCGGCGGCGGCGAGCGCGTTGGCGAGATTGTTGTGGGCCAGCGGCGACGCGGGTGCGAGCGCCAGGGCGCGCTCGAGGTGGCGGCGCGCTTCGGCGCTCCGCCCGAGCGAGGCCAGGACGACGCCGATATCGCCGTGGACCTCGGCGTCGTCGGGCTCGAGGCGCAGCGCCGCAGCGAGCTCGGCGAGCGCTTCGGGCCCGCGTCCGCGCTGCTGGAGCCACATGGCGAGGTTGATGTGCGCCATCGACGCCGCCGGGTTCTTCGCGATCACGTCGCGCCACAGGGTCTCCTGATCGGCGAATATCGTCGCTCGACGCCACGTGAGGACCGCGAGCACGGCGAGCAGCAGTGCTGCTGCTGCGGCACCCGCCCGCGGCCCGATGCGGCGGCGGCGAGCGCCCGCCGCCGCCGCTGCCGCAGCGGGCGCGATCAGGAAGAGGCTCGCCAGGTATTGATAGTGGTCGGCGACGAACGTGTAGCGCATCGGGTAGACGTCGATGAAGCCGAGCGCGGGAGCGAGCGTGATCGCAAAGCCGGCGAGCGCGACCACGGGCCCTTTCCCGAGGCGGCGGCGTCCGAGCCAGGCGGCGAGCGCCGCCGCAGCCGCTGCCAGCGGCGGCAGCCACTGGACGGCGCTGGCGGCATCGACGTGCCAGCGCGGATACACGAACGAGAGCGGGTGTGGCCAGGCGAGGCTCGCGGCGTAGAACCACAGCGCGCGCCCGGCGATCAGCAGCCGTTGCGGGAGCGATAGATCCCAGAGCGCGCCGTGGGCGCCGACGTGGGTGCGCTCCAGCCAGATCGTGATCGGCGCGGCGGCGAGGCCGATGGCGACGAGCGGCAGGACTGCGCGCAGGTCCCGCCACTGCAGACGGTCGCGCCGCCACCACAGCACGAGGAGAAGCGCCACCGGCAGCGTGCAGGTTACCGTCTTGGCGAGGAGGGCGGCGACGAAGAGCGCCAGCGTCACCAGACCGCGCCGGCGCCGCTCGGACGCGGTCGCGGCGGCGGCCATGCCGGCAGCGGCGAGGAAGGCGCCGAGGTAGCACGCGCCCGAGAGCACGTTCTTGCGCTCGCTGATCCAGGCGACCGATTCGACGTGGACCGGATGCACGGCGAAGATCGCCGCCGCCAGCGGCGCGCCAGGCAGGCCTATGGCTGCCAGCAGCCGCCAGACCAGGATCGCGTTCGCCGTGTGCAGCAGTACGTTGGTCGCGTGGTAGCCGGCGGCGGCGTCGGCGTAGAGCCGGTGTTCGAGCCAGAGGCTCGTGAACGTGAGCGGATAGTACTGCGGCGTCGCTCCGGGCTCGAGCCAGATGCGGGCGAGTCCGCCGAGATCATCGAGCGTCGTGTTACCGGTGACGTAGGCGTCGTCGTCCCAGATGAAGTCGGCGCGAAACGCCGGACCGTAGGCAGCGAGCGTCAGCAGCGCGAGCGCGATGCCGATGCCGGCTTCACGGAGCCCCGGTCTAGCGTGCTCGCGTCGTCTCGCCGCGCGCCTCGTCGTCATAGCGGTCGGCCTTCTCGAGGAGCCGCGGGTCGCCGTAGCGCTCATCGCTGAAGTCCTGCGGCCGGTAGGGCGCCGTGCGGTAGGTCGATCCGATCGCGTCGTTGAGCTGCGGCGGGTGGACGCTCACGTTCGCGAGCGCGATCGACGACAGTCGGTACGGGCCGGGCTCGTTCGCTTCGCGAAGCGACAGACCCCAGAAGAGCAGGGGCATCCAGCGGGTGCCGGGCTCGAGCGCGGCGGTGTTCTCGGCCCAGGCGAGCAAACCTTGCGCGCCGCCGAGCGTCGCGTCGAGGCGGTACTCCCCCGGCTCCTGCACCGCGATCTCGGCGAGGATCCGCAGATGTCCGTCCACCAGCTCGTCCCGGTAGTTGCCGGTGAGCTTCGCCGCGGGCTCGCCGTAGTAGAAGCGCGTCTTGGCGCTGCGCCGCTCGCCGTCCGCGGTTTCGCCGTAGACGCGGACGGCGATCAGGCCGTTCCAGCGTCGGCCATCGTCGGCATCGGGAGTGAGCCGCGCCGTGAACACGCCGTCGCCCGCTTCGATGTCGCGCTCGCGGCCGTCGTCGCGGAGATCGACCTCGGCGACGACCTCGCCGGCCGCGTTCCTGAGCTCGCCGACGATCTCCGCGTCGGTGCGCAGCGACTGGTCGCCGGGATAGGCGCGAAGGAACTTGGCGAAGAGGATGATCGGGTTCGGAGCCTCGTAACTGAGCGACGACGAAAACACCACGAGCGTCGGCTTGCGGCCTTCCGCGGGCGGGCTCAGGCGCTCTTTCACGGCGCGCATCTCGATGATCGGGTCGACGTTGTCTTCGATACGGCGTGACGTCGGCGGAAAGCGGGCCTTCTGGCGGAGCTCGGCGGCGCGCGCGCGCGCCGCTTCGGCGTGTTCTTCGCTCCGCCGGATCGCGGCGCGCCCCTCTGCGGCGTCGCGCCCGCGAGGTGGAGCCGGCGTCGCCGCGGCGCCGGCTCCGGTTGCGACCCGCGCCTCTTCCGACGCCGGGAGCCTCTGCCCGTTCGGAGCTCCGGTTCGGGTGCGCGCGCTCGGGAAGAGCAGGAAGCCTGCTGACACGGCGACGAAGACGGCGATGAGCAGAGTCGTCGAGCGCGACATGAGCCGGTTGCCGGCGGCCCGCGAGGTAGCCACCGCGAAGCCGTACGCTAGCCCGCATTGTCCGCCGGGTCCACGTCCCGCGCGCGGGCCCACGGCGCTCTTTCCGTACGGGCCTGGCGGCCGCTGCCGGGGCGCGGAGGGCGCGGGGAGCGCGGCGCCGGCTCTCGGGAGGCGAACGCCATGGCGTCGCGGCGCCCGCGGCCGCTGCTTTTTGTCGTTGACGAGAGTTGCGTCGCGGTCGTACCGTGCGCGCGCTCCCGCCCGACCGTGTGCCGTGCCTTGAAGAAGGAGGATCCGTCATGAGAGGGTTTCCCGGCCGTATGGCCATGCTGGCGATGGCCGCCACGCTGAGCGCGCATCCACGGACGGCTGCGGCGCAGAGTTTCGTGCTCGATCCCGCGTCGGCATCACGCTCCAGCATTCCCGCGACGGCGGGTGACATTTTGATGCCTGCGGCAGCGCCGGCGCCCGGCCCCCTCGCCGCCCCCAAGATCGGGATCCCCGCGACGTCTTTCGGGCTCTTGTCCGGGGACGTCGTGGACGCGTTCACCTTCGGGGACGACCGCGGTCCCGTCATATATTTCAGCGTGAGCCGGGGCTCGGTGTCCGCTGCCGGGCCCGTACCGCCCAACGTCTTCAGCGAGGCGACCGGAGCGCCGATCGGCCTCCAGCCGCAGGCGTCGGCCGACGTGTTCGTGTTCGCCGATCCGGCGTGCCCCACTCCTCCCGGGACTCACACGCAGGTCGTCGATGGCGACGGCGTTCCGAGCGGTCCGCTCGGCTGTTACGGGGGCTTCGGGCTCGGCCTCGGCGAAGGGCTGGCGCTGCCGCCGCCGCCGGCGAACGACGAGCTCGGCGACTTCGAATGGGGCTACCCGGGGGTGGGGCGGCTCTCCTGCTTCGGTATCTCGCTGCAGGCCGGGTCGCCCACTCTGACGCCGGGCACGAATCCGCTGCTGCCTGCGGGTGCTGAGCCCGGCGACGTTCTCGCCGTGTGCCCGGGCCCTCCCGCGGGCATCAGCGTCGTTTTTCCGGCCGCCGCTCTCGGTCTCGTTTCCGGCGGCCCGGGGTGCTCTCCGCCGGCGTGCGACGATGTCGACGCGCTCTCGATCGACATCCTCGGGGCGGATCCTTTTCCGGTGCTGTTCTCTCTTGCTCCCGGCTCGCCGTCGCTAGGGCTCGTCGCGGCGGGGCCCGCCGACATCTTTGCCGGCCCGAGCGCGGCGCCGCCGGCGATCGCCTTCCCGGCGGCCGGTTTCGGACTCGGGCCGGCGGACGACGTGAAAGGACTCGAGCGGCTCGCCAACGCCTGTCCCGCGGTGCCGTTCTCGGGAGCCGACCCGGATGGCGACGGCGTCGCCGCCACGTGCCCCGACAACTGCCCCGGAGCGTTCAATCCGGGCCAGGAAGACTCCGACGGCGACGGTATCGGCGACGCCTGCGACCCCTGCACCGACACCGACGGTGACGGCTTCGGCAATTCCGGGTTCCCGATGAACGTTTGCCCGAGTACCGACAATTGTCCCCGGGTGTGGAACCCCACCCAGGCCGACGGCGACGGCGACGGGATCGGCGACGCCTGCGACAACTGCCCGGCGCTCGCGAATGCGAGCCAGACGGATGCCGATGCCGATGGCATCGGCGACGTCTGCGACAATTGTCCCGGGGTCGCGAACGTCGATCAGGCCGATGTCGACGGTGACGGAATCGGCGATGCATGCGATATCTGTACGAACGGCGTCAGCATGACGAAACCGGCGTTGAAGATCGGGAAGTTGCTGAGCGGGCCGAGCCTCCAGCAGATGCAGATGTCCGGGGTATTGAGCTTCTCCGGGCCGACGCTGCCGCTGCCGCCCCTCGATGTCGTCAATGCGGCCAAAGGCATGCGCATCCAGATCGTCGACCGCGGCAGCGCCGACAACGTGGTCGTCGACTACACTATCCCCGGCGGCCTCGTTGCGACTGCCTGCGGTCCGAAGGACGGGTGGAAGACGAACTCGGCCCTCACCGCGCAGAAATACGCGAACAAGACGAACCAGAACCAGAGCCTCGCGTGCGCCGCCGGTTCTGCGCACGGCATCAATGCCGCCCAGGTGCAGGACAAGACCGCCAAGACGAAAGGCGCGGCCTTCAAGGTGAAGGGCAAGAACGGTCCCTACGCACCGGTCGTCGGCCCGTTGCGCATGACGGTGGTCTTGGGCGGGGCCGCGGAAGGCGCCGCAGGCCAATGCGGCCAGCACACGTTCTCGGCCCTCGCGTGCGTGGCGAGCGGCGGCGGGAAGACGATCAACTGCAAGTAACCTCGCGCCGAGCGCTCGCGGTCCTGGCCCTGGTGGCCGGGCTCGTGGCGCTCGCCGTTCCGCCGAGCCCATTCGCCGAGCCGGCGACCTGGGAGGATCTTCTCGCGCCCTATGGCAGCGGCGTGCCGTTCCTCGGCGACTTTCGGGTGCGCGAGATTCGCCGGGGTCCGGACAACGGCATCGTCATCGAAGTGCGCGGCGCCGACGACAGCCCGGCGGTCGAGGTGCTAGTCGTCGAGCGCGGCCGCTGGGAGAGCGGCCGGCGATCGCAGAGCTTCACCATCGATTACGAGCTGCCGCGCTCCCCGGCTCCGGAGCGCGATGCGATCGCCGGGTTCCTCGCCGCGGTGATCCGAGAGCGCGATCACGGCCTGCCGGCGCCGGATGCGGTGCCGCTGGTCGCCGGCGACGCCAGCGTGCTTCCCCGCTGGCTCGAGAGTCTACGCGGGGTGCGCGGCCTGCTCTGCGGCGTCAGCGCGGTCGTTCTGACGCTGCTCCTCCTCCTGCGCGCTCCCGGGCTGGCGGACGCCGGCATTGCGCTCGGCGCCGCCGATCTGACGGCGCGGTTCGTCTACGTCCCGCCGCTGCGGCCGGACGTCGGTGCTGCGGTCATCGTGCCGGCGGCGGCCTGGCTCCTCTTCGCGGCGCTACGCGGACGCTGGTTGCGAGCGCGAGCCGATGTCCGGCCGGTGTTGGCCGTCGTCGCCACGGCGGCTTGCGCGCGCCTCGCTCTCGGCCCGTGGAGTCCGCTGCACGTCAACGGCCACGGGGCGCGCTTCGTCGCCGGGGCGGTCGACGCGGCGAGCGATATCGCCGCCTACGGTCCGGGATACCGCGAGATCTTCGCTCCGATTGCGGCACTGGCGTCGTCGAGCCCGGACTGGGCGATCTTTGCGAGCAATGCGCTCTTCTCCGCGCTGCTGGCGCCGCTCGCATTCGCGATCGGACGCTTGACGGGGCTCACGGCGGGCGCCGCCGGCGCTGCGGCGCTGCTCCTGGCGATCGATCCCGTAGCGATCCGCGCCGGGGCGACGGAGGCGTATTTCGCCCCGATCACCGTTCTCTGCGTGCTCGCGAGCGCGATGATGCTGGTCGCCGGGAGGGCGGCGGAGGAGGAAGAGCGGGGGCGCGCCGCCGCCGCCCTCGTAGCTGCCGGGTTGCTGCTCTCCCAGGCGGTACGGGTGCATCCGTGCGCGTGGGTCCTGGCGGCGACGACGCCGTTCGTCCTCCTGGCTGCAGCCGTCGGCAGCTGGCGAAGCCGTGCGGCGATGGCTATCGCAGCCGCCGTCATCGCCGGCGGCGTGATACTGGCCACGAGCGCGAACGTGCTCCTCGACGTCCTCGGCAACGTTCGTACCGGCGCCATCCTACGACCGGCTACACCATCACCGTGGTCGCTCGTCTGGGTCGTCCTCGCTGCGGCCGCCTACGGCGTCCTCGCGCCGCGGCGCCGGCTCGCGGTCCCCGCCGGGATCGCGGTCGCCGCGCTGCTTCTGACGCGGCACGCCTTCGATGCGAGCTGGATCTGGGAACACGCGTATTTCCGGCTCTACCTGACGCTGCCGGTGATCGCCGCGCTCGCCTGTGTTCCGCCGCGGTGGCTGCACCGGCGCTGGCTCGTCGTATCGCTGGCAGCGACGCTGGCCGCGGCGTGGGTCGATCGTGGCTGGCCGATCGTCACCGGACGGAGCCCGGAGCAACTCGAGTACGGCTGGGTCCGGGCGCAGCTGCGACGGCTGCCGCCCGAGTGCCGGGTGATTCACCTGGCGGCCGCCGGTAAGCGCTTCTTGGCCCTGCCCACCTATGTACGCCCTCCGGGGACTGCGGTGGCCATGGACCGGCGCCAACCCTGGACCATCGAAGCCGCGACCGCTCCGGCGGTCTGCCTCTACTATGTGCGCAGCTCGTTGTGCTCCACGTCCGAGGGCCGGCCGGAATGCGACGCGATCGAGAGTCGACTTACCCTCGTCCCGGTCGCTCGGGCTTCGTTCGTCGGCGCGCGGGGAGAGGAGACGTTCGCGCACGACAGCGACTTCGTCGAGACGGCGGTCGCGCGCGTCGATCGCATCGCACCGCTCAGTCCGCCCGATCCTTGAATTGCTGGGCGGTCTGCTTCGTCGGCGGTCCGCTGAAGCTCGCCTCCCAGCACACGCCGTCGCTGTTCTGGAGTTGGACGACGATCGGCTGCACCAGCGTCGTCAGATCCGCCGGCACGTGGAGGTTGGCGCCGAGGCCGCTGAGCTGAATCTGCGCCTTTTCGACCGCGCCCTCCTTCAACGCGAGCTTCTGCCCGCCGTCGGGAGTGAGATCCTTGTCGGCGTACTTGAAGCCCTTGAGCCCGGTCGCTTTCCAGCACGGCTTCCCGGCGCAGACGCCGCCCGCCGGATGGGTCACTTCGATGCGCAGTCCGGTCTGGTCGTAGAGGCAGAGCTGGTAGCTCGTGCTGGTGAGCGGCGTGCCGAGCTCGGCGAGCGTCGTTCGCGCCCCGCGCAGCCACTTCCACTTGAGGCTGTCCTTGGCATCGACCACCTTGTTGGCGATCTGCAGTGAAGACTTGCCGGGGACGAACGGCTGCTTGCAGCCGGTGAGCGGCGTTGTCGGACAGGCGAGGCCGATCTCGATCAGGCAGTTGGGCGAACAGCCATCGTTCGGGTCGTTGTTGCCGTCGTCACACTCCTCGGCGCAGCTTCCTTGTACGATGCCGTCGCCGCAGGTCATCGAGTCGCCGAGGCACTGGCCGGCGAAGCACGAGTCCTGGACGGTGCAGACGAGCTGATCGTCGCACGATGTGCCGTCCGGCTCGAAGGCATCGGGCGGGCAGGCGGCGTCGTTGCCGGTGCAGAAATCGGCGACGTCGCATTGGCCGGCGTCGGGGCGACACTCGACAGTTGCCGGCTCGAAGGCGTCGGCGGGGCAGGCGGCGCTCACGCCGTCGCAGCTTTCGGCGACGTCGCACGGACCGGCGGCGGCGCGGCACTCGACGGTGGGCGGCTGCAGGGCGTCGGCGGGGCAGTCGGCGCCGGCGCCGGTGCAGTTCTCGGCGACGTCGCACGGGCCGGCAGCGGCGCGGCACTCGACGGTGGGCGGCTGCAGGGCGTCGGCAGGGCAGTCGGCGCCGGCGCCGGTGCAGTTCTCGGCGACGTCGCACGGGCCGGCGGCGGCGCGGCACTCGACGGTGGGCGGCTGCAGGGCGTCGGCGGGGCAGTCGATGCCGGCGCCGGTGCAGTTCTCGGTGATGTCACAGACGCCGGCAGCGGGCCGGCA
>MWST01000004.1 GCA_002050235.1 Polyangiaceae bacterium UTPRO1 | reverse complement strand
GCCGCTCCCTGCTCAGGCGATCATTCAACAACGAGCGGGACATCCCCATTGGTAGTGAGGCTGCGATGAGCCTCCGATAGATTCCGAAGAGGGGGCAACCTGCCACAACTCCCCGACATTGTTCGCTTTCACTGAATGTACCCAAGGCTTCGAAGCTGCGCTTCGCGCTCGGCATCGATTGCCGGCGGCGGGCTCGAATTCACGGGGCGTGATGCTTCGGCAAAGGCTTGGAGCGCGAGTCGGAGCGCCTCCGCACCTGTTCCGTTACGGATCGGATTCGCTTCGCCCGGGTCGAGGTCGAGGTCGTATAACCAGGTGAACGTTGTCTGAGCCGTAGTCGTACTGACAATCTTATTCGTGCCGTTGTAACCAGCCCGAATACGATTACCATTTGAGTCAACGTCCTCGATCCATACCGCTTGCGGTTCGTCCAAAGGACGGGAAGCGACCCTGGCGGGGAGCGGAAGCCCCAGGGCCTGGTGAATCGTAGCGAAAACACCGAGCGTCGAGACGCGTCGCTTGACGATCTCACCGCCACGATAACTTCCGGGGTACTTAACGAGAAGCGGCACGTGCACTTCGGGCTCAAAGGGCAGCTGCCCATGTCCCGCCATTCCGAACTCTCCCAGAAACTCGCCGTGGTCCGACGTCACAACAATCAGTGCGTCGTCGTAGCGCCCGGCTTGTTTCAGAGCCTCTAGGATTGCGGTCACTGCTTGATCCGCCAACACAATTTCACCGTCGTATTGCGAGATGAAATGAGTCTGCATTTTTGGTGTTACCTTCGCGCCCCCCTGCACGAGCGTCGTCATCATCGAACCGAACTCGGGGTACTTCGTTGGAAACATCGTGTCGAGCGGCGCCGGCGGCTCATAGGGCTCGTGCGGATCTAAGATGTTCACGAAGAGAAAGAAGCGGTCACTTTGCGTGCCCAGCCACGCTGAAACTGCCTTGCTCAGAGTGGGCGGATAGTAGAGCTCGTGATTGAAGTATTCGTCAAATCCACGGTTGAAACCAAAGCTGGGTGACAGGAACACGTAGTTGCCGACGAATGCGGCAGTATGAAAGCCCGAGCGGTGTAGAAGCTCGGCGAGCATTGGAGCATCAGGATTGAGCGGCTGGGCGAGAATTCTGTCCCCAGCCATACGCTCGGCGCCGTGAAAGGATGGCCAGAGGCCCGTAAACAGCGATCCGTGTGCCGCCACCGTCCACGTGCCAGGTGAGATTGCACTTTGATAGAGGATGGAGTCGTGTGCGAAGCGATCAATGCCGGGCGACGTCCTTCGCGGATAGCCGTAGATCGACAGATGGTCCGCGCGCAACGTATCGATCACGATCAACACGACGTCGCGTGGCACGCGTTGGGCTGTGGCTCGCTGCGGCGCTCCAAGCTGCTCATGATTGCACGCCCCAACGAATCCCGCGAACATCATTGCGAAAAAGACATTCCGTGCCACGGCAAGAAAAAATGAGGGTCGCCGGCTCGACACTAAGTGACGGTTTCTCATCTCTTCACGGGCTCGATCAACGAGACCATCTGGTCTACCAGCAGGTCGCTGACCTCCTGGACCGTACCGGAGGGCCAACGTGCACGCAGCCGATGTATTCTCTGGCAACCACCCAAGCCGAAATGTAGATTCGTAAGCGACTGTGAGTAGAAGCTGGGTTGGCCGTTCTGATAGCGGAATTGCTTCCGCCCGCACGCATCGATGACAACTGACGTTCCGAGCCCAGCATGGTTGGAAACCGTACCTTGTAAATTCACGGCCAAAAAGTGTTGTGGCCGAGTGTCGTTGTGCAGCAGATGATAAATGCCCCGGTCGAAGGGTGGCGCCCCCCAACCATTCGTCAGAAAGAGATCAATGCGGCCGTCGGCGTCCAAATCAAAGAATTCCGCGCCGACGCCACGGCCGTTCCCACTCGAGGGTGAGGCCCCGCTCGCCGCGTCGACACGCTGGAAGCCACCGCGGCCGTCGTTCAGAAACATCACGTTGGGTCTGCCGGCTCCGTCTACGCCACTATCGACAACGTACAAGTCGAGGGTTCCGTCGTTGTTGATGTCCGCCCACTGCACGGCTTGCGAGTTGGCGGTGTGGCTGAGAGACGGCGCGGCAACCCGCTCGAAGCCGTGCCCGGTGCCATGCCAGAGCGCGCCACCTGCCTGAAGGGTGTGCGTAAACCCAACCGCCACGGGATTCATACCGCCGCGCAGAACTCCCGTCTGGTGGTGATCTCCCGGGCCACGCCAGCGGAGGTGCCATGAAAAAACTTCCGAAGATCCCCAATACGACATCCGGCTGGAGCGATCGCGCCATATGAAGAGCCCGCCACCCTCCGGGATCCCGTCGCTGACCGCATCTTCGGCGCGGCAGCTGAACTTGCTGCTGAGTGGATGAGACGACCGGCCGCACGACACCTTCGCGGGGTCATGGGGCGAGCCGTTCTCGTAGACGTCACCTTCCACCGTCTTTGCGGCGCTCTCGAAGTCGAATCCGACCGGCTGCTCGCCCGCAAAGAAAGCGTAGGAGATCGTCTCCCCTGGATTTTCGAGCACGACATCGGAGAAGTCGACGCCGTAGCCGAGATAGAGATCAAGGATGCCGTCTCCATCGTAGTCGCCAAACGTTGCACCGGAAACGGATGCCCCGACCGAACCAAGCCCGGCCGCTTGAGTAACGTCTACGAAGCGGCGGCCGGCGTCATTGTGCAGCAACTTGATGCCATGGGTCGTGCCGCCGAGCAGAACATCCGGCCAGCCGTCGCCGTCGAAATCAGCCCATGTGACCCGCGTCGCTGGAAGGGCTGCGATCCCGTAGGCCTCAGATACATCAGCAAAAGTGCCGTTTCCGAGGTTGCGAAAAAGACGGCTCGGCGAGGCGTAGTTTGCAACCAGCAGATCGAGCCAGCCATCGTTGTCGACGTCGAGCCACGCCACGGCACGTGAGCGTCCATTCGGGTCTGCCACGCCGGCCGAGGCTGCGACGTCGCGGAAGTGCCCGTCGCCTTCGTTACGGTAGAGCCGATTCTGCTTGGTGGACGTGCCGCGCCCCGCACCGAGCGAGATGTACAGATCGAGCCGGCCGTCGTTGTCGAAGTCTCCCCAAGCGACGCCGTGTTTGTCGCCATCGGTCGCGATCCCCGAGTTTTCAATGACATCAACGAAACGACCGTCCCCCAAGTTATGCAGGAGGACCGCACGCACTGCGTGGTTACCAACGAAGAGGTCCGCGCGGCCGTCGCCGTCGAAGTCCCCAACCGCTGCGTCATAGGTTTGGGCGATGCGCTCGATGCCGGCACTCTTCGTTACGTCCGTGAAAACGGGTGGTTCGAGAGTCCCCGGCGCGGCTCCGCCGCTGCAGGCACCAGCGAGGACGGCCAACAGCACCGGGATGCTGCACGCTCGCGCCGCGCGCTTCGTCCGGATCGCAAGCAACAAGGACGAGCAGGATGCGGCGACGAGCGACTCAGCAGCTTCGTTGAGAAGCCCCTCGCCCTCCATGACGGAGCTGTACACTCGGTCTGGCGAACTCGCAAGCTCACGCGGGCTTCCCGGCCGGAGGCCCGGCGCCTACCAGGGGCGTGTGGGTTCGTCGTGGCCGGCCCCCTTGCGAGTGTGCGATCGATGCTTCATGTCCCATTTATGGACGTACGCCGCTGTCTCACTCGAGAAGACTATTTTGAGCTCGTCAACGGACCGGACTTCACGGTGCGCTGGATGCTTGAGAACCATCTCGCTCTGTCACATCAAGACCGCCAGCCGTTCACGCTTCCTGGCTTTTGCACCACCTGCAGCTCTGCCGTCGATTTTGCGGTCGATTTTGAAGGTGCTTGGCAGGCTCCCGACGGTTTCGTGGTACCCAACTGGCGAGAATTCATGAACTGCCCGAGCTGCGGAATGAACGCCCGCGTGCGGATGATGCAGAGCCTTTCGACGGCTGTGCTGCTTGACGGTCCGGACAAGAATCACTTCGCCGCCTATCTGATGGAGCAGGTAACCCCGTTCTATGCCTGGGCTTGCCGCACCTTCCCGTGGGCGTCCTGGACTGGAAGCGAGTTCCTCGGACCCGGAGTCAGCTCCGGTACGATCCATGAGGGCATCTTACACGAGGATGCCGAGTGTCTTTCGTTTGCTTCGGCGAGCTTCGACCTGCTGGTGAGCTGCGATGTTCTCGAGCATGTCGACCAGCCGGCTCGCGCGCTTGCCGAGATCGGTCGCGTGCTAAAGCCAGGCGGAACAGCGATCTTGTCGTTCCCAATGGATCCCCATCTCGACGCGAATCGGCGCCGCGCCGAAGTCACAATGACAGGCGATGTCAAGCATCTGCAGCCGCCAATCTACCACCGTAACCCTCTATCCCCGGCCGGTTCATTGGTCTTTACGGACTTTGGTTGGGAGATCTTGGAACAGATGCGCATTTCTGGACTCACAGACGCAGCCATGTACGTTTACTGGAGTTTTGAACTTGGCTACCTCGGCATCCAGTACTACTTCCTCGGCCACCGTCGTCACAGCTAAGACAGGACGTACTTCCGCACCGTATTCACCGCAACCCCAACTCGCCGACCGACCGCACGCAGCGAGAGCCCCCTCTGCTCGGAGTCGCTGGATCTCCCTGAATTACTCAGTTGAACACGGTCGACCGATGCGCCCATGATTCAGGGCAGTCGCGATCTCGACGACTCCGAGGATCGCCTCGGAGACAACGATCAGCCGCCCCTTCGGCGATCGCATCCCCTACTCCCAGCGCCAGAGCGTGGCTTCGTCGACCCGGACGAGCCGGGCAAGATGCTTTCGCCAGAGGCCCTGCGCCTCGCGCGCAATCCGGAGCCGTCCGCCAAGCCGGCGGCCGGGCGTGTACGGGCAGCAGCCGAGGAAATCGATGAGCCTCGGGGCCGCTGCTCGACCGCATCGACCTCCACGTCGCGGTAGCACCGGTCAAGCACCGCGAGCTCGACGGCGGCGAGAGCGCCGCGGAGACGTCGGCCGCGGTCGTCGCCATCACGAGCGTCCGAAACCGCCGTTGATGCTGATCGCCTGCCCGGTGATCCACGCCGCCTGCGCCGAGGCGAGAAAGGCGATCATCGGCGCTATGTCCTCGGGACGCCCGAGGCGGCCGAGCGGATAGTAGCGCGCCCATTCCCTCTCCATCTCGTCGGTGATGTAGGCGGTCATCGGCGTCCGCGTGACGCCGGGGCAGACGGCGTTGACGGTGACCCCGAAGCGCCCGAGCTCGATCGCGAGCCCTTTCGTGAGCGCGATCACGCCGCCTTTGGTCGCCCCGTACACGACGATGCGCTTCTCGTTCAGCTTCCCCGCCTCCGAGGCCAGGTTCACGATCCGTCCCGCCCGCTGCGCGATCATCCGTTCCGCGACCGCGCGGCAGCAGTGCATGGTGCCGCGGAGATTGACGTCGAGCATCGCGTCCCAATCCCCGTCGGCGGGGTCCGACTCCGCGAACAGCCGCGGAATCCCGCCGACGCCGGCGCTGTTCACCAGGACGTCGACCCGCCCGTGCTCGGCCGCCGCCCGCTCGATCAGCGCCGCGCATTGTCCGTACTCGCGCACGTCCACCCGCTGCCCTGCGGCCCCGAGCTCCGCCGCCACCGCCGTCAACGCCGCCTCGTCACGGTCGCCGATCACCAGCTCAGCCCCTTCGGCCGCAAACGTCCGCGCCGCCGCGAGCCCGATGCCCGACGCGCCGCCGGTGATCACTACGACCTTCCCAGCCAGCTGCAGATCCATGACGACCTCCCGTGGGCCAACGATCTCAGCGCTCGGCCCGGTGCTCGTGGCGGAGCAAAGCGAAAAGATGCTGATCGAGGAATCTGCCGCCCACGCAGTGAGCCTCGCGGAGCACGCCTTCCCGACGCATCCCCAGCCGCTCTGCGACCCGGGCACTGCGCTCGTTGCCGACCGCGCAACGCACCACGATGCGATGCAGGTCGGCCGTCCCGAACGCGAACGTCAGCAGCGCTCGCGCCGCCCGCGTCACCACGCCGCGCCCTTCGGCCGCCGATGCAATCCAGTAGCCGAGCTCGGCCGAGCGATCGAACCACTCGACGTAGTGGAGCCCGATGGTGCCCGCGAGCGCGCCTTCGACGCAGATCGCCAGCACCAAGCTGCGGCGCCGACGTCGTTCCTCGGCCGCGTCGGCGATGAAGCGGGCACTGTCGCGCTCCGATCTGGTCTCTTCGACCCAGGGGAGCCAGCGGCCGAGCCGTTCGCGCTCGGCGTCGATCAGGCGGAAGAGCGCGGCAGCGTCCGCAGCCAGCAGCGGCCGCAGCCACAGCTCCCGATCACGCAGCTCGACCCGCTCGAAGGGAAATGCCGGGGCGTCCCATGCGCGACTCGTCCCCATCGCTCCCTCGGACTCGCCGCTCAACCCCCACGCCGGCGATCACCCGTCGGCGCTCCAATCCTCGTCGTCGTCCTCGTCGTCCTCGTCTTCGTCGTCGAAGTCGTCGTCTTCATCGTCGAAGTCGTCGTCCTCGTCCCAATCTTCGTCTTCCTCGCGCAGCCACATGAGGCCCTCCTTCTGCAGCGGGCAAGGTCGCTTAGCGACGGCTCGAAACCTTGTCAATCGCGGTCGACCGCATGCGCGCCGCGACGGCGCGCCTCCTCCCGCTCCGTCAATGATAGATGTCCATGAGCTCGATCACGCCGAGCTCCTTGAGGCGCGAGAAGAGGTAGCCCTTGATTTCTTTCGCCGTGCCGAGCGCCCGTACGTCGCGCGCGACCTCCTCGGCGAGCGCGTACGGCACCGAGCGGATGAAGCGCTTGATGACCGGTACGAAGAACGGGCCCATGCTGAGGTCGTCGAGCCCCATCCCCACGAGCGGCAACGTCGCCAGCGGGTCCGAGGCCATCTCGCCGCACATGCCGACGAGCTTGCCGGCATCCTTGGCCGCCTGCACGATCTCGCCGATCGCGCCCAGCACCGCAGGGTGGAGCGGCTCGTAGAGCGGGGCCACCTTCGAATTGTTGCGATCGACGGCGAGGAGATACTGGATGAGATCGTTGGTGCCGATGCTGAAGAAGTCGACCTCCTCGATGAGGCGCGGCGCCAGCCACACCGCCGCCGGCACCTCGATCATGATACCGATCGGCATGGCGCGGTCGTAGGGTAGGCCCGCCTTCTCGAGCTCCTGGCGCGCTTCTTCGAGGAGCTCCTTGACCCGCAGGATCTCCTCGACGCTCGAGATCATAGGGAACATCAACCGCACCCGGCCGTGCACACCGGCCCTCAAAATGGCGCGGAGCTGCGCCTTGAAGACTACCGGCATCTCGAGCGAGATGCGGATCGAGCGCCAACCGAGAAACGGATTCTCCTCCTGCTGGGCGGTCAGGTAGCTAGCGTACTTGTCGGCGCCGAGGTCCAGGGTGCGGATCGTGATCGGCCCGCTCGGCACGCGCTCGATCACCTTGCGATAGAGTGCCAGCTGCTCCTCCTCGCCGGGAAAATCCTTGTACGAGAGAAACGGCACCTCGGTGCGGTAGAGCCCGACGCCCTCGGCGCCGTGGTCGCGGGCGAAGTTCAGGTCGCCGATCAGGCCGATGTTGGCGTAGAGGTGGACACGGTGGCCGTCGGTAGTCTCGGCGGGGAGATCGCGGAGCGCCTCGAGCTGCAAGTTGAAGGCGCGGTACTCTTTGTCGAGCCGCTGGTACTCACGGCTCACGTCGACGCCGGGGTTCACGAAGACGACGCCCGAGTTGCCGTCGACGATCATTTCCTCGCCCTCGTGGATCACGTCGCCGATATGGCCGACACCGACGACGGTCGGAATCTCGAACGACTTGGCGAGAATCGACGCGTGCGAGGTCACGCCTCCGGTGGCGAGCACGATGCCCTTCAACCGGTCGTGCTCCATGAGCGAGAGATCGGTGAGCGTGAGGTCGTGCGCGACGAGGACCACGTCCCCGGCGAAGCCGCGCTCGCGCTCCTCGTGTCCCAGGAGGTTCCGCAGCAACCGCTGGCCGATGTCGCGGACATCGGCGGCGCGCTCGCGGAGATACCGGTCGGTGACCGCGAGGAACGCGGCGACGTACTCGCCGACGACCTGCTTCAGCGCTCCCTCGGCGGCGAGACCGTCGTCGAGCCGACTCGTGATCTTGCCGAGGAAGGTCTCGTCCTCGAGCATCATCCGCTGCGCATCGAAGATGGCGCCGTCGATCTCGGGCGCAACGGTGTACATCTTCTCCTTGAGCCGCACGATCTCCTCGACCGATCGCTCGACCGCGCGCAAGAGCCGCGCGCGTTCGCCAGCCGGATCGCCGGCATGGCGCTCCTCGACGAGGTCGAGCGAAACCCCAGGGTGCAGGAGATGCGCATGGCCGCGCCCGAAACCCGGCGCCGCACCGAGGCCGGTGAGGCGATGCTGCCCCGGGCGTCGCTTCACTCCCCTACCCGGGCGCTCTTCGGTCGTCTCGTAGGCGTGGAGGCGGCGGATGGCGTCCACCATCCGCGCGCGGTACTCCTGGCGCTCCTTCTCCTTGCTCGCGAGCGACTCCATGAGGCGCGCCTGCACGATGATGCTGCCCGCCTGAGCGGCGATCGCTCGCAGTAGCCGGAGCTCGTTCGGAGTGAAGCGGCGGCGGCGCAGCGTCTGCACCACGAGCACCCCGAGCGCGGTCCGCTTCTCCGCGATCGGCACACCGAGGAACGAGTGGTAGCGCTCCTCCCCGGTCTCCGGAAAGTACTTGTAGCGGGCATGCGCCAGCGCATCGACGACCATCACCGGCTCGCCCTTCTCGATGACGAGGCCGGTGAGACCTTCGCTCACCTTCATCGTCACCTTGCCGACGGCGGCGCGTTCGAGGCCGGTGGTAGCCCAGAGCGTCAGCACCTGGTCCTTGGGGTCGAAGAGGTAGAGCGAGCAGACCTCGGTGCCCATGCGCTCGGCCACGATGCGCACCAGGTTGTCGAAGGTCTCCTGAAGCGTCTGCGAATGACTGATGACGGTGCCGATGTCCTCGAGGACGGAGAGCCCCTGACCTTTGCGCGCACGTGCGCGTCGCAGCCCGGGTTCGGCAACCGACGTTTTTCGCTCGCTCATGCGCTCCGTTCTCGAATCGACGCAGCGTCCGCGCCCGGGAAGGCCGCCGCAGGAGGGAGGCCGTACCGCAAGACCGTCGTCACGACGCCCCAGGGTGACGACGACGGCCGGCCGCTGGGGACGCGACTATATAGCGCACGCGCCCGGCCGGGAACAACGCGGAAACGCGCGGCGTCGCCTGCCGGCACCGGCACTCGAAGCCGGCGTCGCCCGGGCGACGACGGCTGGTCAGGAGTCGATCGCGAGGTGCCCCAAGATTGGGCGGCCGTGGCCAAGCAGGCGCGCCCGCCGGATGCAGGCGGTCACGTAGCGCTTCGCCGCCCGGACGGCCTCGATCAGCGGGACGTCCTTCGCCCGCTCGGCGGCGATCGCCGCGGCGAAGGTACACCCGGTGCCGTGCGGCGCGGGTCCGCCGACGCGCGCCGCACGCAACCGGACGAGCCGGCCCCCGGCGAACACCACGTCGACCGCATCGCCGGCGAGGTGGCCGCCGGTCACGACCGCTGCCCGCGCCCCGGCATCGACCAGGCGGCGCGCCGCCTCCTCCATGGCCCGGACGTCGCGCACCGGGAAGCCGACGAGCACCGACGCCTCCGCGAGGTTCGGCGTCACGATCTCGGCGAGCGGCAGCAGTCGCTCGCCGAGAGCCGCGACGCCGCCGCGCCCGAGGAGCGCGCGCCCCCCGCTCGCGTGCAGGATCGGATCGACGACGAGGCGGCGGACTGCGTGTGCGCTCACGGCGTCGGCAACTGCCGCCACGACAGCGGCGCTGCCGAGCATGCCGGTCTTGACGGCATCCGCCCCGAGGTCGGCGAGCACGGCGTCGATCTGGGAGCGAACGACGGCAGGCGGCAGCACTGCCACGGCGTGGACCGCACGCGTGTCCTGCGCGGTCACCGCAGTGAGCGCGCTCGTACCGTAGACGCCGCGCGCCGCGAACGTCTTCAGGTCGGCCTGGATGCCGGCGCCGGCGCTGCTATCCGAGCCGGCGATCGTGAGCGCCGACGGCATTTGTCGGCGCGTCACGCGCGGTGCCGATCGAGCGCGCGCGCCAGCGCCTCGACCACCGCCCGCGCCGCGTCGTCATCGAGCTCGGGATAGATCGGGAGCGCCAGGGACTCGGCGGCCGCCCGCTCGGCTTCGGGTCGATCGCCCGTTCGGTAGCCGAGCGCCGTGAAGCACGGCTGCAGGTGGAGCGGGATCGGGTAGTAGACCTGCGTCTCTATCCCCGCCGCCGCGAGCGCCGCGCGCACGCGGTCGCGCTCCGGAACGCGCACGACGTACTGATGGAATACGTGGCCCGGTACGAGCGCCGGGGCGGCGACCACGGCGGGCGAGCCGAGCACTTCGGCAAGCAGGTGCTCGTAGCGTTCGGCGTGGCGCCGGCGTGCCGCATTCCACGCGTCGACGTGCGCGAGCTTGACGCCGAGGACCGCCGCCTGGAGCGCGTCGAGCCGTGAGGCGATACCGAGCTCGACGTGGCGGTACGGACCGCCTGCGGCGCCGTGGCGTGCGAGCGAGCGTACGCGGCCGGCATCGGCCGCGCTCGCGGCGACGACACACCCGCCGTCGCCGGCGCCGCCCAGGTTCTTGGTCGGATAAAAGGAGAAGCAACCGTAGCGCCCGACGGTCCCGGCGTACGGCCCGTCGCCGCCGGCGCGCGCGCCGATCGCCTGCGCCGCGTCCTCGACGACCGCGAGCCCGTACTCCGCAGCGAGCGCGGTCAGGGCCGCGATCGCGCAAGGCCGACCGAAGAGGTGCACCGGGACGATCGCGCGCACGACTTCGCCGTCGGGAGCCCGCAGCGTGCCGCCCTCACGACGGCATTCATCTACGAGCCAACGGCGCACGCCGGCGACATCGAGGTTGAACGAATCACGCTCGATGTCGCCGAAGTACGGCCGCGCGCCGGTGCGGGCGATCTGCGTCGCACTCGCCGCGAAGCTGTAGGGCGTCGTCAGCACCGCGTCGCCGGGGCCGACGCCGCAGGCGCGGAGTGCCAGGTAGAGAGCGTCGGTGCCGGAGGCGACGCCGACAACGTGGGCGGCGCCAAGGTAGCGGCCGAGCGCCTCCTCGAAGGCCGCCACCGCCGGTCCGAGCACGAACGCCTGCGACTCGAAGACTGCGTCGACCGCGCGCCGGATATCCGCTCTCAGGCCCGCGTACTGTGCGCGGAGGTCGAGAAAACGCACGCGCGTTTCGGTCACGGCGCATTGTCTCGGCGCTCGCCCGGGCTGTCAATCGACGCCGCAGCAGCGCGCGCCGGCAACACCAGTGTCGCGACGGTGCCGCTGCCCTCCTCGCTGGTGATCAGGAGATCGCCGCCGTGGTCGGCGGCGACCGCTCGCACGACCGCGAGACCGAGCCCGAGCCCGCCGGAGCGAAACGCGATCGGGTCGCTGTGATGGCCATCGACGGGCGCTCCGGTCACGAAAGGCTCGCCGAGTCGCGCCCGCAGCGCTGGCGCGATTCCGATCCCGGTGTCGGCGACCGCCACCTCGATCCCATGTGCCGCCAACGCCAGCCGCAGCCGCACGCAGCCACCGTCCGGAGTGAAGCGCACGGCGTTCAATCCGAGGTTCAGGAGGGCGCGGTGCAGATCGTCGCCGTCGCCCCACCCGGCACAGCTCTCCGGAGCGTCGACGACGAGCGTCAACCGCCGCTGCGCGCAGAACGGCCGGAGATCCGTGGCCGCGCGCCGCACCACCGCCGCGAGGCAGAGCCGTCCGTGGCGGCGCGGCCCCGGATGCGAAAGCCGCACCAGGTCGGTCATCGCGGCGACGCTGCTCTCGAGCCAGCCGGCATGGCGCCGAGCCGTCGCCACCAGCTCTGCGGCTTCGGCACCGAGCGCCAGGCCGCCGAGCGCGTCGAGCGCGGCGCCGAGCACGTGCAGCGGCGTCCGCAGCTCGTGCGCGGCGAGCGCCAGGAAGCGGGCGCGGAGCGCGTCGAGCTCGCACAGTCGTGCGTAGGCCCGTGCCGTCGCGGCATCGAGCCGGGCCTTGGCGCGACGGGCCAGCGCCGCCTCGTGCGCCTGCCGCACGGCGGCGCGCAGCTCGCGCGGATCCCAGGGCTTGGCCACGTAGCGATGCACGTGGCCGCAGGCTATGGCCGCCATCAGACTCTCGACGTCGGCGGCGGCAGCCAACAAGATGCGCCCCGTGCCGGGACAGCGCGCACCGACCTCGGCGAGGAGCTCGGTGCCGAGCATCGCCGGCAAGCGGTAGTCGCTGACCACGACCGCCACGCCGCGCCCGAGCGCCGCGCACGCCTCGCGCCCCGAGTGCGCCATCAAGACCGGCGCGATCTCGCGCAATGTTCGCGCGACGGCCGCCGCGCCCGCCCGATCGTCGTCGACACAGAGGATGGCGTTCATGTCCGGGCCCTCCGGGCGCCTATCGCAGCCGCCCGCCGGCGCTCGCAAGGCTGCGAGTCGCCAATGCCGATTGACCGTGCCGGGGAGTGGGCGCTATGAGCGAAGGCGAGCAACGATGCCGAGCAAGGCGCAGGCGAGGAAGCCAAGGCGGCATTGGCTCAGGCGGATCGCGGCGGGGGTCGGGCTCTTCGTAGTAGCGACGGGCGCAGTTGCCGGCTGGATCGTCTACCGTGAGATCAGCGCCAACCTGCCGCCGGTCGACAAGCTGCTGCGCTATCAACTGCCGGTCGCGACCCGGGTGTACGCAGCCGACGGTACGCTCCTCGGCGAGTTCTACACCGAGAAGCGCTACCTCGTGCCGATCGCCAGGATCCCCGCAGTCGTCCGCCAGGCGTTCATTGCCGCCGAAGACTCGAGCTTCTACCGGCACAAGGGCGTCGACGTGCTCGGCATCGCGCGCGCGGCCTTGGCCAACTTCACCGCCGGCACCGTCGTCCAGGGCGGCAGCACCATCACCCAGCAGGTCGTGAAATCCCTCCTGCTATCCCCCGAGAAGAGCTACGAGCGCAAATTCAAGGAGATCCTGCTCTCGCTCCGCCTCGAGCGCCAGCTCACCAAGGACGAGATCCTCTACCTCTATTTGAACCTGATCTATCTCGGGAACGGCGCCTACGGCGTCGGCGCCGCCGCACAGGAGTACTTCGGCAAGGATGTCGGCGACCTCGACCTCGCCGAAGCCGCGCTGCTCGCCGGGCTCCCGCAGGCGCCGAGCCGCTACTCGCCGATCCGGCACTGGGATCGCGCCAAGTACCGGCAGCGCTATGTGCTCGAGCGCATGGCGCGCGAACGCTTCGTCACCTGGGAGCAGAGCGAGCAGGCGCTCCAGGAGGAGATCCAGCTGACGCGCCACGACGCGAACGGACCGACCTACGCCGCGGCGCCCTATTTCGTGGAGCACGTCCGCCGCTTCCTCGAGGAACGCTATGGAGGCACGGCACCGTACCAGGCCGGCCTCAACGTCTACACGACGGTCGATCTCGGGATGCAGCGTGCCGCCGAGCAGGCTCTGCGCACCAACCTCGATGCCATAGACATGGGACGGACGCGGGCCCGCCCCCTGCGCCGCCTGACCGGCGCCGAAGCCGACCGCTTCATCGCCGCCGCCAAGGCGGCGCGCGATCCGAACGAGCCCGAGCCCGGACGCGCCTACCAGGCGCTGGTGCTGTCCGCAGACAAGTCGGGGGTCCGCGTGCAGGTGAACCGCTTCACCGGTCTCCTCGTTGCCACCAAGGATCATCCGCTGCCGTCGGGGCTCGCCCGCAACGATCTCATCGCGGTTCGTCGCCACGCCGCGGCTACCGGCGGCCTCGAGCTCGAGATGGACGGTGACCCGCAGCTCGAAGGCGCGCTGGTCTCGATCGACCTCACCAATGGCTACGTAAAGGCGCTGGTCGGCGGCTACGACTACGGACGCAGCCAGTTCAACCGCGTGATGCAGGCGCAGCGGCAGCCCGGCTCCTCGTTCAAGCCCTTCGTATATGCGGCGGCGATGGATCGCGGCTGGACGCCGGCGTCGATCATCGTCGACGAGCCGATCGTGCTGGCCGGCGGCCGCCGCGCCTGGATGCCGAAGAACTACGACCAGAAGTTCGTCGGCCCGATCACGCTCCGCAACGCCCTCGCCCACTCGCGCAACGTCGTCACGGTGAAGCTCGCCCAGAGCATGGGGCTCAACTATCTCGTCAATTACCTCCCGCGCTTCGGCTTCTCGCGCCCCTTCGCGAAGAACCTGTCGATCTCGCTCGGCACCGCCGAGGTGACGCTCTTCGAGCTGGCGCGCGCGTACACGGCGTTCGCTACGGGCGGCCGTCGGCTCGACCCGATCTTCGTCACCAAGATCACCGATCCGCACGGCAAGGTGCTGGAAGAGTTCCAGGCGCAGTCCGACCCGGTGATCGCTCCCGAGACCGCGTACCTGGTCACGAGCATGCTCGAGAGCGTCATCGAGCGCGGCACCGGCAAGCGCGTCGCCGCGCTCGGCCGACCGGTGGCCGGCAAGACCGGGACCACCAACGACATGCACGACGCCTGGTTCGTCGGGTACACGCCCGAGCTCTTGACCGGCGTGTGGGTCGGCTACGACAGTGAGCGCAGCCTCGGCAAAGAGCAGACCGGCGGCCGTGTCGCGGCGCCGATCTTCCTGAGCTTCATGGAAGCGGCGCTCGGCGACGCGCCGGTCAGCGACTTCACGATTCCCGACGGCGTCACCCTCGTCAGCGTCAACGGCAACCTCGAGTGTTTCAAGAAAGGCACCGAGCCCGGCGCCCGCCAGCTCGTGGCGAGCCAGCAGGGGGACGAGCTCGACCGTGCCGTGGCACGCCTGCGCGGGCGCGAGCCCGGCGAGCTCGACGGCGAACGCGACCTTGCTCCGAGCGACGACGAGCTCGATCGCGAGGAACCGACGTGGGCGCCGCAAGACCAGGACGACGAGGCCCCGCCCAACGACGAAGCGGACCTGCCCCGGCTCGACACGCGTCCGGCGCCGCGCGCGGAAGACTATCTCGAAGGCGGCGGCGGAGCGCGCGGGCGCCACGACGAGGATTATCGCGGCATGTCAGACCGGCCGGCGCGCCGCCCGATCTCGGAACCTGCCGACGACTACCGCGTGAACACGCCCCCGCCACGCGGTGGCCGGAAGATCGTCGAAGAACCGCTCACCAACTGAGCCCAGGTCCCCGCGCACCGGCGGCGCTCATCCGGGGATCTCCCAAAACCCCCGCTGCGCCGCCCGTGCCGGCGCCAGCACCGACTGGCGCGGCGCCGGCGTCGGTATGGCCTCGCGAAGGCGGGCGCCGCCGAGCTCGTCGAGCACGGCCGGCACGGCGGCGCGCAGTGCCGCCAGGTCGTAGCCGCCCTCGAGGACTGCGGCGACGCGGCCGGCCGCGGACTCCTCCGCGATGCGCATGACGATCCGCGCGAGCGCCCCGAACCCGGCTTCGGTCGCCTGCATGCCGGCCAGCGGATCGCGATGATCGGCGTCGAATCCCGCGGAGACCAGGACGACCTCCGGACGGAACTGCCGCGCCACCGGCGCGACCAGGTCCGTGAACGCGGCGATATACTCGTCGTCGCCGCAGCCGGCGGGAAGCGGCACGTTCACCGTCCGACCCGCGGCCGCACCGCCGCCGACTTCGGACGCGGCGCCGGTCCCCGGGTAGAACGGGTACTGGTGGATCGACGCGTAGAGCGTGTCCGGATCGTCCCAGAAGCTCTCCTGGGTGCCGTTGCCGTGGTGCACGTCCCAGTCGACGATCAAGATTCGCCCGACGCCGCGCGCGCGCAGCCAGTGGGCACCGATCGCCACGTTGTTGAAGAGGCAGAACCCCATGGCCCGATCGGGCTCCGCATGGTGTCCCGGCGGGCGCACGAAAGCGAAGCCATTGTCGACGTCACCGGCGAGCATGGCCTCGAGGAGGCGCAGATAGCCTCCGGCCGCGAGCGCCGCCGTCGCGTACGACTCGGCGCATACCGGCGTGTCGGCGTCGAAGGCGGTACGCGCCCGGCCTGCCGTCGCGGCGACTCGGGCGACGTGGGCCGGGTCGTGATTCAGGGCGATCTCGGCGTCGGTGGCCACGCGCGGCTCGATGGCAACCAGGCCTTCCCGGCGGTATGCGTCCATCAGATCCCGGATGGCGCGAATGCGCTCCGGCCGCTCGGGATGTCCGGCGCCCGTGTCGTGCGCCTCGTAGCGCCGATCGAGCACCACGCCGGTTCGCATGGAGCCGACTATAGCCGCCGACGGCGACTGCCGGAACCCGAGTCGACTCGCAGGCGGCGGCGCGCCCGGGCCAATTGACTCCGGGTTTGGTCCGCACTACGGAGCCTTCAATGTTCGGCATCGGCATGCCCGAGCTCATGGTGATCCTGGTGGTCGCGCTCGTCGTCCTCGGACCGAAGCGGCTCCCAGAGATTGCGCGGGCGCTCGGGAAGGGCCTTGCGGAGTTTCGCCGTGCCACCTCGGACGTCAACGAAGAGCTGCGCAAGGCTCAGCGCGCCATCGAGGAAGAGGCGCGCGCCGCGGAAGCAGCGGCGCGGCGCGCTGCCGCCGAAAAGCAGGCTGCCGCCGTCGTGAAGCCGGCCACGGGCACGGTCGCCGTCGACGACGCCCCGGCCGCGCCTCGGCCGGAGAGCGATCCCGAGCCCAGCGCCTGATGCGCGCGGGCCCGCTCGCCGGTACGGGCGAGGGCGGCTGCCGTGGCTGACGCGCCCGACGCCGGCACGATGCCCCTCACGGCGCACCTCGAGGAGCTGCGCTGGCGCATCGTCAGAGCCCTGATCGCGGTTACGGTCGCGTTCCTGGGCTGCTACCTGTACTCCGACCGCATCTTCGAGCTGCTGACGCGCCCGCTGGTCGGAATCGGCGACAACCGCCTCCAGTTGATCGGCACCGGCGTCACCGAGGCCTTCTTCACGCGCCTCAAAGTCTCGTTCATCGCCGCCATCTTCGTCGCCAGCCCCGCGATCTTCCATCAGGCTTGGGGCTTCGTGGCGCCGGGGCTGGTCGAGAAAGAGCGCCGCCTGGCGATCCCCTTCGTCCTCGCAGCGACCATCTTCTTCGTCAGCGGCGCCGCCTTCTGCTACGTCCTGGTATTCCCGGTCGGCTACGCGTTCTTCCTCGAGGAGTACGCCAATATCGGCGTCGCGCCGCAGATCCGCATCAGCGAATACCTGTCGTTCGCGGCGCGCATGCTGCTCGCATTCGGCGCCACGTTCGAGCTGCCGGTCGTCACTTTTTTCCTGGCGCGCCTCGGCCTCGTCACCCACCGCACGCTGCTCGCCGGCACCCGCTACGCGATCGTGATCATCTTCGTCGTCGCGGCGGTGCTCACTCCCGGCCCCGACGTGGCCTCGCAGATGCTGATGGCGGGCCCCCTCTTGGTACTCTACGTCCTGAGCATCGGCGTCGCCTACGTATTCGGCCGGCGGCGCGCGGACGCGGACGGCGAGACCTCACCCACCGTCACGGACTGAGTCCGAAGGAGGCTCCCATGGCCATCTCTCGCACCTGCATCAAGCTCGAACCCGGCAAGGTCGGCATGACGTCGCTCGACATCCCGAGCCCTGGTCCGGGACAGGCGCTCGTACGCACCCGGCTCTCGACGATCTGCGGCAGCGACCTGCACATCGTCGACGACATCCCGGCGCTGCCGGCGGGTACGCCGCTCGGCCACGAGGCGGTGGCCGAGGTCGTCGACGCCGGCGAGGGCGTGACCGGCTTTCGCCAAGGCGATCGGGTCGTGCCCTCGTGCCTCTTCGGATGCGGCCTTTGCGCGCGTTGCCTGGAAGGAGACCTGCAGATCTGCGAGCGCTTCGGTGCGCCCATGAACCTGCTCTTCGGCGCCCAGGGCGAGTACTTCCTGGTCCCCAATGCCGAGATCAACATGGCCAAAGTGCCCGACGCGCTCGACGACGAGGCCGCGCTGTTCGCGACCGACATCATGTCGACCGCCTGCGGCGCGATCGAGGCGGCGAACCTGCGTTACGGCGACCGCGTCGCCGTCTTCGCACAGGGTCCGGTCGGCTTGTGCGTAACCGCAGCCGCCCGCGCCCGCGGCGCCGGCCTCGTCATCGCGGTCGAGGGCATTCCGGCGCGCGCCGCAATGGCCAAGCGGCTCGGCGCCGATCTGGTGCTGGCGCCGGAAGAGGCGGTGGAGAAGATCCTCGACCTCACCGGCCACAAGGGCGTCGACGTCGCCGTCGAGGCGCTCGGCAAGCAGAGCACGCTCGAGAGCGCCGCGCGGGTGACGCGGCTCGGAGGCGTCATCTCGAGCGTCGGCGTCTACAGCCTCCACCCGACCGTCGATCTCCCGACCGACGGCAGCTTCATCCACCGTCGCCTGGTGACGACGCTCTGCCCGACCGGGGCCGATCGCCTGCGGCGGATGATGGACGTCGTGCGCTACGGCAAGGTAGACCTGACGCCGCTCTTCACGCACTCGATGAAGCTCGCCGCCGCGCCCGAGGCCTACGACCTCTTCCGCAGCAGGCGCGACGGGGTGATCAAGATAGCGCTGCGCCCGTAGGCGGAATCTCGCGCCACGGCACCTGAGAGCGGAGCGACGCCAGGAGCGCCCGCGCGTCCGCTTCCATGTCGGCGGCGACCATCACGACGATGACTGCGCGCGCGCGGTCGAGGGTGCGCAGTACGCCGATCCCCTCGGCGGCCTCGACGACGTGCTTGACGAAGACGATGTCTTCGGGTCGGAGCTCGAGGAAGATGTCGACCGTGCCGGGATTGCCGCGACCCGCGCTCACGGCCGCAGCAGCTTCTCCAGGCGCTCGATGACCTGGCGCTCGAAACCCCCGTCGCGGCGGCGCTCCCTGCGCGCGGCGCCGGCGTCCGGCGCCGCCGCACCGTCGCGCTCGGGGCCGAGCAGCGCCTCGAGGCTGCGCGCGCGGAGGCGCTTCACGTCGGGCTCGACCCGCACGGCGTCGAGCTGGCCGCGGGCCACGAACGGCAGCGCGATCCGTCCGTCGTCCGTGGCCAGGTACTTGGCGGCGCGCACGTCCTCGCGAAGCGTGCGCGACACCGCGGACCCGAGCAACACGGTGCCCCGGAACCGGAGCGCCCGCGCCTCGTCGAGCCAGCCGTCGCCGGCGACCTGATACGCGGGATTGACGAGCACGCCATGCTCGACCGTCAGCCGCCGGCGCGCGATCGTGAACGGCAGCGTCGCCGACTCGATGACCGTGTCGCGGCTCGCGAAGAGCGCGCTATAGCGCTCCCGCGTCGACGCCGACACCAGCGTCGGCATGAACGGCAAGGCCTCGACCGACTGCACGACGCGATCGGGGAGGTTCACGTCCCGCAGCCGTCCGTCGACGATGCCGAGCGTACCACCGCCTGTCAGCGATCCGACCGCGATGGCACCGTCGACGATGCGCCCCGTGAGCACGGCGGTGCCGCTGCCGCGGCCTTCGACACGGCCGGCGACCTCGGGCACTAGGCGCGTCGTCGCCGGGCCGAGCGCGATCGCCGCTGCCTCGATCTGAGCGCGCGCCGCACCCGAGGCGTCGATCGCCAGCCCTGCCGCCAACGTGCCCCCGAACGGCTGCGCCTCGACCTGCATTGCCATCACCGGAGGATCGACGCCCGTCATCTCGCCGCGCAGCGACACCGGCACGTCGTCGACGTGCAGGGATAGCGGCGCGAACGCAACCCCGGCGCGCCCGAACGCCACCCGGCCCTCGAGCGCGCGCAGCGCGATCGTCCGCAGGCCGAGATCGAGCCCAGCGGCGCCCGCAGGATCGGAGCGGAGATCGAGGGAGAGGCGCCAGGGATCGAGTTCCCCCGCACCGCGGCCGCGGACGACGAGCGTGCCGACCGTGGCGCGCAGATCCTCGATCGTCAGCGACTCTCCGGCGCGGGAGAGGCGCGCCTGCACCGCGATCGGCTGGAGCGCGCCGAGCGGCAGAGCCCCGATCCGGAGCGTCGGATCGGTAGCCTCGACGGCGAACGTCGCGTGCGGGCGATCGAGCGTCCCTTCGACGTCGATCGTGACCTGCTGCACGCGACCGCTCGCGAAGCGCGGACGTCCGAGCCGGTCGGATAGCTCCGCCATGTCGACGCCGTCGAGGGTCAGGCGGGCGGTGAACGGCGCGTGCGCCAGGTCGTGCTCGCCGAGCGCGGCGGTGCGAAGCTCGAGGCGCACGTCCGGCTCGCTCGCCCGGAAGAGCGCGGCTTCCACCCCGACGTGCGCAGCGGCGCCGACGCGCACGTCGGTGGCGCGGACGGACACGTGGCGGAGGACGACCGGGGCCGCAGCGCCGCGGCTCCGGTCCGTGATCGTGATCGTGCCGTCGCGCACGCGGGCGAGAGCCACTCCGACCATCCACTCTATCGGGACACGGAGTGCCAGGCGTCGCTCCTTCGATTTCCCGCGGCCATCCTTTCGCGCCGTCGGTCCGCCGAGGCTCGCGACGTTCCAGCGTCCGCCCTCCGCGCGCACCAAGTTCAGATGCGGCGTTTCGAGCGTTATCCCCGCCGCCTCGATGCGGCCGCGCACCAGCGGCCACGCGCGCACGCCCATTACCACCCCTTCGGCGTCGAGGAACGGCTCGGTCCCGAAGGCCGGATCCTCGCCGACGGTCACTGCGTGCAGGCGAATACCGAGCGGCCACCACGACGGCGAAACGTCGCCGACGGCGAACGGCCTGCCGATCGCGCGCTCGATGCGCGCCACCAGGCGGCCCTGGTGGGCGCCGACGAGCGCACGGAGGTTCAGCACCGCGAACGCGGCGAGGCCGAGCAGGGCCGCCGCCGTGACGGCGAGCCCGGCGGTCAGGATGCGCATGAAGAAGGCGCCGCCGCTCGGCAGCTCGGGCTCGCGTCGGACCGGCCGACGCAGCCGCGGTCGGCGCCGTCCGCTCCGCCGATCATGCCGCGGAGTCCGGCGGCAGGTGGGCGACGATCCAGTCCACCGCCCCGCCGATCAAGGCACCGAGGTGAGCCGGGTCCGAATAGCGATGGTCGCAGCCGGGCGTGACCACTAGCTGCTTCGGCTCCGGCAGCGCGGCGAAGAGAGCGCGCGCGTCGGCGACCGGTACCACCTGGTCGTCGGCACCGTGCGTGACCAGCGTCGCCGCCTCGAGGCGCCGCGCCGCGCCGAGAACGTCGACGCGGCCGAGATCATCGAGAAAGCTCGGGCCGATGCGCTCTCCGCTCTCGCCGCGAAGCCCGTGCCGGCGCCACCCCTCGACCGCGGCCGGACTCATGCGCTCGATGATTCCGAGCGGCAGCGCCACCGCCGCGATCGTGACCAGCGCCCGCACGCGCGGCTCGCCGCCGGCGAACACGACCGCGACCGTGCCGCCGAGGCTCGAGCCGACGAGCCCAAACGCGGTCGCGCCGCGAGCCGCGAGATGATCGATGACCCCGCCCAGATCCTCCACCTCGCCGCTGATCGTGATCTCCTCGAAGCGACCCTCGGATTCGCCGACGTAGGAGAAGTCGAATCGCAGGCAGACGTAGCCGCGCGCGCTCAGCCGCGCCGCCAGGGCCTGATGTTTCGCTCCCTCCTTCGTCGACTCCATGCCGTGGCAGAGCACCACGACCGGCCGCCCGGCGACATCGACGACGCCCGCAGGCAGGTGCAGCACGCCTGCCAGCCGCACGCCGCGACGGCTCGTCATCGTCACCCGTTCCGTCGTGACGTCGCATTGCGGCCTCATCTTCGGGCTTGATACCATGCGCCGCGCGCGCGCGAACAGTGGCGCGCGGGGGAGGCGGAGATGGCGAAGGACGCGGCGCTGGACGCCGCCTCGGAGCGGCTGATCGCGCGCTTCGAGGCGCACCTCGCTCACGAAGCGAATGCGGCGGCGCACACGATCAAGGGCTACGGCTCGGACCTGCGACAATTCGCCGCCTTCGCGGCGGTGCGCGGAGGCACGCTCGCCGCGGTCGACGCCCACGGCGTGCGCGCCTATCTGGCGGGCCTCGCGGGCACCGTACGCAAGACGTCGACCGCCCGCAAACTCGCCGCGCTCAAGCACTTCTTTCGCTGGTGCGCACGCACCGGTGTCCGCCGCGACGATCCGGCCGCCACCCTGGCTGCGCCGAAACGCGAGAAGTTCCTGCCGCCGCACCTGAGCGTCGACGAGATGTTCCGCGTGCTCGACGGCATTCGCGACCCGGGCCCCATCCCGGCTCGGGACCGCGCCATCCTCGAAGTTCTCTACTCGACCGGCATCCGCGTGAGCGAGCTCGTCGGGCTCGACTGGGCCGACGTCGACCGGCGCGGCGAAGTCGTACGCGTCCTCGGCAAGGGGCGCAAGGAGCGCGTGGTCCCGATCGGCGCCACCGCCCTCGCTGCCCTGGACGCCTACCGCCGTGCCTGGCCGACAGGCCGCTGGCGTGACCGCGAGGCCGTCTTCCTCAATGCGCGGGGAGGCCGCCTCACCGTTCGCAGCGTCGCGCGCATCGTGGCGCGCTGGGTCGAACGCGCCGGCACCAGGATCGCGGCGAGCCCGCACGCCTTCCGGCACTCCTTCGCGACTCATCTCTTGAACGGCGGCGCCGATCTCCGCGCGATCCAGGAGATCCTCGGCCACGCGAGCCTCTCGACCACGCAGCGCTACACGCACGTCGACTTCGCCCGCCTCGCCGCGGTCTATGACAAGGCGTTCCCGCGCGCCTGAACGCTGCCGGTGCTTGTCGCCGTCCCCGCTTCCGTGCAACCTCGGCCATACTTCAAGGAGGGTGAGCGCATGATCGATCTGACGGGGAAAGTCGTGGTCGTCACCGGCGGCTGCAGCGGCATCGGGCGGGGCACGGTGCAGGTGCTACACCGCGCCGGCGCCCGCGTCGCCTGTATCGACGTCCAGGACGAGAAGGGAGAGGCGCTCACCGCCGAACTCGGCGACCGAGTGCTCTACGCACACGCCGACGTCACGTCCGAAGCCGAGATCGCGGCGGCCTTCGACCGGGTGATGCAGCGCTTCGGCGGCGTCGACGCGCTCTTCAACAACGCCGGCGCCGCCGAACCGCTGGGCTCGGATCCTTTCGACGTCGCCCTCTTCGAGCGCGTTCAGCGGCTCCTGGTCTCGAGCATCGTGCTCGGCACCAAGTTCGCCATACCGTCGATGGTGGGCCGCGGCGGCGGCTCGATCGTGAACACCGCGAGCATCGCCGGGCTGCAGGCAGGCTACGGACCCTTCGCATACTCGGTTGCCAAGGGCGCCGTCATCCACCTCTCACGCGTAGCCGCTGCGGGACTCGCGAAATACGCGATCCGGGTGAACGCCATCTGCCCAGGGCTGATCCCGACGGCGATCTTCGGACGGGCGCTCGGCGACTCGATCGCCGATGCGGATAGGCGCGCCCGCGACATCGGCGAGCGCGCCCACGGCTTCCAGCCGATCCGCGTCGCCGGCGCCCCGGAGGACATCGGCAACGCGGTCGCCTACTTCGTGAGCGACCTCTCGCGCTTCGTGACCGGCCAGTTCCTCGCCGTCGACGGCGGGCTCACGGTCGGCCCACGCCAGGCGTGGGACGAGGACGCCGCGGTCGAGGCATGGACGCGCTTCGGGATGAGCGCCGAGCAGATCAGGGGCGTGTTCGGCGCGGCATGATCCTGGCGAACCGGCGGCGCCGATCACGGACGCTGCAGCCGCAGGGGGCCGCGAGCACCGGCTATCGCCAGGCGACGGCGAAGCGATAGAGGTCGCCGCCTTGCGGCGGCTCACCCGGGAGATAGCGGCCGTAGACGTCGGCGAGCGAGGCGTCGTCGAGCCAGACGAAGCCGGCGGCGCGGATCCGCGGCAAGAGATCCTCCGGATCGAAGCGCGACACGGGGTAGCTGAAGACGAGGCGCGAAGCCGTCGCGGCGACTTGCGCGATCCAGCGCAACATGCGGTCGCAGGCGACGTCGTCGAGATAGCCGAGCACGCCTTCCCACACGACCACCACCGGCACGCTCGCATCGTAGCCGGCCGCGACGAGGTCGCGCGTGAGCCCGGCCGCGAAATCGGTGGTGAAGTCGGCCGCGACGAGGCGGGCGAAGGGCGGCATCGCGATCCCGGCCGCGGCGAGAATCGACCGCTTTCGTTCCAACTGCTCCGCGAGGTCGACCTCGAAGACTCGAGCCCCCTGTTGCGCGATCTCGCCGAGGCGCAGCGTCCGGCAGTCGAAACCGACGCCGAGATTCAGGATCTGCCTGATACCGGCGGCCAATGCCGCACGGACGGCATCGTCGATGAAGCGGGTCCGGAGGCGGACATAGTCGCGAAAGACCGGCACTGCGAGCAGGAGCTCGACGGCTTCGTCGGCCGCGGCGCCGCCGCTGAAGAGGCGGGCGAACGGATCCTCGAACAGGCGTTCGCCCTCCGGGAGCTGATTTTCCCACGAGCGCACCCGGGCGATCGCCGCGGCAGTATCCGTGATCTCGACGCTCATCGCACGCTCTCACGCCGCGCTCGAGGCCCAGTCGCTGGGTAGCCTCTTAGCCGAGCTCGGCAGTGAAAGCCAATCACCGAACGGTGCGCAGCGCCGCAGAAACCGCGTTTACATGGGCGGCGTCGACCGCTAGTGTCCGCGCGTGTCCGCGACGTTCCACGCGACGACGATCCTCGCCGTGCGCACGAAAGGCAAGCTCGTCGTCGCCGGCGACGGGCAGGTGTCGCTCGGTCAGACCGTGATGAAGCACCGCGCCCGCAAAGTCCGGCGGCTCTACGAAGGCCGCGTGCTCGCCGGCTTCGCCGGAGCCACCGCCGACGCCTTCACGCTCTTCGAGAAGTTCGAGCACAAGCTGGAGGCGGTGAACGGCAATCTCCGCCGCGCCGCCGTCGAGCTCGCGAAGGACTGGCGGACCGACCGCATCTTGCGCCGGTTGGAGGCATTGCTCGTGGTCGCCGATGCCGAGTCGACGCTGCTGATCTCGGGCAGCGGCGACGTCGTCGAGCCCGACGACGGCATCATCGCCATCGGCTCCGGCGGCAACTACGCGCTCGCCGCCGCCAAAGCGCTCGTCGGGCACACCGAGCTCGAAGCGCGGCCGATCGCCGAAGCCGCCATGCGCATCGCCGCCGAGATCTGCGTCTACACCAACGATCACCTGGTATTCGAGGAGCTCTCGGCGTGATCATCCACCAGCCGCGCTCCGTCGACCCGCCGCCGCAGACGATGACGCCGCGCGAGATCGTCTCGGAGCTCGACCGCTACATCGTCGGGCAGCGCGCAGCGAAGCGGGCCGTCGCCATCGCGCTCCGCAACCGCTGGCGGCGCCAGCAGGTTTCCGAGGACCTTCGCGACGAGATCGCGCCGAAGAACATCATCATGATCGGCCCGACCGGCGTCGGTAAGACCGAGATCTCCCGCCGCCTCGCGAAGCTCGCGAGCGCTCCCTTCCTCAAAGTCGAGGCGTCGAAGTTCACCGAGGTCGGCTACGTCGGCCGCGACGTCGAGTCGATAATCCGCGACCTCGTCGACCTCGCGATCGGCATGGTGAAAGCGGAGGAAAAGGACAAGGTCGCCCGCCGCGCCCGCGAGGTCGCGGAAGAGCGCCTGCTCGATCTCCTGCTGCCGTCGGGGCCGACCCCCGCGGGCGCCGATGCCGGCGGGGCAGCGGGCTCGCAGAGCCGCGAGACGTTCCGGCGCTGGCTCCACGAGGGCAAGCTCGACGACCGCATCGTCGAGCTCGAGGTGACCAGGAGCGCCTCGCCGATGGTCGAGATCCTGACGCCGCAGGGGCTCGAGGACATGGAGCTCAACGTCAAGGAGCTGTTCTCGAACATTCTGCCGAAGAAGACCAAGAAGACGCGCGTCGCCGTGCCGGAGGCGCTCGCGGCCCTCACCACCGAAGAGGCAAACCGCCTCGTCGACATGGAGTTCGTGACGCGCGAAGCCGTGCGGCGCGTCGAGCAGTCCGGGATCGTCTTCCTCGACGAGATCGACAAGATCGCCGGCCGCGAGGGCATCCACGGCCCGGACGTGTCGCGCCAGGGAGTGCAGCGCGACCTCCTGCCGATCGTCGAAGGCTCCACGGTCAACACCAAGCACGGCATGGTGCGCACCGATCACATCCTCTTCATCGCCTCCGGCGCCTTCCACATGTCGAAGCCGTCGGACCTGATCCCCGAGTTCCAGGGACGCTTTCCGATCCGGGTCGAGCTCGACCCCCTCACCCGCGCCGACTTCGTCCGTATCCTCACCGAGCCGAAGAACGCCCTCGTCAAGCAATACGTCGCCCTCATGGCGACCGAGAAGGTGCGCCTCGGCTTCACCGACGAGGCGGTCGACGAGATCGCCCGCATCGCCGCCGCCGTGAACGAACGGACCGAGAACATCGGCGCCCGGCGCCTGCACACCGTGCTCGAGAAGCTGCTCGAAGAGCTCTCGTTCGACGCCCCCGAGCTGGACGGCCGCGAGGTCACGATCGACGCCGCCACCGTGCGCGCCAAGCTCGACGCGATCCTCGGCGACGATGACCTGTCGCGCTACATTCTCTGAGTCGTCCGGGCTCTCTCGTGGCGCCTCCCCCGCCGTGTGATAAGGACCCGGCGTCATGAAGGACGTCATCGCCAAGGCCGAGATCCTGCTCGAGGCCCTGCCCTACCTGCGGCGCTTCTTCGGCAAGACCATCGTCATCAAGTACGGCGGCCACGCCATGGCGAACGACGAGCTCAAGGAGTCGTTCGCGCAGGACGTAGTGCTGCTCAAGTACGTGGGAATGAATCCGGTGATCGTCCACGGCGGCGGGCCGCAGATCAATTCGATGCTCGAGACCATGGGCGTCGAGTCGAAGTTCGTGCGCGGCATGCGCGTCACCGACGAGCGGACGATGAAGGTCGTCGAGATGGTCCTCGTCGGCTCTACCAACAAGGAGATCGTCGGCCTCATGAACCGGCACGGCGGCCGCGCGGTCGGGCTCTCCGGCAAGGACGGCGAGCTCATCGTCGCGCGGAAGATGCTGGTCGAGAACCAGGACATCGGCCTCGTCGGCGAGGTGATCGGGGTGAACCCGCGCGTGATCCAGTCGCTCGACGCCGCCGACTTCATCCCGGTGATCGCGCCCGTGGGCGTAGGCCTCGACGGCGCCACCTACAACATCAACGCCGACCTCGTGGCCGGCAAGATAGCGGCGGCGCTGCACGCCGAGAAGCTCATCCTCTTGACCGACGTCGCCGGCATCCGGGACGAGGACGGCAACCTCATCTCCACCATGGCCAGCGAGGAGGCGACGCAGCTTATCGCCGGCGGCGTCATCAGCGCCGGCATGATCCCCAAGGTCGAGTGCTGCATCGACGCGCTCGCGGGCGGCGTCGCCAAGACGCACATCGTCGACGGCCGCGTGAAGCACGCCGTGCTGCTCGAGATCTTCACGACCGAAGGCGTCGGCACCGAGGTCGTGCGCAGCACTGCGGCGAAGCGCCGGGCGGTCCGCCGCATCCGCAAGGCTTGACGCGCCGCCGCTCGGACGGCGTCAGCCGAAGATCGGACCGGCCGCGTCGAAGCGCAGGTCACTGTCGGCGTCGGCCAGCGTGACCAGAAGACTCTGCGGAGCGGCGGCGAGGTTGCCGAGGACCGGCACCGGCGCCCCGACCGCGAAGAACCGGGCGCGCGCGAGGACGGCGTCGAAGGCCGCAACCGAGCTGGCCGTCGCGACGGCGTCGAAGCCGCCGAGGCGCGCGAGCTGTTGCACCGCGGCCACCACGTGCGCGAGAGTCTCCGTTCGCTCCGGGGCGAGGCGATAGTCGACGAGCAGGAGCACCGAGAGCCCGCGGCGGGCGGCCGCCCGCACGACGAAGAAGCAGCACGGATCGTCTTCGAGCACGTAGGTCGCATAGACGTCGGGGACGGCGAAGAAGCGCCAGGCGAGAAACGCGGGCGAGCGATCGAGCTCGAGGCAGTCGGGCGACCACGGTCGCTGGGCGATCCGGGCGACGTCGCCGACCGACGCCCTGGTGAAGCGCGCACCGCCGACCGCGCACGTCGGCGGTGCCGCCAGCGGCCGCAGCCTGGCGCGCCCGCCGACCGCCGCCCGCACGAGCCCCGCCAGCCCTCGCGCGCCGCGGACCCAGAGGAGCTTGCGCATGGTGCCGATGGTGCGGATGCCGATCGCCGCGAACACCTTCTCGGCAGCCTCGCTCACGGTGACGCAGAGAAACGGGCTGTAGGCGCGCGCGATCTTGAACGCCAGCGCCCCGCCGGCGCGCGCGTTGCGGCCGCTCTCCTTGACGAAGAGGTCGACGCCCATGAAGCCCCGCGTCCGCGTGCCGCCGTAATGGAACTCGATCGGCTGCAGTGCTACCTGCCCGAGGATCGAGCCGTCGTCCTCCGTGACCAGCACGACATCGGGCGCGTCCTTGGCTGCGAGCAGCGGATTGTCGACGATCTGGAAGCGAAAGCGCGCCGGCACCGACACCCGGGTCGGGAAGATCGCTTCGTTGAAGCGATAGAACGCGTCGTAACGCTCCGGCCGGAGCGTTTCGAGCTTCATGCAGCGGAGAGCGCGCGGCCGTCGATGGCGCGAACGAGGTTCAGCCGCACCTCGCGGCGCGGGTGCTCGCGCTGCACGAAGTAGCGGTGCAGGAGCGCCGTCGAGAGCAGCAGGATGAACGCCTGGTTTTCGCGTTGGCTGATCCCGCCGGGCGGCGCGGTGCGGACTTTCTTCAGGAACTGCCGGCAGAAGGCGCCGTTCAGAAAGGGCAGCTTCGCGAGCTCGCGTTCGGAGAAGAGCGCCTCGGTATAGTCGGCGTCGGCGGCGCCGAGGAAGGCGCTCAGGTCCGGAGCGCGGTAGGGCTGCTTCGGCTTGGCGAGGATGCTCGGCGGCAGCGTGTCGGGAAACGCCCGCTTGAGGATCCACTTCTCGTCCATGTCCGGCCCGAGCTTGAGCTCCTGCGGCAGGCGCGCCGCCCACTCGACGACGCGGAAGTCGAGGAACGGGCAGCGCCCCTCGACGCTGTGGGCCATGCTCATGCGATCGCCCTGGGTCGAGAGCAGATAACCCGGCAGCAGCGTCTTCCACTCGAGCCACTGCGCGCGCTCGACGAGGCCGAGCCGCCCGAACACGGCCGCGTTGTCGGCGAGGTAACGCTTCACGTCCGCGAGGCCGTCGCGCTGCTCCTTCAGGAGCCGGAGCCCGAAGAGCGAGTTGTGGAAGCGCAGCTCGTGCGAGAAGAGGCCGGGCGTCTTCTCGCGCGCGAACTGCCCGAAGACCGAGGCGAGGGCCTTCATATTGGCGTCGTTGAAGTGCGGTAGGTACGGATACAGCCGCCGCAGCTTCTCGGCGTCGCGGTCGGCCTCGAAGCCGTCGCGGAGCAGCGCTTCCTTGAAGATGTCGTAGCCGAGGAAGCTCTCGTCCGAGCCTTCGCCCGTCAATACGACCTTGATGCCTTTGTCGTTGACGAGCTTCGAGAGCAGGAACATCGGCACGAAAGCGGTGCGGAACACCGGGACCTCGCCGTGCCAGATCGCCGCCGGGAAGGCGCGAGCGATGTCGCCGTGGCGGACCGGCAGCGCCGTATGCTGCGTTCCGAGGTAGCGCGACAGCGCGAGCTGATCCGCCGACTCGTCGAACTCCTTGTCGTCGAAGGTGATGGAGAACGAGTGCACCCGGCTCAAGCCGTTGGCGAGGGCGAGCTGGGTGGTGATGGCGGAATCGAGGCCGCCCGAGAGATACGTGGCGACCTCGACGTCGCTGCGGAGGCGCAGCCGCACGGCCTCGGAGAGGACGCCGCGGGTGCGCTCGATGGCTTCGTCGGCCGAGCCCGTGAAGCGGCCTTCCTGCGGCCAGTCGAGGGTCGTGTACGCAGCGATGGAGCGCGCCGTCCCGCGCTGCAGCAAGTACGAGCCGTTCGGGATCTGGTGGATGCCGGCGAAGCCGCTCTGGTGCGGCAGCGGCGTCCAGATCGTGAAGATCGACGCCAGCTGCGCCTCGTCGATCTCGAACCGCACTCCGGGAAAGGCGAGGAAGCTCTTCATCTCCGATGCGAAGACGAGCGTGCCGTCGACCTGCGCGTAGAAGAGCGGCCGCTTGCCGTAACGGTCGCGCGCGAGCAGGAGCTCCTCGCGCTCGCGATCGTAGATGGCGCAGGCATAGGCGGCGTTCAGCCGCGGCAGCACGGCCGTTCCCCACTGCATGTAGGCGTGAAGCATCACCTCGGTGTCGGAGGTCGAGCGGAACCCGTGCCCGAGCGCCTCCAGCTCGGCGCGCAGCTCCTTGTAGTTGTAGAGCTCGCCGTTGAACGCGATCCAGAAGCGCCCGCTCGCATCGGAGATCGGCTGTTGGCCGGTCGCGAGGTCGATGATCGAGAGGCGCGCCGTCCCGAGCCCGGTACGCAGGTCGTAGTAGTAGCCGGCCTCGTCGGGTCCGCGGTGGTGCATGAGCGCCAGCATCGGCTCGAGGACGCGCGGCGCGGCGGCGGCGTCGAAGCGCGCCGCCGCCGCGTCCGTTGCGTGGAAGTATCCGACGATGCCGCACATGGTTGGTCGTTAGCTCACGTAGAAGGCCTGGTGCTCGACGGAGCGATCGATGAAGAAGCCGAATTTGGTGAGCACGTTGCCGTAGCCGATCTCGACGAAGCGCGCGGCGCCCTCGGCGAGCAGCGCGCGCATACCCTGCTCCCAGAGTACCGGATGATCGAGGTGGCGTGCGAGATGCCGATCGAGCGCCGGGCGCTCGGTCGGAAGCCAGCCGCCGGTGGCGTTGTCGACGACCGGGACGTTCGCGGGCGCCAGCGCGACGCCGGCCAAGTAGGCGGCGAACCCGGCGTGCGCCGCGGCGAGGAGCGGCGTGTGCCAGGCGCCGCTCACCGGCACGCGCGCCATCTTCTTGGGCTTCAGGGCCGCGAGGGCGTCCTCGGCGCGGGCGATCGCTGCGGCGGTGCCCGCGAGAGTGTACTGGCCGACGCAATTGTAGTTGCTGACCCACACCCGCTGGCTCGTGGCCCGCAGCCCGTCGCAGAGGTTCTCGAGCACCTCGGCCTTGAGCCCGATCACCGCCAGCATGGCTCCCGGGAGATCGGCGAAGCACGCGTCCATGAGCGCCGAGCGTTCGGCCACGATCGCGACCAGTTGCTCGAACGACACCGCTCCGGCCGCGTAGAGCGCCGTCCATTGTCCGACGCTGTACCCGGCGACGAAGTCGGCGCGCCCGCCGGTCTTCTCGTGGAAGAGGTCGAGCGATATGGAGCTGACGAGCAGCGTCAGCAGCGCCGTCACCCGGTTCTGGTTCAGGTACGCCGCGTCCCCGGCGGCGATCGCTGCAAGCGGCGAACCGCCGAGCGCCTCGGCCACGAGGGCATGACGGCCGGCGAACGCCGGGTGCCCGCGCACGCCGTCGAGCATCTTCACGTCGTGCGCGCCTTGCCCCGGAAACAACAGGGCGAGCGGCTCACCCGCGGCGGTCGGCATGCGATCGAGCTGCTGCGCCTAGACTTCGTTCCAGTCGAGGCCGATCTTGCGCGCCTGGCGCTCGACGCGTGCGAAGTCGGGAATATCCTGGACCTTCTCTAGTGCTTCCGCCCGCGACATCAGGCCGGTCCGCACCTGCTCCGCGATCTCGTTCACGTACGGATTGTAGCCGTGCTGCTTGTAGTGCACCGCGATGCCGAGGTCGTTCAGGAGGCAATTGGTCGAGTTGCTGCCGGTGTCGGAGGTCTTCCGCCACCCGAGCGTGGCGATCTCCTCGATGATGCGATCCTCGGTGACACCGAAGGCGAGCATCGGGTTCACGATGTTGATCTTGCGTAGCGGACTCCGTGCCACGAGCGCGTCGCTGATGCCGAAGTAGCTCGCGGCATCGGGCCCGAAGTGCTTGACGTAGCGCTTGATCGCCTCCGACCGGAAGCGCGCCTGGACGTCGAGGTCCATCACCATGAGGACCGAGTCCTTCGGCACCTGGCCGCCGATATAGCCGCCGGCGATGATCGGCACCGACTTCTCGAGCGCGAGCTTCACCATGTGGTTGTTGATGAGGTTGATGCACGAGTTGCACATGCTGCTCGCGCGCGTGAGCGCCGCCTTCGTATGCACCGCCGTGGTCGCGCTCGTCTTGTAGAGATCGTTCATGAAAACCGGCGCCGGCGTGAACAGCAGGAAGTCGATGCCGAGCGACGCGGTCACGACACGCAGGTTCTTCTGCGCCTGCTCGGCGATGAAGCCGTTGTCGATGGTGACGGCGAGGCACTTGAGCCCGTACGTCCGGGCCAGCGTCATCAGCGTGTACGATGAATCCTTGCCGCCGCTGAACGCGACGATCACGTCGTACTCGGCCTTGCCGCGATGGGCCGCGAAGACCTCCTCGAGCTTGCGGCGCAGATTACCGCGGATCTTGTCGAACTCGGGCGCCGGCGGCGCCTCCTGACACATGCTGCACAACCCGTCGGCATCGAAGGAGACGCCCGGGAACGTCGACGGCAGCACGCAGCGCGTGCAGCGGCGGATCTCGGTCACCGGAACTGCGCTCATCGCCCGACCTTGTCCGCTACGAACGAACGGATCTTGGCGAAGGAGCTGAGTGCGTCGGATAGTACCTCCTCATCGCTGATCTCGATGGCGAAGGTCTTCTCGAGGAAGGCGACCAGTTGTACGAACCCGAAGGAGTCGATGAGGCCGGACTCGAAGAGGTTAGCATCTTCGCTCACCCCGGAGCCGTCGTCGCCGAACTCGATCAGTAGGGTCTCAGCCAGATATTGCCGGATCTTGTCGTCCATGTGCGGGGTCCCGATAGTCCAAGAAACATGCCACGAACCCGGTCGCCGGGCCGCCGCGAGAGCGCATCGCCGCGGCGGCCGGCCACGGAAGACACGGGCGCGCGCGCGCAATCGACGGGCTCGAGCGCGGCGTCCCGGAGATCGCTGCGTAGGGGTTCATAGCGGGGATCATCGTCCGGCCGGAAGACGGCGGATCGTGCAAAGCGGCGCGGCTCGGGGCGAGCATCGCAGGTCTGCACGAAAAACAGCGGCGGGGCGGAACGACTGTCCGATGGCTACTAGGGAGTCTCCGCACCGTCAAGAACGAATCCCGGCGCCGATCAGAGACCGCCGGCAGGCGCTCCGCGGCGCGAATCCTCTGCGGCGCCCAGCACGACGCGGCGAAAGACCTCCTGCTCGTACGCCAGGCTCGCTTCGAGCGTCGCCCCGGCAGTGGCGCGAACGATCTCGGTCTGGAGGAGCAGGCCGCGCCGCGGCAGCACCGCGAGCTCCGCCGCGACTGCCTCGGCACGCGCCAGCGCCCTCCCGTCGGCGACGACTTCGGCGAGCAGGCCGACGCGGAGCGCCTCTTCGGCAGCGAGCGCCCGCCCCGTGAGCGCCAGCAGCCGCGCCGTCCCGTCGCCGACCGCCGCTCGGAGCACCGCGAAGCCGCCCGCAGCCCCGAACTTGACCTCCGGCATGGCCAGCTCGGCGCTCCTTGCGGCGATCCGGATGTCGCAGGCGAGCAGGAGCGCGAGCCCGCCGCCGAGCGCTCGCCCCTCGACCGCCGCCACGAGCGGCTTCGGGAACTTCGCGAGCGCCGCGAACATGATCGTCGACGACTCGACGATCTCGCGCCGGTTCGCCGCGTCGCCGCCGAAGCGGGAGACGTCCATGCCGGCGCAGAAGTCGGGCGCCGCCCCGGTCACGACCGCGCAGGCGAGCGCGTCGTCGGCGGCGACCGCCGCGAGCCGCTCGGCGAAGCCGCGGCGCATGGCGAAGGTCAGCGCGTTGCGCTTGGCGCCGCGGTCGAGGGTGAGGATCGCGTAGCCGTCGCGGCGGGTGAGCGTGAGGTCGTCGGGCGTGGCCATCGGGAAACGGTGCGCCGATCGCGGACAGCAGTCAATCGACGACGCGCCCGTAGATCCCGGTTCGCCGCACTGGACCGACGACGGACCGCTGGCGCTCTTCTGCCTCCGCCCGGAGCGAGAGCGGGATCGTTGCAGCGCCAGCGCCCCCCTCGCCGTCTTCGAGGTTGCGATCACGGCCTCGGCTCCGCTACCTGGACGCAACAGGCCCCTGCCGCTCGTGCTCTATCTTTTTCGAGAAGGACTCGTCGCGACCCCGAGTGTCGGCAATGCGTCGTCGACGGCCGCAGCGCTCGACCACGCGACCCGCGCCGCCATCGCGTCCCGCTTCGGCCACTTCGCGGCCGGGTGCCTGGCCCCTGCCGTGGTGTGGGCCGTGACCTTCGCCTGGGCCGTCCCGGACCTGGCGCCGTTGATCGTTCTAGCGCTCGCCGCCGAGGCCGGCGCGCTCGGTGCCGGGTGGTGGGTGTTGGACCGCCGCGGCGCCGCCGTCGCCGTGATCGCCACGGTATGCGCGACGACGCTGCTGGCGGGAATCGCCACGACCGTCACGTTCGTAGCCGTCGGCGCCGGCGGCGAGGTGCTCGGATTCGCGCTCTTCACCTTCTGCGCACTGGCGGCGGTCGTCTTCCCGTGGGGCTGGCGCCGCGAGGCCGGCTTCACGGCCGGCGCGCTCCTGCTCCTCGGAATCGCGGCGCCGTCGCTGCGCTTCGCGCTCGTCGATCACGAAGTCGTCCCCATCGTCGTCATCGCCGCCGTCCTCTGCCTCGCGATCGCCGAGGGCCACGCGCGGGCGTTCCACGCCGAGCTCAGGCGGCGCTGGGGTGAAGACCGGGCGCAACGCGAGCTCGCCGCCTCGCGCGACACGTATCGCGACATCACCGAGAACGCTCGCGACTTCATCTGGGCCTCGGATCTCGACGGGCGCATCACGTACATCAACGAAGCCGGTGCGCGCATCCTCGGCTTCGCGCCGGCCGACCTCGTGGGCAAGAACGTCGACCAGTACGCCGTCGGCATCACCACCTACGGCAACCCGGCCGACATGCGCGCCCGCCTCGCGGCGGGCGCGACGTTGCCGCCTACGGTCGCCGAGTGGCGTACCACGAAGGGCCGCATCTGGGTGGAGGCCGTCGCCTACGCCGTCCACGACGCCGCCGGCCGGACGATCGGCTTCCGCGGCATCAGCCGCGATATCACCGAGCACTGGCTGGCGGCGGCGGCGCTCCGTGAGCGCGAGGAGCAGCTGCGCCGCATGGCGCTGCGCCAGGCCGCCATCCGCGAGGAGGAACGCAAGCGGCTCGGCTTCGATCTCCACGAAGGCGTCTGCCAAGAGCTCGTCGGCATCGGCATCCTCATCGAAGCGGCACGCCGGAGCGGGGTATCGCCGCCGGCCGCCGACATGCTCGCCCGCGCCCAGGGCTACCTCGGTACCGTGGGCGAGCACCTGCGGCTGCTCGCCCGCGAGCTCCGGCCGCTGCAGCTCCCGGATCTCGGGCTCGGGGAGTGCCTGCGGATACTCGCCAAGGGCCTGGAGAGCGCCGAGACGAGCATCGCCGTCGGCGTGCCGGCCGACTTGCCGCGGCTCGCCGAAAACATCGAGATCGGTGTCTACCGCATCGCCCAGGAAGCCCTCGCCAACGCCGTCCGGCACGCCGGCGGAGCCAGGGTGACGCTCAGCCTCGAGGCCGCCGCCGGCACGCTCGCCCTCGAAGTGCGCGACGACGGTCGCGGTTTCGAGCGCGGCAGCCTCCCCGCCGCTGCCGTCGGCCTCGTCGCCATGGAGGAGCGTGCGGCAGCGATCGGCGGCCGGCTCCGCATCCGCTCCGCTCCCGGAAACGGAACCACGGTCCGCCTGGAGTGCCCGCTCGCCGGTTAGCCGGCGCCCGCCCGGCCGCGGCGGCGCCATCCGGCACGATTCGCGCGCGGCCGCAGCTCCCTGCGGAGCGGTCGCGCACTGCGCCGACAAGTCGCCCTGCCGGCGCCGGCGGCGTACACTTCGCATCGTGCGGCGGCCGACTGCGTCGGACCCCGACGCGCACCCATCTCGGATCGGAGGGAAGACCATGAATGCCGACAAGTTCTGCCTCATCGCCGCGGGACTCTTCTTTCTCTGCGGACTGCTCACCGGCGCCTGGAAGTTCTTCTGCATAATGGCTGCCGATGAGGGAACGGCTCCGGTGTACGTCGACATCGCCCACCGCGCGGCCCTCATGTACGCCTTCGCCTGCATCCTCGTGCGCGAGTTCGTGCCCTACTCGCCGCTCGGGCCGACCGGGACGCTGGTCGCGGTGGCGGTACCGATCGCCTTCTTCGCCTCGGCTGTGGTGAGCTACATCGTGCACGGCTGGCTCCGCGATACGGAGAACCAGCTGCGCCGCCCGTTTCGGCTCGGACGTTTCACGCTCCGCCCGGCAATCGTCTGGAGCGCCATGATCGCGCTCATTCTCGGCGAAGTCGGCGGGTTCGCCGTCTTGCTCGCCGGCGCGATCGGCGGCTGACTCGGGCTGGCGGCCGGTTCTCCCGCGCGCGCCCGGCTTTTGTTGACATCCACGGGCGTTGCACGGAGTATCGGCGACTTTCCCGGCGAGCGGTGTAATGAGCAACCAGGACATCGTCACCCGCAGTGATCGGCATCTGATGGCGACGTACGCACGAGCGCCGGTGGCATTCGTGCGCGGCGACGGCGCTCGGCTCTGGGACGCCGACGGCAAGGAGTATCTGGACCTCTTCGCCTGCCTGGCGGTCACCAATCTCGGCCACGCGCCGCGCGCCGTCGCCGACGCCGTCAGCGCCCAGGCGGGCCGGCTCTTCCACGTCTCGAACCTCCACTATTGCGAGCCGCAGATGCGGCTCGCCGAGCTGCTCTGCGCCCACTCGTTCGCCGACCGGGTCTTCCTCTGCAACAGCGGCGCCGAGGCCAACGAAGCCGCGATCAAGCTCGCACGCCGCTTCGGCCATATGAACGGCGGCAAGCGCTTCGAGGTGGTGAGCGCGCTCGGCTCGTTCCACGGGCGCACGCTCGCAACCTTGACGGCGACGGGTCAGGAGAAAGTCCGGGTCGGCTTCCAGCCGCTCCCCGGCGGCTTCCGCTACGTTCCCTATGACGACCTCGCGGCTCTCGACCGCGCGCTCACCGACACCACGGCCGCGCTCCTGCTCGAGCCGATCCTCGGCGAGGGCGGCGTCATCGTGCCTCGCCCCGAGTACCTGGCCGGCGCCCGCAAGCTCTGCAGCGACCGCGGCATCCTGCTCGTCCTCGACGAGATCCAGGTCGGCATGGGGCGCACCGGGACGCTCTTCGCGCACGAGCAGGCCGGCATCGTGCCCGACGTCATGACGCTCGCGAAGGCGCTCGCGAGCGGCATTCCGATCGGCGCCTGCCTGGCGCGCGCCGACGTCGCCGCGGCATTCACCGCCGGCTCCCACGGTTCGACCTTCGGCGGCAACGCGATCGCAACGGCAGCGGCGGCGCGGACGCTGGAGATCATGACCGCACCCGGATTCCTGGCGGACGTGCGGCGGCGGGCCGCCCACTTCCGCGCCGGCCTCGACCGCCTCGCGGCACGCTCGCCGCGGGTCAAGAGCGTGCGCGGCGTCGGCTTCATCCAGGGGATCGTGCTCGACGAGCCGGGGGCGCCGATCGTCGCCGCGTGCCTGGAGCGCGGCGTGCTCCTCAACTGCACGGCGGACACTGTGCTCCGGCTCCTGCCGCCGCTCGTGATCACGGAGCCGGAGATCGATCGAGCGCTGGCGATCATCGAGGAGGTCCTCGCCACGTGAAGCGCGACCTCCTTCGCCTCGTCGACCTCGCGCGCGACGAGTGCACGGCGCTCTTCGCGCTGGCGGCCGAGATCAAGGCGGCCCTCCGTTCCGGGAAGCCCGAGCACCTCCTCGCCGGCAAGACGCTGGCGATGATCTTCGAGAAGCCGAGCCTGCGCACGCGCGTCAGCTTCGAGACCGGCATGTTCCAGCTCGGCGGCCACGCCATCTACCTGGCGCCCTGGGACATCCGGCTCGGCGAGCGCGAGAGCGTCGCCGACGTCGCCCGCAACCTGGCCCGCGTCGTCGACATGATCGTCGCCCGCACCTTTCGCCACGAGGTGCTGGTCGAGCTCGCCGCTCATGCGACGGTCCCGGTCATCAACGGCCTCACCGACCTGCACCATCCCTGCCAGGTGCTCGCCGACCTCTTCACCTTGGTCGAGCAGCGGCGGCGCCTCGACGACATCCGCGTCGCCTTCGTCGGCGACGGCAACAACCTCGTGCACTCGTGGATGGAGGCGGCGGCGGTCTTCCGGTTCACGCTCGCCGTGGCATGCCCCGCGGGCTACGAGCCGGATGCCGCGCTCCTCGCCGACTGCCGCGCCCGCGGCGCCCGCATCGAGATCACCCGCTCGGTGATCGACGCCGCCCGCGGCGCCGACGTCCTCTACACCGACGTCTGGACCAGCATGGGCCAGGAGGACGAGGCCGCGGAGCGGCGGGCGCACTTCAAAGACTACCAGATCAACGACGAAGCGCTGCGGCACGCCGCGAAAGACGCGCTGGTCATGCACTGCCTCCCCGCGCATCGCGGCGAGGAGATCACCGATGCCGTGATCGAAAGCCGCCAGTCCATCGTCTTCGACCAGGCGGAGAACCGCTTGCACCTCCAGAAGGCCTTGATGGCCTGGCTCGCCCGGGAGAGCGGCACATGAACGAGAAGATAGACAAGATCGTCCTTGCCTACAGCGGCGGGCTCGACACCTCCGTCATCCTGCGCTGGCTCATCGAGCGCTACCGCTGCGAAGTAGTGGCCTTCTGCGCCGACCTCGGCCAGGCCGAGGAGATCGCGACCATCGAGGAGCGCGGCCTGGCGACCGGCGCCGCGCAGGTGGTGGTCGAGGATCTGCGCGAGGAGTTCGTGCGCGATTTCGTGTTCCCGATGATGCGCGCCAACGCCGTATACGAGGCCGGCTATCTCCTCGGCACGTCGATCGCCCGCCCGCTGATCGCCAAGCGGCAGATCGAGATCGCACGCCGTACCGGCGCCGGCGCGGTCGCGCACGGCGCCACCGGCAAAGGCAACGACCAGGTGCGCTTCGAGCTCGCCTACTACGCCCTCGAGCCCTCGATCCGCGTCATCGCGCCCTGGCGCATCTGGGATCTCGACTCGCGTACGGCGATGATCGCCTATGCCGAGAAGCACGGAATCCCGGTGCCGGTGACGCGCGAGAAGCCCTACAGCTCCGACCGCAACCTACTCCACATCAGCTTCGAGGGCGGCATCCTCGAAGACCCGTGGCTGGAGCCCTACGCCGACATGTTCCTGCTCACGACCGACCCGACGCAGGCTCCCGAGCGGCCGGAGTACGTCGAGATCGACTACGAGGCCGGCGACCCGGTGGCGGTGAACGGGGAACGGCTCTCGCCTGCGGCCTTGCTCGCGAAGCTGAACGCTATCGGCGGCCGGCACGGCGTCGGCCGGCTCGATCTCGTCGAGAATCGCTACGTCGGCATGAAGTCGCGCGGCGTCTACGAGACGCCGGGCGGCACGCTCATGCTGGCGGCGCATCGCGCCGTCGAATCGCTCACGCTCGACCGCGAGGTGATGCACATCCGCGACGGCCTCGTGCCGCGCTATGCCGAGATGGTCTACTACGGCTACTGGTTCGCGCCCGAGCGCCGCATGCTCCAGAGCGCGATCGACGAGTCGCAGCAGCTCGTGAACGGCACGGCGCGCTTGAAGCTCTACAAGGGCAGCGTGACGGTCGCCGGCCGCAAGGCGGCGGCGTCGCTCTACGACCCGGCGATCGCCAGCTTCGAGGCGGGCGGGGTCTACGACCAGGCCGACGCCGAGGGCTTCATCCGCCTCTCGGCGCTCCGCCTCCGCATCCAGGCGCTGGTCGCACGGCGCGCCGGGAGATGACGCGCGTGCCGGCCAAGAAGTCGAAGCCCTGGGAAGGACGGTTCGCGGCGGCGACGGCGCCGATCGTCGAGGAGTTCACGGCCTCGATCCAGGTCGACAAGCGCCTGGCGCCCTACGACATCGCCGGCTCGCTGGCGCACTGCCACATGCTCACCGCGTGCGGCATCATCCCCGCCGCCGACGGCAAGAAGATCGCACACGGCCTCGCCGAGATAGAGAAAGAGATCGCCAACGGAACCTTCGTCTACACGCAGGCCGACGAGGACATCCACATGGCGATCGAGCGCCGACTGATCGAGAAGATCGGTCCGGCGGGCGGACGCCTGCACACCGCCCGCAGCCGCAACGACCAGGTCGCGCTCGACCTGCGGCTCTTCGTGCGCGCCGAGATCGGCGCCATCCTGAAGAGCATCACCAGCTTCCAGAAGGCGCTGGCCGCCCTCGCCCGCAAGCATCAGAAGGTGGTGATGCCGGGCTACACGCACCTGCAGCACGCCCAGCCGGTCCTCTTCGCGCACCATCTCCTCGCCTACCACGAGCAGCTCGAGCGCGACGGCGAGCGCTTCGCCGACTGCCGCCGCCGGGCCGACGTGCTGCCGCTCGGCGCCGGCGCGCTCGCCGGCACCACGTTTCCCATCGACCCCGAGCAGGTGGCGCGCGAGCTGCGCTTCGCCAAGGTCGCGAACAACAGCCTCGACGCCGTCTCCGAGCGCGACTTCATCGTCGAGTTCCTGGCGGCGGGCGCGATCACCGCGACCCACCTGTCGCGGCTCGCCGAGGAGCTGGTGCTGTGGTCGTCGAGCGAGTTCGGCTTCGTCACCTTTCCCGACGACTTCGCCACCGGCAGCTCCATCATGCCGCAGAAGAAGAACCCGGACGTCGCCGAGCTGGTGCGCGGCAAGACGGGGCGCGTCTACGGCAACCTGGTCGCGATGCTGACGATCATGAAAGCGCTGCCGCTCGCGTACAATCGCGATCTCCAGGAGGACAAGCCGCCGCTCTTCGACACCGTCGACACCATCAAGGGCTGCCTCGCGGTGCTGACGGCGCTCCTGCCGCGCCTGACGGTCAATGCCGACCGCATGCAGGCGGCGACCCGGGAAGGCTACCTCCTCGCCACCGACGTCGCCGACTACCTGGTCACCAAGGGGGTTCCCTTCCGCGAAGCGCACCACATCGTCGGCCGCGCCGTGCGCCGCTGCCTCGCCGAGAACCGGCCGCTCGAGAGCCTGAGCGTCCGCGAGTGGCAGGAGCTCTCGAAGCACTTCGCACCGGACGTCCGGGAGTGGCTCACGCAGGAGGCGGCGCTGGCCCGCCGCGTCGCCGGCGGCGGAACGGCGCCGGCGAACGTCGCCCGGCGGCTGCGGGGGCTGTGACGGTGCGCGGCGCCGCCATCCTCACCGCCCTGGCGCTCCTCGCCGCCCCCTCCGGCTGCGGGCGGAAGACGATGCCGAAGCCGCCGCAGCTCGTCGCTCCGCGGGCGGTGCAGGAGGTCTCGCTCGCAACCCAGTCCGGCGGCATCCTGGTGCGCTGGTCGCGGCCGACAGAGTACGTCGACGGCGCGCGCATGGAAGACCTCGGCGGCTTCGTCGTCGAGCGCAATCGCTACAACTCGAGCTTCGAGGAGATCGCGCGTGTCCCCGTGACCGACCGCGGGCGCTTCCAGAAGGCGAAGCGCTTCGACTACCTCGACACCAGGCTGCTGCCCGGAGCGACCTACCACTACCGGATCGTCGCCTACACGACCGACGGCTACTACAGCTCGCCCTCGGGGGCGGCCGAGATCACCTGGAATCCTCCGGGGACGACCACCGCGCCGGCGGCGCCGGCAGCGACGCCGGCGGGTGACCCCAAGCCCTGAGCGAGCGAAGGATCCCCATGTTCGACTACCGAGCCGACGAGCTCCACTGCGAAGACGTACCGCTGACGCGTATCGCCGCCGAGGTCGGGACCCCGGCCTACGTCTACAGCCTGGCGGCGCTGCGCTCGGCGTACCGCGCCTACGACCGGGCGCTCGCAGCCGTGCCGCACATCGTCTGCTACGCCATCAAGGCGAACGACACCTTGGCGGTGATTCGCGCCTTCGCCCGCGAAGGCAGCGGCTTCGACATCGTCTCGGGCGGCGAGCTCGCCCGCGCGCTCCGCGCCGGCGCCGACCCGAAGCGCATCGTCTTCGCCGGCGTCGGCAAGCAGGCGGCCGAGATGGAAGCGGCCCTCCGCGCCGGCATCCTGATGTTCAACGTCGAGTCGCCGGCCGAGCTGGAGGCGCTGGCGGCGCTCGCGGAGCGTCTCGGGACGCGGGCGCCGATCGCCATCCGGGTGAACCCCGACGTCGATCCGAAGACGCATCCCTACATCTCGACGGGCATGAAGAAGAGCAAGTTCGGGGTCGCGATCGACGCCGCCCTCGAGCTCTACGCGCGGGCCGCCGCCCTGCCCGGGCTCGAGGTGGTCGGCGTCGACTGCCACATCGGCTCGCAGCTCACCTCGATAGCGCCCTTCCTCGACGCCTGGGCGCGCATCCGCGCGCTCGTCGGCGACCTGCGGGCGCGCGGCCACCGCATCCGCTACGTCGACCTGGGCGGCGGGCTCGGCATCACCTACCGCGACGAGACGCCGCCCACCTACGCGGCCTACGGGGATGCGATCGCCGACGCCGTGCGCGGCCTCGACGTGACGGTCCTCGTCGAGCCCGGCCGTTCGCTCGTCGGCAACGCCGGCGTCCTGCTCGCCAAGGTCGTCTACAACAAGGCCGGCGCCGCCAAGCGCTTCGTGATCGTCGACGCGGCCATGAACGACCTCATCCGGCCGTCGCTCTACGAGGCCTACCACGACATCCGGCCGGTGAAGCGTGCGACGAAGGACGGCGTGCATCCCGTCGACGTCGTCGGACCGATCTGCGAGAGCGGCGACTTCCTGGCGCAGGACCGGCCGCTGCCGCCCGTCGCGGCCGGCGACTTGCTGGCCGTCATGAGCGCCGGGGCGTATGGTTTCGTGATGGCGTCGAACTACAACGCCCGCCCGCGGCCCGCGAGCGTGCTCGTCGACGGCGCGCGCTTCGATGTCGTGCGCGCGCGCGAGACGATCGCCGACCTGATGCGCGGCGAGACCGTGCCGACGAGCCTCGGATAACGCGTGGGCGACGTCGTCCGCATGACCAAGATGCACGGAATCGGCAACGACTACCTATACGTCGACTGCCGCGGCCGCGACGCCGTCGCCGACCCGCCGCGCCTCGCTCGCGCCGTGGCACGGCGTCATCACGGCATCGGCTCGGACGGCCTCATCCTGGTGCGCTCCGCGCCGGAGGCCGACTGCCGCATGGAGATGTACAACGCCGACGGCAGCCGCGGCGAGATGTGCGGCAACGGCATCCGCTGCGTCGCCAAGTACGTCTTCGACCGCGGCCTGACGAGAAATCCGCTGCGGATCGCGACCGACGCCGGCGTCAAGACGGTCACGGTCCGCGTCGGACCCGACGGCCGGGCGGCGGGCGCCACCGTCGACATGGGCGCTCCCGTCCTCGACGGTCCGCGCATTCCGGTGGCGAGCACCGGGCGCGTGATCGCGTACCCCCTCGACGTCGGCGGAACGACCTGGAGCGTCACCTGCGTCTCGATGGGCAATCCTCACTGCGTCGTCTTCGTACCCGAGGTCGCGGCGCTCGACCTCGCCAGGATCGGCCCGCAGTTCGAGCACCACCCGTTCTTTCCGCAGCGCGTCAACACCGAGTTCGTCGCCGTCCGCTCGCGGACCGTCATGGACTTCCGCGTCTGGGAGCGCGGCTCGGGCGAGACCATGGCCTGCGGCACCGGCGCTTGCGCGGCGCTCGTCGCCGGCGTGCTGACCGGACGGACCGAGCGGCGGGCGACGATCCACCTGCGCGGCGGCGATCTCGACATCGAGTGGCGGCGCGGCGATCTTCCGTCCGCGGACGGGACGCCCGCCGCCGACGACCACGTCTTCATGACCGGCGCGGCGGCCGAGGTTTTCACCGCCGACGTCGACCTCGACCAGCTCTACGCCGCCACCGGCGTCTGAGCGCCACCCAGGGACGAACCCAACCATGACCACATCCACGACTCGTTTCCGCGGCTCGATGGTCGCTCTCGCCACGCCCTTCGCCGACGGGGCTATAGACTGGAAGGCGTTCGGCGCCATGATCGAGCGCCAGATCGCCGGTGGCTCGGCGGCGCTCGTGCCCTGCGGGTCGAGCGGCGAGGCGGCAACGCTCACGCACGAGGAGCACACCGAGGTGGTGCGCTTCGTCGTCGAGCGGGCGCGCGGCCGGGTGCCGGTCATCGCCGGCACCGGCTCCAACGCCACTGCGGAAGCGGTGCGCCTGACCCGCGAGGCCAAGGCTGCCGGCGCCGCGGCCGCGCTCATGATCTCGCCGTACTACAACCGTCCGACGCAGGAGGGCTTGAAGCTCCACTATCTCCGCGTCGCCGACGAGGCTGACCTGCCGATCATCCTCTACAACATCCCCGGACGGACCGGCCGCGCCATCGCGGCGGCGACGGTCGCCGAGCTGGCGCAGCATCCGAACATCATCGGGCTCAAGGAGTCGGACGCGCTCGATCACACTCTCGACGTCCTCCACGCCGTTCCCGCGGACTTCGCGATCTACGCCGGCGACGACTCGACCACGCTCACCGTGATCGCCAACGGCGGCGCCGGCGTGATCACCACCATCGGCAACCTCGTGCCGCGCGAGATGGCCGACCTCGCCGAGGCGGCGCTCGCCGGCGACTACGTGAGGGCGCGGGCGCTCCAGACGCGCCTCTTCCCGCTCATGCGCGCCGCCTTCACCGAAGTGAACCCGATTCCGCTGAAGCACGGCCTCGCCCTCCTCGGGCTCTGCCGCGACGAGCTTCGCCTCCCGCTCGTGGCCATGACCGACCCCGGCCGGCGAGCGGCGCTGGCGGCGGCGCTCCGTGATCTCGGAGCGCTCGAGTGACGCCGATCATCGTCTGCGGCGCCGCCGGACGCATGGGACGGCTGCTCGTCCGCCTCGTTCTCGAGGAGCCGGCGGCGACGCTCGCCGCTGCGATCGAAGCTCCCGGTCATCCGGCGCTCGGACGCGACGCCGGCGAGCTCGCCGGCGTATCCGCCGCCGGCGTACGGATCGTCGACGTTTACGCGCCGCCGCGGGAGAGCGTGACGCTCGACTTCACGACCCCCGCCGCCGCTCTCGGGCACCTCGCCGCTGCCGCCGCCGCCGGCGCCGCGATCGTCGTCGGCACGACCGGTTTCACGCCCGACGAAAGAGCCCGCGCCCAGGCCCTCGCCGCTGCGACGCGCGCCGTGATCGCGCCGAACATGAGCGTCGGCGTCGCCGTCCTCGAACGGCTCGTCGAAGCGGCCGTGCGCGCCCTCGGACCGGGCTTCGACGTCGAGGTCGTCGAGATCCACCACAAGCTCAAGCGCGACGCGCCGAGCGGCACCGCGCTCCGCCTGGGCGAGGTCGCAGCGGCGGCGCAAGGCCGACCGCTCGCCGGCCGCGCCGTCTTCGGCCGCGAGGGCGAACCCGGGCCGCGCGCCGACGGCGAGCTCGGCGTGCTCGCGGTCCGCGGCGGCGACGTCGTCGGCGACCATACCGTCTACTTCCTCGGCGCCGGCGAGCGCCTCGAGCTCGCGCATCGCGCCCAGAGCCGCGAGTGCCTGGCCCGCGGCGGTCTGCGCGCCGCACTCTGGTTGGCGACGCAGCCGCAGGGCGTGTACGGCATGCGCGACGTGCTCGGCCTCTGAGCGGCCGCGCCAGCCGCCGCACCGCGACCGCCTCTGGCGCCATGCGCGCGCACCCGTTAAACCCGTCTCTTCCCATGCCGGATTCGATCTTCGTTCTCGACGGAGTGCTCGCGGTGCCGACCGATCTGGCGCGCGGACCGTGGAACAAGGAGGCGCAGCACGGCGGTGCGCCGGCGGCGCTCCTGGCGCGCGCCCTGGAGCGCTGCGACGGCGGCGACGAGGCGATCGTCGTCCGGGTGACGGTCGATCTGTTGCGGCCCGTACCGATCGCACCGCTCAGGATCGCGACCCGGCTCGCCCGGCCGGGGAAGAAGGTGCAGATCGTCGAAGCCTCGCTCGCCGTCGCCGCGACCGGCGTCGAAGTGGCGCGCGCCAGCGGGCTGCGGCTGCGGCGCGGGGAGGTGCCGCTCCCCGCGGACGCGACGCCGAGCGGATGCCCGCCGCTACCGGCAAGCGGTGTCTCCAGCCGGCCGCCCTGGGGGGACCAGATAGACTACCCGGCGTTTCATTCGGCGGCGATCGACATGCGCTTCGTCCGCGGCAGCTTCGCAGAGCCGGGACCGGCGACCGCCTGGATCCGCCTCCGCGTCCCCCTCGTTGCCGGGGAAGTCACCTCGCCGCTGTCACGCGTGGCCGCCGCCGCGGACTTCGGCAACGGCATCAGCTGGGTGCTGAGCCGGCGCAGCGGCTATCGCTTCATCAATCCCGACTTGACGATCTACCTCCACCGCCATCCCGTCGCCGAGTGGGTCGCGCTCGAATCGATCACTCTCCCGGAAGCTCTGGGCGTCGGCCTGGCGGAGAGCCGTCTCTACGACGAGCACGGCCCGCTCGGGCGCTCGGTACAGAGCCTGCTGCTAGAGCGCGACTGACCGGCAGCACACGGGCGGCTCCGCCCGCAGCGATCGACGGCCCACGGACGCCCGACCGCCGGGTGCGCGCGGCAGCCATGCCTGCATATACGAAATCGCAGAGTGCCTTGTGCTCGCGGAAGTGTTCGGCTAAGTAGCGGCCTTTCGATCGGCTCTGCGTGTCTGCTGGAAGGTCGGGGCGGCGCGCTGCGGTCACGGAGGAGAGCCAGACGGTGCCCGTAAGTATCCTTCCCGCCGAGAGAATTCGAAAGCTTCCTGCGTATCTCTTCGCGGCGATCGACCGCATGAAGAAGGAGGTCGCGGGGCGCGGCGTCGATCTCATCAGCCTCGGCATCGGCGACCCCGACAGCCCGACGTTCCCGCACATCGTCGCCGCGCTCCAGGAGGCGGCGACCCGCCCGGCCAACCATCGCTATCCCGACTACGAAGGGATGCCGAGCTTCCGCGCCGCCGCCGCGAGCTACCTGGAGAAGCGCTTCGCGGTAAGCGTCGACCCCGATGCCGAGGTGGTGTCGCTGATCGGCTCCAAGGAAGGCATCGCCAACATGGCGGTCGCCTTCGTCGACCCCGGCGACATCGTGCTCGTGCCCGATCCCGGCTATCCGGTGTACTCGATCGGCACCCAGTTCAACGGCGGCACGCCCTACCCGATGCCGCTCCGCGCCGAGAACGGCTTCCTCCCCGACCTGCAGGCCATTCCCGAAGAGATCGCCAAGCGCGCCAAGCTCATGTGGATCGGCTATCCGAACAACCCGACCGGGGCGCTGGCTACGAGCCGATTCTTCGCCGACGTCGTCGCCTTCGCCGAGCGCCACGGCATCATAGTCGCCCACGACAACGCCTACGCCGAGATCTATTTCGACGAGCCGCCGCCGAGCTTTCTGGCGACGCCCGGTGCGCGCGAGCTCGGCATCGAGTTCCACTCGCTCTCGAAGACCTACAACATGACCGGCTGGCGTGTCGGCTTCGCAGCGGGCAATCGCGAGCTCATCGCCGGCCTCGGCAAGGTCAAGACCAACGTCGACTCCGGCATCTTCCAGGCGGTGCAGGAAGCGGGCATCGCCGCGCTCACCGGCGATCAGGCGCCGGTCGCGGCCATGCGCGCACTCTACCGTGAGCGGCGCGACATGATCTTGCCGGCCTTGCAGAGCCTGGGGCTCGAGGTGCAGCCCATGCGCGGTACCTTCTACGTCTGGGTGACCTGTCCGCGCGGCTTCACGTCGACCAGTCTGGTGGCGAAGCTCCTGCAGGACATCGGCGTCGTCGCGACGCCGGGAAGCGGGTTCGGCGCCGCCGGCGAGGGCTATATACGCTTCAGTCTGACGGTGGCGACGCCGCGGCTCGCAGAGGCCGTAGAACGCCTGCGAACGCTCGAGCTCTAGGAATTCCCGACTGGCGATGGCGCATCGGATCTACGTGGGTCTCGGCTCCAATCTCGGAGATCGCAAGGCGAACGTCCGCGAGGCCGAGGCGCGCCTGGCCGAGCTGCCCGATACCCGCATCGTGAAAGCATCGTCGCTCTACGAGAGCGAGCCGCACGGAAACGCCAAGACCTGGTTCATCAACAGCGTCCTCGAAGTCGAGACCGAGCTCGAGCCCGAAGAGCTCCTGAAGCGCGCGCTCGCGATCGAGAAGGCGATGGGGCGCAAGCGCGTCAGCGGCAAGCGCTGGGGATCGCGCATCATCGACATCGACCTGCTGCTCGTCGACAACCAGACCATCAACAAGAAGCAGCTGAAGATCCCGCACCCGGAGATGCACAAGCGGCGCTTCGTACTGCTGCCCCTGGCAGAGCTGGCGCCGCACGTCACTCACCCGCACCTCGGAATGTCGGTGTCCGAGGTGCTGGGCGGGCTCAAGGATCCGAAACGGGTGACGTTGACTCGTCCGTGACGTCGCCGGCATCCGCGGCCGCTGCCTCCGCCTCGGCCGCCGCCCCGTTGGCGAGCTGCAGGACGCGGCGCAAGGGCGAGATCGCCGCCGCGAGCGAGCTCTCGACCAGGAGATCGAGGACGCGCTGCGGACGCCATTCGATGCCGTCCCGGAGGGCCGCGAGCTGCTCGCGGAGCATCTCCATCAGCCCCTGCCGGTGCTGGAGGAGGGCATCGCCGGTAGCCGGAGCCGCACTGTCCGCCGGCATCTGATCGCGCAGCGTCCGCGCCAGCACCTCGACCTTGCCGCGCAGGAGCGCGAGCTGGACGTCGAAGCCGTTGGCGGCCGTGCGCATGACGTTGCGCAGCCGCTCTTCGACGTCGGCGGCATGGCGGCGATGGTCGCCTTCGAGCCGCTCGATGCAGCCGCGGAGCGCGCCGAGCTCGACGTCGAGCCGGCGGCCGACCTCGTGCGCGCCTGCCGCCGATGCCGCCGCGACGCTCTCGAGCTGCGCTACGAGCGCCGCGTGTCGATCGTGCAGGTCGGTCCGCACCGCCGCCGCCTCGGCGCGCAGCCCGTCCACATGCTCCGCGTACCCGGCTTCGCGCGCTACGTGCTCCGTCGCGGCGGCGCGCTCCTGCGTGCGGAAGCGGCGGACGAGCTTCACCACCGTGCGTCTGGCGCCGGCGATCCGCGTTGCCGTCCAGCCAAGTCGACGGTCCAGCCCTTCCTGGAGCGCACCCAGGGCCTCGCGGAGCTCGCCGATCTCCCCGGCGCTGCGCTCGGCGAGCGCGACCGCTGCCGCCTGCGCCGTCGTCGCCGCCGCCGCCGCACCCTCGAGCCGCCGCAGTTCTTCACGATCCCGACCTGTCGCTGCGAGCGCGGCGGCGAGGTCGCTTCGTATGGTCTCGAGCCCCTCCTCGCCGCGCGCCATGCGCCCGTCGAGCTCGCCGCCGGCCTGCCGCTGCTCGTCGACGGCCCGCCCGAGCCCCTCGACCTCGGTCCCGAGCCGCCCCATCGCCGTCTCCGTCTCGCGCCGGAGCGCCGCGATCTCGCGGCGGACGTCGCCGCAGGCACGGTCCAGCGCCGCCAGCTCCCGACGCCCGTCGACGGCCGAGCAACGCATCTCCTCCTCGCGGGCACGCGCCGCGCCGACGTCGGCGGCGAGCGTGTCCACGCGCCGTACGAGCGTCTCGAGGCGCCCCGCGAGCGCCGCGCCGTCGTCGCCATGCGCTGCGACGTCGCGGGCGACCGCCGCGAGAGCATCGTCGAGCCGCCGCGCCGCTGCGTCGGCTTCCTCACGCAGGCGGCGCGCTGCGCCCTCCACCTTCGCCAGGCGCTGCGCCTCGTCCTCGCGCCGCTCCCGTTCGGCCTCCACGTCGCGCCGCACCGCCGCCACCTCGCGGGCGACGCGCTCGGCCGCCGCCAGCGTGTCGCCCTGCAGTGCGGCTTCGAGCGTCGCCGTCGCGGTGCGCAGCTCCGCCACCTCGGCGCTCATGGCGAGCAGCCGCCGCTCGCACTCATCGTCGCCGCCGGACTCGGCACGGCCGTCTTCGGCCGCCGCCGCAACCGCCGCCTCGAGCACGTCGTACTTGCTCCGCAGCTGATCGAGCGAGTGCACGATCGCGGCGCAATCTACCGTCGGCACGGCTCCGGCAACGGCCCGCACGCTCGCGAGGGCCTCGTCGGCAGTCGCCGCGATGCGCGCTGCGCCGGCGGCGAGGTCGGCGAAACGCCGTTCGTGCGCTTGCCGCAGCTCGGCGACGATCACGTCGAGCTCGTCGAGCCGGCATGCGTCCGCTCTTGCCGGCTCGACGACGGACGGGAGCGTGGCGGCGTGCGCTTCGACTGCCTCGGTACGGGCGCCGAGAGCGCCGAGCCGCTCCGCGATCTCGTCGAGCCGCCGAGCGAGGGCGCCGACGCGCTCGTCGCGCGTCGCCAGCTCGCGGCGCAGGTCCTCGCGCTCCGCCGCCAGCTCGCCGAGCAGCGCGCTCACGTCCACACCCCGCTCCGACGCCGGCCCCGCCTCGACGGCGGCGGCCGATACCACGCCGCGCGTGGTGTCGGGAAGCGGGGGCGCGCCCACGGCCTGGCTGCCGTAGGTCCGCTCGAGGATGCGCTTGACGCGCGCGAGCAGCCCTTCTCGGCGGAACGGCTTCACCATGTAGTCGTCGGCGCCGACCCCGAACCCGCGCGCGACGTCGTCCTCGCTGTCGTGGGCGGTCAGCATGAGGACCGGCACGAATGCGGTCCGCATCTCCGAGCGCAGCCGGCGGCACACCTCGAAGCCGTCCATGCCGGGCATGGAGATATCGAGGATGACGATGTCAGGGCGCTCGCGCCCTGCGATCGCGAGCGCCTGCGGACCGTCCTCTGCGGTCACGACCGTGAGGCCGAGGTCGGAGCGCTCGAGCGTGTGCCGGACGACGTCGCGGATGGTGGCGGTGTCGTCGACGACGAGTGCCGTGAAGCTGCGGCGCACCGCCGGGGCGGGCGGCGTGTCGGCGGCGCCAGAGCCGTCGACTCCGACGATTCCGGAGCCGCAATACGGACAGCGCGTCCATTCGGGATTGAGCGGCTTGGCGCAGCCGCTGCAGGTCGCGCGCAGCACCTTGCTGCAGTGCGGGCAGACGCTGTAGTCGTCGGCGATCTCCTTGCGGCAGGCGGGACAATGGGCGGCACTGCCGGCATCGCCGATCTGGATGACGCGCAGCACCTCCTCGACGCTGGTCGTGCCGGCTCGGAGCTTCTCGGCGGCGTCCTCGAGCATGGAGTGCAGGCCGTCGCTGCGCGCCTGCTGGCGCACCATGCTCTCGCCGGCGCCGGTCTCGACCAGCTTGGTGATCGCGCCCGTGATCGGCAGCATCTCGTAGACGCCGATGCGCCCGCGGTAGCCCTGGTGCCGGCACTGATTGCAGCCGACCGCCTGCTTCACCGCCAGACCCTCGTCGAGGTGCAGTTGGCCGCTCGCCTCGGCGTCGACCTCTCCCGGCTTCGCGCACGACGGGCAGAGCTGCCGCACCAGCCGCTGCGCCACCACCAGGTTCAGCGCCGACGCGATCGCGTACGGCTCGAGCCCGAGGTCGACGAGCCGGGTCACCGCACCCGCGGCGTCGTTGGTGTGCACGGTGCTGAGCACGAGGTGCCCGGTGCTCGCTGCCTGGAACGCGATCTGTGCGGTCTCCTGGTCGCGGATCTCGCCGAGCAGGATGACGTCGGGATCCTGGCGCAGCACCGAGCGCAGCACGCCGCCGAAGGTGAGACCCTGCTTCTCGTTGACCTCGACCTGGTTGATCCCCTTGAGCTGGTACTCGATCGGATTCTCGATCGTGACGATGTTGGTCTTCGGCGAGAAGATCTCGCGCAGGAGCGCGTAGAGGGTCGTCGTCTTGCCGCTGCCGGTCGGGCCGGTGATCAGGATCATGCCCTGCGGCCGCTTCGCGGCGTCGCGCAAGAGCTTGAGGTCTCCGGGCGCGAAGCCGAGGCGGTCTAGCGCCCTCACGGCCTGGCTCGCGTCGAGGATGCGCAGCGTGATCTTCTCGCCGTGCTGGGCGGGCAGGCTCGAGACCCGCATGTCTACGGTCTTGTCGAGATAGCGGACCTGGATGCGGCCGTCCTGGGGCACGCGGCGTTCGGTGATGTCGAGCTTGGCCATCACCTTGAGGCGCGCCACGAGGGGATTCTGGATCCACTTCGGGAAGCGGAAGGCTTCTTCGAGGATGCCGTCGACACGGTAGCGCACGAGCACCGAGTCGCCTTCGGGCTCGACGTGGATGTCGCTCGCCCGCGACTTGATGCCCTCGATCAGCATCTTGTCGGCGAGCTTGATGACCGGCGGCAGCTCGGCGTCGGCGGCGATCGTGCGCAGGTCGTCGCCGTCGTCGCGGAGCTCGTTGACGACCAGCGACTCGCCGGCGGGCACGAGTTGGAGGAACTGCTCCAGCGACTCCTGCAGGCGGTAGGTGTGGGCGAGCGCGTCCTTGACCTCGTCGTGCGTCGCGACGACCGGCTGGGCCCGCTTTCCGGTCGCGAACTCGACGGCTTTCAGGCCGTCGAGATCGAGCGGGTTGGCGGTCGCGACCTCGATAGTGTGCGCGTCGAGGCCGATCGGTACGACCTCGTAGCGGGTCGCGATCGCTTCCTTGAGCTCGCGCGTGACGTTGGCGTCGAGCGGGTAAGTCGTGAGATCGACGATGCGCAGACGCAGCGTTTCGGCGAGGAGGAGGGCGAGGTCCTTCTGACCGATCAGCTCCTCGCGCTCGAGCACCGCGTGGACGGGACTGCCGTCGGCAATGAGCCCCTCGACGCGCGCCACGTCTTCTCCGCCGAGGCGGCCCTGGCGCGCGAGAAAGCGCAGGAGGGCGCGGGCACCGTCCAGGCGTTCGGGCGTGCTCATCGTAGAACCATTTTCGGCCACTTCGGGCGGCGCCTTGAGGCGAATGCGCGGTCAGAAACTTGACCCGCACGGCGCCCGCGTGCGGAGCCTTGGCGCAACCTCGCGCAGCAATCTCGCGCAACCTTGACGCTCCTGAGGACGCGGCCTAACATGCCGCCGTCGCTAGAGAGCCTCTCGCCTCGCGACGGTGCCGAACGCCCGATGCCGCTGCCGCGCATCTACTTCGAGAAGCTGCTCGAAAACTCCCCCGACATCGTCGTCGCCGTCGACCGGCAGGGCGCGATCGTCTTCTACAACGACGGCGCGCGGCAGACGCTCGGCTTCGGCTCCGACGAAGTCCTCGGAAAACCGGTCCAGCGGGTCTACAAGAGCCGAGATCACGCCCGTGAGGTCATGCGGGCCATGCGGGGGTCCGAATTCGGCGCTCCGGGAACCGTGAAGAACTACGAGACGGTCTTCGTCGCCAAGGACGGCGCCGAGATCCCGGTCGCGATCTCGGGATCCATTACCTACGACGAGCGCGGACGCGAAGTGGGGTCCATCGGCTTCGCCAAGGATCTCCGTCAGATCCGCGGGCGCGATCGCCTGGCGACGCTCGGCGAGCTCGCCGTGAGCCTCGCCCACGAGATCAACAATCCGCTCGAAGTCATAACCAACACCTTGGCGCTGCTGACGGCATTCGTTCGCCGGATGGCGACCGCCGAGCAGATGGTGGTCGAGGGCGAGCGCTTCGAGGTCGTCGAGCGCGAGCTCGCCAGGATCCGCGCCATCGTCGACCGCGTCCAGGCGCTCGCAGCTGGCGACGAGTACGAGACGCGGCAGTACTTGCCCGGCACCCTGATGACGGATCTCCGTCAGGCACCGCCGGCCGCGGCGGTCGCACCCGCACCGAACGTGGCCGGCGACACGCCGTCGATCGCCGGCCTCACGATCCTGGTCGTCGACGACGATCTCGGCGTCTGCCGCTCCCTCGCCGAGCTGCTGCGCCACCAGGGCTGTACCGCCGTCATCGCCGGCTCGGCGCTCGACGCCATCGGCCTGGCGACGAGCCGGCGCTTCGACCTCGTGGTGAGCGACGTCGTGATGCCCGACATGGACGGCTACGACCTCTACATGGAGCTCCGCGAGCGGGTGCCGGAGCTGCCGGTCATCTTGATGACCGGCTACCTCTACGACCGCGACCACGTCATCAAGCGCAGCAAGCTGGCCGGCCTGGCCACGGGCGTGCTCTACAAGAAGCCCATCGACCTCGAGCGCCTGAAGAGCATCATCCACACCCACTGCGCCCCGAAGGAGTCCCGCGCCGCGCCACGGACCTCGGGGTGACGGAGCATCGCGAGCTCTGATACAGACGGAGCATGGAGATCCTGGAGACGCCGCCCTCCGCGGCCTGCACGACCGGGCAGCACGGCGACCGCCCCGTGCCCATCGCTGCCGGTGCCGGCGGGGAGCGCTAGCCGGTGGCAATCCGCATCAACAAGGTCTACACGCGCACCGGCGACAAGGGCGAGACGCGGCTCGTCGGCGGCCGGAGCGTCTCCAAGGACGATCCGCGCATCGAGAGCTACGGCACGATCGACGAGCTGAACTCCGTGCTCGGCATCGTCCGCTCCTGCAACGGCGCCGCTAAGCCCTCGGCCGCGGGCGAGCGCCTGGACCGGATCCTGCGCCAGATCCAGAACGAGCTCTTCGACCTCGGCAGCGAGCTCGCCACTCCTCCCGACGCCGCCTGGGAGGGGATGATCCGCATCGGACCGGCGCAGATAGAAGCGCTCGAACGCACGATCGACGAGTGCCAGGCCGACCTCCAGCCGCTCAAGTCCTTCATCCTGCCGGGCGGCGGCATGATCTCCGCTTTCCTGCACCAGGCACGCACGGTCTGCCGCCGCGCCGAACGCGACGTCCTGCGCCTCATGAAGCACGAGCCGGTCGGCGCCTCGGCGCTCGCCTACGTGAACCGCCTCTCCGACCTCCTGTTCGTCCTGGCGCGCTGGATGTCGCACCACCTGGGCGAGCCGGAGTACCTGTGGGAGAAAGGGCTGACGTTGCCGGGCGGCAAGCCGCCGCGGCGCGCCCCCGGCGAACACTCATGAGCGCACCGCGCGTCTATCTCCGCCAGCTCGAGATCGGGCCGATGCAGAACTACGTCTATCTCGTCGGCGACCCCGAGACGCGCGCCGCCGCCGTCGTCGATGCCGCCTGGGAGATCGACGCCATAATCGACGCCGCCGCGGCCGACGGCTACACGATCACCAAGGCGCTGGTCACCCATTTCCACCCCGACCACCTCGGCGGCCGCTTCATGGGCATGACCGTCACCGGCGCCACCGAGCTCGTCGCTAGGCTCGGCGTGAAGGTGCACATCAACAAGCACGAAGCCGGGTACGTCGGGCGCGTCTCCGATCTCTCCGCCTCGGACGTCGTCGCCGTCGACGCCGGCGACCGGATCGAGGTCGGCGCCATCCCGCTCACGTTCGTGCACACGCCCGGACATACGCCGGGATCGCAGTGCTTCCTCGTCGACGGCAACTTGATCTCCGGCGACACGCTCTTCATCGGTAGCTGCGGCCGGACCGATCTCCCGGGCAGCGACCCGGCGCAGCTCTACGAGAGCTTGAATACGCTGCGCAAGCTGCCCGACGACACCGTCCTCTATCCCGGGCACAACTATGCCGACCGCCCGACCTCGACGATCGGCCAGGAGAAGCGCCGCAACCTCTTCATGCGCTTCGATTCGGTCGCGGACTTCCTGGGCTTCGTCGGGCGTTGAGATCGGCTTCTCCGGGCCGAGCGCACGGCCTCGATTCCGCTCGGCTGCCGCGCTTGCGACGGCGCCGGAACGTCGAGTAAGTTCCGCCGACCTTCCTTCCAGGAGACGCCAGCGATGAGCGAAAAGCGCGACCTCTACGAGATCGGCCAGATTCCGCCCGTCGGCCACGTGCCGGCCGAGATGTATGCCCAGGTCATTCGCCCCGACCGCTTCGGCGAGCCTACCAAGGCGTTCCGGGTGGAGAAGGTGGCGGTCCCGGAGATCGGACCCGACGAGGCGCTCGTCTGCGTCATGGCGGCGGGCGTCAACTACAACAACGTCTGGGCTGCCCTCGGGATCCCGATCGACGTCGTCAAGGTGCACGCCAAGGGCGGCGACACTACCGGCTTCCACATCGGCGGCAGCGACGCGTCCGGCATCGTCTACAAGGTCGGAAGCGACGTGAAGCATCTGCAGGTCGGCGACGAGGTGGTGATCCACTGCGGCACCTGGGATCGCAACGACAAGATCGTGCGCGCCGGCATCGACCCCATGTTCGCACCGAGCTTCCAGATCTGGGGCTACGAAACCAACTGGGGGAGCTTTGCCCAGTTCAGCAAGGTGCAGGCGCACCAGTGCCTGCCCAAAGCGAAGCACCTCACGTGGGAGGCCGCCGCCGCCTACATGCTCGTCGGCGCCACCGCCTATCGCATGCTGATGGCGTGGCCGCCGCACACCGTGCGCAAGGACGACGTCGTGCTCGTCTGGGGCGGCTCCGGCGGCCTCGGCAGCATGGCGATCCAGATCGCCAAGGCCGAGGGCGGCATCCCGATCGCGGTCGTATCCGGCGAGGACAAGTTCGAGTTCTGCCAGCGGCTCGGCGCCAAGGGCTGCATCAATCGCAAGAAGTTCGATCACTGGGGCATGCTGCCCCACTGGAAGGACACCGCCGCCTACGACAAGTGGGCGGCGGGCGCCCGCGCCTTCGGCAAGGCGCTCTGGGACGTGCTCGGCGAGCGCCGCAGCCCGCGCATCGTCTTCGAACATCCCGGCGAGGACACCGTGCCGACATCCATCTTCGTCTGCGATACCGGCGGCATGGTCGTCATCTGCGCCGGCACGACCGGCTACAACGCCGTCGTCGATCTCCGCTATCTATGGATGCGGCAGAAGCGCTTCCAGGGTTCGCACTTCGCGAACGACGATCAGGCGAAGGGTCTGAACGACCTCGTGCTCGCGGGCAAGGTCGATCCCTGCTTGAGCGAGGTCTTCACCTTCGACCGCATCCCGCATGCCCACCAGCTCATGTACGAGAACAAGCACCCGGCGGGAAACATGGCGTGCCTGGTGGGAGCGCCGAAGAAGGGCATGAAGGACCTGCCGCGCTGAGCGTCGGCGGTGCGCCGGGCCCGGGTGCCATCATCCGAGCAGATTCCGGGCGATGACTTTCAGCTCGAGGATCGGCTTCACGCCCTCGAAGATCGGCAGCACGGTCGCATCGACCACGTAGCGCGAGATCGCGAACTCCTCCGCGTAGCCCCAGCCGCCGTGCAGCTGCTGACCCTCTTGCGTCGTCCACACCGCGACGTCCGACGCAAAGAGCTTCGCCATCGCCGGTTCGAGAGCGACCGTCTCGTCGGCATCCATCGCCCGCGCCGCCGCGTAGGTTAGCTGGCGCGCCGCCGCGATGTGCGTCGCCATGCGGCCGAGCTTGTACTGCGTCAGTCCGTACTGGCCGATCGGCCTTCCGAACTGCTTGCGATCGTTGGCGTACTCGCAGGTGCGCAGGAGCGCCGCCTGCGCCAGGCCGGTGGCGCGGCCGCCGGTCTGGAGCCGTCCGGCCGCGAAACCCGCCATCTGCAGGTAGAAGCCCTTGCCGACTCCGCCCTCCTCGCCGACCAGGTTCTCGGCCGGGACGAAGAAGTTGTCGAACATCAGCGTGAACGAATGCATGCCGCGATAGCCGGGAGTGGCGTCCGCCTTGCCGGCGAGCGTCCCGCCGCCCGGTTGGCGCATCTCGAACGCATGTCCAGGAAACGTGTCCTTGGGAACGATGAAGAGCGAGAGGCCGCGGGCTCCGAGCTTGGGGTCGGGATCGGTGCGGGCGAGAAGCGCCAGCACGTCGGCGCGTCCGGCGAAGGTGCACCACGCCTTGGCGCCATTGATGACGAAACCCTGCGCCCGGTCACGGACGGCGGCCTCGGCGCGGCAGCTGATCGACGCCACGTCCGAGCCGGTGTCGGGCTCGGTGACCGAAACTCCGACCATGAGCTTCCCGGCGGCGATCGGCGGCAGCCAGTGCGACTTCTGGCGCTCGGTGCCGCCCTTCACCAGCGCCTTGGTGAGGATCTCGGGGCGCGTGATCAGGCTCCCCGCCGCCGCCAGCGACACCGCCGAGAGCTCCTCGGTGGTGATGATCATGGCGAGGTTTCCCATGCCGCCGCCGCCGTACGCCTCGGGCACGGCCATGCCGAAGTAGCCGAGCTCGGCCATCTTGGCGATGAGCGCGTCGGGAACGAGGTCGTCGTGGCGGTGGATGTGCTCGGCGAGCGGCGCGACCTCGGTGCTCGCGAACTGGCGGACGGCGTCGCGGGTCATGGCCGCGAGCTCCTCGATCGGGCTGTTGTTGACGCCCCGGACCTCCAACTGGCGGCGGCCGATCGCCATGAGCCGGCCGTCCGCCATGCCGGCGCGGATCGCGGCGCGCACCGCAGGCGTGGCGAGCGTGTCGTCGATGCAGCCGGGGGACATGCCGAGATCGTCGGCGTGGGCGTCGAGCTGCGCTGCGGCCCGGCTCGCGATCTCGGCCGCGAAGGCGAGCGCCATGTCGTCGACGTGCGGCTCGCCGCGGCCCTCCCCGGCCGCGTACGCCGCGAGGCATCTGGCCGCCCGCACTTCGGTCGCGAAGTAGGCTATGCGCTCCGCCTGGGGTTGATGGGCGTCGATGTCCTTACCCTGGCGCGTAAGTGCCGCACCCTTGGTAACGACGGTCTCGAGGGTGCGATCGAGAGCCGCGAGCAGTATAGCAGTAGCTTCGCCGCTGCTCGCCGACTGGCTGCTCATCAGGAAGTCTCCTCTCGCATCGGCTTCACGGTGGGGACGCGGGCGCTTCCTTTACTCAGCGCCCCCCGGTTTCGCAACTCGATGCGCCCTGGTCTCCCTTCCCGCCGCCGGCCCCTACCGGCACCGCACCCGCGTCGTTGACGATCGCGCCACCGGCACGTACAGTCGCGCCGCTTTTTCTGCTGCCGCGGCACCAGCATTCAATTTCGAAGGGGAGCGATCCACATGGAGATTCGTCGCGTGGCCGTGATCGGGAGCGGCCAGATGGGCACCGGTATGGCGCAAGTGAGCGCGCGCGCCGGCATCGATACCATCCTGGTGAAGATGACCGAAGGACCCGTCGAGGCCGGCAAGCAGAAGATCGCCAAAGCCTTGCAGCGCGAGGTCGAGAAGCAGCGCCTCACCCAGGAAGAGCTCGACGCCACGCTCGGCCGCCTCACCTGCACCAACAAGATCCACGATCTCGCCGAGTGCGATCTCGTCATCGAGTCGGTGATCGAGGACCTCGACGAGAAGCGCCGCCTCTTCGGACGCCTGGAAGACGTCGTCAAGGAGAGCGGGATCTTCGCCTCCAACACCTCGACCCTCTCGATCACGGCGCTCGCGGAAGCGACCAGGCGTCCGACCCGGGTGATCGGACTCCACTTCTTCAACCCGGCTCCGATCATGAAGCTCGTCGAGATCGTACCGACTCTGCGCACCGATCCCGAGGTGCTGCGGGCCGCCCAGGACTTCACCGCCAAGGTGAAGAAGACCGGCGTCACCATCCGCGACTTCACCGGCTTCGTCGTGAACCGCCTGCTCACGCCCTACATGGTCGATGCCATCCGCACCGCCCAGGAAGGCCTCGCCTCCATCGCCGCCATCGACTCGGCGATGCAGCTCGGCGCCAATCACCCCATGGGCCCGCTGGCGCTCGCCGACTTCATCGGCCTCGACATCGTCTTCCACATGGCGAACAACCTCTTCGACGAGTACCACGAGCCGCGCCTGACCCCTCCCCCTCTCCTGAAGCGCCTGGTGCTCGCCGGCTGGCTCGGCCGCAAGAGCGGCAAGGGCTTCTACGACTACTCGACGACGCCGCCGACCGCGAACGACTTCCTGGTCGCGAGCGTCGCGTAAGGAGAGGAGTGCTCTCGAAGATCCATCACATCGGAGTGGTCGTACGCGACCTCGAGCAGGCCTACGGCTTCTGGCGCGACGTGCTCGGACTACCGGTGCAGGTCGTGAAGACGGTGCGCGACCAGGACGTGACCGCCGCACTCCTGAAGGTCGGCGCGAGCGAGATCGAGCTATTGCAGCCGCTCTCCGACCGCAGCGGCATCGGCAAGTTCCTCGCCAAGCGCGGCGAGGGCCTGCACCACCTATGTTTCGAGACCGACGACGTCGCCGCCGAGCTGGCGGCTGCCAAGGCCAAGGGCATCCGCGTGATCGACGACAAGCCACGCCTAGGACTCGCCGGGATGATCTGCTTCCTGCACCCGACAGCGACCCGGGGCGTGCTGATCGAGTACGCCCAGCCGATCGAGGAACATCACTGATGGAAGCACGCAGGATCGACCACGTCGTCGTCGTGACGCCGGACGCCGAAGGCGCGGCGGCGACGTTCCGCGACCACTTCGAGCTCCCCCCGTCGCCTCCGGTCGTCGGCGCACCGGCGCTGGCGATCGGCGACGCACGCCTCGCCTTCGTCTCGCCGGCGCCGGGAACGCCGCTCGCGGCCGTCCTTGCGCGCAGCGGCGAAGGGATGGCCGAGGTCTGCCTGGAAGTCCGCAGTCTCTCGGAGGCGGAAGCAGCGCTCCGCAAGGCCGGCATCGGTTTCACCGTCGAGGCCAAAGGCGGCGCCCGCGCGCTCGCGGTCGATCCGGGAGCCGCGCATGGCGTGCGCCTCACCATGGTCGAGGAACGAGCGGCGTAACGACGGCGCGGGACGATCCCGGCGTCGGAAATGTGGCGCTCTAATTCTCGCCGGCGCCAGTTCAAAGGAGGAAGCACGTGGAAGTTCACCGGCACGCGCCGTGGCACGTGGGTTGCTGATCGTCGCGAGGGCTCAGAGCATGGCGATCAACTTCTCGGTCTGGAAGCCGCTGACTCCGGCGCTGATCGGGGAAGCACCGACCTGTCCCGGCGTCTACGAGCTCGCTACCCTGGTCCGAACCGTCGTCTTCATCGGTGCCGCCGGGCACCTCGGCGAAGCACTGGCGGCGCACCTGAACGCCCCGCCGAACGCGCACCTGCGCGGCGGCCAGCTCTATTTCCGGGTGGCTCCTCTCGACGAACCCGAAGACGCACAGGCCGCGCTGATCGAAGAATTCCGCGCGCTCCACGGCGGCGCGTTTCCGGCGGCGCAGACGATCCAGCCACCGGCCCCCGTAACTCCGCGCCGGCATCTGAAAGCCGTCGTCTGACAGCGGACCGCGTGCGCGCGGTCGTCGTCCGATTCGAGCCGCCGGCTGGCCGCACTCGCCGGCACCACGCCGTGGCGGCACGCGGCATTCGATGACGGAACGAGCGGTCGTACGGGATCCTGCTTCTATCTGGAGCCCGCCGCTCGGGCGCCTCACGCTCGGGCTCACACTCGTGGTCGTCGTCACCGCCTTCGAGGCGCTCGCAGTCGCAACCATCCTGCCGATCACTACCGCCGAGCTCGGAGGACTCGCCTGGTACGGCTGGACCTTCAGCGCCTTCATGCTCGCGAACCTGATCGGCATCACCGTCGGCGGCGGCGCGACCGACCGCGCCGGGCCGGGCCGGCCGTTCGTCGCCGGTACGATCTTGTTCGCCGGCGGCCTCGTGGTCAGCGGCTTCGCGCCGTCGATGCCGGTGATCGTCGCCGGTCGGACGTCCCAGGGCTTCGGCAGCGGACTGCTCTCGGCGGTGGCCTACGCATCGATCGCGCGCGCCTATTCGGCGGCGTTGCGGCCGCGGATCCTGGCGGCGCTCTCGAGCGCGTGGGTCGTGCCCGGTCTCGCCGGTCCCGGGCTCGCAAGTATCGTCGCCGAGCACTCGGGGTGGCGTTGGGTCTTCCTCGGTCTGGCGCCGCTCCCCGCGCTCGCGGCGGCCCTGGTCGTGCCGGTGCTCCGCACCCGCCGCGGTGAAGAGCCCCGGCGCCTGGACGGCGACGGTCCGGGGCGCACTCGCACGGCGCTGCGGCTGGCGCTCGGCTCGACCATCGCGCTCGCGGGCCTCGGCGGACACGGCGCGCTGTACGGCAGCATCCCCGCCGCCGGCGCCTTCGTCACCGGCGGCGTCCTCGTAGCGATCGGCGGGTTCACTGCCATCACCGCGCTACGCCGCCTGTTGCCGCCCGGTACTCTCACCGCCCGCCCCGGACTTCCGGCTGCAGTCGCTACCATGGCGCTCGTGAACTTCGCCTTCTTCGGCACCGAGGCGTTCGTCCCGCTCGCGATCGTCGACGTGCGCGGCGCCGGTATGGCACTGAACGGCATGACGCTCACCGCCGCCGCCCTCACCTGGTCCGTGGGCGCATGGCTCCAGGTACGGCTTGCCGGGAGCGTGCCGCGGGCGCGGGTCATAGTCGGCGGCCTCGGCATCCTCGGCGCCGGCCTCGCCGGCGTGGCGGCGCTCTTCGTGCCCGGCGTCCCGGCGTGGACCGCCGTCGGCGCTTGGGCCGTGGCCGGGCTCGGCATGGGCCTCGCCTTCACGACCTGCGCCGCCGTGATCCTCGAGTCGGCGCCGGTCGGCCGCGAGGGCGCCGCCTCGGTGGCCCTGCAGCTCGCCCAGGTGCTAGGGGCGGCGCTGGCGACCGGGATCGGCGGCGCCATCGTCGCGGCGCCGTTCGCCGGCATGCCGCCCGCCCGCGGAATCGCAGTGGTCGACGCCGTCATGCTCGTCGCGCTGATCGTGGCGATGCGAACGGCGCGCGGCGTGGAGAAGCGACGGCAGATCTGATCGCCCGCAGCCTCTAGCTCACGCCGGCAGCGCTCGGGCGCGAAGCTCCCGGAGCGGGGCGGCAGCCGTCCGTGCCGGCAGATCCGGGATCACGAGCTCGACGACGGTGCCTCCGGCCGTCCCCGGCGTCACGCGGCACTCGCCGCTCAGCAACGCCAGACAGGCCCGCACCAGGCTCAAGCCGAGGCCGACGCCCTCGTGCTTGCGCGTATGGCTGTCGTCGCCCTGCCGGAAGAGCTCGAAGATGCGTCCGAGTTGGGCCGGTGCGATCCCGATCCCGGTGTCGACGACGCGGATGCGGCAGCCGCGGCCGCCGGGAGCGCACCTCGCCTCGACCCGGATCTCGCCGCGCTCGGTGAACTTGAAGGCGTTGCCGACGACGTGGAAGAGGACGCGGCGGAGCAGGAGCGCGTCGCTCTCCACGGTCGCAGCATCGGGTGCAATGTCGACGACGAAGGCGGGCGCATCGGGAGCGCCGTACCGCGGCATCGCCGCGGCGATCTCGTGAACGATCGCCGCCAGGTCGACGGTGGCGCGCGTCGGCACGATGCGCACGGTCTCGGCATCGACGAAGAAGAGCATGTCCTCGACGAGCTGGTGCAGGTGCCGGCCGTTCGACATGATCCGGTCCAGGTACTCGCCCTGCTGCTGGTTGATCGGCCCGACGGCCTCCTCACGGAGGAGTCCTCCGAAGCCCAGGATGACCGCGAGCGGCGTCCGCAGCTCGTGGGACATGAGCGCCAAGAAAGTGTTCTTGGCGCGATTGGAGCGGATGAGCGAGGTCGCGAGGTCGCCGATCCGCTCGGACTGCGCGCGCAGCGTCTCCTCCTGGCGCTCGACCCGGCTCCGGGTCGAGCCGAGCTCCGCCTCGAGCCCGGCCTGGATGGCGCTCATCGAAAGCCGCGTCTGGGCGAGCGTCATGACCTGGGCGATGATGTCGCCCACGAGCTCGAGGGCGCGCTGGCTCACCAGATCCCAGCATACCGGCACGAGCTGCAGGCACACGACTGCGCCCGCGCACTCGTCGCCGATCACGAGCGGAAAGCCCACCGCCGAGCCGCCGAGCCCCGGCGGCAGCGGCTGCCGCGCGCCGACGCCGTCGCCGCCCCAGCGCAGGAGCGCCCGCGCCCGGACCACGTCGGTCGCGAGCGTCAGCACGGCTGCGGGGGTCGCCTCCGCAGCCTCGTCGAAGCGCTCGCTCTGGCTGAAGCTGGCGACGACCGTCGGCGCCTCCTCGGGTCGGATACCGACCACCGTGACCCGCTCGTAGCCGAGCCCGAGCACGAGGGCGCGCGCCAGCTCCGACGCCAGCTCCGCGAAGGTCGACGCCTGGTGCCCGAAGCGCGTGAGGTCGCGAATCAGCGACAGATGGGTGACCAGGGTGTCGTACTGCTCCTGCGCGTCGCCGAGCGCTTGGCGATGAGCCTGAACCATGGTCAGTCCGCTCCGTAGAAGACGCGCAGATCGTCCTTCTGCCCCTGGAGCTGCGCCGCGATCTCGACGGCGGCGGCGAACGATAATCCGCCGCAGCCGTCGAGCACCGCTGCCGCCTCGGGTGCGAGCTCGCCCTGCTCCACGTCGGTCCAATGCACCAGTCGGTTGGCGAGATTGACGATGACGGGGATGCTGCACGGAGCGCCGGCGCCGACCTCGTCGTGGTGCTCGCGGCACGCATCGACGATAGCCTCCGGCAGCCGCCACGACGACCCGAGCCAGGCGCCCGCGCAGGCGTGGTCGACGCCGAAGGCGTCGCGCTCGCGGACGACGAGGGGCGTCGCGCCGCCGGCGGCGACAACGGCGTCGTACAGCGTTGCGAAGTGGAGGCGCAGCACCACCTTGCCGATGTCGTGCAGGAGGCCGGCCGTGAAGGCCTCGTCGGGATCGACCGTCCTCGTATGCCGCGCGATCAGGCGCGCCGCCGCACCGACCAGGGTCGAGTGCTCCCAGAGCACCGTGAAGCTCGCCCCCCCGCGCGTTGCCATCGTCTCCCAGATCTTGATGCCGAGCGCCAGATTCTTGACCGTCGCGAACCCGAGCAGCATGACCGCGCGCGCCAGCGACCCGACCTCCCGGGAGCACCCGAAGAAGCCGCTGTTGGCGAGGCGCAGGACGCGACCGGCGAGCGCCTGATCGCGCTGCATCAGGTCGACGAGATCTCTGGCGGCAGCGCGCTCCCCGTCGACGACGCGGAGGATGCGCAGCAGCAGCACCGGGATCGTCGGAACCTCTTTCGAGTTGATGATCTCGGCGCGCAAGCGCGCCAGATCGTGCGCCTCCCTGGTGATCATGCGCCCCTTCCCCGCGGGGCTATCGGACGCGGCCGGCGAGAACTTGAGCCCGCCGGGCGTCCGCCTTTTCCTGACATTGCGGACCCGGAACCGGTCGCATATGAGCGCTCCCGTGGAGCGGTTGCTGATCACGGGGATCGCCGGCGGTCAGGGACGGCTGGTGGCCAAGCGCCTCGCCGACCAGTTCGCGGTGAGCGGCGTGGATCGGGCTCCGTGGGAGGGTCACCCCGGCTACATCACCGTCCACACGATGGACCTGCGCAAGAGGAAATTCGAAGACATCTTCCGGCGGGAACGCCCCGCAGCCGTGGTCCACCTGGCCTTCGTCCGGCACTTCCGGGCCGACCCCATGGTTCGCCACGAGATCAATGTCGCCGGCACGAAGCGCCTGCTCGAATGCTGCGCCACCTACGGCGTGAAGAGGCTCGTCGTCCTCTCGAGCTCTTACGTCTACGGCGCGCTACCCGAAAGCTCGTATTACATGGACGAGGACACGGCCCTGAACGTGAGCCGGCACTACCCTGACATCCGCGATCTCGCCGAGGTCGACACGCTCTGCGGCACGTTCCTCTGGAAGTACCCCGAGATCGCGACCACTATCCTGCGCCCGGTGCCGACCCTCGGCTACTACGTGCACAGCGCCATCGGCGGCTACCTGAAGCTCCGCTACGTACCGACGATCATGGGCTTCAACCCGATGGTCCAGTTCATCCACGAGGAAGATCTCGCCGAGGCGATCGGCCGCACGATCGAGCTCGGCCTGCGCGGTATCTTCAACGTGACTGGACCCGGCGCCGTTCCGCTCAAGGTGGCGATCCGCGAGACCGGCGGCACGGCGGTACCGCTGCCGGAACCGCTGGCGCGCACTACGATCGACGGCCTCTTCCGCCTCGGCCTCTACCATCTGCCGCCCGGCGCCATCGACTTCGTGAAATACCCGTGCACGATCGACGGCCGCCGCTTCCGCGAAGCGACCGGGTTCCAGCCGCTCTTCTCCCTCGAAGAGATCTTCGGCAGCGTCAGGCACTGAAGCGCGGCGATGGCCAAGTCGACCTTCCCGAAATCGCCCTCCGAGCGTCCGGCCCGCAGCCGCACCCGGCCGAGAGCGGTCGTCGGCCCCGGCGGCATCTCCATGCACGATGCTCCCGGGAGTCCGGCACACCGCGACCCGGACGTTGCCGTCGACGACTTGCCGAGCCGCGACACACCCGGCGGCGCCGAGCCCTTCAGCGCCCTCTCCGACCTCGTCGGCGGCGTGCTCGAGAGCTTCGCCCCGCGGTTGATCCGCGAGCTGAATCACGAAATCCGCGAACGTCTCCATCGCTCGCCGATCCGCGTCAACAGCTACGGATACGATCCGTGGGGATTCAATCCCGACGTCGCACGCCGCACGCTGCTCCTCTTCGCGCTCATCTATCGCTACTACTTCCGCGTCCGCACCACCGGCCTCGAGCACCTCCCCAAGGGACGGATGCTCGTCATCCCCAACCACGCCGGCCAGGTCGCCCTCGACGCCGGCATGATCGGCGTGGCGACGGTGCTCGAGGCCGATCCGCCGCGCCCGCTCCGCGGCATGGCCGAGTACTGGCTGCCGACGCTACCCTTCTTCAACGTCTTCATGGCGCGCATCGGCGGCGTCGTCGGCACACCCAAGAACGCCCGCGACATCCTCGAGCACGGCGAGGCCGTGATCGCGTTTCCGGAGGGTGTGCGCGGCATGAACAAGACCTTCGCCGAGCGCTATCGGCTCCAGGAGTTCGGCTACGGCTTCATGCGGCTCGCGCTCGCGACCCGGACGCCGATCGTCCCGGTCGCGGTAGTAGGCTCGGAGGAGCAGGCGATCTCGGTCGCCAACGTCAGACCGCTCGCCGACCTGCTCGGCATGCCGGCGTTCCCGATCCTCCTCAACTACTTGCCGCTGCCGGTGCGCTACCACATCCACTTCGGTGAGCCGATGGAGTTCCGCGGCAACGCCAACGACGAGGACGAGGTCATCGGCAAGAAGGTCGCGCAGGTGAAGGACCGCATCCACGACATGATCCAGGCGGGGCTCAGGCGGCGGTGGAGCTGGTTTTGGTGACGGCGAGGTGACTTCGTTGCGGGGGACATGATGGGGCGGAAGCAGAAGCGGGTATTCATCCTCGGAGGCGGCGCCGCACTCGGCGCCCATCACGTCGGCGCCATGCGGCTCCTGGAAGAACAGGGCGTCAAGCCGGACGTGATCGTCGGCAGCTCGATCGGCGTCATCAATGCCTGCTGCTACGTCTCGGGCGGCTTGGCGCAGCTCGAGGAGGCCTGGAGCGGCTTCTACTCCCTGCCGCGCATCTTCTCGCCGAGCCTCCGCCACAACCCGATCTTCGGCCGCTCGCTCTTCTCGATGGAGCGCCTGCAGAGCGCGGTCGAGGAGTACATCGATTTCCCGAAGATCTTCGAGAGCCGGATCGACCTCGAGTTCATTCTGCTGAACGTCTCGCGCGGCCGCGGCGAGGTCTACTCGAAGCGCGACTGCAACGGCTGGCGCGACCTCCGGACCTTGTCGCGCGCCGGCTACGCCATCCCGCTCCTCTTCCCTCCGGTCCGGTTCCGCAACGACTGGTTCGTCGACGGCGGCTTCGCCTGGAACATCCCGCTCGAGCACGCGCTCGGGCTCGGCGCCACCGAGATCTACCTCCTGGCTCCGATCGCGAGCCAGCTGCCCTATCGAGGGCGCCTCGGCGGCGTCATCGACTTCGTACAGCGCTTCGCCGACGTCATGTGGCGGACCATCGGAAACATGGGCTACCTCTACGCGCGCATGGAGAACGGCCGTCTGCACGACGTGCCGGTCACCATCATCGAGCCCGGCGAGCAGTACAGCGGGTTCGGTCCGCTCCACGTCTTCAACGCCTACCCGCGGAAGAACCGCGAGCTGATGGATGCCGGCTACCGCGATGCCAAACGGATCATGGCGGCGCGCCGGCGCCTGGAGCAGCAGCACGCCGCACGGATCGCCGCCGAGCGGGCGGAGCGCACCGCCAGCACCCGGCCCATGGCCGCTGCGCCGGCGAAGGCCGCGAGCTCGAGCGGTGGTAAGGTCGTCGCCATCCGCCCGCACGAGCCGATCGCCGAGAGCTGAAGGCGGCGTGTCCAAGGCGCGGGGACGCCGGGCCGCAGCCATCATTGCACGCTCGCACGACGACCCCATCCGACGATCCGTGGAATATCTCCTGTTAAATCAATAGGTTGATTCTTCGACGCACTGTGCAATATGGCACGTCGCTTGCTAGCTGCCGCTGTCCATGACGCTCGGAGAACCCCTTGCGCGCGGCGGCAGCTTCCTCACCGGAGCTACCGTTCGCGACTGCTTCACGTACGAGGATCTGGACTCCAGAGACGCGGAAGTCGCCCGGGTCGCCGAGGAGTTCGTGCGCCGCGAGGTCCTGCCGCAGGTCGACGCGATCGAAGCGCAACGCCCCGGCGTCATGCGCGGCCTCCTCAAGAAGGCGGGGGAGCTCGGCCTGCTGATGTTCGACATCCCGACGCACCACGGCGGGCTCGGCGTCACCAAGGCGGCATCGACGCTGATCGGCGAGCGGGCGTTCAAGCTGGCGTCCTTCGCGGTGTCCTGGGGCGCGCACACCGGCATCGGCACCCTTCCCCTTCTGTTCTACGGCACCGACGCCCAGAAAGCGCGCTACCTCCCGCGCCTCATGTCCGGCGAGTTGATCGCCGCCTACGCGCTCACCGAACCCGGGTCGGGAAGCGACGCTCTCGGCGCCCAGACGAAGGCCGTCCGGCTCCCGAACGGCGACTTCGCGCTCAGCGGCGTGAAGCAGTTCATCACCAACGGCGGCTTCGCCGACCTGTTCACGGTCTTCGCCAAGATCGACGGCGAAAAATTCAGCGCCTTCCTCGTCGAACGCGCCTGGGCTGGCGTCGCGACCGGCGCCGAGGAGCTCAAGCTCGGCATCAAGGGCTCGTCGACCTGTCAGCTGCTCCTCGAAGACGTCGTCGTTCCCGCCGAGAACCTGCTCGGGGAAGAAGGTCTCGGTCACCGTATCGCCTTCAACATCCTGAACGTCGGACGCTTGAAGCTCGGCGCCGCCGCGCTCGGCGGCGCTCGCGAGTGCCTCGAATACGCGGTCAAATATGCGAGCGACCGCAAGCAGTTCCAGACGCCCCTCGTCGAGTTCGGCGCCGTGCAGCGGAAGATCGCCGACATGGCGGTCCGCATCTACGTCGCCGACGCCGCCAGCTATCGCACCGCCGGCCTCATCGACGCCCGCATCGCGCGCATCGCTGCGGACGCCTCCGACTACGATCGCCAGGTCGTGCGGGCGATCGAGGAGTACACGATCGAGCAGTCGATCGTGAAGGTCTTCGGCACCGAGACGCTCGACTTCGTCGTCGACGAGTCGCTGCAGATGCTCGGCGGCTACGGCTTCGTCGCCGACTATCCGCTCGAGCGCCACTACCGCGATTCGCGCATCAACCGCATCTTCGAAGGCACGAACGAGATCAATCGGCTCCTCATCCCCGCGACGATGATGAAGCGCGTGATGACCCAGGGTCTGCCGATGCTCGAGTTCGTGCGCGAAGTCGAGGCCGACCTCGCGAGCGGGAACGGCGACCACCCGCCGGTCGACCATACGCTCTTCCACGAAGTCCACGCGGTCGACCAGGCGAAGCGCCTGGTCGCCTACACGACCAAGCTCCTCATGCAGCGCGAGCCCGCCGAGATCGGGCGCAAGCAGATGCATCTCGAGCGCTTCGCCGACATGATCATCGACCTCTACGCGTTGGAGAGCGCGGTCGTGCGCACGCGCAAGCTCATTCGCCGCCGCGGCGAGGACAAAGCGAAGCTCGAGCAGGACATGGTCGCGGTGTTCGCGGCCGAAGCGAGCGAGCGCCTGGCGGCCAACGCTCGTACGCTCTTCGCGAACGACACCGACGGCCCCGAGCTCGCAGCCCACCTCGCGACGATCGCCCGCTTCACCACCCTGGTGCCGAAAGGCCTCCTCGACGCGCGCGTCCGCATCGCCGAGCAGATCGTCGCCGCCGGCGGCGTCCTCGCCTGACCCGGCCGGCCAACGCCGGGATCAGGCCGCGATCTCCCGCGCCGCGGCGGCAGGAAAGGCCGGCAGCACGAGCTCGAAGGTCGAGCCCCGACCGAGCTGGCTGTCGACGCCGACGCTGCCGCCGAGCTGCGCCGCAAGCTGTCGCACGATGTAGAGACCGAGGCCGGCGCCGCTGTACGAGCGTGCGTCCGAGCTGTCGACCTGGCGAAACATGTCGAAGATTCGCGGCAGGTGTTCGTCCGGAATGCCGATGCCGGTGTCGCAGACGCTGAAGGCGACGTCGCTGCCGCGTCCGGCGCAGCGTACCGCCACTTCTCCCGCCGGCGTGAACTTGAGCGCGTTGCCGACGAGGTTCTTGAGGATCATCTTGAGCTTGCGGCGGTCGGTGCGGAGCGTGACGGCGCCGACCGGCTCGAAGCGGAGCGCAAGCGCCGGCGGACGCGGCAGAACCGCGAACTCGTCGGCGAGCTCCTTCCACAGCTCGGCGACCGTGACGAGCTCGAACGTCGGCACGTCCTTGCCGGCGCTGATGCGGCTGAGATCGAGCGTCGCCTCGATCATCTCCAGGAGCTCCACGCTCGAGCGGCGGATGCGGGCGACGATCTCACCCTGAGGCGGCGAGAGCGCCTCGTCGCCGAGCATATCGGTGTAGCCGAGGATCACGTTGAGGGGCGTGCGCAGCTCGTGCGACATCGTCGAGACGAACTCCGATTTGAGATTGCTGGCGCGCTCGAGCTCCTCGACGAGCTGCGCATTGCTGAGCGCCATCGAGGCGAGCTGGCCGATGCCGCTCACGATGCGGTGCTGGTGCAGCGAGAAGGCCGTATCCGATCGCCGCCGTCCGACGGCGTGGACGCCGATGACGTCCGCTCCGCGCCGGAGCGCGACCATGAGCGCCGAGCCGAAACCGAAGTAGGCCATGAGCGGCGCCAGGATCTGGTTCTCCGTCATCGCCGAGGTCACCGCGACGACGTCCTCGCGCGCGATCCGGTCGAACAGCGGCACGCCGGAGCTGACCGGCAGGCGCATGAGGCGCAACTGCTCCCATTCCTCCAGCGACAGGCCGTAGCTCGCGATCATGCGGTAGCCGCCGTCGGCAGCGATCCAGGTCTGGCTGAAGTCGCTGTCGAGCACCTCGGACGTGATCCGGCACAAGCGGTCCATCAGGACCGGGGTCTCGAGCGACGAGATCAGCTCGCCGCCGACGCGGGCGAGCGCGGTCGAGATCGCCGCCTCTTCGTCCCGCACGCGCTCGGCGGCGGTACGCTCGGTGACATCGGCGACGAAGCCGACCATGCGCACGAGGCTGCCGCGCTCGTCGACGACGGCGTGGCCGCTGTCCTCGACTATGATCAGGCCGCCGTCTTTGCGGCGCATGCGATAGCGGAGCCTTCCCGAGCGCCGCTCCGCTACCGTACGACGCGCCGCGGCCGCGACGTAGTCGACGTCCTCGGAATGGATGAGGGCCATCCACTGCGCCAATCCGCCGCCGAGCTCCGCCGGAGTGTAGCCGAGGATGCGCTCGACCGCGCCGCCGTAGCAGATGTGGTCGCTGGCCGGCTCCCAGTCGTAGAGCACCTGCCCGCTCGCTGCGGTCGCCGCTTCGTAGCGGCCCTGCCACTCCGAACGCTCGCTGAGCGCCGCCTCGAGATCCGCTACCAGATCGCTCCAACGCGCCCTGTGGAGTTGCACGCGAACCGCGACCAGAAGCGCGGTCGTCGCGACCACCGCGAGCGTCACGGCGAGCGTCGAGAGGGGCAGCGCCGGCGGCGGAGCGGAATATAGGATGACGGCGACGCCGGCGAAGAGGCACGCGTAGACGACGAGCAGGTCGCGCAGGGTCTGGACGAATATCAGGGTCACGAATATGGCGAGGGCGCTGAGTGCGACGTCCCCGAGATGGTTCCCCTGGGCGGTGTCGACGTACACCGCTTCCAGCGGCAGCACGAGCGCCAGTCCGAAGGCATAGACACGCTGGATCCGCCACGTGGAGCCGGGTGCGAGGTAGATGCCGAGGGCCGCGTATAGGAGCACGCCGACCCGGAGGAGATTGGCGACGCTCCCCGCCGCTGGCGCGTGCCAGCCCGCGATCGCGGCGTAGGCCACGAAGAGGGCGATGCAGCCGGCGCGCATCGTCTCCGGCTCCGGCGTCTGCGGGCGGTTGAGCAGCGCCCAGAGGCCGCTCTGCGACCTGGCATGCGAAGTCGTGTTGGCCATCGCCTCGCCGTCGGAATGCAGGCAACGTGCCACTGCCCCCTAGGCCGCGGAACTGCCGAGCCTTCGATTCGGCGAGCCCGCAGGCGACCCGCACAGCGACGCACCGGCGATGCCGCAACGCTGCGGCGCGGTCGCGTCGGTGCGACCGCCGTCCCGGCTCTCAGCCGAACGCCTTCGCGTAGTCGACGGTGAGCCAGCGCTCGGGAACCAGCTCGACCAGCACCGCGCCCTCGCGCTCGGCAGCGGTCGCAGCGAGATACATCTCGGCCATCGCCTCACCGAGGTAGCGGATCGCCATGGCGCGCACGTCGCGTTCGTAGTCGGGAGCGCCGGCGATGCGCACCGGCCCCTCCACGCTCGCATACTTGTAGGGCGGCGTCTCGGTCTGGACGACCAGCGACAGCCGGCCGCTGGCGCGCACGAGGCACGCCTTCTTCGAGGCGCCGGCGGTGACGAAGCGCACGACGCCGCCCGGCTCGTAGTGATACCAGACCGGCACCGCGAGCGGCCCGCGCCCGGGCTCGCTCACGGCGATCACCCCGATCCGCGTCTCGGCGAGAAACGCCTCGCGCTCGGCCGTCGTCATCCTGGTCTCACCCATCGTGCGCGTCCTCCGTCCGGCGCCCATAGCAAGTGCGCCGGCGGCGCGCGAGACGGGTCCGGCGAGCCCGTCTCGCGTTTCGAAAACCCGTGTGTTAGCTCGTCGCCCGGCAGTCAGGCCGCCCGGAGGAGGTTAGCCGCGATGCAGGTCGTCCACGAACGCGTCAAAGTTCCCGTCGGCTCCCGTTCGATGCCCGCCTACCTGGCGCGACCGACGGCGCCCGGCACCTATCCCGCGGTACTCGTCTTCATGGAGATCTTCGGCGTCAACCATCACATCCGCAGCGTCGCCGACCGGATCGCCGCCGAGGGCTTCGTCGCGCTTGCACTCGACGTATTCCACCGGACCGCGCCCGGTATAGAGCTCAAGTACGACGCCGACGGCCTGGCGCGCGGCATCGAGCTCATGAACAAGGTGACGACGACCGAGGCCATGGCCGACGTCGCGGGCGCACGCGCGTACCTGGCGGAGCGCCCCGAAGTCGGCGGGCGCGGCGTCGGCGCCATCGGCTTCTGCTTCGGCGGCCACCTCGCATACCTTGCCGCGTGCGAGCAGCCGATCGCCGCGGCGGTGAGCTTCTACGGCGGCGGCATCGCCGTCGGCAGCCCGGGCGGCGACGGCCCGCCGACGATCGCGCGCACCCCGAAGATCACGGGTCGGATACTCTGCCTATTCGGCGAGAACGACGGCTATATCCCGAAGGAGCAGATCGCGGCGATCAAAGAAGCGTTGACGGCGGCGAGCGTCCGCCACGAGGTCGTCGTCTACCCGCAGGTCGGCCACGGCTTCTTCTGCGACGAGCGCGCCGACTACGACGCGACGTCGGCGGCGGACGCCTGGTCGCGAGTGACGGCGCTCTTCAAGCGGGAGCTCGCGTAGGCCCGCCGCCGGCGCGGCCGCACCGCCAGGAGAGCCCGTCCGACCGTGAGCACGCCGCGCATCGAAAGCCGCATCCGCACGACGACGCCGGAGTTCCGGGAGAACGCCGCCGCCATGCAGGCGGCGGTCGGCGACCTCCGGCGCCGCCTCGAGCAAGCGCGAGCCGGGGGCGGACCCGAGGCTCGCGCCCGCCACACCGAGCGCGGCAAACTCACGGCCCGCGACCGGATCGACGGGCTCCTCGATCCGGACACGGCGTTCCTCGAGCTCTCGCCGCTCGCGGCCCACGGCATGTACGACGGCAATGCTCCCGGGGCGAGCCTGATCACCGGCGTCGGCACGATCCACGGCCGCCCGGCGGTCATCGTCGCCAACGACGCCACCGTGAAGGGCGGCACCTACTACCCGATCACGGTGAAGAAGCACCTTCGCGCCCAGGAAATAGCGCTCGAGAACCGCCTTCCCTGCGTCTATCTCGTAGACTCGGGCGGCGCCTTCCTGCCGCTCCAGGCCGAGGTGTTTCCCGACCGCGAGCACTTCGGGCGCATCTTCTACAACCAGGCGCGCATGTCGGCCGCCGGCATCCCGCAGGTCGCGATCGTCATGGGCTCGTGCACCGCGGGCGGCGCCTACGTTCCGGCGATGAGCGACGAGGTCGTGATCGTCGAGAATCAGGGCACGATTTTCCTCGGCGGGCCGCCGCTCGTGAAGGCGGCGACCGGAGAAGAGGTCAGCGCCGAGGATCTCGGCGGCGGCGACGTCCACACCCGGATCTCCGGCGTCTCCGACCACCTGGCCGCCGACGACCGCCACGCGCTGGCGATCGCGCGGCAGCTCTTCACGACGCTGCCGGAGCCGCCGCTGCTGCCGGTGGCGCGGGAAACGCCGGAGGATCCCGCCTACGACCCCGCCGAGCTCTACGGCATCGTGCCGAAAGACCCGCGCAAGCAGTACGACGTGCGCGAGCTGATCGCGCGCCTCGTCGACGGTAGCCGCTTCCACGAATTCAAGGCCCGCTACGCGCCGACCGTGGTCACCGGCTTCGCGCACCTGCACGGCTACCCCGTCGGCATCATCGGCAACAACGGCGCCCTCTTCTCCGAGTCGGCGCTCAAGGCCACGCACTTCGTGGAGCTCTGCTGCGCCCGCAAAGTACCGCTCCTCTTCCTCCAGAACATCACCGGCTTCATGGTCGGCAAGACGTACGAGCACGGCGGCATCGCCAAGGACGGGGCCAAGATGGTGAACGCCGTCGCCAACGCCCGCGTTCCGAAGCTCACGGTCGTCGTCGGCAACTCGTACGGAGCCGGCAACTACGGCATGTGCGGCCGTGCCTACTCGCCCCGCTTCCTCTTCATGTGGCCGCAAAGCCGGATCTCGGTAATGGGCGGGGAGCAGGCGGCTTCGACCCTGCTGACCGTGAAGCTGCAGCAGCTTGCGGGCCGCGGCCAGACGATGAGCGCCGATGAGCAGAAGAGGTTCCAAGCCCCGATCCTCGCCAAGTACGAAGAGGAAGGGAGCGCCTACTATTCGACGGCTCGGCTCTGGGACGACGGCATCCTCGACCCGGCGGAAACCCGCGATGCTCTCGGCCTGGCGCTGGCGGCGTCGCTCGCGGCGCCGATCGAGGACACGCGGTTCGGCGTCTTTCGCATGTGACTCCTAGCTGCCCCATCGCCGACCCGGCAGTGGTGCATTTTTTCGTTGGCGGCGGCAGATCGCTGGTGTAGGGGGTGAGCAACGGTCCTCGAGTGCGGGGAGCCGCGTCCCCCGCGTCAGGAAGGAGGGAACGATGGCCACCACGGTTTACGACGTGCTGCAACGGAAAGGCGCCGGCGTCATCGCCGTCGGCCCCGAGAGCACGGTCTTCGAGGCGCTCCAGACATTCGCCGAGAACAACATCGGCGCAGTCCTCGTCCTCGACGACGACTGCCTCGTCGGCATCCTGTCCGAGCGCGACTATGCCCGCCAGGTGATCCTCAAGGGGAAGGCGTCCAAGGACACGCCGGTCCGCGAGATCATGACCACTGCGGTCGTCTGCGTGCATCCCGAGCACACGATCGAGGAGTGCATGGCGCTCATGACCGACAAGCGCTTTCGTCACCTTCCCGTCATCGCCGACGATCGTCTCATCGGCGTGCTCTCGATCGGCGACGTCGTCAAAGCGCTGCTCGACGAACAGGCGTTCCGGATCGAGCAGCTCGAAATGTACATCGCCAGCGGCGGCTGAAGCGCCGGCCGGACCGGCCCTCACTCGCCGTGGGCGCGAGGCCGGCCGACGGGCTCACAGCTCACGAGAGCGCCGGCTTCGCCGCCCAGGCGGCGAAGCCAGCGCTCGACCACGGCGACGAATCCCTCGGGATCCTCGAGCTGCGGCACGTGGCCGACGTTCTCGAAGACCTCGAGCGTCCAGTCGTGCCGCCGCGCCGCGAGCGCACGCGCCGCCGCGATCGGCACGAGCCGGTCGTGCGTGCCGTGCACGAGAAGCGCCGGTGCGGCAACGGCGTCGACCATGCGTTCGAAAGCGCTGCGACGGAGCACCGTCGACACGATCGAGCGCGCGGCAGAGAGGAACGCGGCATTCCCGCCGGCGGTCTGGGTGCGCTCCTGCGAGAGCGCAATCGTCGCCGCAACGACGCCGGGGTCGACGCGGCGCGAGTCGACGCAGCAGAAGTCGAGCATCTGTCGCACCGAGCCCTCCGATCCGAGCCACAGCTTGCGGCCGCTCATCAGGAGCTCGCCGACGCCGGGGAGGCAATAGCCGGCGAAGATCGCGGCGACCGCGGGGTCGAAGAAGCCCCCGGGCGCAGCCGGAAGCGCCGGATTGACCAGCACCAGGCCCGAGACCGCGGCGGGCGTTTCGGCCGCGGTCAGGAGCGAGATGAGGCCGCCCATCGAGTTGCCGACCAGGATCGACGGAGCGCCCATCACGCGCTCGACGAAGCGCGCCAGGAGCGCGCGGTTGGCGTGGATCGAGGCCGAACCTCCCTCGGTCGGGGTGCGGCCGAAGCCCGGCAGGTCGAGCGCCACCACGCGCGCCCGGCGCGCCAGATCCTCGCCCACCGCCATCCAGTTCACGTGCGCGCCGCCGAGCCCGTGGATCAGCACCATCGCCGGGCCATCGCCGCCGTAGTCGACGTAGTGCACCGGCACGCCGAGCTCGACGACGCGGGAGGTCGGCGCCGCCGCCCGCCGAATCTGCGGACCCGGTGCGGGAACGGCCGGCGCCGGCTGCAGGATCTCGAAGCGGCGGCGACGGCCCGGCTCGGCGAAGCGCGCGCGGAACGAAGCGCGGGCGCCGCGAATGATCTCCCGGCGGCGCCCGGCGTCGAGAACTCTCGCGCCCATCAGCTCCCGCTCGATCGCGCCCGGCTCGAGCGCCAGCACCGACGTTCCGCTCGCCCGCACGCGCGCCATCTCGCGCTGCAGGACGAAGCGGCATAGCGCCCGCATCGGAGCGTCGGCGCGCGGCCGGAAGACGTCGAAGCCCCCCGACATCGGCGAGCTCACGAGCACGAGGTCTAGGCCCTCGCCGGCGAGCAGATCGACGTTGGTCGGCGAGTGCACGCCGCCGTCGACGTAGCGGCCGCCGTCGATCTCGACCGGGCGATAGTACCCGGGAATCGCACACGAAGCAGCGACCGCCTGCGCCACCGTTGCCGGCGGCGCGCCGGCCCGCCCGAAGGTGACGCGCTCACCGGCGCCGAGGCCGACGGTATTGATCCAGAGCCGTCCGAGCGGCCAGCGGTCGCCGAAGAGCCGGGCGATACCACCGACCAGATGATCGGTGGCAACCCGGCCGGCCGGCAAGGCCGCGGCTACGAGGACGCCGAGGCGCGCCTCCCACGGTCGCCGGAGAGCGCGCTTCAAGTAGTCCAGGTCGGCCGTCGCGAAGAGCGTCGACCAACTCCACGGTTCGCTCTTCGGCGCCGGCAGCGGGCGTCCCAGAACGGCCGCCAGCCGCTGGCCTTCCTCGGAAGGCGTCTCGCCGAGCGCCCGCGCCGCAAGATCGCGCGGCGACATGCCGCCGCGCAGCAGGGCCGCAACGATGGCGCCGGCCGAGGTGCCGACGATGACGTCGGCGGTGCGCGGGTCCCACCCGGTGGCCTCTTCGAGCGCCTTCAGGACTCCGACGTGGAAGGCATGACCGGTGGGACCGCCGGCGCCGAGGACGAGACCGATGCGAGGCATGCCTAGTGCGGTAAATGCCCGACCGATCGGGGACGGGCAAGCGCGGCTGCCGCCGGCGCCCGGACTGCGCCACGCGTCTTGAAAAAGATTTTGCGCGGGCATATGTCAGCCCGCGCCATGAGAAACGGCATGACATCGTCTAGCATATCGCAGCCCATGCCGCCCTCTCGATCCTCGACCCTTGCCATCGCGGCGCTGGTCATCTCGGTTGCGACGTCCGGCCGCACGTCGCTCGCAGCCGCCCAGGATCTGGCCCGCGGCGCCGCGGAGTACCAGCTGTGCGCCGCCTGCCACGGTGACCGCGGGGCCGGCGACGAATCGCACGGTGCGCCGGCGATCGCCGGCCTGCCGGCCTGGTACTTGACGGCACAGCTGCAGAAGTTCCGCGCCGGCCAGCGCGGCTACGCGCGCGGCGACGACACCGGCCTGCAGATGCGGCCGATGGCCACCTCTCTCCACACCGACGCCGACGTGGCGGATGTCGCCGCCTACGTCGCCACCCTGCCGCCGGCCACCCCTGCCGCGACCCTCCCGGGCGACGCCGTCCATGGTCAGGCTCTCTTCGCGCCGTGTTCGGCCTGCCACGGTCCTGACGGCGGCGGCAACGAAGCGCTCAAGGCGCCGCGCCTGGCGGGGCAGGCCGACTGGTACCTCCTGGCGCAGCTCGCCAAGTTCAGGAGCGGCGCTCGCGGTGCCCACAAGGACGACGTCACGGGAGCCCAGATGCGGGCCATGGCGAGCACGCTCGTCGACGAGCAGGCGATGCGCGACGTCGTCGCCTACGTCCGCACGCTGGCGCCGACAGGGGGAACCAAATGAACGACGATACCTGGTTCGCAGCGAAGGTCGTGCGTGGATTCTGGATGACGATGATCTCCTGCGTCCTGTACGCGCTGGCGGCGTGGGTGCTGACGCGCTGAGGCGCTGCGAGGAGGACGCATGCTGGAATGGCTCATCCCCGCCGCTTCGACGTCCGCCGACGAGATCGACTGGCTCTTCGCCGTCATATTCTACACCGTTGGCGTCTGGTTCGTGGTCGCACAGGGCATCTTCTTCGGCCTCATCTTCAAGTTCCGGCGCCGTCCCGGAGTCCGCAGCCTCTACGTCGCCGGCGAGACCAAGGACGAGAAGCGCTGGATCTCGTGGCCGCACTACGCAGTGATCGCCTGCGACGTGGTGCTGATCGCGGGCGCCATCGCGGTCTGGCGCGACGTCAAGCAGGTCATCCCGCCGCCCGACGAGACGATCCGCGTGATCGCGCAGCAGTGGGCGTGGACGTTCGTCCATCCCGGACCCGACCGCCAGCTGGATACGCCCGACGACGTCGTCACCGTCAACGAGCTGCACGTCCGCAACGGTACGACGTACGAGTTCGAGCTCACGTCGCAGGACGTCGTTCACAGCTTCTCGATCCCGGTGTTCCGCCTGAAACAGGACGCCGTGCCCGGCCGCATGATCAAGGGGTGGTTCCGCCCGACCAAGACCGGCACCTTCGACATCGCCTGCGCCGAGATGTGCGGTCTCGGGCACGCGCTCATGCCGGCGGCGCTGCACATCGAATCGGCTGAGGAGCATGCCGCGTGGCTCGGGGAGCACACCGCCGTCGCCGCAGCGGCAGCCGGGAGCCGGTCATGAGCATGCCTGCCCCCGCCCACGGCGCCGCGGTCGCGCACGCGCCCGAGAGCTTCTGGAGCCGCTACGTCTTCTCGACCGACCACAAGGTGATCGGTCTCCAATACATGTTCACCGGCATGGCCATGGCCTTGATCGGCGGCTTCATGGCCTACGTCTTCCGGATGCAGCTCGCCTTTCCGGGCCAGTCCGTGCCGCTCTACGGCCTGGTCACGGCCCGCGAGTACAATGCCCTCATCACCAACCACGGCTCGATCATGATCTTCTGGGTCTCGATGCCCGTCCTGATAGCGGGGCTCGGGAACTTCCTCATACCGCTCATGATCGGCTGCGACGACATGGTGTTTCCGCGGCTGAACCGGCTCTCGTACCAGATCTTCTTCGTGAGCGTGGTGATCATCCTGATCTCGCTGGTGGTCCCGGGCGGCGGCTTCGGCGGCGCCTGGACGGCCTACCCGCCGCTCTCGGCGAGCGCCCACTACAACCATACCCCCTGGGGCGCACCGCTCTGGCTGCTCGCCGTCGCCCTCGAGTTCGTGGCCTTCCTGCTCGGCGGCATCAACTTCACGGTGACGGTGATGAACGCGCGCGCCCCCGGGATGACGGCGATGCGCATTCCGATCGTCGTCTGGATGATCGTGATCGCGAGCCTCGTCTTCATGGGCTCGGTCGGACCGCTGATCGCGGGCGCCGTCATGCTGTTCCTCGACCAGACGGTAGGCACGCAGTTCTTCGATCCGAAGGCCGGCGGCGATCCGCTCCTCTGGCAGCATCTGTTCTGGTTCTTCGGGCACCCCGAGGTCTACGTCGTGCTGCTGCCGGCGACCGGCGTCGTCGCCGAGGTGCTGACGGTCTTCGCCCGCAAGAAGCTCTTCGCCTACAAGACCATCCTCGGCACCGCGATCGCGACCGGGATCATCAGCTTCTTCGTCTGGGCGCACCACCAGTTCGTGGCCGGCATCGACCCGCGGATGGCGCACCTGTTCACGATCACGACGCTGCTGATCTCGATTCCGGTCGCCGAGATGCTCTTCGCGTTCATCGCCACGCTCTACGGCGGCTCCATCGAGTTCGCCACGCCGATGCTGTGGGCGCTCGCCTTCATCGCCGAGTTCCTGATCGGCGGCGTCACCGGCATCTTTCTCGGCGCCAACGCCACCGATATCTACCTGCACGACACCTACTTCGTCGTCGCCCACTTCCACTACACCTTCTTCCCGATCGCCATCATCGGCACCTTCGCCGCCATCACCTACTGGTTCCCGAAGATGTTCGGCCGGCGCATGAGCGAGACGCTCGGAAAGATCCACTTCTGGGGCACCGTCATCCCCTTCAACCTGATCTTCATCCCGCTCTTCCTGACCGGCGTCGCCGGGCAGCACCGCCGCATCTACTCGTACGAGAACTTCCCGCAGCTCTCGACGCCGTGGCTGAACCACCTGGCGGTGATCGCAACCGTGGCTCTCATCGTCATGCTGGCGTTCCAGGTGGTCTTCCTGGTGAACTTCTTCTGGAGCATGCGGCACGGCGAGGAGGTCGGCGCCAACCCCTGGAACGCGAACACGCTCGAGTGGGCGGCGCCGTCGCCGCCGCCGCACGGCAACTTCGTGACGATGCCGGCCGTCTACCGCGGCCCCTACGAGTACGGCGTCCCCGACCGCGATCTCGACTACTGGCCGCAGCACGTCCCGAACCAAGAGGAGCTTCCCCGCGCATGAGCCACGCCGCCGACGTCCGCGCGCACGTCCCGATCGCCACCGGCCGGAGCGCGACCGGGATCCCCACCGCCCGCCTCGCAGTGTGGTGGGTGCTCGCCTCCGAGATCGTCATCTTCGGCGGCTTGATCGGCAGCTACGTCATGCTGCGCCTGCACCACCCGCACTGGGCGGAAGAGGCGTCGCATACCAACACCGTCGCCGGCGCGTTCAACACCTTCGTGCTGCTGACCTCGAGCCTCGCCGCCGTGCTCGCGCACCAGGCGGCGGAAGCGCGCAACGGTCCGCGGGCAGCGCGCTTCCTCGGCCTCACCATCTTGGGCGGCCTCGTCTTCCTCATGGTCAAGAGCTTCGAGTGGTCGAACGAGATCGCGCACGGCTTCACGATCTTCCGCGACGTGTTCTGGTCGTACTACTACGTCACGTGCGGTCTGCACGGCCTGCACGTCATCGTCGGCATGGTGATCATGGGAATCGTCGCCGCCGACGCCCGTCGCGGCCGGAACCTCCACCGCGTCGAGCTGATCGGCATCTACTGGCACTTCGTCGACGCAGTGTGGATCTTCCTCTTCCCGCTCTTCTACATCGCCAAATGAGGACCGGAACATGAGCTCCGAAGCCGTTCACGCCGATCGCGCCCACCCCTCGTACGTGCGCATCTACCTGGCGCTGCTGGTGCTGCTGGCGATCAGCCTGCTCGGACCGATGTTCGGCCACCCCATCGTCACCCTGGTCACTGCTTTCGGCATCGCCATCGTCAAGGCGACGATGGTCGCCGCCTATTTCATGCACCTGAACATCGAGGAGCGCTACGTCTGGTACATCCTGTTCGTGATGCTGGGCTTCGTCCTGGTGATGTTCGCCGGCATCGCTCCCGACGTGATGCTGCCGGCGGGCCAGAACTGGCTCCACCTGCCGATCACACCCCCGGCGCCGCCGGTGCACCACTGAGGCCGGGCGCATCGTGAGCTCGAGCGCCACCACGATCGTCGCCGCGACGCGTCCGCCGTCGGCGCCGCGCATCCGCACGGCGGTCGCCGGCATGCTCATCTTCGTCGGCACCGAGATCATGTTCTTCGCCGGGCTCGTGAGCGCCTTCGTGATCGCCCGCAGCCACGCTCGCGGCTGGCCGCCCCCCGGCCAACCGCGCCTCCCCGTCGTCGCGACGGCGCTCAACACGCTCGTGCTGCTGGCGAGCGGCGCCGCCCTGGCGAGCGCCGGCCGCGCGGCGGCGACCGTCTTCGGCCGCCGCCGGGCGCTGCGGCGCCTGACGGGCGCTGTGCTGCTCGGCGCGATCTTCGTCGCCGTCCAGGGTCTGGAGTGGACCCGCCTCTTGGCCTTCGGCCTCACCATGCGCTCGAGCCAGTACGGATCGTTCTTCTACTTGATCGTCGGCGCGCATGCGGCGCACGCCCTGGCCGCGATCTCGACGCTCCTGTGGGCCCGCCAGCGCCTCGCACGCGGCGATCTCACGGCCGACGCCTTCACGGCGACGCGGGTGTTCTGGTACTTCGTGGTCGGCGTATGGCCCGTGCTGTACACAGTGGTCTACCTCGCATGAGCACCGACGACCACAGCCGCCCCGCCAGCCGCGACGATCGCCGGCGGCGCCGCCCGGCGCTCCTCGCAACGATCGCCCTCACCGTCCTCGGCCGAGCAGCACCCGCCCTCGCCTGCCCCGTCTGCTTCGCGGCCGATGAGCGGGCGCGGGCGAGCTATCTCGATACCGCCGTGCTGCTGTCGATCCTCCCGCTAGCGCTCTTCGCGGGGCTGGCACTCTGGCTCTGGCGCGAGCTCGACCGCGGTCGATCCGGACCCGCGGAGCCGGAGGTCGCAGGCCTGTCGGGCGATCGCACCATCCGCTGATGAAGCGCCGGCGCTTCGCCGGCGTCGAGCTCCTGCAGTTCGTCGAGATCGCAGGCGTGAACCCGCTGCGACCGGCATCCCGCCGCGGCGCTCGCCCGTCAGGCGTGCCGGCGGTGGTAGTGGTCGAGGAACTTGGCGACGCGTCCTATCGCTTCGGTGAGATCGTCGACGTTCGGCAGGAACACGACACGGAAGTGATCGGGCTTCGGCCAGTTGAAGCCCGAGCCCTGCACCACCAGGACCTTCTGCTCCTCGAGGAGCTCGAGGATGAACGCCTCGTCGTCGTCGATCGGATAGCGCCGCAAATCGAGCTTCGGGAACAGGTACAGCGCCGCTTTCGGCTTCATGCAGGTGACGCCGGGAATCGACGTCAGCAGGTCGTGCGCAACGTCGCGTTGCTTGCCGAGCCGGCCGGTCGGAAGCACGAGGTCGTCGATGCTCTGGTAGCCGCCGAGCGCGGTCTGGATCGCGTACTGCGCCGGCACGTTGGCGCACAGCCGCATCGACGAGAGGATGTTCAAGCCGTCGATGTAGTCCTGGGCATGCGACTTGTCGCCGGAGAGGATCATCCAGCCGGCCCGGTAGCCGCAGGCGCGATAGTTCTTGGAGAGCCCGTTGAAGGTGAGGGTCAGCACGTCCTCGCCGAGCGCCGCGATCGAGGTGTGCACGGCGCCGTCGTAGAGGACCTTGTCGTAGATCTCGTCGGCGAGGATGACGAGATGGTGCCGGCGAGCGAGCTCGACGATCTCCATGAGGAGATCGTCGGGGTAGAGGGCGCCGGTCGGGTTGTTGGGGTTGATGACGACGATCGCACGCGTGTTCGGCGTGATCTTGGCGCGGATATCGTCGAGATCCGGAAGCCAGCCGGCGCCTTCGTCGCAGAGATAGTGGCGCGCGGTGCCGCCGGCGAGGGTCACCGAGGCGGTCCAGAGCGGATAGTCGGGCGCCGGCACCAGCACCTCGTCGCCGTCGTTCAGGAGCGCCTGCATGCTGATGCCGATCAGCTCGGACACGCCGTTGCCGATGTAGATGTCTTCGATGCCGACGCCGGCGATACGCTTCTGCTGCGTGTAGTGCATCACGGCCTTGCGCGCGGCGAAGAGACCTTTCGAGTCGCAGTAGCCGGCGGCGTTCGGGAGATTGTAGATGACGTCCTGCACGAGCTCTTCCGGCGCTTCGAAGCCGAACGGCTGCGGGTTGCCGATGTTGAGCTTGATGATGCGCTGGCCCTCGTCCTCCATCTGCTTGGCGCGCGCGAGGACGGGTCCGCGGATGTCGTAGCAGACATTCGCGAGCTTCGCGGACTTCTGCACCACGCGGCGCGGAGCGGACGGCTTCGGATGCGACACGACGAGCTTCGGCATGCAGCTACCCTACGCCATCCGCAGCGCGGGTGACAGGGGAATCCCGCGGCGCCCCCTCAGGCCGCGGAGATGGCGGGCGTCCGCTCGGCCGCCTCGCGCCGGCTCCGTTGCTCGGCGATCGCCGCGGCCAGCGCCTGGAGCGAGAGCGGCTTGGCGAGAAAATCGTCCATCCCGGCGGCGAGACAGCGTTCACGTTGCCCCTCGAGGGCATTGGCCGTGAGCGCCACGATCGTCACCCGCGCGGCGGCCGCCGCCCCACTCGCCTCGAGCCGGCGAATCCGCCGCGTTACCTCGAGGCCGTCCATGCCGGGCATCTGCACGTCCATGAAGACGACGTCGTAGACCCGCGCCTGCACCGCCGCGAGCGCCTCGCGACCGTCGGGAACCACGTCGACGACGCAGTCGAGCCACTGCAGCATATGCCTGAGCACGTTGCGGTTGACGGCGTCGTCCTCGGCGACCAGCACCGCGAGCGTGCTCGGACCAGGCAGCGGCGCCGCTACATCCGGAGCGACCCGGGGGATCCGTCGTTCGAGTACCGCCGTCACCGTCTCCTCGAGCGTGCCGCGACAGATGGGCTTGGTCATGGCGACGTCGAAGCCGAGCCGGCGCGCCCCCTCGGCGCCGCCGCGCATCGCCCCCATCGACGAGAGCAACACGAGCGGCAGCCCCGCAAGCGCGGGGTCGGCGCGGATGCGGGCTGCGACCTGGGCCCCGTCCATGACCGGCATCTGCATGTCGAGGAACACGAGCCCGAACGGCTCGCCGGCGGCGGCGGCAGCGCCGAGCATGCGCAGCGCCGTCAACCCGTCGGCAGCCTCCTGCGGGCGCGCTCCCCACGAACGGAGGTGCTGGCACGCGATGTGGCAATTGGTCGCGTTGTCGTCGACGACGAGGACGCGGAGCCCGGCGAGCGCGGCCGTCGGCTCGGCGACCGCGATGGGGGCGGCCTGCCGCTCGAGGGTGAGCTCGACCGTGAAAGTGCTCCCCACGCCGAGCACGCTCTCGAGGACGAGCTTTCCCGCCATCAGCTCGACGAGCTGGCGGCAGATCGTGAGCCCGAGGCCGGTGCCGCCGTAGCGGCGGGTCGAGCTGCCATCGACCTGCGTGAAGCTCTCGAAGATCGCCTCCTGGCGATCTTCCGGGATGCCGATCCCGGTGTCGCGCACGCGCAGCGCCAGGCCGACCCACTGCCCGCGCTCCGAGCGTACCTCCGCCGTGACCACCACCTCGCCCCGCTCGGTGAACTTCACCGCGTTGCCGACGAGGTTGGAGAGCACCTGCCGAATACGGCCGGGATCGCCGATCACGTGCTCCGGGAAGTCGGGCGGAATCACCGCTCCGATCTCGAGGCCCTGCTCGTGCGCCTGCGGCGCGAAGAGGGTCGTCACTTCCTCGATCAGCCGACGGAGATTCAGGGGCACATTCTCGATCGTGAGCTTTCCGGCCTCGATCTTCGAGAAGTCGAGCACGTCGTTCACGACGCCGAGCAGCGCGTTGTTGCACCGCCGAATCGTGTGCGCGAGCTCGCGCTGCTCGGCGTCGAGCTCGGTCTCGAGGAGGATATCCGTCATGCCGATGATGCCGTTCATGGGCGTACGGATCTCGTGACTCATGTTGGCGAGGAACTCGGCCTTGACGCGCGCCGAGCTCAGCGCCTGGTCACGGGCCGCGACCAGCTCCACCGACTGCTCGCGCAGCCGCTCGGCGTGCGCCTCGGCGGTCGCGCGCGCCTGATCGAGGTCGGCCACGTAGCGTTCCAGATTGCTGCGTGCCCGATTGCGCTCGACCGCGATCTCGGCGAGATGCGCGGCGACCTCGATCATCGCGCACTCCGCCGGTGTCGGAGCACGCGGCGTCGAATAGTACATCACGAACGTCCCGAGGAGGCGGCCGTCGCTGGCAAGAAATGGCTCGGACCAGCACGCAACGACGCCGGCACGCCTCGTGACCTCGCGGCAGGCTGCCCAGCACGAATCCCGCTCCAGGTCCTCGACCACTACGCGGGCGCGAAAGTGCGCCGCCGATCCGCACGAGCCGGCGTCCGGACCGATCGCCAGCGTCTCGCTGATCGCGCGCATCTCGGGCGGCAGCCGTCGCGAGGCGACGTGGTGAAGCGTCGTGCCGCTCGCGTCGGCGAGGTAGAGCGCGCTCATCGCGTCCGGCGATTGCTGCTCGACGACGCGCAGGATCTCGTCGAGCACCTCTGCGAGCGGCGCATCGCGGGCGACCCGCTCGAGGATGTGCTTCTGACCTGCCTGCAAGATCTCCATGCCCTTGCGCTGCAGGCGCTGCGCGTCGAGCGTCGCCGCGGCGTACACCGACACCGCCAGCACCGTCCCCACCGTGAGCACCAGGTTCGCCGATTCCGACCAGAGCGCCGGCTCGACGGCGAGGTGCACACCGATCGCACCCGCGTTCACCAGCGCCAGCGCCACCTGCGCGTTGACGCTCCAGGGAAAGACGATGGCGCCGGCGAGCGCGAGAGCGCCGGCGACGAACAGCGTCATCATGCTCTTGCCGGCAGCGAGATCGATAGCCGCCGGGACCAGGGTCATGAGCCCGGCACAGATCACCGCGACACGCTCGACCACGCACCAGCGGCCTCTGCGGGTGAGCGGCAGCAGCACCGCGGCGGCGAGCACGTACGCGCCGACTCCCGCCAGGCGGGTCGGCAGCACCCATGGCGGCAGCGTGCGCCCGAGCGCGGCATCGACCGCGATGCCGGCGAGGATACCCGCGGCCGCGAGCACGGAGACGGCGAGCGTGCGGCGGGCGAGGAGCGGCGTGCTTTCCTCGTCGAGGGCGGCTCGGATGCTTCCGTCGTAGACCAGGGCCACGCGTGTCCCGCTCCAGAGGAGATGCCTAGAGCAAGTGCTGTGCCCCCGCCGCAGCCGCCTGCCGTGCGGGCGCCGGCGCGCTACCCGCCACGGCGAGCGGCACCTTTTCGACGGTCGACCGGCGGATGCCGGTGGCGACACCATAGACCGGGGGTCGCTGGGATGTGCTAGCTCCTGGCGGATCCGCATGGCGCCGCCCCGTTCGCATCGCCCCGCCTCCCGCATCGCGCTCGCGGTCACCGCTCTCGCCGCCATCCGGCCGGCGATCTGGTTCGGGCAGACGCTCGCCGACGTACCGGGAATGATAGTGCCCGCCGCCGCGCTCCCCGGCGCGCTCTACACGCTCGCGGTACTGTGGATCGACCGCCGCGAGCGCGCACCGGCGGCGACACTCGCGGGAGCTGTCTTCGCCGGCGCCGTCGGCGCCGCATGGCTCGCGCACGGCGCCAACACGCGCCTCCTGGAATGGGCGGCAACGGTCGTGCCCGGGGGCGACGCGCGGGCGCTCGCAGCCAGCTTTGGAGCGCCCGCCGTCGAGGAGATCGCAAAGACCCTCGCCCTCGCCCTCGTCGTCGCCATCGGCCGCGATCGCTGCAACGGAACCCGTGACGGCCTGGTCCTCGGCGCGCTCGTCGGCATCGGCTTCGCGTTCACCGAGAACGTCGTCTACCTGACGTTCGCAGTCCTCCAGGGCGGACCTGCGGGACTTCTCCGTGGCGTCTACGTCCGCGCACTCCTCGGCGGCGGCAACCACGCCGCCTTCACGGCGACGACCGGAGCGGCGCTCGGCTGGGCCCGGCGCCGGCGCGGAGCGGCCGGCGTCCGCCTCGTGCCCGCCCTCGGGCTCGCCTTCGCCATGGTGCAGCACGTGGTGTGGAACGCCGTCGCGGCCAGCGCCATCGCGGGCGTACTCTGTGGTCCCGAGCTCACGGGCGGTCCGTGCCGTCCGGTCCCGACCAACACCAGCCTCTTCGTCCTCGTCCCGATCATCACCGCGATCTTCATCGCTCCCGGGCTCGTGACGCTCGGCGCCATCGCCTTCCTCGCGAGGCGAGAGGACGAATCCGCCTGAGCTCGTGCACGGCCTCGACCGAAGCCTGGCCGCGTGCCATTTCTGCCCCTATGCCCCTCGATCCGATCCCGACCGCCGCCGTAGCCCGCGACGACGGGCGCCGCCGCTGCTATCGGTCGCGTCGGTCCAGCCCGAGCTCACAGCCGCTCGCCGCGCCCTGAGCCCGAGACGACGCTTGCTCGAGACCCTGCACGCCGCCGCCGTCACCACTCTCGCCGACGCGATCCGCAGCGGCCGACTCACGGCCCGGACCGTGCTCGAGCACCATCTCGAGCGCATCGCCCGGCTCGATCCGCCTCTCGGCGCCTTCGTCTTCCTCGATCGCGACGGTGCTCGCGCCGCCGCTGCCGCCGTCGACGACCGCATCCGGCGCGGCGACGACCCCGGACCGCTGGCGGGCGTTCCCTGCGGCGTCAAGGAGCTGGAGGATGTCGCGGGCTGGCCGCACCCGCGCGGCGCCCGCGTCTTCGCCGACGTGATCGCGACCACGACCTCCACCCAGGTCGAGCGCCTGCGCGCCGCCGGCGCCGTTCCAGTGGGCCTCACCGCCTCGCCCGAGATGGGGGCCGCATCATTCACCGCATCCCTGCTCCATGGCGTCTGCCGCAACCCCTGGAATCCCGAGCGGACGCCGGGCGGATCGAGCGGCGGCTCGGCCGCGGCCGTGGCCTCTGGGCTCGTCCCTTTCGCGACCGGCTCCGACTCGGGCGGATCGCTGCGCATCCCGGCGGCGTTCACCGGGCTCGTCGGCTTCAAGGGCACCTACGGCCGGGTGCCGCGCGGCCCCCGCTACGTCGGTCTCCCGAACGTGCGCAACTACGGCGTGCTCACCCGGAGCGTCGCCGACACCGCGCGCATCCTCGATTGCATCGTCGGACCCGACGAACACGATCCGCTGTCGCTGCCCCACCCCGGATTCTCCTACGAGCGCGCCATCGACGCTCACGACCTGCGCGGTGCCCGCGTCGCCTGGACTGCCGACCTCGGCTTCGGCGCCTGCGAACCCGAGGTCGAGCACGTCGTCGGCGCCGCTGCCGACGCGCTCGTCGCCGCGACCGGCATGGTCGCGACCGACACCCGCGTCGAGCTCGCGGACCCGGAGGAGGCCTGGCGCGTCTTCATGGCTCCTGACCTGCTCGAGCTCTACGCTCCGTTCCTGCCGGAGCGCGCCGCGGACGTGACCCCGGCGCTACGGTTCCTCTGTGCACTGGCGGCAGGGCTCGACCTGCGCGATCTCGCACGCGCGGCGCTGGTCCGCGACGCGCTCGTGCAGTCGCTCGCCGCTCTCTTCGATGCGGTCGATCTGCTGCTCCTGCCGACGACGCCGATCCCGGCCTTTGCCGCCGCAGGCCCGCCGCCGGCAACGATCGGCGGACGTGCCGTGAGCCCGCTCGTGACGGTGGCGCAGACCTACGTCTTCAACCTGAGCGGCCACCCCGCCGCGTCGGTGCCGGCAGGAACGGTCGACGGGGTGCCGGTCGGCCTCCAGATCGTCGGGCGCCGCCATGACGACCTGCGCGTGCTCGCTGCGGCGCGCGCTCTCGAATGCGCGCAGCCGTGGCCGCTCATGGCACCCGGCTGACGTGCGCCGGAGCGGCACGGCGCCTGGGCGCCGAGTCGCGCGCTCGTCGCGGTACGAGACCTGGGAGCGCTATTCGACGACCTCGAAGTCGTCGCCGGTGATGCGCAGGAGCTCGTCGTGCATCAGCTCGTCGTTCCAGCGCGGATCCGGCGCCCCGGAGACGAACCAGTCGCTGCCGTTGTCGGCGAGGATGAGCCCGTACTTCTGCATGGCGCGGACGATCACTGCCGCCGGGGCGGCGAACGCCGCCGGGTCGACGCTCGGCTTGAGGCGCACGCGGAGCCCGAGGGGCGGCCGCGCATCGCCTCCGGGGCCGGAGGTCGCGTCGTGCGACGCCGGATACACGTAGCCCTTGGTGCCGCGCACCGTGAAGCGCAGCGCGTGCTCGATAACTCCGGCCTCGAACACCTCGTCGGCGCGCACCAGCCCGGGGAGGATCGCGAGCCCGGCGGCATCGGCGGAGGTCCAGCCCTCGGGACGGCGCGCGTTACTGCCGAGGTCGAAGATCGCGCCCGAGCCGCCCTGCCAAACGCCGCCGATGAAGCGCGCGGCGTAGATCTCGAAGAGGAATCCGTGGTCGCGGTCGACGAGGATCAGGTGGCGATCGCCGCTGGCGCCGCCGCCCGCGACGCCGCCTTCGATGTAGCCCGGGACGTAGCGCGCGGCCTCGGGAATCGGATAGCCGGGCGGCAGACCGGGCGCGCCGTGATCGCTCTCGTCGTCGTAGAGGAATGTCATCGGCACCTTCGGCTGCGTTCCTTCGACCTCGACGTAGGGAATGCCGAAGGTGGTGCCGAAGTCGGGGTGCAGCGGCTTCGTGCGGCCGATGTAATCGATGATGGCGTTCGAGTCGGCCGCCACGGCCGCCGTCGAGACGTCGCGGTTCCACCAATTGTCGGGCGGAAAGATCTGCAGACCGGCGAGGCTCCCGTTCAGAGTAACGACGCCGTCGCTCGTCGCCGGTATTGCGGCAACGACGGTTGCGACGAGCGGATCGACGTACCCCGCCCCGATGGCCGCGGCGTCGCCCTCGACCGCGCACGCGTAGCGTCGGTCGGCAGTCGCGAAGGCCTTCGCGAACTTGGTCTCGAGCTGCGCCGAGCAGCGGGCGTCGAGCGCCGCTCCCGCGGCGGCGGCGCGGGCATGACAGGCGAGCTTGGCTTTGGCCTTGGCCCCGGTGGCTGCGAGCTTCGCGGCGCTGCAGCGTCGCCCGTCGGGCGTACCGTCGGCCGCGAGCGCCGCCGCGACCCCGGCGACGAAGCCGTCGAGAGCGCCGGCGATGCTCCCGGCACCGCCGCCCCCTGCGCAACCGCCCTTGGCCGCGGCGGCGGCGAGAGCGGCGGCGAGCTTGGCGTGGCGCTTCGCGAGGCAAGCGGCGTCGACCGCGGTGCTGCGCTTCATCGCGCTCGCGTGACATCCGAGCAAACCGCTAGCCGCCCCGCCCACCGCCTTGAGCTTCGCTGCGGCGCAGCGCGCCGCCGGCGCCGGGGCCGCATGCACCCGCCCCGCCGCGCAGAGTGCCGCCACCAAGGCGCACAAGGCGCCCGCGGCGCCGCATCCGATCACCCGCATCGTCCTGAAGTCATCCCGGGCTGCAACACCGCGTGTCAAGCCGGATTCCGCGCCAGGATTCCACACCCGTCCGAGCTCGGGGCGGCCGTGCCGAGACGAAGGTCGCCCCGGCGCGGCCGCCGGCCGCAAGCGCGGTTACTGCGCCGTGGCGCCCTTCTTCACCACCTCGACGTCGATCGCCACCGTGATCTCGTCGCCGACCACCAGGCCGCCTCCTTCGAGGAGCGCGTTGTAGGCGATGCCGAAGTCGCGGCGATTGAGCTTGGTCTTCGCCTGCGCGCCGATGCGGGAGTTGCCCCACGGATCCTTGATCGGCGCCGTGACGTTCGTCACGTCGAGCACCACGGGCTTGGTGACGCCGTGGAGCGTGAGGTCGCCAGTGAGCTTCCAGCCTTCGCCTGCCTTCTCGACCTTGGTCGACTTGAAAACGATGGTCGGGAACTTGGCGACGTCGAGGAAATCGGGCTTGCGCAGGTGCGCGTCGCGTTCTTCGTTCCGCGTGTCGATCGACGCCGCGTCGATGGTCGCCTCGACGGTCGTCGCAGCCGGATTGGCGATGTCGCCGGTCGCGGACCCGGCAACCTTCCTGAACTCGCCGCGCACGTTGCTGATCAACATGTGGCGCACCGAGAACTGCACCGAGGTGTGGGCGGGATCGATCTGGTAGGTGTCGGCAGCCGATACGGCCGACGGCAGGATCGCCCCGGCGACGAAACCGGCGGCGACGGCGAACGCTAGCAGGTGCATGCAGACCTCCTGGTGGTGCGAAGTGCGGCGCTTCTACCGTAAACCGCCGTGCGAGTCAGCCCCGCGCCGGCGGCTGCGGACCGTCAGCTCGGACCGATGCCGGCGAGCTCGTCCTTGTAACCGCGCTCGAGCAGCAGCTTGACTGCTTCCTTCAGCGGCCGGCCGCCGTGCAGCACCTCGTACACGTTCTCGGTGATCGGCATCTCGACGTCGAGCTTGGCAGCCAGCGCCGTGGCGGCCGCCGACGTCGAGTAGCCCTCCGCCACCGAGCGCTGGCTCGCCAGATACGCCTTCGGATCGACGCCGAGCGCCAGCTGCTTGCCGAGCGTCCGGTTGCGCGACAGGTCACCGGTGCAGGTGAGCACGAGATCGCCGACGCCGGAGAGGCCGAGGAAGGTGAGGGGATTGGCGCCGAGCGCGACCCCGAGGCGGGTCATCTCGGCGAGCCCGCGCGTGATCACCGCAGCCCGCGCGTTGTCGCCGAACCCCAGGCCGTCGCAGGCGCCGGTCGCGACCGCGAGCACGTTCTTGATCGCGCCCCCGACCTGCACGCCGATCGGATCGGCGCTCGCGTAGCTACGAAAGTTCGGCGCATGGATGAGCTCCTGGATCGCGTGCGCAGCGGCGATGTCCGCCGCCGCCACGACGACGTTGGTCGGCAGCCCGCGCGCGACCTCCTTCGCGAAGCTCGGCCCGGAGAGGAAGACGAGCCGCTCCTCGACTTCGGGAACGGTCTCGATCACCACCTCGGACATGAGCTTCAGGCTGCCCTCTTCGATGCCCTTGGTAGCGACGACGAGGATCGCCTCGGCACCGAGCACCGGAGCGATCCTGCCGACCACCGCGCGCAGATGCGACGACGGCGGCACCATGATCACCACCTCCGCGCCCGCCACCGCCGCGGCGACGTCGGCGGTCGCATCCAGGTTCTCCGGCAGCGGCAGTCCGGGCAGGTAGATCGAGTTGCTGTGCCGCGTGCGGACCTCCTCGGCGACATCGGGCTCGAGCGCCCAGAGCGTCACCGCATGTCCGAGGCGTGCCGCGTGCGCAGCGAGCGCCGTCCCCCAGGCCCCCGAGCCGACGACCGCGAATTTCGCCATGCCGCTTCCCTAACACACCCGGCGCCGCAGCGTCATGCGCAGCGTCGCGGCGGCAGCGGGCCGCCGGCACCCCCTCGGCACAACGTCGCATCGCACGGGCCGTCCGCCCGTGATACGGCCCCTCGGGCGATGCAATCCCGGGTCCTCTTCTTCGTCTTCGCCACCGTCCTCTTCGACATGGTGGGCTTCGGCATCGTCATCCCGCTCCTGCCCTTCTACGTGCAGTCGATGGGCGGCTCGGCCGAGATCGTCGGTCTTCTGCTCGGCACGTTCGCGCTCACGCAGACGGTCGCAACGCCGATCCTCGGACGCCTCTCCGACCGCTACGGACGCCGCCCGATCATTCTCGCGAGCCTCTTCGGCAACGGCGTCGCCATGCTGATCTTCGCGCTCGCCGCCGAACGAGCGTGGCTGCCCCTGCTCTTCGTCTCGCGCATCCTCGCCGGCACGACCGCGGGCAACCTGGCGGCATGCCAAGCGGCCGTCGCCGATGTCACCTCGGGCGCCGAGCGCGCCGCCGGAATGGGCCGCGTCGGCGCCGGCATCGGGCTCGGACTGGTGATCGGTCCCGTGCTCGGCAGCGCCATCGGCCGCCTGCACCCGAACGCCCCGCTGCTCGCGGCGGCTCTCCTGGCGTTCGTCGACCTCGCAGGCGTCTACTTCCTCATGCCCGAGACCCGGCGCCAGACCGCGCCGGCCGCGGCGGGCGGGCCGCCGCACCGACCGCTCCGACGCGTCCTCGCCGAGGCTCCGATCCTCGCCATCATGGGGATCTACTTCTTGACGTTCATCTGTATGACCAACGTGCAGGTGTCGCTGGCGCTCCTCGCCGATGCCCGCCTCGGGTGGACCCAGACCGAAGTGGGTCATCTCTTCGGACTCTACGGCCTGATGGCCCTCGCCGTGCAAGGCGGCGCGATCGGCAAGATCTCGCGCCGCTTTCCGGCGGTGAACGTGCTGGTCGGCGGCACCGTGGCGATCGGTCTCGGCATGGCGGCGATCGCGGCCGCCCGCTCACCGGCGCCGCTCGTCATCGGTGTCGCCCTCGCCGGGCTCGGCGCCGGCCTCGTAAACCCCATGCTCGCGAGCCTGGCGTCGCAGCACGCGGGCGCCGCGCAGCAGGGCACGATACTGGGCTTCGCGCAGTCGGCGGGCGGTGCGGCCCGCACCGTCGGGCCGGTGTGGAGCGGCTTCCTCTTCGTCCGCCTCGGCGCCGCGTCTCCGTTCGTCTCCGGCGTGGTCGCCGCCGCACTGTCGCTCGCCGTCGAGCTCGCCCTGCGGCGACGGATGCTCGCCGCCCGGTCGCTCGCCGACGACATCGTGGTGGCGCCGTCGTGAACGCGACGCGACTCGCCTGGGAAGACGGCGCCGTCACTGCCGAGTGGGACGGCGAGTCGGGGGATACGCTCGTGGCCCTCACCCACGGCGCCGGCGGCACGTACGCGGCGCCGACGCTCGCCGCCTACGCGCAAGCGCTCGCCGCCCGCGGTCTGCAGGTCGTACGCTACAACCTGCCCTACGCCGAGGCCGGGCGGCGCCTGCCGGGGCCGCGCGCGCGCGACGAGCGCTGCTGGCAGGGAATCGCAGCGGCACTCCGCCCGCGCGCGCGACGCCTGCTCCTCGGCGGCCGCTCCTACGGCGGCCGCATGGCGACCCACGCCGTCGCCGCCGGCGCCCAGTGCGCCGGGCTCGTGCTGCTCGCGTACCCGTGGCATCCGCGGGGCAAGCCCGAGCTCCTGCGCGCCGCGCACCTCGAGCGCATCTCGGCGCCGATGCTCTTCCTCCAGGGCACGCTCGACCCTCTCGCCGATCCGGCCGTGGTAGCGCCGGCACTGGCGCAGCTTCCCGGCGCATCGCGCTACCGCCTCGAAGGCGGCGATCACGCCCACGCGGTATCGGGTCGGACGGTCGCGAGCATCGCAGCGGAGCTGGCGGAAGCGACGATGCAGTGGCTGGACGCGTACGTCGGGCCGTGACGCGCCGGCGACGGCCGCGCTGCGGCGCGCAGTCGCAGGCCGGCGGATGCGCGACTCGACGCCGCGTGCTACACCCGCCCCGCCCGTGCCGCCCGTACGCAAAGTCCTGATCGCGAACCGCGGCGAGATCGCCGTCCGCGTCATCCGCACCTGCCGCGCAATGGGCCTCCCGAGCGTCGCCGTCTACTCCGAAGCCGACGCCGGCGAGCCGCACGCGCGGCTCGCCGACCAGGCGATCGCCATCGGACCGGCACCGGCGCGCGAGAGCTATCTCGCCGTCGAAAAGCTGCTCGCTGCGGCAGCGGCGAGCGGCGCCGACGCAGTCCACCCCGGCTACGGCTTCCTCGCCGAGAACGCCCGCTTCGCCGCCGCAGTGCAGGACGCCGGCCTCACGTTCATCGGCCCGCCGCCGTCCGCGATCGCGGCCATGGGCGACAAGGTGGCGGCGCGCGCCCTCATGGAGCGCGCCGGCGTGCCGGTGGTGCCGGCGACATCGGTGCTCGCACCCGACCCGGCGTTGTTCGCGGCGGCGGCCGCCGAGCTCGGCTTCCCGGTCGTGATCAAGGCGGCAGCGGGCGGCGGCGGCAAAGGCATGCGCATCGTGCGGCGCGCGGACGAGCTCGCCGAGGCGGTAGCGGGAGCGGCACGCGAGGCGGCGGCGGCCTTCGGCGACGGTCGCATCTACCTCGAGCGCTACCTGGAGCGTCCGCGCCATGTCGAGGTCCAGGTGTTCGCCGACACGCACGGCACCGTCGTCCACCTGGGCGAGCGCGAGTGCTCGATCCAGCGGCGGCACCAGAAGATCGTCGAGGAATCGCCCTCGCCCGCCGTCGGCCCGGAGCTCCGCGCCGCCATGACCGCGGCCGGAGTCCGCGCCGCCGCCGCGGTAGGCTACGTCGGCGCCGGCACGGTCGAGTTCCTGCTCGATCCTGACGGGCGCTTCTATTTCCTCGAGATGAACACCCGGCTCCAGGTCGAACACCCGGTCACCGAATGGGTCACCGGCCTCGACCTGGTGCGCGAGCAGATCCTGGTCGCCGGCGGCGCACCGCTCTCGTTCGGCGCCGTGGCTGTCCGCGGGCACGCGATCGAGTGCCGCCTCTACTCCGAAGACCCGGCTCGGGGCTTCCTGCCGGCGACCGGCACCGTACACGTGCTCGGCGAGCCGAGCGGCGCTTGGGTGCGCTTCGACTCGGGTATCGCCGCCGGCAGCCGCGTCGGCGTCGACTACGACCCGCTCCTCGCGAAGCTCTCCACCTACGGCGCGACTCGCGAAGAGGCGCGCACGCGCATGCTCGCGGCGCTCCGCGAGACGATCGTCCTCGGCGTCGTCACCAATCGCGACTACCTGGCGGCAGTGCTGGAGCATCCCGCGTTCATCGCCGGCGCCACCCACACCGAGTTCCTCGCCGAGCACTTCGCCGGCTGGACAGCGCCGGCCGGACCCGAGCACGGCATCGCCGCCGTGCTCGCGGCGCTGGCCCTGGTCCGACCGACGCCGCGCCGCGGCGGCGCGGCGCCGCTCCCGAGCCCCTGGGAGAGCCTCGGCGCCTGGCGGCCGGGGACGGTACGATGAGCATCCGCAAGACCATCCTCGTCGACGGCCTACCGCACCTCGTCGAAGCGCACGGTCGCGACGCAGCGCTCGCTGCCCGCGTCGACGATGCGCCGCTGGCGCTCGCGCTCGTTCGCGACGGCGCCGCCTGGCGCGTGACCGTCGACGGTCGCACCATTGCCGCAACTGTCGTCCGCGATCGCGACGCGGTGTGGGTAGCGCTGGGCGGCGTCGTGCACCGGTGCGTTGCGGGTGACGATACGCGCAGCGGCGGCGCGGCGAGCGGCGTGCGCTCACCGCGCGTCACGGCGCCGATGCCCGGCAAGGTCCTCGCAGTCCGGGTCGAGGTCGGCCAGCGCGTCGCCGCCGGCGACCCGCTCGTCGTGCTCGAGGCCATGAAGATGGAAACGATCGTGAGCGCCGAGGGCGCAGCGTCCGTAAAGGAAGTCAGCGTCGTCGCCGGCGCCGCCATCGAGTCCGGTCAGGTGCTGCTCGTCCTCGAGTTCACCTGACGGCGGCGCGCAGGAGCCATCCCGGTCCCGCCGGCGCGCTGCAGCCGTGCTCGCCTCCTCAGCCGAGCCGCGAGCCGACGCCGAGCCCGAGCGCGGCCGCGACCTCGGCAGCGGGGAGCTTCTCCGGCGCTCCGTCGATGCGGGCCTTGCCGACGCGCACCGCGCCGCCGCCGGTGGCGATCGTCACCCCGTCCGGGGCGAGCGCGAGGATCGTCCCCGGGATGCCCTCGCCGGCGGCGCGGCGACTCTCGTAGAAGCGCAGCCGCTTGCCGCCGGCGCTCGTGTGGGCGCCGGGCTGCGGATCGCAGCCGCGGATCAGGTCGTGGACGCGCGGCGCCGGCTTCGTCCAGTCGATCCCGGCATGCTGGTCGCGACAGAGGGGCTCGTAGGACGCCAGGGCTTCGTCCTGCGGCAGGCGCGGCGCCCGGCCGGCATCGATGAGAGCGACGCTCTCGAGGACGAGATCGACCCCGGCAGGGAAGATGCGTCGGTAGTAGAGCGAGCCGGCGCTGTCGTCGGGGTCGATCTCGATCTCGCGCTGCAGGAGGATCGGGCCCGTGTCGATGCCGGCATCGGTCCAGAAGACGGTGATGCCAGCTTTCGGGTCGCCCTCGATGAGCGTCCAGTTGATGGCGCTGCCGCCGCGGCGGCGTGGCAGGAGCGAGGGGTGGAAGCAGATCGCGCCCTTGCTCGGGATCGCGATCACCGCTTCGGGCACTATCAGCGTCACATAGGCGAGCACGATGAGCTCGGGCGCGAGGGCCGCGATCTCGGCGCGCACTGCCTCCGACTTGTAGCTCGGCGGTTGTTGACACGGGATGCCGGCGGCGAGCGCGGCAGTCTTCAGGGGATCGGGTTTGCCGCCGGCGTCGGGCGGACAATAGACGGCGACGACGTCGTCGCCGCGCGCCAACAATCCCCGCAGCACCTTCTCCGCGAACGCCGCTTGCCCGAAGAGCACGATCCTGAGCGCCATGGCGATGACCCGTTAGCAGAGAGCTGCGGGTGCCGCTACGCGCCGCACGGCGGCCGCGGACGAAGCCTGTCGGTTCCTCCGACAGAGGCTGCACGTGGAGCGGACGCGCGGCGGCGGTCCACGGCGTCTACGGCCGCCACACCTGCGCCAGAACGGCGGCAACGGTGGCACCGGCGTTGCATCGAGTCGCCGGCAAAGGAGATCCCGCCATGCCGGTGAAGCACGCTCTCTTGGCGCTCCTCACGGAGCGCGACCTCACGGGTTACGAGCTGAAGATCCGCTTCGAGCGCGTCCTCGGCGAGTTCTGGCAGCTCAACTCCGGACAAGTATATTCCACCCTCGAGCGTCTGCGCCGCGAGGGCATGGTGTCGCGCCTGCGCATCGACGGCGGCGACGACGTCAAGCGCGCCGCGTACGCGATCCGTCCGCGCGGCCGGCGGGCGCTCGCGGAATGGATGGCGGCACCGGTCGAGCGCCTGCGGCCGGTGCGCGACCCGCTCTTCGTCAAGCTCGCGTTCTGCGATCCCGCCGATGTCGATCGCGTGCTGACGAGCTTCACGGCGGAGGCGGGCCGCTATCGTGACGCCGCCGAGGCGCTGCGCGCCCTGGTGGCGCGCGAGCCGATGTCGCACGGCGGCCGTGTGCGCTGGCTCGTGGCGGAAGCGGCACGGCGCGCCTACCAAGCTCAGCTCGAGTGGCTCGAATGCGTGCCGCGCTTCCTCGGCACGGGCTCGCACGTCATGGTGCGCCGCGATCCCAAACCCCTCCGGCGCGAGGCAGCGACGCCCCCGGCGGAACAAGGACGCGCGCTCGAAACGGCATAACTGAAAAAGCGTTTTGCACGTTTCGCCGAGAGCGGCTGCACCCGTAGTCGCCTCGGCGCTGCACGTTGATTTCAGCGGTGCAGACGGGTTTTCGCGCACGGCGTACGGCGCCTCTGCCGCGCTGCCGCGCTCACATTGACAAGGGGGGAGGAACCCAATAGCCCTAAAACGCCTTTCCAAACCCATCACAATGGTCCGGCGCGAAAAGTCGAACTACATCATCCGCTCCGTCTCGCACGCGCTCGACGTGCTCGAGCAGTTCTGCGGCGACGCCGACGAGCTCGGCGTGACCGAGCTTTCGAAGCGTCTGAAGCTGCACAAGAACAACATCTTTCGCCTGCTCGCAACCCTCGAGTCGCGCGGCTACATCGAGCAGAACAAGGCGACCGAGAACTACCGGCTCGGCCTGCGCAGTCTCCATCTCGGCCAGGCCTACGTGAGCCGCATGGGACTCCTCCGCCAGGCCCGGCCGGTCATGGAAGCGCTGGTGAAGCAGGCGCACGAGAGCGTCTACGTAGCGGTAGCGCGCTCCGGCGGCATGGTGCCGCTCGCGGGCGTCGAGGCCGACCAGCCGGTGCGCGTCGTGTCGACGATCGGCGACACCCTGCCGCTGCACGCTACCGCCGTCGGCAAGGCGCAGCTCGCCTTCGCCACCGAGGAGGAGCAGAAGGCGCGGCTGCCGGAGGCGTTGAAGCGCTTCACCGCGAAGACCATCGTCGAGCGCGCCGCCCTGCTCCAGCAGCTCAAGTCCGCCGTCGACAACGGCTACACCATCGACGCCGGCGAGTACGTCGACGACGTGCGCGCCATCGCGGTGCCGGTCAAGGACTACATGGGACAGGTGGTCGGGACCCTGGCGCTCAGCGGTCCGGCTCATCGCCTCACCGCCGAGCGCATGCAGAGAGATCTCGCGCCCATGGTCGTCGCCGCTGGACGAGACCTGTCCTCCCGACTCGGCTTCCACCCCTGAGATCGACTAACGACGTTTGCGACGGTCGCTTGACCGGATTTTTTCTACCGTGTTAGGTGGCTCGTTTTTTCGATGCCCAAGGAGGTCCAGGCCGTGAAGATTCTCGCCACCGTCAAACGCGTTCCCGATCCCGAAACCAGCATCAAGGTGAAGCCCGACGGGTCGGGCATCGTCACCGACAACATCAAGTGGGTCGTGAACCCCTTCGACGAGATCGCCGTCGAGGAATCGCTGCGTATCAAGGAGAAGGTGGCCGGCTCCGAGGTCGTGCTCGTGAGCGTCGGAGCGAAGGTGGTGCAGGAGCAGCTGCGCACCGGGCTGGCGATGGGCGCCGACCGCGCCGTCCTCGTGGTCGCCGACGACGGCCTCGAGCCGCTCGCAGTCGCGCGCGTGCTGGTGAAGATCATCGAGGCGGAGAAGCCCGACCTCGTCATCATGGGCAAGCAGTCGATCGACGACGACTCGAACGCAGTCGGCCAGATGCTCGCCGAGCTGCTCGGCTGGCCGCAGGCGACGTTCGCCTCCAAGCTCGAGATCGCAGCCGACCAGAAGTCGGCGACCGTCACTCGCGAGGTCGATGGCGGTCTTGAGACGCTGAGCTTCGCGCTCCCCGGCATCGTCACCACCGACCTGCGCTTGAACGAGCCGCGCTACGCGTCGCTCCCGGGCATCATGAAAGCCCGCAAGAAGGAACTGAAAGAGATCGAGGTCGGCTCGCTCGGAGTCGACGTCGCTCCCAAGGTGAAGCTCGTAAAGATGGATCCGCCGCCGAAGCGTCAGGCCGGCAAGAAGGTCGCCTCCGTCGAGGAGCTCGTCAATCTGCTGCACACCGAAGCCAAGGTCATCTAGGAGGCCGTCATGGGCGACGTTCTAGTCATTGCCGAACACTCACACGGGAAGTTCCCCAAGACCACGCTGGTCGCTTTCGCGGCCGGCAAGGACGCCGCGGCCAAGCTCGGCGGCGCCTGCTGCGCCGTCGTCCTGGGTGCCGGCGGGCTCGACGCGCTCGCGAACGAAGCTGCGGCCTACGGCATGAAGACGGTCTATCAGGTCGAGCATCCGCGGCTCGAGCACTATGTGGCCGACGCCTACGCAGCGGCCCTCGCCGACCTCGTGAAGGCGAAGGGCATCGAGACCGTGATCGCGACCGCCACGGCGGTCGGCAAGGATCTGACGCCGCGCCTCGCCGCTCGTCTCGGCGCCCCGCTCGCCGCCGACATCACCGGCATCAACGCCGACGGCACGATCGTCCGCCCGATGTATGCCGGGAACGTCTTCGCGACGGTGAAGCTCGAGGGCGCGCCGCGGGTGATCTCCGTCCGCGCCACCGCCTTCGACGCGGCGGCGAAGGGCGGCGCCGGCGCCGTCGAGAAGGTCGCGGCGGCGCTCGACGAGGGCGCGCTCAAGACCAAGTTCCTCGGCCTCGAGGAGATCAAGTCCGACCGCCCGGTGCTGACCGAGGCGCGCATCGTCGTCGCGGGCGGCCGCGGCCTCAAGAGCGGCGAGAACTTCAAGGTCGTGCTCGAGCCCCTCGTCGACGAGCTCGGCGCCGCGATGGGTGCGAGCCGCGCCGCCGTCGACGCCGGCTTCGTGCCGAACGACCTCCAGGTCGGGCAGACGGGTAAGGTGGTGGCGCCCGAGCTGTACGTCGCCGTCGGCCTCTCCGGCGCCATCCAGCACCTCGCCGGCATGAAAGATTCCAAGGTGATCGTCGCCATCAACAAAGACGAGGAGGCGCCGATCTTCCAGGTTGCCGACTACGGCCTCGTCGCCGATCTCTTCAAGGCCGTGCCCGAAATGAAGGACGCGGTCGCGAAGCTGAAGCACTGAGGATCGCGCCGACGTTCTCTGCTCGCGGCGCGCGCCGGCGTCTCGGCGCCGCGCGCGCCGCGTTTTCGGCGCTGGCGCTTGGCGTCGCGCTCGCGGTAGCCGCGGCCGGCGCCGACGCGGCGCCCCTCGCGGCCCCGCTCTACCGGCCGATCCGCCGCCTCTCGGTCCCGGAAAACGGCGGCGAGTTCGGCTCCGCGCTCGCCGCGGTCGGTTCGCGGCTCCTCGTCGGCGCGCCGAACCTCGGCACGGCCGGCAGTACCGTCGCCTATGCCTACCTCTTCGATCCGGCGACCGGAGATATCGTCCACGAGCTCGCGGTCGAGGTCGGCGCCGACCGCTGGCGGCAGTTCTCGGTCGGCGCCGTCGGCGCCAACCCCGTGATCGGGATCGCCCCCGGCGCCGAGACCGACGACCGCGGCGGCTCGCTCACGATCTTCGACGAAGCGGGCAACCGGCTCCGCACCATCTGCTGCCCCGGCGCGCTCGCCGTCGGCGCCGGCGAGGACGTGCTCGTCGGCGGCGCCGGCGGCGCCTCCCTCTACGATCCGGAGACCGGCAATCTCGTCCGCACCTATCCGATCCCCGACCCCAACCGCCGCGGCGTCTTGTCACTGGCTATGGTCGGGCGCTCGACCGTGCTCGTCGCCGCCGCCGCGCCGGTCGGGGTCCACATGTTCGACCTGCGGACCGGGAGGCGGATCGGCTTCGTCGGCACACGGCACGGCGACGCCCGCAGGTTCGGCTCGGCGATGGCGGTCAACGGCTCCATCCTCGCGGTCACCGAGATTCCGCAGGTTAACGTCTTCGACGTCGGCTTCGGCGCCTATCTCGGCACCATCGATCCGCCGCCGATGCTCGGCGGCGCCTCCTTCGGCGCCGCCCTCGCCTACGTCGGCGGGCTCCTGGCGGTCGGCGCACCCTCCGGCGGCGACGCCGGCGCCGTTCATCTCCACGACGCCGGCGGCAACGTCTTCGAGTCGTTGCCCGCGGCCGGCGCCGGTGCCGGCTTCGGACGCGCGCTGGCGGCCCTCGGTCGCAGCCTCGCCGTCGGCTCCCCGACCGCGGACGGCGGCGAGGTCGTGATCTTCTCGCCCTGCGGCGACGGGATCGTCGACGCGCCGGTCGAGCAGTGCGACGACGGCAACGACGACGACGGGGACGGCTGCGACACACGGTGTCGTGTGGCCGGCGGTGGCGGCGGCGGCTGCGGCGACGTCGACGGCGACGGTAGGCGATCGGTGAGCGACGCGGTGCAGATCCTGCGCGCCGCGGCCGGGCTCGATTCCGCCTGTACGCCGGCGCGCTGCGACGTCGACGGCAACGGCAGCGTCGCCATCAGCGACGGGGTGCAGATCCTGCGCGCCGCGGCCGGGCTCTCCTTCGTGCCGCACTGCCCGGCAGGCGCGCCCGCCGGTTGATCATCCCGCCCCGGCGCCGCCGCCCGGCCGGCGCCGCCGCGCTCACCCTCAGACGAGGCTACGCTCGATCATCTCCATGACGTCGAGCGCCTGCACCTTGTCCTCGACGTCCTTGGCTTTGATGCCGTCGCCGATCATCGTCATGCAGAACGGGCACGACACCGCGACGACCTCGGGGTTGGTCGCGAGCGCTTGATCGGTGCGCAGCAGGTTCACGCGCTTGTCCGGATCCTCCTCGATCCACATGCGGCCACCGCCGGCGCCGCAGCACATGCCGGCGCGTCCGTGGCGCTCCATCTCGTTCGGCATCCTGCCGGTGGCGGCTTTGATGATCTCGCGCGGCGCGTCGTAGACGCTGTTGAAGCGGCCGTAGTAGCAGGAGTCGTGGTAGGTGACGGCCTTGGCCGCGAGGTCGCTCTCCCGCAGCTTGATCCGGCCGCTCGCGAGCAGCTGCTTCACGAGCTCGGCGGCGTGGACGACCTCGTAGGTGCCGCCGAACTGCGGCAGCTCGTTCTTGATCGTGTTGAAGCAGTGTGGGCAGTTGACGATCACCTTCTTCACGCCCCCGCCGTTCATCAACTCGACCAGCATCTGCGCCATCGACTGGAATAGATACTCGTTGCCGAGGCGGCGGGCGGCGTCGCCGTTGCAGAGCTCCTCCTTGCCGAAGATCGCGAAGTCGATGCCGGCCTTGTGGAGGATCTTGGCGAACGAGACCGTGGTCTTCTTGTTGCGGTCGTCGAAGGCGCCGCCGCAGCCTACGTAGTAGAGCCACTCGGTCTCGGGATGGTCGGACCAGCGCTTGATCTCGAACTCCAGGCCCTCGGTCCAGGCGTCGCGCTTGTCGGCACCGAGGCCCCATGGATTCGACTGGGTCTCCATGCCCTTGAAGACGCGGTTCAGCTCGCTCGGGAAGCGCGCCTCCTCCTGGACGAGGTGGCGGCGCATGTCGACGACTTTGTCCACGTACTCGATCATGACCGGGCACGCCTCCTCGCAGGCGCGGCAGGCATTGCAGCTCCAGAGCACATCGTCGTGGATGACGCTGTCGTCGCCGACGATGTTCTTCCCGACCTCGGGGAGCTCCGCGCCCTCCTCCGCCTTCACCCCGACGCGCTTGCGGATCAGCTCGTCCTGGTTCTCGTAGAGGTAGTCGCGGAGGTTCAGCATCAACTGGCGCGGCGCCAGGGGTTTGCCGGTCAGGGTCGCGGGGCAGTTGGACGAGCACCGCCCGCACTCGGTGCAGGTGTACATGTCGAGCACCTGCTTCCACGTGAACTGGTCGATACGCGACGTGCCGAACGTAGTGCCGTTCTCGAGGTCCATCTTCGAGAGTGCACCGAGCGGCTCCAGCTTGCGGAAGAAGACGTTCGGCAGGCCGGTGATGATGTGGAAGTGCTTCGAGAGCGGCAGGAGGTTCAGCATGAAGAGGATGAGGAGGTTGTGCCCCCACCAGCCGGTCTCGGAGAGGACGGTGGCGCCGCCCGCGGAGAGAGGCAGTACGCTCGCGAACGTCGACGCGACCGGCGTCCACCGGCGTTCGAGCTCGACGTGGCCGGCGCCCGCGAACGCGATGTAGCGTCCGGCCTCGAAACAGAGGTCGGTGATCATGATCCCGCCGATGCAGCAGAGAATGACGATCGCCTCGACGTGATCCTGGCCGGCGAGCCGGTCTTCGGCGGGGCGGAAACCGTAGAGCCGGTGCGGATGGATGACCAGCCAGCGCAGAAGCGCGTAGCCGATGCTCACGAGCACGAAGACTTCGATCACGTCCTTCAGTAGGAGGTACGGTCCGCCGAGCATGTCGGCGCCGAGGAGCGGCAGGTGGAACTCGATCCCGAACCAGCCCTGCGAAAACGCCGTCACCACCCGCAGACCGAGGATCGTGAAGCCCCAGAAAATGAAGAAGTGCATCCAGCCGGCGGATTTCTCGCGGCGGTCGATCAGGAACTTCTTCTGTCCGAAGCCGATCACGAGGAGCGCCCGAATACGCTCGGGAATCTTGTCGAAGAGGTTCGTCCACCGCACCGCCTGCAGCGCCCGCGCACGCCCGTAGAGCGTGCGCAGGAAGAGTCCGAGGCCGACGGCCACGAGCACGGTGTGGATGGCGAATCTCGTCCAGAAATCCATTGCGGCTCCTTTGCCAATGCGGCTGCGCGGTTTTCTAAAGGATCGGTTCTGGAACGGCAAGGCGAAGCGAGCGCTCGCATCCTCCAACCCGCGGCAGGCCGCGAGAGCAACCGGATCGCGGCACCCAACCGGCGCGCGGGCGCGGAGCGCTCGTTGCCGCTGCCGCCGCCGCGGCTTGACACCCGCTCCGCGGCGGTCGAGGAACGGCGCGTGACGCTCGACGACTGGTATGTGGGCGGACAGCGCGAGACGGTGCGGCTCGCGAGCGGGCCCCGGAACGTCTTCACGCGCGTCGCGGGCGCTGGCAGGTGGTGCACGGTCTTCCACGGCTTTCCGACGTCGTCATGGGATTGGCACCGTGTGTGGCCGGCCCTCGGCGCCCGACGGCGCGTCCTCGCCTTCGACTTCCTCGGCTTCGGCGACTCCGACAAGCCCGCCGATCACGACTACTCGTTGCTCGAACAGGCCGACCTCGCGGCGGCACTCTGGCGGCGCCACGGCATCGCAAGAACGGACCTGGTCGTCCACGACTACGGCGTCTCGGTGGCGCAGGAGCTCCTCGCCCGCGACGCCGAGGGCGGGCTCGGGACCGAGCTCGCGAGCGTCACGTTCATGAACGGCGGCCTCTATCCCGACCTCCACCGCCCGCAGCCGGCGCAGCTAGCACTCCTCGATCCCGTACAGGGGCCGAAGATGGCGGAGCTCGTCACCGCCGAGACCTTCGCGATGGCGCTCGGCGCTACCTACGCGCCGACGCGCCAGCCGAGCGCTGCGGAGATCGCCGCCGCCTGGGCGACCGTGGTCCGCCGCGGCGGCCATCGGATCGGCCACCGCCTGATCCGATACATCCGCGATCGCGAACGCCACGCAGCCCGCTGGGTGCGGGCGCTCGAGACCACGACGGTGCCGCGCCATTTCCTCTGGGGCATGCTCGATCCGGTCTCCGGCGCCCACATGGCGGCCCGGATCGCGGAGCGCCTGCCCGGCGCCGACCTCGTCCGACTCGAAGACGTCTCCCACTGGCCGCTGCTGGAAGCCCCCGCGGCAATCGCAGGCCACCTCGAAAGGATCCTCGCATGAGCGTCGACGTCACCCGCATCGCCGCGCTGCCGAAGCTCGAGTTCGCCGTCGAGGTACGAGACGAGCGCGGATCGAGCCGACACGCGGTCACGGCCGATCCGGCACTCGTCGCCCGGCTCGCCGGCGGCCGCCGCATCAGCGACGAGCGCTTCGTGGAAGCCGTCTTCGAGTTCCTGCTCGAACGCGAGCCGAAGGACGCGATCCTCTCGCGCTTCGACGTGAGCGTGGTGTCGCGCTACTTTCCCGAGTTCGAGCGCGTGATCGGCACCTACCTGCCCTGACCGCCGGTGCCGACCGCGCCGGCGGTCGACTCGCGACCCGGCCCGAGTCTGCTATACCCGACCCGTGTTCCGGATCCCGTCCGCCTTGCCACACGCGCTCCGGGTCGTGTCCCTGACGCTCGCTTTCTGCGCCGCGGCCTGTGCGAGCGAGCCGCGGGTGGTGCTGCACGCGGTCGGGGGCGACGTGCCGGTCGCCGTAGAGATCGCCGCCACGCCGGCGCAGCAGGCGCTCGGCCTCATGTACCGCAAGGAGCTCGGCGCCGGCGCCGGCATGCTCTTCGTCTTCGACGCCGCCGTCGAGCATCCTTTCTGGATGAAGAACACGGTGCTGCCCCTCGACATGATCTTCCTCGACGACGATCCGAAGGTGGTCGGTATCGTGAAGAACGCGGTCCCCTTCACGACGACCTCGCGCACCATCGGCGCGCCGTCACGCTACGTGCTCGAGGTTCATGCCGGCTTCAGCGACGCGCACGGCGTGAAGGTCGGCGACCGGGCTACCTTCGAGAACGTCACCGCGGCTCGGTGAGCGTCGCCGGAAGCGGACGCCGCCCGGCGGCCGCGCTTCGTCAGTTGCGAAGGGCGCGCAGCTTCGCGCGGAGCGCCTCGGGCGAGAGATCGAGCAGGTCGCACACGTTGAGGAACGAGAACGGCCACCGTCGTTCGTCCGACTCGACCCACGTCCGGGCGTCGCGAAATACCCGCCGGCGCCGCACTTCCCTGGCGTCGCGGTGCTTCTCGAGGTCCTCGAATGCCAGGTGCAGGACCGCGGCGGCGAGCACCCTCTCGGCCTGGGCTTCACGCTCGACGGGTTCGGTTGCGGGCGCTTCCCTTCCCCACACATCGACGTGTCGTTCGCCGGCCATCGTTCTCCTCATCGGTAGTGACATCGCCGGGCGGCGGGAGGGAGGTGGGCGGCACTGGCGCGCGTCGGCGTGGATTCCATACTACCCGTCCGGGAGCGCTTGTCACCCCGGTCCGAGCGGGACCGGGATGCTGGCCTTTTTCGTTCTCCCCCATTAGGTAAAACCGCTCCGGCCATGACGATGACCAAGACCAGCACCGACGCCCCGCCGAAACCCCGCACCGCCGCCGCCCGCGTCGTACCGACGCTCGACGATCCCCTAAGCGACGCGGGCGACGCGGCGCCGCCTCCGAGCGGCCCCTACGACGAAGCGGTCGCAGCCGGCGAGGAGCTCCGTCGTCGCCCGTACACGGCCGCCGGCGTACTAGCGACGCTCCGCCAGCACGCCAAGGGCCGCATGACGGTCTGGGAGCGGATCGACGTCCTCAAGGACCCGGGCAGCGAACCGACGGTCTTCTACCAGAACTGGGGCAAGAACCTGGACGGCGCCTCGCTGGTGACTGCAGTAGTGCAGATCGGGGGCCGCGACGTCGCGCTATACGGCCACGACTTCACCGTGCGCGCCGGCTCCATGGACGCCACCAACGGCCGCAAGCTCGCCAACCTCATCTACCTCGCCGGCGACCGCGGCATGCCGCTCGTCGGCATGAACGACAGCGCCGGCGCCTACGTGCCCGCCGGGATCGGCGGGCTCGACGGCTATGCCGAAGCTTTCACGGCACTGCGCAAGATCAGCGGCATCGTTCCGAGCGTGATGTGCATGTTCGGCTACAACGCGGGCGGCGGCTCCTACCTGCCGCGCCAGGGCAGCTTCATGATCCAGCCCGCCGACACCTTCTTCGGACTCACCGGCCCCGGCGTCATCAAGAGCGTGCTCGGCGAGGACGTGACTCCCGACGACCTCGGCGGTCCGAAGGTGCACGGCGCCTCGGGCGTCGTCGACCTCACGGTGGCCGACGAGGTCGGCGCCCTCCGCACCGCCGAGCGCCTCCTCAGCTACCTGCCGAACTCGAACGCGGTGGCGCCGCCGGTCGAGAAGACCTCCGACCCCATCGATCGCGCTACGACCGAGATCGACGTCCTGCTGCGGAAGGCGTTCAATTCGCCGACCGGCTTCAACACCCCGGTGGACGTCTCGATCATCATCGAGCGCATCTGCGACCACGGCGACTACTTCGAGCTGCAGCCCGACCGTGCGCGCAATGCGATCACCGCCTTCGGCCGCCTGAACGGCAACGTCGTCGGCTTCGTCGCCAACAACAGCGCCGTCGCGAGCGGCCAGATCGACGTCGACGCCGCCTTCAAGATCGCGCGCTTCGTCCGCTTCTGCAGCCTCTACAACACGCCGGTCGTCTTCATCGAGGACACGACCGGCTTCCTCCCCGGCAAAGATCAGGAGAGCCGCGGCATCGTCCAGGCCGGGCGGGCCATGCTCGACGCCATCATCGACCTGCGCACGCCGCGCATCCTCTTGATCCTCCGCAACGCCTTCGGCGGCGCCTACGCGGCCTTCAACAGCTACGCCACCGGCGCCGACATCGTGCTGGCGCTGCCGACGACGCGGGTCGCGGTGATGGGCCCGGCCGGCAAGGAATACGTCTACAAGACCGAGCTCAAGCAGGCCCGCAACACGGCCGCCAGGCGCCGCAAGGCCGGCGACGACGAGGCGGCGATCGCCGAGTGGCTGAAAGCCCAGGAAGGGGAGCTCAACCAGCGCTACGAGCGCGAGCTCATGAACCCGCGCGAGGCGCTGAGCCTGGGGTCGATCTCCGAGATCGTGATGCCCTCGGACCTCCGCCGCGTACTCGCCGGAAACCTCGAGTTCCTGCTGCGTCACTACGTCCCCGGCCCGATGACCGGCGTCCAGCGCGAGTTCCACTGATGGCGGCAACCATGAGCCGCCGCTCCGGCACCATCCGGTAGATCGCTTTCGTCGTACACGGCATCGGGCGCGCGCTGCGATACCGGGCCGAGGCGCCGGGCACCTGACCCAGCCTCACGACGACCTCGCGCGCCGGCAGGCGGCGGAGCGGCGCCGCGGCTACGGTCCGCCCCCGCGAGCCGCGCGCCCGGACCGCGCTTGACTCGGTCGCGCCTGCCGTCGAAAGTCCGCGCTCACCATGGCTGCGGACCGCAAGTACGCGATGAGAGCCGTCTTCGGACCGGCCAAGTTCGACATCGGGCGGTTCACGCCGCACGCGGGGCGGCTGCGCATGCGGGTCGTCGAGACCGGCCCCGGCTTCGCGGTCTTGGCCCTCCCCTGGCACGAGGAGCTCATCGGCGATCCGCAGCGCCGGGTGGTCTTCGGCGGCGTCATCACGACGCTCATCGACCAAGCTTCCGGAATCGCCGTCGCCTGCGCCATGGAAGAGCTCGTGGCGATCGCGACCATCGACCTCCGGGTCGACTACCTGCGCGCTGCCGCGCCGGAACGGGAGCTCTTCGCCCGCGCCGAGTGCTACAAGCTCGGACACAACGTCGCCTTCGTGCGCGCCACCGCCTGGGACGACGAGCCGGATGACCCGTTCGCCGGCTGCCTCGGGACCTTCATGATCGGCTCCGGCAGCGGCGGCAGTCCCTTCAGCAGCGTCGGCCGTCCGGACGGCGGCAGCCAGTGAACCGCCTGGTCGCAGCGATCCCCTATGCGCGCCTTCTCGGCATCGACGTCGAGGAGACGCGCACCGGCACGGAGTGCCTCTTGCCCTTCCGCCCCGACCTCATCGGCAACACCGGCCTGCCGGCTATCCACGGCGGCGTCATCGGCTCGTTCCTCGAGATGACCGCAATCGTCCGCCTCCTCGCCGAGAGCGGCCTCGCCAACGTACCGCGACCGATCACCTTCACGATCGACTACCTGCGCTCGGCGGGCCCGCGTGAAACCCGCGCCTGCGCCGAGATCTTCAAGCTCGGCCGCCGGATCTCGCACGTGCGGGCGATTGCCTGGCAGGATGCGCGCGAGCGTCCCGTCGCAGCCGCGAACGGCAAGTTCCTGATGGGCTGAACCACCCTCGAGCCACTGGCGTTTTGGCTCCGTCCGCCATAGGTAAGTGCGCCTTCCCGCATGACGACATCCGAGCCCGCGTCTTCATACGACGATAACCCGCTGGTGCACCGCGACCGCCGCCTCGGCCGTGCCGGCACTCCCTGGACGCGTTCCTTCGCCTGCGACGACATGGGCGTGCTGATCGTCTGCCGCGGCCCCATCCGCAAGGAGGCGATCGACGTCTTCCACGAGATGGGCATCACCCGGGTCGGGATCCTGCTGTCGGAGCGCGACAGCATCGTGTTCCCGCGCGCCCTCTCGCCGGAGCTGCGGATCATGGATCCGCGCCACGTCCACGCGGTCCCCGACTACACGGGCACCACCAAGGAAGAGCGCGGCGAGCGGATCGAGCAGATGATCGGGATCTGCCGCGAACACGGATACGGCTACGTGTTCGCCGGCTATGGCTTCATGGCCGAGGATGCGGAGTTCGTGCGCCGCCTGGAAGACGCCGGACTCGGGTTCATCGGCCCGTGCGCGTACACCCAGACCGCCGCCGGCGCGAAAGACGAGGCCAAGCGCACCGCGATCGCCAACGACGTCTCGGTGACACCGGGTATCAACGACGCGACGACGCGCACGCTGCTCCGCTTGTACCCCGGCCGTGAGGACCTGCGGCGCCTGGCGAAACAGCGCGGTCTCGACGTCGCCGCCCTGGCGGACCCGAAGATCGCGCTCGCCGCCGCCGCCGAACAGCTCCTCGACGCGTCGTACCGCGCCCGGATCGACCTGTTCTCGATCGACGAGCTCGCCGAGACCCTGCGTCTGGAAGCGGTGAAGCTCCTCGCCGATCAGCCCGGCCGGCGCTTCCGCCTGAAAGCCATCGGCGGGGGCGGCGGCAAGGGCCAGCGCATCTTCGACGTGGCGGCGCAAGTTCCGGCGCTCGTCCGCGAGGTGCTCGCCGAGGTCAAAGCCACCGGCGTCGGCGACAACAAGAACATCCTGCTCGAGCTCAACATCGAGCAGACCCGCCACAACGAGATCCAGATCCTCGGCAACGGCGAGTGGTGCATCGCGCTCGGCGGCCGCGATTGCTCGCTGCAGATGCACGAGCAGAAGCTCGTCGAGGTTTCGGTCACCCGCGAGGGCCTGGAAGATGCCATCGCCGAAGCGCGAGCCGCCGGCCTCGAGGCCAAGGCCGCGGCGCTGACTAGCGATCTGGCGACGCTGGCGCGCATGGAAGAACAGGCCGAGCGCTTCGGACGCGCCGTGAAGCTCGATTCGGCGTCGACCTTCGAGTGCATCGTCGACGGCGACCGCCACTACTTCATGGAGGTGAACACTCGCATCCAGGTCGAGCACCGGGTATCGGAGCTCTGCTACGCGCTCCGCTTCGCCAACCCCGACGACCCGACGGAGCACTTCGACGTCGAGTCGCTGGTCGAAGCGATGGCGCTGATCGCGCGCCACAAGGCGCGTCTGCCGAAGCCCGTCCGCGTCGGACGCAGCCGCGCCGCGATCGAGGCGCGGCTGAACGCCACCGACCGGGCCCTCGCTCCCGCTGCCGGCGGCGTCATCATCTCGTGGTCCGACCCGATCGCGGGCGAGATCCGCGACGACCAGGGCATCTGCATCAAGAACCCCGACACCGGTCTTTTCATGCGCTACCGCCTCGCCGGCGCCTACGACTCGAACATCGCGCTGCTCCTCGCCACCGGCGACAGCCGGCACGAGAGCTGGGAGCGCCTCGTCGAGATCTTCCGCCGCACCACGATCCGCGGCATCGACCTCGCCACCAACCTCGAGTTCCACTACGGCATCCTCACCTGGTTTCTCGCCCGCGACCCGTGGGCGAAGCCGACGACCAAGTTCGTGGTGCCCTACCTGACGCTCGTCGGCCAGCTCGCAGAGGAAGCGCGGTCGATCGACCTCGGCCATGCCTTCGAGCGCATCGCACGCGCGGCGACGAGCGGCGCAGCGCCCGAGACGGTCGAGGCGACGCGCCGGGTCCTCGACCTCAAGGAGACGCTCCTCAAGCGGCCCATCGAGCGCCTGGTCGAAGAGCCGCACTTCCTCTCGGCATGGCTCAGCCGCCACCACCGCGACTTCGTCTTCGCCGACAACCACGTGATCTGGCAGCGCAATCCCGTGCGCATCCTCTCCGAGACCTATCGCCTGCTCCACCTCGACACCCCGACCGCCGCCGCCGCCCACCGTATCTGGGACCATGACCGCGACCACCTCGAAACGGCGCTCGCCTTCTACGACAAGGTCAAGGCGCGCGCCGCCGATCTCGCCTGGCCCGAGATCGATGCGGCGCTCGCCGGCGACGAGCCCGCCTTCGGATTCGACGCCGCGGCCTGGGGGCGCGTCCGGGCGGCGCACGCCGGGCACCAACTCGGCATCGAGATCCTGGCGCTCCTGCCTCTGATCGCCGCCAAGGTCGGCTTCTACGACCTGAAGCTCGAGGACGATCTCACCATCACCATCCCCGAGCGGCTCCTCGATCCGAAACTGCAGGACGCGATGCGTAAGGTGCTCGTGCCGCCGCCGGTCACCAAGGCAGACGAGATCGTGGCGACCATGGGCGGCACCTTCTACGCCCAGGAGGCGCCGGGGCTCCCGCCCTTCGTCACCGCAGGGTCGCACTTCGAGAAGGGACAGCCCCTCTACATCATCGAGGTCATGAAGATGTTCAACAAGGTGCACGCGCCCTTCGCCGGCACCATCGTCGACGTCCTCATGCCGACTAGCGGCGTCGTCGTCCGCAAGGGCCAGCCGCTTTTCAAGGTCGCTCCCGACGAGATCGTAGTCGAGGAAGACCCGCGGGCGAAGGCCGAGCGCATCCGGGCCAGCACCGAAGACTACCTGCGGAGCCTCTTGTAATCGCCGCCCGTGCGCCTCGCTTCAGCGCCGCTCGGGTTCTGCCCGAGCCGCATCGAATCGGCTTCCCGGGTGGCGGGACTCATGATCGCGGCCGCTGCCTGAGGGCCGCCTTCGCATGGCGCGCCCCGGCGAGCGAGCGAAGACAAGTAGACTTCGCGGGCGCTGCACTATAGACGTCGAGGCACGGCGCGCGCCGGCGCGTCCCCATCGAGGAGGCAAGAGGGACTGTTGCTGAAAGTCGCGTCGCAGAACGATCTCCGAGCCTGGACCGTCCGAGACTCGATCGAGCTCTACAACGTCAACGGCTGGGGTCGGGACTTCTTCACGATCAACGACGCCGGCAACATCGAGGTGACCCCCGGGGGGCCGGGCTCGCCCAGAATAGATCTCAAGGAGCTCGTCGACGACCTCCGCAGCCGCGGCCTGAAGCTCCCGCTCCTGATCCGCTTCTCCGACATCCTGAAGACCCGCATCCAGCAGCTCGTCGGCTCGTTCCAGCAAGCGATCGTCGAGAACGAGTACCGCGGCGCGTATCGCGGCGTCTATCCGATCAAGGTGAATCAGCAGCGGCACATCGTCGAGGAGCTGGTCGAGTACGGCCGGCCCTGGAACCTCGGCATCGAGGCCGGCTCGAAGCCCGAGCTCCTGGTCGCGCTCGCTATCCAGGACAACCCCGAGGCTCTGATCCTCTGCAACGGGTACAAAGACCGCGCCTACATCGAGACCGCCATGCTCGCCCAGAAGCTCGGGCGCCAGATCATCATCATCATGGACCGCATCGGCGAGCTCGAGACGATCCTCGCGTGTGCCCGCGATCTCCAGGTGCGGCCGGTGCTCGGAGTGCGGGCGCGGCTCGCCACCAAGGGCGCCGGCAAGTGGATCGAGTCGGCAGGCGACCGCTCCAAGTTCGGCTTGACGACGGCCGAGATCGTCGCCGTCGTCGACCGCCTGAAGCGGGAGGACATGCTCGATTGCCTCCAGCTCCTGCACTTCCACATCGGCTCCCAGATCACGAACATCCGGGCGGTGAAAGACGCGCTCCGCGAGTCGAGCCGCATCTTCGTCGAGCTGCACCATCTCGGCGCCAACATGCGCTTCCTCGACTGCGGCGGCGGCCTCGGCGTCGACTACGACGGGAGCCAGACGAACTTCCACTCGTCGGTGAACTACACGCTCCAGGAGTATGCGAGCGACATCGTGAGCCAGGTGGCCGAGGCCTGCAACGCGGCCAACGTGCCCCACCCCGACATCGTGACCGAGTCGGGCCGAGCACTCGTCGCGCACCATTCGATCCTGGTCTTCAACGTGCTCGGCACCAACGAGATCCTCGACGGCCAGGTGCCCGAGGCGCTCTCCGGGGACGAGCACCGGATCATCCAGCAGCTGCACGAGACCTACGAAACGATCTCGCGGAAGAACTTCCAGGAGGCCTACCACGACGCCCTGCAGTTGAAGGAAGAGGCGATCACCGCCTTCAACCTCGGTGTCCTCGATCTCAAGGCCCGGGCCCGGGTCGAGCAGCTCTTCTGGGCCGCCTGCGAGCGCATCTTGAAAATCGTCCGCGACCTGCCCTACGTCCCGGACGAGCTCGAGGGCCTCGAGAAGCAGCTCTCGGACACCTACTACTGCAACTTCTCCATCTTCCAATCGATGCCGGACCACTGGGCGGTCCGACAGCTCTTTCCGACGCTGCCGATCCACCGCCTGAACCGGCCGCCGACGCGCCGGGCGGTCCTCGCCGACCTCACCTGCGACAGCGACGGCAAGATGGATCAGTTCATCGACCTCCGCGACGTGAAGCACACGCTCGAACTGCACGCCCTGAACGGCGACGCCTACTACATCGGCAGCTTCCTCGTCGGCGCCTACCAGGAGATCCTCGGCGATCTGCACAATCTCTTCGGCGACACCGACGCCGTACACGTCCGCCTCGACGGCGGCGACTACCGGGTCGAGCACGTCGTCGAGGGCGACTCGGTGAACGAGGTGCTCTCCTACGTGCAGTACTCGAAGGACGACCTGGTCTCTCGGGTACGGCGGGCGGTGGAAGTAGCGCTGCGCGAGAAGCGCCTGACCATGGCCGAGTCCGGCCGCCTGCTCCGTCGGTACGAGGAAGCGCTCGAAGGCTACACCTACTTGACGGAGAGCGAGTAGCGCCCGAGCCCGCGGGAGCGCCGAGCCATCCGTCGATCGCGACCACCGCGCTCCCCGAAGACCCGACGCGAGCGCACCGCCCGCGCCCGCACGCCGGCGCAGCGCGCGCGCGGGCTCCCCGGGCACGAGCGCAACGCCGGACGCCGGCGCCGCCCGGGCGGACCGAGCGACGAGGCAGCGGCGATCGCCGCGATCGAGCGCGATCTCGGGGCCGCCGGTACGCCCCCCGACGGCGAGGTCCTCGCCGCGCTCGCGACGACGCACGGTCTGCGGGCCGGAACGGTCGCGGTACACCGCGACGGCTACGCGTTCCTGGTGGAGCACGGCGCCGGCGAGCAGCGCCGAGACGATCTATACATAAGCGGCGCCGCGCTCCGCCCGGCCATGCACGGCGATACGGTGCTCGTCGCCGTCCGCTCCGACCGGCGCGGGCGCAGCGCACGCCTCGAGGGCCGCGTCGTCCTGGTCGTCGCCCGCCGCTGGCAGCGCCTCCTCGGAGTCTGCCGCACCGGCCGCAGCGGTGCGTACTTGATTCCCCAGGATCCGCGCATCCTCTACGGGTGCCGTCTCACGGACACCGGTGGGGCGCGCGACGGCGACATGGTAGACGCCGTCGTCACCCAGTATCCGGGATCGCACCACGATCTCGAAGCCCGCGTGGAGGCGGTCCTCGGTCCGGCGAGCGACCCGCGCGTCGAGACCGAAGCGATAATCCGCCGGCTCGAGCTGCCGCGCGAGTTTCCGCCGCCGGTCCTCGCCGAGGCGGCGCGCGTCCCCGCCGTCGTCGACCCCGCGGCACTGGCGATGCCGGCGGCCGAGCTGCCGCCGCCCGTCACCGAGCGCCGACCGTGGCACGACTCGGTGGCGATGCCCGAGCGGCTCGACCTCCGCGCGCTACCGTTGGTGACGATCGACGGCGAGAACGCGCGCGACTTCGACGACGCCGTCGCCGTGCTGGCGGCGCCGAACGGCGGCATGCGACTCCTCGTCGCGATCGCCGACGTCGCCGCCTACGTGCCGCGCGGCAGCGCCCTCGACCGCGAGGCGCGAGCCCGGGGGACGAGCATCTACTTCCCCGATCGCGTGCTGCCGATGCTCCCAGAGGCGCTCGCCAACGGCATCTGCAGCCTGAATCCAGGCGTCGACCGACTGGTGCAGGCCGTGCTCCTCGACTGCGATCCGCACGGCGAAGTGCTCGGAGCCGCCTTCTTCCCGGCCGTGATGCGCAGCCGAGCGCGGCTCACCTATACGATCGTGCGACAGATCGTCGTCGACCGCCACCCGGCGGCACGCCGCGAGCACGCCGATCTCGTCGCCGACCTCGAGCGCATGGCGGTGCTCGCCGAGAAGCTCGCCGCGAAGCGCCGCCGGCGCGGCGCGATCGACCTCGACCTCCCCGAGGCCGAGGTCGTCCTCGACGCCGCCGGCCGCCCCGAGAACATCGTCCGCGCCGAGCGCAGCGCCGCACATCGCCTGATCGAGAGCTTCATGCTGGCCGCCAACGAAGCGGTCGCGCACTACCTGACCGCGCGGCGGATCCCGATGCCCTACCGCATCCACGAGCCGCCCGCCGACGAGGCGGTCCGCGATCTGGCGCGCTTCCTCGAAGGTTTCGGCCTGCGCCTGGAGGTTCGCGAGGGCGGTGTCCGGCCGCTCGCCGTACAGCGCGTGCTCGCCGCCGTCGCCGGTCGACCCGAGGAGCGGCTCGTCCACACGGTCGTGCTGCGCTCGTTGACCCAGGCACATTACGCCCCCGCCAACGCCGGCCATTTTGCCCTCGCGGCTGCGTGCTACGCGCACTTCACCTCCCCCATCCGCCGCTATCCCGACCTCATCCTGCACCGCATCCTCGCTGCCCACCTGCGCGGCGACGCACGAGCGCTCGCGGCGGCCGCCGGAGAGCTCGGCGTCGTCTGTGAGGAGAGCTCGCGGCGCGAGCGGGTGGCCATGGACGCCGAGCGCGAGGTGATCCAGCTGAAGAAAGTGCAATTCATGGAGGACAAGGTCGGCGAGACTTACGCAGGCTTCGTCTCGAGCGTCGCTGCTTTCGGCCTCTTCGTCGAGCTCACCCGCTATTTCGTGGACGGACTCGTCCACGTCGCCACCATGACCGACGACCACTACGATCTCGTCGAGCGCCGGCACTGCCTCGTCGGTCGACGACGGGGACGAACGTACCGCGTCGGCGATCCGGTCACCGTCCGTGTCGCCGCCGTGGCGATCGAGCGGAAGCAGATCGACCTCGTGCTGATCGAGGCGCCGCGCACCGAGGAACCGCGGCAGCGCAGGCGAGGGCCGCGGAGCGCCGCCCGCAACCAACGACCGCGACGCGCCGGCTGATATCCGGCGCCGTCCTCGCAGCAGCGGCGGTCACAGACTCGGACGCCGACGTCGTCGGCCGCCGCCGAGCCCGCCGGAGTGCCGGGGCTGCGGAGAGATACGGGATCTGCTCCGCATCGTCACTTCGGAGCCACGCCGCGCACGCTCAAGACCGGGCACTGCGCGTGCCGCACTACCCGCTCCGCGACGCTCCCCATGAGCGCGTGCGTGAGGCCGGTGCGGCCGTGGGTCGCCATGACGATCAGGTCGGCGCGCTCCTCGGCGGCGGCGCGGACGATCTCTTCGGCGGCGGCGCCGCGCCGGTAGACGGCGCTCGCCCGAACGCCGCGGCCGCGCAGCGCCGCGGCGGCGCGCTCGATCGCGGTCTTCGAGGCGACGACGTCGCCGGGCACGGGATCGTAGATCGACGGCGCGAAGTCGACGTAGAGGACGAGCAGATCGGCGTCGAAACGCCGCGCCATTTCCTCCGCGTACGGCAGCGCCCGCAGGGACGACGGCGAGAAGTCCGTCGCGACGAGGATGCGCCGGATCGCCTGCATCCGCGCCGGGTCCGGGGCCCGGTCGACCTCTGCCGTGAAAGCCGCGATCAGGATCTCTTCGAGCGCGATACGCTCACCCTCGGGTCGCGTCATGACGTGTGCCTCCGCTCGGCCGCGAGTGCAGAGACCATGCCACCGCCGGAGAGGCAGCGCGGCGCTCGCCGCCGCTGCGGTGGCGCGGCGCCATTCCCAGCGCTGCGAGCGGCCTCACTGGCCTTTCCCGCCAGCCGGAACACAGCGTCCGGCAGGCGCTCGACCGCTCGCCACGACGCCCGCGGCTAGACCCGGTCCGGGCCAAGGCGCACGAGCATCTTGCCCACGTTGGTGCCGGTGAAGAGGCCGAGAAAGGCGTCGGGAGCATTGGCGATGCCCTCCACGATCGTCTCCTCCCACTTCATCTTGCCGTCGCGCACCCACTGACCCATGTCGGCGAAGAAGTCCGGCACCATGTCGAGGTAGTCCGAGACGATGAAGCCCTGCATCGTCAGGCTCTTGCCGATGATCTGGATGATGTTGCGCGGTCCCGGAGGCAGCTCCGTGGCGTTGTACTGACTGATCATCCCGCAGGCGACGATGCGGCCGAAACGGTTCATGAGCGCGAGAGCGACCTCGAGGTGCTCGCCGCCGACGTTCTCGAAGTACACGTCGATGCCGTGCGGCGCCGCATCCCGCACCGCCGTCAAGAGGTCGCCGCAGGTCTTGTAGTTCACGACCGCATCGACGCCGGCCTCGCGCCGAAGCCAGGCGGCCTTCGCGTCCGATCCGACCGAGCTGACGACGCGACAGCCCCTGGCCTTGGCGATCTGGCAGACGACCGCACCTACCGCACCCGCCGCCGCCGACACGAAGACCGTCTCGCCGTCCTGCGGCCGCCCGACGCGCAGCAGGCCCGAGTACGCGGTGAGGCCAGGCATGCCGAGGACTCCGAGATATGCCTGCAGCGGCGCGAGCGCGGGATCGACCTTCTGCATCATCGTGCCGTCGGAGACCCACCACTCCCGCCAGCCACCGTTGGCGAAGCCGCAGACATAGTCGCCGGCCGCGAAGCCCGGGTGCTCGGACTGCATCACCTGCCCTACCGAACCCCCGTCCATCACCTGCCCGACCTGGAACGGCGGAATATAGCTCTCGCGGTCCATCATGCGGCCGCGCATGTACGGATCGACCGACATGAACACGTTCCGCACCAGGAACTGCCCGGCGGCGGGTGTCGGAATCGAGGTCTCGACGAGCACGAAATCGGCGGCGACAGGCGTTCCGACGGGTCGGCGCCGCAAATGGATCTCCCGGTTCATGGTCGCGCGCATGGGCTCCTCCGAGCGCGCACTCTCCCACGGCTCCGGCGGCGGCGCCAGACGTCGGCGCCGCCGCGCCGCGGATTGCGCCGCCGCGCCGGCCGGCGCCGGCACGTCGCCGCGTCGACGGCAGATGCGCTGCCGAACCTACGCGGCCGATCCGGCACCGGCGGTACGCCCGGGGGTTGACCTCGACCGGTCGAGCCTTACGGTGCGCTCCGTACCACCGCAGCTCCGAAACCTACCGCCTCTCCCGTCCCGCCAAAATTCATAACCAGAGGAAGGACGATCGCGTGGCCGCACCGCCGTCGGCGCGGTGGGCCACGCAAGACGATACTATGGACTCCGAAAGCCAAATTTTCGAACCTGACGTCGTACTGGCGCCGGATTTCTACGCGCCGCGAACCGGTCTTCCCGATCCCGAGCGGTCGCTGATGATCGCGGTCCTGGAAGAAGCGTCGCGCTGCCTGCTGAACTACTGCACGTCGATCGACCGCAAGCAGCGGCAGCTCTACGAAGAGGCGCGCGACTGGTTCGCGTCCGAGGACTACGAGCACCTCTACTCCTACGAGAACGTCTGCCACGTGCTCGGAATCGACCCCGCGTACCTGCGCCGGCGGATCTTCGCCGTCCGCGACCGCCGCGCCGCGAGCACCGCCTCGAGCCGGCGTCCGGAGCCGGCCGTCGCAACGGATACGAACCGTAAGGTCGGAATGACGGCCTCCCACGGCGCGAGCGGATAGCCTCGCGGCCGAGGGCCGGGGCCCGGGACTGGCCGAGTCCCGATTGCCCGGCGACGGGACCACGGGCTAAAGGCAGCGGCATCGCGCCATGCGCTGCCGCACTCGTCGCCGCCGTCGCTCCGATCCTTTCTCCGCCGCAATCATCGCGGAGCGCCCGTGAGCGCGGCACCCGGTGCGGCGCTCGTCGTCGGCGCCAACGGCTTCCTCGGCAGCCACGTCGTCCGCAGCCTGGTCGCGGGCGGACGCGACGTGCGAGTCGTCGTCCGCCGCAGCAGCGACACCCGCGCCATCGACGGCCTCGCGCTCGAACGCATGCACGGCGACGTACTCGACCCGACCTCGCTAGCTGCCGCGATGCGCGGCTGCGCCACGGTATTCTACTGCGCCGTCGATACGCGCGCCTGGCTGCACGATCCGGCGCCGCTCTTTCGCACCAACGTCGACGGCCTCCGGAACGCCGTCGACGCCGCGCTCGCAACCGGCATAGGCCGTTTCGTCTTCACGAGCTCGATCGTGACGATCGGCCGCCCGCCGTCCGGCGGACCCGACGGCGAGCGCCTGGCGACCGAAGCCGACGAAATCGATCCGCGCCAAGACGTGCCGGCCTACGTACGTTCACGCTGCGAGGCCGAGCGGATCTTCTTCACTGCCTGCCGCGAGCGCGGGCTTCCCGGCATCGCCCTCTGCGTCGGCAACACCTATGGAGCGGGAGATTGGGCGCCGACCCCGCACGGCAAGCTCGTCCGCGACGCCGGACGCGGGCGGATACGGTTCTCGTGGGACGGCGGCGGGCCGTCGGTCGACGTCGCCGACGCCGCGCGCGCGCTCCTCCTCGCCGAAACGCGCGGCCGCATCGGCGAGCGCTATATCATCGCCGAGCGCTGGCTCTCGTTCCGGGAGCTCCTGGCGATCGCAGCCGCGGCCGGCGGCGCGCGTCCGCCGCGCTGGCACATACCGCCGCGGCCCATGGAAGCGGGCGTTCGTGTCATCGGGCGCATTGCGCGCCTGCTCGGCATCGAGACGACCCTCACCATGGCGTCGCTCGACTGCTCACGCCGCATTCCCGCCATGGACGCGAGCAAGGCCCGCGCCGAGCTCAGCTGGGAACCGCGCCCGGTCGCCGCCGCAATCCGCGACGCGGTGGCCTTCCACGCACGCCGGCTTGAACGAGGCGATGCATGAGCCGGCGTCGGACCCCCATTGTCCGCTTGCCCGCGACCCACGCGCGCCGGCCGATCCTCCCCGATGCGGAGTTCGAGCACGGGCTCGCGGCGCACCTGCGGGCGACAATGGCACCGAAGGCGATCGTCGAGCTCTGGGCGCGCTTCGTCGACGGCGCCGGCGATTTCGACACCCTCATGCGGCGGGCCCTCCTCCGCGCCATCGCAGCCCGCCTCGGCGACGGCGTGCACATCGACCCCGGGCTCGGATTCGTCCACGCCGAGAGCTTCGACATCGGCGACGGCGTCTTCATCGGTGCGCAGGCGTATATCCAGGGCGGGAGCAG
>MWST01000016.1 GCA_002050235.1 Polyangiaceae bacterium UTPRO1 | reverse complement strand
ACCGCGACGCCGACCCCGACGCGGACCGCTACCCCGACCCGCACACCGACGCCCACTGCGACGCGGACGCCGACCCCGCCGCGGACGCCGACCCCGATCGCAACCGGCTGAGCAATTATCCCCGGGCAGCGGCTCGGGTTTCCGCACTACGGCGTCAGGACCCGACAGCAGTCCGCGATCCCCGCCTGCAGCCAGCCTAGCGAACGACCCCCGCTGCCGCCCCCTCACCGCCTTCCAGGGCGCGCTCCAGGTCCCCCAGCAGCTCGTCGATCGACGCGCCGCCTGCCGGCGACGCCGCGGTCGCGGCGCGAAAGTCGGCGAGCCGCCGTCCGACCCCGCGCCCGTACGCGGCGAGCCATTCTTCGACACGCTCCGCGAGCGCCGCGATGTCGGCGGCGCCGGCGCCGAGCGCCACCACCGCGATCTCGGCAGGATTGAGCCAGCACAGGATCTCCTGTCCGGCGAGCGCCGCCGAAACGTCCTGCGCAGTCGGGACGACGGCGCCGTCGACGCCGAGCTCGCTGCGGGCCTCGAACGCGAAGCGGGCTACGAGGAGAGCGCAACGTTCCGTCGCTTTCAGCGCCGCTGCTGCACAATCGCGCAGGAAATCCGCGAACGGGGTGCGCAGGCGCAGGCCGCCGCCGAGCGTCGTCATCAGCCCCGTCGCCTCGTCCTCGCCGCTCGCCATGACGACGGCCACCCGGCGGCGGAGCGCCTCGAGCTCGTCGTAGACGTGCGGCGCGGCGTCGGGATCCACGGTCACCAGGCCGGTCCCGAAAGCTAGCCGAAACGGACGGCCGGCGAGCGGCGGCGGCATCCCGCGCAGGCGTTCGATCGTGAGGACGCCGCTCTGCCTACCCTGCACTTCCGAGCGGAGAACGATCGTTCCGAACGACGCCCTCCCGAGGTACGCATGCGCGAGCTCCTCCTGCGGCGACACGGGGTCGCCGCAGAGCAGCAGGGTCGTAGCGCCGCTGCGCTCGAGGCCGCCCACCAGATCGGTCACGAGCGCGGCCGACAGCACCAGCCGCGGCGCCGAGCAGAGCATCGTCAGGATCGAATCGACGACGATGCGGCTCGCCCGGCATTCGGCGACGTAGCCCGCGATCTCGGCGGCGAGCGCAACGATGTCGTTGCGTGTCTCGAGCGCGCATTCGAAGCGATCCGCGAGCCCGACGACGACGAGCTTGCCGCTGCGCGCGTGCGGCCGCAGATCGAGCCCGACGCTGCTGCCCATGTAGAGCACGGTGTCGACGCGGTCGGTGGTAACGAGCACGGCGCCGTCGCCGCGCTCGAGCGCGCGGTGCAGGAACTGGACGGCGAAGACCCCCTTGACGCCACCCGCTCCCCTTCCGAGATAGACGCGACCCGGGCGGAGTCCGCCGACCATCTCGTCGAGCGGCGCGATGCCGCTCGGCGCGACCTCGAGCGGCTGTCGGTCCCCGGACGCCGCTGCCCCCGGGAGCTCGCCGCCGCGGGCGCAGCGCAGCCCGGCATGGCGCCGCAGCGTAGCGCTCGCCGTCGCCAGGAGCTGTTTGGCGGTGAACGGCTTCACCAGGTAGTACTCGACGCCCAGGCGGTTGCCGCGCTCGAGGCTCGTCGCGTCGCCGAGCGCCGAGACGAAGATTACAGGCGTCGCCCGCAGCCGCGGATCTTCCCGCATCCGCTCGACGAGCCGGTAGCCGTCGACCTCGGGCATCATGACGTCCGACACCACCAGGTCCGGCACGGTCGTCTGCAGGAGCACGAGCGCGCTGGCGCCGGAGTCGGCAGCGGTCACTCGATACCCCTCGCGTTCGAGAATGCGCGTCGCGAGGAGCCGCACCTCATCGGAGTCGTCGACGACGAGAATGTGGGGACGCACGGGAGCTCCTCTTCGGCGTCTCTATCGACACTCGCCGCCCCTCTCTTGAGCGGCGCTCGCCCGGCGGCAGCGCGCATGTCGTCCGCCGTGCCACATCGTGTATCGGCGCTTGACAGGCGCTGGGCGACGGTAGCGAATGCGCGCCCATGATCGTCGTCGTGTACGGCTACGAGGGCTCCGGCGCCGGCCACTGGCAGCGTTGGGCCGCGGCGGCGCTCACGGCGCGCGGAGCACGCGTCGCCTTCCCGGAGCTCTCCGCGCCTGCCGCGCCGCGGAAAGACGTCTGGGTGGCCGAGCTCGCCGTCGTGCTCGACGACGCCCGCCGACGGCGCGACCCGATCACTTTCCTCTGTCACTCGCTCGGCTGCTGGGCCGTCGACCATCTACTGACCGAGCACGGAACCGCCGGCGTCCGCGGCGCACTCCTCGTCGCTCCACCCTCGCCGTTCCTGGTCTTCGAAGCAGTGGAGAGCTTCCTGCCGCCGCCGCGCCGCGCCGCCGTGTGGGCGCCGATCGCCGCCCGCTCGCTCCTGGTCGGCAGCGACAACGACGACTACGCCGCCCCGGACGAGCTTGCCGGGATCGCACGCGGGCTCGGCATCGCCTGCCGCATCCTTCCCGGCGCCGGCCACATCAACGTCGCTGCCGGCTACGGGCCGTGGCCGTTCGTGCTCGAGTGGGTCGACCGGGTGGGCGCCGGCTGAGCGCAGCTGCAATCGGGGCGGTGCCGGTGTCCTTGGTCGCGTTCGGAACGGAGGGGGCGGGACGCAAGCCGAGTGCGCCCGCAGAGGGCGGCACGACGAAGTGTGCGCGAGGACCGGAACCCCGAGAGGAGCCCTCACGAGCCGTCCCAGAGACCGGGCCAAGCTTCCTCGGCGCTCGTCAGCGCGGCAGGCGGGCGCTTACGATGGTTCCCTTGCCGAGTGCGGAGGTGATCTCCAACGTCCCGCCTATGAGCTCGGCGCGCTCCCGCATGCCGAGCATCCCTACGCCCGTCGCCCGCGGGGTCGCGGCCTCCTTGTCCGCATCGAAGCCGCGCCCGTCATCGCGCACCGTCACCACGAGGGAGCCGATCTCGAGCGCCAGCCGCACCTCGATCCGCGTCGGCGCCGCGTGAACGATGGCGTTGCGCACTGCCTCCTGGGCGATGCGAAACGCCGCTGTCTCCACCTGCTCCGGCAGTCGTCCGCGGACCGTGCCCACCACCGCGATCACGCATCCCGCCCGCGCCTCTTGCCGGCGCGCGTACGAGCGCAACGCCGCCGCGAGGCCGAGGTCGTCGAGCATGCTCGGCCGGAGATCGAGGGCGGCATTGCCGATCCGGCCCATCGTCTGGTCGAGGATTCCGAGCGCGTCCGTGAGGCGCGGCTCGCCGGCCAGGGCGGAGTACCGGCGCCGCAGCGCCTCCAGGTTGAGCTTCAACGCGGCCAACTGCTGGCCGATCTCGTCGTGGAGCTCGCGCGCGAGCGCCCGGCGCTCGTCCTCCTGCACGGACAACAGCCGGCGCGAGAGCTCCTCGAGCCTGGTCGAGTAGTCGAGCAGCATGCGCTCCGAACGCTTGATCGCGCTGATGTCTTCCACGACCGAAACGAAGTCCGTCGGATCGCCGGCGGCGTTGCGGACGACGGCGACGTGGAGCGCCACCCAGACCCCCTCGCCGTCGGGACGCAGATAGCGCTTCTGCATCGCGTAGGATTGGGCTTCGCCGCGCAGCAAGCGGGCGACGTTGGCGACGTCCGCCTCGAGGTCGTCGAGATGCGTGATCTGCTGAAAATTCCCCGCCATGAGCTGCGCGCGCGCATAGCCGACGATCTCGCAGAAGCGGTCGTTGACCTCGAGAAAGCGTCCGTCGGGGGCAACGCGGGCGATTCCGACCGACGCATGATCGAACACGGTGCGGTACCAGGTCTCGCCGTCCGCACCCGGTGGCGACGGCACTTTCGCACGTCGGCGTCGAGTGGTCCCGGTCGCGGTCATGGCCGCTACCCGATACCAGGTTTCTCGTCGGGACCAATCCGCCGCGTTTCAGGGATCGGCGAACGACGGCGGCTGCGGGCCGCAGGGCGGCGTTCCGGGCGCCAAGCTCGCAATCTGGGCGCGCTCGATCACCGCGAAAAGCTCGTTCGGTCGCGCGAACGATCGCAATACTCGCTCCATGACGGCTACCTGGGTCCGGTGCGCCAGGAGCGCGTCGAGCTTCGTGCGCGCCTGATTCTCGTCGAGCGGCACTGAGAACCAGCGCGCCGGTGCGAAACGTACCGCCGGCTCGCGCAGCGGCCCCGGCTCCTCCGGTGCCCGGGGCCATCCCGCCGAGGCGTGTACGAGGTAGGTCAGCAGGCGGCCGGGCTCTTTGCTCGCCGCCACCGCTTTGAGCCCCTCCACTACGAATGCGAAGGTCGCGCAGTGATCGGGGTGATTGTCGAGCGGCGTCGGCAGGACTATCCAGTCCGGGTCGAAGGACGCCACCAGACGCGCGATCAGGTGGATGAGATCGCGACGCTCGTAGTGCGCGCCGGTCTCGAAGGGGAGCGAGTGCGGAGGCGCGTCGCGGCGGGTATAGGGTGACTCGTAGGCGGAAGCGCGCGGATCGCGCCGCCAGATTGCGGCGAGACCGCCGTCGGGAAAACCGAGGAACGTCACCGCCGACGGCAGCACGTGATAGCGCTCGAGCGCCACGAGCGCTTCGGCGCGCCGCAGCTCGCCGAAGTCGCGGTAGTCGCGCGCCGACGGCTCTTGGCGTCCGGTCGCCGCCGCCACCGCTTCGGGATAGCCGTCGCCGTCGGTGATGAAGAGCACGCGGACGCGCCCTCCCGCCGCGAGCACCCGCTGCATGAGGCCGCCGGCTGCGAGAGATTCGTCGTCGGGATGCGGCGCTACGACGAGCAGGCGCAGACGCGGCGGCACGACGAGCGTCTCGGCGCCGCCGGCGGCGCGCGGGACGAGCCCTGCGACGAGCGCCGCCAGCGCCGCTACGAGCGCGCGGCAAGAGCCAGCGCCGGCAGCCCCGAGCACGTTCAGACCTCGTACCGTCGCACTGCCGCTCCAACCGCCCGTACGCCCATCTCGCGGGCGCCCACGGTGTCGTCGCTCGCTGGCCGCTCCGCCGCTACTTGCAACTGAGCTTCGCCACCCCGGTCTGGCACGAAGGCACGGCCGGCGGCACGAGGAAGCGCACCTCTCCACACTGGTCCACGCCAGGCATGGCGCCCGGAGGATTTCCCGTGTCGTTGAGCTCGATCGCCACCGTGATCGGCGATTCGCCCGGCGCCAGCGGGTAGTCGCCGCGCTGGCCGTCGATCGAGAACATCACCAGGCCCGGCACTTTCGCCGACTTGTCCGTGACCACCACCTTCCTGATGCCGTTCTGGGAGGGCGGCAGCGACACTTTGTCGAAGTAGGTGAACTTGTTCGGCGGCGCGCCCGAGACCTTCCAACCGACGGGATGCGCCGCCGTGTAGACGCCGGCGGGTACGTGCTGATCGATGACGAGCGTACCGGTCGGCCCGAGCACGCGCACATGCACGCCGCGCGCCTGCGGCGCGATCGGCGAGCCGCCGGTAGGAATGGTGATGGCGCCCGAGATCTTCACCTTCTGGAGGCCCGGCGCCTGGTCGAGCTTGGTGAACACGACCTTCGGTTTGATCCAATCCCCGGCAGTGCCTCTACGCGAACACGGGTCATCGGTGCCGATCGCCGGCGGACGCGCTACCGGCCCCACGCAGTAACCGTCGTCGTCGCTGTCGTTGTCGACGTCCTCCGGACAGCGGTCCTGCGCCGTGCATATACCGTCGCCGTCGGGATCGACGAGTCGACAGAGCGTCGAGCAGCATTCGTCGCTGCCGTTGGCGGCACCGTCGTCGCACTCCTCGCCGTTGTCCCGAACGCCGTTGCCGCAGGCCTCGAGCCGGCAGTGGTCGTCGCAGCCGTCGCCCGGCACGATGCCGCCGTCGTCGCACTGCTCGCCGGGATCGCGGAAGCCGTCGCCGCAGGTCGGCGGCGCTTCGCGGGTCGACGGCACGCACAGGAGCGTCGCCTTCTGCGCCTGCAGGCTCTCGTTCCCGAACTCGTTCGTGGCCTGCACGGTGCGCTTCTGGAAGCCGGTCTGCCCTGGCGCCTGCTTGATCTTGTAGCAGTGCAGCTGCGCTGCGGGATTGACAGCGGCCTGCCCGTCGACGTCGGCCGCGTTGCAGACGCTCTCGGGCTCCAGCACCTTCGCCAGTTTCTGCTCGAAAGCGTCCCGCAGCGCCGTGGTCACGCCAGCCAGCTTCGGCGCCCCGGCAGGCGTCTTGACGGTGTAGCACTTGAGACGATCGACGCTCGCGGCCGCTGCCACACCGCCGCTGCCGGCCGGCACGCAGAGCCGCTTCGTCTGCTTCACGACGAGCTGCTGGCCGGCACCGAGCTCGTTGTCGAACGTCCCGGTGCTCGGAACGAAGCGCGCCTGTCCGGGCGCATCCTTGATCTGGTAGCACTGCAGATGGGCGTCGGGATCCTGGATGCCCTGTCCGTCCTTGTCGACGGCGTTGCAGAACTCGGTCGTCTTGATGACGCGCGTGCGCTTGGTCTCGACGCCGTCCGTGACCGTGACCTCGCGCGCAGCGAATGCTGCGGTTCCGGGGCTCTTCGGCGCCTTGTAGCACTTGTAGTGGTCGATGACTGCCGCCGCCGGCGTCGGCGTCGCGGTCGGCGTCACCGTGGGGGTCACGGTGACCGTAGCGGTGCCCGTGGGCGTCGCCGTGCGCGTCGGAGTCGCGGTAGCCGACGGCACCGGGGTCGCGAGCGGGGTGGTCGTCGCCGCCGTGCTCGTCGGCGGGACAGGCGTCGCGGTCCTGGTCCCGAGCGGGGTCGCCGTCCGGCTCGGAGTCGGGGTATGCGTCGGGCCGACGGTCGGGGTCGCCGTCACCGTCGGGCAGAGGAACTGGGTGCAGGTCGCGTTGCAGCAGGCGCCATCGGCGCCCGCTCCCTTGTCGCACGTCTCGCCGACCTGGCGGATGCCGTCGCCGCAGATCGGACAGGCGGGGAACGGGCCGCTCACGACCGGGTTGTCGATGCGCGCGGGATTGAACACGACGCCGGAGCCGATCACCGGGGTGACGCCCGGAAGTCGCGTCGTCGTGACGCTGCCGCCCGGCGGCGAGACATACTGCGAGCCGCTGCCGAGCTGCATGGCGCGGCGCGATACCAGCTCGATGTCGGAGCCGCCCTGCATGCCGTTCAACGGGCTCACACCGCCGCTGCCGTCGATCTTGACGTTGGCGGCGACTGCGAGGCCGCACCCGCGCAGCGAGATGCTCTGACCACTCCCGTGGCTAGTGCCGCTCGTCGCCACTATGTTCTTCTGGATCGCTAGGTTTCCGCCCGCACCCTCGTCCGAGGCAAGCCCGGCGGCGATGTCGACGTAGCCGCCTTCGCCGTCGGCGCTCGTAGCCCGCGTGGTGACCACGCCGTTGATCGTGGTCGCCCGCCCCGCCTCGATCAGGACGTCTCCGCCCATGTCGGTGCCGCTCAGGTCGACGGCGGCAGTGAGCATCGCATCGCGGCCGGCGCTCACGTCCAGACTGCCGCCGCTGCCGCCCGTGAATCCGCTCCGCATCGAAACGACGCCGCCGATCTCGATGTCTCCGTCGAGCGCGCCCAGCCGGCTCGGCTCGGCGTCGCCGCTGTCGATCGAGATGGAGCCGCCGGAGCCGTCGAAGTTGGTGGCGGCGTCGGCGCGCACCGCCACACCGGCCCCGAAGAGGCGGACGCGGCCCGCCGCCAGCATGTCGAGCTCGCCGCCGTCGCCGCCGTAGGTATCGGTGGCGCTGCCGCGCAGGAGCAGGGAAGCAGCGTTGATGTCGATGCCGCCGCCGGCGACGACGCCGCCGAGGTAGTCCTCGCCGGCGTCGAGGGAGATCGTCCCGCCGAACCCGCCGCCGACGGTGCTATCGGCGTTTATGCCGCCGTTCGTGATCACGATGTTGTCGCCCGCGACGGCGTCGAACTCGCCGCCGTCGCTCCCGCCGCCGCTGACGTCGATCGTCCGCGTGATGGTGATGTTGGTGCCGGCCGTGAGGTCGACGAGACCGCCGGCGCCCGCGTTCAGGCCCTTCACGCTGATGTCGCCGTTGATCGTGATGCTGCCGGTCTCGGCCACCACCTCGAGCTCGCCGCCGTCGGTGTAGCGCGATCCGAGATCCGCGTACGAGCTGTTGCCGGAGCCGTTCAGGATGGAGTTGCCGCGGATGACGACGTCCTGGCGGGCGATGAGGCTCATCGATCCCGCCGAGTCGCCGCTGACATCGAGATTGCCGGCGTTCAGGTCGATCGTGCCGCTGCTCACCAGGGAGATCAGGCCGCCGCCGATGATGTAGCCGCTCGGCTTCACGAAGTCACCGCGCGCCTTGAGCTTGCCGGTCGCGGTGAGCGTGATGTCGCCGGCGTTGAACACCTTGATGAAGCCGAGTCCGGTCATCTGGAAGGTCTTCTCGATGCTGAGAGCGCGACCTCCGAGATCGAACTCGCAGCCGCCCGCCGTCACCTCGATCGGCGTCGTCATCCGCACCAGCGTCGGCGAGCAGACGCCGGTGGCGCAGAACACGTTGGCCGTGTTCGCGACGGCATCGCTGCCGCAGATCTTGGCGACCGCGAAGGCGCGCGGCGGCGCCGCCGCTACCGCCGCTGCAGCGGCCGCGAGCAGCAAGAGCGCGAGGCGCACGGACGGTCGGGGCCCGCGGCGGAGATTCGCGCCGCTCACTCTTTCTAGAGCACGCAAGGTCGCTGATTATGCGGACACGCCAAATCTTCGGTCAAACGAAAAATCGCACCCGGCAGACCGGCTTGAGCCGAGGGAACAGGACGCGTATGAGCCCAACCGCGAGACGGCAGCGTGGAGAGCGTAGCGAGGCCAGACTTCCGGATCGTCTTGCGGGCCGCCAGCCTGCTGAACTCTTCGCTCGACCTCGAGAGCGTGCTGCGCGAGCTCCTCGACGGACTCGACCGGCTCCTGCGGCCGACGCACTGGTCGCTCCTCCTTCGCGACGACGCCACGGGCGAGCTGGTGTTCACGCTGGTGCGCGGCGAGGCCGGGCCGCAGCTCCTCGAGCGCCGCCTGGCGCCGGACGAGGGCATCGCCGGGTGGGTGGTGACCCACGACGAAGCCCTCCTGATCCCCGACGCCGCCCGCGATCCGCGCTTCTCGGCGCGCATGGACGCCCTCTCCGGCTTCCGCACGCGGTCGGTCGTGGCAGTGCCTCTGCGAGTCCGGGCCCGCTGCATCGGCGTCCTCGAGATCGTCAACGCCCTGCACGAGCGGATCTTCGACGACGGCGACCTCGAGGTCCTGCAGAGCTATGCCGATTTCGCCGCGATCGCCATTCACAACGCGCGCACTCATGAGGCGATCGTCGAGCTCGCCAAGAACGACCCGCTCACCGGGCTCAGGAACTCGCAGTACTTCCTCGGCGCCGTCGCCGCGGCGATCGCGGGCGGGGCGCCGTTCGCGATCGTGTTCTTCGACATGGACCGCTTCAAGCATCTCGTCGATACCCACGGCCACGTCTGCGGCAGCGCCGCTCTCGCCGCGGTGGGCCGCTGGCTCGGCGACGAGCTCGCACCCGGCGAGATCGGCTGCCGTTTCGGCGGCGACGAGTTCGCGCTCCTCTTCCCCGGCGCCGACCGCGCCGCCGCCGACGCCCGCTGCCACGCCCTCGGGACCCGGCTCGCGGCCCGCACCTTCCTGGATGAGGAGGGCCTGCACGCGACGCTCGGCGCCAGCTTCGGGGCCGCGGCATTTCCGCTCGACGGCGACACCCCGGCCGCGCTCCTCCACCGCGCCGACGAGCGCATGTACGCGTCGAAACGCGACCGTAAGCTCGCGCGCGGCAACGATTGACGGGCGCGCCGCAGCCGAGCATGCAGGTCGAGCGCGATCCGGCGACGCTCGCCCCCGCCGGCGATTCGGCTCCGCCCGCAGCGCCCCCGCCGCGCCGCAGCTCCGTCGGCGCCTTGTCGCTAGCTGCCGCGGTGGCCGGCGCCCTGACTTGCCGCGTAGCGCTCGCCGTCGGCCCCGATCCGGATCCGCTCTGGCTCCGCGTCCTCGCCGCCGGATTCGAGGCCGCGATGGTGGGCGGCATCGCCGACTGGTTCGCCGTCACCGCCCTCTTCCGCCATCCGCTCGGCATTCCCATTCCGCACACCGCGCTGATCGTGGAGCGCCGCAGCAAGCTCATCGCCGGCATCGTCGCCACCGTGGAGGACGAGTGGCTGTCGCCCGAGGTGATCGCCGCCAAGCTTGCAGCCTTCGCACCGAGCGCGGTGGTCATCGAGTGGCTGCGCGATCCCGAACACGTGGCCCGCCTCGGCGCTCCCGTGCGCGACGTGCTGCGGGGCGCGGCGCGGCTCCTCACCGAGCCCGAGGTCATCGCCTTCACCGAACGCGCGCTGCGCCGCGAGCTCGGCGGACTGCCGATCGCAGCGGTGGGCCGCTGGCTCACGACCGCCAACGCGAGCGCGAGCGCGCAAGCCGCCTTCACGAGCGTCGCCGTCTCGATCGCGAATCTCGCCGACCGCCCCCGCACCGCCCGGAACCTGCGCTTCTGGCTCGAGCGCTCCGCCGCGACGCTGCGCGCCGGCGGCAAGCGCCTCGTGCCGTTGCTGCTCCGCCGCCGCCTGGTGCAGCGAAAGCTCGTCGAGGCCATCTGCAGCTACGCCGCGGCGGAGCTGCGCGCCGCCACGGTCGAGGCCGCGCACCCGCTGCGGCGCGCGGTCTTCCGCACCATCGGCGGCTTCGGCGCCCGCATCACCGCCGGCGACGCCGGCGCCCTCGCCCAGGCCGAGGCGATCCGGCGCGCGCTCATCGAGTCGATGGAGGCCGACCCGCTGGTGCGCAGCGCGCTGGTGCAGCTCCGTCGCCAGATCGAGGACGACCTCGTCGACGACGCCAACCCGCTCTCGGACCTCGTCGACCGCCGCCTGCGCACCGCGGTCGTCGACTGGCTCGACGATCCGGAGCGCCGTGCCCGGTTCGACCAGTGGGTTCGGACCATGAGCCAGGACCTGCTCCGCCGCCACCATCACCAGATCGGCCGCACCGTGCGCGACTATCTCGACAACCTGAAGGACGCCGAGCTGGTCGAGCGCATCGAGGCCCGGGTCGGCTCCGACCTCCAGTACATCCGCTTGAACGGCGCCGTGATCGGCGGCCTCATCGGCATCCTGCTCGCCGTGCTGCACGCCGTTCTCGGATACTGATGCCGCGTCGCGCCGGGCGCAGCTATTGGTTCAGCTCGTCGAGGCTCATCGAGAAGCTCGGCGTGAAGGTGTCGAGGAAGTAGCGCACCTCGGGCGCCGTGAGGGCCCGCACGTCGCGCTCGAGGACCTGCGCGGCCTTCCGGAAGTCGTCGTTCCCGGCGCGCAGCTCCTCCAGGCACTTCAGATAGGCCGTGAGCTTGTCGGCCGCCTTCACGATCTGCCACTCCTCCGCATCGGCAGCCTCGGGGAAGAGCAGCGCCGTGAAGGTCGGCGCCAGCTCGGCCGGGAGCATGCTCCGCAGCCGCTCGTTGGCGATGCCCTCTATCAGGCGATGCGCGGCGCCGATCTCGGGAGTGAAATGCTTGACCGGCGCCACGATGTCGCCGGTGATGACTTCGGCGGCATCGTGGTAGAGGGCGAGCGTCGCGGCGCGCTCGGGACGGACGGAGCCGCCGAAGCGCGAGTTGCGGATGACGGCGAGCGCGTGCGCCAGCATCGCGACCTGGAGGCTGTGCTCCTGGAGGTTCTCGACATGGGTGTTGCGCATGAGGCCCCAGCGCTTCACGAAGCGCATGCGGGCGAGATAGGCGAAGAAGTGGCTCATTCGCTGCTCCTCCTAGGTCGTGCGAGCCTAGCTACAGTGCTCCGCGGCCGCCAGGCTGCGGGACAGCGGCTGCCGACGGGCTGCCGCCGAGCTAGTCCGGCCGCGCCTGAGCGCGGAAGAATCCGAGGATGCGCGCGGTCGCGTCGGCTGGCCACGCGTGGCCCTGTGGTCCGATGCAGACGACGACCTCCGCGGTGCATCCGACCGCTGCACTGCACCCCGCCTCGCTGCCGGCGCCGGCATCGCCCCTGCAGCCGTCGATGCGGCGCCACCATGCGGCGGCGCCGGCGGTGAGGCGCGGCGACACCACCGGATCGGCGAGGCCGTGGAAGAAGAGCATCGGTATCGGCCCCGGCGGCACGCAACCGTCGAGCGGGCGCGCGCCGGCTACCGCTGCCGCCGCCGCCAGGCGGTCGCCGAGCGTGCAGGCGAGGAGGTTGGCGAAGAAGCCGCCGTTGGAGAACCCGGTCGCGTAGATGCGCCGCCGATCGACGCAGCGCTCCCGCTCGAGCGCGTCGAGGAGCGCCGCCACGAACGGGGTGTCGCGCGCATCGCCGGGTGCCAGATCCCACCCACGTCCGACGCCGCCGAGGAGCTGGACGTCATCGCGGCCGTCGGCATGGACGGCTATGTAGTCGCCCCGCGTCGCTCCGGGAACCAATCCGTCTCGCGCCCTGAACCCCGCGGCGGAGCCTCGAAATCCGTGCAGGGCGAGCACTACCGGGAGCGGTCGCTCGGCCGAGCCGGCAGCGGCATCGACGATGTAGCGGCGCACCTCGCCGCCCACCGTCACCGTGCGCGCGGCGCCGACGAGCGCCGCCGCGGCGCCGGGCCGACAACCGACGCTCGGCCGCGGCGGCGGCCCCGCCGCCCACGCGGACGCCCCCGGTGCGCCCGCCACCGACGGTCGGCACGCCGCGCCCAGCAGCAGCACGACCCCGAGCAGCCGACCGCGCGGCCTCCTCACAGGCCCTCCGGTCGGCGCCCGGGCCGGCGGCGAGACGCCGGCCCGGGCGCACGTATCGACGCCTCGTCCGCCGCCTCCGGCCGCTCGATCATCGATGTCCCACGCACCGTAGCTGCACCGAGCGTGTCGCACCGCAGCGGCGATTTCAATGCTGCCGGCGGCAGCGGTGTTGAGGCCGCCCGCACCGCAGGCGCATGGGCAGCGACGACGGGCGTCGAGAGGCTCGCGAGCCGGCGGCGGTGCTGCCGCCGCCCGTACCGGAGGAGGTCGCCAGAGCACCCGGTGCTCGTCGCGCACCTCGGGCTCGTTACCCAGGACTGCCGAGCGACCTTCCGCAAGGCCGCGAGCACCCGGTGCTCGAAGCGAACCCCCGGCTCGTGCTACGGAAGCGCGCATGTCCACCGCGCCTCTCGTGCTCTACGGCGAGCCCTTCTGGACCAGCCCCTACGTTTTCTCGTGCTTCGTCGCGCTGCGCGAGAAGCGACTCTCCTTCAGCGTCGAGCTCGTGGATCTGGCGGGCGGCGCGCATCGCCGGCCGCCGTTCCTGGACCGCACGCTCACCGGCAAGGTGCCGGCGCTCGCCCACGGCGACTTCTGGCTCGCCGAGTCGACGGCGATCATCGAGTATCTGGAGGAGGTCTTCCCGCCGCCGGCCCACCCGGCCGTGCTGCCCATGGAACCGTTCGCGCGCGCCCGGGCGCGGCAGGTGATGGCCTGGATCCGCAGCGACCTGGCGGCGCTCCGCAGCGAGCGGCCGACGACGACGATGTTCTACGAGCGGGCGACGGCGCCGCTCTCGCCGGCGGGCGAGGCGGCCGCCGCCGACCTCCTCCGCGTCGCCGCGGCGATCGTGCCGGCGACGAGCCCGCACCTCTTCGGCACCTGGTCGATCGCCGACGCCGACCTGACCTTCATGCTCCACCGGCTGCTGGCGAACGGGCACGCCGTACCGGCGCGCATCGCCGAGTACGCAGCGGCACAGTGGCAGCGACCTTCGGTCCGGGAGTTCGTGGATCGTCGGCGCGAGCCCCATCGACCGCACGAGTGAGGCCTGCGGGGACCCGCGCCTGCCGCGCGCACGGGCACGGTCAGGTCCGGCTCCGAAAGATGCCGAAGGCACTCGTGTACCCGTGCAGGAAGGTGCGCCCGTGCACCGGTCCGATCTCGCCGTTGCAGAAGAACCCGCCGAGCGGCACGGGCCCGAGATGGCGTTGGAACATCCGCGTGTCGTGCTCCGGCACCCCGTACAAGTGCTCCCCGCGACCGAGGCACGAGAAGAGGAGCGATCCGGCCGGCGGCTCGCGGTGCTGCTCTCCGTAACGCACCAGCACGGCGTCGAGGTCCTGCGCCGACGTCGTCGCATCGCGCAGGTGGAACTGGACTACCATGCCCGTCCGCAGCGCCGCACCGACGGCGATCGCTCCCGACTTGCCGTCGATGCCGAGGAGGTTGCGTACGAGGAAGTCGCCCTGCCGGTACGCCTCCTGCTCCTGCATCACCACGCCGAGGAAGAGCGAGCCCGCGAAGAGCTGGCGATCGCGCTTCTCGGCCACGGCGACGAGTTGCTGCAGGACGGCGAGAGCAGGCTTGCCGTCGAGGCCGTAGAGGATGTTCTGATCGGCGCGGGTGACGAACATCGGCTCGCCGACAGGACGGCAGCCCTGGGCGACGACCGTGTCGAGCTCGACGTTGCCGGCGAGCGCTACGCCCACCGCGCCCGAGCGATAGACCGTGTCTCCGAGGTAGAGCGCGTTCGCTCCCGGTTCGCGGCCGCCGCTCGCCAGACCGCCGATCTTGGCGCTCTCGGGATAGGCCCGATCGAGCCCGGCTACCAGGGTCTCGGCGTCGAACGTGAAGGGGTCGGGGAGGAGGACGAAGGCCGGGCAGCGTGACGTCGCCACGCCCGTTGCCGCCTCCCAGGCGCCGGCGGGCCCGCTGCGGGCCGGCTGGGCATCGCTCTCGAGGTGGAACGGACGCACTTCGACTTCGGGCAGCACGGCCGCCGTCAAGGAGACCGCCGCTCGGCGCTCGACCTCGCGACCGCCGCCGATCACTCCGCCCGCCGAGCAGCCGAGCACGGAGCGCGGCGCCAGGGAGGCGCGCACTAGCGCCGGCAGGCGCTCGTACTCGCGCTGATGCGACTCCGAGACGAAGGCGACGACGAGGTCCGGCGGCACACCGCCGAGTCCGGCCGCGATCGCGGCGGCGGCCTCGTCCACGGCCGCAGCGAGCGGCGTCGCCGTCGAGACCGCCGAGAGCCAGCGCATGCCCGCTCCCTAGGAAGAATATGCCCAGGCCGCAAGCGCGCAGGCGCTTGAGAGTCGCATGCCGACGGCGTATGCGCGCAGGATGCGCAGCGACATCTCGTTCTCGAGCGACGGCACCGTCTGCCGCGGCTGGCTCTACCTCCCTGACGATCGCAGCCGGGATGCCCGCCTCCCCGCGGTGGTCATGGCGCACGGCTTTGCCGGCGTGAAGGAGATGCGGCTCGACCGCTTCGCGGCGGCGTTCGCAGCCGCCGGCCTCGCGAGCGTCGTCTTCGACTATCGCGGCCTCGGCGCCAGCGACGGTGAGCCGCGCCAGGATCTCGACCCCTACGCCCAGGTGCGCGACTATCGCAACGCCATCAGCTTCGCGCGCACGCGGCCCGAGATCGATCCGCAGCGCATCGGCGTCTGGGGCTCGAGCTACAGCGGCGGCCACGCCCTGATGGTCGGCGCCTGGGACCGCCGCGTCCGCGCCGTCGTCGCCCAGGTGCCCCTGATCGACGCCTGGGAGGCGGTGACGCGCGGGGCCGGGCCGGAGCTGCGCGACGCGCTGGTAGCGCAGCAGATCGAGGAGCGGGAGCGCATCTTCGCGGGCGCCGCGCCGGCGCTGCTGCCGGTCGTCGGCGCGCCCGACGCCGTCCTCGGAACCCCCGACGCCGCCGAGTGGTTCGAGAAGCTCGGCGCCGACGCACCCACCTTCCGCAACGAGGTCACGATGCGCTCCTGGGAGCGCCTGCTCGAGTACTCGCCGCTGCGCTGGATCGATCGCATCGCGCCGACGCCGGTCGCGATCGTCGCCGCCGAGCACGATCTGCTCTGCCCCATCGATCTGGTGCGCGAGGCGTTCGCCCGCGCCGGCGAGCCGAAGCGCCTCGTCGTCCTCCCGGTCGGGCACTTCGATCCCTACGAACCGCCGAGCTTCGCCGCCGCCGCCGGCGCCGCGGCAGAGTGGTTCACGACCCACCTCGGACGCTGACGATGGCGCCAGCGCGCTCGCGCCTGCCGACCTACGGCGCCGCCGGCCGCCTCGCGCGCATCGTCATCGGCCTGGTGTCGCGTCCGCACGGCTGGCCGCTCGCGGCGATAACCGCCGAGCTCGGCATCTCCGAGCGCACGCTGTTGCGCTATCTCGCGGTGTGCAGGAACGAGCTCGTCGACGCCTCCGGGAAGCCGATGATCGAGGTCGTCGGCCAGGGCGGCGAGCGCGCACTCAAGCTCGTCGACGCCGGCCCAGCTCCCGACGCCGGCGTCTTCGAGGCCGTCTTCTTCTATTTCACGCAAACGGTCCTCACCTTCCTCGAGGGCACCGTCCTCAAGGACGGTGTCGCCGGGCTCTGGGAGCGGCTCCACCGCGGCCTGCCGCCACGACAGCGCACTCGCCTCGTGAACCTCGGCAAGAAGTTCTACGCGGTGCCGTTCGCGGCCAAGGACTATCGCAGCCACGACGAGCAGCTCGACCTCGTCGTGCGCTGCCTCATCGACCAGCACCGCATGCGGGTCGACTACCAGGGGCTCGTCGGCGAAGGGAAAGTGCACGACTTCGATCCCTACACGCTCGTACACTACCGGGGCGGCCTCTACCTCATCGGCTACAGCCACCGCTACCGGAAGAACATCTGGCTCGCGGTCGAGCGCATCCGCAGCGTAACCAAGCTTCCCTACCGCTTCGATTATCCGGCCGGCTACAGCCCCGAGAAGTACACCGAGGGCATGTTCGGGATCATCGCCGGCCCGGAGACCACGGTAGAGCTGCTGCTGCGGGGGAAGGAGACCGCGGCCTTCCTGGCGTCGCGCCGGCTGCACCCGACCCAGCGCTTCACCACCCGCGCCGACGGCGCGACGCTGCTCACGATGAAGGTTCGCGGCACCACCGAGCTCTCGAGCTGGATCCTCTCCCAGGCCCCGTGGGTCGAGGTCGTGAAGCCGGCGGCGCTGCGCGACGAAGTGGCGGCGCGCCTGCGCGCGGGCGCAGCGCTCTACGAAGCGCGCGAGCGCTCCCGGCTCCCCGGGCCTGCGGAATCGTCCCGGGGGCGGAAAATCCGCAATCCGGGCTAGCGGGCCGCGATCGACAGTGCTAGATGGGGCAGGCGTGCATGGCGTCGTGCCGGCCGCCCCCCCGGGTGTCCGCCACGGCGATCGCCGCCCCGGCAGCGACTTGGTGGGAGCCCACCAGCCACCGGTGAGAACATTTGCAGGGAGCCCGGCCACAGGCGTGCAGATCGCCGGAGGGCGGACCGACACCTCGAAAGACGGAGGAGAATGCTGATGCTCGGGAAGATCCAGGAGCTGCTCGGTAAGAACGGCGATTCATTGCTGCAGCACACCTGCACCACGGTTCCGAAGGAGATGCTGTACGCTCCCGGGCCCGACTTCCTCGATCGCGTCCTGATCGATTCGGACCGCAAGCCGACGGTCCTGCGCAACCTCCAGAGCATGTTCGGCCACGGCCGGCTCGCGAACACGGGCTACCTCTCGATCCTCCCCGTGGACCAAGGCATCGAGCACTCCGGCGGCGCCAGCTTCGCGCCGAACCCGATCTACTTCGATCCCAAGAGCATCGTCGAGCTCGCGATCGAGGGCGGCTGCAATGCGGTCGCGAGCACGCTCGGCGTGCTCGGCGCGGTGGCCAAGCGCTACGCGCACCGCGTGCCCTTCATCCTCAAGTTCAACCACAGCGAGATGCTGACCTATCCGAACCGGTTCGACCAGATCCTCTTCGCGAGCATGCAGCAGGCCTTCGACATGGGCTGCGTCGGCGTCGGCGCGACCATCTACTTCGGCTCCGACGGCGGCAGCCGCCAGCTGCAGGAGGTCGCCCGCGCCTTCGAACGCGCCCACGAGCTCGGCATGTTCACCGTGCTCTGGTGCTACCTGCGCAACAGCGCCTTCAAGACCAAGGAGGCCGACTACCACGAAGCCGCCGACCTCACCGGTCAGGCCAACCACATCGGCACGACGATCCAGGCCGACATCATCAAGCAGAAGCTGCCGACCAACAACGGCGGCTTCAAGGCGCTCAACTTCGGGAAGACCAGCGACAAGGTCTACTCGCAGCTCACGAGCGATCATCCGATCGATCTCTGCCGCTATCAGGTCGTGAACTGCTACATGGGTCGGAGCAGTCTCATCAACTCTGGCGGCGCCTCGGGCCAGAACGATCTCGCCGACGCCGCCTTCACCGCCGTCGTCAACAAGCGCGCCGGCGGCACCGGGCTCATCTCGGGCCGCAAGGCCTTCCAGAAGCCCATGAAGCAGGGAGTGGAGATCCTGAACACTATTCAGGACGTCTACCTCTGCAAGGAGATCGGCCTCGCCTAGATACCGCCGACCGACGAGGCGCCGTTCCGGCGACCTCGAGGGAATGCCGCTCGCCGAAACAGCGGCCGGCGCACCCGACGTACCCGCTGTCGTGAGCGCTGCGGATGCGTCCGACCCGGTGCCGGCCGCGGCGGCCGCACCGATCGCCGCCGGCACGCCGAGCGTCGACACCCCGGCCGCCGTCGATACGAACGCCAGACCCACGGACGCGGGGCAACGGCCTCCGGGCTTCCGGCGTCGCGGCCGCCGCGGCGGCCGTCGCCATAACGGTATCCGGCCAGAGGAGCGGCGCGCCGCGACGACCACCGCCGCAGCGGCCAACGACGGGACGCCGGTCCATGAGAGCCCCGCCGAGGGCGTGCCGCCCGCGGCGCACGGTGGGAGCGCGGGCCTGCCGCCGACAGGAACGCACGACGGACAGCAGCCCGGTGCCGGTCGGCGACGGCGCCGCCGCCGCAAGCGCCGCGGACAGCCTGGCCACGGTGCACCGTCGAGTGCCGTCGAGGTCGCGGCGCGCCGCCTCGGCCTCCATCGCCTCTATCCCGAGCAGCAACGGATAATCGCCGAGGCTACGGCGGGACGCGACGTGCTGGTGGTGCTGCCGACCGGCTTCGGCAAGTCGGCGTGCTACCAGATTCCGTCGATGACGCTGCGGAAGCCGGTAGTGCTCTGCTCGCCGCTGCTCGCGCTCCTCGAAGACCAGCACACCAAGCTGCAGAAGCTCGACGTACCGGTCGTACGCCTCGACGGCACGATTCGCGGCAAGGCTCGCAAGGCCGCCTTCGAACGCCTCGAAGCGGGCGGACCCATCCTCCTCATGACGACGCCCGAGACGCTCGGCTCCCCCGAGCTCCTCGAAGCGCTCTCGAAGACCGGCATCGGCCTCGCCGCCGTCGACGAAGCGCACTGCATCTCGGAGTGGGGTCATGACTTCCGCCCCGCCTACCTCCGCATCGGCGAACACCTGCGCGCGCTCGGGCGGCCTCCGATCATGGCGCTCACGGCGACCGCGACCGAAAAAGTGCGCGACGACATCAGCCGCTTCCTCGGCCTCGTCGACCCGGTCGTCGTTTCGAGCTCGCCGCATCGCTCGAACCTCGCCTTCCAGGTGCTGGAGTGCCAGGGCGACATGCGCTCGCGCGCCCTCATCCGCTTCGTGCGCCGCCTGCACCGGCCCGGCATCGTCTACTGCACCACGACCCGCGAAGTCGACAGCGTCTACCTGGTGATGCGCCAGCTCGACATCCCGGCGCACCGCTACCACGGCAAGATGACCGCGGCGGAGCGGCAGCACGAGCAGGAGATGTACATGAAGTCGGGCCGGCGGACGGTGATGGTCGCGACCAGCGCCTTCGGGCTCGGCATCGACAAGCCCGACATCCGCTACATCATCCATTACCAGGCGCCGGCGTCGCTGGAGCAGTACGTGCAGGAAGCCGGACGTGCCGGCCGCGACGGCCGGCGCTCGGACTGCATCCTCCTCTACGACCCGGCCGACCGCGCCATCCACGAGCTCCTCCTCGGCAAGAGCCGCGTCCGCCCGGATCAGCTCTACAAGATCGGGGAGGCGCTCGCGGCCTGGGGCGGCGAGAAGCGCACCCCGACGCTCGAAGCGCTGTCGATGTCGGCGGGACTCGGCCCGCGCATCGCGCAAGCGTTGCTCGCGATCCTCGAGGAAGCCGAGCTCGTGCGCTTGCACGACGGCACGATCGAGGTGCTGCGGCCGGAGACGATCGCAGAAGAGTCGCGGCACCTGGCGGGGCAGTTCGCGACCCTGCGCACGCAAGACGGCCGCCGCCTCGACTCCGTCGCCGAGTACGTACACGCGCCGGGCTGCCGCGCGGTCACGCTGCGCCGCTACTTCGGCGAGTCGAACGGGCGGCCGTGCGGACTCTGTGACGCCTGCCGCGGCGTCGCCAAGCGGCCGGCGAGCTTCTACGAGCCCGTCGTGCGGCCGCCGCGCCGGCGCCGCCGCGAGCGCGAGCGCCTGCTACGGCGCGAGCGCGGTCGGAATCGGCGGGGACGGGGACAGAAGAGCACCGCCAAGGCGACGGCGGCCGGAACGACGCCGGCGACGTTGACGGCCGGGGCGCCGGTAGCGCCGCCACAGCCGGATCCGGCGCCGCTGCTGCCGCCGCCTCTCCCCCCCATCGACCTGTAGCATCCGCGGGGTGTTCGGGAAGCGGATCGCTCCCGACCAGTCGATGCCCCGCCGCTCCCTCCCACCGACCTCTAGCGTCCGCGGGAGCTCGGTCCCCGGAGCCCTGCCCGGACTAGAGTCGCACGAAGCAATGGCGGCGCTGCGCGCGGGTGACCAGGCCGAGGCCGATGGCGTCGCCGATGATCTCGACGGCGACGATCAGGTCGGGGTCAGCGAAGGTCACCGTGGCAACGGCGCCACGGGCTTCCAGCTCTGCGGTGATGGCGCCGCCGAGAAAGCGCTCGAGGCTGTCGGAGGCGAGGACACCGCGATGGCCGCGGCGTTCGACGCGGACGTGGAAGGAGCGTCCGGCCAGTCGCTCGGCGAACGCCGCCATCTCGGCGCCGAGCTGCACTTCGATATCGGCCGCGCGCCTGAGGGTGCGCTCCACGGGCACGACCCGCGCCAGCGCCTCGCTGGCGAGAACCGGGTCGGCCGCCGCTCGTTCCGCGATCGCAGCCAGACCGGCGTCGATGTCGGCGACGCCGCCGACGAGAACTTCGGCGTAACCGGTGCGGCGCAGCGTCACGATGGGACGCAGAGCGCGCACCAGATCGTGCCGGCGGCCGCCGTGTGCCGTGACCACCAGGTTCCAGTCGAGGCGCGCGAACACACCGCTTCATAGCCGATGCGGACCATCAATGCCCGCAGCGAAGCGCCCGCGACTTGACGATCTCGGAGCGAGCGGCCATGGAGCGCACATGTCCTCGTCCGAGCCCGACGTCGAAGCGTCGTCCGCTGCGGGGGCATCGCTGCGCGACCGGCTCGAATCCTATCGACCCTGGCTGGCGTCTGGCTTCGGCGTCGCGCTCTTCGGAGCCGCCCTCTGGATCCTCCACCATGAGCTGCGCGCCTACTCCTATAAAGAGGTAATGGGAGCGCTGCGCGGCCTGCCGCGGCCGCGTCTCGGGCTCGGTCTTGCGTGTACCGCCGCAAGCTACCTGCTCCTGACCGGCTACGACGCGCTGGCGTGCCGTTATCTCGCCCTCGCCCTGCGCTACCGACAGATCGCCCTCGCGTCGTTCATCGGCTACGCCTTCAGCCACAACGTCGGCGCGTCCTTTCTCGGCGGCGGCGCGATCCGTTATCGTCTGTATTCGAGCTGGGGGCTGCAGGCCGGGGAGATCGCGACCATCGTCGCCTTCAACGGCATCACCTTCTGGCTCGGCTTCCTTCTCTTGACCGGCGTAGCGCTCCTCTCCGAGCCGGGTGCGGCGCTCTCGGCCCGCATCTTCGCGCCCGGAGCGGAGCCGGCGATCGGAGCCGCGTGCATCGCGATCGTCGCCGCCTACGTCGGCTGGAGCGCGGTCCGCCGGGCGCCGCTACGCATCCGCTCATTCGAGCTCCGCATCCCGCAGCTCGACCTCACCCTCGTGCAACTCGGGCTCTCGACGCTCGACTGGGCACTCGCCGCGACCGTGCTCTACGTGCTGCTGCCGCCGGCGCCGACGCTCGGCTTCGCGGCCTTCCTGGCGACGTTCCTGCTGGCACAGGTCGCGGGGCTCGCGAGCCATCTTCCGGGCGGGCTCGGCGTCTTCGAGACCGTCATCCTGGTCGGCTTGGCGCCGCAGCTCCCGGGCTCGACGGTGCTCGGATCCCTGGTCGCCTATAGGGTCATCTACTATCTCGTCCCCCTGCTCGCCGCCGGCACGCTGCTCGGAGCCCACGAGCTCTGGCAGCGCACGGTGGTGCGGCGGGTCGGCAGCCTCTTCGGCCGCATCGTCCCCGAGATCATCCCGCAGGCGCTCGCCGTGACGACGTTCCTCGGCGGCGTCATCCTCCTCGCCTCGGGCGCGACGCCGGCGGTCCACGGTCGCCTCGGCTGGCTGCAGAGCTTCCTCCCGCTCCCCGTGCTGGAAACCTCGCATTTCTTCGGCAGCCTGACCGGCGTCGGCCTGCTGTTGCTGGCGCGCGGCCTGCAGCACCGGCTCGACGCCGCCTACCTCGGCACCGTCGCCCTCCTCGCAGCCGGCATCGTGTTCTCGCTGCTGAAGGGCTTCGACTACGAGGAGGCGCTGATCCTCACGGTGATGCTGGCGGCGCTCCTGCCTTGCCACCGGCATTTCTATCGCCGCGCGTCGCTCCTCGACGAGTCGTTCACCACCGGTTGGAGCGTCGCGATCGCCCTCGTCGTGATCGGATCGATCTGGCTCCTGCTGCTCTCGCATCGCCACGTCGACTACTCGAACCAGCTCTGGTGGCAGTTCGACTTCACCAGCAACACGCCCCGGGCGCTGCGGGCAACGGCCGCCGCCTCCGTGGTGCTGATCGCGATCGGCCTGGCGCGGCTCCTGCGGCCGGCGCCGCCGCGGCCCCCGGTGCCGACGCCCGCCGACCTCGACCGTGCCGCGACGGTGATCGCCGCCACGCCCCGCACCTACGCGCACCTGGCGCTCCTCGGCGACAAGACCCTGCTCTTCCGCGACGATGCGCACGGCATCCCGCGCGGCTTCATCATGTACGGCGTCGAGGGGCGGAGCTGGATCGCCCTCGGCGATCCCGTGGCGCCGCCCGACGACGCCCGCGAGCTAGCATGGCGATTCCACGAGCTCAGCGACGCCCACGCCGGCTGGACGGTCTTCTACGAGGTCGGCTCGGAGAACCTGCCGCTCTACCTGGATCTCGGCTTGAGCCTCTTGAAGCTCGGCGAGGAAGCGCGGGTGCCGCTCTCGGCGTTCAGCCTCGACGGTAGCGCGCGCAAGAACCTCCGCCAGACGCACCGTCGCGCCGAGCGCGACGGTGCCACGTTCGCGGTGCTCCCCAAGGAGCAAGTGCCCGCGATCCTCCCCGACCTGCAGCGCGTCTCCGACGCCTGGCTCGGCGAGAAGAGCACACGAGAAAAAGGCTTCTCGCTCGGCTTCTTCTCGCCCACCTATCTGGCGCGCGGCCCCGTCGCCGTCGTGCTCCGCGAGGAACGCATCATCGCTTTCGCGAACGTGCTCCTCGGCGGCGCCCAGGAGGAGCTCTCCGTAGATCTCATGCGCTACGAGCCCGCGGCGGCGCCGCCGGGAGTCATGGACTACCTCTTCCTCGAGCTCATGCTGTGGGGGCGCGATGCCGGCTATCGCTGGTTCAGCCTCGGCATGGCGCCCTTCTCGGGCTTCGATGTGCGGGCGCTGGCGCCGCTATGGAGCCGCGCCGGCGCCTTCCTCTTCCGGCAGGGTGAGCACTTCTACAACTTCCAGGGGGTCCGTCAGTACAAGCTCAAGTACGACCCGGTGTGGGAGCCGCGCTACCTGGCTTCGCCGGGCGGCCTGGCGCTGCCGCGCATCCTCGCCAACGTCGCCGCCCTCGTCTCGGGCGGACTCGCGGGCGTCGTTCGCAAGTGACGCCGGCGTGCCGGCAGAGCGGCGCCATGAACGCGAGCGCGCACCCCTGCGCGCAGCCGTTGCCCACGAGGGAATCCCGCACCGCGAGGCTCCCTCGTGGGTACGCCGCCTACAGCTTGGCGAGGATGGAGTCCGCGCCCGAGACGCTCACGCCCGTGTCGGGCTCGACGAGGAGCTTCTCGACTCTGCCGTCGCGTACGATCATCGCATAGCGCTGCGAGCGCTGTCCGAGACCCAGGCCCGAGCCGTCGAGCGTGAGGCCGACCGCGCGCGTGAACTCGCCGTTGCCGTCGGCGAGCATACGCACTTTACCCCCCGCGTTGCTGCTCTTGCCCCACGCATCCATCACGAAGGCGTCGTTCACCGAAATACAGGCGATCTCGTCGACACCCTTGGCGCGCAGCGCCTTCTCCTGCTCCACGTATCCCGGAAGGTGCTTGATCGAACAGGTGGGAGTGAACGCGCCGGGAACCGCGAACACCACCACGCGCTTGCCGCGCGAGAGCTCTGCCAACGATACCGGCGACGGCTTGCCACCGACCATTTCCGTGAGCTTCACGTCCGGAATCGGATCGCCTTCTTTGATTGCCATGGCTCCCTCCTTGTTAGTCGCGTGCTCGCATCGCGTGCGGCATCGACTCCGGACATGCCAAAGCATCAGAGGTGCTGCAACCCGGGTGCGGCGATCTCTCCGCCCACTCTCCGTCTTGACTAGGCGCGCGGGCTCGGGGGATCTTCTCGCGATGGCCCGGAAGACCCATCGCCCCTCGCCGCCGGCCGCGATCCGCCTCGTGATCTTGACCGTCGCCCTGGCTTCGCTCCCGCACCTCGCCGACGCCCAGATCTTCAAGGTATGCGGTGATGTCGACGCCAACGGCGTCGTCTCGGTCACCGACGGCGTCCAGGTGCTGCGCGCCGCCGCCGGGCTCACGAGCGATTGCACCGACGCCATCTGCGACATCGACGTCAGCGGCGCCGTCACGGTCACCGACGGGGTGGTGGTGCTGCGCAAGGCCGCCGGGCTCGCGATCACCGAGAACTGCATTCCTCACGACGGCAAGATCGACTCGCAGCTCGCCTACCTCCTGCGCTTCGGCGAGCCGCTCGTGTCCGCGGTGCTCCCGACCATCGTACTGCGCCGGTCCGAGACCGTAGACAATTCCTTCGAGTGCCAGAACGGCGAGGACGGCCTCTACGAGGTGTCGTATTTCGACGGCCAGCAGGACGGTGCCTTCTCCGACTGCTACTTCGACAACGCCGTCATCAACGGCGACGCCGAGAACTCCGGCGACGATCCGGTCTTATCGATCGAGATCGCCGACGCCCGCAACGACGACACGCTGGCATTCGAGGGCACCAACGGCACGGGGCTCCTCGGCGTCAGCGTCGAGGGCGGCGTCAAGTACAGCGGCCGACTCGACGGCAGCGCCGCCTTCGCGCGCTTCGACACCGCCGACTTCCTGCTGGTGGTGAGCAATCTCCAGGTCGGCACCGGCCCCTTCCCTCTCGGCGGCTCGATATCCTACGAATTCGACGCCGACTCCGAGATGCCGGGCATCCGCCGCGCCCGCGTCTACTACGACGGCTCCAACCTCGCCCGGGTGGAGGTCACGTTCAGCGACGGCTCCTTCAAGTACTACCGCTTCGAGCTGCGCTACCTGAACTTCCTCTGATCCTGGCCCGAGGCCGGGCCGAGCGCGCCCGCCGCGCCCGCCCGGCCCGACCTTGCGGTCACGGACGACAGGCGATCTTCAACGAATCGACGTCCGCCTTGCCGGCGCTGTCCTCGGTGCGCAGGCGGACGACCTTGCGGGTGAGCTTGCCATTGCGGAGCGGTATCGACAGGTAGGCGGTCACGCAGCGGTCCGGGGTCGCGAGAGCAGTCTGATACTGAATGGTGTTGACGTGGTTTCCGAGCACCAGGTTCGGCCCCAGCGAGCGCAATAGCGCGCTCAGATCGCGACCGATCTTGGCGTCGACCGGCTTCCTGCTATCAGGCCTCGGGCTCTTGATGGTCACGCTCTTCACGTCGTTCGGGAAGCAGCCGCTGGCCTGGAGGCGCGGATCGTTGTTGTTCAAGCAGATCATGACGTGCGCCACGCAGGCGCCGTTGGTCGCCCCGTCGAAGTCGGAGCCGCCGCCGTCGTTGATGACGAAGCTGTTCTGCTTCAGCGCCTTGGCATCCGCCGGTGCATCTACGAAGAACTCGGTAGCGCAGTCGGTCACGGGACTGCCGCCTCCCGGCGCGCACCGCCCCGGCGCCGCCTCGGTGCAGCCCGGGAACGACGGGTAGGCCTCGCGCGCCGCCGCGTTCGCCACTACGTCCGCGGTGTACAAGTACGTGTCGTGGTAGCCGTTGCCGAGCCAGAGATTCACCTGATCTCCGTAGTGCGGCTTGCCGACGACGCCGCTCTCGCCGCCCGGGATGACGTTCTTGGCGACGATCGCGCCGCTCGCCATCTCGACGACGCTACGACGATTGGCGCCGCTGCCGAACTGCAAGCTCGTCGCCGAGGTCGGCCGCAGCCCGTAGTTGGCGACGTCGACCGTGAAGCGGGCGCCGTCCGCCGGCATCCCCGGCGGAAAGCCGCTCGCCGGCTGCGGCGGAATGCTGTACGCCCCGCCGCCGCCGATCAGCGTGCCGTTCATGTCGCCGTCGATGAAGCTGTTGAAGATGACGTAGTGGACCTTGCCCCAGAGGTAGTCGTCGACGTTCGTCGAGTTGGCGAAAGCGGGAGCGAAGCCGGCACCCGAGAGCAAGTCGAGGGCATCCTGGAGGCTCTTCACGAGGATGATGTCGCGCTCCTCTTCGGCAGAGAGAGTGACGCTCGGGTCGTCGAAGAAGTCGATGCCCGAGGCACCGACGCCGGTGAACGGCACCCGCGTCAGCAGCCGGATTAGACCGCGCAGGCCTTCGGTCACGCCCTGGCGGTAGCCGATGCCGGCGGCCGCTAGCTGGGCGTCGAACGTGCGCGCCATGAGGCGGCCGACGGCGACGTTGTAGATGGTCGTCGCGACGCTGTCGACGAGTTCCTGCGGCGTCGGCGCGCCGGGATCGCCGGGCGTGTCGAAGCCGGCGGGGGTATTGTAGGTCCAGCTCGCGAGCCGGGCGCGGGCGTCGAGGATCTTGGCGTTCAAGAGGCTCGAGAGCGCGGGCGGCGCGCCTCCGAGGCCGGCGCGGTCGACGGCGCCGACGAAATACGGGGCGAGCCGCTTGCCTTCCAGCTGATTCACGTCGGCCTGCATGCGCTCCATGTCGGCCATCGAGATGACGCCGTCGCCCGGGGGCGTGCCCGGAGGCGTCGGGATCAGGTTCAGCTCGCTCTTGATCAGCTCGGTGATGCGGGCGGCGCGAAACTCGTCGTAGCCGGGACTCAGGTACGGTCCGGTGCCGGCGAGCGCTTCGTTCAGAGCGTCGTTGTCGGCGGTGTTGCCGATCGGGTCGTTGTTGGCGTTCACCCACCAGTGCGCCGGCGGGTTTTCGATCTGCGGCATCTCGGCGAACGGCACCACCTCGTAGGGAACCGCCTGATCCGCCGGCTGCGGGCCGGCGAGCGCCTTCCATTCGTTGCCGCCGGTGCCGTCACGGACGAGATACGGCGGGTTGCCGTGCAGCACGCCGGCGGCAAGATCCTCGCGGATCGGGAACTCGCCGCTAGAGAAGTAGGCGATGTTGCCGAGGACGTCGGCGTAGCCCCAGTTCTGCGAGCCGAAGTCGAAGAACTGGAGACCCTGCTTGAAGGTCGCGAGGTCGGTGGCGGTATTCCAGATGTAGAAAGTATCGAGCTCGCGGGTAGCGTAGTTGCCCGTGAACTTGACGGTCAGGGCGGTGCCGACCTTGTTGGGCTGGAAAGGATTCCCCGGCGCCCCCGTATGCGCGATGGTGAGCGTCTGCGGGAAGATCGGACCGTGCCGGGTGACCACCATGCGGCGCGGCGGTACGAAGTTGGCGAGGAGCTTGGTGGCATCGAAGATACCGTTCACCTTCGCCGTCGGCACCGACGACGCGACCCCGATCACCTGGCGCTCGAGGCCGCCGACCGGCTCGTTACCGTTCTCCACGTTGACCTTCACCTGGATGGGAGTCTGTACGACCGGCTCGGGATTGCCCTGGTAGTAGCTGAAGAGGTTTCCCGCCCCGTCGGTCGCCATGGTCTCGAGGTACCAGTCGGTGACGTCGGCGGGATTGGTGGTCGAGCCCCAAGCGATGTGCTCGTTGTGACCCTGGACGACACCGGGCGCGCCGGCGAAGCCGATGCCGGTCACGTTCATGTCGCCGCCGTGGTCCTTGGTGTTGATGTGCAGCTCGTAGAAGGTCGCCGGGCTGCCGAGGCCGAGGTGCGGATCGTTGGCGTAGATCGGGTTGCCGGTGTCGGTTACCGACCCGTCCACCGCCCATTGGTTCGACCCGACCGTCCCCCGCGCCCGGATCTCGCGCATCACCGGCTGATCCATGAGCTTGGCGATGAACTCGCGGGCCTGGCGCACGGTCTCCTTACGGGCGGCGGCGATTCGGCGCTGCTCCGCCTTGGTGAGCTTGTGGCCGCGCCGGGCGCCGTCGCCGGCGGCCTTGGCGGTTGCGGTGGACGGCGGCCCCGCGGCGACGCTGCCGTCGCGTCCGGACTCGCCCCGCGCCGCCGCGCCGGCGTCGGCGAGCATGGTCGTCCGCGGGCTCGAGAGGCTCGTGAGCGGGATCGGCGCGTTGCTCGCGTCCGGCACCGTGAAAGCGTTCTCTGCAGGCTGGATGCGGGCGAGATCTTCGGCGAAGGCGGTCGTGCCGGTAGCGACGCCGAGCGCGTCGGTGACGTCGGCCAGATCCTCGGTGATGCCGTCTTCGAAGTCGAAGGAGAGCTGGAACGCCTGGAGCTTGCCGAAGGCAACCGAGTCGATCGGCGACCAGGGAGCGATCGCGGCAATGTGCAGGCTCGCGTACTCGGGAGGCAGGTTGCCGGTCGCGTTCACCAGGTTGATGTACTCGTTGACGCCGTCGGCGTACGCCTGCAGGAGGCTCTGCACGGCGGGCGAGAGGGCGTTGAACGAGTCGATAGCCGCCTGCCGGAAGCCGAGCGATTGGAAGAACAGGTCCTGGGTCACGTTGCTGATGTTGCCGGGGAACGGCGGATCCTGCGCCTGGAGCAGCGTCGGACCCGTCTTGAAGTCGGGGAAGCCGAGCAGCTCGGAGACGGTGCCGCTCGGCACGCGCCGGAAGACGTCCATCTGGAACATGCGGTCGCGAGCGTGGACGTTGCCGAGCGCGAACGCCGCATCGTTCTGCGTCGCCGCGTAGATGTGGGGGATGCCTTTGGCGTCGCGGACCACGTCTACCGGCGCGCTCAACTGCGCGAAGGTGAGGGTCTGCGCGATCGGGAGCTCGGTCACCGGATCGGCAAACGCCGCACCACCGACGGCGACGGAGCAGGCAAGCACGAAGGCGGCGAGGGACGATGGACGGCAGCGACGGATGTGCATTGGGTTTCCTCCTGATGGCCGGCACGCGACCGCGCGAGGATCCGCGGCCGCCAAGTCGCGGCATTAGACGGCGGTGCACCCGCCGCTGTCAAGGAAAAACTCGCCCCGTGTCGTCGCCGACGCGCCCGCCAGCGCGACTGCGCGGTCGAGCGCGGAGCCGACCAGGCTTCGCCGACCTGGGAAGCCGTCCGCACGACCGTTCCCAATCCCGCGACGTCGCCGGAGCATGGGCTCGGGAGTCCCCGGCTTGCCTCATGGCAAGAGGGTTGCTTCAAAGGCGGCATGGACCAACCCGTTCAGATCACGTTTCGCGACGTGCCGCCGTCAGCGGCCGTCGAAGCCCGTATCCAGGAAGAGGCCGAAGCGCTGCGACAGTACGATGATCGCATCGTGCGCTGTCGCGTAGTCGTCGAGCAGCCGCACCGCCACCACCACCAAGGACGCCTCTTTGCAGTCCACATCGATCTCACCGTGCCGGGACGCGAGATCGTCATCGGCCCCGGCTCCGACGACGACCACGCCCATGAAGACGTGTACGTCGCCATCCGCGATGCCTTCGAGGCGGCGCGCCGGCAGCTCCAGGGGCACGTGCGCCGTCTCCGCGAGCGGCGCCACGAATCGGCCGGCCCTCTGGCCGAAGGTCGGGTGGCGAGGCTCATCCGCGACGGCGACTACGGCTTCATCGAAACGAAGGACGGCCGCGAGATCTACTTCCACCGCAACAGCGTGATCGACGGCAGCTTCGACCGCATCGAGGCCGGCGTCCCCGTCCACTTCGTCGAGGAGCTCGGCGAAAAGGGTCCGCAGGCGACGACGGTGCGGCCGCGGCACTCGCGGTCGGCGCGCGGCAAGGCCGCGGCCGAGTGACCTCCGGGATCGACATGCCGCCACCGCTGCTCCGGGATCCACTTCCGACCTCTGCGGAGGACCGGATGGGTCTTTGCAGCGGTGCGAAGCCGGTGGGCCCGGCGATCCGGCGCCGCGATCCGACTCCGGCAGTCGACAGCGGCGCGCCGTCGTCGGTTGCGACTCCGGCCTCCCCGCGCGCTCCCGACGTGGCGTGACCGGCGATGCCGGCGATCGTCACGCTCACGATGAACCCCGCCGTCGACGTGACGACGGCGGTACCCTACGTGGTCCCCGACCGGAAGCTCCGCTGCGTAGCGCCGCGTTACGAGGCCGGCGGCGGCGGCATCAATGTGGCCCGAGCCGCACATCGCCTCGGCGCCGAGGTCGAAGCGTGGTTTCCCGTCGGCGGCGCCGGCGGCGAGCTCCTGCTCCGCCTCCTCGACGCCGAGGGCGTCCACCACACGGCGCTGCCGGTGCAGGGCTGGACGCGCGAGAACATGAACGTGCTCGAGGAGATGAGCGGCCGCCAGTTCCGCTTCTGCATGCCCGGCGCCGCCCTCTTGGCGCACGAATGGCCGGTGTTCCTCGAACGCCTGCGCGCCCTCTCGCCGGCGCCCGAGTTCCTGGTCGCGAGCGGCAGCCTGCCGCCCGGAGTGCCCGTCGACTTCTACGCCCAGCTCGCCCGCTGCGCCCGCGACATCGGCAGCCGGTTCGTGCTCGATAGCTCGGGGCCCGCGCTCGCCGCCGGCGTCGCCGCCGGCATCTATCTCCTGAAGCCGAGCCTCAGCGAGTTCCGCGCCCTCACCGGAAGCGGCGACGAGGACGAGTCGGCGCTGATCGCGCGCGCCGTCGAGATGGTCACGCAGCGGCAGTGGTGCAGCGTGCTCCTGCTCTCGCTCGGCGCCGCCGGCGCCCTGCTCGTCACCGCCGACGAGCGCCTGCGCCTCTCGGCCCCGGCGGTGCCGACCGCAAGCGCCGTCGGTGCCGGCGACAGCATGGTCGCGGGCATGCTGGTCGCCCTCTCCCGCGGGCGCTCGCTTCGCGACGCCGCCCGCTTCGCCGTCGCTGCCGGCGCTGCGGCGGTCATGAACCCCGGCACCGAGCTCTGTCACCGCCGCGACGTCGAGCACCTGGATCCGCAGGTGCGGACCGTCGCCGTCTGATCCGAAAGGAGAGCCGCATGGACTTCGAGCATTCCGAGCGCGCCCGCGATTACATCGCCCACGTCGACCGCTTCGTGCGCGAGCGCGTCCTGCCGAACGAGAAAAGGTATTACGCGGAGCTCTCCGGATCCCGAGACTGGCGGCAGTGGCGCGTCCCGCCGATCATGGAAACGCTGAAGGCCGAGGCCAAGGCCGCCGGGCTCTGGAACCTCTTCCTGCCGGAGTCCGAATACGGCGCCGGGCTCGATAATCGCGACTACGCGCCGCTCGCCGAGATCATGGGGCGAAGCTTCATAGCCCCCGAGGTCTTCAACTGCAGCGCTCCGGACACCGGCAACGCCGAGGTGCTGGTCCGCTACGGCAGCGCCGAGCAGAAGGAGCGCTGGTTAATACCGCTGCTCGACGGCCGCGTCCGCTCCGGCTTCGCCATGACCGAGCCGGCGGTGGCATCGAGCGACGCGACCAACATGAAGGCCACGTGCGAGGTCGACGGCGACCACATCGTCCTCAACGGCCAGAAGTGGTGGACCAGCGGCGCCGGCGATCCCCGCTGCGCCTTCCTGATCTTCATGGGCGTCACCGATTCCCAAGCGGAGCGCCACCAGCGCCACTCCATGGTCATCGTGCCGATAGATGCGCCGGGCCTGAAGATCCTCCGCATGCTGCCGGTGTTCGGCCATCTCGACGAACCGCATGGGCACGCCGAGATCGTCTTCGACGACGTGCGCGTCCCGCTCGCCAACGTCATCGCCGGCCCGGGGCGCGGCTTCGAGATCGCGCAGGGGCGGCTCGGACCGGGCCGCATCCACCATTGCATGCGGGCGATCGGCGCCGCCGAGCGCGCCCTCGAGCGCCTGTGCCAGCGCGCCGTCGGCCGCGTCGCCTTCGGCAAGCCGCTCGCCAACCTCGGCGGCAACCGCGACGTCATCGCCAACTGCCGCATGGCGATCGACCAGGCGCGCCTCCTCACCCTGCACGCCGCCTGGGCCCTCGACAAGCACGGCACCTTCGGCGCCCTCACCGACATCTCCGCGATCAAGGTCGTGGCCCCGAACGTCCTCCAGACGGTCGTCGACGCCGCCATCCAGATCCACGGCGGCGAAGGCGTCGCCGATCCCGAGCTCTCGCGCCTGATGGGCATGGCGCGGGCGCTCCGGCTGGCCGACGGTCCCGACGAAGTGCACCGGGGTATGGTCGCCAAGCTCGAGCTGCGGAAATACACTTGAGGTGTGAGGAGGCGTCGGGCGTCGCTGCGATGGCTGCTGCTGGCCGGAGCGTGCGCGCTCGCCGGCTGCCGGCCGGGCGACGCGGCGATACCGCACGACAGCGGCGAATGGGGCGCCTATGACGTGATCCGCCCCCAGGGCGAGGTGCAGGCGCTCGCCTTCCTGCTCTCGCCCGCATCCGGGATCGGCGCCCAGGATCGCGCCGCCGCCGCCGAGCTCGCCCGCCGCGGCGTCCTCGTCGCCCTCGTCGATACCCGCGTCTACCTGCGGCGCATGCGCGGGGCGGGAGCGGGCTCGGCGACCGACTGCCTCGATGTCCCCGGCGCCTTCCTCTGGACGAGCCATGCGCTCGAGAAGGAATACGGCCTCGATGTCTACCAGCCGCCGTGGATGATCGGCCGCGGCGCCGGCGGGCTCCTCGCCTACGCGGCGCTCGCCCAGTCCCCCGCGCACGCGCTCGCTGGCGGCGTCGGTATCGACATCGACGACCGCGTCCTCCCGCTCGAGCGCCCGCTCTGCGAGCTCGCGGCGACCCCGACCGCGCGCGGCCGGCGCCTCGGCGTCTACCGGCTCGAAGCGCCGTGGCGCTTCGCCGCCACCAGGCGTCCGACACCGTCCCTGCACACCTGGCGCCAGGGCATCGACGACCGCAACGACGAGCGGGCCGCGATCGTCACCAGCCGCACCCGGAAATATCCGGCCCTGGTGGCAGAGGTCCTCGAACCGCTCCTGCGCGAGCAGGCCGCAGCACCGCCGGCGGCGCGCATGCCGGTCGTCGAGGTGAAGCCGGTGAGCGCCCATGGCGTCCTCGTCGTCATCTTCTCCGGCGACGCCGGCTGGCGCGACATCGACAAGCAGGTGGGCGGCTACCTCGCCGCCCATGGCTTCGCCGTCCTCGGCGTCGATGTGCTGAGCTACTTCTGGAACGCGCGCACGCCGGACGAAGCCGCCGGCGACGCCGTCGCCATGCTGCGCACCTATCTCTCCCTCTGGCACCAGGAGCGGCTGGCGCTCGTCGGCTATTCCTTCGGCGCCGACATCCTGCCCTTCATCTACAATCGGCTACCGGCCGACCTCCGTAAGCAGGTCTTGCTCGTGAGCCTGCTGGCGCCGAGCCGGGCCATCGAGTTCGAGATCCACGTCGCCGATTGGCTCGGCGGCGGCGACGGCGGCCTGCCGATCCCTCCGGAAGCGATGCGCCTTCCCGCCGACAAGCTGCAGTGCATCTACGGCGAGGACGAGGCCGAGGACTCGCTCTGCACCCACTCCTCGATGCCGCCCGCAGCGGTCATCCGCAGGCCGGGCGAGCACCACTTCGACGGCGACTACGAAGCGCTCGGAGCCATCATCAGCGACGCGATCCTCCGCCGCCTGCCGCACCGGGCGCAGTGAACCGCTATCGCTCCCCGGAACGGGCGGCGAAATATGCGAACGCCTCCTCCATACCGGCGGCGATGCCGATGCGCGGCACCCAGCCGAGCGCCCGTATCTTGGCGGTCGCGAAACGGAAGCGGAAGCCGAAGGACTTGACGTCGTTAGTGAGAAACGGCGGCTCGCCGCGGAGCGGCAGCAGCCGCCAGGCGAGCTCCGCCGCCGCAGCCGCCGTCCACGCCGCCCAGTAGGGCACGTAGCGCACGGTGAACGGGCGGCCGATGATCGCCGCGATCCGCGCCGCCACCTCCTCGAGCGGCGGCCCATCGGCGCCGTCGCACACGATGTACCCTTCCCCGGCGGCGCTCGGCGTCCGCGCCACGAGCACGGTCGCATCGGCGAGATTGACGACGTGGACCCAGGCGAGCCGCGTGTCGCGCTGCCAGAACGGCAGGAAGCCGCTGCGGATGGCCGCGGCTATCCCGGGGAAGAGCCCCTCGTCGCCCGGACCGTAGACCCAGCAGGGATAGACGACCGAGATCGCAAGCCCGCTCTCGCGCGCGAACTGCCGGAGCCACTGCTCCGCCTCGATCTTGGTGTCGGGATACGGCTCCCGCCAGGGCACTAGGGGACACGTCTCGTCGAAGACCTCGCCGGCGCGGGGAAGGCCGAAGACGTCGCTGGTGCTCACGTGCACGAAGCGCTCGACTCCGGCCGCCCGCGCCGCCCGCGCCATATTCTGCGTGCCGCCGACGTTCACCTCGCGGTAGCGCTCCCAGGGGTGCGGCCCGTGCACCAGCGCCGCCGAGTGGAAGACCCGGGTCACCTCGGCACAAGCAGCCGCCAGCGCCGCAGCGTCAGTCACGTCGGCTTCGACAACCTCGGCTCCGAGCGCGCGGAGCGCGTCCCCGCTCCGCCCTCCCGGACGCACGAGCGCTCGCACGCGCTCGCCGTCGGCGGCGAGCCGCCGCACCAGCGCCCGGCCGACGAAGCCGGCGGCGCCGGTCACCAGGCTCGTCACGAGCGTGCCCCCGCTACACCGCACCTAGCAAGGAGCGGCGGCGCCGCGCTCCGGACGCGCTCCCCCGTCGCCGCTGTAATCCCGCGCGCTCGTTCCATGCCTCTTTCTCTCTCAGGGAAAGGAACCGCGGGCAAATCGGTGAAGGGAATGCCAACAGGATCTTCCCCCATCGAGACACCGATCACCTCTGCGCGATGAGGGCGCATGTCCATCTTGGAGGAACATCCGAACACCAGCTGCAGAGCCGATTGCCCCTCTCTGCCAACGGGGGTGAGACAGTCGGGCGGGCATAGTTTAGGGAGTAGCGGGCGGGGAGGCAGCGATGGATGGGAACCGTTGCCCCTGACGTCGCCCCCACGCCATAGGCGTTGACGATGATCCTTGACTGCCCTAACGCCGCTGCCATCCCCCCACGATGGAGCAGACCGCATGCGCCGGGGCGGCATGATTTCCTTGACCTATTTCGCTGGGACGAGGTAGCACGGACGCTCTCGTGCCGGAGCCCGCCAACGACTCATCGCGCTGTGACTGCTCGGTGCTTCAGCGCATTGCGTTCATCGCGACCCTCTTCGTCGGAATCTCGGGGAGTGCATTCCCGGCCCGTGCCACCTGCGACGCCATCCCCGGCACGCAGCAGTCGTTCACGAGCACCCTGGCGACTACCGACCGCCCCTACGCGGAGCCGGGTGACTGGGTGCGCCTGAGCCGCGATCCCGTGTGCCATGCGGCGTCACCTGGGTTCGCTACGCCGCCTGGGGAGCAGGTCGTGACCTTGGTGTTCACGCCGCCAGGCGGCGCACGACATGTGGTCGCGCTCGCGTCCGATTGTGGGGCTCTCGAGAGTCGCCGGGCGAGCTGTGAGGAGCGAAGCGATGTCGCAACCGCGACGTGCCTAGCCGTCAACCCAGGTGGCCAGCCGACCGACCTCGTCGTGCCGGATCCCGACCATCTTCGCTTCCGCTTCCCCGACACGGATGCGTTATTCGCGACTTGCAGCGGCGGCCCGACACCCGGCACGCCGTGCCTGCGCAACAGTGAGTGCGGTGGAGGCATTTGCGCCACTGGACAGAACGATGATCGCACGCTCACGGGGCCTGTCGTCATCGCGGTTACTCGCGCCGGCGAGGGTCTCCCCTGCGAGCTCGCAAGCGCATCGTGCTCGGAGGTGGACGGCCTCCTCGCGTGCGTCGACCGTTTCTTCCGACCGACCGGCGACGCCTGCGCACCGGTCCCGCACGACGTCTTCCCGAGTTTCACCGCACTCCCACCGCGGAACGATTTCCAGGCGCTCTGCACGACCCCGAGCCCGCCCTGCACTGGCACGGCGGACGAGCTTCGCTTCACGACCGACGCCGACGGCAATCTCTTGTTGCCGGTCGACATGCGCGGGGTGCTGGTGAATCGCGACGAGATGCCTATCGCGCGCCTGCTGCGGGGCGCGACGCTCGCCGAGGCCTTTGCCGCCAGCGGACAACCGGTGCAGTTGCCGGGTGATGCCTACCTGGGGTCCTTCACCGCGACCGGCGCGCGTCTGCCGCCGATCTTCGAGCCTCAGGCGGATCCGAGCGCGGAAGACGCTATGACGCTCTTCGGCACCGCCGACGCGCCCGGCAGCGTGCTTCGCATCGCGCGGCGCAGCCCCACGATTCTCACCTGCGTCGGCGGCGACGCGGAAAGGCTCCCTTGCACATCGGCCGGTGATTGTCCGAACGGCAGCTGTGGCGCGTTCACGTGCGAGGGCGGCAGCAACGCGACGGCTGGCTGCACGAGCGACGCCGACTGCCCGAGCGGTACCTGCCGCGAGGGCCTGTTCGAGTTTCGCGACCGACTTCTCGCCGGCATCGGACCCGTCGTCCTCCGGCTCGGGGCCTGCCTCGGCGGAACGACGCCACTCGCCGCCTGTAGCGTCGATGCGCAGTGTCCGCTCGGCCAATGCGGCAGCTTCGCGCTTGCCGCGCTCGATCCCGTCCCGCTCGACGGCCTCGCACAAACGCCGGTTGCCAACGCCTTCGTGCTGGCCGAGCCGATCGAGAACCAGGATCTGAACGGCGACGGCGACACGGTCGACGACGTGCTTCGACTCGGGGATCGGCAAACGGGTGTCGTCTATGCCACCGGTGCGGGCGGCAGCGCCGGGCACGCGGTCGCACGCATCCGGCAGCCGCCGTTCAGCTTCCCGGCCGTCGCCGCGGAAGAAAACCTCATCGCGGCGCTCGAGCCGGAGCCCTCGGAGGGCGCCGTCGACCAGAACGGCGACGGCGACGTCGCCGATCTTCTGTTGCGAATGTTCCGCCTGACCTCCGCCGGCGCAGTCGAGGTGCCGATCGCCGGGCTACGAGCGCTCGATGCTGCTCCCATGATCGACGGGCGGAGCCTCACCGTATCGAATGGCCTCGTATTCACGCGCGCGCCCGAATTCGCGAATGCCGCCGTGACTACGAACCTCATCAGCCGGAACACCTTGGGTGCTCCCGCGAACTCACAAAGCCGCCTGCCCGTCGTGTCCGCCGACGGCCGCTTCGTCGCATTCGACAGCACCGCCAGCGACCTCGTTCCCGACGACACGAACAACGCGCGCGACGTCTTCGTGAAGGACCTGCGAACGGGCACGCTCGAACGGGTCAGCGTCGGCGTCGGCGGTTTGCAAGGCGACGGAGACAGCGAACTACCGGCGATCTCGGACGACGGGCGTTTCGTCGCCTTTCGAAGCCTTGCGAATCTCACTCCGGGACTCAACCTCGTCTCGCAAGTCTTCGTCCGCGATCGCGAAGCCGGAACCACGGAGCTCGTCAGCCGCAGCACGATCGGCGCGACTGGAGATCTCGCATCCGCAAGCACCGTCGCCATCTCGGGAGACGGCCGCTTCGTCGCCTTCGCCAGCGAGGCACGCAACTTGGTGCCCGAAGACGTCGGTTTCGACAACAACATCGTGGACATCTTCCTGCGTGATCGGCTGACGGGCACTACGGAACGCGTGAGCCGTGGACTTGGCAACACGCAGCCCGACAACAACAGCCAGCAGCCGGGCGTGTCCGACGACGGGCGGTACGTGGTCTTCCTGAGCGTCGCCTCGAATCTCGTCGCCGGCAGCGCCGGCTACGCCGTCTACGCGTATGACCGAACACTGGGTACGACCGAGCTCGTCTCGGTGGACCCCACCGGCGGCCCCGCCAATCATGTGAGTGCCCAACCGCGCATCTCGGGAGACGGGCGCGTCGTGGCCTTCCTCAGCATGGCGAGCAATCTGGTGCCGGGGGACACCAACAATCTCTTCGACGTATTCGTCCGCGACCGAAGTGTCGCCAGAACCGAACGCCTCACCCTCGGAACGGCCGGTCAACAAACCAACGGCGCGAGCGCCGACATCGATTTGTCACGTGACGGTCGATTCGTCTCCTTCATCAGCGCCGCCACGAACCTCGTGCCGAACGACACCAACGACGCGCAGGATGCTTTCGTCCATGATCGCCACACGCGTGTCACACATCGGATCTCCCTGACACCACTCCATACCGAGGCAAATGCCGACTCGCACTGGACCACCATTTCGAACGGCGGCCGCGTTGTCGCCTTTGGCAGTACCGCCACGAACCTCGCACCGGACGATACGAACGCATCGCAGGACGTGTTCGTTCGCACTGCGGATCCGACGAATCTCACATCCGACGTGACGGCGGATGGCATCCTCGACGACACGGTTTTACAGGTTCACGACGGCACAACCGGGGCGGTGATCGGGGCCCGTTGCCCGGCATCTCAAGTGGCAGTCCGCGACGGTGTGGCAGCCTTCCTTCGTCCAGAGTCTGCCGGCCCGGCCAGCGGATGCCCAACGGGTGCGCCAAGCCTGAATGGCGACGGCGACCAGCTCGACGACGTGGTCCACCTGTGGTCCGGCGGCACCGTCCAAAACCTCGGACTCGCAGCTACCGCAGTCGCGATCTCGGCGTCCCGGGTCGCGGCCCTCGTCAGCGAAGCGGGCTCCGGCACCGTGCTGAACGGGGACGGCGATACGAGCGACGACGTCGTGCACGTATGGTCTCGTCCTGCCGGCCCGTGGACGAATGTCGGGCAGGCGGCAGATCAGCTGGCGATCGTCGGCAACCTGGTCGTCTTCCTCACGACAGAGGCCTCACAAGGGACGGAATCGCTGAACGGCGACGGCGACACCGACGACCGCGTACTCCAGATCTACGACGCCGGCGCCTCCGTGATGGTGATCGGCGCGGCGACCTCGCCGCGCGCCCTCGCAGCGGAGGATTTCGTGGTTGGTGGCTACCCGGGCGCCGAGCTCGTCGCCTTTCGTACCCGCGAGTCGGCCGAGGGCGGCACGATTCTGAACGCCGACGGCGACACCAAGGACGATGTCTTGCACGTGTACGACGCCGCCACGGGAACCGTCCTGAATACCGGAGCGGCGGTCACGCCATGTCGCCTGGAGGCCTGCGACCCGCGCGTGCCCTATCGGGTCGGCAGGGATACCGTGCGCTTTCTGACGCTCGAGGCCGACCAGGGCGCGGACTTGAACGGCGACGGCGACACGTCCGATCTGGTGCTACAGGTCCTGAACGTTCGCCAGGCGGTCGGCACGAGCGGCGGTGCTTCGCTCACGAACCGCGCCATGCGCGTGGTGGCGACCGGCGCGGGATCACCTCTACACTCGCTTGCCGCGGTGAGCGCAGGAATCTGCACCACCACGGGAGATTCTTGTGCCGACGACGCGGAATGCAGTGGAGGGACGTGTTTCGTGCCGCCGGGGGGCTGCACGCGGACGCTCGGCATTCCGTGTAATCCCAATGTCGCCGGGGGCTGCGGCGCGGGTAATTTCTGCGAACCGGGTCCGAACGTCTGCAAACGCGTCGAAGGTCCCTGTACCAGCGACGGAAGTTGCACGGCTCCGGCGGTCTGCGTCAACGCCGGCGAGGAGTTCCAGCGTCTCGCCGCTCCGCTCGCGAACGACAGCGGCATCAAGCTCACGAGCGGCGGGCGTTGCCTCGGACCGACCACGTCGAGCTGCGTCGCCGACGGCGACTGCGCCGCTGGCGAGCTCTGCCGGAACGCGCTCTGCCAACGCGATCACGGCACGTGTCGAAACACTGCCGACTGCCCGAACGGTACGAATTGCCGTCAGGAGCTCATCCTCGCGGCTGCAGCCGACGCGGACGGCGATGAGCTTCCGGACCACATCGACAACTGTCCGACCGTTGCCAACGTCAGCCAGGTCGACAGCGATTTCAATGGTGTCGGCGATGCCTGCGAGCTGGTAGCCAACCCCGCCGCGTGCAGCTCCATACCGCTCGCGAATTGCCGCACCTCTATCGCGGCCGGCAAGACGTCCGTTTCATTGCGCAACGCGGCCGACGACCGCAAGGACGGCGTGCAATGGAAGTGGACGAAGGGTAGCGCGACGGCAGTCGCGGATTTCGGCGTCCCGACCGGTCCCGGGGGCGCGTCCTATGCCTTCTGCATCTACAGCGCTGATCGGCCCGCCATGGAAATCCCGATAGCAGCACATGGGGATTGTGCGGGTGTGCCGTGCTGGCGCGCGTCGTCGAGCGGCTTCCGATATCGGAGCAGGACATTGGGACCGGACGGCCGCTTGCAGCTCGACCTCAAGGGCGGGCCGGACGGCGGAGCCAAGATCAGCCTCAAAGCATCCGGCAGCGCAGCCCCGATGCCGGCTTTGGCGCTATTGAGCTCACCGATGATTGTGCAGCTCCAAGCGAGCAATGGCAGGTGTTGGGCAGCTTCCTTCAGCGCCCCGTTCACGAAACACGATAGCAGCCAACTGAAAGCCCGTTCGGACTAGTACCGGTTGGCTGGCCCTGCCCGCTGTACTGCTCGCACCTGCCAGGCTCGGAGGAACACCGCGAATGAATCACCGGAAGATTTCTACGACCGCATCCGTTCGTTCAAGATCTCGGTGCCGTAGTGCGATCCCGATCGCCGCATGCCTCTCTTTCCTATCGCTCACCGCACCACCCGCGTACGGGGCGCATCTGAGCTTCGTCGGCTTTCAACAAGACGGCGTAGCGGGAGTGGACGGAATAGCGAACCCATGTTCGGTGGCCCTCAGTCCCGACGGCGCCCACGTCTATGTCGCAGGACGCGGTGACAATGCCATCGGAGTGTTCATCCGCAACGGAACCACCGGCGAGCTTACCTTCCTCGAGCAACAAAAGAACGGAGTCGCTGGCGTCGAAGGGCTTGCGGGTGTTCTCTCGGTCACCGTCAGCCCCGACGGGAAGAATGTGTACGCGGCCGGGCCGTTCGATCACTCAATCGCGGTGTTCGGTCGCAACACCGCGACCGGTGCGCTGTCGTTCATCGAGCGGAAGATCGACGGCGTCGGCACGGACGGTCTTGCGGGCGCGACCTGGGTCGTCGTCAGTCCGGACGGCGTCCACGTCTATGCTGCCGGCGAGCTCGACCACGCGATCGCTGTGTTCAGCCGGAATCCCACGACCGGGATACTAACATTCGTAGAAGCACAACGAGACGGCGTGCTCGGCGTCGATGGTCTTCGGAGGATCCGAGGTATCGCGACGAGCCCTGACGGCGCACATGTGTATGCCGCGGGATTCGATGATGACGCGATCGCGGTATTCAGCCGCAACGCCGCCACCGGCGCGTTGACCTTCGTAGAGCAGCAAAAGGACGGTATCGGTGGTGTCGACGGCCTCGATGGCGCCATCGCGGTCTCCGTGAGCCCCGACGGCATGCACGTCTATGGCGCCGGACGCTTCGACCAAGCGGTGTCCGTCTTTGCGCGAAACCCGGTCACGGGCGCACTCACATTCGTCGAGCAGCACCGTGACGGAGTCGCTGGAGTAGACGGCATCGGGGGGACCATCCACGTCACCGTCAGCCCGGATGGGAATCATCTGTATACGGCCAGCGAGCTCGACCATGCGGTGGCTGTGTTCGGTCGCAACGCCGTCACAGGCAGCCTGACGTTCGTCGAATCGCAGACCGATGGCGTGAACGGTGTCGATGGCCTACGGACTGCGTTTTCGGTGGCCGTGAGTCCGGACAACGCCTATCTCTACGCGAGTGGTGTCGCGGACAATGCCGTCGCGATCTTCCGGGTGCTCGACGTCACCCCGAGCACGCCGACGCCACATCCCACGGGCTCGGAGACACCTACCGGAACCGCGACAGCGACGCCTTCCGCCACGCCTGTCCCGACCCATACCGCCGTAGCGACAACGACCCCTACGGCGACCTCGACCGCCGGTCCGTCGCCGACGCCGACTCCTTCATCGTCGGGTACGCCATCCTCAACACCGACCGCTTCTCCCTCCTGCGGTGACGGCATGCTCGCGCCCATCGAGCAGTGCGATGACGGCAACGCACTCAGTGCCGACGGCTGTGATAGCGCGTGCCAATACGAGCAGCTCGTCCCCGGCAAGGGACCATCGTCAACGGACTGCCTCACCGAATGGACCGTCGTCAATCCCGGCAATACCCCGTACCTCGATAACAAGGGCGTCCCGAGCTTCAAGCAGCGCTGCACGGACGGCGATCCGTCGTGCGATATGGACGGAACAATCAATGGCGAATGTCGGTTCCGCGTCGCGGTGTGCCTGCACGTAAGCGATGCGAATCTACCGCTGTGTGGGCTGCAACCCGATCTCGGACGCTACGTTCTTCGGAAGCCACGCCCTGACGCCAAGCGGGCGATCGACGCCGCGAACGCAACAGCACTGCTGGGCGCACTTCAACGACTGAATGCGGCCACCCCTTCGGGCAAGCACGGCAATGAGCTCGCCTTCACCCCAGTGATTCCCGCAAGCGCACCGAACGTCTGCACCGGGCCGGCGGACATTAGAGTTGTGCTCGCAGGGAAACCCAAAGCTCAGATCGTAATGAAGAGCCGTGCCGAAAGCGTTCCGGCGCCGACGACGGTTGTCCGGGACAGCGACAAACTCGTACTCCGCTGCCAGGCACCGTAGAGCACGCGTCGGGGCGGCGTCCTACCTCGACTCTCTCGTCCCCAAGGATCATCGAGGGACTCGGACGGCCTTCATAATTCCCTCTCTATGGAACGATGCCGACGTCTTGCAGCAGTTCGATGTCGCTATCGGCAATTGACGCCGCTTCCCAGAGGCGGCCGCCATCCCGGGTAATGGCGAGGAGCACCGCGGACGGCGACAGGGAGCGACTTGTCGAACCCAGGAGCTTCCGGCGTCGTCTGTGTGGAAAATCTCTAGCGAACATCGACCCTGACAGCCGGCTGCCGGACGTCTTTGGCTGGTGCGGGAAGCGAAGGAAGTGGAGGCGGGGGGAATTGAACCCCCGTCCGAAGGTGATCCGCCGAAAGTCCCTACATGCTTAGCCGGTGGTTTGGTGTCGGGCTTTCGGCTCCCATCGGCAGGATCCTCGGCCCCAGTCGGTTTGGGTTTCGGCTACCGCTTTACCGACGTCGTCGGCAGCCTAGCCCGAAGTATGTCGCCCCAGCCGCGCCTACGGGCGCAGCGCGGTGGGACGTCGTTGCTTGATTAAGCAGCGAGAGCGTAAGAATCGTCTGCGTTTAAGCAGTCCGCTTTTGTTGACGGGGCCTGCGGAATCCCCGGCATGCGACTCTGGTTTCACAGCCTCCGTCGAACCCGATCGCCCCCATGGCGCGCGGTGTAGAGGAGTCCCGCGACTATAAGACCGGGGCGTCGCGCTGGCAACCCGGCACTCCCGCCTCGACCCGGCATCGTACCCGTCTTTCGGTGGAGACGTCCCGGCACCGCCGTCGGCTCAGCGCGCCGCGGCCACCAGCCCGTCGAGGTCGCGGTCGAGGAGGACGTCTATGGATGCGATCGTCAGGTCGGCGTCGCCATACCCCGCAAGCGCCTTGGCATCGGTGGCGTAGTGGCCCTGGCGCGGAAAGACCGTCGTCACCCGCCTCCCCCATTGCCGCTTCACGGCGTCGAGGATGCGGAGCTTGTCGTCGGCGAGCACGTAGTGATCGGCGGGGTAGCGCTGCTCGACGTCGTCGAGCTCCAATTCCTTATGGACGTATATGAGCACGTTGCCGCCGACGGCTGCCCCCAGGCCCGAGCGCTCGATCTTGTGCGGCTGGAAGACGGCGTCGCCGTCCGAGAGGAGGACCGCGGGACCCCGGGCGCGGCAACGCTCGATCACCGCGAGGGCGCCCGGAAGGAGGCGGCTTGCGAACGGATAGTCGATGAGGGCGCGGGACACCGCGAGGAAGCGCAGGTTCCGCGGCTGCTCGAGCCGACAGCGCTGCAGGGCTCCGAGGTAGTCGGCGTAGCCGAGCTCCTGACGGAGCTCCTCGAAGACCGCCCAGTAGCGATCCCGGCTCTGGGCGCCGACCTCGCGCTCCAGGTACTGCCCGAGGTCGGCGATCACCCGATCGTTGTCGAGGAGCGTATTGTCGACGTCGAGCAGGAACACCACCTCATGCCTGGCTACGGTTCGGTCCACGTGCCTCCCGCCTCAGCGCCTGCGGCCGCTGCGCATGGCGCGCTCGGTCTCGCGCCTGGCCTCGCGCTCTTTGATCGACTGCCGCTTGTCGTGCAGCTTCTTGCCGCGTCCCAGTCCGAGCTCGATCTTCGCGCGTCCGCGGGCGTTGAAGTAGATGCGCAGCGGAATCAGGGTGAGGCCCTTCTGCTTGAGCTTGCCCTCGAGGCGGTCGATCTCGCCGCGATGGAGGAGGAGCTTCCGCGTGCGGGTCGGCTCGTAATTCTCGCGGTGCGCGGGATCGTAATGGCCGATATGGACGTTGGTGACGTACGCCTCGCCCCGCATGATGCGGGCGAAGCTATCGACGAGGTTGCACCGCCCGGCACGCAGGGACTTGACCTCGCTCCCGGTGAGCACGAGCCCGGCCTCGATCGTCTCCTCGATGAAATAGTCGTGTCGCGCTTTGCGGTTGACGATCGTCGGCGGCACCGGCTCGGCCATGGAACCGGGTCTTTATCGGGAACGCGGCGGCGCGCCTACCGCAGGCATCCCGCGACTAGCGGACGACCGAGAGCGCCCCGTGCGGATTGTCGCCGCGGCGCGGCCGGTTTCTCTCGTCGACGTAGACGACGCTCGGAACCAGCCGCCGCGCCTCCTCCTCCTCCATCCCCGCGAAGGTAGCGATGATGAGGAGATCGCCGCGCTGGACCTTGCGGGCGGCCGAGCCGTTCACGCAGATAGTGCCCGAGTGCGGTGGGCCGGGAATGACGTAGGTCTGGAAGCGCTCGCCGTTGTTGATGTTCCACACGTGCACCTGCTCGTGGGGCAGGAAGTCCGCCGCCTCCATCAGGGCGGAGTCGACGGTGATGCTGCCTTCGTACGTGAGATCCGCATCGGTGACCGTACAGCGGTGGATCTTGGACTTCATCATGGTGCGGGTCATGGGGCTCTCCTCTCGAGCACACGGTTGTCGATGAGACGGGTGGAACCTATCCAGACGGCGAGCGCCAGGAGCGCCCGCTCGCCGACCTCGGTGACGGCTGCCAGCGTGTCGGGATCGACGAGTGCTACGTACTCGACGCGCGCCAGCGGCTCGCGCGCGAGCTCGTCAGTGGCGGCGGCGCAAATCGCGGCGGCGGTACGTTCCCCGGCCGCGACCGCGGCCTCGCCGGCCGCGAGCGCGGCAGCGAGACACCGGGCGGCGGCGCGCTCGGCAGCGGCGAGATGGCGATTGCGCGAGCTCATGGCGAGGCCGTCGGCCTCGCGCACGATGGGCGCCGCGAGCACGTCGACATCGAGGAAGAGGTCGCGCACCATGCGGCGGATCACCGCGAGCTGCTGGTAGTCCTTCTCGCCGAAGACCGCGACGTCGGGCTGGACGATGCTGAAGAGCTTCAACACCACCGTGGCGACGCCGCGGAAATGCCCCGGGCGGTGCGCGCCGCAAAGCGGCTGCGCGAGCTCCTCGACGGTGACGAACGTCTGCGCGCCCGGGGGATAGATCTCGGCCGCGTCGGGTGCGAAGAGCACGTCGGCGCCGGCGCCGGCGAGCAGCGCCCCATCGCGCTCGAGATCGCGGGGATAGCGCGCCAGATCGTCGGCGCGGTCGAACTGCGCGGGATTCACGAACACGGAGGCGACGACGCGGTCGGCGTGCCGGCGGGCGAGCGTCACGAGCGAGAGGTGCCCCGCGTGGAGCGCCCCCATCGTCGGTACGAGCGCTACCTTGAGGCCGTCGCGCCCGCGCACCTCGCGGCTCCACGCCTGCATCGCGCTCACTTGGTCGATCGCCCGCATCCTGCCTCGCGTCCTGCCGCCGTCACCCTACCCGGCCGCGGCGGCGCGCTTGCGCCGCCCTGGCCGCACACCACCGCCGCCGTCGCTGCCCTCGGCGCGGAGCAGGAACGAGTGCGCCTCGTCGGGGAAGGCCCCGCTCTGCACCTCGCGCAAGTAGGCGGCGACGGCGTCGTGGGCGGCGCTTGCGAGCGCGGCGTAGCGCTTCACGAACTTCGGCGTGAAGTCGTCGTGGAGGCCGAGCAGGTCGTGGAGCACGAGGATCTGGCCGTCACAGTGCACGCCGGCGCCGATGCCGATGGTCGGGATCGCGAGGCGGCGCGTAATCTCCTCGGCGAGGTCGAGCGGCAGCCCCTCGAGCACGACCGCGAAGGCGCCCGCCTCCTCGACTGCTAGCGCATCGGCGATCACGCGGTCGCGCTCGCCGGGGCCGCGGCCGCGCCGGCGGCCCTGCACCCTGTGGCCGCCCATGCGGTGCACCGACTGCGGTGTTAGCCCGATGTGCGCCATGACCGGGATGTCGACCGCCGCGAGCGCCCGGATGGTTTCGGCCACCGCCAGGCCGCCTTCGAGCTTCACCGCTTCGCAGGCGCCGTCCTTGACGAGTCGGCCGGCATTGCGCAGCGCCTCCTCGCGGCTCGTCTGGTAGGAGAGGAAGGGCATGTCGCCGACGAGGAGCGCGCGCTTGCGGCCGCGCGCCACCATGCGGCAGTGGTAGACCACCTCGTCCATGGTGACTGGGAGCGTCGTCTCGAGTCCCTGCACCACCATGCCGAGCGAGTCGCCGACCAGGATCACGTCGACGCCCGCCCGATCGACGATCCGGGCGAACGGAAAATCATAGGCCGTGAGCGCCGTGATCTTCGTTCCCGCCTCCTTCATGCGCTGGAGGTCGGGCACCGTCACTTTCCGTTCCATGAAAAAGCCTCCCGAACCGATTCGGAAGGCTTCGTGTGCCGGCGGACTCCCGCCTGCGCTTCCCCTCGGGTGCCGCGATGGCCGCGATCTCTCGTCGACCTCGCTCCGGGAAAAGCGCGTTTGGTCCGGCGCGCGCTGCGCTCCGTCTCGGTCCCGTTCGTGGTTCGCTACCGGCCGGTAGCTACCGGGATCCAAGCGGTATGTACTGCTGCATGCCCTTCTTGGCGCTGCGAATCTCGCGGATCAGATCTTCGAGATCACTCCCCTGTTCGACGAAATCGATGTCGGAGCAGTTGACGACCAACACCGGCGCTTCGGAATACTCGTGGAAGAACCGTCGGTACCCTTCGATGAGCCGTTCGAGATACGCCTCGCTGATGCGGCGTTCGAAGTCGCGGTTTCGCTTCCGCAACCGCCGCTTCAATATCTCAGGTCGCGCCTCCAAGTAAATGACCTGGTCGGGGATCAGGATGGGGTCGGTCATGAGGGCCAGGACCCTTCTATAGATATCGAGCTCCGGTCCCTCGAGGTTGAGCTCGGCGAAGAGACGGTCCTTGGCGAAGAGATAGTCGGCTACGAGCCCGCGGCCGTTGCGGTTACCCAGCAGTGCGCGCTGTTGGCGGTACCGATCGAGCAAGAACTGCAGCTGGACGGATAGCGCCGTGCCCTCGGGGTCGACGTAGAAGCGTTCGAGGAACGGATTCGAGTCGGGCATCTCCTCGACCAGCTCGGAGCCGAAGGTGTCGGCCAAGCGCCTGGCCAGACTGGTCTTGCCGACCCCGATCGGTCCCTCGACGACGATGTAGCGGTGTTCCATCACCTGCGGCCTCCGCTAGCACGCCCGGGCAAACCCTGTCGAGAAATACTACCGTCCGCCGGAAGCGAATTGAGCCCCCGCGCCGCCGCTGCTAAGTCGGCGCGATGCCTCCTCTCCGCGCCGCGGTGGCGCGCTGTTTCCTCGGCGGCCTCCCGGGCCCGACCCTGGACCGCGAGACCCGTCGCCTGCACGTCGATGTCCCCTTCGCGGGAGTGACTCTCTTCCGCCAGAATGCCGGTGATCCGGCGTCGCTGCGGGCCCTCGTCCGCGACCTGCACGGGCTCGACCCTGCCTCGCCGCCGCTCGTGGCGATCGATCACGAAGGCGGCCGCGTCCACCGCCTGTCCCCGCCCTTCACGCACTTCCCCGTCGCGGCCACAATCGCGGCCCGCGGCCTCCCGGCGGTGCGCGCCGTCGCCGCCGCGATGGCGCGCGAGCTCGCGGCGCTCGAGATCGACCTCACGTTCGCTCCGGTCCTCGACGTCGCGAGCAATCCCGCGAACCCGATCATCGGTGACCGCGCCTTCGGCGCGACGCCGGAGGCGGCGACACCTGCCGCCCTCGCCGCCTTCCGCGCCATGCGCGCGCAGGGACTCCTCACCTGCGGCAAGCACTTCCCGGGGCATGGCGACACCGCAGCCGACTCGCACCTCGAGCTCCCTCGGGTAGCGCGGGACCGCCGCGCCCTTGCCCGCACCGAGCTGCCGCCCTTCCGCGCCGCCTGCCGTGCCGCCGTCCCGATGCTGATGACGGCCCACGTGGTCTACCCGGCGCTCGACCCGCACCTCCCGGCGACGCTCTCGCGCCCGATCCTGACCGGGCTCCTGCGCCGGCGGTTCGGGTTCCGGGGCGTGATCGCGAGCGACGACCTCGAGATGCGCGCCATCGCCGACCACTGGGGTCCTGGCGAAGCAGCCGTCCTCGCCCTGAACGCCGGCTGCGACCTACTCCTCTTCTGCCACCGCCAGGACTGGTTGCGTGACGCCGTCGCTGCGGTCGAACGGGCCGTGGCGAGCGGTCGGCTGCCGGCGGCTAGGGTCGCCGACGCCGCCCGCCGGGTTTCCCGTCTGATCCGCTGGCGACGGGAGCACGCGCGGCGGCAGCGCCTGGCGATCATCGGCTGCGCCGCGCATCGCCGGCTCGCTGCCGCCGTGCGCGTCTCCTGAGCGGCCGTCGACCGGACGCTCAGCCCTTCTTGCTCTGGCGTTTACCGCTGGTCCGCGGCGCGGTCGCGCTCTTCGGCGCTTCCCCCTTCACGATCCGGACCAGGCTCTTGTTGTACGGCGGGCGGGCGATGCCGCGCTCGGTGATGATCGCGGTCACGAGATCGTGCGGTGTCACGTCGAATGCCGGGTTCGCCACCTTGATGCCCGACGGCGCCACCTGCCGATCGAAGATGTGCGTGACTTCGCGGCCGTTGCGCTCCTCGATCGGGATCTTGCTGCCGCGCGGACAGCCGAGATCGATCGACGAGGTCGGCGCGGCGACGTAGAACGGGATTCCGTGGCGATGCGCGAGGACGGCCACCGTATAGGTGCCGATCTTGTTGGCGACGTCGCCGTTGGCGGCGGTGCGGTCAGTCCCGACGACGACGCAGTCGATGCGGCCTTCCTTCATCATGTGACCGACCATGTTGTCGGTGATGAGGGTCGCGGGGATGTGCTCCTTCTTGAGCTCCCAGGCGGTGAGGCGCGCTCCCTGCAGATAGGGGCGCGTCTCGCTGCAATAGACACTGATGCGCTTGTTCGCCTCGACCGCGGCGCGCATGACGCCGAGCGCCGTACCGTAGCCGGCGGTGGCGAGCGCTCCGGCGTTGCAGTGCGTGAGGATCGTCGATCCGTCCTCGATGAGCGCCGCACCGTGGGCGCCGAGCGCGCGGTTGGCGGCGATGTCCTCCTCGTAGATGGCGCGCGCCTCGCGCTCCAGCATGAGCCGCAGCGTCTCGATGTCGCGGGTAGCATTCTGCGCGTAGACCCGGCGCATCCGCTCGATCGCCCAGAAGAGATTGACGGCGGTCGGGCGCGTGGCGGCGAAAGTGCGGCAGATGGCGTCGAATTCGCGGCGCAGATCCTCGCGCTTCAGGTGCCGGACGCCAAGCGCGATGCCCATGGCGGCGGCGACGCCGATCGCCGGCGCGCCGCGGATCACCATGTCTTTGATGGCGCGCGCTACTTCGCGGTAGTTGTCATAGACGCGATAGACCTCGCGCACCGGCAGCAGGCGTTGATCGATCATGACGACGCGGCCGCGCGTCCATTCGATCGTGCGTACGCGGGTTCGTCGGGGGGCGTGGGGCATGGCGGTCACCGTCCTCGTCCGGATGCGCGGACTATAGCACGCAGACCCGAGGGCGACAGCGCGAATCATGGCGCCCGCTTCTGCTCACGCGGCGCGCCCGAGACGGCCAGCGAAGCCGGCGTGGCGCACCACCACGTCGCGAGCCTCGTAGCGGCTTCGAAAGCCGAGCACGTCGGCCGCTCGCGTCGTGTCGCCGACGAACGTCTCCCGCAGATAGGCGACGTGCTCTCCGGGCACCAATCCCGCGCCGACGACCCATAGGCTCTGCAGCAACGATCGCAGCACGGAGTCGAGCAGCGCTGCCCGAAGCCGCCCGCTCAGCTTGATCACCGTCGACCACGGCAGTACGCCCTCGCCGGCGATGTTGAAGGCGCCGTCGTGACGGCCGTGCACGGCGAGCCGGGTGGCCTCGACGAGGTCCTCGAGGTCCACGAGCTGGAGCAGCGGATCGGTGCCGAGCACCGCCGGGACGAAGATCGGCGCCAGCATCTGCGCCATGAGCGTCCGTCCGCAACCGAGGATCGGCGCCGCCCGTAGCATGGCAACCGGCAGACCCGTCCGCGCCCGCAGAGTCGCCGCCTCCGCCTCCACCGCCACCTTGTCGGCAACGAACGGATAGGCGCCGGCGCCACGCAGGGGTGTCGTCTCGTCGAGGTACTGGGGGTTGTCGGCGTAGGCTCCGTAGCTCATCGTCGTGCCGAGCACGACGACGTGCTCGACGGTACCTACGCACCGCACGTTGTCGGCGACGGCGCGAAAGAGCGCCCGGGTGCCGAGGACTTCGAGCTCGTGTGCGGCTTCGACGTCGCGCTGCGGCGCCTCGTGGAAGGCGGCATGGACAACGGTGTGGACGCGCTCGCGCGCCAGGATCTCGGCGAGCGCGACGTCGGCGAGCGGCGCCGTCAAGTCGATGCCGTGGAAGCCCGTGTCGCGCAGCGGCAGCGCCGGAGCGCGGCGGTCGAGGAGGACGAGGCGCCCCACGCGTTCGTCGGCCTCGAAGCGGCGCACCAACTCCGTGCCCGCCACCCCGTGCACGCCGGTCAGGGCGACGACCCGGCGGCGACGCGAGCGGCGCCGCCCTATCGGCGCGGTCGCCGTTTCCTCCCCCACGCGCCGGACGATAGATGCGGGCCGGACCGCGGGCAAGCTCTGCAGCCGCCGCTCGCGGCGCCGGCGCGCATCTCTACACGCTCGCCGACAACTGCTCGTCGCGACACAACCGCACGTCGCGCTTGACGGCCGGCAACGCGTTCCCTAGGGTCCGCCGGTGTCCGAGCACCAGCAGAGCTTCACGACGTCGATCGCCGCGCCGCTGGCGCTCTGCTACGAGGCAATAGGCAACTTCGACGCCTATCCGCAGTGGTCGTCGCCGGTGACCAAGATCGCAGTGCTCGATCGCTACCCGGACGGCAAAGCCCGCCGTGTCGAGTTCGAGGTCGACATGAAGCTGCGCACCGTCCGCTACGTCCTCGAATACACCTGGTATCCGCCGAACCGTCTCACGTGGAAGATGACCGAGGGCGACCTCGCCGACATCGAAGGCTCGTACGAGTTCACGGCCGAAGATCCGAAGCGCACGACCGCGACCTGCTCGCAAGCCATCTCCATCGGCTTCTGGATCCCGAGCGTCATCCTGCGGCCGATCCAACAGACCGCGCTCGAGCACTCGGTCCTCGAGTTCAAGGCCGAAGCGGAGCGCCTAGCCGCCCGCAAGCCTACGCCGGCCTCCGGGCGCGGCTGAGGCTGCACGCCGTCCCGGGCGCCGGGAGCGGCCGCACGCCGTCACCGGACCGGCGGCGGCGGAAGCGCGCGCGCGCTCCCGCTCAGGCGGCGTGGCGCCGTTCGCCGCCGGCGCTGCGGCCGTGGGCGCGCGCCGCGTGCATCCAGGCGCGGATCGTGACGATGGACCAGACGGCTTTCCACGGCGTACGGCCGTCGAGGAAGCCCTTCCAGAGATCGTCCAACGCCGGTTGGCGGAAGAGCCCGGTACCGTCGTCGGCGAGGAGATGCTCCTCGCACACGCCGCGCAGCTCGCCCCGCATCCAGCGGCCGACCGGCGGCGCCGACGCCGGTCCCAGGCGACGCCGCAGCGGCGGCGGCAGCGCCCCGTCGAGAATGCCGTAGAGCGGCGAGCGCTCGAGCGCGGCGCCGCCCGCGACCAGCCATTCGTGCAAGCGGTGGTCGAGGAACGGCGCCCGGAGCGCCAGGCCGTGGCTGGTAGCCGTAGCCTCCGTTTCGCGAAGGGCGCCCGAAATGAGCGGCCCGGCGAGATCGACGGCGGCGACCGCACGCTCGATCGCTGTCTGCACCGATGCCGCCGGCGGCGAACACGCCGGACCGAACGGGGCGAGCGCATGGGCGTCGACGTGGCCGGCAAGGTCGAAACCGCTGCGCGCCTCCGCCAATGCCTCGGGGCTGAGCACGCGCGCCAGCGCCGCGCGCCCGAAGACGCCGCGGCTGGCGAGATAGGCGGGTGCGATCGCGTCGCTCGGCCCGAGATAATCGGCGAGCGTCGCCGCGCGTCCGAACGGCCTGCGGCAGGCCAACATGCGCGCCGCTGCTCGCGTGAGTCCGTTGGTCGAGCCGTGGCGTCCGGCGCGCCAGAGCCAGCGGACGGCGCGCGCCGCATCGACACCGGAGAGATGCGGCGTCGCCAGGCCCGAGAGCCAGACCTGCTCCCCGGTCCTGCGCATCGCCGCGGCCGCTAGCGCTGGCAGCACCGCGCCCGTCGACGGTTGATCCGCTGCCGTAGCGGCGCCGAACGCGCTCGCGAGCGCGGCGCCGTCGACGCGATGACGACGGTGCTCGGTATGGAACCAGTCGGCCAGGGCGGCTGCGGCGTTCCGGTGCGGATCCGCCCGGTAGGCACTCCCCTCGTCGACGCCGTCCGCGAAATCGAGGGCGTGCGTGCGCAAGCCGCGCCCGAGCATCGGCCGCACCAGCGCCAGCAAGGCTGCCGAGGCGGCGCTGCCGTCGACCAGGACGCCGACATCGTCCTCGCCTTCGACCGCCGCTTCGACGGCGTCGCGCAGGAGGCTGCCGAAGCGGGCGCGATCGGCGTCGCGTTGCCCGCTCGGCGCTGCCGATGACTCCTCCCAGAACGGCTCGCTCCACAGTCGCGAGCCGCGCATCCTCACGATGGTCCCCGGGACGACGGCGCGTACGCCGCGGGCGACGGTGATCGGCTCGGGCACGTAGCCGAGCACGAGGTAGGCGGCGAGCGCCGCCGGGTCGAGCGGCTCCGCCGGCCGGAGCGCCCGGACCTCGGAGGCGAAGACGAGCGTTCCGTCGCGCTCGGCCACGTAGAGCGGCTTGGTGCCGAAGCGATCACGACCGAGAAGCAGCTCGTGCTCCTCGCGGTCCCAGAGCGCGAAGGCGAAGTTGCCGGCGAGGCGTTCTAGGCCCCCGATCCCGTATTGCTCGTACAGATGGAGGATCGCTTCGCTGCCGCATCCCGACTGGAATTCGTGCCCGGCGCCTATGAGCTCGAGGCGCAGCTCGGCGGCATTGGCCGGGTCGCCGTCGGCGACCAGCCAGAGCGTCCCGCGCTCGTTGCGCAGCGGTTGCAGCACTGCCTCGGCTCCCGGACCGGTCCCGCCACGGTGGGCGAGAGCAACCGAGGCGTCGTACGCGATCGCCATCCCCCCCTCGACCGGCGCTCGGCGCCCGAGCGCATCGCGCATGCTGCGAATGGCTCGTGTCAGACCCTCACGGTCGGATCCCGGCTTCGGTACGATCCCCGCAATCGACCCCATGCATCCCTCCCCACAGCACCAACCTTGCAGCAGCGCATTGTTCGCTGCCGGCATTGCCGTTCTGCAGCACCCGGCTTTCCTCGCAGACGCCATAGCCGCCGCGCCGCTTCGACAGCGCCGATACGACCATTGCGGGCTCTCGATTCTCGTTGCCGAGCGCCGACTTTGCGCACGCGGCGGCGCCGGACGCCCGACGCTCAGTCGCCGAGCTACGGCCGAGTCCACCATGGCACCAGCCTTGCTCTCCCTGGCAGCCGGAGCGCGGACTCTTCCCTCCCCACGACGCTCCATTGCCTCCCCCTGATCCGCGCTTCTGCCACGACCGCGCTTGAGCAACGCGGTCGTGGCTCATCTGCCTGCTGTCCGGGCAGGCGGCGTCGCGACCCAGCCGCTTCACTCCGACTCCGGTCGACGCGCTCGCATCGGGCCACGTGGCCGCTCGCATCATCCGCCGCCTCCGCCTCTCCCCGCCCGGCCTCCGGGCTACGCCTCGCCTATGAAAGAGCGCGAGATGTTTGACTTCCTCGTCGAGCACGGGTGGGCCGCCCGGCCTCCGGGCTACGCCTCGCCTATGAAAGAGGCGGCGACGGAAGTCAAGGAATTCCGCCGCTCCGGCGTCAACGCAGCTCGAAACGGACGGGGATCTCCATTATCACCCGCACCGGGCGTCCGGCGCCGTCGCGGGCCGGTCGGAAGCGCCACTGACGCACGGCCGCGATCGCCGCGGCGTCGAAAGGCGGCTGCGAGCGGCGCACCCGGATATCGGGCTCCGGCCGCCCCTCGCGATCGAGCACGATCTCCAGGAGCACTCGGCCCTCGAGCTCGAGAGCCCGGGCACGAGCGGGATACTCGGGCAAGATGCGCTCTACGAGCTCGGGGGGATGCGCGACTGCTGCGAGCGCCAGCGGTGCCTCGGCAGCGCCCGCTCCGGCCTCCCCGCTGCCGCCGCCGGCGGCGGCTGCAGGTGCGCCGGCCATCCCCGTCGCTGCCTCGGCGGCGCTCGCCCCCGGCGGAGGCGGCGCCGCCCGTGGGCGCGGCGCCGGAGAAGCGGTGCGCCCCCGTACCGGTCGCGGCGGCGGCTCGGGGCGCGGGGGACTCACGGGTTCGCGGGGCACCGCGGCCTCGGGAGCGCTCGCGGCAGCAACGGCTGCAGCCGCCGGCACCACCGCAGCCGGTGCCGGCTCCGACCAAATGACCCGGACCGGCACGAGGGTGTGCAGCGAGGAGTCGGCAATCACGCGTACGGTCCGATCATAGAGGACGGCGAGCAGGAGCGCATGGATCGCGATCGAGACGCCGAAGCTCCGGACCCACGAGACCGCCGACCCCATCGCCGTGCTCAGAATGCGAACGTGATCGAGCCGATCGCCGTCAACGGATAACCGGGTGTGAAACCGATGTCGGAGACGATGTCGGGTTCGTTCCGGAGCCGTGAATCGGTCGCGAACTGCGCCTCCCGGTAGTCGTGATCGAAGAGATTCTGGATGTCGAGCTGCACCGTGAGCGCCTTCACCCGGCCGCCGGACCAGGCAGCCGGGAGCTCCCAGCGCTTCCCGAGCTGCAGGTCCCAGATCGTGTACCCCGCAGCGCGCAGCGAGTTGTCCTCGTTCGCGGGACGGGCACTGATCGCCCGCGTCCGCAAGCTGCCGAAGACGCCGTCCTCACGGCGCACGGTGAGGCCGCCGTTCACCGTGAAGCGCGGCGCCAGCGGCACGTCGTCCTCGCGGTCGGGCGCGAAGCGATACTTCGCGACCGTCTGTGTGTAGTCGACGTCGAAGAAGAGCCAGTCGAGTATGCGGTAGCGGACCTCTAGCTCGCCGCCGATGCGGCGTGTAGCGCCGCTCGGCTCCGTCGTTCCCTCGTCGCCGACGAAGACCATCTCGCTGTCGAGGTCGAGCATCCAGATCGCCGCCGCCAGATCGAGGCGATCGAAGAGGCGCGTCCGTACTCCGAGCTCGCCGCCACGAGCCTTGGCGCTCGGATCGACCGGACTCACCTCGCGCACGACGCCGCGCGCGTCGTTCGAATGGAAGCCCTCGCCGTAGTTGATGAAGACATCGAGGTTCGCGAGCGGCGAGAGGACGATGCTCGCCTTCGGGCTGAAGATCGCCTTGTTCCTGACTCCCTGGCCGACCAGGTCCGGAGGGCTGGTCGCTTCGAGCTCGTTGTCGACGTCGAAGTAGAGGTCGTCGAAGCGCAGGCCGACGATCGTTCGCAGCCACGGCGTCCAGGTCGTGTCGGCGCCGACGTACGCGAAGGAGTTCACCTGGCGTACGGCGTGATCGGTCTGGCGCGTCAGGAACTCGCGCTTGATCGTGTAGTTCAGCTGTTCGCCGATGTGGTCGCCGCGGAGACCGGCAGCAGCGGTGAACGCCGTGTCCGTTCCCCCGAGAACGGCGTGACGGACGTAGCGGACCTCGCCGCCGCCGAAGAAGCGCTTGTCCTTCTGCTCGATCTGATCGCCGTTCACCGGATCGCGGGCGAAGAAGGTGAAGTTCGAGAAGAGGTCGAGGTCGTAGTACACCCCGTAGCCGAGCAGGCTCAGCTCCTGCGTCTCGTCGGGACGCCAGCTCGCGCGCCCGTACAGTTGATGGCGCTGCGACGTGCCGCCCTCGCTCGGGTCGATCGCTCCGAAGCGATCGAGCTCGCCGGCGCGAACGGCGCGCAGCGGGATCTGCCCCGAGGCGTTCCAGGTGCCGCGGTAGCTGGTGAAGGTGAGGTCCGAGCGCCAATCGCCGCCGTCGTACCCGACGCGCGAGAAGAGCTTGTAGCGGTTGTAGTGCTCCGGGTGCTCGAAGGGACCGTTCTGTCCCGCCCCCTCGGCGGCGAAGAGCGTCTCGAAGGCGCCGAGCTCGCGACTGCCCACGACGACGCCGCGGAAGAGATCGAAACGTCCGGCGCTGAACGTAGCGGTGTTCTCGATGGCGGCGCGCTTGGTGACCAGGTTCACCGCTCCCGCGGTCGCGAAGTCGCCGTGCTTCAGGAAGTACGGCCCTTTGTCGACCTCGATGCGCTCGACCACCTCGGGGATCACGAAGTTCGCGTCGGCGTAGCCCTGTCCGTGCGCATGGCTCGGATTGTTGATCGGCACGTCGTCCATGGAGAGCGCGACGTCGGTGCCGTGATCGGCATCGAAGCCGCGGAGATAGTACTGGTTGGCCTTGCCCCCGCCGGCGTGCTGGACGACGACGAGTCCGGGCGTCACCTCGAGGATGTCGGCCGGACGGCGAATGGGTCGCAGCGAGAAGTCACGACTGCGCACGATCAGCGACGAAGCAGCGGTGATCGGGCGGTCGGCCTGGACCACGGTCTCCGGGAGCAGCATCCGGCTCCCGGGAACATCAGTGGACGGTGAAGCGGCAGGTCGGGGCTCCTCGTCGGAGCGCTCCGGAACTTCGGCAGCGAGCATACCGTCGGCCTCGGCGCAGACGGGAGAAGCCGGGGCGCTCGCCAAGCTCGGTACGAGCACCGCGGCCAAGAGAATGCGACGCAGCATGGGACCTCCAGGCAGGCTGATGCCGCGAGCCCTCGACTCGAAGACGGCGCGGCAAGATCATGGACGAGTGGGCTCACGGCACCCGGCCGCGAACCGCGCGGAGCATCGGCACGCACCGCGCCGTCTTCTCGCGCGCTCGGCGCGATCTTCCCGGCTGCGGCGCTTCTTTAGCCGGCGACCGGCGGCGACCGCGCTCTGGTAGTTCCGGTCCGCGCGGAAAGCTCTCGCGGCGCCGCCACCATCGGTAGCGGGACGCCGACGAGCGTCGGCGGCGGCGGCACGAGCGCCGGCAGCGCCGCCACGACCGCGGGCGGGACGAGGTGGGCGTGGAGATCCGCCGATCCGACGGGCGCCAGCGCCGCGCCGGAGGATGGCGTCCGCTCCACGACGTCGGCGGCGACGGCGTGACCGCTTCCCGCGACCCGACCTGCGTGCACGTGCGCCGTCCTGCCGCCGGCGTGCCGGTGGCGCACGAGCACCGACGGCGGTGGCAGGAGCTCGATCGCGAACGCCAGCAGCACCACGAGCACCGCCCGCGGGCATGACGCCAGCGTCCGCCGCCCCGCCGCCACCGTCACGCGCGACCCTCGCGCCGGTTGTCGCGCAGCGAGTGCCAGAACGCGAGGCCGATGAATCCGGCGCCGACCAGACCCGTCACGGCCTCGGGGATCGGCCGCACCGCCCCCAGGAACATGATCGTGCCGAGGGCGATGATCGCGTAGAACGCTCCGTGCTCGAGATACCGATACTGGGTGAGCGTCCCGCGGTCCACGAGCATGATGGTCAAGCTTCGCACGAACATGGCCCCGATGCCCAGCCCGATCGCGATCACCAGCAGATTGTTGGAGAGCGCAAAGGCGCCGATGACGCCGTCGAAGCTGAAGCTGGCGTCGAGCACCTCGAGGTAGAGGAAGGCCGCGGCACCGGAGCGCGCCGCCGCGCCGGCCGCGACGTCGGCCGGATCGACGATGGCGGCGATCCCGTCGACGCCGATGAAGGTGATGAGGCCGAAGATTCCAGCAACGAGGAACTCATAGCGCTCGCGCTCCGGAAGCCATGCCGCCACCGCCCAGAGCCCGAAGAGCACGATCCCGAGACCGAAGGCTTCGATGCGGCCCACCGATACCAGCGGCCGTTCGACCAGCGCTATCCAGTGCAGCTGCTTGTCCTTGTTGAGGAAATGCTTGAAGCCGACCATCAACAGAAAGGCTCCGCCGAAGGCCGCTACGGAGACGTGGGCGCTGGCGATGATGCGCGAGTACTCGTCGGGGCGCGTCAGCGAGAGCACTACCGCGTTCCACGGATCGATGTGTGCGATCACTGCGACGATCGCCAGCGGGAAGACTATACGCATGCCGAAGACGGCGATCGCGATTCCCCAGGTCATGAAGCGCCGCTGCCAGAGGGGATCCATCTCGCGGAGCACCGTCGCGTTCACGACCGCATTGTCGAACGACAACGACACCTCGAGCACCGCCAGGACGCCGACGATGAACGTCGTGCCGAGCACGCCGGCGATGGTTCCGTGGATATCCCACCCGAGCGCCGCTCCGGCGGCTAGGCCGGCGACCGTGACCAGGAACGAACCGCGGAAATATTTCATCTGTGGCGGGGCGGCGGGCGCGGCGGCCGGCGCACCGTCAGGAGAGGAGCCGGATGGCGAAGATCGCGAGACCGCCCGCCCCGAGCCCCCAGAGCAGGTCCTTGCGCGCGTTCTGCCGTGGCCCCTGCGTCCGCTCGGTCGCCCACGCGCCCACCAGGAAGAAGACCGCGAGGGCCGCGATCGCGAAGTGGATGCCGGGGATGGTCTCGCCGGTCCGTGCCACGGTCACCGCCTGCGAGACCGTGAAGGCCACGAAGAACGCGGCCGCGATCCCGGCGATGCGAAGGAAACGAAGCGGCGTCACCTCGCCAGCAGCCGGCTCCGCCGTCGCCCGCCCGCCCTCATTCGTCGTAGACCTTGGCCGAGCGGGCGACCTTGAGGAGCTCCTGCGCTTCCTTGTCGCCCGATTCGGCGCGCGCTTGCCAGCGCCGCTGGCGCCACGGCTTGGCTACGTACTCGTCGAGCGCGATGACCACGATGCTGAAGCCGAAAACGATGGCGATCGAGCTCCAGAGACCGAGATGCATGACGTCCTCCTACGCCTGTCGTGCCGCCGCCACCGCGGGCTTCGGCGCCTTCGTGAGCGCTTCGCGCATGATGAACTTGGGCTTGAACACCGCCACCAGCACCGGCAGCAGCGTCTGCGAGCCGACATAGCTGACGCCCATCCAGATCGCCAGGAGGAGCCCCATCTCGGCGTTGAAGCGGATGTTCGAGGTGATCCAGAAGGCGGTGCTGACGATCATGGTGACGGCGGTGAAGGTCACGGCCTTGCCGGAGGTCACGAGCGCCTCGCGCACGGCGTCGTCGAGATCGCCCTTCACCTGGATCTCCTCGATGATGCGGCTGATGATGTAGAGCCCGTAGTCGACGCCGAAACCGACTCCGACCGTCACCAGCGGCAGGGTGTGTATGTTCACGCCGATGTTGTTCACGGCCATGTAGGCGTTCACCAAGATGTTGGACGCGATCAGCGGCCCGAGGATGTAGATGCCGCAGACGAACGATCGGTACGTGAAGAGCAGGATGACCCAGATCGTGAAGAAGCCGAGGAAGTTCATGAGCAGATCGTTCCGGACCAGCTCTTCGTTGGCCGCCGCGAGCACGCCGATGAGGCCGCCGGCGAGCTTGAAGCTCGCCTTTTCCATGGGGTTCTCGGCGATGAAATTCTTGCAGCGCTGGATGATGCGCCGGATATTGTCGCCCTGGTGGTTCTTGGCGAAGAACGTCACGTGGGCGGTCGTGTAGCTCGGGTCCACGTACTTCGCGGTCTCGGTCGGCGGCGAGCCCGAGAAGAAGATGAAGAAGAGGCCGCCGATGTCGGTCCAGCTATCGGGAATGACGGCCCACTTCGGCTCGAGCTCGTGGAAGACGCGGTTCACGGCGCGGATGATGTCGGCGAGCGAGAAGCTGTAGCCGATGTCCTTGTCGCGCTCGAGGGTGCGCTGGAACTTCTCCATCGTCCGCAACACCTGCGGATCTTTCATCGCGTCTTTGTCGTAGCCCTCGGTGACGACGATCAGCGGCTCGACGCCCCCGAAGCTGTCTTGAATCTTCGAGTGCGAGACGTTGTAGAACGAATCGTCGAACAGGAGCGGCGAAGCCGACGTCGGATCGCCGATCGTGAGGCCGCGCATGAAGAAGACGCCGACCAGGGTGAGCGCCGCCCAGAAAACGAGCGTCCCCGTCTTGCCCGCGGGCGACAGCAGCACGTGGGTGAAGCTCTCGATCCACTTGCGGAAGGCGCCGCGCTCGCGCAGCACGACGAACTCGGGCTCCGGCGGCTTCAGGTAGTAGTAGACGATGGGGTTGAGGAGCATCTCGGAGATCGTGATCGCGAGGATCCACCACGACGCCGTGATGGCGAGCTTCTGGAGCATGATCACGGGCACGAGGATGATCACGAGCACGCCGAAAGCGTCGGTGGTGATGCCGGAGAACGTCGGCACGAAGAGCTCGGCGAAGGCGGCGACGATGGCGCGGCGCTTGTGCCATCCGGATTTTTCGAACTCCTCGTAGTAGCGGTCGTGCATCTGGATGGCATGGCTCACGGCGCGCGCCGTTATGAGGAACGGCATCACCAGCATCAGCGGATCGAGCGCCAGACCGATTAGATGGACGAAGCCGAGGCCCCAGAAGGCGGCGATGATGCCGGTGAGCGTCGGTCGCAGCGAGCCGCGCCAGTCGTGGAAGTAGAGCCAGCGGAGCACCCACTCGATGCAATAGGTGACGACGAGGATGAAGAAGACATCCCCGGCGTACTTGTAGACCCAGCCGTAGAGCCGCGGCTCGCCGGCGGCGTAGATCTCGACGTTCGGGCCTTCGAACGGCTCGATGACCTTGCTGTTGACGTCGTCGAAGATGCGCCTGTAGTCGAGCCGGCCCTCGATGAAGTTGGCCCGGATAAGCGCCGACTTGTCGTCGAGCGAGACGATGAGCCCGTAGACGTTCTCGGCGTTGTGGACGATGCGTCGGATCTCGTCGACCTCGTCCTGGCTCTGGGGCGCACGCAGCATCACCGGTTCGGCGCGCAGCGTGCCGCCGGCGGCGACTTTCAGGTGCCGCACCGTGCGGTGGCCGATGGACTCGATCTGGTTGTGGTTCACGCCGTAGACCGTGTCCATGCCCTCGGTCATCTTGAAGATGTCGGTGAGGTGCTCCTTGGTGAAGATCGTTCCGTCCTTGACGCTGTACATGACGACGATGTTGTTGGCGCCGCCGAAGGTGCCCGAGTACTTGTTGTGGATCTTCACGAACTCGTGGCTCTGCGGCAGGAGGTCGCCGAAGCTCGTCACCAAGCGGAGCTGGAAGGTCCAGTAGGCGAAGAGACCGGTGACGATCAGTACGACCACCATCACCGGATTGCGCCACTCGATGAGCTGGTCGCCGAGCCAGTAGAGCGCGCGCTTATCCTCTGGAACATCGTAATCGAGAGCCATCGAATCCCCCTAGCGTATAGAGCCCTGGCGGCAAGGCGTGCGCGTCGTCACGAGACGTCGCGAGGCGGCGAAAATAGCGGAAGTTTCTCGCCTTTCAGCAAGCTCGCGGCTTCTAACGCCATGCAATTTGGGTGTCAAGCGATCTGCGCCTGTCCGTGCTCGTTGACGCCGGGCGCGCTACCGTGACGCCGGCGCGCGGGCATGACGAGTCGCGTTACCACGGCTGTCGACCCGCGCTCTCTCATGCGCGCGGCAAGCCGAGCCCGCGCTGCGCCACGATGTTGCGCAGAATTTCCACGGTACCGCCGCGGATGGTGAGGGCCGGAGCGTTCACGATCGCGCGCGCGACGCGGCCGCCGAGCGGCGCCTCGGACCCGGGAGCGAGCACGGCATACGGCCCCAGGACCTCGCCCGCGAAGCGCGCGATCCGCTGCTCGAGCTCGCTCCCGTAGAGCTTCGTGAGCGCCGTGTCCGCCGTCGGCGTCACCCCCCGCGAAAGCTGCCAGGCGATTCGATAGACGAGCTGCCTCCCGACCAGGATCTCGCCGTGGAAACGCGCCAGGCGTTGCCTGATGAGCGGCTCGCTCCCGCGTCCGGTGACGCGAATATGAGTTTCGAGATCGGCGAGCAGCGGGGCGTAGCTCAGCAGGCGCTCCATCCCGGCGCGCTCGTAGTCGAGCTGTGCAGCGATCTGGAACCAGCCGCGATCGCGCTCCCCGATCAGCCACCGCTTCGGCACCCGCACCTGCTCGAAGAATACCTCATTGAAGTGGTGCTCGCCGGTCATGTCGACGAGCGGCCGCACGCGGATGCCGGGCAAGCGCATGTCGACCAGGAGCTCGCTCAGCCCCCGATGCCGCGGCGCCTCGGGATCGGTGCGCGCGACCAGGTAGCAATAGTCGGCGCGGTGCGCGAAGCTCGTCCAGACCTTCTGCCCCTCGACGACGAACGCGTCCCCGTCGTCGATCGCCCGGGTCGAGAGCGCGGCCAGATCGGAGCCGGCTCCCGGCTCGCTCATGCCGAGGCAGAACACCAGCTCGCCGCGCGCCAGCCGCGGTACGATCTCGCGCCGCTGCGCCTCGGTGCCGTAGGCGAGCAGCGCCGGCCCGATCTGACGGTCGCCGACCCAGTGCGCCGCCGTCGGTGCGCCGGCCCGCAGCAGTTCCTCGGTGACGATCGCCCGGTCGACGTAGCTGCGCCCGGCGCCTCCGTACGCCGTCGGCCAGGTCATACCAATGAACCCGGCGGCACCGAGGCGACGCGAGAAGTCGGGATCGAAACCGTGGATCCACCCGTCCTCGGGGATCGTTCCGCGCCGCGGCAACGCCTCGGCGAGAAACGTGCGCACGCGCTCGCGGAGCTCGGTCTCGGCGGACGAGAAGGCGGGCCACATGCCGCTTCGGGGGCGTAGCCGAGGTCCGTCGGGCAGTCAATTTGCGTTGCGCCGCCCGCCTCCGGCGCCGGCGGGCCGCGTAGGCAGGGTCACGCGCCGGGACACGTACGCAGCAGCTCCCGGATGCGTTTCGGCGTCTCGGCATTGGCGTCGATCAGCATCTCGCTCGGCACCCGGCGCAACACGGCGCAGGCGCGCTCCCGGTCCCCCATCGCGAGCGACAGGCGCGCCGACTGATAGTGCGCTTCCAGCCACCCCTGCTTCCCAGAAGCGCCGTCGACGATCTCGTCCCAGAGCGCCCGCGCCTCGCCGAGCTGCCCCTGCTTCTCGAGGATGCGCGCCGCACCGGCGCGCGCCGAGACGGCGTCGGGAGCGTCACGGAGCACGGCGCGATAGAGGACGAGCGCCGGCGCCAGATCGCCCTGCTCCTCCCGGAGCGCTGCCGCCGTCGACTGCAGACGGCGGCGCATCGCCGGCGGGAGCGTCGCCGCCGACGGGCCGTTCAAAGCGTGCTCGCTGAGCGCCAGAGCCGCCTGCCGCCCGGCTGCGGCAGCGGCGGCGTGCCCCGCGGCCTGCTCGCGCGCCGCGGTGGTGAGGAAGCGGGTCGCGAGGTCGTCGAGGTAGGTCGGCTCGAGCGTCGCCGCCGCGGGTCGCGCTGCTTCCGCGACCGCAGGCTGCAGCCATCCGAGACGCGACAAGGCGAGGAGCCTGAGCTTCACGACCTGCGGCTCCTCGCTCGCGAGCTCCGGGTACTTCTCCTCGAAGCCGTCGAGCCATGCGAGCGCGCGCTCGTAGTCAGGCTTCTCGGCCAGCGCCGCCAGATAGGCGCTCATTAGCGCCGCCCGTCCGTCGAAGTCGCGGACCGGCACCCCGCCCAGCGACTTCGGATCACGACCCTTCACCAGCGCCCGGTAGGCATCTAGTGCGGCCTCGGCACGGTGCGCGATCTCGGAATCCGGCTTGGCGCCCTCGGGCGTCTGCTCGAGCAGCTTCACCAGGCACTGCGCAGCGGCAAAGCGCGCTCGGATCTCGAAGGGAAGATCGCCATGCACCTGGGCGTACTCGGCTTCGGCCGCGGCGTAGCGCTCCTGGTGCTGGCGCAGCTCGCCGAGCCGGAAACGCGCCTCGGGCGCCGCCTTGTGCTTGGGGAAGTCACGGAGGAAACCGACCAGGGCCTGCTCGTAGGCGGGCTGGTTGGCGGGGGTCGGGTCGGCGGCGTAGCGCGCCTCGCTCGCCTTGAAGCGGAGATACGCCGCATCGGCGGCATACTTGCTGCTCCTCTCCTCCAGCACTTGGTCGAAGGCGACGATCGCCCTCGCGAGATCACCGGTCCGAAAGCGCGCCAGCCCGAGGAGGTATCGCGCCTCGTCCTGGTTCTTCCTTGCCTCCTCGTCGCTCGCGGCCAGCACCTGCTCGAGCTTCGGGATCGCCTCTTTGAATTTGCCGGCGGCGACGAGTTGCCGGGTCACGTCCCATTCCGAGGGTGGGGGCGGCACGTCCTTGGCCTTCGGCCCGGCCCAGTTCTTCGGGTTGTCGAGCCCGTTGCGGACGATCTGGGAGGCGCGCGCGCCCCACGGACCGCCCTCGCCCTGCAGTTGCGCCAAGAGCTCCGCCGCCTCGCTGCGATATGCCGCCCGTTGCCCCGGCTGGCTCGCGGCCGCCATCAGGAGAGCGCGAGCGCGGGTAAAGCGGGCGCGCGGGAGGTCGGCCGGAGCAGCGTTTGCGAGCGCCTGCTGCGACGCCCGCAGAGCATCCGCGGAGCGACCGGCTCTGACGTAGGCCTCGGCGAGCGCTAGCCGCGCCTTGCGCACGCGCTCCGGCGACGCCCCCTTCATCTCTGTCACGGCTGCGAAGTCTGCGATCGCCCAGTCGACGTGATCGAGCTCGAGATAGGCGAGCCCGCGGCCGAGCCGGCTCTCGGCGACGATCGGGTTGTCGCTCTGCGCGGTCGCGAACTCGCCGAATCCCGCAGCCGCCTTGTCGAGCAGCTCGCGACGCTTGGCGCCTCCGTAGAGGAGCGCGCCGCGGTAGCGGAGCCAGTTCAGATAGTAGAGCGCTTGCGCGGCGAGCTCCTGATGTCCCTTGTACGCCGGCGACGCCACCATCGCGTCCATGTCGCCGTCGGCGTCGATGACGCTCTGGCTCATGCGGTCGAGAGCCTGGCGATGCAGGTCGTAGCTGCGCTCGAGCGGGCCGGCGATGGCCTCGTAGGTGCTTGCAGCGCCGGCGTCTCCGGCGTCGGCGCTATCGAGGAACTGCAGCGCCAGGCGGCCGAGTCGGTCGATCGCCGCCTGTTCGCCCGCACCGCCCGAGCCCGGGTTGAGACCGACGCTCTGCGCCTGGGCGCGCAGATCCGCGAGCGACGCCCCGGCTGCAGCGCGCGGCACACCGGCTACGAGAGCCGAGGCCGCGAGGCCGAGCGCCGCCGCGAAGACCGACCGTCGCGTCCGCATCTACTCGAGCTTGCCCATGTACTTGGCCATCTCGATCCGCCACCGGGTGCCGAAGGTGAGGATCATGACCTCCCGGAGCAGCGACTTCTCCTCGCCGAGAGCCATCAGCTCGCCGCCGCCCTGGTTGGTGATGATCCGGTAGGTGTCGCTCACCTCGGCGTAGAACCCGGGCATCGGGCTCGGCTTGAACACGCCCTGGGAACCGTGGGCGACCCAGTCGGCGCGCTCGTACTCTTCGTGCAGCCGCTTGGTGACGTCGATGGCGCCGATGACGCCGTTCTTCTCCTTGAGCTCACGCACCAGCTTGAGGAGCGCCGGCATCGTTTCCGGATGCGGCGGCGAGCTGCCGATGATGATCATGATCCGCCTTGCGGTCTGCCGCCAGGAGAGCTCGGTCATCGCCGCCTCGACCGCCTCGTAGACCGCCTCCGGGTAGTCGCCGCCGCCGTCGGCGCGCAGGTTGGCGACGAAGTTCTGCACCTTCTCGGTCTTGAAGCTGAAGTCGACCCACTTGGTGACGTACTCGTCCCCCTTGTCGCGGTAGGCGACCACGGCGACGCGGCTCGCCGGCACCATCTGCTGCAGGTTGGCGATGAAGGCGCGCACCTGGTTCTTCACGTCGTCGATGATCGACTGCATGCTGTTGGTGGTGTCGATGAGGAGCACGAGATCGACACCGACCTTGCGCAGGCCGCCGAGCATGTCGCCGAAACCTCCCCCTCCCGGGCCGCCGCCGGCGAATCCGGAGCCACCGACCGAGAGCGGGATATCGAGGGTTCCTGGAGCCGCACCGACGCTCGGGGCGACGCCGATCCGCGGCAGATCCGGGGCCCGCACGTTGGCGACCGGAGCCGGCACGCTCGGACCCGCCACCGAGCCGGCCGACCGCGGCTGCGTGAGCACCGGGCGGAGCTCGCCGGCGATGTCGGTGAGCGACGGTGCACCTTCGACCTCCGCCTCCTCGACCGCCGGGGACGGTTCGACGAGCCGCACGTTTATCTTCTGCTGCACCTGCTTCACGACCGTCACGCTGATGGTGGCGAGCGCCAGCAGCACGGCGGCGTGGAAGGCCATCGACAGCAGGAAGGCCGGGACCGCGCTGCGCACCGGGAAGGCGCCGGCGAGGGGATCGTCCTCGATCGGCACGCGCTTGGGAGGGGGAGCCATAAGCGACTCGTGACGGGTGGCGGCCGCTCGCGCCCGCCTACTGGGTCGTCCTCCCGCGCTCGGCCGCGATGGCGACCTGGGTCGCGCCGGCGCGCTGCGCCGCCGAAAGGATGCGTACGGCGTCGCCGAGCAGCACTTCGCGGTCGCCCTGCAGCACCACCGGCGTGTCCGGCCGCGTCGCCAGGAGGCTCCGGAGCATCCCTTCCAGGTCCTCGATCGAGACGCGATCCTGATTCACGTAGATCTCGTGCATCTGGGTCACGGTGACCGTGATCTCACGCGGCGCACTCTGCGTACTGTCGACTTCGGGAAGCATCACCTTGGCCCCGGTATCGACCATGGCGACGCTCGTCACCATGAAGATGATGAGCAGCACGAGGAAGATGTCCGTGAGCGGCGTGATGTTGATGTCGGCCATGATCTGCGACCGGCCGCCGCCGGCGGGTCTAGCGAAGGCCATCGGCAACCCTCGCCTGCGGCGACGCACTGCCGCGCACCGTCCGCAGCATCTCGATCAGCCGGGCGGTGCCGATCGTCAGCGCCGCCTCGATGCGCTCCAGCCGCACCTGGAAATAGTTGTAGGCGATCAGCGCCACGATGGCGACGCCGAGGCCGAGCGCGGTGGCGACCAGGGCTTCCGAGATACCGCTCGCCACCACCGCGAAGCCGCCGCTCCCCTGCACCCCCATGTTGTGGAACGCCTTGATGATGCCGACGACGGTCCCGAAGAGTCCTATGAAGGGCGCGCTCGCCGCGACGGTGCCCAGGATCCAGAGCGGGCGCTTGAGCTGCTCGATCTCCTCGAAGCGGCGCTCGGCGCCGAGATCGGCGAGCTCCTCGGCGTCGAGGGCCTCGCCCTGGCGGACCACCTCGGAGAAGATCCGACCGGGCGCCGATCCGCGTCTGGTTTCGGCCTGTTGCAGCGCGGCGTCGAGATCGCCGCGCGCCAGCTCCGCGTGCACGCCCCGCACGAGCTCGGCGGTGCCGCTCACCAGGTTGCGGAAGCTCCACAGCCGCTCGGCAATCACGGTGATGCTGACGACCGACATGAGGATGAGCGGGTAGGTAGCTAGCCATCCCTGCTGGATCATGGCGAGTACGTTCAAGTTCGCGGTCGGTTCCACTCGGAGTGCTCCTCTCTGGGCGGCGGCGATGATGCGGGCGACGTCTCGACGCTACACGACGTCCGATACTCGGGCAAAATCACGAACGGATATACGAAGGCAAGCAGGGGTCACGAACGGCGAAAGACTTCCGCGACCGCATAGTGCCCCGATGCATACGGGCTTTTGCGCCCCCTCATGAGCTGTGGTACTCGCAGCTCGCCTTGGGATCGCGCATCTTCGTCACCAAATCGGTCGAGGTGCTGCACGCCGAGCTGGCCGCCGCCGATCGGCTGCATCGCGTCCTCGGACCGGTGGCGCTGACGTCGCTCGGCATCGGCGCCATCATCGGTGCCGGCATCTTCGTCATGACCGGACTCGCTGCGCGCGACTTCGCGGGCCCGTCGCTCATGCTGTCGTTCGTCGTCGCCGGGACAGGATGCGCGCTCGCCGCGCTCTGTTACGCCGAGTTCGCATCGATGATCCCGGTCGCCGGCAGCGCCTACACCTACGCCTACGCCACCCTGGGCGAGCTCATGGCCTGGATCATCGGCTGGGATCTCGTCCTCGAGTACGCCATCGCCTCGTGTGCGGTAGCGCACGGGTGGTCGCACTATCTGCAGGCCTTCCTCGCCCTCTTCGGCCTCCACCTGCCGCCGGCGCTGGCCATAGATCCGCTGAGCGCGAGCCCCGAGGTGATCGCCGGCGCCTGGCACCTGGGGCCGATCCCCGTCGTCTTCGACCTGCCGGCGGCGGCGATCGTGGCCCTGTTGACGGCCGTCCTGGTGGTCGGCATCCGCGAGAGCGCGGGACTCAACTCCCTGATCGTCGCGCTCAAGCTCGGCATCGTCCTCTTCGTGATCGTCGCCGGCTTCGGCCACATCGACCCCGCCAACTGGCGCCCCTTCTTCCACCACGACAAGGGCCTGGCCGGGACGTTCCAGGGAGCCGCCTACGTGTTCTTCGCCTACATCGGCTTCGACTCGATCAGCACCCACGCCGAGGAAGCCCGCAACCCCGAGCGCGACGTCCCGATCGGCATCCTGGTCTCCCTCGCCCTCTGCACCGTCCTCTACATCGCCGTCGCCGGCGTCCTGACCGGAATGGTGCCCTATCGGCAGATCGACATCGACGCACCGATCGCGCACGCTTTCGCGAGCTTCGGGCTTCCGGTCGCCACCTTCATCGTCGCCTTCGGCGCCGTGGCCGGGATCACCAGCGTCCTCCTGGTCATGATGCTGAGCCAGGCGCGGATCCTCTTGGCAATGGCGCGGGACCGGCTCCTGCCGCCGAGCTTCTTCGCCGCCATCCACCCGCGCTTTCGCACCCCGCACCGCTCCACGATCCTCGTCGGCGTCATCGTCGCCGCCGTCGCCGCCCTCCTGCCGCTGAAGGTGCTTGCCGAGCTCGTCAACATCGGCACGCTCTTCGCCTTCGTCGTCGTCTGCGCGGCGGTCTTGATCATGCGCTATACGCGTCCGGACGTGCACCGCCCTTTCCGCACCCCGCTCGTTCCGCTGGTTCCGGTGCTCGGCATCGCCGCCAACCTGACCCTCATGGTGGCGCTCGGCTGGCACAACTGGGCGCGCCTCCTCGTCTGGCTCGCGGTCGGCCTCGCGATCTACGCCGGCTACGGCTACCGTCGCAGCCGCTTCGCGCCGGTCCGCGTCGATCGCTGATCAGCGGCCGGCGGCGCTCTCGCGACGGGCGCGCCAGATCTCGAAGGCGCCGGGGAGGAGCGAGAGCACGATCACGACGCCGATCACGATGTGGATCTGGCGATCGATGTCGGGGATGACGCGGCCGAGCGAGTAGCCGAGGAGCGCCATGCTCCAGACCCAGAGGATGCCGCCGACCACGTTGTAGGTGACGAACTTCCGGTACTCCATCTCGGCGACGCCCGCGACCACCGGCGCGAAGGTGCGCACGATCGGGACGAAGCGGGCGAGGATGATCGTCTTGCCGCCGTGCCGCTCGTAGAAGGCGTGCGCCCGCATCAGGTGGGCACGCTTGAAGAGGAGCGAGTCCTCGCGAGCGAAGATGCGCGGCCCCGTCCGCGCCCCGATGTAGTAGCCGACCTGGTCGCCGATCACCGCCGCGGCGCTCACCGCGGTGAGCAGCGTCCAGATGTCGAGATGGCCGGCGGCGGCGAAGACGCCAGCGGTCACCAGCAGCGAGTCGCCCGGCAAGAAGAAGCCGATCAGGAGCCCCGTCTCGGCGAACACGATGCCGATCAGCATCGCCATCCCGCCCCAGCGGATGATGCCCTCGACGTCGTAGACTTGGTGGAGGAGGTTCAGGAGCGATTCGATCATGCTGGCGGGCGAGCGGCCGCTCCTCGTATCCGAAAGCACCAGCCGCGACAACCATCACAGCATCCACAAAAAAGAAGACCCCGGGCACCGTCAGGGCGCCCGGGGTCGAAGCGGTCGGGGTGGGCCGCTGCCGGCCCACCCCGCTCGAGCAGGCTACGGGTGACCGACTGCCAGGCCCTTCAGGGTGGTCCGGCCGGGACCGGGGAGGCCTGCGACGTTGTTGATGGCCGCGGCTCCGGTCGGTCCGACGCAGAAGACCGACGCCAGGGTCGGACTCGACACGTCCCGCACCGGCGTGTCCGGCGCCCCGACTGCCGTGAGGGTATCGGTGCCGCCGAGGGCGTTGGCGACGAAGGTGCCGCCGCCGGTGAGGAAGCACATGCGGTTCGCCCCTCCGCAACTGCTGGGCGCGCCGCCGCACTCCGCATCGCTCAAGCACCCCCGCTGCGCGTGGCCCGAGGCCAGGGTGCAGTTCCGGTCCCAAGGTCCCTCCACGCACTCGCCTTCGCCGTCACCATCACCGTCGACGCAATCGAGCGTGTCGATGGTGCTCGTGTTGTCGAGGCACGAGGCGGGCTTGGTCGGCTCGCCGGGACGGCTGCACGTGCCGCCGCCGGGACACTCGGTATTGTTGCTGCAGGGCGCGCCGTTGTTGGTGCCGGAGAGGCAGCGCTTGCCGCCGCACACCGTCGCGCCGACGAGCACACAATCGGCGTTGGTGCTGCACGGCGTCGCCGCCAGGTTGTTGCAGGTGTCGCA
>MWST01000039.1 GCA_002050235.1 Polyangiaceae bacterium UTPRO1 | reverse complement strand
TGCCGTGCGGCAGCGGGCGTTTGCGACATCGCCGAGAACTGTACGGGCTCGTCGCCGGCGTGTCCCGCCGACGGCAAGAGCGTAGCGGTCTGCAGGGCGGCGGCCGGGGTCTGCGACGTCGCCGAGAGCTGCGACGGCGCCAGCAACGACTGTCCGGCCGATGGCTTCCAGAGTGCGGCGACCGTCTGTCGCCCCGCGGCTGATGTCTGCGACCTCGCGGAGACTTGCACCGGGACCAGCGCAGCGTGTCCGGGCGACGGCTTCATGAGCGCCGCGACGGTGTGCCGCACGGCGGCCGGCGTCTGCGACGTCGCCGAGAATTGCACGGGGTCGTCGGCAGCGTGCCCCGCCGACGGTAAGAGCACGGCGGTCTGCCGTCCGGCGGCCGATGTCTGCGACGTCGCCGAGAGTTGCGACGGCGTATCCGACAACTGTCCGACCGATGCCTTGGCCGCGGCTACGACCGTGTGCCGGCCCGAAGCCGGCGTCTGCGACGTCGCCGAGAACTGCACCGGGAACGACGCGGCGTGTCCGGCCGATGCGGTCGCCCCGACGACCACCGAGTGCCGTCCGGTCGCCGGCGTCTGCGACGTCGCCGAGAGCTGCGACGGCAGCAGCGTCGACTGTCCCAGCGATACCTTCGCCGACGGCTCGGTCACCTGCCGCCCGGTCGCCGGCGTCTGCGACGTGGCCGAACAGTGTACGGGTACGGGGCCTAATTGTCCGGCCGACGGCTTCGAAAGCAGCGCGGTCGTCTGTCGGCCCGCGAGCGGCGTCTGCGACACGGCCGAGAACTGCACGGGGGCCGGTGTCGCTTGTCCGGCCGACGCCGTCGAGCCCGCGACCACAGTATGTCGCCCCGCCGCCGGCGACTGCGATCTGCGAGAGACCTGCGACGGCGCCGGGAAAGATTGCCCGGCCGACGGCTTCGTGAGCGCCGGCACGACGTGCGACGACGGCGACTATTGCTCGCAGACCGACGAATGCGACGGCTCCGGCACGTGCGTCGGATCCAATCCCGTGGACTGCGACGACGTCAATCCCTGCACCGATGACGCCTGCGACTCGCAAGCGGGAGGCTTCCTCTGCGTATACACGAACAACGGCATCTGCATCGGTGCGAACTGCGGCAACTTCGTGGTCGATTCGGCAGACGGTGAGACCTGTGATCCGCCCGACCTCTCCATTGGCGCCAACGGGCAGCCGAACTGCCGCCTCGACTGCACGCGGTGCGGCGACGGCGTCATCCAAGCAAACAACAGCGAAACCTGCGACGACGGGAACCTGATCAGCGGCTGCCGGACCGACAAGCCGCAGAAGCCGCTCGACAGCTGCCTCAACAACTGCAGCGAGCCGATTTGCGCCGACCCGGCCAAGATCAAGTTCGGGGCGCACGAGATGCCCGACGCCTTCACTTTCCACGGTCGGTTGATCTCCGACGTGCCCGTGGACTTCATCGACAATCACTTCGTGATCGAGCTCCGGGACAGCAGCGGCGCCGTCATCTACCGGGCCTCGCTGGTGCGGGGCTCGATCGAAGTCCAGGGTGCCAAGTCGACGCGCTACAAGAACCGTGGCGCCCGAGCGGCGGGCGGCATCTATCAGCTGAAAACCAAGGCGGGGCCCGGACATTACGTGCTGCTGATCAAGGCGTACGGTGAGATGTCGGGCGCGGTCTCCGACATGCGGACGCACGTCTACGTCGGCAGCGACGAGTGGGCGATCCGCGGGCTCTGGACCAAGCAGGGCGACAAGGGCTGGAAGCTCTCCAACAAGGCCACCTTCCTCCCGGTCCCGTGATCGAGCCGCGGCGCGAGCGTACTGCCGTCGACGAAGGTCGGTGGCGAGGGCGCTCGCGCCGCGAGCGAAGCTCGGAAGGCTAGCGGCTCCGAGGGCGGTTTGCGCGCCGGGAGATCCGCCGTCGTCGGCGAGCGACGTAGAACGGCCGGCGTCGACGGCGGGACTGGCGATCGGGTGAAGAGCGGTGCGCAGGGCGGGAAGTCCGTGCGAGTGATCCGAACGCTGACCGTGTGCGTACTCTCGGCAGTGGTGGCCGTTCCCGCCACGGCGCAAGTCCTGACGCGCGGGCCTCTCATTCAGAATCCGGCGGCGCTTGCGACCACCATGACCATCGTCTGGTGGACGGACATCGCCGGCGACAGCACCGTCGAGTACGGCACCACTCCCTCGCTGGGGGCGTCGGCGAGCGTACCGCCGGCGGCGAGCTGCGAGATCGGGGCCGCCGGGACCTGTCACACGGTAGCGCTAACCGGCCTCCAGCCCGGCACGCGCTACTACTACCGGCTCCTCACGAACGGCACGCCGGTGCTGGCCACCACCTACTTCCGAACTTTCAAAGCGCCGGCGGATGCGAGCGAGCTATACTTCACGGTGATCGGCGATTGGGGGCAGGGCACGAGCGTCCAGGGGCAGATCGGCAACAACCTCGATGCCGACGACCCGCCGCTGCTGTTCACCGTCGGGGACAATGCTTATACCAACGGCACCCAGTCCGACTGGGACAACAACGCCTTCATCTCTCAGTTCAGGAACGGCATCCTGCGCCGCGCCGTCTTCATGCCGACGCTCGGCAACCACGACCTGAACGGTGTCGGCGCTGCGAACTGGGCGAGCTCGGTCGAGATCAAGATGCACGCGCTGCCGCGGAACGCACCTGCGGGGCAGGAGGAGCGCTATTTCTCGTTCGACGACGGCAACGCCCACTTCGTGGTGCTCGATTCGAATCCTCCGGGCGTGAACGCCACCCAGACCGCGTGGCTCGCCAACGACCTCGCCAGCACGGCTCGTAAATGGAAGTTCGTTTTCTTGCACCACACGCCCTATTCGTGCGCGACCGGCTTGGCGTCGCTGGGTAGCGACCACAACGTCCGCGCCACATGGGGACCGATCTTCGAGCAATACGGCGTCGACATCGTGTTCCTCGGCCACGACCACGTCTACGAGCGCTCACGGGCCGTCGACGACTACGTGGTCGGCGGCGGCAGCGGCCCCGACGGTAGGCGCACGTACTACGTCATGACCGGCGGCGGCGGTGCCGGCCTCGACGGCGCCTGCTCGGTCGACGGCGGCGGTCCCTACGGAGTCGGCCTCACGCACCCAAAGGAGTACTGTCCGTGGCTTGCTACCGACTGTGCGAACGGCACGAACGGCCAGTACTGCAGCTTCGCGAAGTACCAGCACGCCGAGGTGCGAATCGCCAACGATTCGATCATGACGATGAAGGCGATCGACAACAACCGCACCGTCTTCGACACCTTCATCATCGACAAGACCAGCGTCTGCGGGAACGGCGCGGTCGAGCTCGGCGAGCAGTGCGACCAGGGGGGCGCCAATGGCAGCGCTAGCTCGTGCTGCAGTTCGTCCTGTCAGCTCGTGGCGACGGGAACGACGTGCCGGACGGCGGCCGGGCCTTGCGACGTCGACGAGACCTGTACGGGCGCGTCGGGAGCCTGTCCGGCAGACGGCTTTGCGTCGGCGTCGACGGTCTGCCGCCCGGCGGCGGGCGGCTGCGACCGGGCCGAGCTGTGCACCGGGGCGAGCGCGGCGTGCCCCGGCGACGTCATCGCCGACGCCGGCACGGTCTGCCGCGCGGCAGCGGGCGCCTGCGACCTCGAAGAGATCTGCGACGGCGTGTCGGCCGGCTGTCCGGCCGATGCCAAGTCTACGGCGCCCTGTCGCAATGCCGTCGACCTCTGCGACGCCGTCGAGATCTGCGACGGGGTCGCCGACGCCTGCCCAGGCGACCAACTGATGCCGACGGGAACGCCGTGCCGCCTCGCCGTCGACGCCTGCGACGTGACCGAGAGCTGCACCGGTGCGAGCGCGGCGTGTCCGCCCGACGGGTTCGCGTCGGCGAGCGTCGTGTGCCGGCCGGCAGCGGGCGTCTGCGACCTGGCGGAGACGTGCACCGGCGTCGGCCCCGGCTGCCCCGCCGACCTCTTTGCCGCCAACACGCGCACGTGCCGTCCGGCGATGACCGTCTGCGACGTCGCCGAACGTTGCACCGGCGCCGGATCCGCATGCCCGGCGGACGGCTTCGCACCGCCGTCGACGGTCTGCAGGCCGGCTGCGGGCGTGTGCGACGTCGCCGAGACCTGTACGGGAACGTCGGGAGATTGCCCGGCCGACGTCGTCGCGGCCGCGGCCACGGTCTGTCGTCCGGCGAGTGGGATCTGCGACGTCGCCGAGCTGTGCGACGGAGCGACGACCATGTGTCCGCCGGACGGGTTCGCGTCGGCTGCGACGGTATGTCGGCAGGCGGTCTCCGTATGCGACGTCGCCGAGCAGTGCACCGGCAGCTCGGCCGCGTGCCCGAGCGACGGATTCGCTCCGAGCACGGTCGAGTGCCGCCCTGCCGCCGGTGTATGCGACGCCGTTGAAAAATGCACCGGCACGTCAGCGAGCTGTCCCGCCGACGGCTATCTATCGTCCGCCGTCGAGTGCCGGCCGAGCACCGGAACCTGCGATTTGGCCGAGCACTGTTCCGGTGTCGGCAGCGATTGTCCCGCCGACAGCGGCCGGCCCGACGGCGACGGCGACGGAATCTGCGACCTCGATGACAGCTGTCCGGAGCACGCGGATCCCTCTCAGACCGACACCGATGGCGACGGCCTCGGCGACGCTTGTGATCCGTGCACGAACGGCAACGGCGTCAAGGCCGTGAAGGCGAAGCTCGCCATGCGCAACATGGGTCCGCCGCTCGGCGACGACCGTTTCAAGCTCTCGGGCGAGATGACCGTACCCTCGAACACCATCGATCCGTCGGCGGTCGGCCTTCGTCTCATCATCACCGACGCCGACGATCGGGTGATCGTCGACGCGACCGTACCCGCCGGCCTCTACGACCAGGCTGCCGCAGCGGGGTGGAAGACGAACGGTGCGAAGACCACGTTCGCCTACAAGAACAAGGGCAGCACGATCCCCGCGCTCGCCGGTATCGACAAAGTGCTCCTGAAGCGGGACCTGAAGATCCCGGGTCGGGTGCGGTTCAACCTGTCGGCGGTCGGCGGCAGCTTTCCGCTGCCGGGTGCCCTCCCGCTCGCTGCCACGCTCGTCCTCGACCCGCCTTACGCGATGACCAATCAGTGCGGCGATGTCGTCTTCCCGGGCCCGACTCGCCCGACGTGCGTATTCACGGCTCCACCGGGTACGATCAGGTGCCGGTGACGCACCGCAGAAACGTCAGCCGGCGCGGCCGATCACGATCACGTAGACGTCCTCGGGCCCGAGCTCGATTCCGACCCAAGCCGGGTTCTCTTCCTTCTTGGCGCGCACGAACTCGCGATAGCCGCGGCCCGAAGTGATGACGATACCGGCAGCTGCAAAGGCGTCGTTTACGCTCGCGAGATAGTCGGGCGGCTCTTCGTCGGCGGCGAACACGAAGACGCCGGGCTTCATCGGGAAGCGGACGCTGCTGTCGCCTTCGATCTTCCACCCGGCAGTCTCGAAGACGCTCCGGAGCTGCTTCTGATAGGCGGCGGCTTCGGGGTTGTTGGCAACGGTCGCGAACCAGACGGGACGGCCCGGCTCGTTCTGGAGCTTCTCGAGCATCGCCTGACGCTGTTCGGTGCTGAGCGAGCGCGCCGCTACGGGAGCCGCGGCGACAGGAGCGGCGACAGCGGGGGCCGGAGCGCTCGACGTCGCCGCGCGCAGGCGTGCGTTCTCCGCGTTGATCGCGGTGACGTACCAGACGGCGCCGACGACGGCGGCGAGCACGGCGATCCGGACAGCGACTCGAGAAGTCATCGTCGCCAGGTCTTAAAGGACTTGGGTTCCGAGGCGCAAGCCGTGATCGACACGCGGCCGGTGCCGCTCAGAGTTTGCGGCTGGCCCACGGGGGCGGATCGTCGGGCCGGAGATCGTGGGGACCGTAGGCGGTGCCGAGCTGCTCCGGCGTCCACCGCGGCGTCCACCCGGGAGGGAAGCCGCGGTAGGGTCCCGGGTCGCCGAGGAGCTCGCGCGCCACCCGCGCCGTCACCTCCAGCATCTCGTTCTCGATGTGCCGCCGGAAGCGCTCGACCTCGACATCGTCGGCATCGGGCCTGATCCAGTAGGGGCCGGCGGCGAGCGTCAAGCGGCGATTGCAGGGTAGGGGGATCTGGGTGCGATCCCAGGTGTGCAGCGCGATGCCGCGCTTGTAGTACGTGCGGACGACCACGATCGGCGCCCGGCAGGCGCGGGCAATGAGCACGGCGCCCGGCTTCAAATGGTAGGCGGGTCCCTGCGACCCGTCGACGGTGAGTCCGTAGATCACTCGCGGCGAGGTCTGCATGTGCGCGATCATGTCCCCGAGCACGTCGCGCCGCCGCGACTTCGATCCGGAGCCGCCGCGGAAGACGACGAAGTTGCAGCGTTGCAGCATCGCGGTGATGACCCTGCCGAAGTCGCTGACGCTGGCGAGAGTGTGCGGCCGGTAGTGGCGGTAGTTGTAGGCGACGCTGAAGACCTCCTCGTGCCAGAGGACGCCGACGACCCGGTCGTGGCGCTCGAGGGCGCCGAAGATCTGCTCCCGGAGGGTGCGATCGTCCTCTCGCGAAGTGATGCGCACGAGCCACATGTAGGCGACGTAGAGCCGGGGCAGCACGACCGCCGCGAGGGCGATGGCGTATGCGGCGAGCCGGCGCCGGACCCGCTTGGCGATCCGCGGCGGCCGCCGCGAACGCGCCGGAGCGCGGGCAGCGTCCGCGCGCGCCGCCTCGGCGGATGCGCCGTCGCTGCCATGGCGATCGGAAGACGCGCTCACGGGCGCTCTCTAGCGCACCGCCGTCGCCTTGTCTTTCGCCGATCCCTACGTGACAATCGCCGGCGCATGGCCACGACCTTCACCGTCGGCGTCGCCCAGGTCGACTGCCGGCTCGGCGACGTCGAGGCCAACCTCGCGATCTACGAACGCGAGCTCCGCGAGGCGAAAGCCCGAGGCATCGACCTGCTGGTGTTCCCGGAGCTCTCGCTCACCGGTTATTTCCTGAAGGACCTGGTGCCGGCGGTAGCGCTCGATCGCGAGTCGCAGGTGCTGCGGCGCCTGCGCGAGCTCAGCCGTGAGACGGTGGCCTTCGTGGCCGGCGCAGTCGAGGAGCGGCCCGAGTGCCGCTTCTACAATGCCGCCATGTTCTTTGACGGCGGCGAGCTCGTGCACGTGCACCGCAAGGTGTACTTGCCTACGTACGGCCTCTTCGACGAGCTTCGCGACCTGGCCCGCGGCGATCGGATCCGCGCCTTCGAGAGCCGCTTCGGACGCGCCGCGATGCTGCTTTGCGAGGACCTCTGGCACCCGTCGGCGGCGTACGTCGCGGCGCTGGACGGTGCACTGACATTGATCGTGCCGTCGGCGAGCCCGATTGCCGGGCTCGGGCGCGAGGTGCTGCCCGAGAACGCCGCCTATTGGCAGCGGGCCAACAGGGTGACGGCAGAGTCGTACGGCGTGCACCTAATCTACGCCAATCGCGTCGGCTTCGAGGACGGCATCGGCTTCTGGGGCGGCAGCGAGATCCTAGGTCCGGCGGGCGAGATGCTGGCACGCGCGGCGTACTACGAGGCCGACATGATCGCGGCCGAGGTGAGTAGGGCGGCCGTTCGCCGCCGGCGCATCGTGGCGCCGATGATCCGCGACGAAGACATCGACCTCACGATCAACGAGCTGCTGCGCATCCGTGACCGCCGGGCCCCCGCAGGCGCCGGCGCGCCGCCGCCGGCCCCGGTCGCGGCGCGGACACCGATGCGTGCCACGACCCGCAAGCTCGGGGCCAAGACGCGGCAGACCGCGAAGCCGGCGAAGACCCCGCGCCGACGATGAGCGCCGCCCGCCGGCCGCCGCGCGAGTTCCCCGAGATGCCGCTGGATGCGCCTGAGCTGCGCCGCATCCTCGCCGGTTTCGTTCGCAACGAGGTCCGCAAGGTCGGCGGCGAGCGGGTCGTCCTCGGACTCTCGGGCGGCGTCGACTCGAGCCTCGCGGCGTTCCTTGCGGCCGAGGCCCTCGGACCTGCGAACGTGCTCGGTATCCGTATGCCGTACCGCACGTCGAGCCGCGAGAGCCTCGAGCATGCCGCGCTCGTCGCCGAGGCGATCGGGATCGAGATCCGGACCATCGAGATCACGCCGCAGATCGACGCCTATTTCACCGCTTTTCCCGATGCGGCCGCGGTCCGGCGCGGCAACAAGATGGCGCGGGAGCGGATGGCCATTCTCTACGACCAGTCGGTCGTCTGGCGCGGGCTGGTGCTCGGGACGAGCAACAAGACCGAGCTGCTCCTCGGTTACGGGACGATCTACGGCGATACGGCGTCGGCGCTGAATCCGCTCGGCGATCTCTACAAGACCCAGGTGTGGGCGCTCTCGGAGCGCGTCGGCATCCCGGCTCCGGTCGTCCGCAAGGCGCCGTCCGCCGATCTCTGGCACGGCCAGACCGACGAGGACGAGCTCGGCTTCACGTACCGAGAAGTCGACCGCCTCCTCTATCTACTGATCGACGAGCGCTGGGAGGAAGACGAGATCGCGGCGGCGGGCTTCGCACCTGCTCTCGTGCGGCGCGTCGCCGGCATGGTGCGGCGCTCCCAGTTCAAGCGCCGACCTCCGGTCATCGCCAAGGTCTCGGCGCGGACGATCGACCACGACTTCCGCTATGCGCGCGATTGGGGCTGCTGAGGGCGCCGGCAGGAGCGGATGCGGGCGCTGACGCCCGCCGTCGAGCGGGGCCTGGTCGGCCTGCTGCTCGCGTTCCTCGGCGTCAACGCGCTCGTCGTCGCGCGCACCGACACGCCGACCGTCGACGAGTTCGTCTACCTGCCGGCGGGGCATTATCACCTGGTCACCGGCGATCTCACCTTCGACCCGACCAACCCGCCGTTGCTCAAGATGGTGATGGCGTTGCCGCTCCTGGCGATGGACGTACGGGCCGATCTCGATCCGCGCTGGCGCGACAACCGCACCGGCTGGGGTCCCTGGGTATACGGCACGCGCTTCATGGAGATGAACCGGAGGCGCTATCTCGACGCCTTCTTCGCGGCGCGGACGACGACGATCGTCATCGCGGTCGCCACTGGTGCTCTCCTGTGGTGGTGGACGCGAAGCGCGGCGACACCGAGCGCGGCCCTGGCGGCGCTCTTCCTTTGGTGCACGCAGCCGACGGTGATCGCACACGGCGCCCTGGCGACGCTCGATATGGGTGCTACGGCCCTCGTATTCGCGGCGTTCTTCGCGCTCGCGCGGCTGGCGGCGACTGCGGAGCGCTCGTGGGCCGCGATCGCGGGCGCGCTCTTCGGACTCGGCGTGGCGGGGAAGGGCGTTACCTTGATCTTCGCGCCGCTCGCGCCCCTGCTCCTCGCCGCCGGCTGGGGCGGCTGGGACCGCGCACGCCTCCTGGCGTTCGCCGACGGGCTCGTCGTCCTGGCGCTCGCAGCGTGGATCGCGCTCCTCACCGTGTACCGGTTCTCCGGCTTCCCGCTGCCGGCGCCGGTGCTCGAAGGCATCCGCTTCCAGGTCAATGCGAGCAGCGTCGGGGAATTCCCCGCCTTTCTGAATGGCCAGTGGTCGCAGACGGGCTGGTGGTACTATTTCCTGGAGGCGCTGGCGGTGAAGACGCCGCTGCCGACGCTGATGGTCGTGGTCGCGGGCTTCGCCACCGCGGTGCGCCGGCGCGCGCGCGCCGACCTCTGGTTCGTGGTACCGCCGCTCCTACTCCTCTACGTGCTGTCCCTTCATTTCGGGAAGAACTACGGTGTCCGGTATCTGCTGCCCGCGCTACCATTCTTCTTCGTCGTCGCCGGCCGCGGCGTCGAAGCGATGCTCCACGACCGCCGCGCGACCGTCGTGGTCGGGGCCCTGGCGCTCTGGCAGCTCGCAGCGTGCGTGACGACCGCACCCTACCACCTCGCCTACTTCAACGAGCTCGCGGGTAGCGCCGACCACCACCGCCGGCTCCTCCTCGACTCGAATCTCGATTGGGGGCAGGACCTCGGTCGTCTGCAGACCTGGCTCGCCGCGCGAGGCGCGGACCGGGTCGCACTCGCGTACTTCGGGCATGTCGACCCCGGACTCTACGGCCTCGAGTGGACGTTGCCGCCGGCGGCGCCGGCTCCGGGCCGATACGTCGTGAGCGCCAACTACCTCGCGGGATATCCTTACGCGATCACGTACGCAGGCGAGCGCATGATCGGAGTCCGGCGCGGCCAGTGGTCGTGGCTCGATCGTCTCGCGCCGACGGCGTTGATCGGCCGTTCGCTCCTCGTCTTCGACGTTGGCGCCGACGCGGCCCGCCGGCTCGCGGCGGCGGAGTCGGCGCGGTGAGGGCTCGGATCGCGCCGACGCGCCCGGATGTGGAATAGGCTATCGGCTCGTGGTCGCCTGCCGTCGCGCCGCCGTCGTCCTCGTCTGGTTCGCCTCCATCCTGGCCCTTGCCGAGGGTTCGATTCGCCTCGCAAGCTTCGTGCTGCGCCGCGACCAAGCGTTGCCGCCGACGCTCGCCGGTGCCGGTACCATCTATTGCATCGGAGACTCCTTCACGTACGGGCAAGGAGTGGGGCGGAGCGAGGCCTGGCCGCAGGTGCTGGCCCGTATGCTCGGTGCGGCCGGCGAGGGCGACGTCCGCGTGCAGACGCTCGCCGAGCCCGGCCGTTCGAGCTCGGCGGCGATAGCGGAGGTGGCGAAGGCGCTGGCGGCGGGCGACGCGCGCCTCGTCCTGGTGATGACGAGCTGGAACGCCAACGACGGCGACTTCGCCGCCTGGGCGGTGGCGCGCGCCCGCACGGTGCCGTGGACCGCGCGCCTCGATCTCTGGCTCGCGCGCTCGCGCCTCTACCGGGTGTTGAAGCACGCCGCGACGTATCGCAGCCTGACGCTCGTCCTCGACGACGTCGCGGTCGTCCCGCAGACGACCAGCATGCAGCTCTACGACTTCCGCGCCTATCAAGAGATCGCGCGCGCCAACCTCGAGCGCATCGCCGCCATGTGCCACGCGGCCGGCGTTCCGTGCGCCTTCCTCACCTACCCGCACCAGGATCTGCCGCCCAATCCCTACACGAGGAGCGAGTACTATCACGCGCTCTTCGGTCGAACGCCGATCGGCGAAGGCGACTATCTCATTCGCGATCGGCACCCGGGAGAGATCGCGATCGACGCCGTGATTCGCACCGTCGGCGAGCGGACCGGCACACCGGTCATCGATACGCAGCCGGCTTTTCTCGCCGCAGCGGGCGATGAGCTCTACCAAGCCGATTGGCACCATCCGACCGCCTCCGGCCACCGGCTGATCGCGGCGACGGTATTCGCGTGGCTACGCGGCGCGGCCGCTCCGGGCGACTGAGCGCCCGGCCGGGCGCTCAGTCGCCGCTCCGGCAGCTCGCCAGCACCGCGTCTGCCTGGATATTGCGCGGCTGCAGCCGGCGGAGCTCTTCCCGGATCTCCGCGGCGCTGTCACAGCGTCCGAGCGCCGCCCGGAGGCGTAGGGCTTGCATCAGGACGTGCGGATCGTGCGGCCGCGCTTGCACCGCGCGCCGACTCGCCGCCAGCGCCTCCTCGGGGCGCCCGCTCAGCCGCTGCGCCGTCGCCAGGTAGGCCGCTGCTTCCCAGACGTGGAAGCCGTGCCCGATGGCTCGCTCGAGGGCGGGCAGCGCGGCAGCGAGATGCGACTGCTGCGCGGCTCCGCTCGCGCCCTCGGCCAGCGCGACCTCTAGCCGGCCGATCCAGAGCTGGGTCTGTCCAGGACTGCGCTGTGATTCGGTCGCTGCGGCGCGGCCGAGATCGGCGAGGGCAGCGGCGAGGTCGCCGCTGCGTTCGTGCGCCTCGGCGAGCTTCTGCCACTCGCCGTCGAACCAGACGTCGCCGTCGAGGCAGAGCGCGGGAGCGTCCGCAATCGCCGGTTCGCAGTAGGGGTGGTTCACGAAGAAACCGGCGACGACGAGTCCGGCTGCGAGCACGGCGAGCGGTCGCCAGTCCTCGCGCGGCAGGATGCGGATAGTCCAGTCGACCACGGCCGCCGCGAACACCATCAGAAACGGCACCGCCGGCATGCGGTAGCGCGAGCGCACGTAGAAGAGCGCGACAACTCCGAGATAGCCGAGGCAGACGACGTAGAGCGGCCGCGCCGGACGGTGTCGGACCGCGAGCACGAGTCCGAGGAGTCCGAGCGGTCCGACGATCGCGAAGCTCGTCCCGGCCCAGAGCCAGGACATGTACTGCGCTCTAATGAACGCGAAGTGGTAGCTGTCGGGGATCTCGTAGCTGTTCCAGAGGACGGCTATCTTCTTCGCGGTGGTCGCGACGAAGTCCCCCGGATGCGCTGCTGCCCAGCCTACCGCCTTGCGCGCCCAGTGGCGGGAGACGCCCGCCGGCGTGAGCGCGTGCCCGGCGTCGCGCTCGGCGAGGCGCCGCGAGTCGCCCTCCTCGAATTCGGGCACGTCGCGGAGGCCCTGCGGGCGGCCGGAGAGTCCGGTCGTGAGCGGGTTATTGCCGAGGTAGAGGTTCAGCCCCGCGTCGCCGCTCGTCAGCATGAGGCCGCCGCCCTGCCAGCTGTTCCACAGGATGAGGGGCGCCAGCGCCAACAGGGCGCCGCCGAGGAAGCACGCTGCGAGACGGCGGGCGGCGTGCTTCGGCGCGGCGCTGCCGGAGCCGGTGTAGAGAGCGAGTCCGAGGAGCGCCGGGAGCCACTGCCCGACGCCGATCACGGTGACGCCGAGGACGAGACCGGCGGCGACCATGACGTCCCCCCGTCGGGCCGCGAGCGCGCGCAGGAAGAGCATGAACCCGACGAGGCTCCCGAAGACGAGGAGCGACGTTTTGCCGAGCGAGATCTCCTCGAGGATCATCGGGCCGTAGATCGCGAGCAGGAGCCCGGCGATGACGCCGACGCGGCGGTCGAAGATCGTCGCGCCGATGACGGTGAGCAGACCGGTGCTGGCGGCGCCGAGCAGAGCCTGGATAACGCGCGGCGGCCACGGTGAGTCGCCGCAGAACGCCGCCACGACGGCTAGGTAGTAGGCGTAGACGGGCGACTGATAGAAATGTCCGGCCGGGAGCCAGGCGCCAGCGAGTATCCCGTTCGCCCACGCGTGGTAGCTGCGCGCGTCGATATTGTCGATTCGAAGATATGGCGTCGCCGTCATCGCCGCGAGGGCGACGACCCGGGCGACCAGCGCTATGCCGACGACGAGCGCTATCGACGGCCAGCGCGCCGACTCGCCGGCCGGCCACGTCGGCCACGGCCCGGGAACGACGGCGGGTGCGGATGCGTTCGTCGGCGGCATTCGTTCGCGTCGCCGGCGTGCACTCTTCCCCATGCCCGGCGTCGACTCCTAGCCCGCATCGCTCGCCGGGTCTACGTCCAAGGAGCGGCGCGCCGCGCTCGCATTGCGCGGCGCCGGCGGCCGATCACCATGCACTGCCCGGTTGTCCGCTGCGATGTTCCGTGACAGCAACGCGAGAGCACATGACGGGGATCCTCTACGTAGTCGCAACACCGATCGGGAATCTCGAGGATCTCACGGCCCGGGCGCGGGCGACCCTCGCTGCGGTCGATCTCGTGGCTGCCGAGGATACGCGGCGGACCGGGCGGCTGCTGGCGCACCTGGGCATCCGCAAGCCGCTGCGGAGCTATTATGACGCGGTCGAGGCGGCGCGCGCTCCCGCGCTCGTGGCCGAGCTCGCCGCCGGACGCTCGATCGCCCTCGTGTCCGACGCCGGCACGCCGGGTATCGCCGACCCCGGCTACCGACTGATCCGGGCGGCGATCGCGGCCGGCGCGCCCGTCGTGCCGGTGCCGGGTCCGTCGGCTCTCACTGCGTTTCTGCCGGTATCGGGTCTGCCGACCGATCGCTTCACGTTCGAGGGCTTCCTTCCCGCCCGGGCAGCGGAGCGTCGCCGCCGCCTGACCGCCCTCGCCGCGGAGCCGCGGACGCTCGTCTGTTTCGAGACCGGACCGCGCCTTGTGGCTGCGCTCGCCGACATGGTGGCCGCCTTCGGCGCCCGACCCGCGGCGATCGGCCGCGAGCTCACCAAGCTCCACGAGGAGATCGTGCGCGGCGATCTGGCGGCGCTGGCGGTGCGGGCGAAGACGCTGGTCGCGAAAGGGGAGTTCGTGATCGGAGTCGCGGGCGCGCCCGCGTCGGAGCCCGACCGGATCGACGTGGACGACACCGCGCTCGCGGACGAGGTTCGGCGCCGGCGTGCCGCCGGTGCCAGCGTCCGCGACGTCGCTGCCGCGCTTGCCCGCGAGCGCGGCCTCAACCGCCGCGCCGTCTACCGGCTCGTCCTCGCGCTCGAGCGCGCATGAGCGGCGCGAGCGGCAGCGCATCGGGCTCGCCGGGAGCGCCGATCGCAACGGTCGCAGCGCCGAGGCGGTGCGGCGACGCGCGCGCAGCGGTTCGCGAGGTCCCGCCGGAGAGCGCCTGGCGGCGCTTCGCCATCGTCGCCGCGCTCGTGGCCCGCATCTACGCCGGCTACAAGCTCGTCCAGCTCACGACCCGGCTCGGCTGGCCGAATGCGCGGACGCGCTATGCCCGTCGCGACCGCCGCAGCGCCCGCGCCGTCTACCGCATGGCGATCCGCCTGGAGGGGCTGCCGATCAAGGTGTGCCAGTTCTTGGGCTCGCGCGCCGACATCCTCCCTGCGGACTACGTGACGATCCTCTCGCGGCTCCAGGACCGCGTGCCGCCGCGGCCGCTCGCCGTCATCGCCGGCGCGATCGAGCGCGAGCTCGGACGACCGTGGCGCGAGGTCTTCACCGAGCTCGATCCGGCGCCGCTGGCGTCGGCGTCGCTGGCGCAGGTCCACCGCGGTCGCCTGCGCGACGGCCGCGAGGTGGCGGTCAAGGTCCAGTATCCGGACATCGCGCGGCTGGTCGCCATCGACCTCAAGAACTTCGCCTTCCTGGTGCGCGTACTGGCGCGGCTCGAGCCCGATTTCGATTTTCGCATCGTCACCGACGAGGTCGAGAAGTACGTGCCGCGCGAGCTCGATTTCGCGGTCGAGGCGGACAACGCCGACCGCATGCGCCGCGCCCTCGCCGACCGCAGCGACGTCGTGGTGCCGCTCGTGGTGCGGGAGCTCTCCACCAAACGGCTCCTGGTGATGGCCTACGAGCCGGGAGTGCGGATCACCGACGTCGAGGCGCTGCACCGCCTCGGCATCGACCCCAAGGATCTCGCCCGCCGCCTCCTCGAGGTCTTCTGCGAGCAGATCCTGGTCCACGGCTTCTTCCACGCCGACCCGCACCCCGGCAACATCCTGGTACGGAGCGACGGACGTCTGGTGCTCCTCGACTTCGGTCTCGCGAAGGACCTGCCGCCGGGGTTCGCGGCGGGCATCGCCCGGCTCGCGGCCGCCATCATGAGCGGCGACCGCGCCGCGGTGGCGGCGGCCTTTCGCGCTCTCGGCTTCAAGACCCGCGACGACTCCGACGAGAGCCTGTGGTGGCTCGGCGAGGCCTTCCTCGGCTGGACGATCCGCAACAAGCGCGCTTACGCCGATCGCGAGCTCGTGAACCTCGTCAACGCCGAGATGCCGCGGATCATGCGCGCCAACCCGATCGTCGAGCTGCCCGGCGATATCCTGTTGGTCGGCCGCGTGCTCGGGCTGCTGTCGGGGATCGGCAAGCAGCTCGGATCGGAGGTGGACGTCGCCGCGGTGCTGACGCCGTACCTCGCGAGAGCGATGTTCGGCGGCGCTCCACGCGGCGCGTGATCCCCGAGCCCTTCGGCACCGAAGCAGCGATCGCACGGGCGGTGTTCGGCGGCGGCCGGTGCGGCGCGTGATCCGGCGCGCCGGCCGCGGGCGCCCGGGCGCCTCTCAGGAGTCGCGGCCGCGGGCCGTCGCGAGCAGGCGCAGGGCGTGGCGGAGGACCTCGGCGGCGCCTTCTTCGTCCGAGCCGTAGTAGCTGCGGATGCGGCCGACGCCGTCGACTAGCGCCAGCTTGGTGGTGTGCGGGATGTCACCGTCGGCGAGCGCCGCGGCGTCGAGACCGGGCACGTGGAAGCCCGAGACCAGGAGCTCGTGCAGGCGCTCGCGCGGCCCGGTGAGGAGCGTCCAGCGTCCCGGGTCGACGCCGTAGCGCGGCTCGGCGGCGCGCAGCACCTCGGGCGTGTCGTGTTCGGGATCCACGGTGATGCTGACGAGGCGAACGTCGGCGACGCCGGCGGCAGCGAGGCGCCGTTGCAGCTCGCCCATGCGGGCCATGATGAGCGGGCATACCGACGGGCAGCGGGTGAAGAAGAAGCTCGCGACCCAGACCTTGCCGGCGAGCTCGGTGGTGCCGAACGGCCTCCCCGAGGAATCGATCAGGGCGAATTCCGGGAGCGTGCCGAGCACCGGCAGCGGCTCCGGCTCCGGGCGGAGGAGCGGCCGCAGCAGCGCTGCTGCCACGCAGGCGGTCGCGACAGCCAGTACGTACGGGTTGCGCCAGAGCGGCGCGCGCATCTCGGGCATCATCGCAGCCGGAGCAGCGACGCCGCTCAGCGGCCGCGCGTCATGCCCTCGGCGTCGAATCGATCCGCCGGGCCGCTGCCGCCCTCGCCGAGTCGTCCGCCGGAGCCGAAGTGGCCTTTGCCGGGAACGTGGTTCACCTCGACGCGGATGCCGTCGGGATCCTCGAAGAGCAGGGAGTAGTAGCCGGGCGCGAAGCCGCCTTCCTCGGGGGGGCGGACGATACGCGCCTGCAACTCGTCGACCAGGAAGCGGTGGATCGCATCGACGTCCTCGCGACTGCGGGCGCGGAAGCAGAAATGGTGCAGGCCGGCGCGCTCCTGGTCGAAGCGGCTGCGGTCCCGGCCCGGCATCACGCCGCGCACCAGGATGCCGGTGCGACTGCCGATGCAGTAGACGATGTCGTCGGCCTTGATGAGCGTCTGCATGCCGAAGAAGTGGCAGAGCTTCTCCCAGAAGGGAACGCCGCGCGCGGGATCGGTCACCGTCAACTGAATGTGGGCGATGCCGTTGAGATCTACCGACACGGGGAGCTTCTGCCGGCGTTTCCCGCGCGAGTCAACGGAGCGCGCGCTCTCGCGCCTGTCTCGCAGCGTCGCTCCGACCCTTCGTCCCGCGGTCTGTCCCGGCGCGAAAAGTCTGGATATTTTGACTTGCTGCCGATGCTTGACTACTCAAGGTCGGTGATGTCGACGCGAGCGGAAAGGACACGCCCATGAACGCCGAAGCGCAGAAGCTCAAGGTCCATCTGGCGGAGATGTTGAAGGGCGGGGTGATCCTGGACGTCACCAACGCCGAGCAGGCGCGCCTCGCCGAGGATGCGGGCGCGGCCGCCGTCATGGCGCTCGAGCGCGTTCCCTCCGATATCCGCCGCGAGGGCGGGGTCGCCCGCATGGCGGCAATCGAGCGCATCGAGGAGGTGCGCAAGACGGTCTCGATCCCGGTGATGGCGAAGTGCCGGATCGGTCATTTCGTCGAGGCCCGCGTGCTCGAAGCCCTAGCCGTAGACTTCGTCGACGAGAGCGAAGTGCTGACGCCCGCCGACGACCAGCACCATATCGACAAGCACGCCTTCCGCGTGCCGTTCGTCTGCGGGGCGCGCGACCTCGGCGAGGCGCTGCGGCGAATCGGCGAGGGCGCGGCGATGCTGCGCACCAAGGGCGAGGCCGGGAGCGGCAACATCGTCGAGGCGGTGCGGCATCTGCGCCAGATCGGTCGCGAGCTCCGCGAGCTCGCCGCCGCGCCCGCGGACGAGCGCATGGCCCGCGCCAAGGCCCTCGGCGCGCCGTACGACCTGGTCGTGCAGGTGGCCGAGAGCGGGCGGCTGCCGGTTCCGAACTTCGCAGCGGGCGGCATCGCGACGCCCGCCGACGCTGCGCTCTGCATGGCGCTCGGGGCGGAGTCGGTGTTCGTCGGCTCCGGTATCTTCAAGTCGGACGACCCGGCGGCGCGCGCTCGCGCCATCGTGCGGGCGACGACGCACTGGCAGGACGCGGCCGAGGTGCTTGCCGCCTCGCGGGGGCTCGGCGCGGCGATGCCGGGGCTGGCCATCGAGACTCTGACAGCGAGCGAGCGCCTGGCGAACCGGGGCTGGTGAAGATCGGCGTCCTCGCGGTCCAGGGCGGATTCGCGGCGCATGCGCGCATGCTCGCCGGCCTCGGCGCCGATCCGATCCTCGTCCGCAGGCCCGCCGACCTCGGCGACGTCGCCGGTCTCGTGCTGCCGGGCGGCGAATCGACGGCCATGCTGACCGGGCTCGCGCGCGACGGGCTCGAGGCGCCGGTGCGTGCGTGGACGCGCAGCCGGCGCCCGGTGTTCGGCACTTGCGCGGGCGCGATCCTACTGGCGTGCGGGGTGGCGCATCCCGCGCAGCGATCGTTCACGGCCCTCGACCTCGACGTCGAGCGCAACGCCTACGGCACGCAGCTCGACTCGTTCACCGCCGTCGTCGATCCGGGCGGCGCCTTCCCCGGCCTGCACGCCATCTTCATCCGCGCGCCGCGCATCGTCCGCGTCGGCGACGGCGTCGAGGTGCTGGCGCGCGTCGCCGGCGAGGCGGTGCTCGTCCGCAGCGGCGCTGCGTGGGCGGCCACGTTCCATCCCGAACTCGGCGACGATGCGCGGGTGCACCGCGCCTGGCTGCGGGAGATCTCGTAGCGGCCGCTCGGCGCTCGCCGTGGCGAGCGGCGCATTTGTGATTGCGTTCCGATGGCGCGCGGCGAATGGCAAGGGCCGTGCGCGTCGCGCCATCGCCGCGCGGCATCACGAGAGGGCGCGCCGAGCGCGGCTGTGCTGGCGGCTGGCATAGGTCGTGCAATGGCGCTCCTCGGCGGGATCTGGTCGCGAGCCGCCCGCCGGAAGGAGACGCACCATGGGAGCGCTCGGGACGACACCGAGGTCGAGACTGACACTGACATTGGCATTGACGCTGGGGCTGCTGGTCGCGATCGGAGCGAGGCGTGCGGCGGCGGTTTCGGAGTGCATGCAGGACGCGAAGGCGCAGCGCGGAGAATGCTACGCCGCATGTGACGAGGACTTCACCATCGCGCGCGACATCTGTCGCAACATCGATCCGGTGTGCGCTGCCGGCTGTCGCACGGAGCTCGGGAATTGCCGGGCGCCGATCATCACCGCGCTCGAGAGCTGCGTCGACGCCTGCCGCGCCCAGCTCGAAACCGAGCGTGCGGCGTGTCCGCGCAAGGGGCGGGCCCGCGGTTTCTGCATCGACCGCGCCCAGATCCGCGCCTTCCTCTGCCGCGACGAGTGCCGCGCCGACCTGCAGGTGCGCTCCGGTCTGAACGCCTGCCGCGCCGCCTACCGCACCTGCATGAACGGCTGCGGCATTCCGACCGAGCCGACGCCGGTGGCAACGCCGGCGCCGCAGCCCACCGAGCCGCCGCCGGCGGCGACGCGCACGGCGCCGCCGCAGCCCGGCCCGACGCTGACGCCGGTCGTGCCGCGCTGAGGCGCCGCACCCGCAGACCTTCGCGGTCGTAGGCGGCAGCCGCCGGCCCCTTCCGCGCTCGCCCTCGTCCACTCTCCGCGAGCGGCGAGCCCGGGGCCGGCGGCGGCAGCCCGCGCCCGGCGGGCCGCCGCGGGCGGGCTCACGCTGCCCGCTTCGCGGCGAGGGCGCAGAGCCCGTCGGCTTCGATGCCGAGCGGGAGATTGAGCAGGTTGTAGTAGTTCTCGAGGGCGTTCAGCCACGTGATCTCGACGATGGCGCGTTCGTCGAAATGGCGGCGGAGCTCGGCGAAGGTGGCATCGCCGACGCGCTTGTAGCGCGTCGCCTCCTCGACGTAGGCGAGGGCGGCGCGCTCACGGGCGTCGTAGAGGGGGCTCGTGCGGTAGGACGGCAGCGCCTCGAGCTTCTCAAGCGCCACGTGCTGGTGGAGCGCCGCCGCCTTGGCGATGTCGACGCAGAAGGCGCACTCGTTGATCATCGCCGGCCAGGTGCGGACGAGCAGGCTGATCACGGGATCGAGGGTGATCGCCTTGTCGACGATCTGCAGCTGCTGGTAGGCGTGGCGGAAGAGCGCCGGAAAGCGCGCGTAGATGACCTTCATCGGCGTGATGACCTTGCCGAGGCGGCGGGCGGTCATCCAGTAGGCGATCTTGCCGACGATGGTGGCGGGCCGTTCGATGGGATCGAGACGCATGGCGGTTCTCCTTGTGCGGGGGGTCAAGGGTGGTGAACGTGTGTGCCCGGGGGCTCGTGGTGCCGATGCCAGCGCGCCGCGTAGCGCCAGAACGGGAGGCTGCCGAGCGCGAGGCCGAGGAGGACGGCGGCGATGATCCGCAGGACCGGGAGGCCGCTCATGCGCGTGCGGACTCCCGGCGCAGCAGCCTCGCGGTGAGGAAGGCGAGGACGATCGCCGGCAAGTAGACGGTCGGGAAGTCGATGCCCCAGTGCTCGGGGCCGACGAAGCCCCGACCCGTGTCCCAGATGTGGACGAGCGCGTGCAGGGCGTAGAAGAGCGTCACCAGCGCGAGCACCGCCGCGCGTACGCCCGCGCTCCAGGCTCCCCAGAGGAGGGCGACGCCGAACATCGTGAACACCGAGCCGATGTCGCGGACGAAGTGCTCGTTCAACGGGCCGAAGTCCGGGACGCCGGCGGGAAGCGTCGCGTACCAGTAGGCCGGCGCTGCGAGCATCCAGAGGCCGTTGGCGAGGTTGCCGAGGCCGCTCAGCAGGAAGATCCACAGCCACGGATCGGTCGCTGGTGTTCGCTGTGTCATGTGCGTCTCCGGCTCCGCGGCCGCTGCTTGCCGGCGAGCGCGCCGAGCAGTCTGACGCCCGCGCGGATCTCGGCGGGCGTATGGTTGGCGAACGAGAGCTCGAGGTGGCGCCCGCCGCGGCCGGGGCCGCAGAACACGTCGCCGGGCAGGTAGCGCAAACCGGCCTCCCAGGCCGGGTGGAGGAGGGCGCCGGAGTCGATCCCCGGCGGCAGCGTCACCCATACGGAATGGCCGCCGCGCGGGCGCGTCCACTCCGTGCCGGCCGGCATGGCAGCGGCGAGCGCCGCCAGCATCGCCGCGAGGCGGGCGCCGTACACCGTCCGCACGCGCCGCAAATGGCGTCCGAGGCCGCCCGTCGCCAGGAGGTGCGCGAGCGCCGCCTGGGCGACGACGTTGGTGGTGACGTTCGCGTTCCAGCGCGCCAGCATCATCTTCTCGAGGAGCGGCGGCGCGGCGACGACGTAGCCCACCCGCAGCCCCGGGAAGAGCACCTTGGAAAACGTCCCGACGTAGACGACCTGACCGGCGCGGTCGAGCGTCTTCAGCGCTGCGATCGGCGGCGCCTCGTAGCGCAGCTCGCTGCCGTAGTCGTCCTCGAGGATCGGCACCTGGTGCTCGTCGGCGAGGGCCAGGAGCTCGCGGCGCCGAGCGGCGCTCATGACGACGCCGGTCGGACTCTGCACGGCGGGCGTCGCGTACACCAGCTTGACGCGCCGGGTGCGCAGCACCCGGGCGAGGTCGGCAGTGCGCAGGCCCTCGTCGTCGACGTCGACGGCGATGACGTTGGCCTGCGCCGCGGTGAAGGCGACGCGGGCGCCGAAGTACCCCGGCTGCTCCAGGACGACGCTGTCGCCCGGATCGACGAGCACGCGCGTCACCAGGTCGATCGCCTGCTGGGCGCCGTCGACGATAGCGACGTCGTCGGCGTCGCAGGCGATGCCGCGGCTCACCAGGTAGCGCGCGACGGCGCCGCGGAGCGCCTCCAGACCGTAGGGATCCCGGGCGCCGGCTATCGCTCCGAGGTCGGAGGCGAGCGCGTGCGCGAAGGCGCGGCGGATCTCGCCTGCAGGGAGAGCATCACGCGCGACCTGACCGCCGCGGAAGTCGAAGCGCTTGCGGCCGCTGCGGCCGGCGATCAGCCCCGGCGGCAGCGTCAGGGCGCGGGCGCGCAGCGCGAAGAGGCCGGACCAGACGAAGCGGCGCTGCGGCTCGTCGCGCTGTGGTCGCGGCCTCGCGCCGTCTTGCCGCGGCCCGGTGACGAACGTGCCCTGACCGACGTGGGCTGCGAGCAGGCCGTCGGCGATGAGCTCGTCGTAGGCCTGGGCGACGGTGTTGCGCGACAGGCCGAGCGCCAGGGCGAGCGCGCGGGTCGCCGGCAGCTTGGTGCCGAGCGGCAGACGCTCGGCGGCGACGAGGTCGCGGAGATAGTCGCGCAGCTGCCGATAGACGGGCTCGCCGTGCCCGCGGTCCGGGGTGAACGCCAGTTCCAGCACGAGCGGACTCTAGATGGGTCCAATCGGATGGTGAAGATCCAATTGGCCCGCTCGCGAAGGAGCCAATCATCCGGCCGACGGACGCGGTGCCGTCGCGGGTGGGGGCGGCGGATGCGGCGCGGCGGGCGCCGTCCCGCAGGGCAGGCCGCCGCCGCGGAACGGTAAACGGCGTCGTTTCTCGCCGCCACCGGCCGTGATAGCAGTCTCGGCCACCATGACTGTCGTCGCCCGCGAGGCGAAGTTCCATATCGGTCAGGTGGTGCGCCACCGCTTCCATCCCTTCCGCGGCGTGATCTTCGACGTCGACCCGGAGTTCGCCAATACCGAGGAATGGTGGCAAGCGATCCCGGAGGACATCCGCCCGCGCAAGGACCAGCCGTACTACCATCTCTTTGCCGAGAATACGGAGACGACCTACATCGCCTACGTCTCCGAGCAGAATCTGCTTCCCGACGAGACCGGTCACCCGGTGCGCCATCCGCTGGTGGCCGAGCACTTCGCCGAGCTCAGCGACGGCACCTACCGCCGCAAGGCCGAGCACGACACCCATTGAGCTCGGGCCGCGGCCCGGCGCGTCGCTACCCGTCCGTCGTCTGCGGTCAATCGCGATCGATGCGATAGCGGGGGAGCTCGGGGATGCGCCAGGCGACGATCGCGAGCACGAGGAGCGACGCGAGTCCGCCGCTCACCACCGCGAACGGCGCGCTCGTTGCCGCGGCGACGAACCCGGACTCGGCGGCTCCGAGCTGATTCGAGGCGCCGATGAAGAGGAGGTTAACCGCGCTTACGCGGCCGCGGAGCTCGTCGGGCGTCGAGAGCTGGATCGCCGTCGAGCGCATGACGACGCTCACCTGGTCGGCGACGCCGACCAGCGCGTAGGCAGCGAGCGAGAGCGGGAACGAGCGCGAGACGCCGAAGACGATGGTCGCCAGCCCGTAGGCGCCGACGGCGGCCATGAGGGCGCGGCCGGCATGGCGGATCGGAGGTCGGACCATCAAGACCAGCGACGTGCAGAGAGCGCCGACCTCGAGCGCCGAGGAGAGGAGGCCGTAGCCGCGCGGGCCGACGTGCAGGATCTCGGTTGCGTAGACCGGCAGCAGCGCCGCGGCGCCGCCGAAGATCACCGCGAACATGTCGAGGGTCATGCATCCCAAGACCACGGGCCGGCTGCGCACGAAGCGTACGCCTTCGCGGATGACGGTGAGGCTGACGCCGCGTCCGCTCGGGGCCGCGGGCGGCGACGGCAAGAGCGCCAGCAGCACGAGCGCGACCGCGATCAGGACGACGTAAGCCCCGTAGGCGGCGGCGATGCCGAGGTCGGCGATCAGCAGCCCGCCGATCGCGGGACCGGTCGCGAAGGCCAGAGCCTGGTTCGTCGAGGCGATCGTGGCTACCCTGGGAAAGGCGAGGCGCGGTACGAGGCTCGGCAGGAAGGCCATGCGCGCCGGGCTGTCGAACGCGGTCGCGACTGCCGCCGCCACGACGATGGCGTAGAGGAGGCCGAGCGTCACCGTGCCGCGCACCGTTGCGATCGCGAGAGCGAGGCCGGCCGCGAGGGTGAGCGTCTGCGCCGTCATCATGATGCGGCGGCGATCGAAGGTATCGGCGAGCGCGCCGGCGACGAGCGTCAAGGCGAAGGCAGGTACGAACTGCACGAGGCCGATCAGGCCGAGGTGGAACGCCGAGCGCGTGAGGTCGAAGACGTGCCAGGCGATCGCCGCCCGCAGCAGCATCATGGCGGTACCGACGCAGAAGCGGCTGCCGAGGTAGACGACGACCGTACGGGTGAGGACCTGGGCGAGTTGCATCCGTCAGGATCGGATGTGGAAGCCGACGAGGTCGGCGCCGACGGGTTCGCTGACGGTGCCGACCTCGCGCACCCGGGCTGCGGGCGGACCCGTACGGCACCAAGCGACGAGCGCCTGCACGGCGTCCGGCGGCCCCTCGACCAGCACCTCGACGCTGCCGTCGGCGCGGTTCCGCACCCAGCCGTCGACGCCGAGCCGCCGCGCCTCCTCGGCGGCGGCGCCGCGGTACCAGACGCCCTGCACGCGGCCGGTGACCGCGAGGCGGAGGCGGAGGCGCGCAGCGTGCGGGGCGGCGGTCACGGGCCGGCAGAGTAGCGCGCCCGAGGGCCCTCGTCACGGTACGCCGAGCGGCGCCGTAGCGCGTCGGCGCCGGCCATCCGGAGCGCCCGTGTCCGCGCTGGGGCTCGTAGGGCGGCTCACGCGAGCGGCGCCGTAGCGGCATCGGCGCCGGCGGCCGCCGCGGCGGGCGCGAAGCGTCCGTAGCGCGCAGCGAGCGTCGGCAGGACCAGGAGGTTCAACGCCGTCGAGGAGACGAGGCCGCCGAGGATCACGATCGCCATCGGGCCGTCGACCTCTCCGCCCGGCTCCCCCGACGCGAGCGCGACCGGCAGGAGCCCGAGGCCGGTGACCAGCGCCGTCATCAGGATCGGCAGCAGGCGGTCGCGGGCGCCGCGGATCACCGTCGCCGTCGTCCACGGTAGGCCTTCGACGTCGACGAGGAAGCGGTAGTGGGCGAGCATCAGGATCGCATTGCGTAGCGTGATGCCGAAGAGGGCGACGAAGCCGACCAGCGCCCCCAGCGACAAGCCGGTGCCGGTCGCCGCCGCGGCGGCGATGCCGCCTGCGAGCGCGAGCGGCAGGTTCAGGAGGAGGAGCGCCAGGTTGCGCGGATGGCCGGCGACGACCGTCAAGAGGAGGGCGACGCCGATGACGCCGAGGGCGGCTTGGAAGGCGAGGTCGCGCACCGCGCCGGCCCGCGCTTGCGCGGTTCCGGTGACCGTCAGGTAGACGTCCGTCGGCACGACGATGCGCGCCAGCCGCTCCTCGACATCGGCGACGAACGTCGTCACGTCGCGGCCGCTGTAGCTGCTGGTCACGGTCTGCCGCCGTTTGCCGCCCTCGTGGCGGACGATGTCGCGGGCCGTAGCTACCGCGACGTCGGCGAGCACTCGCAGCGGCGCGATGCCGCCGGCGGCGTTTTGAACCAGCAGGTCGGCGACCGCTAGCGGATCGGTGCGGTCGGCGGCCGGGAGCGCGACGACGACGTCGATGGGCTGCTGGCCGCGATACACCTGACCGGCGGTCGTGCCGGCGAAGGCGGTTGCGAGCGCATCGAAGACCTCGGCCGGCCGGAAGCCGCGCCGCGCCAGCGCCTCCGGGTGCATGCGGACGGCGACGTGCGGCGCGGCCGCGGCGAGCTCGACACGGACGTCCACGGCGCCGGGCGTGTCGCGCACGACCGCGGCGATCTCTCGGGCTTTGGCATCGAGGAGGTCGAGGTCGTCGCCGAAGACGTTGACGACCACCGGCGCGGCTTCGCCGCTGATGGTTTCGGAGATGCGGTCTCCCAGGAACGTGAGCACTTCGGACTGGATGCCCGGAGTGGCGGCGAGGAGGGTGCGAACCCGAGCCGTCGTCGCCGCGTCGTCGGCGTCGGCGGCGAGCTCGACGTGCAGCTCGCCGCGGTTCGGACCCCAGGTGTCCTCCCCTTGTTCGGCGCGCCCGTTCTGTTGCTCCACGGTCCGGACGCCGGGGAGCGCCAGGAGGTCGCGCGACAGCCGGCGCCCGAGGTCGCGCATGGCCTCCATCGAGGTGCCGGGCGCCGTGGTTAGCTGGATCACCAGGTGGTGCTCCCGGAACTCGGGGAGGAACTCGCCGCCGAGCGTCGGCAGGAGGAGGAAGGCGGCGAGCGCCGCTGCGGTGACGGCGGCGAGTACGGCGCGCTCGCGGCGCCACACCCACGCCAGCAGGCGTTCGTAGGCCGCCGCAGCCGCCGCTTGCAGGCGCGGGGCCGCCGTCCGCGGCCGTCCCCCGAGCAGGGTCACGGCCAGTGCCGGCGTCACCGTGAGCGCGACGGCGAGGGAGGCAAAGACCGCGAGCAGATAGCTGGTTGCGAGGGGTGCGAAAAACCGGCCCTGCAGGCCGCCGAGGCCGAGGAGCGGAACGAAGACGAGCGCTACCGCGAGCGTGGCGAAGACCACGGCCTGACGCACCTCCAGGGAAGCCGAGAGGGCGATTGCCGCGATCGCGCTCGGCGTGCGCGCGCCGCCGGCGGCGCGCAGGCGCCGAGCGATGTTGTCGACATCTATGATGGCGTCGTCCACGACCTCGCCGATGGCGATGGCGAGTCCGCCGAGCGACATCGTGTCGAGGGCGATGCCGGCGCGCGTGAGCACGATCACCGCTGCCAGGAGCGACAGCGGAATGGCCGTCAACGATACGAAGGCGGCGCGCACATCCTGGAGGAAGATCAACAGCACCATCACCACCAGGAGCGCGCCGAGCATCAGGGTCCGGCGCAGGTTGGCGAGGGCCGACTCGATGAAGGTCGCCGGTCGATGGAGTGCCGGCAGCAGGCTCACGCCGTCGCGCTCCAGCCTGGGCCGAAGCTCGGCGAGCGCTGCTTCCAGGCCGCGCGTCACTTCGAGGGTGTTGGCACCGTATGCGGACGAAAGCGTCAGCAGGACGCCGGGCTCGCCTTGTACGACGGCGTCGCCGAAGCGTGGCGCCGGTCCTTCTCCGACCTGCGCCACGTCGGCGAGCCGCACCGGCCGCCCGGCGACGGTGGCGACGATCGTGCGCCCGAGCTCGTCGGCGGAGCGACCGCCGGCGGTCGCATCGATGGTGATCCGCTGGCTCGGGGTGTCGACGAAGCCGGCGCCGCGGATCGCGGTGGCGGCGCGCGCGCTGGCGACCAGGTCGGCGAGGGTCAATCCGTGCGCGTGAAGCGCCGCCGGTTGCGCTTGTATCTGTATCTGGCGGACCTCGCCGCCGAAGACGTTGACGCGGGCGACGCCGGGCACCATGAGGAGGCGCGGGCGGAGCGTCCAGTCGGCGAGCGTACGCAGCTCCAGCGGCGACTGCACCGCCGACGTGAGCCCGATCTTCAAGACGTCCATCGTGGCGGACGTGAGCGGCGACAGACGCGGCGGCATGACGCCGGCCGGCAGGCGCGGCGCCACGTCCGCCAGACGCTCGGCGAGGGCTTGGCGTGCGGTGTACACGTCGACGGCGTCGGCGAAGACGGCGGTGACCACCGAGAGGCCAGGAATCGACTCCGAGCGCAAGCTCGCGAGCCCCTGGACGCCGCCGAGCGCCGTCTCGATCGGCAGGGTCACCAGCTGCTCCACCTGCTCGGGCGCGAAGCCGGGGGCCTCGGTCTGCACGTCGACCTGCGGCGGCGCGAAGTCCGGCAGCACGTCGACGCGAGCGCGTCCCGCGGTCCATACGCCGTAGGCGAAGAGTGCGGCGGCGAGCGTCAGGACTACGCCGCGGTGGTGCAGCGAGCCGGCGATGATCGCGCGCAGCATGTGCGGCGCTCAATCCGCCGCCGCGCTCGCAGAGAACAGCTCGGCCGAGAACAGGCGCGCCGTTCCCTCGGTGACGATGCGGTCGCCCGGAGCGAGGCCGGCGGTGACGATCCAGCGACCGCGATCGCGGCCGGCGACCGTGATCTGCCGACGTTCGACCTCGTCCGCTGCGGTCATGAGGTAAACGGCCGGGGCGGCGTCGACCCAGACGACGGCGGCGACAGGCACGGCGACGCCGGTAGCCGCGCCGTCCACCGCGAGCGTCGCCATGAGCACCATGCCGATGGCGAATTGGCCGCCGGGAAGCGCGGCGAGCCAGCTCTCGCCCTGCAGCGCCGGATCGGTCGCCGGCGCACGGCCGACGAGACGCGCCGTCGCCCGCAGCGTCGGATCGGCGGCGGCGGTGACGGCGACCGCGGCGGCCGGCGGCGCCGTCAGGTGCGCTCCGGGCGGCAGGTCGATGCGGGCGAGCGCGGTCGTGCCGTCGAGGAGCTCGCCTGCGAGCGCGTCGCCGGCGTCGGCGAGGGGTCCCCAGCCGAGGCGCAGGCGCGCCGTGGCGTCGGCGAGCGCCGCGGTCGCTGTCGCCAGTGCCGCGCGCGCGGCTTCCACGTCGCGTGCCGACGCGTTCTCGTCCTCGCGGCGCAGCCGGAGCATGCGTTCGAGCTCGCGGCCGGCGGTGTCGGCGCAGGCGCGGGCGGCGGCGAGCGCATGCCTGGCCGCGAGCAGGGGCAAGGGATCGAGCACCGTCGCGAAGGCATCGATCTCGCGACCCCCGGCCGCTGGCACGGCGACTTCGGTGCGGATGCCGGCGCGCGCGGCGGCGTCGGCGCTCAGCGCCAGCCGCCGGGGGGCACCGTTTTCCGGCGGCGGCAGCGGCGCCTCCGCCGCCTCGTGACCGGCGCCGGGCGCGCGACGGCAGCCGCCGACCACGAGCGCGGCTGCCAGCAGGGCGGCTGTGAGCAGACGCGGGACGCTGCGCGCCGGACGGACGATCATGGGGCGTCGGCGACCACGGCCGGCAGGGCCGAGGGCGGACCTTCGATCACGGCCTCGAGATCGACGAGCGCCTGTGCGAGCGCGCTCTCGGCCTCGGCGGCGGCGCGTGCCGCCCGCGTCCGCTCGAGCTCGAAGACGACGACCGCCGTGCGGTCGAGTGCGCCGGCGGCGAGGGCCGCGTGCGCGCGGCGCAGCTCGCGCTCGCGAGCCGCCAGCGTCGCGAGCTCGCGCGCGACGCGGCTGGTGGCGCCGTCCCGGCGCGCCAGCGCCCGCTCGACCTCTGCGAGCGCCGCTGCCTGGACGGCGAGCAGCTGCGCTGCGGCTTCGGCGCGTGCCGCCACCGCTTCGGCGATCGGGCCTTCGTTCCGGTTCAGGAGCGGCAGATCCACCGATAGGCCGACGCTCCACTTGTTCTGGCCTTGATCGAATTGGTAGCCCGGGCCGAGGTGTACGTCGGGGTACTGACGGGCGAGCTCGAGGGCGAGACCCGCCTCCGTTGCAGCGTAGGCGGCGAGCGCCTGGCGCAGGTCGGCGCGGCCGAGGAGCGCGCATCGGCGCGCCGCATCGGGGGCGAGGGCGAGCAGCTGCAGCCGTTCGTCGTCGTCGAGCCCGGACGGCAAGGCGAGCTCCGCGAGCGCCTGTGTCGGGACGCCGACGGCGGCGGCAACGCCGCTCAGGGCCTCGGCGACCGCGGCGGCGGCCGTCGCCTGCTCCGTCGTCGCCTGCAGCAAGGCCATGCGGAGCGGGGCGGCGGCGGCGGCGGACGCGGCTCCGGCGCGCTCGCGCCCTGCGGCGAGTGCTACCAGGCGCTCGTCGGCGGCGACTTCCGCGGCGAGCGTCGCCGCGCGGGCGCGCGTGGCGGCGAGCGTCACCAGCGCCGCAGCGAGCTGGCGGCGCACGCGCCAGGCTTCACCGGTTACCGCGGCGCCCGCCGCTTCGGCATTGGCGCGCGCCCGTTCGAGCCGCCGCCGGCGCTTTCCGGCGGTCTCGATCGTCCAGTCGAGGTGCACTGCGGCAAGCCACGGTGACGGCACGGTGACGGCGTTGGTGCTGTATTCGGGAGTGAGTGCCAGGGTCGGATTGGGCCAGGCGCGCGCCGTCGTGACCGCCGCACCGGCGGCGGCGGCATGGGCGCGGGCGACCCCGAGCGACGGTTGGAACCAGAGCGCGGCGAGGGTGAGGGTCGGCAGATCCCAGCGCCGGGGAGGCCAGACGTTCGGGGCGCGGCCGAGCGCCGCGGCGACGAAGCGCGCGAGCTCGGGAGCGTCGAGGCTGCGCCCGGCGAGCGCCGCCGCCGTCGCCGCGGGCGAGAGCGGCCGCGGCGGGACGTGCTGGCAGGCGCCCGCCGCGAGCGCACCGGCAAGCGCCATCGTCGCGGTTGCGCACATCGGCCGGAGTCTCGCCACCGCGCTACGGTGCGGGAGCGGGAGGCGGGCGGCAAGAGCGTCCGGCGAACATGACGCGCTTGTCATCCGACCGCCGGAGGGATTCGGCGCCGGTCCTCTGTTCGGGCGCTACTGGCACCGGCTAGCATGGCCGCCGGTGCACCTGCTCCTGCTGGAAGACGATGCCGCGGCGGCCGACGCGCTCCGCGCCGGACTCGAGCGCTGCGGATTCGCGGTGACCTGGGCCGCGACCGGCGCCGAGGCCCTGCGCCAGCTCGGGCTCCGTCGTTTCACCGTCGCGGTCCTCGACGTCATGGTGCCGGGCGGCAGCGGATACGATGTCCTGCGGCATCTGCGCAGCGCCGGCGACGACGTGCCGGTGCTGATGCTGACCGCGCTCGACGGCGTCGCCGATCGCGTCGACGGCCTCGAGCGCGGCGCCGACGACTATCTCGGCAAGCCGTTCGCGTTCGCCGAGCTCCTGGCGCGACTGCGCGCCCTCCTGCGCCGTCCCGCCCGCCGCGTCGACCCCTTCCGCGCCGCCGGCATCGATCTCGACCCGGTGCACCGGCATGCCAGTGTCGGAACCCGACGTCTCGATCTCACCCGGGTCGAGTTCGATCTGTTGTTCGCACTCGCCGAGCACGGCGGCGACACGGTGACCCGCCGCGACCTGCTCGCCGCGGTCTGGGGGTATCGCTTCGATCCCGGCACCAACGTCGTCGACGTGCACGTCGGACGGCTGCGGCGGAAGCTCGAGCTGGCGGGTGCGGCAGGGGCGATCCGCACCGTGCGTGGAATCGGCTACGCGCTCGGCGACGGGACGCCGGCATGAGCCGCCGGCGTCGTGCCTGGTGCGCGCGTATCGACGTCCGCCTCGCCCTGCTCCTGGCCGGCGTGACGGCGGCCCTCACGTCGCTGCTGCTCTGCGGGCTCCTCGCCTACGCGCTCGAAGAGGCGTTGGAGGAACAGGCGGTAGTCGCCGACGACCTGGCCGCGGTCGTCGCTGCGGCGACGGCGCGCGGGGTCGAGGCAGGCGTTTGGCATCCCGGGGCCGCCTGGCAGGTACGCGACGGCGCCGGCCGCACGCTCGCTGCCGGCGGCGTCTGGCCGGCGGACGCGGTGATCAGGCGGCACGCCACGGTGCGCGACGCCCTCCTGGCACGGGCGCACGAATACCTGGTGCGCGAGCGGCGCGGCTCCGGCGGCACCGTCGTCGCCGCCGCCCTGCCGCTTCGCCGTTTCGTACGCGAGCGCGGCGAGCTCGCGGCGCGCGCCGGTGTCGTCGTGCTCGTCGGTCTCGGCGGCGCGATCGCGCTCGGCATCCTGAGCGCGCGCCGCGCCCTGCAACCGCTCCGCGACACCACGGCGGCGATCCGCGCCATCGATTCGCGGCGTCTGGCCGCGCGCGTGCCCGAGCGCGGCACCGGCGACGACGTCGATCGACTGGCGGCAGCGACGAACGAGGTGCTCGCCCGCCTCGAGTGGGCGTTCGCCCGGCTCTCGGCCTTCAGCGCCGACGTCGCGCACGAGCTGCGGACCCCGGTGCACCGCATGCTGAACACGGCCGAGGTGGCCTGCACGACCACCACCGACGCTGCTGCCAAGGACGATGCGCTCGCCGCCATCCACGCGACCGCCGATGCCATGCGCCGGACGATCGACCAGCTCCTGCTGCTCGCCAAAGGGGAGGACGGGCGACTGCGCCTCGCCCGAGAGGACGTCGACCTCGGCGCCCTGGTCGCCGATCTAGGGGAGCTCTACGCTCCGGAGATGGAGCGCTGCGAGAAGCGCCTGCTCGTGGCACCGGCGCCGGTCAGCGTCGCCGTCGATCGCCATCTCCTGGAGCGTGCGATCGCGAACCTGCTGGAGAACGCGCTTCGGCACAGCGAGCCGGGTGCGACGGTGCGCATCGCCGTCGCGACGGACGCCGGCCGAGCGGCAGTGGTCGTCGAGGACTCGGGCCCCGGGATCCCAGAGGCGGCGCGGGAGCGCGTTTTCGAGCGCTTCACCCGACTCGACGAAGCGCGGGCGCCGGGCAGCGTCGGCCTCGGCCTGCCGATCGCGCGCATGGTGGCGCGGCTCCACGACGGCGATCTCGTCGTCGGGGCGTCGGTGCTCGGGGGCGCCGCCTTCCGGCTGGTGCTGCCGGGAGCAGAGTGACGCCGCTTCGCTGCCGCGGCGCCGGCGGCCCCGGTCCGGTGTCAGGAGGCGTCGCCCAGGAGCTCCAGGAACGCTGCTTCGTCGAGGATGGGGACGCCGAGCTTCCTTGCTTTGGCGAGCTTCGATCCCGGATCGGCGCCGACGACCACGTAGCTCGTGCTCTTGCCGACGCTGCTCGCGACGCGGCCGCCGGCATGCAGGATGCGGCGCTCGGCCTCGCCGCGCGTCAGCGACTCGAGTCCGCCGGTCAGTACGAAGGTCTTGCCGGCGAGGCCGCCGCTGGCCGGTGCCGGCGCTTGCGGCTCCACGCCCGCCGCCAACAGACGCCGCACCACCGCCATGTTCTTCGGATCGTCGGCGAAGGCGCGTACGCTCTTCGCCACTTCCGGGCCGATCCCCGCGACTTCGAGCAGGGCGGTCTCGTCGGCGGCGAGCACCGCGTCGACGCTGCGGAAATGCTCGGCGAGGACCCGCGCCAGGTGTTCGCCGACATGACGGATGCCGAGGGCGTAGAGGAAGCGGTCGAGGTCGGGGCGCCGGCTCGCCGCGATCGCGCCGCTGAGGTTCGCCGCCGACTTCTCGGCCATGCGATCCATCGCGGCGAGCGTCGTCGCGTCGAGGCGATAGAGATCGGCGAAGTCGCGCACCAGTCCGTGCTCGACGAGCTGGTCGACGAGCTTCTCGCCGAGGCCGTCGATGTCCATGGCGCCGCGCGAGGCGAAGTGCCGGATGCGGGACTTCAACTGCGCCGGACAGGCAGCGTTGATGCAGCGGTACGCCGCCTCGCCCTCCTCGCGGACGACGTGGCCGCCGCAGCCGGGAACGGGGCAGCGCCTCGGCATCCGGAACCGGCGCGGCCGCCCGACCCGCTTTTCCTTTACGACCCGCACTACGTAGGGGATCACGTCGCCGGCGCGTTCGATCAGCACCGTGTCGCCCTTGCGGACGTCCTTGCGCATGATCTCGTCCATGTTGTGGAGCGAGGCGTTGCGCACCGTAACGCCGCCGACGACCACCGGCTCGAGCTCGGCGACCGGCGTCAGGGTGCCGAGCCGGCCGACCGAGGCGACGATGTCGAGCACGCGGGTTTCCGCCTGTTGCGGCTTGAACTTGTAGGCGATAGCCCAGCGCGGCGCCCGCGACACCTGGCCGAGGATCTCCTGACGCCGCAGATCGTCGACCTTGAGCACCATGCCGTCGATCTCGTAGGGCAGGGTATCGCGGGCGGCGACCAAAGCCGCGTACTGCTCGAAGGCCGCCGCGAGGTCGGGACAACGGCGGTTCAGCGGATTCGTCTGCAGGCCCCACTGCCGGAGCGCCGCCAGGAAGTCCCAGTGGGTGGCGAAGCCGGCGCCGTCGATGGCGCCGGCGCTGTGGCAGAAGAGGGCGAGCGGGCGCCGCGCGGTGATCGCAGGATCGAGTTGGCGGAGCGAGCCCGCGGCGGCGTTCCGCGGGTTCGCGAAGATCGGTTCGCCGCGCTCGGCGCGCTCGGCGTTGAGCTTGCGGAAGCCGGCGCGCGTCAGGATGACCTCGCCGCGCACTTCGAGGCGGGCGGGAATCGGCGGTGCCGCAGAGTGCTCCAGGCGATGCGGCACGGTGGCCATGGTCTTCAGGTTGAGCGTGACGTCCTCGCCGGTCGTGCCGTCGCCGCGCGTCGATCCCACCAGGAGGCGGCCGCGCTCGTAGACGAGCTCGACCGCAAGCCCGTCGAGCTTCGGCTCGGCGACGTAGCCGACCGGGGCGTCGTCGGCGAGCTCCAGGATGCGGCGAATGCGCCCCTCGAACTCGCGTACGTCCTCCGCGGCCGTGGCGTTGGTGAGCGAGAGCATCGGCAGAGTGTGGCGGACGGCCCTGAAGCGCTCCGTCGGCGCCGTGCCCACGTGCTGGGTCGGAGAGTCGGAGCTCCGGAGCTCCGGATGCGCGGCCTCGAGCGCCTGCAGGCGGCGGAAGAGGGCATCGTACTCGGCGTCGGTGATCTCGGGCGCGTCCTCGGCGTAGTAGAGCCGGTTGTGGCGCTCGATCTCGCGGCGGAGGGATGCGATCTCCTCTTCGGGGCCGGGCATGCGGGCAGGAAGTGTACGGTTGCGCCGGCGCCGTCGCAACGACGGCGGGCGAACGCATCCGGCTTCCGCATCCTGCCCGCGTGCCCGGCCCGCGTCGCCGGTATGAAATTGAAGGTCGGTTTCGACCCGTATACGGTCGTCACGTGACCCTCGCGCACGCCCGCCCCGGTGAACGGCTGATCGTCGAGAAGATCGGCGGCGAGCGCGCGTTTCGCCGCCGCCTCATGGAGCTCGGATTCGTTCCCGGGACTCCGGTCGAGCTGGTCGGGGTGGCGCCGTTCGGTGACCCCATCGAGCTCCTGATGCGCGGGTGCAACCTGTCGATCCGGCGCGGCGAGGCGCTCTGGATCGCGGTGCGGCGCGCCGCCGGGAGCGCCGGCGGGTGCGACGAGGTGCCGATGCCCGCGGCGGCGGCGATGCCGTGCAGGTCGTGCGACCGGCGATGAACGAGCGCCAAGCGGACGCCAGTCCTCTCGTGCTCGTCATCGGCAATCCCAACGTCGGCAAGACCACGCTCTTCAACCGTCTCGCCGGCGCCAGCGGGCGGGTCGGAAACTATCCCGGCGTCACGGTCGAGCGCCGCCCCGGCCGGCTGCGCCTGGGCGGCGACGGCGACAGCGACGCCGTCGAGCTGCTCGATCTCCCCGGCTGCTACTCGCTGAGCGCGCGCTCGGCCGAGGAGCAGATTGCCATCAACGCCGTCCTCGGCCGCGGCGACGATCCGGAGCCGGCGCTCGCACTCGTAGTCGTCGACGCCGGCCAGATCATCCGCAACCTCTACCTCGTCCTCCAGCTCGTCGAGCTCGAGGTGCCGCTGGTGGTCGCGCTCAACATGATCGACGAGGTCGAAGGCGAAGGGCCGTCGGCGGCGGCGATCGAGCGGCTCTTCGGAGTTCCCGTGGTGGCGACGAGCGCGCGGCGGGGGCTCGGTCTCGAGGCGCTGGCGGCGCGGATCCGCGAGTGCGTTCGCCGCCCGCCGCGCGGGCGCGTGGCCATAGACTATCCGCCGGCGCTCGAGCGCGATCTGGCGACGGTGCAGGCAGCGCTGCCGCCCGGGCTCCGTGCTTCCGCGGCGCGCGACCGGGCGCTCGCGCTCTGGGCGCTCACCAGCATCGACGAGCACGACGAGCTCCGGGACGTCGATCCCGGGCTGCGCGCGGCCTGCCTGGCGGTCCGCCGCGGCGCCGGCGGCCGCGATCTCGACGACGAGGTGATCGCGACGCGCTATGCGTTCCTCGACCGCTACGCGCCCGAGCTCCTGGCGCGCGCCGATCAACACCTCCGCAAGCGCGCGGCGTCCGAGCGCATCGACCGCGTGCTCCTCCATCCCGTATGGGGCTTCGCGGTCTTCGTCACCGTCATGCTCGTCCTCTTCCAGGCGCTCTTTTCCTGGGCCAATCCCGGGATCACCCTCGTCGAGGGCGCGACCGCGTGGCTGCAAGAGCAGATGGCGGCGCACCTGCCGGGCGGGCTCCTGAGCGACCTCCTGCGCGAAGGCGTGGTGGGCGGCGTCGGCAACGTCATCGTCTTTCTGCCGCAGATCCTCCTTCTCTTCTTCTTCATCTCGCTGCTCGAGGACTCGGGCTACATGGCGCGGATCGCGTTCTTGATGGACCGCATCATGAAGGCGCTCGGCCTCCACGGTCGCGCTTTCGTGCCCATGCTCTCCGGATTCGCGTGCGCCGTGCCGGCCATCCTCGCCACCCGCACCATGGAGCGGCGGCGCGACCGGCTGCTGACGATGATGGTGATTCCGCTCATGACCTGCTCGGCACGGCTGCCGGTCTACACGCTCATCATCGGGGCGCTCTTCCCGCCGGCGGTCGGATGGATGCCGGTGCAGGGTCTGCTCATGGTGGCGATGTACCTCTTCTCGATCGTGGTAACGCTCGCCGCCGCCGCCGTGCTCGGTCGGACGGTGATTCGCGGCGAGCACGTGCCGCCCATCCTCGAACTGCCGCCGTATCGCCTCCCCGATCCCCGCAGCATGCTGCGCATGATGTTCGAGCGCGCCTGGGTATTCCTGCGCGAGGCCGGGACGATGATCCTCGCCTGCACGGTCGTTCTCTGGGCGTTGCTGTCCTTTCCGCGCCCGCCGCCGCCGAGCGGCGTGCCGAGCGAGGTCGTGCGCCAGCACGCTCTCGCCGAGAGCTATGGCGGGCGGCTCGGTCGAGCCATCGAGCCGGCGCTCGCACCGCTCGGCTTCGACTGGAAGATCGGCGTCGGCATCGTCGGCGCCTTTGCCGCCCGCGAGGTCTTCGTCTCGACCCTCGGGCTGGTCTACGGGGTCGGCGAGCAGGAGGACGAGGCGATCCCTCTCCGCCAGCGGATCCAGGCCGAACGCCGACCCGACGGGCGGCCTCTCTACACGCCGCTCGTCGGCCTGTCGCTCATGGTGTTCTTCGCGCTCGCCTGTCAGTGCATGAGCACGCTCGCCGTCACTCGCCGCGAGACTCGCAGCTGGCGCTGGCCCGCGTTCATGTTCGCCTACATGACGGCGCTTGCGTGGTCGGCGAGCTTCGTGGTGTACCAGGGCGGCCGCTGGCTCGGTTTGTAGCGACGTGCCCCGCGGCCGCGAGCGGCGTGGCATCGTGCGCGCGCTTGCGGTAGGGCGGATCGAGGTGACGAAAGGAGACGATCATGGAGCCGAACTTTCGCGACGGTGCGGTAGGGACGGATAACCCGGTGGCGCGGCGGCGCCTCCTCGCGGGTGCGGCGGGCCTGGCGACGGTGCTGGTCGCCGGATCTGCGCTCGCCGCGGATCCGCACGCCGGCCATGAGCACGGCGCGAAGCACTACACCCCGGGCGTTCGCAACAAGAAGCGGACGGCGCTCGTGAAGGCCGCTCTCGACTGCACGGCCAAGGGCGATGCCTGCCTCAGCCATTGCATGGAGACCTTCATGGCGGGGGACACGACGATGGGAGCGTGCGCCGACGCCGTGCAGCAGATGTTGCCGGTCTGCCGTGCCATCTCGCAGCTCGCTGCCTACGACTCGAAGCACCTCCCGGACCTGGCGCGCACCTGCATCGGCGTCTGCACCGACTGCGAGAAGGTGTGCCGCGAGCACGCCGAGCACCAGAAGGAATGCAAGGAGTGCGCCGACGCTTGCGCAGCGCTCATCGAAGAGTGCAAGAAGCTCGTGGCCTGAGCCGCGCGCTCGGGACGGCCGCCGCTCAGGCCTGCATCGTGAAGAGCGCTTCGCAGCCGGTGCCGGCGAGGGCGGCGTCGACCTTGCTCCGGTCGGCGGGCGGGAGCGCGCCGTAGCGCTCCCGCAGCCAGCGCAGGCATTTGCCCTGGTAAGGAAAGGGTGCCTGCGCCCAAGGCGCGCCATCGATCGAGCAGGTGACGAGCTCGGAGCGCGCCGTCAGGGCGGCAGCGTTGGCGAGGAGGAAGGGCGCGTAGACGCGGCCGATCTCGGCGAGTAACGGGCGCAGCGCCGCAGCGACGATCGCGTCGGGTCGCCAGCCGTCCGGGCCGGGATCGGGAAGCGAGCCGAGATCGTCGACGTGGTGGACCCAGGCGATGACGCGCGGCGCGACCTCGGCCGCGATCGCGGTCGGCGTCGGGTCGAAGGCGACGAGCTGCGAGAGCTGGCCGAAGAGGGCGAAGTCGGCGGCGCTCGGCCGGGTGCCGAAGAGGAAGGGCGCGCGCTCGAAGATGGCGTCGAGCGTGGCTAGCAGCCGGCGGTAGCTGGCTTCGATCACGGGTGCGGTGGCGGGCGTCGAGCCGACGACGGCGAGCCGGCCGATCTGGCGCTCGGCGAAGGCGGCGGCGCCGCCTTCGAGCTGGCCCGCCGGTAGCATCGGATTCTGGTCGAACGGGATGACGCGCGAAGCCTTCGTGGCGTCGGGAGCGTAGGTCCAGCGATAGTGGAACATCACCTTGGTCAGCCACTCGTCGGCGTAGTCTTCGACGAGGGCGTCGAGGAACGCCGTCGCCGGATTCGCCGGTACGATCGAGCGCGTCGGCACCGCATCCTCGAGGCGGCCGATCTGGAAGGTGGAGTCGATCATCGCGACCTCGCCCTCGGGTCCCGACCATGCGAGCACCGGGACGAGCGCGACCGGCACGGGGGGGACGTCGACGTCGTCCGGCCCGCCGCGGGCGATCCAGCGGAACGGGATGCGCCGGTAGCGCAGCACGGCGCGCATCTTGCGCGAGTAGGGAGAGGCGTGGGCACCGACCAGGCGGACGTTCTTCATGACGCTTCCTCCCCGCGGAGACTATGACGTCCACCGCGGCGGCGCCAAGTCCGATCGCGGCGGCCCGGCGGATACCCCGTGGCCCGGTGGGGTTGGCGAGGGTCGAACGGCGCGGCATGATCCCGGAGCTCGGGCACTCGAATGCCCGCGGATGGAGGACGATGCGCGGACGACGCTTTCTGGCGGCTATGGGGTTGGCGGCGATCGCGGCTGGCGGCGTGAGCCCGGCGGCGGCGCACGCCGCGATCGATGTTCCGGTCGAGAAGACGACGCTCGCGAACGGCCTAACGGTGCTGGTGCACGAGGACCGTCGCCTTCCGGTCGTGAGCCTCTACATCTTTTTCCACGCCGGCTCGCGCAACGAGCGTCCCGGCATTACCGGCATCTCGCATCTCTTCGAGCACATGATGTTCAACGGCGGCGCGCATACCGAGGGCAAGTTCGACGAGATCATCGAGGGCAACGGCGGGTCCACCAACGGCTACACGACCCGCGACTTCACCGTCTACCTCGAGAGCTTCCCGCCGCCGGCGCTAGAGCGCGTCCTGTGGCTGGAAGCCGACCGCATGCGGGCCCTCGCCATCACCGAGAAGAACCTCGAGCAGGAGCGCGGGATCGTCAAGGAGGAGCGGCGGCTGCGCACCGACGACGATCCCGACGGCACCCTCTACGAGCAGGTGTATCTCACCGCCTACAATGCCAGCACCTATCGCTGGGGGCCTATCGGCTTCATGGCCGACATCGGTGCGATCACGCTCGACGAAGCCAAGCGCTACTTCCGGACCTACTACGCGCCGAACAACGCGACCGTCGTCCTGGCCGGCGCGGTGTCGCCGCGAGAGGGCTTCGCGCTCGTGGAAAAGTACTTCGGCGACATTGCGGCGCAGGCGCCGCCCGAAAAGGTCGTCAACATCGAGCCGCCCCAGAACGGCCCGAAGCTCGTCGAGTACCACAAGGCGGCCGAGCTGCCCGCGGTGGCGATCGCCTACAAAGCGGTGAACGCCCGCCACCCCGATCGTCCCGCGCTCGACGTCCTGCAGACGATCCTCGGCTACGGCCAGAGCTCGCGCCTCCATCGCGCCGTCGTACGCCAAAAGGAGCTGGCGAGCGGTGTCGGCGTGAGCTTCAACTGGGGCATTGATCCGGAGCTCTTCTGGTTCCTGGCCCAGGCGCAGCCGGGCAAGAGCGCCAGAGCGGTGGCGCAAGCGATCGAGGCCGAGGTGGCGCGGCTCCGCGAGCATGCGCCCGATGCCCGCGAGCTCCGCAAGGCCAAGAACCTCCTGCAAGCCGACTACGTGCGCGGGCTGACTTCGATCTCCGGCAAAGCCAACCAGCTCGGTTTCTATGAGGTCGTGTTCGGCGACTACCGCGAGATGTTCAAGGAGATGGAGCGGGTCGAGGCGGTGACGGCAGACGACGTGCAGCGCGTTGCGCGCACGTATCTCGTAGCGAACGAGCGCACGACCATCGAGCTCGTACCCGAAAAGCCGCAGGCGGGGGCGCTGCCGCGGCCGGCACTGCCTCCGTCCGCGGCCGTGCCGCAGACGCCGGGGGTGATGCGATGACACGCCGGAGCCGTTCCTTTTTTTGCGGTACCGTGGCGGCGTTGGCGGGTGCCGCGGCCGTCGGTTGCACGCACCCGGGAGCGTTCTTCGCAGCGAGCCGGTCGGAGCCGCCGCCGATCGGTCCGCCGGCGGCCGCGGTCGCTATGCCGCAGGTCACCGAGCGCGTGCTCGCCAACGGTCTCACGGTGCTCGTCGCCGAGTACCACGAGCTGCCGATCATGCGCTTCAGCCTCCTCCTGCCGGGCGGCGCGGCCTACGATCCTGCCGGTCGGGAGGGCGTCGCGGAGCTCACGGCGGATCTCCTCGATCAGGGCACGACCCGGCGGGGTGCCGAAGAGCTAGCGCGCGAGGTCGAGTTCCTCGGCGGTCGCATCGGCGCCGACGCCGGCACCGACTTCTCGACGGTTACGGGCGAGTTCCTGAGCAAGGATTTCGCTGCCGGGCTCGATCTCTTCAGCGACGTGGTGCTGCGGCCGGCTTTCCGCGCCGACGAGTTGCGGCGGATGCGGAGGCTCCGGCTCGCGGACATCATCTCATCGCGCGACAACCCGGCCGCGGTCGCCGATGGGTGCTACGCGCGCTGGCTCTACGGCGGCCATCCCTACGGCCACCTCCCGCAGGGCACCGAAGCGAGCGTGCGGCGCCTCGGCGACGCCGACGTACGGGAATTCTATGCGCGCTACTACGTGCCCGAACGCGCCGTCCTCGTCGTCATCGGCGACGCGTCGACTGCCGCCATGCTCGCCAAGGTCGAGGATGCCTTCGGCGGCTGGAAGCGCGGCGGCATGCCGCTCGCGACACCGAGCGCACCGGCACGCGTCAGCGGCCGGCGCATTCTCCTCGTCGACAAGCCCGACGCGACCCAGACCCACATCCGCATCGGCAACGTCGCCATCGCCCGCACCGACCCGAGCTATGTCGCCGCCAACGTCACCAGTACCATACTCGGCGGCGGCTTCGGCTCGCGCCTCATCGACGAGCTGCGCGTCAAGCGAAGCCTCACCTACGGCGCCTGGAGCGGTTTTGTGGCGCGCAAGGAGCCCGGCGACTTTCGTGTCGGGACCTTCACCAAGGTAGAGACGACCGGCGAGGCGCTGCGAGTGGCGCTCGATGTGCTCGCCGACTTCGCGGCAAGGGGCGCCACGGCTGCAGAGCTGGCGCGCGCCCGGAGCCTCCTCACGGGGCAGTTCCCGAAGCAGCTCGAGACACCTGGCGCCATCGCCGGAAAGCTCGCGGAGCTCGCCGGCTACGGCTTGCCGCGCAGCGACCTCGAAGCCTACCCGGCGCGCGTCGCAGCCACGTCGCTCGCAGACGTGGCGCACCTGGCGCAGCGCTGGGTGCCGACCGTCGACGCCGCCATCGTGGTCGTCGGCCCGGCCGCCGTGATCGCGCCGCAGCTCGCCGCGTTCGGAGAGATCGAGCGGACGACGCCCGCGGGCTGCGAAGGTCCGCAGGCGCCGTCCGCGGCCGGCCCGTGAGGGGACCGGCCGCGGACGGCGGTCAGTTGTCGTTCAGGCGCAGAGCCTGAGCGATGTCGAGCGTGCCGACGACCGGCAGGGTCACGTCCATGTTGACGTTCGGCAGGACGATGCTCGCCGGGCCGTTCTCCGTCCAGGCGTTGCAGTCGAAGGGTTTGCCCGCGACCGTGAGGGATGTCTGGGCGCCGCCCTGGCGCGGGTTCAGGATGGTGCTCTTGGCGACGGCCGTCGTGAACGCGCTGGCTATGGTCGGCGCCGGCGAGTAGTCGGCGTTCTCGCACGGTGTCGAGCCGTCGGTGGTGAGCGCTGGCGTCACCAGGACGCGAAGCACCGCTGCCCCTGCTCCCGAGTCGGTGATGCCGGTGCCGACCGTGAGCGTCGGCGCGCCGTTCGGGCCGAGCCCGGCGCTGTCGACTACCAGCTTCACGTCGTAGTTGGTGCCGCCGTCGCAGTCGATCTCGCCGGCGTGCGCGGGGTCCTGTTCGATGCGCAGGCAGGCACGCCCGGGACCGGCGAGCGAGGGAACACTGGCGCCGATGTACGCCGTCCCCGTGAGATAGAGGGCCGTCCTGCCGTTCACATCGGGGATCCCGGCCGAGAGGTGGAGCGGGCCGGGGTTGAAGTTACCCTGGGTGCCGTTGTTGATCCCCATGGTCGGCGTGACCGCGAGCCAGCTCGACTCGCCGTCGTCGGTGACGGTCGGGAGCGATGGTCCGGGCGCGACACTGAAGTCGAGCGGACCGAGCAGTGAGCCCGTCAAGCATTCGCAGCCGAAGCAGGTCTGGCCGATACCGCACTCGGCGTTCGTCTCGCAGACCTCGCCGGCGCCGGGATCGACGATGCCGTCGCCGCAGCGGCGAAGCGTGCAGTCGGTGCGACACCCGGCATCCGGCGCATCGGAGTTGGCGGCGCCGTCGTCGCATTGCTCGCCGGCGGTGACGACACCGTCGCCGCAGTAGAGCTCGGGACAGTGGAGATCCTGCCCCGGATTCTGACGTCCCGGGGAATTCGAGAGCTCGGTGCAGGAGAAATCGAAGATGCCGGCGTCGGTGCAGCTGCCCGACAGGCGCCATTCCGAGGCCGCCACCGCGCGTCCGATCTGCGTTCGCTTCTCGAACGAGACGCCGGTCTTGAAGCCCTGGTCGACGCCGGCGCTGTACGGCGTCACCTGGAAGAACGGTCCGAAGTTGCCGACTCCGGGGACGGTGCCCTCGTAGCTCACGGCGTCCGCCATCCGTCCCTGGGGATCGAGCAGCAGGATGCCGTCGGGGCAGCTCCAGCCGTCACCGTTCAGCAGGTGTCCGTTCTGCAGGTTCGACTCGGTGCTGGGAGCCGGCAACACCAGGTCGCAGTCGCCGGCGGTGACATGCCGGCCCGAAGTGTAGCTGAAGCAGACGACCAGGAAACCGACGCCGAGCCCGGTGTCGTCGGGGACGACCGTGCCGGCGGGAATCACTGCCGTGAAGTTGGCGTTGCCGGTCGTGACGCCCGGGAAGACGGTGCCGCCGCAGCCGGCGTTGCCCTCGACGGCGACGATCGCGTAGCCGCCGAGGTCGGTTCCCGCCGGCGCTGCGATCTCGACGAACTCGTCGCGATCGATGTTTCCGCCCTGGGCGAAGTCGTCGTAGTCGAATTCGTTGATCCACGGCTTCACCGCGGTGCCGACGCAGGTCGAGCCGACGCAGGTGTCGCCAGTGGTGCAGAGGTTGCCGTCGCTGCACGGTCCGCCGTCTTCGGCGGTGCACGTCGCCGAGCAGCAGTCGCCGTCGACGTTGTTGCCGTCGTCGCACGCCTCCCCGGGATCGACGATGCCGTCGCCGCACGCTTCGACCGTGCAATCGGCGCGGCAACCGTCGCCCGGCGTCGTGTTGCCGTCGTCGCAGGTCTCGGCGCCGGTGACGATGCCGTTGCCGCAGGCGGTCGGGGTGCAGTTGGCGTCGCAGCCGTCGCCGCTGGTGAGGTTGCCGTCGTCGCAGGCTTCGTTGGCGTCGACGATGCCGTCGCCGCAGATCGGCTGGCACGCTATCGTCGGCCCCTTGCCGCCGATCCGGGTCGCATCGTTGGCCTTGAAGGTCGTGAAGCGGCCGCAGTATCGCGCCGCTCCGATCCGGAGCCGCACCTCCGCGAACGCGACCGGGCCGGTGAGCGGCGAGAGCGCCGCGCCCTTCATCTTGATGGCGAGCTTCCCGCTCTTGTACGTGATCTTCTGCACGCCGCCCGCGAAGCCGCTCTTGTCCTTGTAAGCGAAGCCGGAGCCTGCGATCGACCAGTTCGCACACGGAAGGTTGATTTCCGCCTTCACCTGGGTCGACGACGATAGCCTGAGCGTCGAGATCGCCGGGCAGAGCGGGCTCGTGAGGGCGTAGAGCTCCGGGTCCTTCACGAACCCGATCGATACCGAGGACGGCTTGCCGGGCTTGGCCTTGACGGCGAGCGTACGGCCGCCGACCAGCGTCGTCTGGGCGTCGGCAGTGGTGGCCAGCAGGCAACTGACCGCGAACAGGGCTGCGATGAGGGTGCGCATCTGGGGATGAACCTCCGTGGCCGAGCGTTGGCGCCTGCTACGAGGAACCCGCCCGGTGGTCAAGACGCAGCCGGTCACGGCCGTAGGTCCGTCGGGATCCGGCTCGCGGCAACTCAGGGGCTCGTCTTCCCGGACGCCTGGCCGGCGCGGCGCGGCCGGCGGCGCTGGCGCAGCACTCGCGCCGGCACGCCGGCTACGACCGCGAGCGGCGGTACGTCGCGGGTGACTACGGCGCCGGCGCCGATGAGGCTGCCGCGACCGATAGTCACGCCGGGGAGCACGATGGCGTTGGCTCCGATCTCGGCGGCGCGCTCGATGCGCACCGGCTCCGGGGCGGCTTCGCTCGCGGCCGGCGGCGTCGCGAGCGGCAGGCCGGTGTGCGCCGCTCCGAGAACGCGGACGCCCGGACCGAGCACGGCGCCGTCTTCGATGAGCAGATGCCGGGCGTCGAGATAGGCCTGCGGACCGATCCAGACGCGGGTGCCGATGCAGCAGGTGCCGCTGCTCCCGCCCTGGATATACGCCTGCGCACCGATGAAGACGCCGTCGCCGATGTCGAAGCTCTCGGCGTGGACGAATCCGA
>MWST01000005.1 GCA_002050235.1 Polyangiaceae bacterium UTPRO1 | reverse complement strand
TCGCCGGCCGCATCGTCCAGCGTTTCGCCCAGCAGCGCGTATTGCCCGACGCCGGACACCCGCATCAGCTGGGTATGGCCGCCCGACACCAGCAGGGCGACGAAGGGAAAGCACGGCGGGTCGGCCGACAGCAGGGGCGAGAGCAGGTGGCCTTCGAGGTGGTGCACCGGCACGACCGGCACCTTCAGGGCGCAGGCCAGCGCCTCGGCGAAGCCGGCGCCCACCAGCAGGGCCCCGGCCAGGCCGGGGCCGGCGGTGTAGGCGATGGCATCGATGTCCGCCAGGCCGGCGCCGGCCTCGGCCAGCACCTTGCGCAGCAGCGGCACGATGCGGCGGACATGGTCGCGCGAGGCCAGTTCGGGCACGACGCCGCCGTAGGCCTCGTGCAGGTCGATCTGCGAATGGACGGCATGCGCCAGCAGGCCGCGTCCGCTGTCGTAGAGGGCCAGGCCGGTTTCGTCGCAGGAGGATTCGATGCCGAGGACAAGCATGGCGGCCATTCTACGGGCTGTTGGACTTTCCCGGAAATGCGGCTATAATGCGCGGCTTTCCCAGTTAGCAGGGTCGATCCGCATGCCTGGCATCCGCGTCAAGGAAAACGAGCCGTTCGAAGTGGCCATCCGCCGCTTCAAGCGCGCCATCGAGAAAACCGGTCTTCTGACCGAGCTGCGTTCGCGCGAGTTCTACGAGAAGCCGACCGCCGAGCGCAAGCGCAAGCTCTCCGCTGCGGTGAAGCGCCATCACAAGCGCATCCGCAGCCAGACCCTGCCGCCGAAGATGTACTGAGCGCAGTCCGTCCGGACTGCCCGCTCCCAGCAGCCACGGATGATACGGATGCACACGGGTTTCCGTGCCTGTCCGCGTCATTCGTGGCTTTGCTTTTGCCGCCGGAGAATGCCATGAGTCTCAAAGCCCGCATCAACGAGGACATGAAAACGGCCATGAAGGCTCGCGAAACCGCGCGCCTGGGCGCCATCCGCCTGCTGCTGGCCGCCATCAAGCAGCGCGAGGTGGACGAGCGCATCGAGCTCGACGACGCGGCCGTGCTGGCCGTCATCGACAAGATGCTCAAGCAGCGCCGCGACTCCATTGCGCAGTACGAGAAGGCCGGCCGGCAGGATCTCGCCGATGCCGAGAAATTCGAGGTCGGCATCCTCACCGGCTACATGCCGCAGGCGCTCTCGCCCGAGGAGGTCCGGGCCGCCGTGGCCGAGGCCATCGCCGCCAGCGGCGCAGCGGGGCCGCAGGACATGGGCAAGGTGATGGCGGTGCTCAAGCCGAAGCTGGCCGGCCGCGCCGACATGGGCCAGGTCTCCGGCCTGGTCAAGGCTGCGCTGTCGCAGTAAATCCGCCGGCAAAACCGGCGCCCTCTCCTATAATGGGTTGAAGGCCGGGAGCGCGGCCCGTTTGGGCGGCCTCCCGAGACATCGAGCGTGATCCCAGAATCCTTCATCCAGGAACTCCTCGCGCGGATAGACATCGTCGACGTCATCGAGCGCCACCTGCCCCTGAAAAAGGCGGGCGCCAACTACGTCGCCTGCTGCCCTTTTCACAGCGAAAAGACGCCTTCCTTCTCGGTCAGCCCGAGCAAGCAGTTCTACCACTGCTTCGGCTGCGGCGCGCATGGCAGCGCCATCGGTTTCGTCATGGAATATTCCGGCCTCGGTTTCGTCGAGGCGGTCGAAGACCTTGCCGGCAAGGCCGGGATGCAGGTGCCGCAGCAGCGCCCCGACGAGCGCCGCCAGAAAGCCGCCGAAGCCGCCCCGCTCACCGAGACCATGGCCCGCGCGGCGAAATACTACAAGGAGCAGCTCAAGGCCAGCCCGAAGGCGGTCGATTACCTGAAGGGGCGCGGCCTCACCGGCGAGGTCGCCGCCCGTTTCGGCCTCGGCTACGCGCCGGACGGCTGGCAGAACCTGGCTGACGTCTTTCCCGACTACCAGGGCAAGTCGCTGGTCGACTGCGGCCTGGTCATCGAAGGCGATGCCGGCAAGCGCTACGACCGCTTCCGCGACCGCATCATGTTCCCCATCCTCGATGCGCGCGGCAACGTCATCGGCTTCGGCGGGCGGGTCATCGGCCAGGAGAAGGAGGGCGCCGACGGTGCGGCGCCCGGGCCCAAATACCTGAACTCGCCGGAAACGCCGCTGTTCGAGAAGGGCCGGGAGCTCTACGGCCTGCTGCAGGCGCGCGCCGCCATCCGCGACGAGGATGTCGTCATCGTCGTCGAGGGCTACATGGACGTGGTGGCGCTGGCCCAGCACGGCGTCGCCAACGCCGTGGCGACGCTCGGCACCGCCACCACGCCGATCCATGTGCACAAGCTGCTGCGCCAGGCCGACCGCGTCATCTTCTGCTTCGACGGCGACAACGCCGGCCGCAAGGCGGCGGCCAGGGCGCTGGAAGCCAGCCTCGAACAGACGGCCGACAACAAGACCATCGCCTTCCTCTTTCTGCCGCCCGAAGACGATCCGGACAGCTATGTGCGCGCCCATGGCGCGGAGGCCTTCCGCAGGCTGGCGCGACAGGCCATGCCGCTGACGGACTTCCTCATGCAGGAACTGAAGTCCGGCAAGGATCTCGCCACCGCCGAGGGCCGCTCGCAACTCGTGCATGCCGCCAAGCCGCTCCTCGGCAGGCTGCAGGCGCCGCTGCTGCGCCTGCAACTCGTCAAGCTGCTGGCGCAGGCGAGTGGCTTCTCTCAGGCTGAAATCGAGGCGCTCTGCGAATTGCCGGCAGTGGTGCGCAAGGCCGCGCCGGCGCGCACACCGCGTGGCGCGCCTTCACCCATCGCCCGGAAGCTCCTGCGCCTGGTCGTGCAGCAGCCCGCCCTGGCGGCGCGCCTGCCGGCCGACCTGATCCCCGACGGGCATGCCGAAACCGAGGCGCTGGATGCCCTGATCGCCGCCGTCGCCGACGGCGGCCTGGCCGGCGAAGGGTTCGGCATGGTGCTGGAGCATTTCCGCGGCTCTCCGCACGAGGGGCTGATTTCGGAAATTCTCGGGGAACTCGCCGACCAGGAATTCGACGAAGAGTCGATCGAGGCGGTTTTCGCCGATACCGTCGAGCGCCTCCGCCAGGCCGAAGTCCGCCGCGAAATCGATGCCCTCAACGCCAAGAACAAAAGCGTCGGCCTGGCGCCGGAAGAGATACGCCGGCTCCAGCAATTACTGGCGCAGAAACAAGCAGTTAAACCTTCAACGTCGGTCTGAATTTTTGATATAATTTCCGGTTTTCCCCGCATACCGCGCATACTGAGGAACGACATGGCCAAGGAAAAAGCCAAAACGGCTGCAAAACCCTCCGGCAAACGGAGCAAGGCAACAGCCAAACCGGCCCCCAAGAAGAAGACGGCCCGATCTGCGGCCCGTCCCATCAAGTCCGCGGCCCGTCCCACCAAGGCGGTCAAGGCGGCACCTGCGAAGGCCAAGGCGCCGGCCAAGTCCGCCCCGGTCAAAAAACCCGCCCCGGCCAAGTCGGCGCCGGTCAAGGCCGCGGCGCCCAAGCCGGGCAAGAAGGATTCTGCACCCGTTCCCGCTCCGGCCCCCGTCAAGGGCGCCGCGCCGAAATCCAAGACGGGACGCGGCAAGGGACGCTCTCCGCTCCCCCTGGCGCCCCAGGCGCAGCCGCTCGATCTGGAGACCCGGCGTACGCGCCTGAAGACCCTCATCGCCCTCGGCAAGGAGCGCGGCTTCCTCACCTATGCCGAAGTGAACGACCACCTGCCCGACGACATGGTGGATGCCGAGCAGATCGAATCGATCATCAGCACCTTCAACGACATGGGCATCCAGGTCTTCGACGAGGCGCCCGCCGCCGAGGACCTGCTGATGACCGAGGGCACGCCACCGGCGGTCGCCGACGAGGACATCGAGGAAGAAGCCGAGCAGGCGCTCTCCACCGTCGAGTCCGAGTTCGGCCGCACCACCGATCCGGTGCGCATGTACATGCGCGAGATGGGCTCGGTCGAACTGCTCACGCGCGAGGGCGAGATCGAGATCGCCAAGCGCATCGAGGACGGGCTCAAGCACATGGTGCAGGCCATCTCGGCCTGCCCGACCACCATCGCCGAAATGCTCGACCTGGCCGCCAAGGTGGCGCGCGACGAGATGCGCATCGACGAGCTGGTGGACGGCCTGATCGACCCCAATGCCGCCGAGGACATCGAGGCGCTGGCGGAAAACGAGGAACTGGCCGTCGAGGAAGACGAGGCCGAGGAGGAGGACGAAGGCGGCGCCGTCTCCGCCTCGCTGCTGAAGCTCAAGGCGGATGCCCTGGCGCGCTTCACCACCATCCACGGCATCTTCGTGAAGATGCAGAACGTGCTGGCGAAAAAGGGTCCGGCCGACAAGTCCTACCTCCGGGCGCAACAGCAGATCTCCGGCGAACTGATGAACATCCGCTTCACCGCGCGCATCATCGAGCGCCTGTGCGACTCGGTGCGCCACATGGTGGAGGACGTGCGCAACCACGAGCGCAAGATCCTCGACCTGTGCGTGAAGAAGGGCAACATGCCGCGCCCGCATTTCATCAAGGTGTTCCCGGGCAACGAGACCAACCTCGAGTGGCTCAAGCACGAGGTCACCGGCGGCAAGCCCTATGCCCCGACGCTGATGCGCGCGGCGCCGGCCATCATCGAGGAGCAGCAGAAGCTGATCGACCTGCAGACCCACATCGGCATCCCGCTGAAGGACCTCAAGGAGATCAACAAGCAGATGTCCATCGGCGAAGCCAAGGCGCGCCGCGCCAAGCGCGAGATGACCGAGGCCAACCTGCGCCTGGTGATCTCGATCGCCAAGAAGTACACCAACCGCGGCCTGCAGTTCCTCGACCTCATCCAGGAAGGCAACATCGGCCTGATGAAGGCGGTCGACAAGTTCGAGTACCGGCGCGGCTACAAGTTCTCGACCTACGCGACCTGGTGGATCCGCCAGGCGATCACCCGCGCGATCGCCGACCAGGCGCGCACCATCCGCATCCCGGTGCACATGATCGAGACCATCAACAAGATGAACCGCATCTCGCGCCAGATGCTGCAGGAGATCGGGCGCGAGCCGACGCCGGACGAGATCGCGGCGCAGATGGAGATGCCGCCGGACAAGATCCGCAAGGTCTTGAAGATCGCGAAGGAGCCGATCTCGCTCGAGACGCCGATCGGCGACGACGAGGAGAGCTCGCTCGGGGACTTCGTCGAGGATCGGCAGAGCATCTCGCCCGCCGACGCGGCGATGGCGCTCTCGCTCGAGGAGCAGACCCGCAAGGTCCTGGCGACGCTGACGCCGCGCGAAGAGCAGATCCTGCGCCTGCGCTTCGGCATCGGCGAGAAGTCGGACTACACGCTCGAGGAGGTCGGCCAGCGCTTCCAGGTGACCCGCGAGCGCATCCGCCAGATCGAGGCCAAGGCGCTGCGCAAGCTCCGCAACCCGTCGCGCGCCAAGAACCTCGAGAACTTCGCGCAGAGCTGATCCGCGTAGCCCACCGACGCCGTCCGCGCATCCGCAGATGCGCGTCTGCTCCGCCCCGAGTCTAGGGCCCGCCTACGGATGGACGAGCACTCCGGCGGAGTGCTCGGCACTCTGAAATTCCGGTGGCGAAGGTACATCGCGAGAGAGGGCGGCTATTTCGGGACGGAAGGAATTGCGTCGCGCTTGGTCGCGACCGATGAATTTCTATTCCGGAACGGATTAAGTTGTGCAGCGGACCGCTTGGTGCGGCAGGAATATCTTTGACTCGGCTACGAGTTCGCATGGTATCGCCCTTGGCATGAGCTCGCGTGTGTGGCCGCGGCCACGCGACATCGTGGAAGGTTTCCACCTCAGCGAAAGGAGTCGTGCCATGACCTCCGCAAAGCCGTTGCTCGGAACCATCGTTGCAGCCCTCGTCGCCTCGTGCCTGGCGATGCCATCCGAGGCCGGGGCGTACCTCACATCCTTCACCGTCGATAAATGTCTGGCGGGGAAGCTAAAGAACGTCGGCAAGGCCACCACGGCATACATGGAGTGCCACGCCGAGAACACGGCGAAGCCCGATCAGGCGAGATTCGACGCCTGCCTTACCAAGGCGAGCAGTAAGCTCACCGGTGCTTTCGGCAAGCTCGACGGTAAGTATCCTTCGTGTACCGGCGGTCTCGGTAATGCCGCCGCGCGCGCTGCCGACGTGGCGGCATACGCGACGGCTGCCAACGGCGACGTCGGCAACACGCCGGGCAAATGCGACGTCGCCAAGCAGAAGTGTCTCGGCAAGTACGTTGCGGCCATCATGGGCTGCTATGCCAGGGGGGCGAGCAGGACCGGCGGGCTCGTCGACAACGCGTCGCCCAAGGGCTGCACGGCGAAGGCCCGTGCCAAGCTCGCGGACGGCGCTAGAGGATGTCTAGACAAAGCGGCCGCGCGGGGCGACTGCAGCAACGCCGGCAGTCGGGAAGCCCCGCTCGCCGCCGCCGCCGACGCTTTCATCGGAGCGCAAGCTTGTCTGCTCGACGCCAGCGCCGGTGGCTGCTGCCCATCGACGATCGAGTTTGCGCCCGATGCCGGCGATCCGCTGAGCGCGTTCGATTGGGGCTGGAACGGCATCGCGCACGATCTGCCCCTGGTCACGGGCGGAACACTGACCGTCGCAGTGACCGGCGCGGGCGGCAACGACTGCTCGTTCGCCGGACCGGTTGCGAACCGCCCCGGAACCATGGCCAACCGGCGCTGTACCGGCGACACGGCAACTCAGTGCGCATCCGATGGGGATTGCACGTTCGCCGGCGGTACCTGCGAGTTCTTCTGGGGCCCTCCACAGCCCATCGCAGCCAGCGGCATCAGCGGCTGCCTCATCAACCAGATTGCCGGTCCGGTTTCGGGGAGTGTCGATCTCATTACCGGGGCCGTGACACGCTCGCTGGTCATCAGGCAGTCGATTTACGGGGAACCATGGACCGACCAACCGTGTCCGACGTGCGTCGGCGATGCTGCCGTCAATGACGGGGTGCCTGGCGGTACATGTTGGGGCGGTGCCCGCAATGGCCTGGCATGCGACGCACAGGGCGTCTCTCCGATATCCGTGTTCGGCGCGACGAGTCTCGACTGTCCGTTCGGCTTCTCCCCCATGTCTACGGTGTCCTTCGATCTGTCCGGGTCAACCGGCACCGAAAGCCTGACGCTTTCGGCAGCGAGCCCGTCGTGCACGGCCTCCGGCTACTCCGGGTTCAAGTGTGCTTGTCAGACCTGCAACAACCCCAGCGGAGAGCTCTGCGAGACCGATGCCGACTGCCCCATGAGCGGCGGCAACCCCGGTGTCTGTGGCGGGCTTCGTTGCCTCGCGGGTGCGAACGCCGGCGCGCCGTGTGCGAGAGACTCCGAATGCCCCGGGAGCACCTGCTCTCGGCGCGGTGAGCCCACGCGACCCAATCTCTGCATGGACGACACCACGACTCCGGAGATCGAGAGCGAGTGCGTCGACACCGCGCCCGTCGGGGATCACCACGGCACCTGCGCCCTGGGTCCCTTCTTCGGCCACTGCGCACCGCCCGAAGAGTACCTCGCCTGCCTTGACGCGTCCGACTGTCCGCAGACGGCGACGTGTCTGACAGAGCCCGCTAGCTGCTTCCTCGACAACGGCGAGGTCGGAAACAGCATAATCGGTGAAGGTATTGCTGATCCTCCCGTCGCCGGCACCGCGTTGCCGACGATCGCAAGCGTCTCCTGCTACCCGCCCGCTCCGGCCGCGGCGGTGAACTCCTTCGCAGGCCTTCCCGGTCCGGCGCGCCTCACCGTCACCGAGACGATGAAGCTGATCCCGTGACCGCTCTCTCCCCACGGGGGGCGGCTGCCGATCGCACGGCAGCCGCCCCCCGTGGCGGAATTGCGACGACGCACGGCAGGCACCGCGAGGGCGTCCCTCCCGGGGCGTCCTACGATCTTTCCCTCATCCAGATCGTGCCCCAGATCCAACCCATCAGTGCCGGCACCCAGCAAATAGCGCGGTGGAGCCAGGCAGTGACCGGATACGTCTTCGCAGGGCAGACCCCCCTGTTCCAGGTCGGCGCTGCCGGCGCCGGAATGGTCCCCTCCTCAAGTGCGGAGTTCGCGCTCACCGGGTGTCTCGAGTCGCAGTAGCTGCGGCCCCGTGCGGGAGGCCTGCGATGCGGTGCCCGCCGCGCCTACGATACGATTCCGGGCGGCGGCGGGCACTTCACGGTGCGATCCCGCCGAAGTCCAAGAATTCGCGCGCCCGCGGGGTCTCGGCGTCGAGCAGTTGGCCGACGCGACAAGCGTGGTGGCGGAGGAGGCACTCGCCGGCGTCGTCCGCGGTCGCTAGCGGCGATACGCCGATCGCCGCGCAGTAGGTGGCGAGCGCCGGCGTCTGGAAGCCGAGGCCTGCAGTCGCCAGGAGCTCCGTGTCGGCGCCTCTGCATGCCTTGGCGATCGCCGCGCGGGCTTTGCCGCCGGCGCCCTTCGGGCCATTGCCGGTCTTGGCGGCGAGTGCGCTGCACTTGCCGCGGACGCCGGCCAGGCACCTGGCGTCTCCGGGCTTCTGCTGGATGCACTTGGTGACCGCTGCGGCGCACTTCTGGAGACCGCCGAGGCGAGTCGCCGAGAATTTGGCAGCCGCTTTCTGGATGCCGGCGGCACATTTCACGAGCACCTTGGCCCGCGCCGGGTCGGCCAGACCCTGCCCGGCGCCGTCGGCGCCGGGATTGGGGATACAGCCGATACCGAACATCGAGACGCCGGCCGCCTGCAGGAGCTCGCGCGCTCGCGGATTCTCGAGCGCCACCATCTGCTCGGCCTGGCACTTGTGGCGTGCACGCACGCACCGGGCGACGCCGAACGCGCCGCGCACCGTGGCCAAGTAGGCCCTGCAGGTGCTGTACTCGGCGCCGTACCCGAGCCCGGCGGCGCCGAGGAGATCGGCGGCGAGCATCGGCGGCTCGTCGCAGGATTTCTCGACCTTGCTTTGGAGCTTGCTTTCGAGCGTGGCAATGGTCGTCGGCAGCTTCAGACAGCCGGCGCGCGCCTTGGTGAGACACCCCTGGTCGCCCGGCTTGAGCTCGACGCAGACGAGCATCTGCTGGATGCACTTCTGCAGGATCTTCCGCTCCTTCGCGACCAGCGCCATGCCGCCCTTGGCGATCACGCCCTGGCACTTGGCGGTCGTCTTGCCGCGGGCGCGCGTTGCCGCGGCCCTGCCGAGGCCGTTGGCGTACGGCCGCGCGCAGTCGGGGTCATCGCGGTCGACTAGGGTGTCGCCGTCGTCGTCGCGGCAGTTGTCGCAGATCTCGATCCCGGCGATGTTCGTGGGTGCGACGGTCGGGGTGGCTCCGGGTCCCGGCGTCTTCAGGATCGTCGCCGTTGCGAGCGGCGTCGGAGTCGGCGACACGACCGGCGCCGGGCCGCCGTTCGCCGTGACGCAGTTCGAGAACTCCGAGGTGTTGCCGAGCGAGTCGGTGGCGGTAGCCGTGACGACGTAGCCGTCCGGGATCGGTACGGGGAGGTTCACCGTGACGGCGCTGCCGTCCGCCATCCGATCCGCCTCGCCGAGGAAGAACCGCCCTTCGCCGTTGCCGTTCACGCTGTCGCAGGTCGGGCTCGCGAAGAACTGGAGCTTATAGGGCTGCGCGCTCGCCGGTCCCTGGGTGAGCGCCTCGGCGTTCACGGTGGCGCTGCTGCCGTTCGAGCTCGCGCCTGTCAGGACCGGCCAGTTGAGCAGGTCGTTCGCTCCGGTGTCGGCATCGGTGGCGTCGTTTGCGGTCACTCCGTCTCCGAATCCCGAGCTCGCCAGGTCGATACCGAGACCCGAGTTGGCGAAGATCTGGTTCGCCGAGATGCGATTCTGGTTCGCGCGCAGCGTTCCCGTAGTGCACTGGCTACAGCTGGGCACGAAGTTCACGAGGACGCCCGGGCCGAGGTTGTTGGCGATCAGGTTCGCGGCGCCGGCCGCCGTGCCGCCGATGGTGGCGCCGAATACGTTGTCCAGGCGGATGCCGAAGGAACCGTTGCCGAGGGGTCGTCCGACCGCGTCGACGCCGATGCGGTTTCCCTGCACCATGAGGCCGCCCGTCGAGCGGTGTACATTGAAAGTGATGCGCACTCCGGCGCCGCCGCCCGCGATCAGATTGCCGTTGCCGGGCGATCCGATGACAGTGTCGTCCGCGTCGGTGCTCCGGACGGTATCGCTGAAGTAGCCGTCGTCGAAGCGGCCGAGCCCGGCAACGTCGGTGCCGATGTAGTTCCGCAGCAATTGGTTGCCGTCGGCCGAGACACTGACTTCGTTGATCCCCACCTGCGAAGTCATGTTCCCGGCGATGACGTTGCCGGCGCCGGGAGCGGTGCCGCCGATGATGTTGTCGGCGCTGTTGAGGAGGATGCCTATATTATTGGGCAGCGCGTTGAAGCCCGTGCGATCGAGACCGACAAAGTTGCCCGCGATCGTGTTGCCGGCCGCGGCCGACGTGATGAAGGTGCCGATCCCGACGTCGAAGAAGAACCCCTCGCGGTTGCCGGAGACGACGTTCCGCGCCTGCGGGGTAGTGCCGCCGATCAGGTTGTTGGAGCCGCGGACGATCGCGATGCCTTCCATCCCGTTGGGCTTCACCTGCAGGCCAGTCGCGTCGGTGCCGACGAAGTTGCCCTCGATTATCGAGTTGCTGGAGAGATCGAGCACGATGCCGCACCCGCAGTAGCTGCTGCCGGCCTCGCGCCTGGCCGGCCACGCGCTCACGATCAGCCCGCGGACGACGCTGTTCGGCGCCTCGAGCGTCAATCCATCGCTCTCGTCGGGGAGGGCTTCACCGCTAAGCTCGACGACGGGCGCATCGACGAAGCCCGGCTGCGTCCGGCCGTCGATCGTCAGCGGCGCTACGATCTCCGGATACTCGCTGCCGCGCGGCGCGATCAGCCAGGTGCCGGAGCCGGGCTGGAACCCCGGATCGCTGGTCGGGATCGCGAACTCGATGGTGTCGAGCTCGGGCGTGGCGTTGGCCGCGATGATGGCCTCGCGGAGCGAGCACGAGGCGTCGCAGACCCCGTTTTCGTCCTTGGTGGTGGTGACCACGAAGGTCGCCGCCGCCCGCGAGATCATTGCCTCGGGGGCCGGCAGACCCGGGCGCAGTACCACCAGGTCGGGGACGGCGTCGCGGTTGAGGCGCATCGGCAGGGTCGCGAAGGCGTCGGCGGGGGGTGGCACGGCGATCGGTGCGATGGGGCGGCGGAGCATCCGCTGCACGGCCGCCGACGGCCGGAAGCCGCCCGTTAGGCCGTCGGGTCCGGCCATGAGGAACACTTCCGGCACGTCAGCGGGCGGCGCCGCCGCCGCGGGTATGAGGTGCGCCGGTGCGTGCGCCGCCGCGCGCGTGCGCGCCGCCGCCACGGTGCCGGCATCGAGCACGTCGGCTTCGACGACCGTCCCGTCACCGATGGCGACGAGGAGTGCTGCGGGTGCGAGCGCGCGCTCGGCGATCAGGTCGGCGACCCCGTCGCGGTCGACGTCGTCGGCGACGAGCGCGGCGACACGGCCGTCGACCGACGCGAGCACGCGCGGCGGGCCGAAGGGATCAGTGCGGAGCCCGCGCGGCGTCCCGGGGGTCGGATAGACGGCCTCGGCGTTGCCCGGGTAGGCGACCAGCGTCGTCGTCGCGCCCTCGGCGTAGGCGACGATCAGGTCCGGCATGCCGTCGCCGTCGAGGTCGGCGGTAGCGAGCGCGGTCGGCGCGCCGGCGGCTGCGACCGGGAGCGGTACGACGTCGGGAGCGGGCGGTTCGACTGCGAAGGCTGCGACAGCGACGTTGCCTGCCAGAACGACGAGGGGCAGCAACCAGCGGAGGACCGAAACGCGCATGCGAGGCTCCCTGGCGATGTAGTGGCCGTGCTTACACGAAGCGCCGCGAATCGGCCAAGCAGCGGCGGATCGATCCGGCGGTCGGACCGACCGGCCGATTCGGATCAGGCTTCTTCCGGAGCGCCGAAGTAGAGCTGGATCCAGGCGCGATCCTGGGGCCGGGAGAAGAGATAGACGTGGTCACCCGGCTTCAGGACGGTGTCTCCGCGCGCGGCGATCAAGTCGTCGCCGCGCACGACCAGCACCACGCTCGCACCTTCGGGAAACTCGATTTCCGAAAGCGGCGCCCCCGAGACCGCCGTGCGCTGGTCGATGAAGAACGACATCAGGTCGCCGTGCAGCGGTATGCGCGCGTTGATCTCTAGCACTGCCGTCGGCGCCGGCGGCGTCGGGGCGTCGAGTCCGAGCCGCCGCGTCAGGGTTCGGATCGCCGCGCCGGGAAAGATCGCGCTCGCGACGACGATGAAGAAGACGAGGTTGAACACCCGGGCGGCTCCCTCGACGCCGGCGAGTGCCGGAAAGGTCGCGAGGATGATCGGGACCGCGCCGCGGATGCCGATCAGACTGACGTAGAAGAGCTCCTTCGCCGGATACCCGAAGGGCCGGAGACACGGCCACACCGCGAGCGGACGGGCGACGAGCGCCAGGAAGACCGCAAGCGCCACGCCGGCGCCGGCGACCTCGAGGAGCTCCGAAGGATTCACGAGCAGCCCGAACATCAAGAACATCGAGATCTGGCTCAGCCACGCGAGGGCGTCGTGGATCCGAGTCAAGCCGCTGCGATACGGGATCGGCGTGTTGCCGAGCACGACGGCGGCCGCATAGACCGCCATGATGCCGCTGCCGTGGAGCATGGTCGCCGCTCCGAAGGCCACGAAGGCGAACGCGAGTGTGAGCGCAGGATAGAGCCCGACCGTCGGCAGGCGGACCCGGAGCAGCGCTACGACGCCGAGGCGCCCCATGCCGATGCCGACGCCGGCGCCGACGGCGAGCTGCACCGGGACGTCGAGCACGAGCCGCCAACCGAGCGGCCTGCTCCCCGTCATCCACTCGATCATCGTCATCGTGAGTACGAGCGCCATCGGGTCGTTGATGCACGACTCGATCTCGATCGTGCGGCCCACCCGCGGCTTCAGGTGGAGGCTGCCGCCGCGCAGCACCGCGAAGACGGCGGCGGCGTCGGTGGACGAGACGACCGCCCCGAGCAGGAGCGCCTCTGGCCACGCGAGACCGAGCCCGCGCGCCGCGACGGCGAGAAGGCCGGCCGTGACGGCCACGCCCAGAGTCGCCATCAGCGTCGCGGGAAAGAACACCTCGCGGATGGAGGCGATCGTCGTGTTGAGTCCGCCGTCGAAGAGGATCAATACGAGCGCGATCGTGCCGAGCCGCATGGCGACCGCGTGGTTGGCGAACTCGAGCCCGCCGATTCCCTCCGAACCGCCGACCATCCCGAGCAACAGGAACAGCAGCACGATCGGCACCCCGAGCCGGTCGAACGTCCGGCTGAAGAGAGCGCTCACCGCGATCAGCGCGCCGACGATCACCATGAAGAGGGCGGTGTTGTGCGGCTCCGAGAATACGGTCGGCGGGAGGCTCATGGGCGCCGTTATCGCACTCCCGGGAGAGCGCGACGACCGCTCGACGGGACGATCCGTCACGACGGCTCGACCGGAGGCAACGGCGCGGGATGCGTGCGGCGTCGATCCGCCCTGCATTCTGCGTTAGGGTCACGCGCATGGCCTCTATGCTGATGCCTCCAGCGGAGCTCGCGGAGCGCCTCCGGCGCGCCGGCGGTCCGTGCGTGCTCGACGCCCGCCCCGCATCGCGGTTTGCCGCCGGGCACATACCCGGCGCGCTCCATCTCGATCCCTTCGGAATCAGCCTGATCGATTCCAGGCCGGCGCCGCTCCGGGCCTGGGAGTGGGTCATGCAGCACCTCTTCGAGCTCCGCGGGGTGATCCGCGAGCAGCCGGTCGTCGTCTACGAGGACGATTCCGGCATGCGCGCGGCGCGGCTGGTGTGGGCGCTGGCGCTCTTCGGCCACCCCGATGCCCGGCTCGTCGACGGCGGCTTCCGGCGCTGGCGCAGCGAGGGGCTTGCGATCGAGCGGGAGGCCGCGGCCGAGCCGAGTGCGGCGTCGACGTTCGTCGTCGCGCGCAACCCCGAGGTGATGGCCACGGTCGAGGACGTGCTCGACGCGCTCGGGCGGCGCGATGTGGCGATCGTCGATGTGCGCTCGCGTGCCGAGCATACCGGCGCGCTCGTCCGCGCCGCCCGCGGGGGCGCCATCCCCGGAGCCGTGCACCTCGAGTACACGGCGAATCTCACGCCGGACGGCCGCTTTCGCGAGCCGTCCGAGCTGCGCAGCATGTACGAGGCGCTAGGCGTAACGTCCGACCGCGAGGTCATCACCTACTGCCAGGGAGGCTATCGCGCCGCCCAGAGCTGGATCGCGCTCCGCGTGGCCGGCTATCGGCGGGTGCGAAGCTACGTCGGCTCGTGGAACGAGTGGGGGAACCGCACCGACCTGCCGATCGCACGACCGCACGGCACGTAGCTACGGGGGCGCGGTGGCGTCGCATACGCCGCCGCGGCAGGCAGCCGATGCGAACCCGGTCGGGAGCCAGGCGGCGGGGCCTATGTGGTGCCGCCGGCGCTCGTAGCCTGGAGGATCGGCAGCATCGTCGCCACCGTCTCGCGCTGAGCAACCGGACTGCCGAACGCTGCGGAAGTGGCGAGGGCGCGGCGGTGGTAGAGATGGATGTCGTGCTCCCACGTGAAGCCGATGCCGCCGTGCACCTGGATCGCTTCGCTGGTGACGGTCACGGCGACGTCCGACGCGTACGCCTTTGCCATCGCGACGGACGATGCGGCGTCGGCGGCGTCCTCGGTGACTGCCCAGGCGGCGTAGTAGGCGAGCGAGCGCGCCGTCTCGATACCGACCATCATGTCGACGCACTTGTGCTTCACGGCCTGGAAACTGCCTATCGGCCGACCGAATTGCGTGCGCTCCTTGGCGTAGGCGACCGAGAGGTCGAGCGCGCGTTGGGCGACGCCGAGGGCTTCGACGGCGAGGCCTACGGTCGCGTGGCGGACGGCGTGCTCGAGTGCCGGCGCCGCCTCACCGGGGCGGCCGAGCACGGCGGTCGCGGGGACGGTGGCGTCCAGAGCAACCGCGCAGAGCCGGCGCGTCATGTCGACGGTGCGTAGCTGCGTTACGGCAACCCCCGCGGTATCGGCGGTGAGCGCGAAGAGGGTCGGCCCGTCGCCCGTCGCCGCCGGCACGATCAACGTGTCGGCCACGTGCGCGTCCATGACGAACGGGACGTTGCCGCGGAGACGGTAGGTGTCGCCGGCGGATTCGGCGCGCAGCTGCACCGACGGTCTCTCGGGTCCGTGGGCGACTGCGAGTACGAGCGCGGCGCGGCGTTCGCCGTTCGCGAGTGCGGGGAGCATCGCCGCCCGTTGCTCCGGGCTCCCTCCGCGCGCGACGGTCAAGCCGCCGAGCACGGTCGAGGCGAAGTAGGGGCCGGGGACGAGCGCTTTTCCCATCTCCTCGAGGACGAGTACGAGGTCGAGAAGGGTGCCGCCCTGGCCGCCGTGCTCTGCCGGTAGGAGCACGCCGGTGAGGCCGAGTCCGGAGAGCCGCCGCCAGAGTGCGGCATCGTGCGCGGTAGCGTCGGCGAGCATGGCCCGCGGCAGTTCCGGCGGACAGTGTGCATCGAGCAGTTTACGCGCCGATGCGCGCAGCATCTCCTGCTCGAGGCTGAATCCGAAGTCCATCGGCCGATCCGAGTAGCGACCATAGCAAGAGCGACCGAGGGTGCAATCGTCGCCGCGCGCGCTATAAGGGCCCGATGCGCCAATCCGCTATGCTGATCCCGACGCTCCGCGACGTCCCCGCCGAGGCCGAGATCGTGAGCCACAAGCTGATGCTGCGCGCCGGCATGATTCGCCAGGTGGCGCGCGGCATCTACGATTTCCTGCCGCTCGGCGTGCGCGTGCTCCGCAAGGTGGAGCGCATCATCCGCGAGGAGATGGATCGGGCGGGCGCGCAAGAGGTGCTGTTGCCGGCAGTGTGTCCGGCGGAGCTCTGGCAGGAGAGCGGACGCTGGGAGAAGTACGGCAAGGAGCTCCTCCGGATCAAGGATCGCAACGACCGCGACTTCTGCTTCGGACCGACCCACGAAGAGGTCATCACCGACCTGGTCCGGCGCGACGTGCGCTCGTATCGCGAGCTGCCGATGAACCTCTATCAGATCCAGACGAAGTTCCGGGACGAGGTGCGGCCGCGCTTCGGACTGATGCGCGGCCGCGAGTTCATCATGAAGGATGCCTACTCGTTCCACGTCGATCGCGCCGATTGCGACCGCGAATACGACGAGATGTTCCGAACCTACCGGCGCATCTTCGACCGTTGCGGGCTCGCGTATCGCCCGGTCGAGGCCGACACCGGAGCGATCGGCGGCAGCCGTTCGCACGAGTTCCAGGTACTCGCCGAGTCCGGCGAGGACGCCATCGTGAGCTGCGAGAAGTGCGAGTACGCGGCGAACGTCGAGAAGGCGGGGATCGGCGCCGGCGATCCGGTCGCGGCGGTCGAGCCGACGCCGCTCGTCGAGGTGGCGACGCCGGGTCAGCGCACCATCGAGGAAGTGTCGGCGTTCATGAAGATGAAGCCGCACCGGTTCGTGAAGACGCTGCTCTACGTGGCCGGGGACGGAGTCGTCATGGTCCTGGTCCGCGGTGACCACGTGCTCTCGGAAGCAAAACTGAAAGATGCGCTCGGGACGCCGGCCGTGGAGCTCGCGTCCGAGAGTACGGTCGAGGCGGTGACCGGAGCGCCGGTCGGCTTCGCGGGGCCGATCGGAGTGAAGGGCGAGGTGCGTCTCCTCGCCGACCATGCGCTCGCCGGCATCACCGCCGCCGTGAGCGGCGCCAACAAGGCCGACACGCACTTCAAAGGCGTGAGCGCGGCGCGCGATTTTCCGCACGTCGAGTATGCCGACCTCCGCGCCGCCGGCGCCGGTGACCGCTGTCCGCGCTGTGACGGCCGCTTCACCCTGCAGCGCGGCATCGAGGTCGGCCAGGTCTTCTACCTCGGCACCAAGTACAGCGAGGCGTTGCGGGCGACCGTGCTCGACGCCGAGGGCCGGGAGCGCGTGCTCGAGATGGGCTGCTACGGCATCGGCGTGACGCGCACGATCGCTGCTGCGATCGAACAGAACCACGACGACGCGGGTATCGTCTGGCCGATGCCGCTGGCGCCCTTCCACGTCGTCATCGTGCCGGTGAATCTCGCCGACGAGCGCCTGCGGACGACCGCCGAACGCCTTCACGACGAGCTCACGGCGCGGGGCGTCGAGGTGCTGCTCGACGATCGCGACGAGCGGCCGGGCGTCAAGTTCAAGGATGCCGATCTGATCGGCTGCCCGCTGCGTATCACCGTAGGTCCACGTGCTCTCGAGCGCGGCGCGGTGGAGCTGAAGCGCCGCCGCGAGAAGGAGTCCACGGAGGTGGCGGCGGCCGAGGTGGTGGAACGGGTGGCGGCGATGGTGGCGGCGGATCTCGCCGCCGGTGTGCGATCGCGGGATCTCGATGTCCGGTAGCGGCGGGCTGCAGAGGGAGCACCGGCACGGGCGGCGCGCGCGATGGCTCGCACCGTGAACGTCGCTGCGGCGCGCCGGCGGCTCGTGCTGGCGCTCGACGTCGACTCGGTGCGCGAGGCCGACCGCCTGGTGCGGCTCCTCGAAGGCGAGGTCGGACTCTTCAAGGTCGGCAAGCAGCTCTTCGTGCGCGCCGGACCCGACGTCGTGCGGCGGATCCGGCGCCGCGGCGGCGAGGTCTTCCTCGACCTCAAGCTCCACGACATTCCGGCGACCGTCGCGCTCGCCGCCACCGAGGCGGTGCGGCTCGGCGTCCGCATCCTCGATGTCCACGCTTCCGGAGGCGCCGAGATGATGGCGACCACCGCCGCCGCCGTCCGTAGCGTCTGCCGCCGCGAGCGCCTGCGGCGGCCGCTCCTCCTCGCGGTGACGGTGCTCACGAGCCTCGCGGACGCGGATCTCAGGCGGGTCGGCATCGCGGCGACGGCGGCGCGACAGGTCGTGCGCCTGGCGCGGCTTGCGCAGGCAAACGGGATGGACGGGGTCGTAGCGTCGCCGCGCGAGATCGCCGCCATCCGGCGCGCCTGCGGTCCGTCGTTCGTCATCCTGACGCCCGGCATCCGCCAGGGCGGCGACGCGCTCGGCGGGCAGAAGCGCGTCGAGACGCCGCAAGCAGCGATGCGCGCCGGCGCCGACTACCTCGTCGTCGGGAGGCCGATCCGCGAAGCCGCCGATCCGGTCGCCGCCGCGCGCGCGGTCGTGCGTGCGATGGCGGAGGGGCTCGCGGCGCGCTGACGGCGGCCTGTCCGGGACTGCCATGCCTCGCGACCTCGATCTCGTCGTCCGCCCGGACGTGGCGCTCGATCCGGGCGCGCTGGCCGCGGCCGTCGGCCGGGTGATCGGGTGCCGCTCCGAGGATGTCGTCGAGCTGCGCGTCCGCAAACGCGCGCTCGATGCGCGGCGGGGCGTGCGCTACCGGCTGCGGGTACGGGTATGGCTCGCCGGCGAGGTCGCGACGCCCGACCCCGCACCGGCGCTGCCGGTGTTCCCCGCGCCGCGACCGGGCCGCCCCGTGGTCGTCGTCGGCGCCGGGCCGGCCGGGCTCTTCGCGGCTCTCCGGCTCGCCGAGCACGGCATCCCCGCCGTCGTCCTCGAGCGCGGCAAGGCGGTGCAGGAGCGCCGACACGACATTGCGGTCCTCAACCGCGAGGGCCTGGTGAACCCGGAGTCGAATTACTGCTTCGGCGAGGGCGGCGCCGGCACGTACAGCGACGGCAAGCTCTACACCCGCGCCCAGAAGCGCGGTCCGGTCGCGGCGGTGCTCGCCTGCCTGGTGGCGCACGGCGCCGATCCCGCGATCCGCATCGACGCGCGACCCCACGTCGGATCGAACCGCCTGCCCAGGATCGTGACCGCGATCCGCGAGACCCTGGCGCGCGCCGGCGTCGCGATCCACTTCGCGGCCCGCGTCGAGGAGCTCTGCGTCCGCGGCGCGACCGTCGAGGCAGTGCGCTGCGCCGACGGCCGCGAGCATGCGGCTGCCGCCGTCATCCTCGCCGCCGGGCACAGCGCCCGCGACGTGCACGCGCTCGCGGCTGCGGCCGGGCTCGAGCTCCAGGCCAAGCCCTTCGCGCTCGGCATCCGCGTCGAGCATCCGCAGCCGCTCATCGACCGCGCGCAGTACGGCGCCGACGCCGAGCGCTTCGTGTTGCCGCCGGCTGCCTATCGCCTGGCGACCACGGTGCAGGAGCGCGGGGTCTTCTCGTTCTGCATGTGCCCGGGCGGGTGGATCGTGCCGACTACGACCGCGCCCGGCGCCGTGGTGGTGAACGGCATGTCGCTGGCGCGCCGCGATTCGCCGTTCGCGAACAGCGGCATCGTCGTCGCCCTCGAGCCCGGCGACGTCGCGGCGCTGGGCTTTCCGGGGCCGACCGGCGGTACGGCGCTCCAGGACGCGCTCGAGCGCCGCGCCGGCGAGAGCGGCGGCGGCGCGCAGGTGGCGCCGGCTCAGCGTCTTCCCGATTTCATCGCCGGACGCGCCAGCGCCGACCTGCCGCACAGCTCCTATCGGCCCGGTGTCCGCCCGGCGCGCCTCGACGCGATGCTGCCGCCCTTCGTCGCCGACCGCCTGCGTGCAGCGCTGCAGCGCTTCGGCCGCCAGCTCCGCGACTTCGACACGCGCGAAGCGATCGCTCTCGGGGTCGAGACGCGTTCGTCGAGCCCGGTGCGCCTGGTGCGCGACCCGGCGACGCTCGCCGCACCGGCGCGGCCGAACGTCTACCCCTGCGGCGAGGGTGCGGGCTACGCCGGCGGTATAATGAGCGCGGCCCTCGACGGCGTCGCCGTTGCCGACGCGGTCGCGCGCGCGTGGCGGCCCTGAGCGGGCACACAACCGGCAGCGCGCCACCCGGCGGCGCTCAGTACGGCACTTTCTCGGGCGTCAGGCGCCAGAGCTCGAGAACGGCGCGTGCGGGTTCGGGGAGGAGGCGGAGCATCGGTAGGGAACGGGCATTCGGCGGCGCAGCGAGCTCGCGATAGATGAAGCCGTCGTCGAAGCCGGCGTGCTCGGCGTCGGCGCGGTCGGCGGCGAAGTAGAGGCGATCGAGGCGGGCCCAGTATACGGCGCCGAGGCACATCGGGCACGGCTCGCAGGTCGTGTAGATCTCGCAGCCGGCGAGCCGGAACGATCCGAGGGTGCGGCATGCGGCGCGGATGGCGACGATCTCGGCGTGGGCGGTCGGATCGTTGGTGGCCGTCACCTCGTTCGCACCTTCGCCGAGGATCACGCCGTTGCGGGCGACGAGCGCGGCGAACGGGCCGCCGCTGCCGCTGCGCACGTTCTCTTCGGCGCGGGCGACGGCGCGCCGCATGAGCTCCTCGGAGGTCATGGGCCCGAGGGCGGCGTCGGTCGGCGACGCTCGGCCGCGCGGAGCGCCGCGATCGCCTCGCGCACATGCCTGGTTGCCTGCAGCTGGGAGTTGAACGTGCGCTGCACGACTCCGCGCTCGTCGATCACGAAGGTCACCCGCCCGGGCAGGAGACCGAGCGTCGCCGGGACGCCGTACTGCCTGCGGACGACGCCGCCGCGATCGGATAGCAGCACGAACGGCAGTTTGTACTTGGCCGCGAATCTTGCGTGCGCGGTGCTGCCGTCGGAGCTGACGCCGATGACCTCGGCTCCGGCCTCCTCGAAGTCCTCGTAGCTGTCGCGGAACGCGCAGGCCTCCTTGGTGCAGCCCGGCGTGTCGTCCTGCGGATAGAAATAGAGGACGACGGCTTTCTTGCCGCGGAAGTCGCTCAAGCGCACGATGGTGCCGCTGGCGTCGGGAAGCGCGAAATCCGGCGCCTGCTGACCGGCCGTGACGGCGGGATCGCCACCGCCGGTGATCGCATCCAGGAGCCCCATGGCGCGGCCTCTTGCCACAGTCGAGGCGGCTCCGTCCACGAGGGTACGGCTCCCCGCTGGAGCGTGCCTGCGGGCAACCGGCGCCACCCGGGTCAGATCAGGGTGACCGTCGCCTGCTCGCCCCGGGCGAGGCCCGCTGCGGCAGCTCCGATGCGCACGAGGCCGTCGGCGCGCACGAAGCCGACGATGTCGCCGGAGCCGCCGGCGACGGGTGTCGCGACGACGGCGCCGTCGGCGCGGGTCGTCAGCGCCACCCGGATCCAGTCCTCGCGCCCGACGACCGATGCGACCGCCGCCCCGAGCTCCGCCCTGACGGTGCGGCGCGGTACGAACGCTGCAGCGCGCGGTTCGCCGCCGAGCAGGCGCAGCAACGGCAGCGCCAGGACGTGGAAGATCACGAGCGCCGAGGTCGGGTTGCCGGGAAGCCCGATGACCGGCTTCCCCGCCGCCCGAGCGATGAGCGTCGGCTTCCCCGGCCGGATGCGGATCCCGTGCACGCGGATGTGGGCGTGCGGCATCGCGGCGACTACGGCCGGGGTGAGATCCTTGGCGCCGACCGAGCTGCCGCCCGACACCAGCACCGCATCGGCCTTGGCCAATGCCCGCCGCATCGCCTGGCGGATCACGGCCTCGCGATCGGGGAGGATGCCGAAGTCGAGAGGTTCGCAGCCGGCCGCGGCGATGAGCGCGCGGAGCGCATACTGATTGACGTTGCGGACCTGTCCGGGGCGCGGGGTCACCTCGGGAGGTACGATCTCGTCTCCGGTCGCGAGCACGGCTACCCGCGGTCGGCGCACGACCTGGACGCGGTCGAGCCCGATGCCGGAGAGGGCGCCGACGTCCGCCGGGCGCAGGCGATGCCCGCGAGCGAAGATGCGCACGCCTTTGCGCGCGTCCTCCCCGCGCCGCATGACGTGCTGTCCGGTGACGGCGGCGCGCTCGATATCGACCGCCCCGGCGGCGCTCTCGCGCGTGTGCTCCACCATGACGACGGCGTCGGCGCCTCGCGGCAGCATGCCTCCCGTAGGGATGCGCATGCACTCGCCGCGACCGAGGCGGACATCGACCCGGCGACCCATATCGACGCTGCCGACGATCGCGAGGCGCCGGGGGTGCTGCACGCTCGCGTCCGTCGTGTCGCGGGCCCGGACCGCGAACCCGTCCATGTAGGACCGGGCGAAGTGGGGCAGGTCGAGGGTGGTGCGCACGTCGCGAGCGAGGACTCGCCCGCTGGCCTCGGCCGTCGGGATGCGTTCGGCCTCCACGGCGCGGAAGCTCTGCAGCGCCGCCAGCGCTTCGGTGACCGTCACCAGCGGAAATCGGCTCGGACCGCCGGTATGCGGATCGGGTGCGGCGAAACGGCGGCGGCGCGCGCTCACGACAGCAGCCGCGCGTGCCGGAGGCACGGCATCTCGCGCCGGACGCGCGCCAGGAGATCGAGGTCGAGTGCCGCGGTCACGAGCGCCTCGCCGTCGCCGGCGCGCGCGAGGACGGTGCCCCACGGGTCGACGATCATCGAATGCCCATAGTCGCGGAAGCCGTGCGGGCTCGTTCCGGTCTGGTTCGGGGCGATCACGAACACCTGATTCTCGATCGCGCGGGCGCGAAGCAAGGGCTCCCAGTGGGCCGCGCCGGTGTAGGCCGTGAAGGCCGATGGGATGGTGACGATGGTCGCGCCCGCGAGCGCCAGGCGGCGGAAGAGCTCAGGGAAGCGTAGATCGTAGCAGATGCTCAAGCCGACGGTCCCGAGCGCGGTTGCGGCCGTCACTACCTCGCGCCCGGGAACGCGGACGTCGGATTCGCGCACCGTCACCCGGCCGGGCAGGTCGACGTCGAAGAGGTGCAGCTTGCGGTAGATCGCACGGATCGAGCCATCCGGATCGACGAGGATCGAGGTGTTGAAGGAGCGTCCGGGTACATCCGAGCGCTCGAGGAACGAACCGCCGACGAGCGTCACGCCGACCTCGGCGGCGAGGCTACAGAGGAACTCGCTCACCGGGCCCGGGATCGACGAGGCGACGTCGGGCTCGGCGTCGCCGCCGCCGCGCCACGCGAACACTTCCGGCAGCACCACGAGACGCGCGCCACGTGCGGCGGCGGCGACGACCAGGGCACGGGCGCGCGCGAGGTTGGCGGCGAGGTCGGGGCCGCTCTCCATCTGTATCGCGGCGACGACCGGATTACGCACGGCGGCGAGCTCCGACGTCGCGACGGGACGGCAACTTGATCACGCGTTGCGGCGTATGGTACTGCGCGTCAATCCCGTGCACAGGCTCAAGGTCGAGACCGAGTCGCAGATGGAGATGATCGACGTGACCTCGGGCATCCGTCGAATCGTCAAGGAATCGGGGATCATGCGTGGGATGTGCCACGTTTTCGTCCCGCATACGACCGCCGCCGTCACCATCAACGAGAATGCCGATCCCAACGTCCGCAAAGACATGATCCGCGAACTGCTGAAGACGATTCCCGTCCGCGACGACTATCTGCACGCCGCCGGCAACGCCGCGGCGCACATCCTCTCGACCCTGGTCGGGGTGTCGCAGAGCATCCTGGTCGAGAACGGCAAGCTCGTGCTCGGGACGTGGCAAGCAATCTACCTCTGTGAATTCGACGGTCCACGTTCGCGCACCGTGCTCATGCGGATCATGGCCGAGTAAGGAGTCTCGACGATGAGCCAAGCGACCCCCTTTCGATTGATCAAACGCTACGGTAACCGCAAGCTCTACGACACCTCGGAGAGTCGGTACATCACCCTCGACGAGATCGCACGCCTCGTTCGCTCCGGAAACGACGTCAAAGTGGTCGACAACGAGAACGGCGATGACCTGACGGCGATCACGTTCGCGCAGATCATCCTCGAGGAGGAGAAGCGGCGCTCGAGCCTGATCTCGCTGGGGCTCTTGCGCGAGCTGGTGCAGCACGGCGAGGATACTCTCGCCCAGCTGCGCAACCGGGTGGAGAAGGGCGTCGAGGTCATCGGCACGATCGGGGAGAAGGCGGGCCGGCGCATGCAGGAGATCGTCTCCGGGTCCGCCGGCGAGCACGCCGCCCCCGGTGCCGCGCCGGCGAGCCCCGGAACCGCGACCGGGCACGGCAAGGGCTTCTTCGACGAGCTCATCGCCGCGCCCCAACGGCGCCTCGAGGCGCTCCAGCGCTCGATCGACGAGCGCATCAAATCCTCCGTCGGCCGCATCGCCAATCATCCGGTCGTGCAGCACGAGGTGCAGCGCATCGAGCGCTCGATCAAGAAGCTCGAAGAGCGGCTGGCGCGGCTGCGGAGCGACGAGACGGACTCCTCGCGCGGCGGCGACGTCGCCGGTTGATTCGGCTGCGTGGCGCTCGCGTTTGACACGGAAACTGAGCGCAGCGTATCTGAGGGCCCGATTCGGCTGCTCTTGCGCGCCCCTCATCGACGCGCCGTGTGGTCTTCGTAATCAGAGAAAGGACATTCCATGCGGAATTTCTCGCGCAGCTCGCTCGCCGTAGCCGTGCTGGCCCTGTTGTGGACCGGCCCCACCGCCGCCCAGGTCGCTCCCGGCGACGTCATCACGAAGGCGAATGCCGAGAAGGTGAAGGACCTCGTGTCGCCGGGCATGTACTGGTGCGTGCAGAAGGGCTGGCCGCTGAAGATCGTCGAGACCAAGCCGATCTCCTGGAAGAAGGCCTACAAGGAGGCGACCGAGAAGTTTTCGGCGCAGGTGAAGCTCGGTCCCGGAGGACAGGGCCTCGAGAACTACGTTGCCGGCCAGCCGTTCCCGAAGTTCGAAACCTCCGAGCAGTACGTCGCCAACAAGATCATGTGGAACTTCAACTTCCGCCCGGGCTTCGAGGACGATCTCGATTTGCGGAACTTCGACGCCGACACCGGCCCGATTTCCGACGAACGGCCGCTGCAGGTCGAGCGCCACTTCCTGGTCGACCACTTCCGCCGGCTGCGCTACGTCGGCCGGCTCTACGTCGATCCGAAGCCGGAGATCCCGAACACCGAGAAATTCGAGTTCAAGGAGACCCTCCATCCGCTGATCGAGCCGTTCGACCTGAAGGGCGTCGGGTTCACGTACTACCGCTACTTCGACCCCGCGAAGCAGGACGACAGCTGGCTCTACCTGCCGTCGCTCCGGCGAGTGCGCCGGCTCTCGACGGCGCAGCGCTCGGACGCGCTCTTCGGCCAGGACACCGACCAGGACAGCTACGGCGGCTACGCCGGCCAGATCGCCTGGGCCGACTGGAAGTTCCTCGGCGAGAAGGAGGTCCTGGGCGCGTTCCACACCACTCATTTCCCGGTGAAGTGGAACGAGGGCGCGATCGACTGGTCGTTCGACGGCGAGTGGGAGAAGCGGAAGGTCTGGGTCATCGAGGGGATCTCGAAGCTGCCGCAGTACGCGTACTCGAAGCGCGTCCTCTACATCGACAAGGAAGCCTACGAGGTGCCGTTCACGGACATGTACGACCGCGCCGGGCAGCTGTGGAAGATCTGGATCAACAACTTCACGCATCGGAAAGAGGCTTTCCCGGGAGCGGCGATGAAGTACGAAGAGGAGACCACGATGACGCCGTGCATCGTCATGGTCGACATGCAGCTCCAGCACGCCACCAAGGCGGCGCTGCCGAGCCATCGCTTCCCGGGCGAGCCCGGCTGGTACTGGTCGCAGGGAGACAAGGCGGGGTCGACCGAGGAGAAGTTCACCATCGCCGAGCTCATCAGCTCCGGCAGCTGAGGCGAGCGACCCGGGCTCGTTCTCGGGCTCGAACGTGACGAGGGCTCGCGGCCACGGACGGCCGCGAGCCCTTCGTGTTTCAGCGCCGGGGCGTCGCCCTCACCGGCACAGGAAGACGGGTGCGGTCGCTTTGCGCAGTACGTACTCGGTCGTGCTGCCGAGCACCATCTCGATGATCCGGCTGTGGCCGTAGGCGCCGATCACGAGGAGGTCATGGTCGCCCTCGGCCATGACCTCGAGGATAACCTCGTTGGCGTGCCCGGGGCGGATCGCGAGATCGGCCTCGACCTCGTGGCTCGCGAGGTAGCGGCGCGCCTCGTCGACGATGCGGTCGGCCGCCGGCCCCTTGCCGACGTGCAGCACGCTGAGCGGCAGGCGGAGAGCCGTTGCCAGCTCGGCCGCCTCGTGCATGGCGGCGGCGGCACGTTGGCTGCCATCGTACGCGAGGAGCGGCCGGCGGATCTCCCGGAACTCGACAGGCGACACCAGGACCGGCTTCGGACACTTGCGGGTGACGCTCTCGGTGGTGCTGCCGAGGAGTCCGGTCGAGAAGCGCTCGTTCACGCCGCGGTGGCCGACGACGACCAGGTCCGCCGTGCGCGCCTGCTCGCAGATTTCGTTGGCAACGATGCCGCTCGCGATATGCGTATCGGCGCGCAGGCCGTGCTCTCTGCACGACGCCTCGAACTGTTCGAGAATGACGCGGCCGCGCTCGTAGAGCACCTCGCGCATCTTCGAGGAGAAATCGAGATAGGGCTCGAAGCCGAGCGAACCCGAGACGTCGTGGAGGAACGCGCCCGAGCCCTCGATCGAGACGACGTCGACGACGTGCATGCCGACGACCGTGGCCCGCAGTCGCGTTGCCAACCAGATCGCGTATCGGGCGGCGGTCTGCGAGTGCTCGGAGCCGTCCAGCGTCGCAAGAATGCTCTTGATCATGGACTCTGACCGGCCTTTACCACTATGATCCCGCTTCGTGAAGCGAAAGGTATCGGCGACGGTGGCGGCAATGATCGAGGATCTTACACGGGCGGCGCGCGAGCTCGGCTTCGAGGTCCGCGAGGAGGAGTTGTTGCGGGAAGTGGGCTATCGGCCGCGCAGCGGCGTGTGCCGGGTCGGCGAGCGGGACGTCATCCTCATGGATCGCAAGCTTTCGGGTCCGGAGCGCGTCGAGGTTCTGTGCGCCGCGCTCGCCGATCGGGACATCGAACGGGTGTTTCTGTCTCCGGCGCTGCGCGCGTTGATCGGGGCGCGCAAGCCGCCGCCGGCGGCCATGGCGGAGGTCTGACGGCGCCGGCGCCGGGTTCGGTTTCCATGGGCTCGTCGACGGCCGTGAGCCACCGCACGCAGGCGCAGCGTTTCGCTGCGTTCAAAGACGCACTGCGCGAGCGTTCGCTCAAGTCGACCTCGCAGCGCGACGATATCGCGCGCGTGTTCTTTGCCAACGACCAGCACATAAGCGTCGAGGAGCTCTATCGCGAGGTGAAGCGGGTCAACCCGCGGGTCGGGTACGCGACGGTCTACCGCACCGTGAGGCTCTTGCGCGAATGCGGACTCGCGGCGGAGCGCCACTTCCATGACGGCGAGGCCCGCTTCGAGAATGTCGAGGAGGAGCACCATCACGACCACCTCATATGCGAGCGCTGCGGCCGCATCGTCGAGTTCGCGAACGACGCCATCGAGCGTTTGCAGGAGCAGATCGCGGCGAGGCTGGGCTTCGTGATCACCCGCCACAAGATGGAGCTCTACGGCCTTTGCGCCGAATGTCGGAGCGGTCGGACGCCGCACGCGGCGGCGAAGCGAGAGTCGCGCGTTTCCCGCACCTGAGCGGCGGGGGACGGGTCGGCTGGGAGGCACGGGAAGGCGCGTCGGCGGCCGGGGGTCGGGTTCCGGGGAGGCGCGCTCTTGACACGTGGACGACGCTCCCGTATCAACCCCGCCGCTCCACGAAAATGAGAATCACTTTCAATCCAGTCCGAACCGCGGCTGCGTGGGCGCTGCTCGGCGCACTCGCAGCCGCCGTGCCGGCGGCAGCGGCCGTATCCGCGACGCGCGCCGAGTTGGTGATGGGCACGATCGCGCGAGTTACGCTCGACGAGCCGCGCGACGACGCGTTCGTGGCCGCCTTCGGTGCGCTCCGCCGGGTCGACGCGGCGATGAGCCTGTATCGCCCGGAGAGCGACCTGGTGCGGGTCAATATCCATGCGGCGCACCATGCCGAGCCGGTCGCCGACGATCTGTTCGAGTGCCTAGTGCGGGCGCGCGCTCTCAGCGAGATCACCGATGGAGCGTTCGACGTGACCATCCTGCCCCTCCTGCGCGGCTGGGGCGCGTATCGCGACCTCGAGTATCTGCCGGCGGGACGCATCGACGCCGTCGGATGGGGCGGCCTCGTGCTCGATGCCGCGACGCGCTCCGTGTCCTTTGCGCGCGACGGAATGGCGATCGACCTCGGCGGAATCGCCAAAGGCTACGGCCTCGACCGGGCGCGGGCAGCGCTCCTCGCGACCGGTGCCCGCCGCGGTCTCCTCGATCTCGGCGGCAATCTCCTGCTCGTCGGTGACGGTCCCGAGGGCAGGTGGCGGATCGCGGTCCGAGATCCGGCTGACCCTGAAGGGAGCCTCGGGACGCTGGGACTCGATCGCGATCTCGCCGTCGCTACGTCCGGCAACTACGAGCGCGACTTCAGCGCCGAAGGCTGGCGAGCGCCGAGCCATGTCTTCGATCCGCGCACCGGACGGCCGGCGGCGGCGGGGCTCGCGGTCACCGTATGGGCCCCTGCCGCCACGACGGCCGACGCCCTATCGACGGCGCTGCTAGTGATCGGACTTCGGGACGCCGCCGCCGTGCTCGCCCGCGTTCCCGGCGCCGGCGCGCTCTTCATCGACGATCGCGGCGCCGCGCGCCGCATCACGTTGGCCGGGGCACCCCCCGGGAGCTTCGAACCGTATTCCGCCGCGGCCATCCCGGTCGTGAGCACCGTCCGGAAGGAGAACGAGGAATGAAGGCTCGCCGTATCGTTGCCCGGTCGTTGTTGGCGGCGCTGCTCACCGCTCAGATGGGCGCCCTGCCGGTGCTCGCCGGCGACGATCCCCGCATCCGCGCCTACCAAGAGCAGCTCGACCGCATGGAGAAGGAGATGCGCGAAATGCGCGCCCGCCTGCGTGCCCTCGAAGAGGCGCGCGACAGGCCGCGCGGCGCGTCCGCGGAAACCGCCGCTCCGGCGGCTGCGGCGCCGGCGGGGACGCCGGAGCCGATCGCCGGCCCGGGGACGTCCGAACAGAATCGCAAGATCGACGTACTGGCGACGGAAGTGGAGCGCCTCAAGCAAGCCCTCGTCCTGCCCGAGCACAAGGAGCTCAAGAGCCTCTACGGGCTCGGACCGGCGGCCTCGAAAGTCTACCAGGTCGACCGCGGCCTCTCGATCGGCGGCTACGGCGAGTACAACTTCCAGAAGTACGTGAGCGATCAGCAAGGTAAGCGCGACCGCTTCGACGTGCTGCGCTTCGTCCTCTACACCGGCTACAAGTTCAGCGATCGCATCCTGATGAACGCCGAGCTCGAGTTCGAGCACGCGGTCGTCGGTGAGGACACCGTCACCTCCGACAGCGGCGAGGCCACGGTCGAGTTCGCCTACCTGGATTTCCTGCTCTGGCAGCAGTTGAACGTGCGCGCCGGACTCCTGCTCGTGCCCATGGGCTTCATCAACGAGATCCACGAGCCGCCGTTCTTCCACGGCGTACTTCGTCCCGAGGTGGAGCGCTCCATCATTCCGACGACGTGGCGCGAGGGCGGCGTCGGCTTCTTCGGGACCATCGTGCCGGGCCTCGAGTACCGCGCCTACCTCATGAACAGCCTGAACGCCGCCGGCTACAAGTCGAGCGGCATTCGCAGCGCCCGGCAGCTCGGCAACCGCGCGTTCGCCGAAGATCTTGCCGGCACCGCGCGCCTCGACTACACGCCTTTTGCCGGGACCATGATCGGGGCCTCTTTCTTTGCCGGCGATGCCGGCCAGAACGGCGAGTTCGACGGCGACAAGCCGAACGCCTTCACGCTCCTCTGGGAAGCGCATGCCCAGGTCCGCTATCGGGGGCTCGAGCTCCGTGCGCTCGGTGCGATGACGTCGATCGACGATGCCGGCACGTTGAGCCGCGCCGCCGGGCAGACGGTCGCCGAGGACATCTTCGGCTTCTACGCCGAGGCCGCCTACGACGTCCTACCGCTCGTGTTTCCCGACACGACCCAGTACCTGTCGCCGTTCTTCCGCTACGAGATCTTCGATACCCAAGACAAAGTGCCGCGGGGCTTCAGGCGTGCCCCTGGGAACGACGTGCAGCTCTACACCGTCGGCCTCGACTACAAGCCGCACCCGCAGGTCGTATTGAAGCTCGAGTACCGCAACTTCAATGCCGGCGGCAACAAACCGCGGGCCGACGAGGTGAACCTCGGCGCGGGGTTCGTGTTCTGACGGTCCGGGCACGGCGCCTGCGGATGGCGGCCATGCTCGGCATGGCCGTCGCCGCGTGTGTGACCGGCCGCGCCGCGCGTGCGGCCGTATTCCTCGCCAAGGACGAGGCGCTGGCCCTCGCGTTCCCCGGCAGTGATCGCATCGAGGAGCGGGTCGTGATTCTCACCGATGCCCAGAAGGCCGAGGTCGAGAAGCGCGCCCGCTCGCCGCTCGGCTCGCAGCTCTGGACGATCCACGTAGGGTGGAAGGACGGGACGGTGCAAGGCTACGCGGTCATCGATAGCCACATCGTCCGCACCCTGCCGGAGACGTTCATGGTGGTGATCGACCCCGCCGGCCGGCTCGAGCGGGTCGAGGTGCTGGCATTCCACGAGCCATCCGAATACCAGCCGCCGCCACGCTGGATAGCGCAGTTCCAGGGGCGGGTCCTCGACGACGATCTTAGGCTCGGGGCCGGAATCCAGGGGATCACCGGCGCCACCCTGAGCGCGCGGGCAATGACGATGGGTGTACGGCGCGCGCTCGCTCTCGTCGCCGTCGCCGTGGTCGACGCCGGCGCGCCCGCGGCCGCACCCGCCGCCGGCGCGACGCCGACCGCCGTCTCGGCGACGCCGGCTCCCGGGTGACGGTGAATGCGCTTCACCGTCACCCCCGATTGGCGAAACAATTGGCTGCTCCGCCTCGTCCTGGTGTGGTTCCTGGTGTTCGTCGCGCTCCTCTGGATCACGAACGCGCTCCTCTACTTCGCGAAGATGACCCTGAATCCGGCATCGGTGGTGGCGTACTATCTCGGCAACGAGGCGACGTTCACGCAGCCGCGGAGCTACCAGGGACTGCTCGAGATCACCCACTTCCATCTCTTCGCGATGGGTATTCTGGTGCTGACGATGACGCACCTCGTGCTCTTCGTGCCGATGGCGAACCGCTGGAAGGCGTGGATCGTGAGCCTCGCCTTCACGACCGCGCTCGCCGACGAGGCGGCGGGCTGGCTGGTCCGCTTCGTCTCGCCGCGCTTTGCCGGGCTCAAGGTGGCGGCGTTCCTCGGCCTCGAGGCCGTGCTGGCGTTCATGATCGGCGCCGTCCTGTGGGCCATCTGCACCGCCCAGCCGAACGACTATCGCTCGAGCGCATCCGACGACGACGACTGAGCGGATTCCGGGAGGCGCTGCGCTCGACTCTCCCGCGGGGGCTGCGCGGCAGTGGACGGAGCCGTGTACCGGGCAGCTCCGCTGCGTCTACGTATCGGTCGGACTCGGCAGTCGGAAGACGCGCTCGGTGTTGGCCGTCGTGAGCCGCGCCGCCTCCGCGAGATCGATCCCGAGGCTGTCGGCGATCTCCTCGGCGACCCGCCGCACCAGGCCGGGCTCGTTGCGCTTACCGCGGTGCGGAACGGGAGCCAGAAAGGGCGCATCGGTCTCGATCAGGATGCGGTCGCGGGGCGTTGCGCGCACTACCTCGCGCAGCCGGCCGGCGGTCTTGAAGGTGATGATGCCGGAGAAGGAGAGCGCGAAACCCAGCGCCAGGCAGGCGTCGGCTTCGGCCGGCGAACCGCTGAAGCAGTGAATGACGCCGCCGACCGCCGCCGCGTCCTCCTCTCGGAAGATGCGCAAGAGGTCGGGGAAGGCGTCGCGGCAGTGGATCACGAGCGGCAGCCCGGCGCGGCCCGCCTCGCGAACGAAGCGGCGGAGATGGCGCTGCTGCACCTCGGCCGGCGAATGCTCGTAGTAGTAGTCGAGGCCGGTCTCGCCGACCGCGACCACCTTCGGGTGCGCCCATAGACGGCGGAGCTCCCCCCAGGTGTCCGCGGCGATGGCGCTCGCGTCGTGAGGATGGACGGCTACCGCGGCGAAGATGCCTGGGGTGTCCGCGGCGATCGCCACTGCCGCCTCGTTGCTCGCGAGCGCGCCTCCGGCGCCGACGGTGATCATGCGTTCGACCCCGGCGGCGCGGGCGCGTGTGATCACCGCGTCGCGGTCGGCGGCGAAGGCGTCCTGATCTAGGTGGCAGTGCGAGTCGATCAGCGGCACGACCGTCGCCGGCGGCCGCCAGGAGGCGGCGCGCGGACGCGGAGTCGCGGTGCCGTCGTTGCTCCCCGTCGTCATCGCCGGCGCGCCCTCAGGCCTCGATACGGGGAAAGAGCGGGACGGGCTTCCGCACGACGTGCCCGGCGGGGAATGCGGTACCCCATGCGGCACCCGGCACCCGCAACGCGTCGGCAGGGAGGTTCAGCAGCTCGACGATGCGGGTCGCCGTCTCCGGGATGAACGGCGCCGCGAGTTGCGCGGTCGACCGCAGTGCCTCCAGCAGATTGTGCAGGATGGCGCCGACGCGCGGCTTGGTCGCCGGATCCCTGGCGAGCGTGAAGGGCGCGGTCTCGACGATGTACTTGTTGGCGTGATCGGCGGCGCGGAATATCGCCTCGAGGGCTCGCGACAGCATCAGCTCGGCGACCTGAGCATCCACCTCGCGCGCGGCTGCCGCGAAGGCGGCGGCGAGCGCCGCGTCCTCGGGCCGCTGCTCGCCTAGCGGCTGCACCGCGCCGGCGAAGTACTTGTGCTGCATCGAGAGCGTGCGGCTCACGAGGTTGCCGACGTTGTTGGCGAGGTCGGCGTTGATGCGGGTCACGAGAGCGTCCTCGCGGAAGTCGGCGTCGAGGCCGAAGACGCTCTCGCGCAGCAGCACGTAGCGGAAGGCGTCGCGCCCGTACTTGGCCTGCATGTCGAGCGGCCGCACGACGTTGCCGAGGCTCTTCGACATCTTCTGGCCGTCGACCGTCCAGTAGCCGTGAACGTTCAGGTGGTCGTAGAGCGGCAGACCGGCGGCCATGAGCATCGTCGGCCAGTAGATCGCGTGCGGCTTCAGGATGTCCTTGGCGATGAAGTGCTGCGCTGCCGGCCAGAGCGCGTCGCAGCGCTCGCGACCGAGCGAGCGCACGGCGGTAACGTAGTTGATGAGCGCGTCGAACCAGACGTAGGTGACGAAGCGGTCGTCGAAGGGCATCTCGATGCCCCAGGTGAGGCGACTCTTGGGGCGCGAGATGCAGAGGTCTTCCAGCGGCTCCCGCAGCATCGCCAGCACCTCGTTGCGATAGCGCTCGGGGCGCACGAGATCGGGTTTGGCGGCGAGCGCCGTGAGGAGGCGCTCCTGGTACTTGCCCATGCGGAAGAAGTAGTTGTCCTCGGCGATGAAGTCCGGGGTCGTCCTGTGGTCGGGGCACTTCCCGTCGACCAGCTCCTTCTCGGTGTAGAAGCGTTCGCAACCCTTGCAGTAGAGGCCACCGTAGCTGCCGAAGTAGATGTCGCCGGCGTCGTAGACCTGCTGCAGGATCTCCTGGACGGTGCGGATGTGATCGGCGTCGGTAGTGCGGATGAAACGATCGTAGGCGAGGCCGCTCTGCTCCCAGGTGCTGCGGAAGATAGCGCTGATGCGGTCGGCGTAGGCCTTCGGCTCTTCGCCGGCGGCGGCGGCGGCTTCGGCGATCTTGTCGCCGTGCTCGTCGGTGCCGGTCAGGAAGTAGGTGTCGTAGCCGCGCTGGCGGTAGAAGCGTGCGACGGTGTCGCAGATGAGGATCGTGTACGCGGAGCCGAGGTGCGGCTCGCCGTTCACGTAGTAGAGCGGCGTCGTTACGTACAGGTGCCGCACGCCGGTCGCGGTCGCGTCAGCCGGCACGCTGCTCGACCAGATCTTCGAGCGTGACCTCGACCTCGACGCCGTCGTCCGCCCGCCGCACGACGGCGGTCTGCTTGAGGACGTCGTGGCGCAGCACGACCCCGTCGCCCTTGACCGACTCGACCCTGGCGCCGACCTTCGGAAGCCCGCGCCGGAGCTCGAGGTAGGTAGCGTACTCGTAGCGCAGGCAGCACTTGAGTCGACCGCACATGCCCGAGAGCCTCGATGGGGTGAGGGAGAGCCCTTGTTCTTTCGCCATCCGCACCGAGACGGCCTGGAAATCGCGGAGCCAGGTCGAGCAGCAGAGCTCGCGCCCGCACGGTCCGATGCCGCCGATCATCTTGCTCTCGTCGCGGGAGCCGATCTGCCTCATCTCGATCCGCTTGCGTAGGCCCTGCGCCAGGTCGCGGACGAGCTCGCGGAAGTCCACCCGCCCCTCGGCGGTGAAGTAGAAGATCACCTTGCTGCCGTCGAAGAGCACGTCCACCTTCACGAGCTTCATGGACATGCCGCGGGCGCGGATGCGTTCGAGACAAAAACGCAGGGCTTCGTGCCGCCGGGCCTGGTTGCGCTCGTCGCGCGCCAGGTCGTGCTCGTCGGCGCGCCGGAGCACGCGCGGCACGCCGTCGCCGGCGTCGGTGCGCGGCCGCGGCGGGCGCGCCACCGTCGCCAGCGCCGTGGCGCGCGCCATCTCGACGACTATGCGATCCCCGCGCGCCAGGTCCAGTCCGCCGCAGTCGTAGTCGTGGATCGGGCCGGCGGGTTGGAACTGGACGCCGACCAGGCACGGCGGCGTGGACGAATGGGAAGTGCTGGTCATGATCACTCGAAGCGCATCAGCATCCGGACGAGGGCTAGGTTGCGGTTGGCGTTCCGACGCAGGGCGCGCATCGTATCATACGTCGTCTCGAGATTGCGAAGACTGCGCCCGACGTCGGGGGTTCCGATCGCGGCGGCGAGGTCGGCGTTCTGCAGCTCGGCGTCGGCGCCGAGCACGGCGCGGCGCAGGAGGTCGCGGTGCCACGACGCCACGAGCGCCAGAACCGCCGCCGGATCCTTGTCCTCGCCGGCGAGCGTCTGCGCGAAGTCGACGAGCTTCTTGAAGTCGGCGCCGCGAAGCCCCGCGAGCGCGGTCAGCAGCTCGCGCCGGCGGCGGTCGAAGAGCTCCGGATCGAGCCCCAGCGCGACGCCTGGGCTGCCGTCGGCGTAGGCAGCGAGCGCGCGCGCCTCGGTGGCACTCCGGCCCCGACGCTCCAGAATGGCGACGACGTCCGCGGTAGGAAGCGGCCCGAAGCTCACCCGCTGGCAGCGCGACAGGATCGTCGGCAGCAGCGCCGACTGTTGAACGGCGACCAGTACGAGCACGCTGTCGCCGCTCGGCTCTTCGAGAGTCTTCAAGAGCGCATTCTGTGCTTGCGCCGTGAGCAGGTGAGCGTCGTCGATGATGCCGACCTTGGGATGCTGCGAGAGCGAGCGGAAGCCGAGCTCGCGTTGCAGATCGCGGACCTGCTCGATCGAGATGTCGCGCTTGCCGTCCAGCGGGCCGGCGACGATGCGCACGTCGGGATGCGTGCCGGCGGCGATCGTGCGGCAGGCGCCGCAGCCGCCGCAGGCGTCGAACGGGGCGACGTCGCAGTGCAGTCCGGCTGCGAGCAGGCGCGCGACCGTCAGCTTCCCGACGCCCTCGGGCCCGGTGAACACGAACGCGTGCGCGAGCCGGCCCGCCTCGAAGCCGCGGCGGAGATGCGTGATCGCTCGCTCGTGACCGCGCACGTCGGCGAAGCGACCGACGGCTGCCGCTGCGGCCGGTGCTCGGTCCGGCGGCGAGGCGGGACGGCGCGGCGGCATGCTCACGCGCTCGCCGAGGCCGGCGCGGCGGAGTAGCCGCGGGCATCGAGCCAGGCGAGCGTCACGCGCGCGACCTCGGCGCTGACCTCGGCGAGCGGGCGGCTGGCGTCGATCCGGCGGATGCGCTGGGGCGCAGCCGCGGCTTCGACGAGGAATCCGGCGCGGACGCGCTCGTGGAAGCTCGAGTCGAGAATCTCGTAGCGATCGTTCTCGTGCCGCCGACGCTCGGCGCCGAGAGCGATCGGGCAATCGAGGAGCAGGGTCAAGTCGGGCGCTATGCCGGCGCTGCTCTCGTCGCTCCAGCGCCGCACGCGCGCGAGGTCGCGGCCGCGGCCGTGCCCCTGATACGCGATCGTGGAATCGGCGAAGCGGTCGCAGAGGACCACCGCGCCGGCGGCGAGCGCCGGCGCGATGACGGTTGCGACGTGTTCGGCGCGGTCGGCGAGGAAGAGGAAGAGCTCGGCGTCGGAGGCCAGGGCGAGCTCGCGGGCGAGCAACAAGCGCCGGAGCTCACGACCGAGCGACGTCGCTCCGGGCTCGCGCGTGGTGAGCGTCCGCAGCCCGCGTGCCGCGAGCAGCGTCGCCAGATGCTCGACCTGCGTGCTCTTCCCGGCGCCGTCGATCCCCTCGACCGTGATCAGACACCCGCGGGCTCGGTTCGATGGACTCACGTCGGCGACCTCGCAGGGCGGGAACTGTAGCCCGCCGCGTCGGCGAGGTCTACGTCGGGGTATTCCGGGAATGCTCAGCCGGGCGGGTTCGGAGCCTGGGAACGCAGGCTTCCGAGCACGAGTCGGATGGCATAGACGAGATCGCGAGAGCTGCACGGCTTGGTGAGGTAGTACTCGGCGCCGTCCTTGTAGCCTGCGAGCACGTCCTCGTCCTGACTCTTCGCGGTCAGCAGGATGACGGGTATGGCGGCGGTCGCGGGGTCGTGCTGCAAGCGCGCGAGAACCTCGAGGCCGCTCATGCGCGGCATCATGATGTCGAGCAGGATGCAGTCCGGACGGCGCTCGGCGAGCTGCGCCAGCGCGTTCGGTCCGTCGAGCGCCGTCATCACCTCGAAGCCGAAGCCGGAGAGCATGCGGGCGGTCATGTGGACGGCGTTCTCGTTGTCGTCGACTATCATGATCGTCGCGGCCATCGTGGGCCTCCTCTCGACCTGATCCCGCCGGCTGCTGCCGCCGTTCTCAGGTCGCACGCGGCGACGGCTGCGCCCCCGGACTTCCGAGCACTAGACGCACGCCGTGCACCAGCTCGTCGGCGGTGAAGGGTTTGGTGATGTAGTAGTCGGCGCCCTGCTGGTAGCCGCTCAACAGGTCGTCGTCGGCCGATTTGGCGGTGACCATGATGCTCGGAATGGTCGCAGTCGCAGGGTTGGCCTTGAGCGCGCGGAGCACGTCGAGGCCGTTCATGCCCGGCATCATCACGTCGAGGAGGACGCAGCTCGGCCGCCGGCGCGCGATCATCGCCAGCGCCTCGGTGCCGCTGTTTGCGGTCATGACGGCATAACCGTGACGTGTGAGCATGCGGGCGCTGATGAGCGCGATGTCCGGGCTGTCGTCGACGACGAGGATCGTGTCTACCATGGGCATCCTTTCGTTCACGGGGCTTCGCGCACGGCGATCAGGCGTGCCCGCGCCGGCAGAGGGGCGAGGGTGGCGGCGCGGCGGAGGGCGGCGGTGCTGGCGCGCACGAAGCCGCCGCCTGCGGCTGCGAAGGCGCCGGCGCCGCCCGCCCAGGCGCCGCCGCACACCTCGAGCGTGGCGCCGGGGGCGACCTCGATGCCGTCGGCGGCGGCGACGGCGCCGGTGAAGGCGAGCCGCGCCGTGACCCGGAGGCGCCCCGCTACCCAGAGCACGCCGGCGCCGGTGGTCGGCTGGTCGGCCTCGGCGTCGCCGGCGACGCTCGTGAAGCGCGGCATTGCGAGATCGCCGAGCATCGCCGGCAGCGCGCCGGCTGCGAGCCGCAGCGCCCGCGAGTCGCCCGCGACCTCGGCGTACGACGGCGCCGCCGTACGCGCGATGCTCGGCGCCGCGCCGCTTCCGGTTATCCGTTCAGGATGCGCGAGGATCGGCATCCCGGCGCCTTCCGGCAGTGCCAGGCCGGCGCGGGCGAGCTCGGCGCCGAGAGCAGTGCAGCCGCTGGCCATATCGAAGTCTCGGCCGTCCAGAGAAAAATCTGCAGCCAGCGACTGCAGATCCCCTCCCAGGGTCAGGGCGCCGGGCTGAAGCGGCACGCTTTCGCGGCCGATTACGGCTTCGAGGCGGCGGCGGACGGGTGCGGGACCGAAGGCGTTCACGCGCAGGATGACACGTGCGTTGACATCTCGCGCGTCGTCGCGCGGCGTCTCGTCGGGGTCGTCGGTGAGGCCGGCGCTCCACGTCCAGGCGGGTCCGTTCGCCGGCGGCAGTGCCGGATAGGTCGCCAGCGCGTCGGTGAACGACCAGCCGGGCGGCAGCGTCGCCACGACGTCGGCGATGCCCGCCTCGGCCAGGTAGGCGGCGCGGACTCCATCGCGGTCGAGTCGGGCGCGGGCGAGGGCGCGGCGCCCGAGCTCGGCGAGCCCGGTCGCGAGGATGCCGGCGAGCGCCATCAGGAGGAGCGCCGCGACGAGCGCGCTACCGCGGGCGCTCATCGGTTGCGGAGCTGCGCGCCGCCGTGGAGACGGGCCACGGGTCGTCCGGACGGCGTCGCCGCGATCTCGATGGCGACGAACCGAGCCGCTTCGGCGGTGGCCGAGTCGTCCGGATCGAGGGCGTTGCCGGCGGCGTCGAACCACGCCAGACGCAGTCCCGAGCTCTCGACGTCGGCGAGGATCGGCAACGACTGGGCGCCGACGATGCGCTGCAGGCTGCGGCTAGCCACCGCCACCCTGTAGGCCACGCGCTCCTCGGAGTTGCCGTCGATCGCGCCGTCGCCGTCGAGGTCCGCCTGCAGCTCGACGCGGTCGGCAGCGGTCAGGCGGAAGGCCGGGAAGCCGGCGCCGCGCGGATCGTAGCCCGCGGAGCGGAGATCGCGCACCAACTGATCGACGGCCGCCGCCGTCTCGATCGCGACCTCGGCGTCGGCGCCGGCGCGGAGGCTCGCGGCGAGACCGGCACGCAGCACGACGCCGAGCGCTGCTGTCGCGACCAGACCGAGCATCATGCCGACCAGGAGCTCGACCAGGGTCATGCCGCGTGCGGGATCGGGCATCACTCCCCCGGCGGCGGCGGCAGCAGGCGGCGCGTGCGGAGCGCGACACGTTCCACAGGCCGTCCGGCAGCGACGTCGACGCGGAGATCGGCGACGATTCCGTGACGCTCGACCGTGCGGGTGCACGTGACCGCATCCGGAAAGCCCGCGACCGCGAGCGTCGCATCGTCGCTCGCCGCGGTGACTGCGGTCGCCGCGAGACGTGCGAGCTCGCGGCCGGCCAGCGCCGTGGTCCGCTCCAGGGTCGCGGCGCGATGCGCGGCCCGGAGAGCGCTGCGCGCCGCCGAGGCTACGAGCGCGCTCGCGAGCGCCGCGAGCACGAGTGCGGCCAGGGCTTCGACGAGCGCCGATCCCGCCTGGCGCCGCTTCACGTCCGTCCCCGCTCGATCGTGACCCGACCGCGCTGGTTCAGCCGCAGGGTCGCCCGCAGCCCGCGCCGATCGATCAGCACCACGGTGCCGTTCTCGGTGGTGCCGCGCGGCGAGAACACCAGGTCGCCGCCGGAGTTGGCGCCGGCGACGCGGACGCCGCGCGGCAGCGTCCGCACCGTCGCCAGGTGGAAGGCCCCGGTATCGTCGGCCTGCTCGATGCGGTAGCTCGTGGCGCCGCCGGTGAAGACGAGCCGGGCGCGCGCTGCCGAGGCGATCGCGAGCACACGCGCGTCGTGGAGGTCGGCCGCGAGCGCGTGCGTCGCCGCGTCGAGGCGGAAGACCGGCTCGAGCCGCGCCCACCCGAGAACCGCGCCAGCCGCCAGAGCTGCGAAGACTCCGACGACGATCATGAGCTCCAAGGCCGTGAAGCCGCTACCTTCGCTGCCGATGTCCACGCCGGCCACCTCCGGGGGCGGTTCTACACGGCGGCTGCTCCCGGGGAATCGCTATTCGTAGCCGGTCGCCGCCCCCGAGGGGGCGGCGCGGGAGGGCTCCCCGGGACTCTCAGCTGCCGAAATAGAAGGCGAGGATGCGTTCGCCCCAGAACAGGTAGACGAGGGCGCCGCCGGCGAGGAACGGCCCGAACGGGATCGCGAGCTTCGTATCGGCGCCCTCATAGAGCATCAGCGCGACGCCGATCAGCGAGCCGATCACCGAGCCGACGAAGAGCGTCACGAAGATGCTCTGCCAGCCGAGGAAGGCGCCGATCATGGCGAGGAGCTTGACGTCGCCGCCGCCCATGCCTTCGACGCCGCGGAGCTTCTGGTAGCTCCAGGCGACCGCTAGGAGCGTGCCCCCGCCGGCGAGGACGCCGAGGAGGGCGTCGCGAGGGGTGACGAGCGGAGACACCAGCGCGAACGCGAGGCCGATGACGATACCCGGCAGACTGATGACGTCGGGGATGATCCGGTGGTCGAGGTCGATGAAGGTGATGACGACGAGCGCGGCGGCGAATGCGAAGTAGCCGGCGAAGGCGAGGGTCGGCCCGAGACGCAGGAAGAGGGCGACCGCGAGGGCGCCGGTCAACACCTCGACCGCAGGGTAGAGCGGCGAGATGCGGACGTGGCAGGAGCGACAGCGGCCGCCGAGCACGAGGTAGCTGAGCACGGGGATGTTGTCGTACCAGGCGAGGAAGGTCCGGCATTTCGGACAGTGCGAGGGCGGCTTCACGATCGAGCGTCCGTCGGGCAGCCGCGCGATGCAGACGTTCAGGAAGCTGCCGATGATCGCGCCGAAGACGAAGACGAACGCCAGCGTCGGGATCTCCATGTCGCGGGTCACTGTAGCAGAGACCGGCGGTCCGTTAACCTCGGATAACTCAGGGGCCGATCGGCGGGACGAAGGCGCTCGCGGCCAGGCGCGCACCGCGCCGCGGCGTCCATGAGCGATCGACGGCCGGGAAGGTCGTCGCGAAGGGCTGGCGGTCGTAGACGAGCCGACCGGCGTGGAAGCGCGCGAGCACGTCGGCGTGCCGCTCTCCGACGCGCAGGAAGATCAGGCTCACGGGGTCCGAGTAGACGTACTGCCAGTCCGGATGGCCGCGCAGGCGGGCGGCCGAGCCGTGCTTGCGGTCGGCGATGACGACGTCGGTCGGGTATTCGTTGAGGAGGTCGTCCCATCCGGGCTCGCCGGTCATGAAGCGCCAGGCGGCAGCGAGGAGGTCGTTCGGGTAGGCGGTAGTGAAACGGCCGTCGACGGCCACCCGCGAGCCCCGGGGCAGCGCCCAGAGTGCGTACTCGCCCCAGCTGAACGGCAACGCGACGTTGCCGACGATGTCGTTCTGCACCAGGAAGCGCACCGCCTGTACGGGGTAGAGGCTAGGGAGCACCGTGATCTGGCCGCGCCAGGTGCCGACCAGGAGGGCGGCGAACACGAGCTGCATGGTCGCCGCGGCGGTGAGCGCCGAGCGTACGAGCGGCGGTAGCTCGCTGCCGGCGGCGACGCGCCAGCGCCGGCCGAGTGCCACTAGGGTTGCGGCGACGAGCGGCGCCGCGGCGATCGCGAAGAGCGGGATATGGCGCTGGTGACGGAGCGCGACGGTAGCGGTTATGGCGACGACGGCGATCTCGGCGAGCCGCGGACGGACGATCACGACCCCGGCCGCCGTCGCGAGCAGCATGAGCTTGAAGACGGGAAACGACGCGTCGAGGAGTCCGACCGGCGCCCACTCGGTGATCGGCACCGTCGGCGTGACGTCGCGCAACAGGAACTCGACGAGCCGGATACCGTACGGGTTCAAGGCGAGCGCCGCCGCCGTCGCCGCGAGGAGCGTTGCCGCTGTCGCTACATCGCGCGCCCGGAGCGTGCCGTGCCAGAGCTCTGCGGCGCGTGCGGTCGCCAGCGCCACGGCGACGAGCCCGATGCCGGCGAGCACGCCGCCGTGCACGTTCACCCAGAGCGCGACGAGGAGCGGCAGCCACCAGGCGATCCCTGCGGCGCGGCCTCGGCTCGCCCGCACGATCTCGAGCGTCACCGCGAGGAAGAGCATGGTGAAGAGCTGGGGCCTGATCATGAAGCCCGGGCGCATCGCGTAGAGCGCGAACACCACCGCGAGCGTGGCGGCGATCGCGTCGCCGCTCCACCGCTGCGCCGTCCGCCACAGCACCGCGGCGGTGGCGAGCCCGAGTACGACCTTCAACGTCACCAGGCCCGCCGATCCCGCGAGCCGGTAGGCCAAGGCCATCGCCCCTTCCGCCAGCAGCTCGTGGTTCACCCAGGGCTGCGCCGGCGTCGTGTACGCGAAGGTGTTCGCGAGGGGGACGCTGCCGGCGAGGAGCGAGGATCCGAAGAGCAGATGACCCCAGAGGTCGGGGTCGGCGTAGGAGGGGACGAGGATGGTGATGGCGGTCGCGATCCAGAGCCCGTGCAAGGTCAGCCGCTCGCGCATTCGCGAACCCTCTCCCTCCTTACGAAATAGCGGCGCGGGCGGACCCGAAGGACCGCCCGCGCCGTGATGGTCACACCAGTCTTGGCCGATCGCCGCCCTTACGGCGCGGTGCAGACCATGTTCGGGTCGCCGACGTTAGGGTTGCTCGTCCACACGCACTGGAAGCCGCTGGTACCCTTCGGCGAATCGCAGGTGACGCTGAACTCGGTGTCGCTCCCGGTGAGCGCCACGTTGACGTCCTGGGACTGCACGAATCCGGGCAGCGAGGCGGCGTCGGCCGAGTACGTGGCGTGGTCGACGAAGTACGCTTCCTGGGCCGTCGCGGCGTTGCGGCAGTCGCTCTCGGCCCGGGCGTCGAAGCCCTTGGCGCGATACGCGGCGAACTGCGGGATCGCGATCGCGGCCAAGATGCCGATGATCGCGACGACGACCAGAAGCTCGATCAGGGTGAAACCGGACTGATTCTGCTTAGTCATAGTGTGTCTGCCTCCTAGTGTCTCGGGGCGTTCATCGTCCCGAAGCCGAATTTGTTGGAGCGCTGCCGGAGCAAGCGAGGTGCCAGCGGCGGGCGAAGCGCGCTCGTGGAGCGCGGCGGCGGCGGGCGCTGCCAATGGCGGCGCGGATTTCTCACTTCCGCGCTCGTTCGATCCGCGAGTCGCTTCTGCGTCCGCAACGCCGCTTCGTGTACGAGAGCGCAATGCGGGCGCGCAGAGAAGCTGTCAAAAACCGGCGAATTCCTTGACGGTGACATTTTTTGACCGTCACGAAAGCGCCGCTGATCGGGTCGGCGACAGCATGGCGCGCAGCCGCTGCGCCATGGGCAGACGGCTGCTTACGGGCAGCAGACCCGCGACTCTGGCCGCAGCCAGCACATTCGGCGCTGCGCACCTCGGGGCCCGCGTGCTCCGCACCGTGCTCGCTGAGCTCGGGCCACTGTCATCGCCCGTTGCGGTGCGCACTGGCTGGGCTCCGTCCGGCGTCGACGCCCGACCTGTGGACGCCAGGGTGCGAGGTCTGCGGGGCCTCGGGTAGCGTTGTCTCAGTGCAGCGCCGAGCCGAGGTCGAGGTCGTCGTCGTCGGCGGCGGCTAGGCCGTACTTGGAGAGCCGATGGCGGAGGCTCCGGTACTTGATGCCGAGGAGCTCGGCGGCGCGCTTGCGGACGCCGCCGGCGCGCTCGAGGGCCGCGAGCAGCATGTCCTTTTCGTAGGTGGCGAGCTGCTCGTCGAGGTTGCAGCCGTCGCCGAAGACGGGCGGCGTCGGCGGCTCGGGCTCGCTGGCTGCGGCGGCGGCCTCGCCGTGCGCCACGACCTGTGCCGGCAGGTCGTGCTCGGTGAGCGTGTCGCCCTCGCAGAGGGTGATCGCGTGGTCGATCACGTTCTCGAGCTCGCGGATGTTGCCGGGGTATCCATAGGTGCATAGCGTCCGCAGCGTCCGCGGCGAGACGCGCTCGACGGCCTTGCCGTGGCGCGCCGAGCAGGTGCGCAGCAGGTGGACGATGAGGAGGGGAATGTCCTCGGGTCGGGCGCGCAGCGACGGCATCTCGATGCGGATGACGTTCAGCCGGTAGTAGAGATCCTCGCGGAACTTGCCCTGGGCGACGCAGCGCTCGAGGTCGCGGTTGGTCGCGGCGACGACGCGGACGTCGACCGGCACGGCGGTCGTGCCGCCGACCGGAACGATCTGCCGCTCCTGGAGGACGCGGAGCAGGCGCACCTGCATCGGCAGCGGCAGCTCGCCGATCTCGTCGAGGAAGATGGTGCCGCGGTGCGCCTGACGAAAGAGGCCAGGCCGGTCGGTGGTAGCGCCGGTGAAGGCTCCGCGCACGTGGCCGAAGAGCTCGCTTTCGATCAACGTCTCCGGGATCGCGCCGCAGTTCACGGGGACGAAATCATGGGCGGCGCGGGCGCTGCGCTTGTGGATGGCGCGGGCGACGAGCTCCTTCCCGGTGCCGCTCTCGCCGGTCACGAGCACCGTCGAGTCGCTCGGCGCGACCTTCTCGATGAGGCCGAAGACGCGGCGCATCGCCTCGCTCTCGCCGACCAGCCCCTCGAAGGCGGAGACGTTGGTTGCGCTCGCGGTGCGCACGGTATCGGCGTAGGCGTCGAGCTGCTCCTGCTCGCGCAAACGGGACTCGAGGTCGCGGACGGTGGTCACATCCTGGAGCACGAAGATGCGGCCGATGGCGCGCTGATAGGTATCGGTGAGCGTCTCCACCTTGACCCGCAGGTGGTGCTGCGGTCCGACGGGATCGCCGAGCACGAGCTCGACCGGGGTGTCGCCGGCGGCGAGCGCGGCGGCACCGGGCAGGACGTCGTCGAGGGCGATGCCCGAGGCCGCGGGCGGCAGCGCCAGGATCTCGGCGGCGGTGGGGTTGGCGGAGACGATGCGGCCGCTGCCGTCGGTCGCGACGAGGCCGTTGTCGACGGCGTTGGCCACCAATTGCTGCAGGACCTCGATGCGTCCGAGGTCCTCCTGGCGGGCCGCGAGCAGGCGCTCGGCGGCAGCGAGTTGCGCCGTCAGGTAGCGCGCCAGACCGGCGATGGCGAAGAAAGAGAGGATGATGGTGCCGTGGCTGACGGCGTGCGGGCCGAGCGCCGGTGCGCCGGGAGCCGTGGCCACGAGATCGGCCATCAGCGCCCCGTAGGCGACCGCGGCAGCCGTGGCCGTGGCGATGATGCCGTGTCCGAGCCGCAGGAGCGCGCTGTTCAGGATGACGACGTTGTAGAGGACCGCGAGTGGACTCGCGAGGCCGCCGGTGGCGAGGATCACCAGCGTCACCAGCGCCAGATCGACGCCGACCTGAGCGTCGGCGAAGAAGGCGATGCGCCGGACGCGCGGCAGCATGAGCGCCGAGATCGCGGTGACGCCGTAGCCGAGCGCGATCAGGCCGAGCCGCGGGTCCGGTCCGGTGGCCGCTTGCGGCCCGTACACCCAGGCCGCGAACGCCAGGAACGCCGTCACCAGGACGGTGCGGACGACGAGGAACCAGCCGAGCCGTCGGCGGAGCGATTGGTCGCGCGCCGCCGCCGCCCCGGCGTCGGCGCCCGCGACGGCGAGCTCGCCCATCTCAGGACATCACCGATCCGAGCTTGAAGATCGGCAGGTACATCGACACCACCAGACCGCCGATCAGGCCGCCGAGTATCAGGATCACCATCGGCTCCATGAGCGAAGTCAGGTTGGCGACGGCGTTGTCGACCTCGTCTTCGTAGAAATCGGCGATCTTCTGCAGCATCTGATCGAGGGCGCCGGTGGTCTCGCCGACCGCGATCATGTGGCAGACCATCGGCGGGAAGACCTTGGAGGCGATCAGCGGCTCGGCGATGGTCTTGCCCTCGCTGATGCTGGCGCGGGTCGCGAAGATCGCCTCCTCGATGATCTTGTTGCCGGCGGTGCGGCCGGTGATGGTGAGCGCGTCCAGGATCGGGACGCCCGACGACACCAAGGTGCCGAGAGTGCGCGCGAAGCGGGCGATCGCGGTCTTGCGGATGAGGTCGCCGAAGACCGGCAAGCGCAGGCCGATCTTGTCGAGGTAGTAGCGGCCCTGCTCGGTGCGGGACGTGAACACGAAGCCGCCCGCGACGGCGATCATGCCGCCGACGATGATCCAGAAGTTGTTGATGGTGAAGTTCGAGAGGTTGATGACGAACTGGGTCGGAGCCGGCAGCGCCTGGCCGAAGCTGTTGAAGAGCTCGGCGAAGACCGGGATCACGTAGACGAGCAGGATGCCGGTCACCAGGACCGCCGCCGCGATGATGCAAGCGGGGTAGATCATTGCGCCTTTGATCTTGCTCTTGAGCTTGACGATCTTCTCCATGTACGACGCCAGGCGGTTCAGGATGGTGTCGAGGATGCCGCCGACCTCGCCCGCCGCGACCATGTTGGCGTAGAGGTCGGAGAAGATCTTCGGGTGCTTCTTGAGGGCTGCCGCGAAGGTCGACCCGGCCTCGACTTCCTCCTTCACCTCCTTGAGCGCTTTACAGAGCGCCTTGCTGTCGGACTGCTGCGAGAGGATTTCGAGGCACTGCACGAGCGGTAGTCCGGCGTCGATCATGGTCGCGAACTGGCGGGTGAAGATCACTATGTCGTGCTGCTTCACCGGCGCCCCGAACGACGGCAGGTTGATCTCGCGATCGAAGCCCTTGCCCTTCTCCTTGATCTTCTCCGGCGCCGGGTTGATGCGCTGGGTGCGCAGGCGCGTGATGACCGCCTGGCGGGTCATCGCCTCCATCTCGCCGCGCATGGTCTCGCCGTTCGGCCCGACGCCCACCCACTTGAAAACCGGCATGGCTCATCGCCTCCTTCGTTCGCTGCGACGCGGCGCGCTCAGTGCCGCGTCATGGGCCGGACCTTGTCGATGCCTCCGGCCTGGTGTCCCATCATCGTCTTGAGCTCGTCGGGTTCGGTCGCGTGGCCGAGCGCCTCGTCGGTGGTGATCAGGCGGCGCTGGTGCAGGTCGAGCAGCGCCTGGCTCATCGTCTGCATGCCGAACTTCTGCTGGCCGACCTGCATCTGCGAGTAGATCTGGTGCACTTTCGACTCGCGGATGAGGTTGCGGATGGCGGCGTTCGGAATCATCACCTCGGCGGCGAGGCAGCGGCCGCGGCCGTCGGCGCGCGGGATGAGCTGCTGCGACACGACGCCCTGAAGCACCAGCGACAACTGCGCCCGCACCTGCTCCTGCTGGTGCGGCGGGAAGACGTCGATCACGCGGTTGATGGTCTGTACGGCGCAGTTGGTGTGCAGTGTCGAGAAGACCAGGTGACCGGTCTCGGCGACGACCAGGGCGGCTTCGATCGTCTCCAGGTCGCGCATTTCGCCGATCAGCACGATGTCGGGATCCTGCCGCAGTACGTGCTTGAGCGCGGCTGCGAAGCCGTGCGTGTCCGCGAAGACCTCGCGCTGGTTGATCATGGCGCGCTTGTGGCTGTGCACGAACTCGATCGGGTCCTCGACCGTGATGATGTGCTCGGGGCGGGCGACGTTGATCTTGTCGATGATGGCTGCCAGCGTGGTGCTCTTGCCGCTGCCGGTCGGGCCGGTCACCAGG
>MWST01000002.1 GCA_002050235.1 Polyangiaceae bacterium UTPRO1 | reverse complement strand
TGGCCAAGACCGCCGCCCAGGCCAGCGCCGCGCCGTAATGTCCTGTGCGCATCGATCCCCGCGTGCCGACGGCACGGGGCTGCGCCGCCCAATCTCTCCGCTGTGGCCGAGCTAACGTCATCGCGACGCCTCCGTTGTCGCCGCCGTGCCCGCGGACACCGCGGCGGATTCTCACCACGATCGGCAGCCCTTTTCTTGGTCGCTCATGTCGGCTCCCTCCGGAGTCCCGAGTGGTTGGTGTTGGCGATTGCTGGAGTCGACAGGGTCGCACCGAAGCGCCTCGTGGTCGGCACGGCGCTCCGGTTCACCGGATAGCGAGGCGTGATCCCGCCGTTCAGTCGCTCGCCGCTCGGCGACGAGTGCGGCGGAGCCTGGCCCTTCGACGTGCGACTTGTCAAGGCGCACCGCGCCGTACCCGCACGCCGCCGCGCGCCTCTCGCGCTCGACGGCCAGCGCTCGGCGCCGGCGCGGTTCGCCTTGATTGCCCGACCGGACCTTGGTAGCCGTTCTGGGCCCTCCGGACAGAGCCCGCCCGCATGACCGGCCGCGAAGCGTGGAAACATCCGGCGTCATCCGGCGTCACCGTCGTCGTTCCGGTGCTCGACGAGGAGGATGCCGTGCTCGGTACTCTCGACGCCCTCGACTGCGCGCTCGCGTCGTACCCCGCAGACTGGGAGATCGTGGTCGTCGACGACGGCTCGCGCGATCGCTCGCCCGAGCTGCTCGCGGCTCGCGCCGGCATTCGCGTGCTGCGGCACGAACGCTCCCGCGGCTACGGAGCGGCGCTCAAAGCGGGCATTCGCTCGGCGCGGTTTCCATGGATCGCGGTGATCGACGCGGACGGGACGTATCCGGCAGCCGCCATTCCTCGGCTCCTGGCCGTCCGCGGACGTTGCGAGCTGATCGTCGGCGCGCGGAGCCGGCGTGCTACGCCCGACTCGCGGCCGCGCGCTCTCGTGAAGGAGGCCTTCCGCATGTTCGCGGAGTCCGTCACCGGCGCGTCGATCCCCGACCTCAATAGCGGCCTGCGTGTGTTCCGCCGCGAGCTCGCGGAGCGCTACTACGATCTCCTGCCCGACCGCTTCAGCTTCACGACGACCATTACGGTGGCGGCGATCGCCGACGGCTGCGCCGTGCACTTCGCGGCGATCGAGTACCTGCCGCGCGTCGGGCGGAGCAAGGTGCGGCCGTTCGCCGACACGTTCCGCATCGGCCGGCAGCTGCTGCGCCTCGGGATCCGCTTCGCCCCCCTGCGCACCGCAGTGTGGGGCGCCGCCCTTTGCGGAGCCGGCTTCGCGCTGTCGGCGTCGTGGCACGCGGCGACGTCGGCGCCGACGTTCGTCGATGCCGGCTACCTCGTTGCCGGAGGGGCGGTGCTGGCGCTCGGCGGCTACGCCGAGCGCCGCCGCCGCCGGCCGCTGTGCGCGGTGCGCTCGGCGGATGGTCGCTGATGCGCGCGGTAGCGACCTCGATCGTCGCGACGCTATTGGCGCTCGAGCTGGCAGTGCGAGTGTGGACGGGATCGCTCACGTCGTGGACGCCGGCGCCGGACGTGGGCGCCGAATCGACGCTCGACCCCGATCTCGGCTACGTCCCGCGCGCCGGCTTGGCCGTGCGCGTGCGCGACGGGTTCGAAGTGCACACGCTCGAGCACGGCGTCCGCAGCAATGGCGGCCTCCGGCCGCGGCGCGCGCGGCCGGTCACGCTCGTCGTCGGCGACTCGTTCGCGTTCGGCGACGAGGTGCTCGACGCCGAGTCATGGCCCGCCGCGCTCGAACGCGCGATCGACGCTCCCGTCGTCAACGCCGCGATGGCGGGATTCGGGCTCGATCAGGCGGTGCTTCGCGCCGAGCGGCTCGTTCCCGTACTCGCACCGGATCGGGTCGTGGTCAGCTTCATACCGCACGACGTGCGGCGGTGCGCGATGTCGATCTGGTCGGGACATTCCAAGCCGTGGTTCGACGTCGAAGCGGGCCGGTTGCGGGCTCATCCCATGAGCCGCTACGCGGTGTGGAGGCATGCTATCGCTCCGACGCTGTCCCGCAGCATCCTGATCGATTCGCTGTTCTACGACGCGCTGCGCCGCGACGGCCCGGATACGTTCGCGCACCATCGCGGGGACGAAGTCGCATGTCTGCTGCTGGACCGCCTGGCGGCGCTGGAGCGCGAGCATCGGGCGACGATCCTATTGTTGGTGCAGCCGCAGACGCCGCTGCCCGCGGAAGCGCGCTATGCCCCCGATCCCGATGATCCGCGTTCCGACTGGGAGCTCGCAGCGCGCGTGATCGAGTGCGCCGAGGCGCGGCGACTGCCGGTAGCGGATGCGGTCGCCGCCGTCGCGGCGCTCCCGGCGACGCAACGGCAAGCCCTCTTTCGGGGCAAGGGCCACAACTCTCCGCAAGGCAACCTCGTCATCGCCGAGATCGTCCGCCAGGCGATCGAGCGTCTGCGCTAGGGTGTCGGCGCTGGCATCGCCGTCCGCAAATCTGTTACGTCGGCTGACACGGGAGGATTCGCCAATGAACGATCGCAGAGCTGACGACGAGGCCGATCGAGGGCCGCGCGACCGCGACGAGGGCGCCGGTCCCAGGGGAGTGGATACCCGCTTCCTCCAGTTGGAGATGTCGCGCGTCCTCTATGCGGAGGCGGAAGCGGTCGCGAAGCCGGCGTTCCGAGAGCTCTTGCTGGAAGCGGCGAAGAACCACCTCCGCACGCGCTTCGGCAGCCGCATCACCCGCCTCGCGCAGGTTGCCGTCGACGAGCTGTTGACCGATATCGAGGCCAGCCTCGACGTCGAAGATCGCATCGGCCGTCGGCGCGATGCCGGCGGCGCGGACGATCGCGTGCGCGAGGCGCTGGCGCGCTCCACGGGCGCTGCGTCGCCGGCGGAGCGGCGGCCGCGCCGCGGGCCGGCACCGCGACAGCGCCGCCGCTAGCGTCGACGCCGCTATGGCAGAGCTGATTCGCTTTCACACTGCCCTTTATCGACGGGATGCAGTCGAGTCGGTGGCGATGAAGTACGGCAGCCGGGCGCTCATCGACGTGACGGAAGCGGGTCAGCACTTGGTCGCGAGCGTCGAGCCCCTGGAAGGCGAGCCCGGAGCCGGGGAGCTGCGCGACGAGTTCTGCAACGAGGTCTTCTCGGCGACCGCGCGGCAGATGCGCGGCGGGCTCGTCGCGGCGCAGTCGGGGATCGCCGACGATTGCGCGGCGCCCTGGGCGCTGCTGGCGCCGTTCGGAGAGGGCGCGTCACTCCCCCTCGGCTGGTCGATCGAGTCGCTCTCGCCGATCCGAGCCGGCGCTGCGACGCTCGTGCTCGTGCATGCCGAGCACGGTCGTGCCCGCGTCGCGATCCGCCGCAACGGCGGGGCGCCGCTCGGCGTCGCGCACACCGGCGCGCTCGATCTCATGCTCCTGAACGGCGGCAGCGGCGGCGCGCGGACCGAGGAATCGGTCGGACGCGTGCTGATCGTCCTGGCGCAGGCGCTCGAAGCGCAGCCCTCGACGGTCGCCGCCGCGCGTTTCATCGCCGCGCTGCGCCCCCACGCCGAGGCCCCGACGGTGCCAGCGCTCGGCGGCGACGGTGCGCCGGGGCGGCGGGTCGTGCCGCGCATCGACGTCGCCGAGCGTACCGTTATCTTCGTGATCGACGAGTCCGGTACGAGCCGCCTCGCGCTCTACGATGCCGTGCTGCGCTTCGCCGACCGTTGTTTCGTCTTCCTCGCCCGTCCCGCGGCGGAGTCGATCGAGCTCCGCCTGCGCGTCCGCGGCGAGGCGACGTCCGACGCGCTCAAGGCGCTCGCCGCGGACGTGACGCGAGCGCTGAACCGCGTCGGCCGCCGCGGCGGCCGACGCGGCAGCCGCGCCGGTTTGCCGGAGCTGCCGCCGGAGCGGATCACGGACGTCGACGCGCTCGTGCGCGAGCTCGCAGCCGCCGATCCTCTGACCCTCGGCGTGGGGTATCGGCCGGAGCGCGGGCCCGGACACGAGGACCTGCGCGTCCTCAACATCCGCGGCACCGGCGCCTGCAACAGCGACTGCATCTTCTGCGTCGAGAAATTCGACCCGGCCCATCGCGTGATGCCGAGGACCGACACGACGCGGCAGCTCATCCTCGCCAACGCCGACCGATTCGACATGCTCTTCTTCGCCAACGGCGAGCCGACGATCCATCCCAAGCTCTTCGACCACGTCGAGCTGGCGCGCTCGGCCGGCTTCACCAGCTTCGGCATGTCGTCGCACTTCCGGACCTTCGCGGACCCGGCGTTCGCGCTGCGCGTCCTGCGGGCAGGCTTCGAGTACTTCGATATCTCGCTGCACGCGGCGGACGTCGACGGCCAGTCGCTCGTGAACCCGATCGGCGATCGGGGAGCTTCGTTGCCCGAGGCGCTGAAGGGTCTCGCGGTGCTCTATGCTCTGGCCGAGGCGCTCGGAATCCGGATCAGCGTAACGCACAAGATCGTGGTGTCGCGGCTCAACGTGACGGCGCTCGAGGCGGTATTCCGTGCCACCTACGACCGCGGCGTCCGCCATTTCATCATCCAGCCCGTGCGGGCGATGAACCTCGATCCGGATCGGCAGGCGCTGCTCGCGATCGGCGAGGACGAGATCCTGCCGCACCTCAACGCGTTCCTTGCCCGAACCGCGGGACTGGGCGCTACGGTGAAGCCGTACGGCTTTTCACGCCGGCACCTGTTCACGGCCGCGCACGTGGAGACCGAGCACAACCGGGTCAAGAATGTCTACGGCCGTGCCCATAACGTCAGCATGCAGCGGCAGCGGCAGCTCGCCGAGGAGGAGCGACCCCGCGACGGCCGCCACTGGGTGGAGGTGCGGATGTCCGACACCGGCTACCGGTTCCGGTTCGCTTCCGCCGGCGAAGCGCCGGTGCTCGACGAGGCGCTCGAGCGCGGACACGAGCTGCCGTTCGGCTGCCGCATGGGCTCGTGCGGCATGTGCTGCGCCCGCCTCCTCGAAGGGGAAGTCGATCAGAGCGGCCAGTTCTTCCTCAGCGAGGCGCAGCGGCGCGACGGCTACGTCGTCCTCTGCCAAGCGCGCGCCAAGAGCGACCTCGTCGTCCGTCTGTGCACCGACGATGAGCTCGATCCCCTCTGAGCGTGCGCCGCACCCGGCCTCACCTGCGCGGCGCCAGGCGATAGAAACCGATGCGGTACACGCCGCGTCCGCCCTGGGCGTAACGCAGTTGCGAGTAGCCTTCGGTGCGGAGATCTTCGACCAGGAGCGGCTCCGCGGCGTAGCGCTCGTGGACGGCGCGACACGCGGCCGTCATCGGCTCGGGGGCGGGCTCGTCGTCGAACGCGAAGTAGCAGAACATGCCCTGGTAGAAGAGGAGATCGCCCGTGTCCGTCGGCCAGGGGATGGTTCCGGCGGCGGCGCGGCGCACGTCGACGAGCGCATAGCGACGGCCGCTCTGTCGAAGCAGGAACTCCGGGAAGGCATCGAGGTTGCGCCCTCCCGCTTCGACCGCGGTGAGTAGCGTTCCCGTCGCCGGCAGCTGCGCCAGGTGGCGTTCGAGGAATGTCCATTCGAGCTGCTGGTCCTTGAGCTCGCCGACGAAGTCGCGCCCGCGGACCACGACGGCCGCCGCGGACAGCAGCAGCAGCGCGCAACCGACGGCCGCGCTCGAGCGCGGACGGCGGCGCCAGGCGGCTGTCCATACGGGCACGACGCCGGAGCCGAGGAGCACCAGGTAGCTCGTCGGCAGGTTCTGCGCCCGGAGATTGAACTGCGGGTTGTCGAAGAGCGACGACGCGAACACCGTGAAGCCGACATATACCGCCAAGGTCCACAGGAGCCACGCCGGCCGCCGGATGGCCGCCCACGCGGCGCCGACCGCGAGCGCCAACGGGTAGGCTACAGGCGTGATCCGCGGATCGAACAGCACCAGCGTCGCCAGGTAACGCTGCACCGCCGGCACGTGCGGAGCGGGCGAGCGCCCCTCGCGCATGGCGAGCACGACGTCGAACGCATGCGGAACTAGGAGCAGCGCGAGCACGGCGCCGGCGGCGAGCGTCCGCCAGGCGAACAGGATCCGCCAGGCGCGCGGGTCCAGACAGAGAAGAAACCCGGCGGCGACTGCGGGAAAGAAGATCATCTCCGGGCGCGACTGCGTCGCCAGCGACGCCGCCAGGGCGGCTAGCAGCGCGCCCTCGATCCGGCGCGTGCGCTGGTAGGACGCGAACAATGCCAGCGACCACATGCCGAAGGTGATCGCCTGCACGAAGAGATCTTCGCCGGCCGAGAACCGGAGATGCTGCGGCAGCACGGCGAGGAGCAGCGCCGCGCAGAGCGCCTGCGGCCAGCTGCCGACGATCGCGAAGACGAGCATGGCGGCGGCGGGAATCGCCAGCGAGGAAATGACCGCATTGGTGAGGAAGATGATCCGGACGTCCGCGCTGCGTCCGAGCGCCCGCCCGACGAGGCGAAAGAGCGCGGGTCCGGACCGTCCGTATCCGGAGGGCGCTTCTCCGCTCAGATACGCGGTTACCGTCTCGGTGATGTGGTAGTACTCGTGCAGGAACGTGCGCGGGGAGAGCCACAGGCGCAGGCCGAGCGCCGCTGCGGCGACGAGCACCAGCGCGGCGACGGCGGTGCGGGGTGCGGCGTGCGCGGCGGCGTTGCGATAGATGACGTGCAGGGTCCCGAGGAGCAGGAGTACGAACGTGGCGGCGAGGACGGCGTAGCGCGAGGGCACCGGGAGCGCGGGAAGGCCGGCGTTGCGCGCCGGCGTCGGCGCCGCCGTCTCGCCGAGGATGCGCTCGATCGCCGCCAGTGTCGTCGGGCAGTCCCGTGCCAGTGCCGCAGACGCCGCGAAGGTCCAGTCGCCGACGCTGCGGTGCGTCGCGAGCAGTCCCGACGTGGTGGCGAGGGTGAAGACGTGCTCGCCGCCCGCCGGCGCCGCCAGTCCGATCGTGACGCGGTAGCGGGCGGTATCGAAGCGCGTGATCCGACAACCATCGGCTTCGTGGAGCGCGCCGATGCGGACATACAGGGCCCGGGCGAACTCGGGCGAGATCGGCGCACCGTCCCTCACTTCGGCGGCGAACGCCGTCGTCGCGGACAGGAGCAGCGCGATGGCGAGACGGAGGATCATACGGCGGCAGGAGGTCTACCCAACGGCGGGAAACCGGCCGGCGCGGCGCTGCCCCCGCGTGCGGGTCCGTCGCCGGAGACGGGCTCGCCCGGTCTTCTTCACTGCGCTGCGCGGCGGCGCCGGATCTGGAGCGCGAGAATCACGGCCACGGCCACGACCGCGACTGCGGCTGCTACCGCGACCGGCCAACGCCGCTTCGCCGCGCCGGCGTCGGCGATCTCGGTCCATGCGAATGCGGCTTCGTGAGCGCGGATCCGCTCGGCCACCGCTTCGACGAGGCGCGCGCTCGCCGCGCCGCTCTTGGCGATGATCAGGAAACGCTCCGTTCGCACCCCTCCGGATGCCGCGCCGGTAGGATGGAGCAGCTCCAGGACGGCGTCTCCGTCGGCGCACCCATAGGTCGCAGTGACGGAAACGCGGTCGATCTTGCCGTCGCGCAGCGTGCAGCCGCCCGGCAGGGTCTCTCCCCGGCCGAGCATGTCAGCGAAGAGCGGCTCGGTGCCGGGGCGGATGACGTAGCGCTCGTGTCGTCGTGCTCCGGCCACCTCCGGCGGCGGCTCTTCGGCGTGCGCCCGCACGACTCCGAGAACGATCATCGCCGCCACGAACGGGACAACGATACGAGGACGCGTCATCTGCATGTGCGAGAGGCCGGGGATGGCTAGCTGGGCGCGGGCGGGGTGTCAACGGACTCGCGCGCGGCCGATGCGCTCACCGCGGCCGCCTTGGCGCGCGGCGGCGCAGTTCGTGGTGGACGCGGCGCCGCCAAAGACGCTAGGAACGGATGGGACGGCCCTGCGGAGATGCATATCAATGGCATGTCGGTCGAGCTGAGCCCGTTCATTCCGATCCTGGAGGAGGGCGTGACCGCAGCCTTGCGCGCGCTGCTCGACGTGCCCGCGCATCTGCCGATCACGTGGCACGACAAGCGGGTGAGCCCGTGGCGGATGGAGATCACGGTCGGCGACCTCGCTCTGCAACTGCACGACCCCGGATCCGAGCCGGCGCTGTTCGCGGGCGATCGGCTGGCGTTCGCCCACCGCGGCGCCGCCAACCCGGCAGTGCTGCGAGCGTTGGTGCGGCGGCTGCGCTACGCGGATCGGGATGGTGTGCAGATCGCCGCGCTGCAGACCGCCTTGCGGGCTTGGCGGCCGTTTGCGGGGATGCGGGACACCGACTTCCGGAACGTCTCCGCTACGGAGGCGATCGTCCGCGTCGGCTTCCATTGCAACCAGGACTGCGGCTTCTGCTGGCAGGGGCGCGACTGGCCGGGTCCGCCCCGCGCCATGCTCGAGCAGTGGATCGACGAGATGGCAGCCGGCGGCGTGCGCGAGCTCATGATCTCCGGCGGCGAGCCGACCGTCTACGGCGAGCTTCTCGACCTCGTACGGCGCGCGCGTGCGGCCGATCTGACGCCGTGGCTGCAGACGAACGCCATCCGCATGGGGAAGCCGGGCTTCGCCGCCGCTCTCGCCGCCGCCGGCGTTGCCGGGCTCACCGTCTCGTACCACGCGGGGGATTCGGCCTTGTCCGATCTCCTGACGCGTGCACCCGGCACCCACGTGCGCACGGAGGCCGGCATCCGCGCCAGCCTCGGCGCCGGAATGCGCCTGACCCTCAACTGCGTCGTCGGCCGGCGCAATCTCGCGTACCTGCCGGCGACCGCGGAGCGGATCGTCGCCGAGTTCCTGCCGCTCGCCGAGCACGGGATCGCGGTCTCGTTCTCGAACCCGTCCGAGGCGCACGACCCGGCCGACGGTGACCCGGTGCCGCTCGACGAGGTGTCCGGGCCGCTAGCGGCCGCGGTGCGGATCCTGATCGAAGCGGGGATCCCGGTGCAGGCGGTCGGCTCCTGCGGCTTTCCGCCGTGTGTACTGCGCGACGTTCCGGAGATGGTCGTCCCGCTGCTCCTCGATCGCCTTGCGCCCGAGCATTTCGCGTCGCGCCGCAAGCCGGACGCGTGCGCGCCGTGCGCCCTCTACGATGCGTGTGTCGGTCCCCGTGAACGGGACGTCCGCAACTTCGGCAGCCGCGGGCTCGTGCCGTTCACGGAGCGGCCGCAGGGCCGGCCGTCGCCGCTCGCTTTCGTGCCGCGCTTCGACGACGCGCCGCCGTGAGCCGCCGGCGGCAGGTCACGACGGCGGCGGGTAGCACGCGGCCACGATCGCTCGGCAGGCGCGCAGATCGTCGCGCCCGGGCGGCGGAGGAGAATCCGGCCGGGCTCCCGGCGGGCGAGCGAGGAAGTCGCGGCGCATGGCCGCCCAGTAGTCGTTCGCCGGCGGCGGGCGGAGCAGGCAGCGCGGCCGGGCGAGGCCGCGCCCGGAAGCCAGACGCGTCAGCACGTCCGTGAACACCAGGCATTCGAGCTCGACGGCGCCGGCGCAGTCGGCGGCGAGCTCGGGGTCGTCGAAGTCCGAGCACCGCTCGAGCGACCCCATGCGATGCGTCCCCCAGTAATAGGCGTACGTGCGCCGCTCGCGAGCGGTCAGGCCCGCGGGCGGCTCACCATCCACCCGGCCATCGCGGCGCCAATTGAGCTCGCGTGCCATGCCGCCGATGCAGCCGAGGACTTGATCGGGTTCGGAGAGCAGCCGGCAGCGCTCGATGGCGTAGCGCTCGCGCGTCATCCCCGGCGGCGCCAATCCGTACTGGTGCTCGCGCTCGAAGCCTTCGGCAAACCGCCAGGAGCATACGGCGGCCTCGGTGTCGCGCCAGAGCCCCGCGACCGCTTCCGGCCGCCACGCCAGGGCGTCGGGACGGTTGACGAACAGGCTCACCGCCGTTGCCGCCGCACCCGCGAGCGCCGCCGCCCGCCGTCCCCAACGCGCCTCCACGCCGGCGCACGCCCAGCCGACCAGCAGTCCGAAGAGGACGACGGCGGTCGCGTAGCCATAGATCGAATACGGATCCGGGGGGCCCTGCGCCATGATGGTGAGCGCCGCCAGGTGCAGGCACGTGAACGCCAATACGAGCGCCACCGCGACGGGCGGAAGCCGCTGCCGACGAGCGAGCAGGCGCACCAGCAATGCGCCGCTGCCGATGAGGCTGGCGGCCCAGAGAGCGAGCAGACCGATGCGATGCTCTCCCAGTGCCGAGAGATCGGCGAGGAACGCCTGCGGGAAGCCGTGCACCTTCGGCTTCGAACGCATCACGTACCAGCCGGCGGCGTGTCGCTGCGCGATCACCAGGAGCTCGGGCAGCACGCCGAGGAGGAAGCCGCCGAGTGCGGCGCACAGGCGCGGGGCCGCGCGCCGCGCGAGCGCGACCTCGGCGGCGGCGAGCACCGGGATCGCGAGCAGGGTCCCTTTGTTGAGGTAGAGCGCGAATCCCGCCAGCGTCCAGAACACCGCCGTCCGTCCGGCCGAGGGCGCGCGAGCCAAGCGCGCGAACAGCGCCAGGAGGACGATGTCGATCGCGCTCCCCTCGGCATGGTTGCCGACCGCATACATCGACCACAGGGTCACGATGCGCGGCGCCGAAGCGATGCCGATCACCAGGACCGCCGTCGCTGCCCAGCGCGCGCGCCGGCTGCTCACGCCGAGCTCGTCGAGGCACGAGCGGAGGAGCCACAGCGCCCCCACCGCGCCCGCAGCGGCGATCAGGTGAGTCACGAGCTTGAGCGCGAGCACGCTGCGGCCGAGCAGCGAGAAGGAGATGGCGGTCAGTAGCCCGCTCAGGAACGACCCGTTGTCGTACTCGTTCGGCGCGTACGCGAGCAGCGGGAAGCGCACGCCGTGGGCGAGCACGTCGACGGCGATGCCACCTATGTGACACTCCTGATCCATGAGCGGAATCAAATGGCTGCGCAGCACGAAGCGCGTGAGGAAGAGGAGCGCCGCGAAGCCGGCGAGCTCCGCCGCCACCTGCAACGCGATCCGTGCCCGCCCGGGTCTGAGGGCTGCCGCGTCCGGTCGCGGCAGTGGGGGTTTTCGGGGGTGTCTCGACACGCCGCCTCGGCGTCGGGTCAATAGCACGCGGCGACGACGGCCTTGCACGCGCCCAGGGCCTTGTCGCTGAACTCGGGGGGGAATTCCGGCGCGTTGCGCGTTGGCCGCGACAGCAGGTCCAGCCGGCGCGCCGCCCAATACCCGTCCATGGGCGGTGGCGGCAGGTTGCAACGCGGCCGTCCGAGCGAGCGGCCGGACGCGAAGCGTGTGGTGACGTCGGCGCGAACGAAGCAGTCGATCCGTACCGCCGTTCGGCAGTCGTTCCGCAACGCGGCTTCGTGGAAATCGTCACAGGGCATCAGGTCTCCGTCTCTGCGGACGCCGTAATAGAACGCGTAGGCTCGCCGTTCGCCGGAGTTCAGCTCCGCCGGCGGCTCGCCGTCGATCCTCCCCGATCCGTATTGCAGCTCGCGGGCGATGCCGCCGATGCAGTCCAACGCCTGCACCGTCTCGGAAAGCGATCGGCAGAGCGCGACCGCGCGTAGTACGCGCGTCGCCTGCGCTCGTCGGTCGTGCTCCGGGAGGGCGGCGGTGCCGAGCAGGCTGTAATCCACCGCGCCCGCTTGCAGGCGGACGAAGGTCTCGCCGAATCGCCAGGAGCAGGCCGCGCCGCCGCGCTCGTTCCACAACGCCGACACCACTCCGAAGTCCGCCCGCGGCGCCTCGGGCCGATACGCGACCAGCATCGGCCCGATGATGAGCGCCGCGGCCGCACGCGCGCTGCCGACACTGCGGATCTTCGCCAGCGCCGCGTCGGACCAGCCCGCCAGCAGTGCCGTGAGAACGGCCAGGGGCGGGTAGGTGTGCAGCGCGTAGTAGTCGACGCCGCCCTGGGCGATGATCGCAAGCCCGGCGAGATGGAGCACGAGCACGCCGAGCGTCATGCCGATGGCGCTCGGCACCGCCGCACCGCCTCGGATCGCGCGCCGGCGGGAGCTGCGCAGCGTCAGTGCCGTCGCGAGCCCGATGGCGAGCGTCCAGACGGCGAGAAGCTCGGGGCGATAGTCGGCGAGCGTCAGCACGTCGGAGACGAACGCCGCAGGGAAGTCTCTGCCGTGCCGTGCGAGCTTGGCCGTGATCGTCCCCCATCCGCCCATTACCGCGTCTGCCCCGGTCATCCGGATCAGCTCGGGAACGCTTCCGATCAGAAAGCCCAGCAACGCCGCGCTCGCGCCTCGGGGGGCGGAGCGCATGCGGCCCAGCTCGACCAAGGCGAGTACGCCGACCAGAACCAAGGTCCCCTTGTTCACGTGCAGCGCCAACCCGAGGAGCACCCAGAATGCGGCGATGCCCGGCGCGGCCCAGTCGGCGCGCCGGCGGGCGAACACGGCCAGGAGCGCCATGTCGATCGCCGACCCTTCGGCATGGCTGCCGATACCGACCGCGTACGTCGAGAACAGCGCTATCTCGCGCGGCGAGAAAGCGAAGGCGATGACCAGGACGGCGATCGCCGTCGCGCGCGCCCAGCGCGCCCGCAATCGCAGCTCGTCGAGGCAGCTGCGAAGCAGCCACAGAGCCGCGGCGGCGCCGGCGCTCACGATCAGATGGGTCGGAAGCTTGAGAGCCAGAGCGCGTTGACCCAGTGCGGCGAAGGAGCCGGCCGTCAGCAGCCCGCTATAGAAGAAGCCGTTCTCGTAATCGTTCGGCGCATACATGGCGAGCGGGAAGCGAATGCCGCGGGCGAGAACGTCTACGGCGACTCCCCCGAGGGCGCACTCCTCGTCCAGTTGGGGGACGAGGTGCCCGCGCAGGATGAAGCGGACGACGAACAGCAGGAGCGCCAAAGCGGAGAACTCCAGCAGTGCGTACGCCGACGTCCGGATAGATGCCTTCACGTGCGGTCCACGGACGCGGCCAAGACGTCCCCGCGTAACCAGCGAGACGCTCGCGCGCGCCCGTGAACCATAGCAATCGCAGCGCGAAGGCGGCAAGTCGATCGCTGCCGCCGAGAGGGCGGCGGGCTCCGGGCGCATCCTCGATTGACACCTTCGCACACCCCCTGGTAGGCAATCGCCGCTTGCGCATCGAGCTGTGTGACGAAGTGCCCGGCGGCAGGGGAATTGCAGCCGCCGTCGGCGCCGATCGAGGTCGGAGGCGACGGTCGACCCGGATTGCGAGCGCGGCGCTTGCCGCGTGGATCATGGTCGTCGTCGCCGCCCCGGCGCCGGCGGCGAGTCCGACGCCCGAGGATTCCCCGCGGCCCGACTCTACGGCATCGCCCGCCGCTGCAGCGCCGAAGACGTCGGCGCGCTGCGAAGAATACGTGGCTGTACTGTCGGGGAAGAAGCAGGACGACGCCCTGTTCGCGGACCCGAAGGTCAAGGCGATCGTGGCGCGTTCCTTCGATCTCCTCGCCTGCCGCGCCGTCGCCGCGGACGCCGACGCACCCTGTGCGTTGCTCGCCGAACAGCAGGACGAATGCCGCCTGCTGCGCTCGATATTCCACGAGCTGCGCACGAATCCTCACGGTCGCTCCTTCATGTTTCCGGACGCCAAGTACGAGATGTGCCGTGCCGATCCGAAGCGAGCTCGGATCTGTGACCGTCTGCGGGAGGCCATGCGCTCGGGGGACCCGGGCGCGTGCGCCGGTACCGGCGTGGAGGAGCCGAGCTGCCGTGCCGCGCTCACGCTCGATGAGTCATGGTGCGCCGAAGCCCAGGACCCGGAGGGCTGCAGAAAGGGTATCGAGGCGAGCCGCGTGTTCGCGCCGGGGCTCGAGGCGCTCGCGGCATCCGGCCCGGCGCGCGAAGCGGCGCTCGCCAAAGCCGCTCTCGGCGACACCGATGCATGCACGTCGTTCGCCGCGGCCGCAGTGGGATACTGTTCCGACCTGACGGCGGTGCCGGCGGCGAGTCCGAGCGTCGAAGCGACGAAGGTTCCGGCGTTGCCGCGCCGGGCCCCGGCGCGAAAGTAGGTCGCGCGCCGCGCGGGGATCTCCCCGGTGCCGACGACGAGTGCGCGGCGTTACGCCGCCGCCCCGGATGCCCGCGTGTCCGCCGCCGACTCCGTCCGAGAGGGCTCACCGTGACCGCTCGCCGCCGGCAGGCGCTGCGCCTCCTGACCGTCCTGCTCCTGTCGCCGTTCGCTGCCGAAGCCGGTTACCGAGCCCTGCTCTTCGTCACGGCGCGGAGCGCTGCCCGGCCCGGACCGGTCTTCGACGTCTACGCCGTCGGCGAATCGACGATGATGGGCGGCCACACCCGGCCGAAGATCTCGATTCCGGCGCTGGTCGCGGCGATGTTCGAGAACCGCATCGCCGGGCGGCGGATCGTCGTGCACATGCTCGCGCGAGCCGGGCAGCCGCTCTACGCGCAAATGATCGCCCTCGGCGAAGCGACCGCGTTTCGCGACCGCCATGACCCGGGAGTCATGCTGCTCTACTCGGGCCACAACGAGAGCGGGCTGCGCGGCGTCGACGATCATCCGGTCGACGGCAGTCCCGGGTGGTACCGAGGTCTCGAACGCTGGTCTTTGCTGGCGCGCTACGTGCGGGTGTCGTTGATCGTGCGCGCATCGCCGATCTTCCGGGGTCGCCAGGATCTCGGCACCTACGAGCACGAGCTGCGCACGACGATCGAGACTGCGTCGACAGCCGGGTTGGTGCCGGTGCTCGCGACGGCGGCCGGCAACCTTTCGGGGATCGAGCCGAGCTTCGGCGGCAACGACGCCGAGCGCGCCCGCGCCGTGGTCGAGGAGGCGCTGCGCGAGCAGCAGACGGCCGGTTGCGCGGCGACCGTGGCGCGATGCGGGAAGCGGGCGCCGGAGGACGCCGATGTCGCCGCCTTGCTGTGCTACGAGGCGGCGAAGTGCGTCCAGGCCGGCAGCGACGTCGCGCAGGCGCGCCGCCTCTATTGGGAGGCGGTGGACCTGGACGTTCGCAAGAACTGGGGGCGGGCCACTCCGGCGCAAAACTCCCTCGTCCGCCGGCTCGCCGCCGAGTATGGAATTCCGCTCGTCGATGCCGTGGCGCTGCTCGAGGCGCGCTCGCCGTCGGGCATCCTCGGAAACGAGCTTTTCGTCGATGGCCAGCATCCGAGCCTGGAGGGTCAGATCGTATTGGCGGACGCGTTCGCCGATGCCGTGGCCGGCGCGTTCGACGTGCCGGTCGCGCGGCGATTCGCGACGCCTCGGGACGCCATGGCGGCGTTCGGCTTCACGACCGACGATGAGAGCGCATCGCGCGTCTTGTCGGCGAGTTGGCTCATGGGCATGGCGGCGCTTCATCCGTGGCCGGAAGATGCGCTGGCGCTCGCAGAGGCGCATGCGCGCGCCGCGAGCGTGCTCTCCCCGGACTATTTCACTGCCTGGTTCGATCTCGCGATCGTCCAGGCCGGGCGCCGGGGCGGACTTCTTCGCGATGCCGGCGCGCTCGCGGACCTGGGCAGGTGGAACGTCTTCTTCAGCGCTGCCGCGTGCGTTCCCGCGGCGGACATCGACGAGGCGCAGCAGCGGCTGGGCTTAGCGGGCGCGGACCCGGACGTCCTGGAGCGGATTCGCAGCCTGCGAGCGAGATCCTGCCGACCCGAGGGCGCTCTCGGCCGCTACTGAGGAAACCCGCCCGGGCTGCGACAGCTGGCGAAGAGCTGCGCCGCCAACAGCGTATCGTCGAGGGCGTACGCGAGGACGAGCGCCGCGAGCAGGATCGACCCCGCATACGCGCTCCAGCGCCGGCCGGCCGCGGCACCGAGGCTGTCGTATCCGCGGGCGAACAACGCCGCGAAGGCGGCGAGACCCCCGAAAGCGAGTATCGGCTTGAAGAACGTATAGTCGCGATAGCGGAGCGCGAGCGCGATCAGAAAGGCCGTCGAGCCGGCTGCGGCCATGCCGATCAGCCACTCGTGCGGCCGCACGCGACGCGGGCTCGCGGCGGCGCGCGCCACCGCCGTGGCGACACCGAGGGCCAGGAGCGCGGCGGGGAAGAGCCCGAGGACCAAAGCCGCGCGCGCCAGGTTCGTCGGCGCCGCCGAAAGCGGCCGCCAGGTCTCCAGGTAGTCGTCGAAGCGGATCGAGCTCAGTCGTCCGTAGACCTGCGACCATACGGACGTCCGATGGAGCGGGAAGCGCTCGCCGCGGCCGTTTCCGACCACCGGATGTCGCAGCAAGTCGACGATCCTGAACGTAAACAGCGATTCGGCGATGGAGCGCACGCCGGCATCGCCCGTGAAGACCGTCGGCGCGAACGGACGCGGAAAAGGCTCCGGCAGCCGGTTGGTCACGAACGGCGAGCCGTAGCGATGGTAGAGCTCGGCGTAGGAGCCGAGCTTCGGCGCCACGACGGTGAGCGCGGCCAGCAGGGCGCCGGCGAAGACGGCTGCGTAGCCGAGGGTCGACGACGACCGCGGCGCGCCCGCTGCCGACCCGTGGGCGAGCGCGATCGCGAACACGAGCACGATGGCGAGACAGATCGGCAGCCCGGTCGCCTTGGACATCGCCGCCGCGATGGCGGCGGCGGTCATGCAGACGAAATCCCGGCGGCGGAAATCCCGGAAGAAGCGGTAGCCGCGGGACAACGTGAGGCTGCCGAAGAGGATCACGAAGGAGTCGTTGGTCACCTGGGCGTTGATGGCGACCAGTGCCGGATTGAGCGCCACCAACGCGAAGGCGAAGAACCTCGTCCGGTTCGAGACGTCCTGGAGATCGAGGAAGCGCAGGACGACGAAGAGAGTGAGGATGCCGGCGGTGGCGTTCACCATCTGGCCGATCCAGACTACGTGCGGCGAGCCGGGGTACTCCGACACGCACGGGCGCCACGTCCCGGTGGACGGGTCGAGCCTCAGGATCGCCGCGACGGTCCCGTGGTAGAGCTTCGGTTGGAACGCCTCCTTCACTTCGTCGCGGTCGCGATCGTAGTCGGGGATCCGGTGCTCGAAAGCCATGACGTCGATCACCGATACGTGGTTGTCGCTCTGCTCGCGGTTGACGCACGCGAGGACTAGCCGCAGGAGCGCGGCGAGGACGAAGACGGCGAGCGTGGCCGCTCGGAGGCCGGAAACGGCTCGCGCGCGCGTCACGTCGCCGCGCCTGCTCGCCCGCTGGGCCGCGCGCACCGGGGTGGGGTGGGGACTGGAGTCACGGACCCTCGTTCGTGGCGAGACGATCTCTCCAACGCGGGATCGCCCCTGTCAACCGACGGACCATTGCACGACGTCGGCGCGAGCGGGCGCGTTCGCTTGACCGCTCGGACTCCGGCGACTACGGAAGCGGCTCCCCGCGTGTCGATCTCCGAGACGACGACTGGCGCCGTAGCCGACCCCGCGGCCGGATGCGTGGTCCATTCGTGGAACGAGTGGGATCCGCTCGAGGAAGTCGTCGTCGGCAGGCTCGAGGGCGCAGCGGCGCCGCCGGCGCACGTGACCATGGTGGGCAATCTCCCCGCGGGCGCGGCCCGGCTCTATCCGCTGCTCGCCGGTCGCCGTTATCCGCAGCTGCTCGTGCGCCCCGCGCAGCGCGAGCTCGAGGGCTTCGTCCGCCTCCTCGAAGGCGAGGGCATCACCGTTCGCCGGCCCGAAGCCATGGACTTCGCCCGCCGCTTCGCGTCGCCCCGGTGGCGCTCCAACGGGTTCTGCACCGCGAGTCCGCGCGACGGCATCTTGATCGTCGGCGACGAGATCATCGAGGCGCCGATGGCGTGGCGCTCGCGATATTTCGAGGTGCACGCCTATCGCGCGCTGCTCAAGGACTACTGGACCCGCGGAGCGCGCTGGGTCTCGGCGCCGAAGCCCGAGCTCCGCGACGAGCTCTACGACGCGGCCTTCGCACCGGCGCCGCCGGGCGCTCCGGTGCGCTACATCACCAACGAGCTCGAGCCGGTCTTCGACGCCGCCGACTTCGCCCGTTGCGGCACCGACCTCTTCGTAACCCGCAGCAACGCTACGAATCGCGCCGGTATCGAGTGGCTGCGCCGCCACCTCGGGCCGCGCTTCCGCATCCACGAGGTGCGCAGCCGCTGTCCGCAGCCGCTCCACATCGACACCACGTTCGTGCCGCTGGCGCCGGGGAAGGTGCTCGTCAACCCCGAATACGTCGACCCCGCCGACCTGCCGCCGATCCTGCGCGGTTGGGACGTGCTCGTGGCGCCCGAGCCGGATTCCATCCGCGGCTGGCGCAACCTCCATCTCTCGATGGTGAGCAAATGGATCAGCATGAACGTGCTCATGCTCGACCCGCAGCGGGTGGTCGTCGAGCAGTCGCAGACGTCGATGATGCGGCTCCTCGAACGGCACGGATTCACGCCGGTGCCGCTGCCGTTCATGCACTACAAGCCGTTCGGCGGCTCGTTCCACTGCGCGACGCTGGACGTGCGGCGCCGCGGCACGCTCGAGACGTACTTCTGATCGGGCCGTCCGCGCACCGGCCGTCGCCGCGTCGCTCGCCGACCCGCCGTGGCAGCAGTTGCGGCGGCGCTGGTCAGCGCCGCTGCCGCGATCGTTGCCGGGCGACCGGCAACGGACGCCCGGGCACGGTCCCATCGCGGACTTCGCAGACGGGGAGAGCCGAAGCGTCGAGCGCGTCGGCCTCGTCGCCGAGGCGCACGAAGCGCACGCGCCCGACCGTGCGCGCGAGAAACGCCTCCAGGACGCCGACGTAGGGACCGCCTTCGAGCTCGGCGTGGATCGTGTGCACCTCGAGCGCACCCGGCCGGAGCCGGCGCGCGAGATGCTCGGCCAGGACGGCCGGGTCGCGGCCGACGATGCCGTAGATCTCGTCGAGAGTCGGCAGCGTCGTCGGCAGCTCGGGGGCGCGGAAGACGCGCCCGGTGATCGCCGGGAGATAGGGCGCGTCGCCACGGGTGTCGCTGCGGTAGGTGAAACCGGCGTCGTCGACGGCGGCGAGGCTCGCGGCCGTACAGCGCCAGCCGGGCGCGCCGAAGCCGCGCGGGTCGACGCCGAGCGCCTGGCGGTAGACGGCGCGCGCGCGCATCACCTCGGCGGCGACCGCGGCGGCGTCGAGCGCCGGGAGGCGGTCTTGCCAGCGGGCGTGGTCGTGGCCGTGCACGGCGACCTCGTGACCCGCGCGCACGAGCGCGCGCAGCACGTCCGGAAAGGCTGCGGCGATCGGCCGGGCGGGGAGGAGCGTGCCCGAGAGCAGGGTCCGCCAACCGTATACCGACGGGGCGCGCGTTCGCAGCAGCTTCAGTAGGAAGCCCGGGCGCAGCAGGTGCGGCAAGCGGCGCCCCATCGCGTCCGGCCCGCAGGCGACGAAGAACGAGGCGGGGACGCCGTACGCGGCGAGCCGGTCCCGGATGATCGCCACCCCGTCGCGCAGACCGTCGTGGGTGTCGACGTCGACCTTCAGGGCGACCCGCGGCGGCGCCGCGCCGCTCACGCGTCGTCCGGCGCGCCGTCGGCCCGCTGGCGCCGGAACCAGCCGATCGTTCGCGCCAGCCCGTCGTCGAGCGGCGTCACCGCTCGCGTGCCGAGGATCGCGGTCATGCGGCTCACGTCGGGGACGCGCCGAGCGACGTCCTCGTAGCCGGCGCCGTATACGGACTCCTGAGCGACGAAGCGCAGCGTCGAGGGGCCGCCGCCGATTGCGATCATGCGCTCTGCCAGCTCCCGGATCGAGGTCTCGACGTCGGAGCCGACGTTGATGATCTGGTCTGCGGCCGCTGCCGTCACCCCGGCGGCGATCGTCGCTGCGACCGCGTCCTGCACGTACGTGAAGCAGCGGGTCTGGCTGCCGTCGCCGATGACGGTGAGCGGTGCGCCGCGGAGGAGCTGGCCCATGAAGATGGTGACCACGCGGCCGACGTCGAGTTGGTCGAGGCGCGGGCCGTAGACGTTGAAGTAGCGCAGGATCGTGACCACGAGCCCGAGGCGGCGGAAGGCGAGGCAGAAGTGTTCGCCGGCGGCCTTGGAGGTCGCGTAGCACCAGCGGTCGATCGTGCTCGGTCCCAGCACCCGGTCGGCGTCCTCGCGCCACGGGACGGCGGGGTTCTTGCCGTAGACCTCGGACGTCGACGCGAAGACGACGCGGCGGCCGTGCTTCAGCGCCGCCCGCAGGACGTTCTGCGTGCCGTTGACGTTGACGTTCAGCACTTCGTAGGGATCGCCGACGTAGTGCTCGACGCCGACGATGCCGGCGAGGTGGTAGACGAGGTCGGCGCGAGCCGCCAGGACGTCGAGGATGTCGGGGTTCATTACCGAATCGACGACCAGGCGGAAGCGGGGATGGCGGCGGAGGTGGCGGATCTTCTTCTGCGAGCCGGTGTCGAGCGCGATGACGCGGTCGCCGCGCGCCAGGAAGCCGTCGGCCAGGTGCGAGCCGAGGAATCCCGCGCCGCCGGTGAGAAGCACGGTCAGCATGGGCCGTTCTCCAGGCGATCGCCCGGGTGCAGGCCATGGCGGCAGGCGAAGTCGAACGCGCGCTCTTCACCCTCGCCGTCGAGTTGGAGCTGCGTGAGCCGCAGGTTGCCGGCGCCGGTGCCGACGACGATGCCGGCTGGCGAGAGCGCGGCGATGCATCCGGGTGCGGCGGCGGTCGGCCCATCGACCAGCGCCGTCTGCCATACGAAGAGCTTCGTCCCGCCCCAGGCGGCGAAGGCGCCGGGATACGGGTGGGTGACGGCGCGGACGAGGTTGCGGAGCTCGCGCGCCGGGCGCTGCCAGACGAGGCGGCCGTCCTGCGGTCGCCGGCCGCCGAACGTCGTCGCGCGCGCGTGGTCTTGGGGGATCCGCGGCACCGCGCCGGCTAGGAGCGCGGGGAACGTGGCGCGAAGGAGCAGGCGCGCCGCGTCGGCGAGCTTGCGGTTCAGCGTCAGCGCCGTATCGTCTTCCGTTATCGGCACGCGGCGCTGGGCGGCGATGTCGCCCGCGTCGGGCTCGGGCGTCATGTGATGCAGCGTCACCCCGGTTTCCGCCTCGCCGTGGACGAGGACCCAGTTGACCGGACACCGCCCGCGGTAGCGCGGCAGCAGCGAGCCGTGCAGATTGAGCGCGCCCCGCGAGGGAACGGCGAGAAGAGCCGGCTTCAGAATCTGCCGGAAGTAGAACGAGAGCAGGAGCTCGGGTGCGAGTGCGGCAAGGCGGGTGACGACCTCGGGCGCGTTCACGTCGACAGGCGCGAGCACCGGGATTCCCGCGGTTCGGGCACGGTCGGCGACGGAGCGAAACCAGATCTCCTCGCCGGGAGCGTCGCTGTGGGTGACGACGGCGGCGACTTCGGCGCCGAGCTGCAAGAGCTCGTCGAGGCAGACCCAGCCGATGTCCTGGTACGCCATCACGACGATGGGCATGCGGGTTCCTGCGCCGCGTCGGGCGCGCTCCGGGCTCGCGAGGCGCCGTAGACGGCGCGCACCACGTACGAGGGGCGGCGGCGCACCTCGGCGTAGATGCGCCCTACGTACTCGCCGACGAGGCCGACGGCGAAGATGAGGAGGCCGAGGAAGACGAAGAGGATCGCGAAGAGCGTGAACAGGCCCTCGCTCTCGGGTCCGAGGACCAGACGCCGGAAGAGGAGGTAGATTCCGAAGCCGGTGCCGACGAGCGACACGCCGATGCCCGCCAGCGACACGAGCTGGATCGGCAGCAGCGAAAATCCGGTCATCAGATCGAAGCCGAGGCGCATGAATCGCAACGGCGAGTAGCGCGACCGCCCGGCGACGCGGGGACCGTGGGTGATCGCGATCTCGGTCGGACGCGCCGCCACCCATGCGGCCAGAGCCGGAATGAAGAGCGCTCGGTCGGCGAGCTGCACGACCGCATCGACCACGGAGCGGCGATAGGCCCGGAGCATCGAGCCGCAGTCGGTCATGGGAACGCCGACCGCGCGCGACGCGAGACGGCTCACCGTCGCCGACAAGACCCGGCGCGAGAACGGATCGACGCGCGCCGCGCGCCGCGTGCCGACGACGTCGTAACCGGCGTCGATCTCGGCCAGCAGGCGCGGGATTTCTTCCGGCGGGTTCTGGAGGTCGGCGTCGATGGTAACGACGACGTCGCCGCGCGCGTGAGCGAAGCCGGCGAGGACGGCGGCGTGCTGCCCGACGTTGCGGGCCAGCGCGACCACGAGCACGCGCGGGTCGCGGGCGGTGATGGCGGTCAAGATCTCGAGCGAGCCGTCGCGACTGCCGTCGTCGACGTAGACCACCTCGGCGGACCGGTCGAGGCGATCGCAGGCAGCGGCGAGGCGAGCGTCGAAGCGCGCCAGACCTGCGGCCTCGTTGAAGACGGGGACGACGATCGAGACCGCCGGCGGCTCGCCGCCGGCCGCTCCGCCGGCGGCGGCGGATCCGTCCGTCTCACGCCGCATGGCGGTGGAGCACGTCCGCGAGGGCGTCGACCACGTCGCGCACGTCGTCTTCGACCATCGCGGGAAAGAGCGGCAAGGACAGGATCGCGTGCGACGCCGCGGTTGCGTGCGGAAGCGCCGCGGCGTCGGCGCGGTCGCGATACAGCCGGTGGAGGTGCAACGCCTTGAAATGGAGCCCGACGCCGATGTTCGCAGCGAGGAGCTCCTCCATCACCGCGTCGCGGTCGACGCGAAGCATGTCCAGCCGCAAGCGGACGACGAGCAGGTGCCAGGCATGGCGCGCCGGGTAGGACACGGGGTCCAGCATCGCCGCTGCGGGCACGTGCCGCAGGCGCTCAGCGTACCATCCGGCGACGCGGGTCCGCGCGGTCACGAACTCGTCGAGGCGTGCGAGCTGTGCGATCCCGAGCGCCGCCTGGAGATCCGTCAAGTTGTACTTGTAGCCCAGCTCCACGACCTCGTAGTCGGGGTGGCCGCGGCTGCCGTAGCGTTTCCAGGCGTCGCGGGTGATGCCGTGGAAGCGCAGGAGGCGGAGCCGCGCCGCGAAGTCGGCGTCGTCGGTGGCAACCATGCCGCCTTCGCCGGTAGTGATCGCCTTGACGGGGTGGAAGCTGAAGACCGCGGCGGCGCTGCCGCCGCCTACCGGCCGCCCGCGATAGGTCGTCCCGAGAGCGTGCGCTGCGTCCTCTATCAATGCCGCGCCGTGGCTCGCTGCGAGGGCGCGTAGCGTATCCAGGTCGACCGGCTGCCCCGCGAAGTGGACGGGCACGATGGCCCGCGTCCGCTCGCTGAGTGCGCGTTCGACGGCGGCCGGATCGATGTTGAGGGTCGTCGGGTCGACGTCGGCGAACACCGGCCGGGCGCCGACGGCGAGGATCATGTTGCCGGTGGCGGCCCACGTAAGCGGCGACGTCACCACTTCGTCGCCCGGACCGATGCCGGCGGCGAGAAGCGTCAAGTGCAGGCCCGCCGTCGCCGAGCTCAGAGCGACCGCATGCCGTGCGCCGACGGTCGCGGCGAAGAGGCGCTCGAACTCGGCGACGCGAGGGCCGCTCGTGAGCCAGCCCGAGCGGAGCACGGCCACGACCGCAGCGATCTCGGCGTCGCCTATCGACGGCCGCGAGAGCGGGAGGAGCTCCCGGCGCCCGGGAGCCGGCGGCGACGGCGCCGCCGGAGCTTCCGCCGGAGCGGCGCGCCGCTTTCGCACCGGCGTCCGCTCGCGGTGCGACGCCGCCTGTGGGCCGAGCTTTTCCACGAGACGCGCGAACGTCTCACGGCGGGACCGATCGGGTCAACGTCCATTGCGCGGCCTGTCATGCGGCCATGGCGCGGCGTAGCCGTCGCCGCCGCCGACTGCGTAGACGCCGAGGCGGATCTCGGGACGATGCGCGCCGTATTCGTAGATCTCGCTATAGGGGAGGTTTTCGAGGACGCGCTCCTCGAGGGCGATGCGGCCACTGGTCTCCGCCGTGCAGTCGCCGAACTCCGCGAGATCGCAATCCAGGCTCCTATAGAAAAGGACGCACGGCGCGTCGGGTGCGAGCTCGGTCGCGATCCGCTCCGCCGGACCGGCGCCTTCGGTTTCGACGAGACGGCGGACGGACCCTCCGAAGACCAGCCAACGGTAGCCGATGCGGACGTCCGCCGCGCTCTCGGCGCGCGAGGTCTTGGCGATGAAGACGCAGTCCGGATAGCGAGCTACGAGGTCGAGGAGGTAGCGCACTTCCGTCTGCTGGTTGCGGGCCAGGAACGGCGCCGCCGTGGTCACGCCGGGAAGCTCCTGGCGCCGGCCGAAGAGCTCCCGTTGCCATGGGTTCCAGGCCGGGACGGTAGCGACCAGCAGCAGCACCGCGAGGCGCTTCCACCACGCCGGCCAGGCCAGCCGCTCGGCCCAGGACGACAGCTCGCGAAAGCCGAAGAGCCCGAGAAGCAGGACGAACGGGGTGACGAGCGCCAGGTAGCGAAACTTGTCGAGGAAGGCTCCGTGTGAGGCGCTGGCGTAGACCTTGAGCAGCACCAGCAGGCTGATGGGCAGCAGGAGGAAAGCGAACCATCGCCGCACGCCGTGGACCAGGCCGAGTACGAACAGTACCACGATCGCGAACGGAAAGAGCAGTGCGATCGCCTGGAGCCAGGTCAGGAACGAGAAGTCGAGGGGTCGCAGAGCAGCCATGGGGTAGCGCCAGGCGTCCGTAATCGGCAGGTACTCGAGGGCGAGCAGAGCGGCGGCGGCGGCGAGGAACGCCGGCAACGGGCCGGCAACGATCGTGCGCAGCCGGTCGCCGACGTTGTCGAGGCCGCTCTGGAGCCGGCCCTCGGCCCCGACGACGCAAGCGACCGCGATCGCGAGCGCCGGGATGCCGAGTACGAGCGCCTCGGTGCGTACGCCGGTCGCGAGGACCACCAGTACGCCCAGGCACGCTACAGCGAGACGGCGCAGCCGGGGTGCGGCGTCGCCATCCGCGACCACCGCGGCCGCGGTGGGTGCGAGCCAGACGAGGAGCGTCCACAGCATCGCCGGCGTTTCCGAGAAGACCGCGTTGATCGTGTTCAGATTGCAGGTGTAGGCGGCAGCGAACGCCAGGCTCGCCCACCACGAGCACAGCACGTGGCGCGCCAGGAAGAAGAGGACGACGGTGTCGACTGCGAAGAGGGCGAGGTTCATGCGGACCACGGCGGGCAACGTCGTCGGACCGTGTCCGCCGACCAATCCGACCAGCGCGTCGAACCCGGCGCCGGCGTGCGTACCGAGTCCGTAGAGCTGCCGGATGTTCCGCGCGCTCCGGCCCTCCTGGAGGACGGTGATCCATCCCGTCGGCACGTCGGCCGGCGTGACGAGCAGGAAGACGAGCCCGCCGCCGAGGAGCGCACAAGCGCCGCCGGCGATCACGAGCCCGCGGATCGCTCGGCGCTGTTGCGTCCAGCGGTCGAGGACGATCGCTATCAGGACGAGCGCGGCGGCGACGGCGGCGAGCCAGACGAGCCCGTGCGGGGTCGCCGAGTAGGTCATCGGCCCGGAAGCGCCGGGGGTGAGGAGCGCTCGAGGAGGAGGATCCATTGATTGCTCGTGGCGCGCGTCGCCGGACGATGCTCGACTATGCGCAGGTCGTGGCGGTGTACGTAGGGTAGGACGTCGGTGCTCGTGAGGTTGCGGAAATGCTGGTGGCCGGCGCGCGGCGCCCGGTCGGCTGCCGCCACCTGCTCGGCGCGGCGGAGCATCGCGAAGGGGGTCATCTCGACCAGCAGGAGCGAGCCGCCCGGTGTGAGGAGGAGCGACATCCGCGCCAGCGCCGCGTCGAGGTCGCGGACGTGATTCAAGGCCCGCAGGCAGAGCACGTGGTCGTAGCTCGCGGGCGTGTCGTCGTAGCCTTCGATGTCGCCGACGCGCAGGCGCGCGTCCGGCAGCGCCGCGCCGAGTCGGGCGAGGCTCCTTTGGTCGGGGTCGAGACCCGTGTACTCGATCGCGCGCGCGTGCAGGAGCGCCGCCAGCTCTTCGCGGTAGAGCTGCTCGCCGCAACCGACGTCGAGCACCCGTCCGCGAAGTCCGCGGAGGTGGCGAACTATTCGCGCCTCTTCGGACGCGAACGGCTCCCCGTCGACGACGCGAAAGCGGTGCCCGCATCGCGAGTGATTCGGACACGAGGCGCAGAGCGGATCGGCGACCACTCGGCGCATGCCGTGCTCGAAATCGTCGAGCACGCCCGGGGCCGCGCAGTCGACGAAGAGGTGGGAAAGTTCGGACTTCACGTGCCGGATCTCCGCGGCGGTGAAATCGCCCGTGTCGGTGACGTAGCGGACGAGGCGATCCACCTCCACGAGCCAGAGCTGGCGAACGGGACTCGCGTCGCCGCTCCGGGCATGCGCGATGCACGCCGACGCCTCGGTCGTCCACGGCACGGCGGTCTCGGTGCGCACGTAATTGAAGGAATTGGCGCGCGTCGCCGGCGTCGTGGCGGCACCTTGCCGCGGGCCGGGCACTGTTTCGGGGGAGTGGACGGCCGCGGCGAACGGAACCAGTTCGTCGACGCCGTGGCGCTTGGCGTACAGGCGCGAGACCCCGGGGCAGCGCCGCAGGGCGGGGCACCGGCGGCACACCTCGGCGAACACGGAGAGCTCCGCCTCGATGTGGCGCATCGAATAGATGCGGTCGCCGCCGGCATCATCGAGGTAGTGCGTCTCTCCGAACCCGGACCGCCCGAGGTTCGTGGCTTCGGGATCGCCAAGAACGCAGTTCGGAAACGACTCGAAGAGAATGGTGGCACCGAGGACGCGCGCGGTGGTGCGCAGGCTCCGGACGATCGTCTGGACGTCGGTGTAGCGGAGTGTCGCGATGCCGGGCCATGAGCCGCCCTTGCCGACGGTGGACGGGAACACGAACTTGAAGGCCGCGCGTCCGCCATAGCGGGCGCTGCCGGCGCGCAGGTAGTCGTCGAGCTCGTCGAGGTTCAGCCGGGTGAGCACGCAGTTGAGCATGACTGCGACCCCGGCATCGATGAGGCGGTCGATGCCGGCGACGGCCTCGTGATGCGCCTGTTCGCGGACTCCGAAGATGGCGGCGCTCGTCGCCGGTACGTGTGAGTGCAGCGACACGATGGCGCGCTCGAGGCCGACGCTGGCAGCCCGGTGCGCGAAGCCCTCCTTGGCGAAGCTCCGGCCGTGCGTGTTGATGTCCCAGGAGAAGCCGGCGGCGGCGAGGTACTCCACTACCGTCCAGAACCCGGGGTGGATGGTCGGCTCGCCGCCGGTGACGACCGCGCGCCGGAAGCCGGAGCGACGCAGGAATTCGGCGCGGCGCAGGAGCGTCTCGGTCGGATGGAAGAAGAGGGACTCCTGCCCGGTATTGCTGCAGATCGGACAGTCGTTGTTGCACTGCTCGCCGAAGCGGAAGAGGGCGGCGCTCTCCGGCACGATCGGCTCGGCGTCCGCGATCCTCTTCTTGAAGAGCCGAGGCGCCGGCCGCGGAACGTCCTTGCCAGCGCTAGCCATGACGCACTACCATCCGCTCGCGCGCATGGCCGCGGGTACGCACATCAGCGACGCCGATCGCCGCGCCGCGACGACGGTCACCACCTCGGGCTCCGGGCACAAGTTCGAGATCCAGCTCGGCCATCTCTGCAACAACCGCTGCGTGTTCTGCTCCAGCGGCCAGCTGACGGCGATGAAGATCGCGCGCGCGGTGCCGCTGGAGCCGATCGTCGACGCGCTGGAAGCGGCGCGCGCCGCGGGGGCGTGGCATCTGACGTTCCTCGGCGGTGAGCCGACCACCCACAAGCGCTTCCTCGACGCGCTCCGCAAAGCCGTGGAGCTCGGCTTCGAGCATATCGTGATCTTCACCAACGGCGTCATGTTCCCGCAGCCGGGGTTCATCGATTCCGTCGTCGCCCTCGGACGGTTCGAATGGCGAATATCGATCCAGGGCGCGACCAACGAGGCTCACGTCGCGACGACCGAGCGTCCCGACTCGTTCCGCCGCATCCTCCACGGCCTCGGCGAGCTCCGGCGCCGCGGTCAACTCGTCACGGCGAACATGTGCGTCAACGAGCGCAGCTATCGATCGTTGCCGGAATACCCGGCGCTGCTGCAGGAGTACGGCGTCCGCCAGCTGCACATCGACATCGTCAGGCCCGAGAGCACGGGTGAGCGCGATCATGCGTACCTGCGCGAGATCATGCCGCGATATTCCGACATGGCGCCGTACTACGCAGAGATGCTGGCGCGCTTCGACCGGTGGAATCCGGACTTCGACGTGAACATAGGCAACCTACCATACTGCATCCTGCCGAAATGGGGCTCGCGCATCCACCATGGCGGGCAGGAGACGGTGACCAAGTCGGCGGACGCCGTCGGGCTCGAAGAGGCGATGAACAAGTACGAATGGCACGGCTCACTGCGCACGTACCTCCCTGGCTGCGACGACTGCGTCTTCCGCTCGCGCTGCACGGGCATCTTCCGCGTCTATCTGCAACTGCATGGCGAAGGCGAGTTCCGGCCCGTGAGCCGGGCAGCACTCCTGGCGATGGATCCCGAGCGGCGAAACTTCGTGCTGCTGGCGGCGCCGCATCTCCGGGCGCTGCGCGCCGCCCTCGACGCGGGAAGCGGGGCCGGCCTGCCTCCCGCTTGGAGCTTGGAAGGGGAGCGCAGCGAGGACCGGAGCCGGCGGGTCGACCTCACCTTCCTGCACGCTGCGGGCGGACGAGCGCGTGTTGCGTTCACGGCACCCGGCCGCGGGCGCTCTCCCGTGATCACCTGCGCGGCCTATGACGTCGAAGCGGCGGTCGATGCCGGTGTGCCGGAGCACGATTTCGCGACGCTCCTCAAATGGGTGCACGCGCGGCTGGCGGAGGCGCCGGAGGACGGCTGCGTTCCCACCCTCGCCCCTCGTGCCGTGACTGACTCCATGATTCTGCGCGGACGCCAGCGCGTCGCGCTGCTCGCCGAGCGCGTAGCGGCGGGATTCGTCGTGCCCGGCTGGCGCGTCGAGCCCTTGCGCTGGTCTACCGACGTCGATGCAGTGCTGGCGGTGCGCGGTGCGAACGAAGCCGGTGTCGAGCTGCGCTTCGCCATCGGCGCTCGCGGCAAGCGGTCGGCGGTGGGGGTCGAGTTTCATCCGCTCGATGCCAACGGCGGCGACGGCGTACGTGCGGTGATCGAAACGCTCGTGGAGATTCTGCGCGGACCGGCGAGCGCTGCGGCGCCGTGCGAGGATCGGAACGCGCCCAAAGATTTGACGTAGGTTGCAGCGACCGACATACTCCGGCCCCATTATCGTCGCCTCGATCGGTTCGGCCTCGACTGTGCCGCAACCGCGGACATTCGTGACAGGAGGAAGTGCGTGGATATAGAGGATCCGTCCTTCTGGCGGGCAGGCGCCATCAGCACCACGCTCGTGATGCTGATCGTGCTGGCGTTCCTGTCGATCGACAGCATGCGCGTCATCAGCGTCGGTGGCGCCAACGTTCCCAAGTACGACGTCATCAATCATCGCATCGGCTACGAGTTCGACTGGTCGCGCAACGCTTCGGTGCCGGTGATCGGCGGACCCGAGCCGTTGTTCGGCAAGGCCGTGACCGAAGCCGAGGCGACGGCGCTGATGGAGAGCGGCAAGCTGGTCATCCAAAGCCGCGCTTGCATGGATTGCCACACCATCTTCGGCAACGGCGCGTATTACGCGCCGGATCTGACCAAGGCGTGGCTCGACCCCGCCTGGCAGCAGATCTGGATGCCGATGACCGGCAAGGCCACGCGCGAGGATGCGATGGTCGAGTTCTTGATGCACCCGGACAAATATCCCACCTGGACCCGGGCGATGCCGAACCTGCAGCTCACCGAAGACGAGGCGCGCGCCACCGTCGCCTATCTGAAATGGCTGTCGGCGATCGACACCAACGGCTTTCCCGCCAACTTCGGCCCGAGCGGCCAACAACCGTAGGAGCCCAGTCCGTGTACCGTTCTCAAAAATTGTCGTTGCGCTACTACACCGCCGCCATCGCCCTGTTCGGCGTGATGAACCTGTTCGGCCTGCTGTCGGCGCTGTACTACCTGTATCCATCGCTGCTCTTCAACGTGTTCAACTTCAACATGTCGAAGATCATGCACATCGATACTCTGGTGATCTGGCTGCTGATGGGTTTTCTCGGCGCGGTCTACTGGTATCTGCCGAAGGAGCTCGGCCGCGAAGTCGAGGGCATGTGGCTCGCCGAGCTGGTGTTCTGGGTGTTCTGCGCTGCCGTCGCAGTCGTCGCCGTGGTCTTCCTCTTCGTTCAGTACGGCGGCGCCAACCAGTTCTCGCTGTGGTTCATCAACCAGGGGCGGAAGTACGTCGAGGCGCCGCGCTGGGCGGCCCTCGGCATCGTCGTCGTGATGCTGGTGTTCGCCTACAACGTCGTTGCCACGTGCATCAAAGCGCGCCGCATGACCGGCATCATGTGGGTGCTGGTGTTGGACCTGATTCCGTTGCTGGCCGTCTACCTCGACGCATTTCCGGCCACTACCAACATGTCCGTCGACCTGTACTGGTGGTGGTGGCTGGTCCACATGTGGGTGGAGAGCACCTGGGAGGTGCTGATCGGCTGCGTGATGGCGCTGGTGCTGATGGACGTCGTCGGCACGTCACGGCGCATCGTCGAGGCGTGGCTGTATATCGAGGTCATGCTCGTGCTCGGCGCCGGCATCCTCGGCCTCGGCCACCACTACTTCTGGATCGGCACGCCGCAGTACTGGCTGAGCGTCGGTGGCTTCTTCTCGGCGCTGGAGCCGTTGCCGCTGCTCGGCATGGTGGTGCACGCCATCTACGACGCGGGTTCGCACGGGATGAAGACCAACAACCAGCCGGCGTTCTACTGGATCACGGCAGAGGCCTTCGGCAACTTCATCGGCGCCGGCATCTGGGGCTTCATGATGACGCTGCCGCAGATCAACCTGTTCTCGCACGGCACGCAATGGACGGTGTCCCACGGCCACTTCGCGTTCTATGGCGCCTACGTGTGCGGCGTCATTGCGGTGCTGTACGTCGCCAAGCAGCAGGTGTCGGGCGTCGACGTCCTGACCGGCCGGGCCTGGAAGTGGGGCTTCGGCCTCCTCAATTTCGGTATGATCGGCATGGTCATGGCGCTGCTTATGGCCGGCATGGCGCAGGCGTTCTTCGAGCGCGCGATCGGCGGCTCGACGCTGATGGCGTTCACGAGCGCCTCGGAGAATCCCTGGTTCAAGTCCGGCATGTACGCGCGCATGTTCTTCGGCGTCGTCTTCGTGAGCGGATACGTCGTCCTCGTCTACGACCTGCTGACGGCGCCGAAGCGCGTGCCGGCGGCACAGGCGCAGCCGGTGGCGGCATGACTCCGGCCGCATTGTTGGAGACGGCATCGTTGATGGGCCTGTTCGCGCTGGCCGGGGGCGGCTACGGCGGCCTCTACAGCATCGGCCGGCTGTGGACGCGTCCGGGGTTGATCCAGGCCGGCGGCGCGTGCTGGATCGCGGCCTTCGTGATCGCGTTGACGATCGCCGTCCGGACGCCGCTCGACGTCGGCTGGAAGCTGCTGATCCTCGCCAGCGCTCTCGTCTATGCGGTGATCCCGCCGGTCACCTGGCGCTATCTCGAACGCTTGCACGACCAACAGGAATCGAACCAATGATCGCGAACATCATCAATACCGTGACCGGGCTGGTGCTGCTCTATGCCACGGTGCTGCGTCCGACGTGGGTCGAGCACCGTTATCTGCCGCTGGCCGCCTTCGCGGCCGTCATCCTGGTAATGGCGCTCTGGGCGCGCCGCAGCGATGCCCATCCGTGGTTCAGCAGCGTCAACATCGTGCTGGCGGTCGCGCTCGGCCTGCTGTCGCTACTGCCGCTCTCGACGTTGCCGAACCTGGCGTTCTGGGGCGGATTCTGGGTCGGCACGCTGGTACCAACCATTGCCTTGTGGGCGGCGCTGTACCGTCCCGCCCCGGCGCCGACTCGCTGACCTTTCGCCTACCGGCACCCTCAGAGGAGCAGAGACCATGACCAAGGCCATTGTCATCGCCAGTATCACGATCACTGCGGCGTTTGCCGCTACCGCCGCCCGTGCCGCCGATCCGGCTGCCGGCAAAGCCAAGTACGAGGCGACCTGCGTCGCCTGTCACGGCGCCAACGGCATCTCGGTGGCGCCGATCTATCCGAACGTCGCCGGTCAGAAGTACGAATATCTGGTCTCTCAGATGCAGGGATTCCGCGACGGCACCCGCCAGAACCCGATCATGGCGCCGATGGCTCAGGGGCTGAGCGACATCGACATCGCCCATATCGCGGCGTACCTGTCGGCCCTCAAGCAGTAGCAGCTCCCGGGGCGGTATCGGTAGCGACACTCCATGGAGCGCGTCGACTACCTCATCATCGGGGCCGGCCAAGCCGGCATGGTGCTGTGGAGATTTCTCGAGAACACCGGCGCCGTCATCGTCGATCCCAACCCGGGCGGCTACAAGATCGGCGAGTCGATCATTCCCGAGCACTTTCGCCATCCGGTCATGCGCGAGCTGCTGCCCGGCATCCGCCGGCGGGCGTCGTATACTCCCAAGGACGGCTCGACTTTCATCGAGAACGGCATGGTGGCGTCGTTCCCGCTGCCGGAGGGCGAGGCCGGAGTGGCCATGCACTTGGCGCGCGAGGACCTCGAGCAGTTCATGCTCGATGCCTGGCAGGTGCCGGTGCGGCGCGAGCGCGTGCTCGCCGTCGATCTGGCTACGAAGCGGGTGCGCACCGACTCCGGAGAGTACGAAGTCAGGCGACAGATAATAGACTGCTCCGGCCCGGCCATGGTTCTCGCCTCGGCGGCCGGCACCGCCAAACGATTGTGGCCGGTGTTCGCGACCTGGGCATACTTCGACATCAAAGAAGACCGTCCCGAACGCTTCCACGGCGCCATCGCGGAGCGTGGCTGGCGGACGCTGCGCTACGATGCTCGTGCGCACCGGCGGCTCGAAGGCGACGAGCTTGCCGGTTGGCTTCCAGGCCGCTCCACGGTGCTGACCAAGATCCGCGAGGGGACGTGGTCGTGGGAGATCCCGCTCTTCGATTCGACCGTCTTGAGCTACGGCATCGTCAGCCGCCACGGTAAGGTGAGCCGCGAAGACCTGTTCGAGACCGCGCGCACGCAGCACTGCCCCAACTACACCCTCGAGCCCCGGCCTCTCGACCACTCCTCGTCCTTCAATCGCCTGCACGTCCGCAACTACTTCGCGCGCCGCGCCGATGTGGCCGCGACTACGGACTACATCCTTCTCTCCGACGCCTTCACGTTCGCCGATCCGATCTACTCCGTCGGTACCGGCCTCGCGGTCAACAAGGCCATCGAGGTCGCGACGCTGTTGAACAAGACGGAGTGGACGTCCGAGGTTTGCCGCGCTTACTGCGACCGCTACGAAAAGCAGCTAACTCGGGCCGTGTCGGGCTTCCAATACTGGTACTCCGGCGACATCATGCGCGACGACGCCGCGGCCACGCGGGCGCAGGAGACGCTGGCGGGCGAGGCTTTCCGATCCACGAACGAGGCCCTCATCCTGCACTACGGCAATGCGCTCGCCGACGCCGACCTCTCGGGCCGGATCGGCACGGCCGATCCTTTCCTCATCGACTGGGCGCGCCCGCCGCTGGACGATGCAGTGCGGCCGTTGCTCGACGTCGCGCCGGACGGAACGGTGCACCAGTGGCGATTCATCGGCGCCAACCCGAGCGCCGGCGGGATCGTGTTGCGCTGGGACCACGCCGCGCTCCCCGAGCTGCGGGTGCTCGTCGACTCCGGCTCCGGTCCCGCGCCTGACGGGCGCTTCGGCGTCTCGTACATGAACCTCGCCGACCGCCCCTATCCGATGACCCCCGTCGTCACGGCGCTCCTCGACCGCA
>MWST01000011.1 GCA_002050235.1 Polyangiaceae bacterium UTPRO1 | reverse complement strand
ACGCCGCCGCACGTGACGGTGACGCTGGACGACGCACCGGAAACCTCCGATGCCGCCCCGCCCCCGCCGTCGCCCGCACCGGGAACCTGACGCCCGGCGGCGCCGCCACGCCGCCGGGAGGCGGAACCAGCGACCGCCGTCCGCGCCGGGCACGCAAGGCCCGCTTGCGCGTCCGGCAGCCCGCCGTCGTACGGGCGAGCGAGGTCACCAGCTCGCGCGCAGCGCCACGCCGTACGTGCCTCCTCCCGCCGTCGGGGCGATCTCGACGCCGTGCCAGGGTCGCGTGAAGATGAGGCTGCTCACGAAGCCGATACCGGCGCCGGCGATCACATCTTCGGCGAAGTGCTCGCGCGACTCGACACGGCTCCAAGCGACGAACCCGGTGAGCGCGAACGCCGGAACACCGTACCACCATCCATACCGGCGCTGCAGAAACATCGCCCCGAACGCGGCATCGGCGGTGTGTCCCGAGGGGAACGAGTGGTCATGGCCATTCGGCCGCTTCTTGTCGACGGTCGCCTTCAAGAGGAGCGTCGCGGCACCCGTGAGCACGCCCGACTCGAGAAGTTGCAGCCTGCCGGTCGCATCGCGGCCGAGAAGCGCTCGGTAGGCGAAGCTCCGGTCGCCGGTGGCGGGCGTCGTCTCCGCCTCGACCCTGGCGTGCCGCTCGGCGTCGGCGTCGTACCAATAGGTGAGGCCAAGGCCCATCAGCGCCGGGACGAATTGCACGACATCGCCCGCCGCGCTGACACTGTCGGCGCCCGCTGGCGACGCGGTCGCAACGACGCCGACGAGCACGAGTCCCACCCAGCCGCTCCACCATGAACGCAGGCGCATGCCGCTCAGCAATGACGATGCCCGGCCGTCGATCGCGTCCGCATGCACGATTTCGCGCCCGCGGCCCGCAATTTCCGGCGCAAGCGTAGGCTGCGGCGCGCAAGAACACGCGTGCCCACCCCCAGCGCCGACTACAGCGGAAATTGACACTCATTCTCAATAACGCTAGGGGGCCCGGCCTATGCGCCCTTCCCGACGATCCGACCGATGCGACCATCCAACCTCCCGCGACCCTGACCGTCGCCGGCGACACCCGGCCGGAGAATCGGCGATGCTGACGCGGCGCGAGTTCATCAAGTGGAGCGCAACGGTGGGCTCGTGGGTATACGCGGGCGCACTGGCGGCGTGCGCTACCTCGGGTAAGACGTCCGCTGCCACGGCCGCCTCTCTCGATCCGGCGACGATCCCGAAGTTCACGACGCCGCTCCTCATCCCGCCGGTGATGCCGCGAGCGGCGGTAATCGAGACCGCCAACGGTCCGATCGACTACTACGAGATCTCGCTGCGACAGTTCGCGCAGCAGGTGCTGCCCGCCGGCTACCCGAAGACCCTCCTGTGGGGCTACGGTCCGGTGACCGCGATGGCCGAGGGGGCGCTGCTGCTGCACAACGCACCGTCGCTGACGATCGAGGCCACGGCGGGCGTGCCGACGCGGATCAAGTGGATCAACGACCTCAAGGCCGACGACGGCACGGCTCTTCCGCACCTCCTGCCCGTGGACCCGACGCTGCACTGGGCGAATCCCGCCGGCGGCGAGTCGGGCCGCGACTCCCGCCCGATCTTCGACGACCCGCCCGAGCCCTACACCGGACCGGTGCCGATGGTCGTCCACGTCCACGGCGCGGTCGGCGTCGGCGATGAGAGCGACGGCTACGCCGAAGCGTGGTTCCTCCCCGACGCCACCGACATCCCCGCGGGCTACGCCGCGGTCGGCTCGTGGTACGACTTCTTCGCCCGGAAGGCGGCGGCAGCGCACGGCGTCGAGTGGGGGCCGGGCTTCGCGATCTGCCAGTACCCGAACGGCAACCGCGCCTCGACCATCTGGTACCACGACCACGCGCTGGGGATAACGCGCCTCAACGTCTACGCCGGACCCGCCGGCTTCTTCCTCGTCCGCGGCGGCCCCGACGGCGACGCCGCGGTACGCGACAGCCGCAGCGGCGCCCCGGCGGTCCTCCCGGGCCCGGCGCCGCAGGAGGGCGACGACCCGGCCGCAACCGCGTACTACGAGATCCCGATCGCGATCCAGGACCGCGCCTTCAACAGGGACGGGTCCCTCTTCTATCCCGATGCGCGCGACTTCTTCGACGGCGTCACCGGTCCGTTCATTCCGGAAGAAGGGGGCTTCGCGCCGATCTGGAACCCCGAGTTCTTCGGCAACACCTTGATCGCCAACGGCAACACCTGGCCGTACCTCGAGGTCGAGCGGCGACGCTACCGGTTCCGCTTCCTGAACGGGTGCCAGTCGCGGTTCCTGATCCTGGACTTCAGCGGTATCCGCGGCGTCCGCGTGTGGCAGATCGGGAACGACGGCGGCTTCCTGGCCGCCCCGGTCGATGTCACCGCGGCGGGCCACCGGATCCCGCTGGGGCTCGCCGAACGAGCCGACGTGATCGTGGACTTCACCGCAGTCGCCGAGGGCGAATACGTCCTGCGGAACCTGGGACCGGAGGAACCGTTCGCAGGCGGTTCCCCCGGCGAGGACTTCGCGCCTTCCGACCCGGACACGACCGGGCAGATCCTCCAGTTCAGGATCGTCGCGGCGACCTCGGCGGATGCGACCACGCCGCCGGAGTTCCTGGTGCTCCCCGCGATCGCCGCCCTCCCGCAGGCCACCGTGACGCGCAAGCTCGCCCTCATCGAGAAGAACGGCAGCGGTACGGACGCCAACGACAACGAGGTCGACGGCCCGCTCCAGGCGCTCCTCGGCGTGGTCGGCAAGGACGGCAGGCCCGTACATTTGGAATGGATGCACCCGGTGACCGAGGATCCGGCGGTCGGTGCAACCGAGGTCTGGGAGTTCTACAACACGACGGAGGACGCACATCCGATGCACGTGCACGCGGTGGCGTTCGCCGTCGTGAACCGCGAGAGGCTCGAGCCCGATGCCGAGGACGAGGAGGGCGAGGATCTCGCCCTGCCGCTCACGCCGACCGGCGACGTCACACCGCCGGCGGCCTGGGAGACCGGCTTCAAGGATACGGTGACCGCCTATCCCAGACAGGTCACGCGCATACGAGCGCGCTTCGACCACCCCGGTCAGTTCGTCTGGCACTGCCACATCATCGAGCACGAAGACAACGAGATGATGCGGCCGTACCGCGTCGGCCCCGAGCAGCCCGGTCAGCCGACCACGCGCGGCGGCAGCACCGGCGCCGGTTGAACGCCCGCAGCGGATGGTCAATCTTGGCGCCCTATGTCCGAGACCAAGCCGACCGCCGACCTCACGCAGTGGACCGAGATCGCCACCAGGGAGCGCAAGGGCAAGGACCCCGCCGACCTCGTCTGGCACACCCCCGAAGGCATCGACGTGAAGCCGCTCTACACCGCCGCCGACGTCGCCGGCCTGGATTTCATGGACACGCTGCCCGGCGTCTACCCTTTCCTGCGCGGACCGCGGGCGACCATGTACGCGGGACAGCCGTGGACGATACGGCAGTACGCCGGCTTCTCGACCGCCGAGGAGTCCAACGCCTTCTACCGGCGCGCCTGGCCGCCGGGCAGACGGGGCTCTCGGTGGCCTTCGACCTCGCCACCCATCGCGGCTACGACTCCGACCACCCGCGCGTCACCGGCGACGTCGGCAAGGCCGGCGTGGCCATCGACTCCGTCGAGGACATGAAGATCCTCTTCGACGGCATCCCGCTCGACAAGATGTCCGTGTCGATGACCATGAACGGCGCCGTGCTGCCGGTGCTGGCCGGCTACATCGTCGCCGCCGAGGAGCAGGGCGTGGCGCAGGAGGAGCTCTCCGGCACCATCCAGAACGACATCCTCAAGGAGTTCATGGTCCGCAACACCTACATCTATCCGCCCGCGCCCTCGATGCGCATCATCGCCGACATCATCGAGTACACGGCGCGGCACATGCCGAAGTTCAACTCGATCTCGATCTCCGGCTACCACATGCAGGAAGCCGGCGCGACGTGCGACCTCGAGCTCGCCTTCACCATCGCCGACGGGCTCGAGTACGTGCGCGCCGCGCTCTCGAAGGGGCTCGACATCGACCAGTTCGCCGGCCGGCTCTCGTTCTTCTGGGCGATCGGGATGAACTTCTACATGGAGATCGCCAAGATGCGCGCCGCGCGCCTGCTGTGGGCGACGCTCATGAAGAAGCACTTCAATCCCCGGAAGCAGCAGTCGCTGATGCTGCGCACGCACTGCCAGACCTCGGGCGCATCGCTGACCGAGCAGGATCCCTACAACAACATCGTCCGCACCACGATCGAGGCCATGGCCTCGGTGTTCGGCGGCACGCAGTCGCTGCACACCAACTCCTTCGACGAGGCGATCGCGCTGCCGACCGACGCCTCGGCGCGCATCGCCCGCAACACGCAGCTCATCCTGCAGCTCGAGACCGGCATCCCGAAGGTGGTCGATCCCTGGGCCGGCTCGTACTTCATGGAGTCGCTGACGCACGCGCTGGCGCGCAAGGCGCTCGGCATCATCGAAGAGGTCGAGAAGCTCGGCGGCATGACCAAGGCGATCGAGGCCGGGATGCCGAAGCTGCGCATCGAGGAGACCGCGGCCCGCCGGCAGGCGCGCATCGACCGCGGCGAGGACGTGATCGTCGGCGTCAACAAGTTCCGGCTGCCGGAAGAGCCGGAGATCGACACCCGCGAGATCGACAACAAGGCAGTGCGCGAAGCGCAGATAGCGCGCCTGCAGAAGATCCGCGAGACGCGCGACGCGCAGCAGGTAGCAGCGACGCTCGACGCACTCACCGCCGCCGCCGGCAGCGGCAAAGGCAATCTACTGGCGCTGGCGGTCGAGGCGGCGCGCGCCCGCGCCACGCTCGGCGAGATCTCGAGCGCCCTCGAGAAGGCCTGGGGCCGCTACCACGCCGAGGTCCGCTCGATCAGCGGCGTCTACGGCGCCGCCTACGGCGACGACGCCGAGTGGCAGGCGCTGCGGCGCGACGTCGACGCCTTTGCCGCCGCGCACGGCCGGCGTCCGCGTCTCCTCGTTGCCAAGATCGGTCAGGACGGCCACGACCGCGGCGCCAAGGTGATCGCCACGGCCTTTGCCGACCTGGGCTTCGACGTCGACGTCGGCACGCTCTTCCAGACCCCCGACGAAGTAGCCCGCCAGGCGATCGAGAACGACGTGCACGTGATCGGCGTCTCGACGCAGTCGGGCGGCCACAAGACGCTCGTGCCGCAGCTGATCGAGGAGCTGAAGAAGGAAGGCGCCGGCGACATCGTCGTCACCGTCGGCGGCATCATCCCGCCCAAGGACTACAAGATGCTGCAGGCGGCGGGCGTGCAGGCGATCTTCGGCCCGGGGACGCAGATCCCGGCGGCGGCGCGGAAGGTGCTGGGGCTGATATCTGAGGTCAGTCGATAAGAAGTATCAGCGCCCAGTAAACGGAGTCGCCGCTTATCGGACCTGCGCCCTTACCCGAAAGTTCGTCCTATTCCTAGCGACGGCCGGCTGGTCCACGAGTAAAGCTCGTCGAAGGCCGGGCCCATGCGCTTCAGTCCTTCGTTCGTCATTCGCCGGATCGCCCGCAGCGGGTGATCCGCCGGAATGCGATCTTCCACGAAAACGTAGCTGACCGCCGAACTCTGATGGCTCTCTTCGCCGCGCATCGCCGCTCGTTGGCTGGGGCGCTCACTTCAACGCCAGACTCGGACCACGGAGTGAGCTTTTCAGCAGCCTCCTAACGCTCCGGTTCAGCGACGGGTCGCGTGGCAGACCGTCCACTGCAACCGGTTGTTATGCGGTGCCACCGAATGCCTTCGTCATCAACGCCGCCAGAACGTCCCGGTGTTTTGACGTGTCACCCTTGGCCAGACGGATTCTGTAGCGTCCCCACCGAGAGTCGTAATCCATGACGTCGAGACCGGACCCGTCAAGCTGCGCCTGTGTCTCATCGGAACGGTCCAGGCGTACTTCCAGCCGAAGCCAGTCCTTCTTCGGGCGGAAGATGACGAAGTTGTTCGGCTGACCACCCTTGGCAAGGCCGATGTAGAACTTGTTGTACTTGAGTTCGAGGTCAGGATCGAGAGCACGAACCACCTCAAGCATCTCATCCGCCATCGCCAGAGTGTGCTTACTCGCGCGGGCCTCCCAGTAGGACCGGTCGGTCACGGCCTGTACTTCCTCATCTTCGCCCACAAGACCGAGCCGCATCTCGTCAAGTACCTTCGAACAGATGAGGCTCACTGAATCGTCAAGCCTGATCGCGCTCATCTGGATGGCGACGAGTGGAATGAATCCGTTGAAAAGGCCGATGACGTTCAGAAAGCGGCTAGTGATGTCCTCGGCCACGATCACCGCCGTGTGGTCGTACTGGGGATACCGTTTCCGCTCAATATCCCAGTACTCAATGGTGCGGATAATGTGTGCTTCGTCCGTCTTACCCAGCTGTACTTCGACCTCGTAGCGCCTGCTCGCTTCCGCGTCTTGGAAAAGAAGATCAAGGCGCCCGGCCCGGGGCTGCGGTCTTTCTCGATCTTTTAAGACGAGGTCTCCGAGACCAAGAAGCGACGGGTCCTCGCCGATACGATCCTGGAGCCAGCGCTCGTCCAGTTCGGGATGATTCTTCAACCAGAGGCGCTCCGGCTTCGCGTACTTCAACGGGGTCAAGTTATTCTCCGTCGGGCATCTAGCCGCATGACTTCGAATTCTACGGCCGTGGGTAGGGGTGTCCGTGGTGCGCAACGGAGCCGAAGTCGGCAGGAACGATTAGCGCCGCCAGAACTACCCATTCAACGCAAAACCCAAAGGGTATGCCGTCTATTGGCGCGCGCTCTGAGATAAAGGGTCGGTCCGGATCCAATTGGTGATCAGCTTTACGAACTCCGCGCGATGCATGCGCTCAGGATGCCCGACCACCAGCACACGAAAATTGTCGGTCCAAGCCGTTTCGCAGCTACGTTCCCACCACCCGAGCGGTTTTCGTCCGCAGTGCAAACCTGGTCGGGTTGTCTCTCGAATCGTTTCTTTTCTCGCTACCGGAATATCTTGAAGCATCTCTCGGAACAGCCCGTAGGTGTAGAAAATGATCGTTCTGGCCTCAAGACGCTCGATTTCTTTCCAGATCACCCCCAACTTAAGAACACAGCATTCGGCCATTCGCCTAGTCGTTTTGTCTGTCGAAGTCGACTCTCCATCATCGGCGCCTACGTTTGTACATTTGATCAAGTTCGTAAAAGCTATAAAGTCAGGGGCGTTATCGCCATACAAATTTTTGGCAATCTCTCTCGTATAACTCCAATAGGGCCAACTAATATCCCACAGCTTATTTGCAACCATATCCGTAGGATCAAGCATTCCGGAAGGCAGTATTTCGCCCGGAGTGCCGCGATGTGGCTTGCCAACAAACAAAATGCGTTCGGCACTCTCCGAAAATTTCTCGCCAACCAGCCATGGGAGCAAAGGATGCCGGATCTGCGCGTCGCACTGCTCGCAGATAGAATTTTTCAACAGGTGCAAATCGCGCTCGAAAAACAGCTTAAAGATGGTCCGCGTACTGTTATTCATCCTCATCTTACGTTTAGGAATCGGCTTGTAATGTCTTCAGCGATGATCACTGCGCAGTGATCATACTGAGGATGCCACTTCCTTTCGATGTCCCACTACTCGATCGTGCAGATCGATATGGCTCTCATCGGTTTAACCCAGCTGAAGTCGGCAGGAACGCTTAGCGCCGAGTCGACAGAATCGGAGATTATCGGACCTTTGCCCCTTCCCGAAAGTTCGTCCTATTCCTAGCGACGGGGCGGAGTAGCGGCCCGACCCACCGGTAAGCGGGACGTCCTGCCGCGCCGACGCGGTGCCGGGGTACGTCGCATAGTGCGAGCGGCTCCATCAAGCCGCACCGCGACATTGATCGCCTTGAAACGATATCGAATGGACTCAAAGGGCACGCAGACGCGCGGGCGAGTGCTACGCAGGAAGCGCGAACGCCAGGTCGTCCCCGACCGCGGGTGGTGGGCGAGCCGAAGCGGGGACCGGGGTGTCGGTCGAGAGACCGAGGTGCCGCAGGATGCGCTGGACGACGGGCGGGTCTTCGAGGGTGGCCACGAAGCGGAGCCGGGCGCCGCATTCGCAAGCAAGGACGTCGATCTCGAAGACGCGGCGCATCAAGTCGGCCCGAAGCCATCCGCGGCGTGACGGCCGGCTCGGTGGCGTGGCGGCCGTCGCCGGAGAGAGAGGCGGTGCCGGAGTCGGCTGCATGGGCTCCAGCGGGACCGCCGGTGCGATGGCGGCGGCGCGATGCCGCACCCGAGCGCCGAGAGTGCCGTGGTACATCAGCCGAGGGCGCGCGTGCCGTCGGCCCAGGGACGCGCGCGGGTGAGGCCGACGCGCGCGTCGGGCAGGAGCTCGACGCGCTCCTGGGCCAGCGGCGGACGAAGGAGATAGTGGCAGAGTTTTTCGAGGACACCGCGGTCCTCGGCGCGCACGGTGCGGCCACGGTGGAGATCGAACCCCGCGGCGCGTGCGTGCCAGGGTGACGCAGCCTTGGCGGGCGGGACGGCCGTCGTGCGCCTGACCCGCCCGACGCGCATCCCGGATGACGCGCCGAGGAGGCTCCGTCCGGTGACGCTCGCGGCGGGCACGGCGCCGATAGAAGCCGCGGAGCGCGCGGACGTGGACGGCGGGTACCTTCCGGCAGAGCGTGGGATCGAAGGCGAGCACATAGCGCAGGCGGAGCGCCAGGCTGAGAACCCACTAGCGGATGGGCACGGCGGGAAGCACATGATCGGCGAGGTGCGCCGCCCGCTCGGCCATCCGACGCCCGCCGCAACTGGGACACACCGCGCGGGCCTCGCGCGAGAACGGGACGAGCCGCTCGGTGTGACAGGCGTCGCAGCGGAAGCGTGAAAAACCTCGGGCCCAGACGCCGCACGTGATGAGCTGTTGGAATTCGCGCTCGACGAACGCCGGAACGCCGCCGCCTTCTTCGGCCGCCCGCAGGAAGGTCACGAGATGCATCCGCATGACCCGGTACAGTACGGTGTGCTTGGCGGCGCGCGGGCGGTAGGCACGGACGCCCGCGGTCGAAGTGCTCGCGACGATCCGTCATCGTGAGCGCACGCGCCACAGTCGGTCGATCCCTACGAGTAGAGGCTTCTTGGTGTCCGCGGCTCCGGACCCGTGCTACGGTGACCACATTTCATGTCGACCGGCGATGCCCCACGAGATCTCTTTGCAATCGCGTCGCCCCTCGGGTTCTCGGTGCAAGTCAGCGCCCGATATTGGGACACGATCGTCGGCAAGCATCCCGACCTTGCCGACCGTCTTCTCGACGTCCAGGCGGCCTTACGGGAGCCGGATGAGATACGACGGAGCGGCCGCGATCCGGCCATCCTGCTGTTCTACCGTTCCGACGGATCTCGACATCGCTGGGTCGTGGCGGCCGCGAAACACGCCGGGGACAGAGGCTTTCTCGTCACGGCCTATCGAACCGACGCGATCAAGGAGGGAGAACGGCTATGGCCCGAGTGAAGGTGATGTACGAACCCGAGCGCGAGCTGCTCACGGTGTTCTGGCAAGAACCCCGGCCCACGCAGATATGCACGGAGCTCGACGACGGCATCGTCCTGATCAAGGACGAAACCACAGGCGAGCCGATCGGCATCGAATTGCTGTCGTACCGTCCGGGAGACGCCCGCTTCGACTCTGTCAATGTAGAGGTCGGAGCGGCCCGCTAAGCTTCGACTGGGTGTGCCGACTTGACCGACCGGGTGTGAGCTTTTCCGACCCAGCCTGCACGTCCTTACGCTCGCACGGCGAAGGCGCACGGCCCAACGTGCACCGCCGAGGAGTCGAACGCTTTCTAAGGACTACGTGATCGAGGACGGCGACATCTTTCACTCCCAGTTCGCGGTGTGTTAGGGCCTTCACCCGTCGCTGCTGCAAGGAGGTCGAACCATGCGATCCATCGCCCTGCGTCTGCTCGGTGCCGCCACGGCGGTCCTGCTCGCCGCCGCGAGCGTGCAGGCGGCCGCGGTCCTCTGCCAGAAGAAGTCGGGCGCGGTGTACGTACGGCTGGCCGGGTGCAAGAAGCGAGAGAAGGTGCTCGACCTGGCGCAGTTTGGCGTGGGGGGTCCGCTCACCACGTGTCCCCCCGATGCGGTGCTGGTCGGCACGACCTGCGTGGACACGTACGAGGCGAGCGTGTGGCAGATTCCGCCCGGCAACACGGCGCTGGTGGGGAAGGTGCGGGCGGGGACGGTGACCCTCGCCGACCTGACGGCGGCCGGGGCGACGCAGTTGAGCCCGTCGCCGTCGTGCAGCCCGAGCCTGCCGGCGAATTTCCCGAAGGGCGGGCAGTGGACGCCGGTGCTGGGATCGAGTCCGCCGGCGCCGGGCGTCTACGCGGTCTCGATCCCCGGCGTGGCCCCGAGCGCCTGCCTCGACTGGTTCCAGGCCGACCAGGCGTGCCTGGCGGCGGGGAAGCGGCTCTTGACGAGCCGGGAGTGGCAGGGCGCGGCGGCGGGGACGCCCGATCCAGGGGCGTTGCCCGGGCCGAACGACTGCAACACGAGCTCGGGAGGACCGTCGAACACGGGGAGCCGAACGAGCTGCAAGTCGAGCTGGGGAGTGTTCGACATGATCGGGAACGTGGGCGAGTGGGTGGCGGACTGGGCGGATCCGAGGAACAACTGCACCGACTGGACGACGCAGACGGGGCTCCCGGGCGGTGACTACAGTTGCTTCGGCGGCGCCGGCACGCCGAGCGGGCCTGGCACCTCTGCCAACATTCCGGGCGCGTTGATCCGCGGCGGGTTCTGGGGCTACGGCACGCTCGCCGGGGTCTTCACGGTGTTTGGCGGCTTCAACCCGTCGGCTGCGGACAACGGCCTCGGGTTCCGGTGCGCTCGCTAGTCGTCCCGGGCTTCGGCAGTTCGGCAGTTTGACCGTTGGCTCCCCGCGGGTGGAGCGGGCCATGAGACCGCCCCGCCCGCGGAGGGTGATGAGCGCGGCGGCCTCGTCTCCACCGAGGTCACGGTGCACGTCGGCACTCAGGCGCGGTGGCCTCCGCTGGCCAGCGTGCGCATACCCCCGAGGCCGAGCGCGCAGAAGAAGAGGTCGGAGGTATCAGCGCCCAGTTAACGGAATCGCCCCTTATCGGATCTCCGCTGCTTTCCCGAACTTCGCCCTATTCTCCCAACGACGGTGAGCGCAACGGGCGCAATCGGTGACGAAAAGGTGAACATCGGGCCGGGCCCGACCGAGGCCGAGGGTATCTTCGCCGCGCAAGGCCGTGCGGTCCCGGGCGGTCAGAAGTGGAGGTGGTCGACGAAGACCCCCCGCCCGGCCACGTCCGCGGGCTCGGCGACCGAGCTGTGGAGCCGCAGCTCCGCGGTGCTCTCGACGAGGCCGCGGATCACCGCCTCGCCGGGCGACCCCGGCGACGTGAAGATCGAGAGGTGCGTTACGCCCTCGCCGGCGAGATGGCGGCACCACGCCCGGAGCAGACGCTCGAAGTCCGCGAGGCCGCGCTGCGGATCGAGCCCGTAGTCGAGAACGAACGCGCGAGTCGATTCGGAGAGCGCACCATCCGCGGCTTCGCGCAGGCAGCGCTCGCGGGCGTTCCAGACCCCGACGGCCGCATCGCCGTCGATCCACACGTCTTTCCAGCCGTAGGCGGCGGGAAACCGACCGAGCCGGCGGGAAAGACGCGTCTGGTCGCAGGGAAGGAACATCTCCTCGCGCGCATGGCAGGCGTTGACGAGCGCTGCGATGCGTCCGGCATCGGCGGTCGACGCCGGGCGCCCTGCGACCTGGCCCGCGAGCGCGTCGCAGCGCAAGAGCGCCCGCACCGGTGCGACGCTCCACGCCGGGGCGCTCCGCCACGTCCTCGCTCCGCTCGGCGACGACTGCCACTCGCGAACGAGGGCGTTGTGCGGGTCGACGTAGACGTAGCCTCCATCTGCGCGCGCCGCGCGCGCGAAATCGAGAACGCGCTCGGAGAACGCTGCGTTGAGCCCGCGTCGGCGATGGCCGGGGAGAACGCGGACGTGGTGGCGGTAGAGGAGTCGGCGGGCCGCTCCTCCGACGCGAACGTCGTGCACGCTCGCCGCCTCGCAGGCGACGACGGCCCCGTCGTCCTCCGCGACGAAGAGTCGGGCGTCGCCCATCAGCTCGAGCTGATCGAAGAGCGAGGCTCCGCGCAGCAGCCTGACCCGCGATCCGTCGTCGCGGACGAGGGCGCTCTCGTGCTCGAGCCGAGCGATCGCGCCGGCGTCGGCCCGTATCGCGTCTCGGATCCTCAACACAGCCGCGCCGCCCGCGCTGACCCCGTCGAGACGCGGGTGATACCGTTTCGAGACCCTTCCACCCGAGGTCCTCCATGCCCGTCCACGGCGGCAAGCTCGCGGCCCGGGCCCTCAAGAAGGCCGGCGTCGAGTGCGTCTTCACGCTCTCCGGCGGCTACATCATGCCGCTCTACGACGGCTGCGTCGACGAGGGCATTCGCATCATCGACGTGCGCCACGAGCAGGCCGCCGTCCACGCCGCCGACGCCTGTTACGACACGAAGCGGATTCCCGAGTACATCGAGCCCGGCATCCGGCACGCGGTCTCCGGGATTCCCGGGCCGGCCTTCCTCGAGATCCCGAAGAACGTCTTCATGGGATCGGCGGAGCAGATCGACCTCATCATTCTGGCAGGCGCGCAGCTCGATTTCCGGCTCGTGTTCGGAAAGACGATTCCGGCGTCCGCGAAGGTCATCCAGCTCGACATGGACGCGACGCTCATCGGTATAAACCACGGCGTGGACGTCGGACTCGTCGAAAACCTCGCGTGTAGCTTCGAGCTGCTCCTCGAAGAGATGAAGAACGCCGGCCTCCGGCTCGACTTCTCCGACCGGCTCGGCGAGCTGCGAACGATCGAGACGGCGGCGGATGAAGAAGGTCGAGGCCGCGCTCAGCAGTGACGCCACGCCGATCGACCCGCAGCGCATGTGCCGCGAGGTTCACGACTGGCTCCCGACGCTCGGCGATTCGGTCGTGATCGGTGACGGCGGCGACATCGTCGCGACCGCTGCGAAGATCCTCCCCGTTCCGCGCGAAGGCGAGTCGGTAGAAAGAACGATTAGCGCCGCGTTGACGTAATCAGAAGATTCTCGGACATTCGCCCCTTCCCGAAAGGGTCGCCCTATTCTCTATTCCCCTAGCGAGAAGTGCTTGAGGGCCAGCGCGTAGTCGATGACCTGGTCCAGGTCCTGGGCATTGGACCCGCGCGAGCCGACCTTGAATTCGATGACGAAAACGACCTGCCTCAGCACGAGGACGTGCATCGATCCTTCGGTCCAGTCGGGGAACGTCGGATTCGAGAAACAGGTGCCCCTCCTCACGCCATGGCGCCATGGTTGCCATGAGTAGGGCGATGGTGCCTTCCCGGGCCGACGTCTGGGTTTGGGTCACCTCGAACGAGGAGCGGCGCGCCAGTTCGCCGACAATCGAAGAGGCGTTCGCGGACAGGTACGCGTCCAGCGGCTGGCCGTAGCCGTAACGGCGGTAGCGGGGTCGGTCGGATTCCTTGGAGGCGACCAATTCACCTGGTCCCAGGATAACCGCATCGGTTTGCGGGCGGCGGCAGGACCGTGGGATTACCTGCACGACGCTCCGTGAACGCACAGGCGCGTACCGTCTGCCGCGCTTGCCATGGGCCGAATACCGGGAGAAAAGCAATGCACGATCGCGTCAACCTGTCGCAGGCCGCGCCGGAACTGTACGCGGCGGTCGCCGAACTGGAGCGGCTGGCGAGCGCGCGCGCCGAGGCGGCGGGCTGGGCCAGGGGCTTCACCCACCTGCTGCGCCTGCATGCCTCGCAGATCAACGGCTGCGCCTTCTGCCTGCGCCTGCACGCGCGCGACGCGCTGGCGGCGGGCGAATCCGCCGACCGCGTGGCGGTGCTGCCGGCGTGGCGGGAAACCAACTATTTCGATGCGCGGGAACGCGCGGCGCTGGCGCTGGTCGAAGCGGTGACCCGGATTTCCGACGGCCAGTTGCCCGATACCGTATACGCGGAGGCGTCCGCGGCCCTGAGCGAGGCGGAAATCGCAGCCGTCGAGTGGATCGCGGTGGTGATCAACGCCTGGAACCGGATCGCGATTCCCAGCCGCTACCCGGTCGGGCCTTGACCGGGCGCGGCGAGGTGCTCGTCCAGCCGAAGACCGTTCCATCGACATCCTGATCGGCATCAGGGCACGTAGGCGAGCATCGGTCTGGCGCTGGTGGCGATCCTGGCCGCCAAGAAGTCGATCGACCATTTGCAGTCGATCACCGACGACCTGTTCCTGTTCTCCTCGCTGGGGTTCCTGATCGTGCTGGTGATGGGCTATCTGGCCCACAAGGATTCCCCCCGTGCGCAGGCGGGCGCGCTCACGGCCGCGGCTGAATTGGTGTTTTCCGCATCGCTGCTGGCGATCGAGCGGGTGCTACGCGGGAAACGCGAACGCCAGGTCGTCTTCGACCGCAGGCGGTAGGCGAGCAGGCGCGGGGGACCGGAGTGTCGGTCGGCAGACCGAGGTGCCGCAGGATGCGCTGGACAACGGGCGGGTCTTCGACGCCGGCGACGTAGCGGCGCCGGGCGGTTACGGCGCCACCGCGCCGAGCTCGGCGCTGCGCGGCGTCTGTCCGATCAGGATCTGATTGCTGCGGCAGTCGTGCTGCGCTGCGATGCACGCGGCGACGCCGGCGACGCTCGACGTCGTCGTCCCGAGCGCCGTGCATTCCGCGCTGCGCGCCGCGAAGCCGAGGCCGCCCGCACCCTCGAGATCGACGCCGGTGCAGCCCTTGGCAAGAGCGGAGTCGAGCTTCGTCACGGCGGCGGCGAGCTTCGCAAAGAGCTTCCCGCACTTGGCCTCCGCCTTCGCGCGGCAGGCGCTGTCGTTAGCCTGCACCTGCACGCACTGGAAGACGCCGTCCGCGCACTTCTGCTCCGCTTTCAGGCGTGCGGCGGCGTAGGCAGCGCCGGCCTTCGCAAGCGCCTTCTGGCACCTCAGCACGGGCTTGACGTCGACGGCGGCGCCGCCGCCACCGCCGTCCGGGAGACACGGCGCCTCTTGCTCTGGGTCGCGGCCGCTCGCGGCGAGCAGCTCGCGAGCGCGCGGCATCTCCATGCCGACGAGCTGCTCGGCGCGGCACGCATGGCGGGCGGCGAGGCACGCCGCCACGCCGGCCGCGTCGCCGACCATAGCCCCGAAGTCGGCGCACCCGGCCGCCTCGGCCGTGAAGCCGAGGCCGCTCGACGCACCGAGGTCGGCGCTCGCAACCGGCGGGTCGCCGCAGCTCTTCCCGATAGCACTCGCGATCTTCCCGACCGCCGCCCGGCGCGCGCTCTCGACCTTGCCGCACGCCGCGCCGGCCTTGGCGAGGCAGGCGGCATCGCCCCCGGCCTGCACGCACGCGAACGCCTTCTGGAGACAGGCGGCGAGCGCCTTCGCGCGCTTCGTCGCAAAGCTGGTGCCGAGCTTGCCGAGCGTCTTCCCGCACTTCGCCGCCGACTTCGCCGCTGTCCCCGCGACGCCGGCGCCGCCGCCGTTCGCAAGCGGCGGGCAATCGGGATCCGCACGGTCCACGAGGCCGTCGAAGTCGTCGTCGATGCAGTTGGCGCAACGGTCGCCGGTCTCGGGCACCGGCGTTCGCGTCGCCATCGGCGTCGGCGTCGGCGCGGGTTCCGGGGCGGCAACCGCGAAGATCTCGAAGAGGCCGTCCGTCTCCTGATCGGCCTGGTACACGATGGTCCGACTGTCCGGCGTGAAGAGGGCCTCGACGACGTCGCCGTCCGGCGCGAGATCCGGGTGCACCTTCTGCGGACCGCCGCTCGCGATGCCGCTGCTGAAGAGCTCGAGCACGCCGTCGGTGTCCTCGTCGGCGCGGAAGATCACCGTACGGCCGTCGGGGGCGATCCTGATGCTCAACGGGTCGACGTCGCCGGTTGCGGGCATCGGGCTCTTGCTGAGCAGCGTCGCTGCGCCGCCGCCGATCGGGACGCTGAAGAGCTCGATCACGCCCACGGTGTTCTGCTCGGAAACGTAGACGACGCGCGCCGCCGTCGGATCGATACGGAAGTTGTTGTAGGCACCGTTGCCCGCTATCACGCTCGGCGTCAGCTCGACGTCATCGCCTCCCGCGAGCGAGACGGCATACAGACGGGCCTTGCCGCCGCTGTACACGCGGTACACGAGCTTCTGCCCGTTCGCGCTCATCTGGTAATCGGAGACGGTCACGTTCAGACCGGCGCCGCTCACCGGCTGCTCCGCCGTGCTGCCGTCCACCGGCACGCGGTAGATGCTGTATGCGGGGTACGTGCCCGCCGTGAAGACCGCCGTCGCGCCGTCCGGGGTGAGAAGGAAGTCGGGGAAGTAGATCGCAATCGGACCGGCGAGCTGCGTCGGCGTCGCCTGCGCGATCGGTGTCATCCAGAGCTCCTGGCCGTTCGCGGCGAAGAACAGTACGTTCGCCGAGTCGGGTGTGATCGCGTAGCGCGCCGCCAGCGGACTGTTCTCACCCGGAAGAAAGACGCCCGCCTGACTGCTGAGCTTGGTAGCGCTGCCGCCCGTGATCGGCACGCTGTAGATCTGCCGGCCGCCCCCCATCCCGTCGTCGAACGGGTAGACGACGCGCGAGCCGTCCGGCGCGACGCGAAAGCGCGGCAGGAACGAGCCGGTGCCGGTAGCGAGCGCGACAGGCGTGCCGCCGCTCGTCGGCACGCTGTAGATGACGTTGGTCCACCAGGCCTCGAAGACGACGCGCGTCGAGTCGTCGGTGACGACGAAGCTGGCAATGTCGTTCGGCGCCGGCGCCGTATTGAGCTTGACCGGCGCCTCAGAGCCGTCGATCGGGACGCAAAAGAGGTCATCGCGGTCCTGGTTAGCGTCCTTGTCGGAGAGAAAGACGACGCTCGCGCCGTCGGGCGTAATGGACCAGCCATCGATCCTTCGCTGCGCGCCGGAGAGCGGGATATCGACGAGGGTGTGGGGTATGCCGCCGGCGACCGGAACCGCGACGAGGCCGACCACGCGGCTCATGCTGGTCTCGCGGAGCTCGTAGACGACGGTCGCTCCGTCCGCTGTCAGCGCGAATCTATTTATCTCTCTCCCCGCGGGGATCGCGGCGCTGATCTTCACTGCGCCGGCGTCGCGGGCAGCGACCATGCCAACGATGAGCAGGAGGCACGCAGTAGCGGTCGAGCGACACGCGGCGGCGCGGAGGATCGGCGACGATCGGGCAGCGGCGGATGACATCGGCGCGGAACGACGGTCGCATCTTCTATCGCTGCGCGCGCGATTCCCTGTCAAGCCGCTGCGGCGCTGCCGTCCCCGCGGTGCCGCTGCACCCAGCGGTGCCGCGGTGCCGCTGCCGGAGATTTTCCTTGACACCGCAGCACCGGCCACCTTTAACAACGAACGACCCCGCCATTTCCGGGAACCAAACGCCATGCGCCGAGGGCTGCGAATCCTCTTGCCGGCTGCGGCCGTGCTGGCCGGCCTGCTCATGCGGCCGGTCGCCGGCAGTGCGGCGGCGTTGACCAGCGATCAGCAACGCTGCGTGAACGACGTCAACAAGGCGGCGTCGCTCGTCGCCAAGAGCCAGAACAAGGCCGATCTCGCATGCCTCCAGTATGCGGCGCGGGGCGTGCTCACGCGGCTCGGGGTGCCGCCGCAGGCGCAGACGGCGCAGGCCTGCCTCACCAACGACGTCCGCGGCCACGTCGCCCGGCAGACGGCGTCGCTGCAGAGCCGCGACCTCAAGAGATGCCAGTCATTGCTGCCCGCCCTGCCGGCGTTCGGCCATACCGATGCTGCGACGGTGGATGCCGCAGCGCGCGCGGCCGGCCTGGACATCGTGCGCGGTCTCTTCGGCAGCGACCTCGACGCCGCCATCGTCAGCGAAGCTACGGACAGCGACGGCGCTCGCTGCCAGCGCGACGTCCTGCACTACACCTCGGATCTCTTCTCGACGATCTGGAAGGTCGTCCTCACGGCGAAGAAGAACGCGCTCAAGGGCCGGGACCGACGCGCCGGCAACGGCCCGGTGGCAACGGCCGAAGCATTGCGCGACGAGCTCATCGCTGCGGTCGCGGCCGATGGGAGGAGCCAGATCGCCAAGGCAGCCGCGAAGCTGCGCGAGCGGACGACGCAACGCTGCACCGGCATGCCGGCGCCGCTCGGCCAGGTGTTTCCGGGCACGTGCAGCGGTGCGGCGACGGCCGCCGCCCTCGGAGCCTGCGCCGAGGGCGTGGCGCGCGGCAGCGCCCTCACGGCGCTCGCCGCCGCCGACGCCCTGGCGATCGATTGCGACCTCACCGACGACGGCGTCGCCAACCTGACCTGCGAGTCGCCCGAGCTGCGGGAGCACGTGCTGAACCGCCTCGGGTATGGTCCCGATGCGTGGAGCCGCGCCCGTATCGAGACGCTCGGGGTCGCCCAGTACATCGCCGAGCAGCTGGCGCCGGAGACCATCGACGACAGCGCCCTCGACGCCGAGCTCGTGCAGTTCCCGAGCCTGACGATGAGCTACCAGGAGCTGCGCGCCAACTACTCCAACGACCCCGTGCCGCCGCAGCAGGGTCTCGGCGTCATCGCCCGCGAGCTCAAGCAGGCGAAGGTGCTGCGCGCGGTGATGAGTCGCCGCCAGCTCGTCGAGGTGCTCGTCGACTTCTGGCTCAATCACTTCAACGTCGCCGCCGGTTCCAGCCGGCGGACGAAGTACGACATCGGTCCCTACGACCGCAGCGTGCTCCGGCCGCACGTGCTCGGGTCGTTCGAGGACATGCTCGTCGCCGTCGCCAAATCGCCGGCGATGGGTGACTACCTCGACAACCGCCGCAACCGCGCCAGCGCGATCAACGAGAACTACGCGCGCGAGATCATGGAGCTGCACACGCTGAGCGTCACCGGGCCGTACACCGAGCACGACGTCCAGGAGCTCGCTCGCTGCTTCACCGGCTGGAAGGAGAACTACGACAACCCGGACGGCTTCGAGTTCAACGCGGCAAAGCACGATCAGGGGGCGAAGACCGTGATCGGCGTGTCCATCCCGGCAAACGGGGGCATGCAGGACGGCCTGACGATGCTCGACGTCCTGGCGCACCACCCGAGCACGGCGCAGTTCATCAGCCGCAAGCTCGTCATGCGCTTCGTCTCGGAGACGCCGCCGCAGCGGCTCGTCGACGAGGCGGCGGGCGTCTTCCTCGGCAGCGGCGGCGACCTGCGCGCAGTGATGCAGACGATCCTGATGTCGCCGGAGTTCCTCTCGGCCCCGCAATACCGGCACGCCAAGGTCAAACGGCCGCTCGTCTTCTACGCGAGCCTGGCGCGCGCGCTCGGGGTGAGCCCGGCCGCGCTCAACACCAACAACCTGCGGAATCGCATCGCCGACATGGGCGAGGATCTCTACGATGCCGGGCCTCCTACCGGCTATCCCGACGTGTCGAGCTTCTGGCTCTCGCCGGGCACGGCGGTGAAGCGCTGCAACGACGCCGAGGCGTCGAGCCGCGGCGCCTACGGCTTCGCCTTCGCGTATCCGATCGTCGACGGTACGCCCGCCGAGATCGTCGACGCGCTCGCCGGGGCGTTCTTCGTCGCGCCGCCGGCTTCCGCCACGCGGACCACCGCCATCGCGTTTCTCGAGGCGCTACCGGAACCGAATCCGCCGGCGCGCGTCGCGCAGGCTGCGGCGCTCCTGCTGTCGAGCCCGGAATTCCTGACGCACTGAGAGGGCCATACGGTGATGACCTGCACCCGACGACAGTTGCTGCAGTCCGCCGCCATCGGCCTGACGGCGTTCCTCCTGCCGCCGTCGCTCCGCCGGGCCTGCGCTGCCGGTCCCGATCCCGTCCTGGTGACGATCTTCCAGCGCGGCGCCGCCGACGGCCTCAACACCGTGGTGCCGACGGGCGATCCCTTCTACTACTCCAGTCGTCCGGGGATCCAGGTGCCGCCGGGAACCGAGCTGCCGCTCGACGGCTTCTTCGGGCTGAACCCCGCGTTCGGCGATCTGCACGGGCTCTACCAGGACGGCGATCTCTGCTTTCTGCACGCCGCCGGCAGCCCCGATCCGTCGCGCTCGCACTTCGACGCGCAGGATTTCATGGATCATGGAGCGCCGGGCAACAAGTCGATCGTCGACGGTTGGCTGAACCGCTACCTCGGCGTCGTCGGCAGCAACCAGCCGATCGCCGGCATCAGCCTCGCGAACGCGACCTCGCCGCAGCTCGCGGGGGCGGCGCCGACGCTCGCCTTCGCGTCGATCTCGAGCTTCGCGCTGACCGGGAACTGGGCCGGCGAGCGGCGCGCCGCACTCGCGGCTCGCTACGGCACGGCAAGCGATACCGCCGTCGGCACGACCGTGCTCGACGCACTCGAAGTGCTCGACCAGGTGGGCGGAGTCGACACCTCGACGAGCGTCGTCTATCCGGCCGGCAGCGCCCTCGGCGCGGCGCTCAAGGACGCCGCGGCGCTGATCCGCGCCGACATCGGGGTGCGGGTGATCGCCATCAGCATCGGCGGCTGGGATCACCACACCAACCTGGTGGCGCGGCTCGCGGCGCTCGGCGCCGAGCTCTCGGCGTCGCTGCAGGCGTTTCGCGACGATCTCGGCAGCGACCTCGGCCGCACCCTCACCCTGGCGATGACGGAGTTCGGCCGCCGCATCGACGAGAACGGCGGCGACGGCGCCGATCACGGCCACGGAGGGGTCATGATGGCGATGGGCGGCGGCGTCACCGGCGGCCGCGTCCTCCTCCGCAACGGCGTCTGGCCGGGACTCGCCCCGGCGAACCGCTACATCGGTGAAGACCTCCAGGTGACGACGGACTTCCGCGACGTTCTGGCGGAGGCGCTAAACCGGCACATGGGGCTCGCCGTAGCGTCGATGGGACCGATCTTCCCGGGCTTCTCCGCCAGTGCGTCACGATTCCCGGGCCTGTACGCCTAGCCCGCAGCCCCGCTCGCCGCTTCACGGCAGGATCTTTCGGGAGCTTTGCTGCGCATGCCGGAGAGCGATCCTGGCCAAGGTCGGCGCCGAGCCTTCGGGCCGGCGCCCCCCACGCTGTTCCCAGGTGTCCGGCATGCGCGCGCCGATTCCGCTCCGGGCTACTTGATCTTTGTCACATTCGGTGCTGTTCCCGGCGGAGTACGCCATTCCACACATTCAAGGAGCCCATCATGAAAAAGTCGATTGTTGGCCTTGCAGCTGCCGTCGCCCTCCTGTCGCTGTCGACCTCGGTGCACGCCAAGACGGTCTGTTATTCTTTTTTATACACGCCTTCTCAAATGAAACTTACGTTCAAACCCATCAAGAAGGTTGGTGCATACACCCCTGTGATTGGCATCATTGCCGACACTACCGAAGCCACTCCCGTTGAAGGCAGCGCCGCGGTCAACAAAGACGGGACAATATCCCTGGGCATTCAAATGCATTATATGACGGGAAATAATACGACGGAAGGGCTTCTTGTTGCTCGAGGCCTGAATGCCAATTTGGAAGGAACGTATCTGGTTGACGGTGATGGCGACGGCAAACCCAATTTTCCGGTGCAAGCAACCGTTATTAATTGTAAAGAATTCAATTCGTATTTAAGCCTTGATTCAGCGTTTAGTGCACCTTGATATTCATACTGTACCTGGAGAAGCCGCCGGACGGCTTCTCCAGGCTCGCGGGACGGCGGGTTCCTTCCTCTCGGCATCCGCCGGCTCGCCGGTTACGAGCGGCGGGCGGATACCGGGACGCGAGCGACGGTAGCGTTGTTCAGCGGGTGAACAGCCGGCGCACGGCGCCGAGCCAATGCAGCACGCCGCGCGACAACTGCACCTTCTCGTGCCCGAGCGGCTGGTCGACCGGCGCCGTGAACCACGCCGCCTTCGGATACGCCAGGGGCTGCGCCGGGTACACGCTGCGGTGGCCGATCATCAGGTACGCGGCGGCGCAGGCGCCGGCCACATACAGCGTCGAGCCGCCGCCGAACAGCTCGATGCCCATCAGCACTGCGGCTATCGGCGTGTTCGACGCCGACGCCACCACCGCTACCAGGCCGACGGCGGCGCCCTGCGCCGGCTCCAGACCGAGCCACGGTCCAAAGGCGCCGCCGGTTACGGCGCCGATCACGAACTGCGGCGTGACGATGCCGGCATAGAAGCCCGAGCCCAGCGTTACCGCCACTAGCAGCGTCTTCCACAGGAAGCCGAGGTAGGCCACGGGTGCGCCCTGCAGCGCTCGGTCCATGAGCGGCAGGCTGAGACCCAGGTAGTCGGCGGGCACGATCGCCAGCAGCAGCGCCAGCACCACGCCGCCGGCCGCCGGCACCAGCGGCGGCCATAGCTGCCAGTACTCGCGGAGCCGCTCGAAGGCGTGCCGCGCCAGGTGCAGCAGCTCGACGAACCAGGCCGCGACGACGCCGCACAGCACCCCCATCAGCACCGTCTTCAGGAACAGCAACTCGGTGAAGCGCGGGTCGAACGCGATGCGGTACTCCGGGTAGGGCACGCCCCAGGAACGGCTGACGACGAAGGCGGTGACGCCGGCAACGATGCCCGGGAAGAGGAAGTCGTGCCGGATGCGTCCGATCGCCAGCATCTCGACGCCGTAGATGGCGCCGGCGATGGGTGTACCGAAGACGCTCGCGAAGCCGGCGCTCACGCCGCAGGCAACCAGGCGCTTGCGCAGCTCCGCGTTCAACTGCAGCACCTGGCCGACCGCCGCCGCAACGCCGGCGCCGATGTGCGAACAGGGCCCCTCCTTGCCGGCCGAGCCGCCGCAGCCGAGCGTGAACAGCGCCGCCACCGGCTTCACCCAGATCCGCGCGAGCGGCATGCGGCCCTTCTGTTCGTTGACGGCGACGATCGGCTCGTCGCGCAGACCGGACGAGTCGAGACGGGGCGCGTGGTGCAGCAGCAGGCCGTTGGCCAGACCGCCGGCCACGAGGAGCGTTGCCTGGAGCCTCCAGGGTGCGTCGTAGAGCCGCCCTTCGGTCGCGAACAGCACCCCCAGGAAGAGGCTGCAGGCACTGCCGACGATCGCGCCGGTGACGATCGCGAGCAGGAGCCACAGCACCACGGTGGTGAACATCAGCAGCGATTCTGCGGGGTGCGTTCTTCGCATCGGGTAGCGCGGAGCGTGGGTAGCGGAGCGGATCGGGTGGCGGACGCGGGCGCTCCGGGTCGAGCGAGCTCAGTGCACCGGCGGCGCCACTCGTCGGCCGGGTGCCGGCGCGCGCTCGGCATCCGCGCGCTCGTCCGGGGCATCGGGCATAACCCCCGTCCGCTCGAGCGCCAGCAGCCGGCGCTTGCGGGCGAGGCCTGCACCGTAGCCGGTCAGGCTGCCGTCGCTGCCGATCGCCCGGTGGCAGGGCACTATCAGGTAGATCTTGTTCTGGCCGATCGCGGCGCCGACCGCCCGCACCGCATCGGGCCGGCCGACCCGGAGCGCCAGCGCCGCGTAGCTGATGGTCTCCCCGTACGGCACCGCCAGCAGTGCGCGCCACACCGCGATCTGGAACCGCGTGCCGACCAGATCGAGCGGCACGTCGAACCGGCGTCGCCTACCGGCGAAGTACGCGGCCAGCTCCCGGCCGAGCTGCGCGGCGACTGCAGTGCCGCCGTGCCGCCGCACCGGACCCCGGGCCTCCTCGACCTGGGCCCGTTCGCGCGCCAGGCGCTTGGTGCCCGGATCGAACCCCAGCAGGCAGAGTCCCTGCTCCGACAGTAGCGCCGTCATTCGACCGAGCGGGGTCGCATAGGAGTGTGCGATCAGCGCCATGGCCGGCAGCAGCGGTAGATGATGCGCATCAAGCACCGGGGTGAAGCCATCGCGAGCTCGTCGGACGTCGTTCGCCGCCTCCTTGAACCTCTCCTATTCTCCCAACGACGACGCCGAGCAGCAACCCGCCCGGCGCCCGGACACGACGTGTGGCGCTTAGGCGCGGCTGACGGCGTGGCTCGCGCCGCTGCTCGAGGCGCGCAACGTCCGCATGATCCTGATCGACGGCTTGCACTTCCGCGACCACGTAATCCTCTTGGCCTCGGGGATCTCGATCGATGGGCACAGGCACGTTCTCGCGCTCCGCGAGGGCACCACGGAGAACGCGACCGTGTGCAAAGCGCTGCTCAGCGATCTACGGGACCGCGGGCTCGATTTCGAGCGAACGTGTTGGGTCGCCGGTTGCCGTCGCGCGCCCGCTGGCTGTGAGCCTTCCCGACGCGCGCACCTACGTCTCTGACGTCAACGCGCGCCAATCGACCGCGCGTGCAGTCGAATCGATCGAGCGCGAGATGAGGCCGGCGCCCACGTTCGTCGACAACGCGGGCTCGGGCACGTAGGGTACGGTCGAAGATGTCGAGCCCGCTGCGTTCGCAAGCGCATTGCGCGTGAATGTCGTATTCGTCTTCGCCGGATGCAGACGGGCGCCGGCAGTCCGCGCGGGGCGGCGGCTCGGCTGTAGCGGGCGGGTCCATCCGTATCACGCGGAACGCCTCGCCCGAGGGAAAGACGAAACGGCGGCGGAGGTCCAGCCCGTGCGCTGCGAGCAGCGTGCGCAGGGGGCCGTCGGCGCGCCGCGCGCTGCTCATCGGCAGCGACTCGAACACGAGCGCCACCACCCAGGCGCTCGACACTTCCCGCCGTCGCAGCGTGTCGGCGAGACGTGCCGCGGCCGCGGCGTCGAACGGCGACGGCAACCACCATCCGGCATCCCGCAGGATCCGCAGCGGGAGTCTCCCGTCGTCCGCCACCGTGAATAGCTCGTCGCTCTCGCCGACGACGCCCGCCGCTGTCCACCGCCGCCCGCGCAGGTGCGAGAAGAGAGCCAACATGTCGATGCGCGCCGCGTAGAGGACGTCGGCCGGCTGCCGCTCCGCCAGCACGCGTCCGATCTCCGCGGTCCACAATGTTGGCGTCGGCGAGAACTCCTCGATCGGCACAGCGCGGAGACCCGCAGCCGACGTGCCGATGGTGCCGGCCGCGACGGCGCTCCAGAGCAGCACGCGGGCCCCGGAGGTGCGCAGCCGGCAGTGCACCGCATCGAGCAGCACCAGCAGCAGCAACGCGAGGAAGGGAAAGAGCAAGAACTGGTGCCGCATCCGTCCGCCGTGCGGATAGATGCCGCGCCACGCGAGGAAGACGACGCCTCCCCACACCAGAGCGAGGATCACGACAGGCGAGGCGCGGAGCCGTCGGGTCGCGTCGGCGGGTGCCTTGACGGCGCGCGCGACGAGCCACGCCCCCGCCGCCACTAGGGCGGCGGGTAGCAGCAGCGGCGCGCGCCCTGACGACAACCCCAGCGGAGCGAAGAGGTCGAGGGTCGACGTGAAGCCGCGGGCGGCGAAGCCGGGAAACGACTCGCCGGCAGCGGGGAAACAGTCGACGAGGTGGCCGACCAACCTCGGCCCGGGACGCGACCACATCCAGAGCAGCGCCGCGAGCGTGCCGCAGAAAAGAACGAGCGGCTCGAGCCACCGCGCGCGCATCCCGTTGCCGCGGCGGAGCGCTTCGCGGAACACGGAGCTGCGGAAACCCTCGAGGCCGAGCAGGACCAGCCCCGCCAGCACGACCAGCACGCTTGCATACTCGCTCCACACCGCCAGCACCGCCGCGCCCACGAAGCCGAGCCGATCGCGACGATCGCCGGCGGCCGGATGGTGCAACATGCGAAGCAGGAACAGATAGGCGGCCGCCGTCGCCATGGTGGCCAGGCTGTAGCCACGAACAGCGACCGCGAGGTTCAGATGGGTGCTGGACATCGCAAAGAGCCAGGCCGCGAGCAGCACCACCGGCCGCGCCAGGCGCAGTTCGTGGGCGGTGAGCGCGGCGAGCACGATGGTAGCGAGGCTCGGCAGCATCGAGAGCAGGCGCGGCCAGAGCTCGGAACCGTGCAGCGGGGTGAGCCAGCGCAGCAGAAGATACGGGAGGGGCGGATGGGGCTCCCCGGAGACCTCGCGCAGGAACTGCGTCCAGGGGTCGATCGCCGCTATGAACACGTGCCAGGTCTCGTCGAAACCGAAATGCCAGACGCGCGCGAGACGGAGCTCCAGGGCGAGCGCAACGGTGGCGGCGCCGAGGATGACGAACCAGTCGAACCGTCGCATCCGGTGCGTGGGTGATGATGCCGGCCGGCGGGCGGTCATGCTCGGGCTAGACGACGCGGGCACGCCGTAACTTACTCCGGGATCCGCTCCGTAGGCATCCTCCCCGCCCGACGGCTGCGCCGGGCAGCCGCTCGCGAAGCGGCGAGGTGACGTGGAACGTGAGCTGTGCCAGAAGGAGAGGAAGCACGGCATGCCCGGGACAGTGAAGAAGGTGTGCGCGGTCGTCGGAATCGGTCCCGGCAACGGCGCGGCTCTGGCGCGGCGCTTCGCGGCCGACGGCTACGCAGTAGCGTTGCTGTCGCGCAGCGACGGAGCGAGCGCGGCGCTCGCGCAGGAGCTGCCGGGCGCCAAGGCCTTTCGCTGCGATGTGGGGGACGCGGCATCGGTAGCGGCGGCGTTCGCGGCCGTCCGCGAGTCGCTGGGCGACGTCGACGTGGTGGCCTACAACGCCGGCTCCGGCATCTTCGGCGGGCTCCACGACGTCACCGCGGCGGACTTCGAGGCCGCCTGGCGCGTCAATGCCCTCGGGCTGTTCCTGGTGGCCAAGGAGGTGGTGCCGGCCATGTCGGCGAAGGGCAGCGGTGCCATCGTCGTCATCGGCGCCACGGCGTCGGTCAGGGGCACGGCACGCTCGACCGCCTTCGCATCGGCGAAGGGCGCGCAACGGCTGTTGTGTCAGTCGCTCGCCCGGCAGTTCGGCCCCGAGGGCATCCACGTGGCGCTCATCGTTCTCGACGGCATCGTCGACCTGCCGAAGACGCGCCAACGCCTGCCCGACAAGCCCGACGACTTCTTCGTCAAGCCGGCGGCGGTGGCCGAGGTGGCGGCGGCGCTGGTGCAGCAGGACAGGTCGGCGTGGACCTTCGAGGCCGACGTGCGCCCCTTCGGCGAGAAGTGGTGACGCACCCCGTTCGCGGCTTGCGCGGCGTCCGGGCAGTCCGAGCGTCTCACGCGGAGGATGATGGCAGCGGAGACCGAAGCCGAGATCCTTGACGCCATCGAGGCGGCACAGGCGGTATCCGCAAGCGGTGAAGGCCGCTGGCGGCAGGTGCAGCGCCTGCGCTGTCTCGAGGAGGATGCCGCGCGGGCCGCGCTCGGCGTGGCGCTCGCTGCTTCGCATGCCGAGCTGGTCCCGCTCGTTGCCGAGCGGGTCGCGCTGGGCATCGAGGCGGACGCCGCGCAGCGTGCGCTCGACCATCTCGCCAAGGCCGAGCACTGGCAGTGGCAGATCGGCACCTGGGCGACGGGCAGCGGCGAGGGGCTCGTATCGATGCTGGCGGTGCGGACGCTCCAGCTCGCGCGCGCCTGGCTGTGCTCGGCGCTGGCCGCGGCAGATCCCGCCAGGAAACACGAGGCCCTGGCGCTCCTGACCGAGATCAAGAACGATCCGAACGACGTCGCCTCGGACCTCATGCCCGAGCTGCGGACGCTGCAAGCACGGCTCGATCCTGCCGCCGGCTCCGAGAGCCGTCGACGCACCCGCCCCTGACCGCGAGCGCGTGTTCCCGGCGCCGCGGTCCCGCAGATCCTCCTCGCCGGCGCCGCACTGCCGAGCTCCCCGACCACGATGTTCGCGCGCGCCCGGTGCGCACCCTCGGAAAGAGGCCGCTGTCGCTCCGGACGGCTCCGTCGACCACCACGGTCGCGCGCCGCCGGTGCGCACGCGGCGGCGCTTCAGGCGCCGCGCCTTAGCCAGCGCATGCCCGGACTCCCGAGCGTCGCCTCGAACGTCGGATCGCGGCGCTCGCCGCAGACCGTGAAGCCGGCGCCTTCGTACGCGCGCTGCGCCGGCTCATTGCCGATGAGAACGCTCACCTGGAAGCGCGTATGCCCGCGGGCGCGGCCCGCATCGAGTATCGCGCGCAGCAGCGCCCTCGTGAGCCCTCTGCCGCGATGGCTCGGCCGCGTCGCCACCCACTCGATGATCCAGGTGTCGTCCGGCTGCTCGGCCATGCAGGCGAGAAAGGGAGCGAGGCGTTGCTGCATCGCGCCGAGCCGCTCGGCGTTCCAGCCCTCCGCCGTCATCGCCTCGACGACGGCGCGAAAGAAGCTCTCGCCGCTCGCCGCCTGCGCATCGTCGTAGGCCGAGAGCGCCGCCGCGGGCTCGCCGTCCACCTCGGCGACGAGGAACCTCGACCAATGCGTGAACGACGCCGGCTCGAGGCTCGCGATCCGTTCCATGAGGCGCAGGCGATAGGTGTCCGGACCCGGGAACGCGAGATCCCAGAATCCGAACGGCAGATGCGAGCGCGCCGCTTCCTGCTGCACCCAGGCGACGAAGGGCAGGTCGCGCGGCGCGGCGCGGCGGATCGTGTGGACCATCGCCGCCACATGCCACGCGCCCGGAGCCGAGTCGACGGCGGTTGCGCACGCTCCCGCAACGGCAGCGGACGCGTGATCGCCGCGACCCGCCACTGCCTCGACACCGGCGCCGATTGCGCCGCCAGCCCGGCGCTGAACGGCGGCGCCGGTCTCGCCTGCGACTGCGACGCGCTCGACGCGGGCGCCGCGCACCGCAGTGGCACGGCGATCGAACTGAGCGTACCGGCAGACGCAAGCCCGCGCGGCGGCGGTCCGCGCCCGGTTGACATTCGACGCCGGCATCGGCCAGTCGGAACGCTCAGAACCTCTCCGACCCGTTCTTTACGATGGGGGCGCAATGGTAATCGAAAGCGACGTGGTGATAATCGGCGCCGGTCCGGCCGGCGCGGTAGCGGCGGCAGAGCTGCGCCGTGAGGGGTTCCGGCCGCTCGTGGTCGAGAAGCTGCGCTTCCCGCGCTTCGTGATCGGCGAGAGCCTGCTGCCGCACACCATGGATCTGCTGCAGGCCGTAGATCTGCTCGATGCCGTCGAGCAGCGCGGCTACCTGCGCAAGCACGGTGCGCTCTTCCGCCGCGGCGACGAGATCTGCGAATTCGACTTCGCCAACCAACTGCAGGGCGGGTGGGACTACACGTTCCAGGTGCCGCGGGCGGATTTCGACAAGGTCCTGGCCGACACCGTAGCGGCGCGCGGGGTGGAGATCCTCTACGGCCACGGCGTCTCCACGGTGCGCTTCGCCGCGGACCACGCCGAGGTGGGACTCGACTTGCCCGACGGCGGCCGGCGCAACGTCACCACTCGCTTCGTGCTCGATTGCAGCGGCTACGGCCGCGTGCTGCCGCGGCTGCTCGACCTCGAGGCGCCGTCGACGCTGCCGGTGCGCGAGTCGCTCTTCACCCACGTCACCGGGGACCTGCGGCCGGCGGGGCGCGAGGAAGGCAAGATCTGGATCTGCGTCCATCCCCGCGACGCCTGGACGTGGATCATCCCGTTCTCCAACGGCATCACCAGCATCGGCGTCGTCGCCCGGCCGGACTTCTACCGGCAGTTCGCCGCCGATCCCGAAGCGCAGCTGCGGGAGATCGTGGCCAGCGACAGCAACATCGCCGGGCGCTTGCGGAACGTGCAGATGGTCTTCCCGCCGCGCCGCATCGCCGGTTACTCGTGCGGCATCAAACGACTGTTCGGTCCGCGCTTCGCACTGGCCGGCAACGCCACCGAGTTCCTCGACCCGGTCTTCAGCTCCGGAGTCACCCTGGCGATGGCCTCGGCGCTGCGCGCCGCCCAGGTGCTCGGCCGCGAACTACGCGGCGAGCAGGTGGACTGGCAGACGGACTACGCCGACTACCTGGAGCGCGGCGTGGCGACGTTCCGAGCCTACATCGACGCCTGGTACGACCAGCGCCTGCCTGCGATCCTGTTCGCGGCACCGCGGAGCCCCGGCGTCATGCGGCAGATCTGCTCGGTGCTCGCCGGGTATGCGTGGGACACCGACAACCCCTACGTCACCCGGGCGCAGCGGGCCCTGCAGGCGCTCGCCGCCGTCGTCGGCAGTGCGCGCCCCGGGGCTCCGGCAGCGCCGCCGGGTGGTGTCACGGCCGCGCGGCTGCTAGCGACGAAGTCATCATGACCACGACCCCCGAGACGCACGTGCGGCCGACGGCTCCGGACATTCCCGGCAGCGGCATCGAGCTCGTGCCCGACATGCCGATCTGCCAGACCGACCTGCCGCTCGACTGGTACCAGGAGGAGTTCAAGCCGTACGCCGAGGAGTATCTGGCCCTCCCCGACCGCCTTCCCGAAACCGTGCTGCCGTGGATGGACGCCTACGTCCGACCGGCGCTCGCGGCGTTCGGCGACCGCATCATGCTCCTCGCCCACTATTATATGGGCGGCGAGATCGTGAAGCTCGTCGAGCGCTACGGCGGCCACGTCGCCGACTCGTACCAGCTGGCGCTCCAGACCCAGCGCCGCCCCGAAGTGAAGATCTTCGTCGAGTCGGCGGTCCACTTCATGGCCGAGGCCATCGCCATACTCGCCGCCCCCGATCAGGACGTGTGGATCACCAACCCGAAGTCCGGTTGCACCATGGAGATGATGGCCAAGGACCACATGGTGGAACCGGTGTTCGACGATCTCTACCGCCGCTACGGCGACGACCTGCTCGTGGTCGCCTACATGAACACGTCGGGCCGGGTGAAGGCCCTCGCGGGCAGGACCGGCGGCTCCGTCTGTACGAGCTCGAACGCCGCCAAGGTCGTCGCCTGGGCGCTGGCGCAGCAAAAGAAAGTCTTCTTCGTCCCCGACCGGCACCTGGGCGAGGTCGTGGCCGGCTGGTGCCACGTGGCGCCCGACGCCCTCTTCCAGTGGTCCGGGGGCCTGACGGGGGCGGCCGAGACCATCGCCGGCCTCTCCGCCGCAGAGCGGGCGCGGCTCGACCGGGCGCAGATGGTGCTCTGGGGCGGCTTCTGCGGCGTGCACACCGTGTTCACCCCGGAGCACGTGCAGTACTGGCGCGAGCGCGGCTACCGCGTGCTCGTGCATCCGGAATGCCCGAAGGTGGTCGTCGACGCCGCCGACGGGGCGGGCTCTACGAGCTACCTCTGGAAGGCGATGACCGACGCCAAGCCGGGCGACAAGCTCGCGATCGCCACCGAAGGCCACTTCGTCCGCAATGCCCGCGACCAGGGGGCGCTTCGCGGCGTCGAGGTCGTGAACGTGGCCGACGTGCCGCGCGACGGCTTCGCCGGCATGGGCTGCGGGTGCGCGACGATGTCGCGGAACGACCCGCCGCACCTCGTCGCCATCCTCGACCTGCTCCGCAAAGGCACGCCGCCCGACCTGAACCGGGTGCTGCCGGGCGACGTCGTGAACGAGATCTCGGGTACGCGCGAGCGCCTGCCCGCCGAGGAGCGCGCCGTCATCGTCCGCGACGCGCGCCGAGCCCTCGAGCGGATGATCGCCATCACCGAGCGCTGACGCGCATACCGCCGCGGCGACTGCCGCGGCGGCGCGGGCCCGGGAGTCTACGGCATCAAAGCGGAGCGCTCGGCGCGCATGGCGTCGCGGCGGCCGCTCCAGAGATGCCAGACAGTGAGGCCGCCTACCCCGAGAGCGAAGATGCCCATGTAGACGCTCCCCAGCCGCGGCAGACTGGTGACGGTGAAGTTGGCGATCTGCTTGGTGCCGAACACCGCCGGCATGAAGGGAGCGACCCTGACCGGCGCTTGCGGGTCGAGGTTGTGACCGAGCACCCATAGCCGGTAGACGAAGCGGGACAACGAGAACAGCGAGAAGTAGCCCGTGATCACCGCCAGGTCTATGAGCGAGCTGATGTTGCCGATGGCGGCGACGCGCAGGGTGAGGATGACCAGCACACCGAGCGCGAAGGGCAGCCAATCGAGGTCCGAGAGCGCGGCGCGGTTTATCGGCGCCATGCCGATGTAGTGGTTCAGGGTATTGATCTCCTGGATGTCGGCGCCGCCGCGGCCACCCTCGACCTTGTGCGCGTAGATGTCGAGCGAGAGCCCTTTAGGATACTGCGGCGCGATCATCGAGATGTTCCAGAGCGGCGCCGTGAACGCGAGCAGCAACGGGATCACGAGAAGGGCGAGCGGCAGTCGCGAGCGCAGGCGCACCGGCTGCTGGACGAAGTCGTAGAACTTCTCGAGTGCGAGCTTCATGTCATCGTCTCCTGTCGAAAGCGGCCATAGCCGTTCTGGGTCACACCAAATCTCCGCGGCGGAAGCGAGCCCGGCCGACGAGCCAGGCAAGCGTGCCCGCTACCAGCGGCCAGACGAGGCCGAGCACCAGGAGCCCGCGGGCACCGAGCCGCTGCGCCAGGAAGAAGCCGACCGGTCCAAAAGCGGCGAGCTCCGGGTCCTGGCCGGAGATCAGCGCCAGGCGTGCGCACTGCACCGGATTGAGCGCCGCCAGGAAGAAGGCCGTGCCGGCGTGGAGCCGCCACTGGAGCATCACCGCGATCAGGGCGAAGTCGACCAGCGCCACCGCTCCCGCCCAGACGAGCAGGCCGAAGATGGCCGCCCTGGCCTGATTGGCGACGTGCGCCGAGAGCGCCATGCCGATCCCCGTGAAGGTCCAGAGCAGCGCCGCGCCGACGGCGAGCGTGCGCCCGAGGTAGCCCCACGGCACCGGATCGCCGAGAGTGGCCCAGGTGATCGCCGGCAGCGCCAGCAGGATGAGGGCGAGCGGCGCCAGCAGCAGGCCGAAGCGCACTAGGGTGACGGCGGCATAGTAGCCGCCGGGCGAGACCGGGTGACCAAAGAGCAGCTCGAGCGCTCCCTCTTCGCGTGCCCGGTTGAGCGTCTGCCCGGTGGCGGAGAGCGCGAGCAGCGGCAACAGCAGCAGTAGACCGTGAGCGAAGGCGAGCAGCACGCGCCCGGTACCGGTGAAGCCGAGCACCGTGGACTCGCGGAGCGCGGCGAAGGTGAGCAGAGCCGCGAGCGCCGTGTAGAGCAGCCCGACCACGACCGGCCAGTGCGAGCGCAGGACTTCGTGCGCATCGAGCCGCGCGAGCGCCAGGATCTCAGCGCGCCGCCCGGCCATGGGGCTCCTTTCCGGAGGCGCGGACGGCGGCATCCGCCGCCGCGAGCACGGCGGCACGAGCGACCTCGAGCGCCACGGCGCCCGGCTCGTCGGCGGCGACGGCGGCGAAGCCCCAGCCCATCGGCGTGCGCTCGCCGCCGACGAATCCGACCTCGGCCGCAGTGAGCCAGCGGTCCTCGCGTACATGGTGGAAGTAGACGGCCTGCGGCCGCTCCCTGGATCCGGCCTGCCGGAGGAAGAGGCACCCGGGATCGTCGAAGAAGAGCACCGCGCCGTCCGCCGTCCGCAGTTGTGCTGCGAACCCCGGCTCGGAGAGATGCATGCGACAGTGCGCGCACGGCTCGCGGTCCCAGGCGGGCTCGATCGGGCCGGCGGGGGCACGCTGCAGGACGGCGACGCCTCCGGCCACGGCCAGCGCCGCGGCGACGGCGGCGGCGCCCCAGACGACAGCAGCCCTCACCTGGCCTCCCGCGGATCCTCGACCACGATCGATTCGAGATCGCGGACGTTGAAGTCGGCCAATCGGCAGTCTCCTGCAGCCGCCAGGCGCGGCAGCAGCGCGAGCTTCTCCGTCCGGTCGACGGTGCGCCGCCACCAGCCGGCGTGGCCGGCCGTGAAGCCGAGCTCGTCGAGCCAGGCGGAATCGGCGCCGGCGGCGAGCCGGACTTCGATCACCGACAGTGCCCGCGTCGCCAGGTAGGCCTCGGCCGGCCCGTCGAAGCGGACCCGTCCCTCCTCGAGGCAAACGACGTGGTCCACCAGATGGCGCATCTCGTCGAGACGATGCGAGCAGAGGATCGAGGTGGTCGTCGCCGGCAGCTCGTCGAACATGCGAAAGAAGGTCTCGCGTGTGGCGACGTCGAGGCTGGCCGTCGGCTCGTCGAGCACCAGCAGCTCGGCGCGCGCCGCCAGCGCCAAGGCCACCAGCAGCTTCTGACGCATCCCGCCCGAGAGAGCCCGCAGCGACACGTCGGCGATGGCGGTCCAGTGCAGACCGAGCGCCTCGGCGTAGGCCGCGAGCCCGGCGACATCGAGGCCGCGCAGGGTCTCGACGACCCGCGCCAGCTCGGCGACCGTGGCCGCCAGGGCGGGCGCAATCTGCGGCACGTAGGCGAGCCGGCGCGCCAGCTCGAGCCGCTGCCGCCGGGGGTCGAGGCCGCCCACGCGCACTTCGCCCTCGTGCTCGAGCAGGCCCATGAGCACGCGCAGGAGGGTGGACTTGCCCGAACCGTTGGGGCCGACGAGTCCGATCCGGCATCCGGCCGGAAGCGCGAGAGCGATGTCGGCGAGCGCCACCACCTTGCCGAAGCGGCGGCTCAGCGCCCGGACCTCAATCCGCACCGGCAACTCCGCTAGCGGTGCGCACCGGATGCACGGCGCGGCCGGCGTCCGGCCGGCGATCGACGAGCACCGGCGCCGGGCGCACGATCGGTAGCAGACGGCTCGCGGCATCGACCAGGAAGAGCGCCGGCGAGCCGCGCAGGTAATCGAGCTGCGGATGCCGGGCGGCGAGCGAGCCGGAAAAGCTGCGCAGCTCGTAGGGGACGTCGCCGACGCCGTCGCCGTCGAGGTCGTAGCCCGCATAGTCGTCGAAGTCGTTGCCTTCCCAGTCGTTGCCGAGGGCGTCACCGCCGCCGGCCACGCGCACCTGGACGACGTTGCCGCGCAGACTGTTGGCGCGGAAGACGTTGCCGCGCATCGAGGCGTGGAACTCGATGCCGACGTCGCAGAGGCGAAAGGCGTTGCCGCGAAACTCATCGCTGGTGCCGGGCTCGAAGGGCGAGTTGTCGATGAAGAGGCCGAGGTTGTTGCGCACCAGGACGTTGTCCGCGGCGCGCACGTGGCTGGCCTCCTTGAGGCCGAGGCCCATGCCGGCCGCTCCGCTCGAAGCCGCGAGGAGATTGTTCTCGATCTCGAGGTCGCGCGAGTACATCACGAAGATCCCGACCACGTTGCCGACGTAGCGGTTGCCTATCACCCGGTTGCCGTGGCTGTACATGAAGTGGGTGCCGTAGCGGCCGCCGACGACCTCGTTGCCGCGGAGGTCGTTGTCGGACGAGTACCAGATGACGATGTCGCGGGCGCCGGAGACGCGATTGTCCGCGATCGTCGACGCCTGCGTCTCCCAGATCCGGATGCCGTCGCCGCGCAGGCCGATCTCCGCCCGGCCGCTGCCCTCGATCTCGTTGCCGGCGAGCACGACCTCGCGCGACTTCTCGACGATGATGCCGAAGAGCGCGTGCACCACGCGCACGCCCTCGACCCGAGCATGGTCAGCAGCGACGACGTGGACGGCCGCCTCCTGGAGGTCGAAGCGGCTGCCGCTGCCGTCGACGGTGACGCCGAGCAGGCGCGCGCCTGCTCCGGAGAGCCCCACGGTGTCGCCGCTCCCGGCGCTCGACAAGCGAGCGCTGCGCGGCCCCCAGAGGGTGACGCCGGCACCGACATGGAACGGTCCGCGATAGTCGCCGGGTGCGAGGCAGAGCGCGTCTCCCGGTCGCGCCGCCGCGAGCCGCAGCGCGAGGTCGTCGACCGCGGCGACCTCGGAGCAGGCGGGCGGTCGCGCGGGCGGCGGCGGCTCAGTCCAGCGCTCGGGCACCGTCGGCAGCGGCGGTACGCCGCTCGCGCAACCGGCGACGAGGACGCCGAGAGCGGTGATCGTCGCTACTAGCAGGGACTGCAATTCGCGCCCCCACACGGCCGCCGTCCACCGGCGGCGCCGGGCGGGGAGAGCAACCCCGCCCGGCGCCGCCGCACCGGACTGCGCTCGCGTCAAGGCTCCACGAGCAGGTAGCCCGCCATCTCGAGGTGCAGAGCCGAGCAGAACTCCGTGCAGTAGAACGGGAAGACTCCGGAGCGGTCGGCCTTGAAGGTGACGTTGGCGTGCTCGCCGGGCTCGAGGCTCAGGTTGATGTTGTATTCCGCGATCGAGAAGCCGTGGGTGGCGTCCTCGGCCTGCTCGACGTTGGTGATGTGGAGATGGACGACGTCGTCCTTCTTCACCCGAACGGTGTCGGGAGTGAAGTGGCTGCGCACGGCGGTCATGCGGACGTGGACGCCGTCGGCTTTGCGCTCGATGCCTTCCTGGCCGCCGACGACGCGGAAGGGATCGGGCTCGTCGGTGATGGGATCGATGCCGACCGGCGTGTAGGCGGTGATCGCCTTGATCTTGTCGGCCTTGATCATCTGCGAGTAGTGCGGCTCCCCGAGCGGGATCGGCAGGTCGGCGAGCAGCTGCATCTTGTCGCCGGCGATGTCGATGAGCTGGAAGTTCTGCGGCAGCAGCGGTCCGACGTCGCTGAAGCGGTCGAGCGCCCACTTGTTCATCGCCACGAGATAGCGGCCATCGGGGTGGATGGTGTCGCCCTCGGCCGCCAGGATGTGGCCGATGTTGTAGTGGACCGGGATCTTCTCGATCACCTTCAGGTCCTTGAGCGACCACTTCGCCGCCGCCGACTCGATGAACAGCGAGGTATAGGCGTTGCCGGCGTCGTCGAACTGGGTGTGGAGGGGTCCGAGGCCGATCTCGGCCTGGCCGCGGATCGACTCCTCGAAAGGCAGGATCGGCACCCCGAACGGGTCGGTGCCGGCGTACTTCTTGGCGTCGATCAGGGCCTTGATCTTGTCGAAGCTGTAGACCGTCGCGTGGGTGTCGAGCTTGCCGGCAACGACGAGCTCGCGGCCGTCCGGCGTGACGTCGACGCCGTGCGGGCTCTTGGGCTCGCCGACGAAGTGGAGCAATCCCTCGGCGATGGCGGTGGGAAGGCGAATCACGCGGGTGCCGGCTATGGTCTCGAACTTGCCGTCGGCGACGACCTTCTCGGCCTGCCGCCAGTTGATCACATGGAGGTAGTCCATGTCGTTCTGCGAGGCTCCCGACTCGAGCGGCGGGCGTCCCTCGGCGTTGCCGCCGTAGGCCATCTCGGTGTCGAAGCTGTTGAGGAAGACCCAACCGTCGCTGGCGAGCTTGCCGGCGTCGGCGAGGTCCTGCATGTACGGCGGCAGCTCGATGGCGAACGACTTCTCGGGCACGATGCGGCCCTTGTCGCGGTCGAACTTCCAGAACAGCACGGCGCTGCGGTACTTCTCCTGGAAGTCCTCGATCGGAGCGTACTCGCCGCCGAGCGGCACCGGATACTGGCCGCCTTCGACCACGTAGTCGGTGTCCGGGGTGACGAAGGTGGCGCCGTGGTCGCTGCGGAGCAGGTTGCTGTAGACGATCTGCTTGGTGGTGAAGTCGCGCAGGCTGATGACCGCGACGCGCGCGTTGGCCTTGTCGTTGATGAACAGGTACTGGCCGTCGTAGTCGCCGCCGGTCTCGGAGAGCGCCGGATGGTGGGTGTCGGCCCAGTTGAGCTCCTTGCCGTCGCGGTCACCCGAGCGCAGCAGCGTGGTGGTCTGATCGCCGTAGCCGTAGCCCTGCCACGGCTCAGGCGTGAAGACGGCGATATACTTGAGGATGCGCATGCTCGGCGCACCGATCACTATGACCTGGCCGCTGTGACCGCCGGAGGCGAAGATGTAGTACTCGTCGTGCACTCCGCTCGGCGTGTAGGTCTTGAGCGCGGCGACGACGTCGTCCTCGCTGAGGTTGCGCTCCTTCATCAGCGTCTGGATGTCGGCCGAGGTGCCGCCGGCGCCGCCGTTGCGCGATTGGCAGCCCGGCCCGGCAACCATCAGGGTCGCCAAGGCGAAGAGCGGCAAGACTACGATCAGGGCTCGTCTCATCTGCGTTGCTCCCCTTGAATGCATGTAGTGGGGCTCGGCGCCTACTTGCCCGCGAAGCTGCGGACGTGGGCGCGCAGAGCCGCGACGATTTCCGGCTTGGCGACGAGATCGGGATTCGGCGGCATCATCGGGCTCTTGCCGACGGCGCTGCCGCCGTACTTGATGATCTTCTCGATGTACTCGTCGCTAACCGACGCCTGCCACTGAGCGTCGGCGAAGTCGCGTGGTCTGGGAGTCAGTCCGACCGAACCGGGACCGTCCCCTTTGCCGTCGGCGCCGTGACAGGTGAAACAGCGGGTCGAGAAGATCTTCTCGGCTTCGGCGACCGCCTGCGCGCTCGGGGCGCCGGCGGGAGCAGTTGCGACCGCCGGTCCGGAAGCGGCGGGAGCGGACGCGGCCTTGTCGCCGCTGTTGCAGCCGGCAGCGGCGATTCCGAGTACGGCGCACAAGATCACGATACCGTAGGCCGCTCTCATCGATTCGCCTCCCCGGGTCGGGATTCTCTGGAGTCGTAGGTACGCATCACGCCGGCCGGTGGATGCGAGCACCGTGCCAGCGAGTCGCAACCGCGCATCCGACTTGGCAGGCACCCCCGCTACGAGCATTTGCCGCGGTGAAAGCTCGCCGCAGCTCGCAGCGTAGACCGTCGTCACCGCAGCAGCGCTTCGCAGCGGTCGGAACGACGGGTCGCATTCATCTGGAATCTGCGAATGCGAGCGGCGATCCGCGCGACGCGTGCACGCCGCGCGATCGTGCAGGCATCTCGCTTGCATGATCCGAAGCGGTCGCTCGCGTGCGCCATCGACGGCCGGACCGGCGCACCGCCGGAAGCGGTCCGCAGGCTCGCCGGGGCGCGCGGCCGCTCAGCGACCGGTCGCTGCGGCGGTCTGCGCCTCGGCGGCGCCGCCCCGGGCGTCGTCGTTCGCGGGCCGCCGCGTCCCCGGCGCCAGCGCGCCGAGGTCGCGGAACGCGGCTGCGATCGCCTTCACGAAGTCGCGCAGGTCCGGGACCAGCTCGTAGTCGGCGTTGAAGCCCCAGAAGAGCTTGCCGTCGTAGCTGAAGATCGCGACCCCGAGGCCGGTGCTTTCGAGCAACGGCACCTGCGGATAGAGCTCGAGAAGCCGCGCTCCCAGCAGATAGAGCGGGAACTGCGGGCCGGGCACGTTGGTGAGGATCATGTCGATCGGGCCTCCGGCGGCGCGAGCGCCGAGCGGCAGCAGGACCGTCGGCGTCCACTCCGCGATCGCCATCATCGTCTCGACGCCGAGGGCTTGGTTGGTCGCTTTCAGGTCCTGGGTGACGCGCCGGATCGCAGCCAGGCGATGCGCGGGATCGGCCTCGGCGATCGGCAGCTGCAGGATCCAGGAAGACACGCGATTGCCGAGCCGGCCGCGCTCGGCGTCGCGGCGCACGCTGACCGGCGCCGAAACCCGGAAGTCGATCTCCTCCGGATGGAGGTGGTGCGAGATCAGGAACGTGCGCACCGCGCCGGTGACGGTGGCGAGCACCAGATCGTTGATGGTGCAGGAGAGCGCCTTCGCCACCGCCTTGAAGTCGGCGAGCGACATGCTGAGCCAATCGACGCGCCGGTGCGGACCGAGACGGCCGTTCAGGGGCGTCGCCGAAGCCGGGTGCACGGCCCACCCGACCCGCGGCATCGTCGCCGCGCACGTTGCGAACGCGACGTGGGCGATGCTAGACGCGTCTCCCGATGCCCTCGCGGATGAGCCACGGCGTCGAGCTGGCGATCCGGTCGGTGGCGCTGCCGTTCGTCCTCGGTCGTCGTTGGCTCGCCGACCACGGCGGCGAGGCCGTCGCCGATGCAGACACGTTGACCCACGGGTGGATGCGGCGCCTCAAGACGGCCGCGGACGAGCTGTTCGTCGCGAGCGAGCTCCTGGTCGAGGCCCTGGCTACGACCGGCGTACTGCCGGCACGTGGCGACACCCTATGAAGCGCTCCGCCCCGGCATCGACATCGCACGCCGCCAGCGGCAGCCTGCGCACCCGCGCGCTGCGGCGGCGCACCCGCGGGAGTCGGCGGCGCGACGAGCGCCGCGACGATCTCCGCCGCGCCGCACCGATGACGGAACGCATCCGCCTCGTCGACGTCGCCAAGGGGATCAGCATCGTGCTCGTCGCCTTCGGCCACAGCCACCTGGTGGCCATGAGTCCCGTGGCCCGTGACTTGAACCGCAGCCTCGGGCTCATCCGCATGCCCTTCTTCTTCCTCATGTCCGGGCTCTTCTTCCGCGCCGCGAAACCCCTAGCGACCGTCGTCCACGAGAAGAGCGCATCACTGCTGAAACCGTATTTCGTCACCCTCGGATGCGTGGTGCTGGCGCGCGTCCTCGTCACCGGCGCCTCCCTCCCGGCGGAAGTGGCGCGCGTGCTCTACGGCGTAGGATCGACGCTCGACATACCGTGGGCGCCCTTGTGGTACCTCGCGAACCTCTGGCTCGTCTTCTTGTACGCCCACGTACTGGTGCGGATCGCGACGCTGGCCCGCCTGCCGACGTGGTCGCGGGCCCTGCTGCTCACCGCGCAAACCGCCCTCGGTCTCTTCTCCCTCCACCTGTTCCGAGACCTGCCGTTCAGGTTCGAGGGCATGAGCGTACCCCTCGACGGCCTGCCCTTCAGCGTCGATCTCGTCGGTATCAGCTCGACCTATTTCCTCCTCGGATACGCAGTGCGCGAGCGCGTGATCCGGTTTCGGCCGAACGTCGTCCTCGGGGCGGCCCTCCTGGTCGTGTTCCTGGCGCTCGATGTCGTCTTCCTTCCGCGTCTGGATTTGAACCTGCGCATCGTCGTCTCGCCGTTCGCCGTGGCGGCGTGCTCCTTGTCGGGAATCTATCTCGCTCTCACGGTGGCCCATGTGCTGAGCACGTCGGAGAGGCTCGCCAAGATGATCGCGTTCTTCGGCTTCAACAGCCTCTTCGTCCTCGTCTTCCACGAGGTCTTCGACGAGGGGTGGCGGCGGCTGCTGTCGTTCCTGCTGTCGACGCAGCCGGGACTGGGCATCGCGGGAACGTCGTGGCTGATGGCGGTGCTGTGCGCTGCAGCTATGGGCGTGGTCATCCGCCGCCTGCCGCTCCTGGCGGCGCTCTATCTGCCGCGGAAAGCCCTCTTCCCCTCGACGCCCGGGTCGCGCCCGTTTCGGGTATCGCTGCCGACGGCGGACCCACTCTAGACGCAGCGCGCTCGGTCGCTGCATCCCGCACGGGTGCTGCCGATCGCTTGCGCCCGCGCCGCCGTCGTGCACGGATGACGTCTCCATGACCTGGCTAGCGACGACCCTGGCGATGTACGGACGCGCCTTTCGCCGCGCCGGCGAGCTCACCCTGCGCAACTGGGCGGTCGCGGGCACGACCTTCGCCTACGCGGTCGCGCTCACCGCGGCGGTGATCGTCGCCTCGGGTCTCGGCTTCGCGGGGGGCTTTCTGATGAGCCTCGTCTGGGCGGCCTGCGTGAGCTCGTTCCTGTACCTGGTCGAGATGATGCTCCGCACCGGCGCGGTGTCGTTCGACGACTTCCGCCGCAGCTTCGGCGTCTACCTCTGGGACGTCGTCGGCGTGACCTTCATCCTCTGGGTGGTGTTCGTCGTCGCGACGCCGGCGCTGCGCACCCTCCCGCAGGGACCGGGCATCATCCTGGCGATGAACCTCGTGGTAGTCGTCCTCTTCAACGCCGTCCCGGAGCTCATCTATCTCGGCCACTACTCATCGCTCGCTCTCCTCGGCGAGAGCTATCGCTTCATCGCCGACAACTGGATCGAGTGGTTTCCGGCGACGATCGCGATGGCGGCGCCGCTCGTCGTGCTCGCCGGCGTGGCGTTGCCGGGAGTGCTGGACCTCGCGCGCATGGGGCTCCTGGCCCTCTGGGTATACTTCATGATGGTCGCGCGGGGGCTCTTGTTCCTCGAGCTGCACGGGTCGACCCGGCGCGCCCGCGACTTCCGCCGCCGCGCCGGCGGGTTATGAACGGGACCGACCGCGCCTATCCCGCCGACCGCGCCTCCGTCCACCCGAAGAGGCCCTCGCGTTTGATCGCCTCGGCGACGATGCCGGGCACCGACGCTTCCCACGACGGATCGCCTTTCTGCATCCGCGCCAGCACGTCGTCGGAGAAGATGCGCAGGAACTCGGGATCGTAGTTGCGGATCGTCACCAAGCTCCCGCGCTGGAGCAGGAGGGCGTGCAGTGATCGCATCTCCTGCGGCAGCTCGACGGTCTCGACCTCGATGATGCCGCCGGTCGTGAAATCGAGCCCCGGATAGACGTACATGCGGACGTTGCGGCGAAACAGCCGGCCGGCGCCTTCGAGGGCGCCGCCGGGTAGATCTTCGTAGAACTTCTCGTCGTTGATCTGAAATACGCTCGGGAGGCCGACGGCGAGGCCGATCCTGTTCTGGGTGTAACGGGACAGGTACTCGACCAGATGGAAGTGGCGTCCGAACCGCGACACGAGCACGGTCTTGCCGACGGTGCGCAGGGTATCGACCCGCGACAGGTAGTCGGTGTGGAGGATCGTGCCGCTGGCGCCGCCGAGGCCGGCGAGCGTCATCTCCATCAGCACGATGGGCCGCTCGCCCTCCAGTCCGGGTTCCGCTACGAACTGGTCGTAGGCGCGCTCGAGGATGTCGAGCGTCAGGTACGTGAGCGGGCGGAACCTGCCGCGCTCGACGAGAACCGGCTTCCGATACAGCACCTCGGACGGCTGCACGACCTCGCCGGCGGCGGTGAACATGACGGCATCGGTGAGGCCCTGCTCGACGAGCTGGAGGCTCATCAGTCGATTGTCGATCCCGGGGAACGCAGGCCCGGAGAAGCGGATGAGATCGATCTCGACCCGCCGGGACGACAGATCGTCGAGCAGATGGGCAATGAGCGCCTTCGAATCGTGGCGCATGAAATAGGCGCCGTAGACGAGGTTGACGCCGAGGATGCCGAGCGCCTCTTGCTCGTGAAGACGCGCCCGATCGAGCAGGTGGACGTGCACGACGATGTCGGACGGCTCGGCGCGCGGCTCGTGCTGGAAGCGGATGCCGAGCCATGCCTCGCCGCGATCCCTGGTCGGGCTGCAGGTAGCGACGGTGTCGGCGAAGGCGAAGAAACAGGTGGTTGCGCCGCGCGTCGGGGACAAGCGCTCGAGCAGGAGATCGTACTCGTGCTGGAGCATGGCGAGCAGCCGCTCGCGGCATACGTAGCGACTACTCTGCCCGTAGATCGCGTCGCTGACCTTCATGTCGTAGGCCGAGATGGACTTGGCGACGGTGCCGGCCGCCCGGCCGACGCGAAAGAACCAGCTCGCGACTTCCTGGCCGGCGCCGATCTCGGCGAGCGTCCCGTACTTCTGGTCGTCCAGGTTGAGCTGGAACGCCTTCTGCTCCGGACTGAGCTGCGGTGCGCCCATCGCGACGCTTCAAGCACGGGACCCGGACGCAGACAAGCCGATCGGCCGTCGGCGCAGCGGCAGCGCGCCGCACGACGCGCCCACGACGATCGGCGCCGGCGCCGATCCTATCGGCTCAAAGGTCGCGGCGCTCACGGCGCGCGCCGAGTCGCTCCAGCGCCGCCTCCGCCCGCGCCCGTTCGGCGGGCGAGAGCTTGATGGCGTTCCTGTATCGCAACGGCGGTGCCGCCGCGCGTACGGCGCCGCGGTCGATCGGGACGTGCAGCATCTCTTCCGCAACCCGCTCGACGACGGCGTAGGGAGCGCGACAGAACTCCTCGTACTCGATTATCCAGAAGCGGTCGGCGCCGAGCTCGCGCTGCAGCTCCGCCATCCGCCGATCGTGGTAGAGCAGTTGTGCGCACACATCCTCGATCGGATCGACGTCCGACCGTCCCGCATACTCCGGATCACCGATACCGTAGGGCGCCTGGCGGCGACCCTGAATGAACTCGCGGGCGGTAAGGATCGACTGGAGGGCGAAGATCGGCTGCCTCCGTATGCAGACGAAGCGTGCGGTCGGGAGCGCCGCTGCGACGACGTCCGCACAGACGGCAAGGGCATTGTTCTTGTTGAGTATGGGTCCACCGAAGACGGCTTCGAAGGCGCCGAAGAAGCGCCGCATATCCTCGGCCACGCCGTCGGGCAGGCGGGCGGGCGGATGATACCGGTCGCTGCCGAGCCAGCGGTCCCATATGTGGAGGCCGTCGTTCCGGTTCGCGAAGCCGGCGGTGCGCCCGTAGAAGTTCTCGAGCGTGCCGGTCGGCTGCCGCAGAAGATGCCCGAAGATACGATTGGCGGTGACCGGCGCACGCGGGAATACGGCGGTGAGGTTGTTGATGTAGCTGACCGGCAGGTTCCGGATAAGTATCTGGTCGACGATCGTCGTGCCGCTGCGCGGCGCGCCGCCGATGAACAGGATCGGCTTCTGCGGCGGTGCGGCGCGCGCATACAATCGCCGTTCGGCATGCGCCAGGAGCCTGTCGAGCGGCGCCGCAACCAGAGCGATCCCGGTCTGCGCCATCGCGAAATACGCGGCGCGGTCCTTGGAGCGCAAGAGCCGCAGGAAGAGCCCGCCGACATCCTCGAAATTCGCCGGCAGGATGCTCCGGAGCAGACGCGCGGCACCGGGCCGCGCGGTCGGCGGCGCGGCAGCGAGCCGGCGGCGCTCCCGCGGAGCTATCTTGTCCGGTTGACGACCCGTCAAGCCCAGTATGCCGATCCGGACGGGAGCACGCGACTCTACAGGCGCTCGATGATCGTGGCGTTGGCCATGCCCCCGCCCTCGCACATGGTCTGGAGCCCGTAGCGGCCGCCGGTACGCTCGAGGATGTTCAGGAGTGTCGTCATCAGACGCGCGCCGCTGCACCCTAGAGGGTGGCCGAGGGCGATCGCGCCGCCGTGCAGGTTCACCTTGGCGAGATCGGCGTCGAGCTCGTGCTGCCACGCCAGCACCACCGGCGCGAAAGCCTCGTTGATCTCGATCGCATCGATGTCCTTCAAGGAGAGCTGTGCACGCCGGAGGACGTTCTCGGTCGCCGGGACGACCCCGGTCAGCATGATCACCGGATCGACACCTCCAAGTGCGAACGCATGGAAGCGGGCGCGCGGTCGCAGGCCGAGATCGACGGCCTTACGTCTCTCCATAACCAGCACCGCCGCAGCGCCGTCGGTGATCTGGCTCGAGTTGCCGGCGGTGATGACGCCGTCGTCCTTGAACGCCGGCTTCAGACTCATGAGTTTGGCGAGGGAGCTGTCGGGCCGAATGCCTTCGTCGACGGTGACGACGTCGCGGCTGCCGTCGGGCCGCTTCACCTCGACGGGCACGATCTCGTTCTCGAACCAGCCGTTGCGGGTCGCGGCGGCCGCTTTGCGATGCGAGTCGACCGAGAGCTCGTCGAGCGCCTGGCGCGAGAGATGCCATTTCTCGGCGATGATCTCGGCCGAGATTCCCTGCTGGACCAGCCCGCCGACGCCGTAGAGATTCCGGTCGATGTAGCGCTGCATCATCGTCGGTCCGAACGGTTGGCCGCCGGCGGCGGCGCTCGTGCCCATCGGCACGCGGCTCATCGACTCGACGCCCGCGGCGATGACGACGTCATAGGCGCCGGCCATCACCCCCTGCGCCGCGAAGTGCAGTGCCTGCTGGCTCGATCCGCACTGCCTATCGACGGTCGTGCCGACGACGGTCTCGGGGAAGCCGGCGGCGAGCGCCGCGTTGCGGCCGATGTTGAGCCCCTGCTCGCCGACCTGGCTCACGCAGCCCATGATCACGTCCTCGACCAGCGCCGGATCGATGCGCGACTTTTCGACCAGGGCGCCGAGCGCCTTGGCGGCGAGATCGACGGCATGGACGGGATACAGGGCTCCGGTCTGCTTGCCCCGCCCGAGCGGAGTTCGCACGGCCTCGACGATGACGGCTTCACGCATGGCGCCTCTCCTTCTGCGGAGCACTTTGCTGCATGCGCCGTCGCGGTTCAACCGCGGCCGGAGCGGCGGCGCCGAGCCGCCGTCCGGTCCGTAGGCTCCTTCGGTCAGCCCCCGGCCGCCGCACGCGCAGCCGCGACGGCCGGGGGCTGCGCTCCGGGGTCAGAACGCCCAGTACCATCCGTAGCGCCGACTCGAGAAGGCGCCCTTGGTGTAGAACATGTCGTCGCCGATGCCGATCTGGATCGTCATCGCCGGCAGTGTCGCGGCGCTGAGGTCGCCGTAGGCCTCGATGGAGACGACGAGGCTATCGTTGATGCCGCGGCGCAACCGCACGCGATAGAGACCGTCCCGCGTACCGGCGCCGCGCGCCGCCGCCTTGTCGACGAACGACATCCCCGACTTGCGCCGCTGCAGATCGCCGGGAAGCAGGCGCGCCTTGTAGACGACCCCGTGCGCGTTGGTCACCAGGAGCGTCAGTCCCTCGGCCACCGCATCGTGCGCGGTTCCGGGCTCGATGCGCCCGTGCACCCGCAGCAGATCCGGCCGCTGCCGTGCCCGCGACGACGCCGGACGAGTATGCGAGAAGCGGATCACCGCCGGGTCGCGGAGGATCGGCAGGCAGGCGCAATCGGTGTCGTCGCAGTCGATCGCGCCGTCGCCGTCGTCATCGATGCCGTTGGTGCAGATCTCCTGCAGGCGGCACATGCCATCACAGCCGTCGCCGTCCTGGAAGTTGCCGTCGTCGCACTGCTCGCCCTGGTCGACGATGCCGTTGCCGCAGCGCGCGGCCGTGCAGTCGGACTCGCAGAGGTCGCCGTCGACGAGGTTGCCGTCGTCGCACTGCTCACCCTCGGTGACGATGCCGTTGCCGCAGCCGGTGACGGTGCAGTTCGAGTCGCAACCGTCGCCGTCGACGAGGTTGCCGTCGTCGCACTGCTCGCCGGCGGTGACGATGCCGTTACCGCAGCCGGTAACCGTGCAGTTCGAGTCGCAGGCATCGCCGTCGACGAGGTTGCCGTCGTCGCACTCCTCGCCTTCGCTGACGATGCCGTTACCGCAGCCGGTGACGGTGCAGTTCGAGTCGCAACCGTCGCCGTCGACGAGGTTGCCGTCGTCGCACTGCTCTCCCTCGGTGACGACGCCGTCGCCGCAGACGGGGGCCGTACAGTCGGAGTTGCAACCGTCGCCGTCGACGAGGTTGCCGTCATCGCACTGCTCACCCTCGGTGACGATGCCGTTGCCGCAGCCGGTGACGGTGCAGTTCGAGTCGCAGCCGTCGCCGTTCACCGCGTTGCCGTCGTCGCACTGCTCGCCCGCGGTGACGATGCCGTTGCCGCACGCGGTGACGGTGCAGTTCGAGTCGCAACCGTCGCCGTCGACGAGGTTGCCGTCGTCGCACTGCTCGCCGCCGGCTACGATGCCGTTGCTGCAGGCGCTCACGGTGCAGTTGACGTCGCAGCCGTCGCCGTTGGTCGCGTTGCCGTCGTCGCACTCTTCGCCGGGGCCGGCGACGCCGTTGCCGCAGGAGGTCACGGTGCAGTTGTTGTCGCAGCCGTCGCCGTTGACCGTATTGCCGTCGTCGCACTCCTCGCCGACGGTGACGATGCCGTTGCCGCACGCCGTCGGCGTACAGTTGCCGTCGCAACCGTCGCCGTCGAGGAGGTTGCCGTCATCGCAGAGCTCGCCGCTGGTGACGATGCCGTTGCCGCACGCCGTCGGCGTACAGTTGCGATCGCAGCCGTCGTCGTCCACGAGATTACCGTCGTCACACTGCTCGCCGGCCTGGTTGACGACGCCGTCGCCGCACGCTGCCGGCACCCAGTGCTTGGTCGCCGTCCCGGTAACGGTGCCGGGGCGCGGCGGGCCGGCGATGGCGATACCCTGATTTCCCTCGGCCTTGAACTCCAAGCCGACCGGAGCGGTGAACGCGGCAGTCGCCGTGATCGTATCGACTCCCGGCACCTGGAGGGAGTTCTGGTAGGTTACGACGAAGTCGCCCTGCGCGTCGGTGACGCCCTGGAACGTCTGCGGGCCGGCGGCGCCGGCGATCACCACCTCGATGTCATGGCCGGCGATGGCCTGCCCCTGCGAATCGCGGAGAGTCGCCGTCACGGTATGGGAATCCTGGTCGGGGAGATAATTAGTGGCCTCGGCCGGCGAGAGCGTCAGCTCGTTGGGAACCGCGGGCAGCGGACCGCACTGCTCCTCGACCGGCAAGAACGTCCGGGCGTGGAGCGCCGTGGCCGCCTCACCGCACTGCTCCTGGGCCGCCTCGATGATCTCGACGGCCCGGCCCTGCACGTCGGGCGGACCGGTGATGACGAAACCGTCGGTGAAGAACCAGATCGCCGACTGCACCGCCGCCGCCTCGCGCGTCAGGTCGGCGAGCGGCGTCCCGATGGTGCCGGGATTCGGATAGGCGTTCCGCAGTATGTACAGCACCTCGGGCGGATAATCGGGCACGACCTGCGGCTGCGGTTCGCCGAAGGTCAGAGCATGTTGGATGTCGACGCAGTACGCTTCGGTGGTCGGACCACCATCGATCGAGACGTGGAACGAGCCGACGAAGTCCGGCATGTAGAACGGGCCGCCGGTCGTCCCCGTCACCGTATCGTAGAGGCCGACGCCGAGACTCGTTAGGGTCGCTTCTGCAGCGAGTGCGGGGGCGCCGCGCAGGGCGGTCGCGAGCAATGCCGCGGTGAGCGCGACCGCAGAGGCGATACGACGCCACGTCAGCGACCATGCGAACCGGCTGTCACGATCTATTGTCATTTCGCGCATGAGCTTCTCCCTCACGACTTGTATCAGATGCGAGAATATCCCAAGCGAGACTCGTGCCGAGATTCGCATCATGGATTCAGTAGCTTACGTAGCGGCCTTCGTGCATGAGCGCGCGATGTCCGCCGGGTCTTGCATTCCGGTCGACACGCTCCCGCAGCCGCACGACAGATAGCATGTAAACAGTCGCCGCGAAGCATGGAGCGAACGCCGCAGTGAGCCCGCAGCATCGACGTCGAACCGAAGTATTTTGACAGCGTCTCGCGACTCCGATTGACTGTCCCCGCACCCGTGCCCACCCGCTACGTCCACAGCGCTCTGCGCCTCACCCACTACTGGTGGCCGCTAGTGGTCGGGTGGTCGCTGCTCCTCGTGGTCCATCGCGCACTGCACCGCCCCTGGAATCCGGGCGGTGCCGCCATGCTGCTGCTCGGCATCATGGCCGCCTATAGCTGGGACCGCCTCCTCGATCCGCCGGCAACGGAGCTGACGGCCGGGCTCAGACGCACTCTCGCGCTGGCAGCATTCGCCGCCAGCGCCGTCGGCGCGCTCCTCCTCGCGACGCTGCCGGCTCCGACCGCCGCATTGGTGCCGTTGATCGGCGCTGCCGTCCTGCTGTACCCAGCCATCAAGCGCTTCCCCGCAACCAAGACCGTCTTCGTCCCGCTCGTCTGGACGTGGTGCGCGATCGCCCTCGGCCTTGCCGCCCTGACGCCGCGCCTCCTCGCCATCGACCTCATCGGCCCGCTCGCCGCCGACGTCGCGTTGACGCTCCCGGGCTTGTTGATCATCGCCCACGTCGTGTGAATCCGCACCACCACGGCACCCGTCGCGGCCGGGCGACAGCCGGCGCGCAATCGCGACCGGGTGGCAGCGTACCGACTCGACCCGGATCGGCGGCGACCCGGATCGGCGGCCGCCGTTGACGGATCGCAGCGCACCGGCTCTACATTGTCCCGCCTGCGTCGAGTGATCCCGTGGAGAACGACACGAGCACCAGGAGCGCCGCTGCGCATCTCCTCGCGAACCGCGTACCGTCCTTCGCCGGCACCTGGCTGGTGATCGTCGCCCTCAGCACCCTGATCGAGACGCTGCAAGGACGACTCCGCCTCGACCTGGCACTGACGTTCCTGGTGCTGCACGTAGCGATCGTGAGCGGTGCCGTGGTGCTGCGCTCGACGGCGCACGCGCGCACCATCGTCATCGCTCTCTGCGGCGGCCTAGCGGCTTCCATAACCGGCACCTTCACGTCGTTCGGGGGCTCGGCGGAAATCCTCGGCGCCGTGCTCTTCGCTCTCTCAGCGAGTGCGGCCGTGTTCTTCGTCTGGGGCTGGAGGCCGCAACTCGCGCTGAACACTATCACCGCCGCCATCTGGTTCGCCGCCTTGCCTCATCTCGGCGTCTCCGCCTTGCCGCTCGAGCTCGTCGGCGTGACGATACTCAGCTGGGTGATCACGCTCGGCCTCGCCGAGAGCTTGCGCCGCACGTTCCACGCGAGCCTCCGGCTACGGGCGCGCGAGCAGGAGGCCATCGAAGCGCTGCAGACGTCCTACGACGCGTACCGCGACCTCGCCGAGAACGCCCGCGACTTCATCTGGACGTCCGATCTCCAAGGGCGTCTCACCTACGTGAACCAGGCGACGGCCCGCGTCCTCGGCGATACCCCGAACGCGCTCGTCGGACGCGCGACGGCCGAATTCCTGACCGACCATCCCGGCAATGTCGACGCCATGGCTACGTTCGCTCGCGTCGCCGCCGGCGAAACGATTCCGCCGCTCGCCCTCGAATGGCGGACGGCGATCGGACGCCGCTGGTTCGAGATAGTCGGAACCCGCATCCGCGACCGCAGCGGCCGGGTCGTCGGCGTCCGCGTGATCGGGCGCGACGTCACCGAGAGGCACGCAGCCGAGGAGGCGCTGCACCGCTCGCTCGCGGACCTGCGGCGCAGCGAGGAGACGCTGCGGCGCCTCGCCCGCCGGCAGGCCGCCATTCGCGAGGAGGAGCGGCGGCGGCTCGGTCTCGATCTGCACGACAACGTCTGCCAGGAGCTCGCCGCGATCGGCGTGCTGCTGGAAGTGTCGCGGACCCACGAGCACGACAGCTCGGAGCTGACGCAGGCGACGCGCCACCTCGCCGAGGTCATCGAGCACCTGCGGCTGGTGAGCCGCGAGCTGCGCCCGATGATGCTCTCCGACCTCGGCCTGGTGGAAAGCTTGCGGACCTTCGCCGCCAACGCCTCCTCGCTGGAGCGGCGCGTGGCCGCCCGCTTTCCGACCTCGATCCCGCGACTCGGCGACGAAACCGAGGTGGCAATCTACCGCATCGCCCAGGAGTCGCTCGGCAACGCGCTCCGCCATGCCGAGGCGCGCAACGTCGACCTCCTCCTCCGCATCGACGACGGCGTTCTCCTCCTCGAGGTGCGCGACGACGGGCGCGGCTTCGACCGCACGGTCTCGCGCACCGACTCGCTCGGTCTCGCCAGCATGGAAGAGCGTGCCCTGGCACTCGGCGGCCGCCTCGAGATCGCCTCGAGTCCGGGCCGCGGCACCTGCGTACGGCTGCAGTGCCCGGTCACCATCCGCAACCCGGCGACGGCAGCCTGAGCCCCGGCGGACGCGCGGCGCGGGCTTTCGCCACGCCGACGCCTTCGCAATGCCATAGACAGCGAGCGGTTGCGTCGCCCGATCGTAGCGCCCCGCAAATTTCCACTTGCGCGGAAAGTGTCCGGCTGACAGATCGTCCGGGATGCGCCCCTCGTCGCTGCCCGCTCTCCTCGCCGCCGCCGTCGTGCTCTTCGCACCCTTCGTCGCCGCAGCCGGCGACGCCGAGCCGCACACTACGACCATCCGCATCCGCTTGAAGGGCCCGACGCTCCGCGTGCGCTGCCGCGGCGGCGATTGCGCGGTCAGCGTCGCCGGCGAGGGCGACGGCAAGATCGCGGTCAGCGTCACGCGCACCCGCGACGGCGTACCGTTCACGTTCGCCCGCACGGTCGCGGGCGCAAGAAACGTCGCCATCGAGACCAACATCGGCACCGACACCGTCGCGGTGCGGGATCTCGCGATCCCCGGCTTCCTGCGCGTCGCCACCGGCGTCGGCGACGATACGCTCACCATCGAGAACGTTAGCACCGCCGGCAAGGCCAGCATCGATACCGGCGACGGTAACGATGTCGTCGCCATCACGGCGACGAGCTACGGCGGCAAGCTGCGCTTCTTCGCCAAGGGCGGCGACGACGATGTCGCTTTCGTGAACGGTAGATTCGCCGGCAGGGTGGCGCTGAACGGCGGCCAGGGGACCGACAGACTCGTGATCGAGGGCGGCGTGTTCGGCACGCCGCCGGTCGTGCAGAGCTTCGAGCGCTGACCCGCTCCGCCGTCGCGAGCCACCGCACTTCCAGGTCGCCGCTCCGCTCCGGCGTACCGGCGCGGCTTGTGTCACGCGCGGGATTCCTGCACGTTCCGCGCCCGATGACCCGCTTACTCGACTGGCCGATGACGATCGTCTTCGCGGTCGTCTTCGGCGTGATCCTCCTGGTGTTCGAGCCGCTCCAGTGGATCGCGAAGGCGCTCGGCAAACGCCCCCACGACTGGATCGTCGCCTGCCTCGGCACCGCGCTCGTCGAAGCGTTCCGGATCACCGGTCTGCGGCTCGCAATCGAGCGCTCACCGCACGTCCGATCGCACGCGTCCTACCTGATCGTGTCGAACCACCAGAGCATGTTCGACATCGCGCTCCTGCTGCACCTCTTCTTCACTAACTTTCCGAAGTTCGTCTCGAAGCGCGAGCTCGCGCGCCGCATCCCGAGCGTCTCCTACAACCTGCGGCACGGCGGCAACTGTCTGATCGACCGCGACGACGCCGAGCAGGCGACGGAGGCGATCACCGAGCTCGGCCGGCGCGTCGAGCGGCGCGGAGTCTCGGCGGTGATCTTTCCCGAGGGGACGCGGGCGCGGCGCGGCGAGCTGAAGACGTTCAAGCCGCGCGGGACGCTGGCGCTCTTGGCGTCGGCGCCGGCGACGCCGATCGTGCCGGTCACGATCGAGAGATCGTGGCGCCTCATGCAGCGAAACTTCTGGCCGATCCCTTTCGGCGTGCGGGTGCGCGTCCGCATCGACGACCCGATCGCCCGCACCCCCGGCGAGGATCACCGCGCCCTCGTCGCGCGCATTCGCGATCGGATCGAAGCCAACCTCGCCGCCATGCGCGCCGAGGCATGACGGCGGGCGGCAGCCGGAACCTGGCGCCGACCGCTGCCGGCTCGTGCCGGCGGCAGATCAGCGCGGCCGCAGCAGCACGACCGGAATATCGCGCGCCGTCCCCGCTTGGTAGTCGTCGTAGCTCGGCCACTGCTGCGTCATCGCCGGCCAGACGCGCTTCTTGTCCGCCGCGGTCCCGGTGCGCGCGGTGACCGGAATCACCCGATCCCATACCTGGATCTCGCACTGCGGGTTGGCGACCAGATTCTCGTACCATCCCGGGTTTTGCGGGTAGCCGCCTTTGGATGCGATCAGGACGTAGTCGTCGCCGTCCTTCCCGTAGATGAGCGGCAGCTTCCGCAGCCGACCGCTCTTGCGCCCTTTGACGCGCAGGACGAGACAGCTCGCCCCGTTCCAATCGTGGCCGACCTTGCCGCCGGTCGCCTCGTACTGCCGCACGTGTTCGTCGCCGAAGAGGGTGTAGTCGGGCATCGACCGACCCTGCCACGCGCGCGTTCTACAGACGAGCCCCCGCGCCGGAAATCTCACCGCCCAAGGCGCGTTCCCGACGGTTCGTCGGGAGGCCAGCGACCGCCGCAGCGATTCGACGCGAGTGCGGCCGGCAAGCGCCGGTCACGAGGACCGCCGCGACCGCCTCACTCGCGCATGTAGTGGCAGGTGTATCCTCCGGGATGCTTCCGCAAGTAGTCCTGATGATGCTCCTCGGCACGCCAGACCGGGCCGGCGGCGACGATCTCGGTCACGATCGGACGCGGCCACCTGCCCGCGGCGTCGACCCGCGCCTTCACTTGCTCGGCGATCTGCCGCTGGGCCGGTGAGGTCACGAAGATCGCCGAGCGATACTGCGAGCCGACGTCGTTGCCCTGGCGGTCCCTGGTCGTCGGATCGTGCATGCGGAAGAACCATTTTTCGAGGAGGTCGGAGTACGAAAGCCGCTGCGGATCGAAGACCACCTGGACGGCTTCGGCGTGCCCCGAAGTGCCGGTGCGCAGATCCTCGTACGTCGGGTTCGGAAGCGTGCCGCCGGTATAGACGGCTTCCGTATCGAGCACCCCGGGGATCTGGCGCAGGAGATCCTCCATCCCCCAGAAGCAGCCGCCGGCGAGAAGCGCGGTCTCGAGGGTCGCGGCGCAGCCGGCGCTCGCATCGCCGCCCGCACCACCGCTCGGCGTCGCGGCGGGTCCGGACGCGGCCTCGGCGAAGAGCGCCGCGTACTCGCCGTAGCCTTCGGCGGCGAGCCGTGCCGCCGGAACGAAGCGCAGCGCTGCCGAGTTGATGCAATAGCGCACGCCAGTCGGCGCCGGACCGTCGGCGAAGACGTGGCCGAGATGCGACGACCCGGTTCGGGAGCGCACCTCGACGCGCCGCATGCCGTGGCTCGTATCGTCGTGTTCGACGACCCGCTCCGGATCGACGGGGCGCGTAAAGCTCGGCCAGCCGGTCCCCGAGTCGAATTTGTCCACGGAGCTGAAGAGCGGTTCGCCGGTCACGACATCGACGTAGAGACCCGGCTCGTGGTGGTTCCAGAACTCGTTGCGGAAGGGCGGTTCGGTCGCCGCCTTCTGCGTGACCTCGTACTGCAGCGGCGTCAAGCGGCCGGCGATCTCGGCGGCGGCCGGCTTTTCGTAGCGCTTGCTCGGCATGATCGTGCCCTCCTCGATCATAGGTAGCACCGCTCGCGCCGGCATCGCCACGACGTCCGCCGAGAGCGGCGCGGCGAGTACGAGGACCAGCAGCCACGCGGGCGGCCGCCACGAGGCGGTTCGCAGTCGTGCGCCGGGCCGCAGCGGGCGCCGAACGCGCACCTTCAGACCGCGGCGACGGCGCTGGCGACGGCCTCGATGTTGCGCTCGTTCAGCGCCGCGACGCAGATGCGGCCGGAGTCGACGGCGTAGATCGCAAAACGCTCGCGCAGCGCCGCCACCTGGTCCTGCGTCAGCCCCGAGTACGAGAACATCCCGCGCTGCCGCGTGATGAATCCGAAATCGGTTCCGGGCTTCTTCGCCGCGAGCAGCGCCGCCAGCTTCTCGCGCATCCGGCGGATACGCTCGCGCATCCCGGCGAGCTCCTCCCCCCACAGGCGGCGGAGCTCGGCATCGTTCAGCACCGTCGCCACCACCTGCCCGCCGTGGGTCGGCGGATTGGAATAGTTGGTGCGCACGATTCGCTTCAACTGGCTCAACGCTCGCGCTCCCTCGTCGGCGCTGCCGGCGACGAGGCTGAGCGCGCCGACGCGCTCGCCGTAGAGCGAAAACGACTTGGAGAAGGAGCTCGCGACGAAGACCGGATGCAGCGCCGCCGCGAACGCGCGCACGGCGGCCGCATCGGCGTCGACGCCTTCGGCGAAGCCCTGGTACGCCAGGTCGAGGAAAGCGACGAGCTCGCGCGCCTGGACGACCTCGCGCACCTGCGCCCATTGCGCGGGCGAGAGATCCACACCCGTCGGATTGTGGCAGCACGCGTGCAGCACGACGACATCGCCCGCCGGGACCGCACGCAAGCCCTCGAGCATCGCTGCGAAGCGCAGCCCCTTGGTCGCAGCGTCGTAGTACGGATAGGTCGAGACGGTGAAGCCGGCGCTCTCGAAGAGCGCCCGGTGGTTCTCCCAGCTCGGCTCGCTGATCCAGACGCGGGCGCGCGGCGCGAAGCGCCGCAGGAAGTCGGCGCCCACTTTGAGACCGCCGGTGCCGCCGAGCGTCTGCACGGTGAGCACGCGCCCTTCCACGACGGCCGGGTGATCGGCACCGAAGACGAGCTCCCGCACCGCCAGGTCGTAGGCAGGCATGCCGTCGATCGGGAGATAGCCGCGAGGGCGCGGCGCCGCGACGAGCCGCTCCTCGGCGCGACGCACGCACTCGAGAAGCGGGATGCGGCCGCTCTCGTCGTAGTAGACCCCGACGCCGAGGTTCACTTTGGCGGCGCGATCGTCGGCGTTGAAGGCCTCGGTGATGCCGAGGATGGGGTCACGGGGCGCCATCGCGACGCCGGCGAGGACGGATGCGGTCATGGAACGCCGCTATAGCCGCTGGGCGCGCGGCGCGCTATGCCGCCGCAACCGGAACGATCATTGCCCGGCGAAGAGCTTCTTCAGGTCCTCCTTCAAGATCTTGCCGTTGGCGTTGCGCGGCAGCGTCTCGGAGAGGAACAGGATCTTTACCGGCACCTTGAACGCCGCAAGCTTCTGGGCGACGAAGTGCCGCAGCTCCTCCTCGCTGGCCGCGGCGCCGTCCTTCAGATGGACGACGGCGGCCGGCTCCTCGCCGAGGATACGGTGCGGGATGCCGACCACCGCGGCATCCATCACCGCGGGATGGTCGTAGAGCGCGTTCTCGACCTCGACGCAGTAGATGTTCTCGCCGCCGCGGATGAGCATGTCCTTGGCGCGATCGACGATGTAGACGAAGCCCTCCTCGTCGACGCGCGCCAGGTCCCCCGTCTTCACCCAACCATCGACGAAGGTCTCGGCCGTCGCCTGCGGATTGTTCCAGTACCCGCGCGCGACGATCGGACCGCGGTACCAGAGCTCGCCGACCTCGCCAACGGGAACGTCGGCGCCGTCGGCGCCGACGATGCGCACCTCCCCGGTCGGCGACGGCACGCCGCAGCTCGACGGCTTGCGCTCGTAGTCCTCGCCGGTGTTGCTGGTGGCCGTAGCCGACGTCTCGGTCATGCCCCACCCCTGGCCGGGCTGGAGCTTCGGGAAGCGCTCCTTCAAGCGGCGCACCAGCTCGGGCGCCGAAGGCGCGCCGCCGTAGGCGATGCTCTCCAGCGACGACAGATCGAAGTCGTCGAAGCGCGGGTGCTCGATGATCTGCCAGGCGATGGTCGGCACGCCGCCCGCCGTGGTGATGCGCTCGCGCTCGATGATCTCGAGCGCCCGATCGACGTTCCAGCGCCGCATCATGACGAGCTTCATGCCGGCGAGGAGCGCCGGCACCATGATCGCGAAGCACCCCGTCGCGTGGAAGAAGGGGACCGAGATGAGCACCGCTTTCTGCGCCGCCAACGGATTCGGCTGCGGCGGCGTCTCGCCGCGGCGCAGGAACGCCCGCGTCTGCGCGGCGAGCGCATTGAACACGTTCGAGATGATGTTGCGGTGGGTGATAACCGCGCCCTTCGGCTTCCCGGTCGTACCCGAGGTATAGAAGATGGCAGCATCGTCGTCGGCGGCGAGCGCCACGTTCGGAAGATCGACCTGCGCGATCGCGGCCCAGGTGTTCGGCGACCCGATCACCTCCTCAAGCTTGTGCACGCGCGGATCGGCGATGTCCTGCTCCGTGGAACGACCGACGTAGACCTTCTCGAGGTCGCGGCAGTCGTCGGCATGCTCGCGAAGGCGCTCCCAGCGCTCGGCGTCGGCGATCACGATCTTGGTGCCCGAGTCCTTGAGGCCGTACTCCAGCTCCGGACCGGTCCACCAGGCGTTGAGCGGCGTCACGATCGCACCGGTGAGCGCCGCCGCCCAGAAGACGACGCTCCACTCCGGCAGGTTGCGCATGATGATCGCGACGCGGTCACCCTTCCTGATGCCGTCGGCGGTGAGGCGCGCGGCGAAACTGGCGACGGCACGGCGATGGGCATCGAAGGTCACGCGCTCGTCGTCGTTCACGAGGAAGGTCCGATCCGCGAAGAACTGACTCATCGCGAAGACCTCGGCGAGGGTCGGCGGCGCGTTCTTCCATACCTTGATGGGGGCGCCGCGGATCTCGCGCTCCTCCACCTCGAGCATCGACCCTGGAGCGGTCATGCGGCGATGCGCCTCCGCGATCGACATGGCGGGGAAGCCGGCGGGGAGATTGGGGCTCTCGGTCGTCATGGGTACCTCGCAGCGTGAAGCGACATGTGAGCGGATGAACGCACTCGACGAGTGAAGCTCTGCATGGACGGGATGCGCACCGGCGGCCCGCGCCGCGGTCGATCGCACCTGGCGTCGCGGGTCGCAGGCGGGAGCGATCCGTACCGGGCTTCCCTAGCGCGAGCCGCCGCCGGCCTCAAGCGCGAGCCGCGCGCGCCGCGACCGGCCTCGCCGCCGCCGGCTCGTCGACGCAGGCGCCAGCGGGTCGGCGGCAGCGCCCGCAACGACCTGCCGCGTCATACACTGCTTTCTCTTGTGCTCGAACAGCGGTCGATGGTAGACGCGGGGCGCTTCTTCTCCGTGCCGATCCCATTCATTCACCCCGCCCTCGAGGAGGAGGCATGTCTCTACCCTGCGTTCTTTGGCGTCGCCGTACGTCCGCTCGTCGTGCCTCGGTCATTGCCGCAGCACTGATCGTCGTCACCGGCGCCCGTCTCGCCGCCGCGGCCAATCCAACGCCGGTGCAGCTATTCTACAATCCGTTTCCGGAGGACCAGCTCCTCGCGGGACTCCAGGCCATCGCCAGCAGCGGGCCGACCACTCCGATCACGACCTACATCTCGATCGCCGCAGCCGCCAACGGAACCATCATCTACTACGATCAGTGGGAGAACGGCTACGACGCCGACATCGCGAACCCGACCAATATTTACAGCTCGCCGGGCAACCTCGGCGGCACCCAGATCTGGGGTGACGGCAACCCGGCCAACGGCTTCCCGCCCGGCATACCGTCCGACGTCATCAACGCCGGCACCGTCATCGTCCTCAACAACGACGTCAATACGGCGAACCTGAGCGCCATCGATTTCGACGGCCGTGACAAGATCGCCGCCACCCGCAACGTCGCCGTAACGCATACCGCATGGGCGGCGGGCTCCGGCACGCTCCTCTCCGGTTCGGTCGAGGTCTACGACACGTCCTACTGGGGCACCGACTACCGCGCGCCCGTGGGACAGAACATTCCGGACGCCGTCGATCATCAGATGTTCGAGTACACGAGTCTGGCGATCCAGGCGGGCGAAGGCGGCGCCACGGTCCAGATCGATGCCGACGCGAACGGCTCCTTCGAGACGACGGTGAATCTCGCCGAGGGCGAAAGCCACTTCGTGAACGGCGGCGTCAACGTCGGCGGCCACGTCGTGTCGGACCGCCCGGTCCAGGTCCATATGCTGACGGGCGACGTCGGCTCCACCTACGAGAGCCGCGATTCACAGCTCCTGCCGACGACTCGCTGGTCGAACGCGCTGTACACGCCGGTGTCGACCGCGGAAGTGGCGCAGAACGAGAGCGGAGCCGGCACGACCGTATGGCTCTACAACCCCGGCGCAACCCCGCTCACGGTCCAGTACACCACCCGCGACGGCGGCGGGAACCTGGTCACGACGCCGCTCTCGGTTCCCGGCGGTGCCGCCGGCGGCTATCTGCCGCAGGTGATCCCCGACGGCTACGGCGCTCGCTTCACCGCCGCCTCACCCTTCACGGCGTTCTCCACCACCAACTCGACCAGCCCGGACGCCGCCAAGAACCAGGCCTGGGACTGGAGCTTCACCCTGGTCCCGGAAAACGCGCTCACGCCGCAGGTCCTGGTCGGCCTCGGGATCGGCCGCGATCCGACCTCGCAGACCAAGCCGAACGAGAACGGCAACCCGGTGTGGGTGACGCCGGTCGGCAACGGCGACACGCCGATCACCGTGTACGTCGACTACGACGCCGACCCCGCGACCGGGCCGCTCACCGATCCCAACAACAACCGATACGACGTCGCGCTCACCCTGAAGGAGCTCGAACGCGCCAAGATCTACGACCTGAACGACCGCAATCAGACGGGCATGCTCGTCTACACCCTCACCAACGGCGTGACGCTCGCTGCCGCCTGGGGTCAGGATCCGCTCACGGCGTCGGCCGGCGCCCCGGGCCTCGACGCCGGCACCAGCATCCCGCCGCTGCCGCTCTACTCCGCAGGCAAGAACGGCGTCCTCTTCACCGACGTGGACGGCGATGGCTTCGTGAGCCCCGGCGACGTGCTGGAGTACACGATCGTCGTCAGCAACATCAGCCGGGCGCCGGTCGCGAACGTGAAGGTGCAGGACACGTTGCCGGTCGACACGACCTACGTACCGAACAGCACTTACTTCAAGAACGCGGCGAACGTCGTGACGCCGATCCCCGACGACGGCGTCGGCACGCCGTTTCCTCTCGATGGCGCCGGCAAGGTCCTCGATGCCGTGAATCCGCTCCCGGTCGGCGGCACCTACGAGGTCACCTTCAGAGTGACGATCGACACCTTTCCGAACCTGACTCCAGGTACGACCGAGATCGTGAACGTCTGCTCGGTGAGCGCGATCGGGCTGACGATTCCGTGCCGGGACACCACTACCATCTTCGGCTGCATCGGCGACTTCGTCTGGTACGACCTCGACGGCGATGCCGTCCAGGATGGCGGCCCCGAGACCGGCATCCCGTCCGTGCAACTGAATCTCCATCGTGACGCCAACGGTAACGGCGTCATCGACGGCGGCGAGGGCGTCATCGCCACGCAGACGACGAGCGCCGGCGGCGTCTACCGCTTCTACGGACTCGCGGCCGGCAATTACATCGTCGACGTCGTCGATGCTTCGGTACCGCCAGGCTACGTCCTCACGACCGCCAACGACCCGAAGGCGATCACTCTCGCCGGCGGGCAATGCAACCTCGACGCCGACTTCGGCTACCGCATCCAACCGACGGTGACGCCTACCTCGACCCGGACGGCGACGCCGACCGCCACGGCGACGCCGACGGCCACGGCCACGGTCACGGTCACGGCGACGCCTACAGCCACCGCGACCGCGACTGCGACACGCACGGCGACGCCGACCCCGACGGCTACGCTCACGGCGACTCCGACGCTGACCGCGACAGCGACTCCGACGGTGACGGCGACGCCGACCCCGACGCTCACGCCGACACCGACGCCGACCGCAACGCCGGTATGCGGCGACGGCGTCGTCGTCTTCCCCGAGACGTGCGACCCGCCCGGCTCGCCGACGTCGCCGATCGCCGGCAACCTCTGCCGGACCGACTGCACGTACTGCGGCGACGGCTTGGTCCAGAGCGACCAAGGGGAGAGTTGCGACGACGGAAACGATGTTTCCGGGTGCCGTATCGACAAGCCGCAAAAGCCGCTCGACGGCTGCCTCAACAGCTGTCTGCGACCGATGTGTGACGATCCGGCCCGCATCCAGCTCTTCGACAAGCCGACGAGCGGTAAAGACGACGTCGTGCAAGTACATGCGCGCCTCATAACCGACATCGACGTGAACCCCGACGGCTCGCCCTTCGAGCTCGAGATTTCGCGCCGGCTATGCTCGCTGAATCCCACCGAGGCGTGCTCTACCGACGACCAGTGCGAAGCGGTCTCGCCGGGATCGAAATGCACCGACCGAGCGTGCTCGCACGACGCGAGCGTGCTCTGCGGCAGCGACGCCGAATGCGCAGCGCTATCCTCCGGATCGGCATGCAGCCAGGTGAGTCCGGCGAGCGTGGTGTTCCGCCAGTCGCTGCAAAACGGCATCCCGGTCGGAAATCCGCTGCGCTGGCGCTTCCGCGACCCGCTCGCGAAGACTCACGGCGGACTCTACCAGGTGAAGATCCAGTCGAAGATGGCGCCGCGGCGCTGCGCCGGCGGCCCGAACGACGGCCGCCCCTGCAGTGACGACCAACCATGCCCCGGCAGCGGCGCCTGCGTCGGCTACTACCAGTTCAAGCTCAAGGCCTACGGCGACGCCGATCGCTCGGTCCGCGACATGCAGACCCGCATCCGAATCGGCGGCGACGAATGGGCCGTACGCGGGCTCTGGTCGCAGTATCCGAGCGCCTGGAAGCTCGGGAAAAAGAACCAGCTGCTAGAAACCTACCCGTGAAGCCCTAGCAGCCGGCTGCGGCGACCGCACGAGCGGAAGGGTTCGAGGGCGAAGAGCACCGACCGCGCAATGGGAGCTTTACGCCCTCGTGGGCTCGACCCTAGTGCTACTGTGCCGGAATCAACACTGTACCTCATGGCGCGCACGGGAGCGGCAAAGGCGGATCAGTCGGTGCACCGCTGCGCAGCGAAGGACCCGTGGGACGCAGAGACGCGGTACAAAGCGTCGGTCGCGACTAGGCGCTCGCACAGATGGAGCGTCACGTCCCCTGGGCCGCCCGGGTCGCCCTCGACACCGGCATTACGAAGAAAGGCCAGCATTCGGTCGGTGTCGCCAGTCAGCACCGCGGGGTGCTCGCGAAGCAGGAACACTGCCAAGTCGCCGTGAGCGTGTAGCACCGTCCGCATCGCGGCATGCTCTTCCACGTGCTGCGCCACCCGGCGTACGCGGGTGCCCATGCGTACGGGGGGTGCAGGTCGAGCCCGATCGTGCTGTGAGCTCACCCGGTCTCGGAACCCTGGGTCATGCTCGTGAGAAATGACCTACAGCGCGTCCGGCACCCTTCAACCGGCGGGGAGACCATGCTCGACACCGGCCGGATAACGCTGCTCGCATCGGATGCATGCGGCCGCAGATACCGCTTCCGCGCCTGGACCTTCACGCCGAGGCCTCGCGCCACCGCTGCGTGTACCGTAATCCTGAAGCGATCATCACGACGGCGGATCCGCTCCAGCCGCGGCTCGTGGCGGCGCTCCTCGAGTACGCGCCAGCTTCGTCGTCGATCCCGCACGAGGCTCGCACAGTGGAACCCGGCCGCCGAGATCACCGACGATCGCGCTCTCAGGCGCGGGCCCCTCTCCGCACGCGCGGAGAGGGGCCCGCGAGCCCGTGCTACTTGCAGGAGAGCTTGAACTTCACGAACTTGCAGCGCGGCGAGGCGTTCTCGAGGAACTGGATCTCCCCGCACTGATCGCGCCCGGGATAGCCGCCCGGAGGTATGGCGGTGTCGTTCAGCTCGACGGTGACCCGTATCGGCTCCTCGCCGGGCAAGATGGCGTACGTGCCCTTGTTGCCCTGGACCGCGATGCTGAAGCTGTAGGGATCGACGAAGGTGCGGTTGCGGATGATCACCTTCGAGATGCCGTTCTTGACGGCCGGCTTGCCGCGATCCGAGTAGATCCACTGGTTCGGAGGCGTGCCGACCGCCTTCCAGCTCTGCAGCGGCGACGTGAGGCCGCCGATGCCGGGCACGTGCTCGTCGACCATGATGCGTCCGTTCCTGTCGGTGACGCGGATGTGCACGCCATAGAGATTGGGCTGGATGTTCGGCAGCAGCGATCCGACCGAGAACAGCCCCTTCAAGCGCATGGTGTCGTCGCCCGCCGGAGCGCCGACGCGCGCAAAGAGCACCTTAGGCTTGATCCACGTGCCGGCGTTGCCGGTCCGCGAGCACGGATCGTCGCCGCCCTTAGCGGGCGGGTTGTAGAGCGTGCCGAGACAGAAGAGATCGCCGTCGCTGTCGTTGTTGACGTCGCCGGGACAGATATCGCAAGCGTCCCCGAAGATGTCGCCGTCGATGTTGCTCTGCGACGGATCGGCGCTGTTCGGGCAGATGTCGTCGCGGTCGCAGACGCCGTCCCCGTCGGCATCGAGCCGCTGGCACGTGGCCGAGCAGCAGAGATCGACCCCGTTGGTGGCGCCGTTGTCGCACTGCTCACCCGGCGAGACGACACCGTTGCCGCAAGCCGTCGGCGTGCAGTTGCTGTCGCAGCCGTCGCCGTCGACGAGATTGCCGTCGTCGCACTGCTCGAACGGAGAGACGATGCCGTCGCCGCACGCGCCTTCGAGCCCGCAGATCGGGCTGCAGCCGTCGCCCGCAGCGTTGTTGTCGTCGTCGCACTGCTCGGGAGCCGTGACGATGCCGTTGCCGCACGAGGTGATCGTGCAGTTGGCATCGCAGCCGTCGCCGTTGACGAGATTGCCGTCGTCGCACTGCTCGCCCGGCTCCAGCGTGCCATTGCCGCAGGAGTTGTCGGGGAAGAAGTAGACGGCGCCGGAGTCGACCTGCACGGTATCGTCCTTCGGCGCGCCGACGACGATGTGGGAGCCGCTAACGGCAATCGCCCAGCCGAACTGGTCGCCCGGAGCCGGGAGCGGCTTGGTGATCGTCTGCAGCAGCACTCCGGTGTCCGCATCGAAGACGTGGACGGCGCCGGGGCTGCCGACCGGCACCGCGTTCGACTGGTAGGCCCCGATCGCGATCTTGCTGCCGGCAGTGACCGCGAGCGCGCCGCCGAAGCGATCGTCGCCGAAGAGGACCGGCGGATCGTACATGTTCACGACCGCACCGGTAGCCGCGTTCAGTCGATACACCTTCCCTGCGTTGTACGTCGGTGCGCCGACGAGGAGCTCGTTCCCGAACGCCGCGAGCGTCGCACCGAAGCCTGCCCCCGCGAACCGCAGCGGGTCTTCGATGACGCCGAGCAGCGCACCGCTCATGGCGTCGTAGCGGTACACAGCGCCGGCATCGGCGGCCGGGAAGACGAAGCCGCCGCCCGGGATGTCGTGGCCGGGAGCGCCGATCACGACCTCGGCGCCGAACGCCAGCACCGCCGTCCCGAAGCCGTCGTTCGCCGCCGGCGTCGGGTTCAAGAACACCTGCACGAGCGATCCCGTGATCGCGTTGAAGAGATAGGCGACCCCGCCGCCCGAGGTGCCGGTCGGGTCGAGCGGAGCGCCGATCAGGATGTGGGTCGAGCCCCACGCGGCGACCGACCATCCGAAGTTCCTGCTGCCGTTCGGGTCCGGATTCACGAAGGAGCGTACGAGCGCTCCGGTGGCGGCGTCGAAGAGATAGGCCGCGCCCGCATCGGTGCCGGCGGTGTCGTCCATGGGCGCGCCGATGAGGACGTACGGCCCTACGGCGGCCGCCGAGAATCCGAATTCGTCGCCCGGATCAGCCGTCGGATTCTCGAACTGCCGCAGCGGCTGAAAGGTGGTGCTGCTGTAGAGGTAGGCGAGGCCCGTATTGATCGCGCCCGTCTTGTCGTGGAGCGGCACCCCGATGATGACGTTCTGGCCCGCCGCCGCGACGGCATGGCCGAAGCGATCGCCGGCCGCAGGCACCGGGTTCAGGAGCTCGCGTTGGCACGTCGACGAGCACGAGTCGCCGTCGACCAGGTTGCCGTCGTCGCACTGCTCGCCCGCGGTGACGACACCGTTGCCGCAACCGGTCAGCTGGCAGTTGCCGTCACAGCCGTCCCCGGAGACGAGATTGCCGTCGTCGCAGCCCTCCTGCGGATCCTGAATGCCGTCGCCGCAGACCTCGACCGTACAATTGTCGCGGCACCCGTCGCCGGAGATCTGATTGCCGTCGTCGCAGGTCTCGCCGGCAGTGACGATGCCGTTGCCGCAGCCGGTGATGGTGCAGTTCGCATCGCAGCCGTCGCCCGAGACGAGGTTGCCGTCGTCGCAGCCCTCGCCGCCCGTGGCGATGCCGTTGCCGCAGCCGGTCGGCGTGCAGTTGGCGTCGCAGCCGTCGCCGCTGTCGATGTTGCCGTCGTCGCACTGCTCGGGCGGATTGATGACGCCGTTGCCGCAGCTCGGGGCGGTGCAGTTGGAGTCGCAACCGTCGTTGTCGACGAGGTTGCCGTCGTCGCACTGCTCGCCCGCGGTGACTATGCCGTTGCCGCAGCCCGTCGGCGTGCAGTTCGAGTCGCAGCCGTCCCCGGAGACATGATTGCCGTCGTCGCACTGCTCGCCCGCGGTAATGATGCCGTTGCCGCATGCGGTCAACGTGCAGTTGGAGTCGCAGCCGTCGCCGTCCGTCAGGTTGCCGTCGTCGCACTGCTCGGCTCCGGTGGTGATGCCGTTGCCGCAGGCCGTGACCGTGCAGTTCGCGTCGCAGCCGTCGCCCGAGACGAGATTGCCGTCGTCGCAGGCCTCGCCCGCCGTGACAATGGTGTTGCCGCAGCCCGTGAAGGTGCAGTTCGCATCGCAACCGTCGCCGGAGACGAGGTTGCCGTCGTCGCAGACCTCGCCTGCCGCGGCGTTGGTGATACCGTCGCCGCACACAGGGATCGTGCAATCGGGATCGCACGAAGCCGAGCCTGATGGTCCGTCGTCGCAAGCCTCGCCGGCGGTCACGATGGCGTTGCCGCAGCCGGTGAGGGTGCAATTGGAGTCGCAGCCGTCGCCGTCGACGAGATTGCCGTCGTCGCAGACCTCGACCCCGGTCACGATACCGTTGCCGCAAGCAGTGGCGGTACAGTTCGAATCGCAGCCGTCGCCGTCGATCAGGTTGCCGTCGTCGCAGGCTTCGCCCGCCGTCACGATGTTGTTGCCGCAGGCAGTAATGCTGCAGTTGGAATCGCAACCGTCACCGTCTACGAGATTGCCGTCGTCGCATTGCTCTCCGGGATCCAGAATCGTGTCGCCACAGACCGCCAGGGCCGGTTGCGCATACAGGCAAAAGGCGAAGACGACGGAGGCGATGGCGACCGCCAGGCGAAGAGTCTTCATGGGGAGCTCCTTCCAGAGAACGGGCGTCGAATAGGTAGAGAGACGGCTGCACGATGGCTGCGCGGGGAATACGAGCCGATCCGCCTAGGCAGCAAGTCATATGCCAGCGGAGTCTCCGGAAATCTGTGTAGATTCCTGGCGTTTCGATCGGTCGAGTTTGCACGGTTTGCGGACGCGCACGGCCCATACACCGTTTTTGCTCGGGCGAGAGCGGGCGCCGATCGAGGCGCAGCGGCGGCGGGACTCGCGGACTCGGCTGCGACGCCTCGGACGCTACCGACGGTGGTATGCATGCGGGGCCGCGCGGCGGCGCATGAACGCGCCCGGGCTCAGATGCAAAAAACCCCGCGAGCGCGAGGCCGACGCCGGACGGCAAGCGCGGACCGACTCGAGCGATCGACGGCGGTCCGGCAGAGCCGAGCGCCATCGCCTCTGCGGCCACTCCGCACGTAGCGGGCAGGCGGCTCCTCGCATATTGTAAAGCGCACGCGTGGGAACCCGCCGACGTGATCCTTGGGTCATTGCTGCCGTCGTGGCGGGGTTGGCGCTGCGACTCGTGAACCTCGGCGCAGCGCCCTTCTGGTTCGACGAGATGTACACGTTCGAGCTGCTGCGCGTGCCCTGGGGCGACTTCGTCGGCGCCGCGATGCGCGACAACCAGGCCCCTCTCTACTACGCGCTCGCGAAAGCGTGGACTGCGGTCGGCGGCTGGTCGACGTGGTCGCTGCGCATCCCCGGACTGCTCGCGTCGCTCGCCTGCATCCCGCTAGCAGCCGCCACAGCCCGCCTCGTCGCCGGCTCGCGCGCGGCCCGCATGACCGCCTGGGTCGCAGCCCTGTCGCCGTTCCTGATCCAGCACGCGCAGGACGCGCGACCGTACGCCCTCCTCGCCGCGCTCGCCGCCGTCAACCTGCTGCTCCTCGCCCGTTTCCTCGCCGGTCGGTCCTCACATCTCGGGTTCTGGTGGGTGCTGGCCACCTTCCTGATGGTCGCCACCCACTACTACGCCATCTTCTTCCTCGCCGGCACCGGCCTGGCCCTGTTGCTGCTGCGCCCGCAGCCGCTCCGCGCCTGGCTTCCCGCCGGCCTCGTCGCCGGCGCTCTGAACGCGGCGGCCGTGCTCACCGCAGCCGGCCGCGCCTCGGGCATATTCGGGGCCCGCTACGCCTTCGGCATCACGGCGGTACCGGGCATCGTCTGGTCGTTGCTTTCCGGCTACACCTTGATGCCGACCTCGGAGACCCTGCACGCCCTCGGCGGCTCGCGCGCCGCCCTTCCGTACCTCCCGATCGCCCTCGCTACACTGCCGGCGGTCGTGATCGTCGCCGTTGCGGGGTTCCGGACGACAACTCGTGAAGGCCAGGTCCTGCTGCTCGCGAGCTTCGCAGCGGCAGTGCTGGCGCCCTTTGCCTACCGGCTTGCCGCCGGCGTCGGTATACATCCGCGGTATTGCGCCGCCGCGGTGGTGCCGGTCGTGATCGTGACCGGCGCCGGCATGGTCCTCGACCGGAGCTGGCGGGGAATCGCGACCGTGGCTCTGCTGGTCGTCATGGGCTCGGCGACCTATCTGCACCTCGAAGACACGGCCCACGGCCGCGAAGATCTCCGCGCCGCCGGCGCCTGGCTCGACGCCAACGTCCCGGCGGACGAGGAGATCCTCGTCACCTCCGACGAGATGGAGGTGCTCGCGCGCTTCACCTGGCCGAACCGGAAGTTCCGGCGCTACCCGGAACAGCGCGGACTCGTCGACAGGGCGCACCTCCCGGAGACAGTCGCGGCGTTTCCGTTCCGCAATCGCCCGCGCGCCTTCTTCCTCGTCGGACGCGCCTGGCTCACCGACCCCGACGGCGAGTTGCAAGCCGCGCTCGTCCGCGCCTACGAAAGCTGCCCCGGCATCGATGTCCGCGGCATCCGCATTCTCTGCCTCAGGCCGCGCTCGTCGGCGCCCAGTCCGGACGCTATCCGATGACCGACATCGCACCGCTCGTCGACGGCGTGCTCACCGGCAATCGCCGCATGCTCGCGAAGGCGATCACGCTGATCGAGAGCACTCGCGCCGATCACCAGGATGCCGCGCAGCTGCTCCTCGAACGGTTGCTGCCGCGAACCGGAACGGCGATCCGGGTGGGAATCACCGGGGTTCCCGGCGTCGGCAAGAGCACCTTCATCGAGGCTTTCGGCCTCTATCTGATCCAGCAAGGGAAGCGCCTCGCAGTCCTGGCGATCGACCCGTCGAGCGCCCGCACCGGCGGCAGCATCCTCGGTGACAAGACCCGCATGGCGCAGCTCGCCGCCGCACCTGCGGCCTTCATCCGTCCGAGCCCGTCGGGCGGCGCTCTCGGCGGCGTCGCCAGGCACACGCGCGAGGCGATGCTCATCTGCGAAGCCGCCGGCTACGACGTCGTGATCGTCGAGACCGTCGGCGTCGGACAGAGCGAAATCGCCGTCAACGACATGGTCGATTTCTTCCTCGTGTTGATGCTCGCCGGAGCCGGTGACGAGCTGCAGGGCATCAAGAAGGGCATCATCGAGATTGCCGACGCGCTGGCGATAAACAAGGCCGACGGCGACAACCTGGCTCGCGCTAAGCAGGCCGCTGCGCACTACCTCGCCGCCATGAAGCTCTTCCGCCACACGACTCCGACCTGGACGCCGCCCGTGGTCACGGTGAGCGCCGTCGAGAGGCGCGGCATGGACGGCATCTGGGCCATCATCCAGGATCACCGCGCCCGGCTCACCGCGACGGGCGAGCTCGCAGCGAAGCGGCGCGAACAGCAGCGCGGCTGGTTCTGGGACGTCGTCGACGAGGGGATCAAGGCGCGCTTCCTCGCGCGCCCCGAGGTGCGGGCGCTGCTCGGCGAGCTGGAGGCCGCCGTCGCCGCAGGCGAGATGTCGCCGACGGCCGCCGCCCGCCGGGCGCTAGCACTCTAGCCGCTGGATGCGGGGCCGGCGCCGCGCTCAGAACCGCACGGCGAGAGCGACGCCGCCGAGCTGCGGTGCGAGCTCGAAGCTCACGTCGGTCGGCGCCGGCGCCGCAACCTCTCCGAAGCGATCTTCGTACTCGACCAGGTCGGCGGGGGCCTTCCATGGGTGCGACAACGTGAAGGCTTCGCCGACGGCGATGCCGATCCCGGCCGAGCGCCAGCCGCGGCTCGGATCATCCCACCCCTCGGCGACGATCAGCCCGCCGGCGACATTGATGCCGACATTGGCGGCGTGGCGTTTCCAATCCCAGCGCGCCGCGCTCTCGCGAGCATTGCGGCGCAGCAGCTCCTCGCCGATCCGCAGGCGCTCGCGGCACGCCGACTCGTCGCGCGGATCCACGACGCGCATGGCGGCCGCGCCGGCTTTGGCGGACGGCGGCCAGACCAGGAGACGAGCGACCCCGAACGACGCCTTCACGGCGCTCACCACGAAGTCCGCCTGCTTGCTGTCGTCGTCCTCGGCAGCTGCCCGCCCGGCCTGGACTGCAGCGCCGAGACCGTAGAAACCGGTCCATCCCATCCACCAGTAGCTGGCGTAGGGACGGCGCGCTTCCAGCCGATCCTCGATGAACGCGAGACGCTCGCTGGTGCCGACGCTGCAGCTCGCGAACGCCCGCTCACCGCCGCAAGCCGGCGCCGCTATGGATCCTACGCCCACTACCGCGAAGACCACCGCCACCCCCATTCGCATGGCGACGCTTCTACACACGCGGGAATCGATCGTCCATCGGCGACGCGATGCGGATCCAGTGCGTCGGCCTGCAGCCGCTTGCACGGTCGACGGCGGCTATCGCCGGACTTTGCAGGATCGAGCGGCGTCGACATGCGGCCGGCCTCGGTCTTTCGTGGCGCCGGTATTGCTTTCCGGTTCGCGTGCGCGAGCTTGCGGCTTCGAGTCCGGTCGGAGGCGCACCTCTCGTCTGGCTCGCCGCCGCTACCGCGACCATCGTGGTCGCGACGAGCCCGCCGAGCCTCGGCCTCGATCTCCTGGTCGCCGCCCATCTCCAGGCCTGGTCGCCGACCACGCTGCATCGAATCGCCGCCGCACTCGACATGGGTGCGCGTGGAGTCATCGCCGCAGTCGTGTGCGGCGCCGTCGCGAGCGAGCCGCGCTGTACCCGCGACGTCGGCCCCCTCGGCCTGTGCGTCCTCTGCGGCGCCTTCGCCGGCGAGCTCCTGAAGACGGCTGTCGAACGCCTGCGACCGTCCTCGCTTCCCGACCTCACCACCGGCAACAGCCTCCCGAGCGGACATGTGATGAACACGGCACTCGCCGCCGTCGCTGCGTGGCAGCTTGCCGCCGCGCTGCCGCGCGGCTGGCGGCACGGCGCGCGTACCGCCGTCGTGCTCGCAGTCGCCGCCCAGTCGATCGCGCGCGTCCTCCACGGAAGTCATTGGCCGAGCGATCTCGCGCCCTCGATCCTCCTTGCGATCGGCTGGATGGCCGCCGCGGAGCGCTGGTGGTCGACGCCCCGTCGCGGCCTGTCGATCGCCGTTGCCGGCGCCGTCGCCTATGCCTTCTTCCTGTACGTGCCGTCGGCGCGTCTGGTCTTGCCGTCGGCGATCAACCGGCCGCGCACGGTGGTCGCGTTCTGGGATCCGGCTCGGGACGTCGCGTCCGCCGCCGGCCCCCTCGCCGAGGCGCCGGCGACGTGGAGCGTGACCCTGCGGAGCCCAGCGGCCATTCCGGACGATCTCGAGATCGTGGCGGCGGCGAGCTGCGACGAGACGCGCGGCCCTTGCCGCACGCTCCGGCTTTCCGCAAACGGCGGCCGCAGCGTCGACCTCGCGCTCCGCTGCGGCCCGCATTGGTACTCCGTGGACGCACCCGCCCTGGCGCTCAAACGGGGAACCAACCGCGTGACGCTGCAGGCGCCGCCCGGCTGCCTCCCGTCTGCCCTCGCACTGCACTCGGCCAGGCTCGTCGTCGAGCGACCGGCGCTCGCATCCTCGAGCGCATCAGGACCCGGCGCGGACGGGCACGCTCGGACGTACGCGCATGCTGTGCTACCCCGCAGCGCGGAGGCCGTCGACGACGCGACCAGCGCCGCTGCCGAGCCCGGAGCTGCCGCCGCGCCGTGTGTCAGGCCGGCCGTACCGCACCGGACTCCGGCTCCGCTCCGGCGCGTGGCGTTCGCAGCTCCGGGCGAGCGAGCGGGCGTCACTCGCGGCCAGGTCCGATCGCGGCTTGTGGTACCTCCCGCACACTGATACGCGCAGAGGATCCACGATGCGTACGTCGTTCGCGCTCTTCGGCGCTGGCGTTATGGCCCTCGGCTTCCTCCTCCCCGCTGCCGTAGGGCACGCGCGCGCAGCCTCCGCCACCGATCTCGCCGACTCCGCACTGCGGGAATGCGAGCTCGGTCAGATGGCACCAGCGCGCGATCAGCGCGTCGCCCATTTCGAGCGCGGCCAAGCGCTGGGCGAAGAGGCGGTTACGCTCGATGCGCAGAGCGCTGCCGCGCACTTCGCCGTCTTCTGCAATCTCGGCGAGATGCTGCGCATCGACGGCGAGAAAATCACTTCCCTCTTCGGCTTTCGTAAAATGATGCGGGAGCTCGATCGAACCCTGGAGCTCGACCCCAACCATCTCGACGCTCTCTCGTCCAAGGGCGTACTGCTCGTGCGCTTGCCGACACTTCTCGGCGGCGATGCCGCCAAAGGCGAAGACATCCTCGAACGCGTGCTGCGTGAGGATCCGAGCTGCATCAGCGCGCGCTTGACTCTCGCGGAGATCTACGCCGCCCGCGGCAGCCGCGCCGACGCCGTCGCCCTAGCCTCCCAGGCCCGTGAGCTCGCGAAGGCAAGCGGCCGCGCCGACAAGATCGCCAAGGCCGAGGCGGCACTCGCGAAGCTCAAAGCCGATCCCGCCGAGATCGACGCCAGTCTCGCCATACGTTCGTGCCCGGGCCAACCAGGCAAGAGCTGCCCGCCCGACCTCGCCGCGATCCGGCCCAACTAGGCGTGCCAGGAATCCGCGCCGCCGCAGCCCGCTAGGGAAGCTCTGCAAAAGCCGATCGAGTGAGGTAGAGCGAAGTGCGATCGACGTGTGAGGGGGTGTGGTGATGGGTGAGCAACCGACGTTCGCGGCGATGGCCTGGGCGCAGAAGGGGAAGGTCACCCGGCGCGAGCGGTTTCTGGCCGAGATGGATGCCGTCATTCCGTGGACGCGCTTGGTGGCCCTGATCGCCCCGCACTATCCGAAGCGAGGCAACGGCCGGCCGCCGATGGAGCTGGAGACGATGCTGCGCATCTACTTTTTGCAGCAGTGGTTCGATCTCGCCGATCCGCAGGCCGAAGATGCGCTCTACGACAGCGAAGCGATGCGGCGCTTCGCCCATGTGGAGTTGGGCGTCGATGCGGTGCCGGACGAATCGACGATCCTGCGGTTTCGCCGACTGTTGGAAACGCACCGGCTGACCGCGGCGATCTTTGCGGCGGTCAAGGCGCTGCTCACCGAGAAGCGGCTGCTGTTGAAGGCCGGGACGATCGTGGACGCGACGATCATTGCAGCGCCGAGCTCGACCAAGAATGCGACCCAGACCCGCGATCCCGAAATGAAGCAGACGCGCAAAGGCAACGCGTGGCACTTCGGGATGAAGCTGCACGTCGGCACGGATCGGCGCGGCGTCGTGCACAGCCTCACGACCACCGATGCAGCGACCGCGGACATCACGCAGCTGCCCGAACTGCTCCACGGGGACGAGCGCGTGCTGTACGGAGATCGGGCGTACTGGAGCCGGGCGCATCAAGCCGAGTTCGAAGCGGCCGGCGTACGCTACCGGGTCAATCGCCGCGGCCGACCAGCCGCGCCGATCTCGCAGCGGTGGCGCGCCATCAACCGCGCTCGGTCGCGCATCCGCGCGCGGGGCGAACACGCCTTCCACGTCGTGAAGCGACTCTGGCGCTTCACGAAGGTCCGTTACCGCGGCCTCGCGAAGAACGAAGTCCGCGCCTTTGCCGCCTTCGCCCTCGCCAACCTGTACCTGATGCGCAAACATCTGCTGCCGAGGCCAGCGTGATGCGCGCTGCGACGCGCCCAGACGCCACGGCTGCGCGATCGCAGTGCTCCCGCGCGACCCACTACTACCGCTGCTGAGTCGTCCGCCTATGCTCTCCCCAACCGAACGCACCGTCATGCTCACTTTTGCAGAGCTTCCCTAGAGCTTGTAGCCGAGCGATACCAGGTACTGGACGTCGTTCTTCTTGCGACCGGCGGCCGGTTCGTTGTCGAAATCGTCGATGAGCGAGAGCTCCACGAACAACCGGGACATGAGCGCCTGGCGCAATCCCACCTCGGCGTGCAGGAACACATCCTTCCCGTTCTCGAAGCTCGGGTACACGTCGAGGAGCTGGTAGAACGACTGGGTTTCCGAGATCTTCCAGCGGAACTCGTCGCCGACGACGGCGGTCACGTAGTCGCGATCCTCGGCCTCGCGGAAGTTCTCGTTCACGTACGCCAGGCCGGCACGCACCTTGAACAACATGGCCTTGGTGTCGATGAAGCGATAACCCGGGCCGCCGCCCACTACGGTGCGCAGATCGATGTCCTTGAAGTGGTCGTACTCGAGCGTGACGAGCCCCCCCAGATCCCAATGCTCGCCGAGGTGGTAGTCGTAGTACCCGTAGCCGCGCGTCGACTTGACGGTGTCCTTGCTGTCCTGGGATGCCCGAGCGACCGTCCCGCCGAGGCGCAGGCGGTCGTCGTCGGTCTCGCGCACCACCTCGGCGGCGACACCGAGTGCGAAGGTCTCGGTGTTACCCTGCGAGCCGTTCACCGAGGCCTTGACGTCGGCGCTCCAACGGGCACCCGGCGGTATACCGATGGTGAGCACGTCCGCGAGCGCCACCGGCGCCGGACTTTCGACCTTCTCGGATTCGAGGTGGACGCCGTCGCCGCGCGCTACGAAGCGGCCCGATACATACTCGCCGGTGGCCAGCTTGACCCAGTACGGCGAATCGGTCGTGAGCGCCTTGACCTCGGCCCAGGCAATCGGAATCTCCTTCGCATAGGGAGTCGTAAAGACTAGGGTCTCTCCAGTGTACTTGACGACGGTACCGGTGAGACGATCGCCGTTCTTGAGCTCGATCTGATCGGCAGCGGCGACCGAGCGGGGCACCCAGAGCGCCAGTACAGCGACGGCCAGAGGCAGGAAGCGGCTCACGGAAACAACTTCCTCGATTTAGAGATTCACGTCTCCGGAGGCTTCCGGCTGGTACGTGACTGCCGCCACCCGCAGTCGCCGCCGCTCGTTCTTGGGCATCGGCCACTCGATCGACTGGCCGACGGAGAGGCCGAGCAGCGCGCTCCCGACCGGCGCCAGCACCGACACCTTGCCCTGGTCGACGTCGGCGTCCTGCGGATAGACCAGCGTGATCTCCAACTCCTCGCCGGACTCGTCTTGAAAGCGCACGCGGGAATTCATGGTGACCACGTCGGCGGGAATGGCCGCCGAGTCCACGATACGAGCCCGCCCCAGCTCCTCTTCGAGCGCACCGTACCTTTCGTGGCCGTGGATCTCGAGGAGTCGGCTCAAGCGGTCGAAATCCTGCCGCGTTACATAGATGTCGCGAGCGCTGTTCATCGTACGTCGATATCCCGATGTGTCCCGCCAGGCAACGACGGCGTACGCCCGCAGCGCCGTCGGAACCGGCGCGCCGGGCCGCACGCGGCCAAGCTATCCGCCTTCTTCACTCCGCGGGATGCTTGAGCTCGCCGCCGATCGTAAGCAGGAACGCGCACTCGCTCACGGCCGTCAGGCTGTGCGGGATCTGCGGCTGCAGGGTCACCATCTGACCGCTCTCCATGGGAATCTTGTCGTTCCCGGCATCGAAGCGAAGCCGCCCGTCTACGACCTGCACGGCAATCGGACCGTCCGCTACGTGGCCGGGGATAGCCGTGTCCGCGTGCATGGCAATCAGCACCACTCGCAGGCCGGCCGTCTTGACGAGCGTCACGGCGTTGCGGTGAGCCGTTTTCCACGTCGGCTCGACCTTCAGCCGCGTCAGCTCCGCTCGCAGATCGAACGAGAGCAGCGGAGCGTCGAGTGATCGCGGCGAGGATTCCTGTCGGCTGGTCATGCGCCCTCCCGCCGGCACAATGCTCCGATCGTCCGCACACGTCAACGGCGGCATATGGCCCCTCGGGTTGCACCGCCGCGTCACCGTCGCTACCACCGGATCATCGCGCGACAGCGGGCGGTCGCACGATGTGCAGCATCACCTCGCCCACCAAGCACGGAGGACACCGTCATGACGAACACATTGCGGCGCGGCATGCAGGTCGGCGCGATCCTCGCAGTCTTCGGAACCGGCTATCTCTGCGGCACGATCAGCGAACGGCGCGCGGTCGCCGACATGAATACGCTCGGCGGCGCCGTCGGCGGTGCGGTGATGAAAGAAGCGGCCGGCGGCAGCGGCGTGGTCGGACAGGCCGCGAAGCTCGGCACCGCGATCACCGACATGCAGAGCCAAGTCGACGGTCTCCAGAAGAACCTCGAAACGCTGAAAGCGATCAAGGGAGCTCTCGGCGGCTGAGCTCCGCCGCGAGCTCCCTCAACACGCCCGCGATCTCCGTCGCCAGATCACCGAGCGCGGCGCTCATCGCTTCGACGCCGCCCTCGGTGGTCGCGACCGGCGCCCGGGCGGAGTGCTGCGACTGCCGAACGCGGAGGATCTTGCGTCCCGTGTCACGGACGGCCCAACGTGCGGTGAGGTGCGCGCTCGCATCGACGCCCGGCTCGAAGCGCACGACGACCACCTCCACCCAGAAGTCGGGCGTCGCAGTCGACGCGGTGGTAGCCGACGCGACCCGATCGCTCGCCAGCGCATTTCCGAGGTCCTCGACGAGGACGCTGGTAGTGTTCTGGACGAGCGGCTCGGCCCAGCGCTCGGCGAACGCGTACCTGAGCTCGCTCGGATTCACACGCACGGCGATCTCGTTACGGTCGAGATAGGCGGGCATCGTCACCGGCCCGACCACCACGCTGAGCGGCGTGACGCCGCCGACCGGAACCGCCGCCGGCACACGCGCGGATAGCGTATAGAAGCGGGATGGGTTCTGGCGCGGCGCCAGCAGCGCACAGCCGCTGACCGCGGCGGTGATCGCCGCGACCGCGACCGCCGTAGCGATGCCGGTCGCACGCGCCCGCCAGCGGCCGCACGCTCCCGACTCGCTGCCCCCCCAGTCGCTTCCCTGCGCTGCCAGCTCGTTGCTCATTGCCCCTCTCCCTCCCGCCCCCACACCAGAGCACTCGGGTTCCGTTCGACGTAATCGGCTAGAAGTCGGATCGAGCGTGCGGTGCCGCGGAGCTCTTCGAGCACGCCGACGAGCTGTCCCGCGAGCGGCGAACCGGCGTCGGCGAGGCCCTGGACGCTCTGGAGCGTGACCCGCGCCTGCTCGACGGCGAGCGCCGTCCGCTCCGAGGCCTGGTTCAGCGTCGCGAGCAGCGGTCCGCTCCGCTGATCGAGGTTGGTCGCCAGCCGCTGCACGCTCGCGAGGGTCCGGTTCAGCTCGGCGAACGTCTCCGGCAGCGACTGTAGCGCCCCCTGCAGCCCCGGGGCGTTCACGGTCGCGCTGACGCCGTCGACCGCCGTCCGCAGCGCCTTGACCAGACCTTCGAAGTCGATCTGCCGCAGGTCGGCGATGATCTCGGTCGCCGTTCGCTGCGCCTGTTCGAGCGTCGTCGGTATGGTCGGGATCTCGTTGAGGCCGGCCTCCGGCGGCGCCACCAGAACCGCCGGCATGTCGGGGTGGTAGTCGAGCTGCACGAACAGGAGTCCGGTGACGATGCTCTGCGAGTTCAGCTGCGCGCGGAGACCACGATCGATCGCGGCCTTGAGGCGCGCCACATCGCTCGGCATCCGGTCGACGCCGTGGGCGACGATCTTCCGGTTGTCGATCTCGATCCACACCGGGATGCGCGCCTCCTCGCCGAGATCGAGCTGGATCTTGGTGACGGAGCCGATCTCGACGCCCTTGAACTTCACCGGCGAGCCGACGCTCAGGCCATCGACCGAGCCGGTGAAGTACAGGACGAAGGGCGTGGTGTCGGACAAGAATCTGCCCGATCCGAACACGACGATGCCGACGACCGCGAGCACGACCGCTCCGACCACGAAAGCGCCGATGACGACGGGATTAGCTTTCCTACCCACGCTGCACGCCCTCCTCTCCCCGGACCCCTTCCTCGCCGCGCGTCAGGAACCGGCGCACCTTGGGGTCGGTGTCCGAGCGCGCCAGCATGTCGTGCGGCGATCCCTGGGCGATGATCGTCTTGGTCTCGATGTCGAGAAAGACGCTGTCGGTGGCGATCGTGAAGATGCTCGGGAGTTCGTGCGTCACGACGACGATGGTCGTTCCGAGGCTCTCCCGCAACTCCAGAATCAGATCGTCGAGCTGGCGCGAGCTGATCGGGTCGAGGCCCGCCGACGGTTCGTCGAAGAAGAGGATGTCCGGGTCGAGCGCCATGGCGCGCGCGATGCCGGCGCGCTTCCACATGCCGCCGCTGATCTCGGCCGGGAAGAAGTCCTCGAAGCCCTTCAAGCCGACGAGCGCGAGCTTGAGCGCCGCCACCTCGCGGATCTCGGCTTCGCTGAGATCGGTATACTCGCCGAGGGGGAGGCCGACGTTCTCGGCGAGCGTCATCGAGCTGAAGAGCGCGCCGCCCTGGTACATGACCCCGAAACGCTGGAGCATCCGCTGCCGCGTCGCCTCGTCGGCGTGCGTGAAGCTCCGGCCGTCGTAGCGCACGTCGCCCCGGGTGGGCTCGTTCAGGCCGATCATGTTGCGCAGCAGCGTGCTCTTGCCCGAGCCGCTCGCGCCCATGATCACGAACACGGCGCCGTGGTCCACGGTGAAATCGAGGTCGCGCATGATGACCCTGTCGCCGTAGGCGATCGTCAGATCCTCGACGGTGATGTGGGCGCCGGCGGACGCGGCCATGATCATATACCGAGGATGTAGAAGACGACGGCGAAGAGCCCGCAGGCGACGATGATCGCCACGATGCCGGTCACGACCGCCGAAGTCGCCGCGTCGCCGACCGCCGACGAGCTGCTCCCGGACTGGAGGCCGCGCAGGCAACCGGCGATCGCGACCAGGACGCCGTACACCGACGCCTTGAGCACGCCGCCGCCGAGATCGGAGAGCGCGACCGCGTTGAATGTCTGGTTGAAGTAGGTGACGGGCGGCAGGCGCAGCATGCCGATCCCGATGAGGGCGCCGCCGAGGACGCCGAGAGCGTCGGCGTAGAGGCAGAGGAGCGGCATCATGATGCAGAGCGCCAGCATGCGGGGCAGCACGAGAAAGTCGAGCGCCGAGAAGCCCATGGTCGTGAGCGCATCGACCTCTTGTGTCACCTTCATGGTGCCGAGCTGCGCCGCGTAGGCGGCGCCGGTACGACCGGCCATGACGATCGCGGTCATGACCGCGCCCATCTCGCGTACGATCGCGATGCCGACGAGATCGGCGACGTAGATGGTCGCCCCGAAGCGCTCGAGCTGCACGGCGCCCACGAATGCGAAGATCGTGCCGACGAGGAAGCTGATGAGGGTGACTATCGGCAGCGCATCGGCGCCCGCCTGTTGCACGAGCAGCCAGAAGTCGCGCGCCCGAAAGCGCGCCTGCCCGCGCAGCAAGCGTCCGAACGCGAGCGTCGCCTCGCCGAGAAAGGCGAGCATGGAGCGCGTCTCGCTCCAGACTGCGAGCGCACCGAGCCCGACGCGTGCGAGCCACGACGACGGCCGCTCGACGTGGCGCGGCTGGGCGCCCGGCACCCGGCGTGCGAGCGCGAGGAGGCGCCGGATCCCCGGAGGGATGGTCGCCTCGTCGAGCTGGACCTCGCGCTTCGCCGCGAGCTCACCGGCACGGATGATGAAGCTCACGAGGCCGCTGTCCCACGGGCCGAGCCCGGCGAGGTCGAAAACGAGGCGGGTCGGCCGCGGGCTCTCGGCGAGAGCCCGTTCGAGGTCGGCCGCCGGCGGCACACCGGTGGCGAGCGTCCACGCCCCCGCGAGGCGAACGAGGAGCGTGCCGTCCCGGGACCGCTCGATCACGATGTCGCCCCGTCGCCGCGCTGCCTCCACCGTTGCACGGGAGCGCAATGCCTTCACGGATCCTCCCGCTACCACGCTCAGCGGTCCCTGCCGCCCGTCCCGTCAGCGGAAGGCCGGCATCACGTATTCTGCGAAATCACGCAGTACCTTGCGCTCGCAGTCCATGGGTGGCCAGAGCGTCACCTCCTTGATACCGCCGGCCTCGAACCGGCGCACGCGCTCGATGAGCTCGTCGGGCGTGCCGACCAGCGCACTCGATCGAATCGCCTCGGAGGTGATGAAGCGGCGCTCCGCCGGCTGCAGATAGACCAGGTGTCCGTCGTGGATCTGCCGGAATCGCTTGTCCTCCGGGAGGCTCATCGACGCGACATGCTCCAGGTACTGCGGCCAGATTCCCTGGAAATGAGGCGGAACCATGGCGTCGTTGCGGCCCATGTCCTTCCACAGCTCGTAGACGAAGTGCAGCTCGGCGGCGATCCAGGCGCCGGTCTCGTCGACGACGCGCGGGTCGGTGAGCTTGTCGTCCGGCCGCAGCACGCAGCTCGTGGTGATGAATGCCGTGTGGAAATCCGCAGGCAGCGTGCGTCCGCTCTGGCGGGCCCCCTCGGCGATGCACGCGAGCTTGGGACCGGCGACCTCGGGCTCGCCGCCCACCGTCATCCAGCCGTCGGCAAGCTCGCCGGCCATTGCCAGCACTCTCGGACCGTTAGCCGCAACGTAGATGGGGATCCGTTGGTCGAGATTCACGAAACGCCGCGACCGGTGCCCGAGCTCGATTTCACGCGTTCGGCCCCGATAGCTGTATTCGACCGCCTTGCCGTCGAGCAGGGCGCGCACGACGCGCAGGTAGTCCCGGAGCTCGCCGACACGCACCGGATCTTGGCCCATCACGCGCATGGCGGTGTGCCCGGTGCCGAGGCCCAGGAACACGCGGCCCGGCGCCAGCACGTTGATGCTGGCGATCGAGTGCGCGGTCACGGGCGCGATCCGCGTGCCGGCGATCGCGACCCCGGTGCCGATCTTGATGCGCTTGGTGTTCTGGGCAACGAGCGCCAGGGTGGCGTAGCAATCCGACCAGATCATCTGCGAATCGCCCAGCCAGGCCCGATCGTAGCCGAGCTCCTCGGCGTAGCGGACGATGTCCCAGTTGGCGATGTGCGTGCTGACGCCGACGCCGAACTGCATGCTGCCCCTACCTGTCGATGCGGAGAGTGTGCGCGTCGTTGTCGACGACCGCGTGCAGATCGAAGAACTCGACCTGCGGAACCGCGCCGTAGATAGCACTCAGGCGCTGGCGCCAGGCGTCGTCGTAGAACGCTTCGGCCGTGGCCCGCGACTCCCACTCGTAGACGCCGCTGCTGAACGCGTCGTTGCCCACGAAGTACTTGCGGTGCAGGCCGGGTATCCCCTGGTAGCGCGGCACGCTCTCGCTGAGCACGGCGTGAAGCGCGGCGTCGGTCAGACCGGCAGGAGTAGGGAAACGCACGATGGCAAGGCAACGCATGCGGGACCTCCAATCAGCGGGTGTCGGCCGGAGTTCCTGCTCGCCAGGGCGGCCGGGCCTTACGTTTGCTCGTCGCCAGGGCAATACAGGAGGGAACGTCCGATGTCCAAGGAGATCGCCGCGCCAGGACCAGGATCGCGGCGGCAGCATCCACACGCTGCAGTCGATCGAAAGGAGTGCACATGACGGACCAGACGCTCGGGCTCGCGCTCGAACAAGAACATCGCAGCATCGATCAGGGCATCGCAGCCACCCTGAGCTCGATCGCGGACGGACACCCCGATTTCGGACCGCTCCGGGGGGCGCTCTCCCTCCTGCGCCGCCACATCTATCTCGAAGAAGCCCGGCTGTTCCCGCCTCTGCGCGGCGGCAGGCTCGCGGCGGCGATCTTCGTGATGCTGCGCGAGCACGGCGAGATGTGGGGCGACATGACGGCGCTCGATGCCCGGATCGAGGCCGGCGATGCAGCGGCGGTCGCCTCGCAGGCGCGAAGCCTGCTGGCGGCGCTCGACCAGCACAACGGCAAGGAGGAACCGGTCATCTACAGCGGCATGGATCCCGACCTGCCGCCCGGGCTTGCGACCGAGCTCGTCGCGTGGCTGGCCGAGGGCAGGATGCCCGCAGGTTGGGCCTGCGCCCGCGCCACCACCGCCCCCGCTACCTGAGCCACGCCGACGTCGATGCCGCGGTCGTTGCTCGCCGGCAGCGATCGGGACGCCCGCCCGTATGGGCGCCGGCTCCGAGGTTCCGCAGGCGATCGACGCCGAGGCCCAGGCGCCGGACGCGGCTTCCGGAAATGCGCCTGCCGCCGCCCTCGCGATGCGCTGTTGCTCGGCCCATTGCCAGGCCGAGCAACCGATCCCGGGCCCTCAGGCGAACGCCGCCAGCCGCGCCGCGGTCGCCCGGAATCCCGCTATCGTCTCCGCGATGATGTCGGCGACCGGCTTCACCTCGTCTATGCGTCCGGCGACCTGACCGGAGAGCGCGATCGACGCCTCCATGTCGCCGCCGAAGTAGAGATCCCGGACGCGCGCGAAGACCTCGAAGCCGACGTGCGGCTCGCGCTCTAGCGCCGTCGTCTTCTGCGTCCGCAGCGCCCGCAGCCCCGGCCGGCTGAAGCGGTTGAGGAACACGGTGTCGGTCTCGGCCGCGGCGACGATCGCCTGCTTCCAGTTCTCGTGCACCGGCGACTCCGCCGCCGACACCATGCGCGTCCCCATCTGCACGCCCTCGGCGCCGAGCGCGAAGGCGGCCGCCATCGTCGAGCCGTCACAGATGCCGCCCGCCGCGATCACGGGCACGTCCACCTTCGAGCAGACCAAGGGCAGGAGCACCATCGTCGCCACGTCGAACGGGTTCTTGAAGCCCCCGCCCTCGCCGCCTTCGACCACGAGGCCGTCGACGCCGGCCGCGACCGCCTTCAGCGCCGCGGCGAGCGACGGCACGACGTGGAACACGGTGAGCCCCGCGTCCTTCAGCCGCTGGGTGTACTGGCGCGGGTCGCCGGCCGAGGTCGTGACGAAGCGCACGCCTTCGGCCACCACGAACTCGACGATCGACGGATCGCGCACGAAGAGCTGCGCGATGTTGACGCCGAAGGGCTGGTCGGTGAGATCGCGCATCTTGCGGATCTCGTCGCGGACGGCGTCGAGCTCGCCCGAGGAGGTCTCGATGATGCCGAGGCCGCCGGCGTTGGAGACTGCCGAGGCGAGCCGGGCGCGGGCGATCCAGCCCATCGGCGCCTGCACGATCGGGTAGCGGACGCCGAGGAGGCGGGTGACCCTGGTGTCGATGCGATCCATGAGCTCTCCTCCGGGGTCGCGACTCATAGGCGGCGCGCGGTGACGATCCACGACGACGTGCCGAGGCGTACGCCGCCGGGTGTCCGATGCTCGCGGAGAGCCTCGCGGATGCTGGCGCGCACCTTCGCAACCGTCTCGGCGCCGGCGTCGCGAAGAGCGATCGACGCCGGCCCCATCTGGATCGCATAGTCAGTGGCCTCGTCGAGCGTCGCCCCGACGTCCATCGGATCGGTGCGCGACTCGAAATCGATCTCGGCGAAGCCGGCTGCGACCAGGATGCCGCGCACCCGATCGGGATCGGCGAGAGCGAACGGACCGGGGGCGTGCGGCGGCGGCGCCGGCGGCGGCGGCACGTGCTGTAGGGCCGCGAAGAACGGCACTGCCATGAAGGGGTTCTCCGGGAACGATTTCCAGCAATGGAAGCCGAGCCTCCCGCCCGGCTTCAGCGCCCGGTGCAGGTTCGCGAACGCCGCCGTCGGGCTCTCGAAGAACATGACGCCGAAGCGCGAGAAGATCGCGTCGAAGCTGGCTGCCGCGAACGCGTGCGTCTGCGCATCGACGATCCGGAACTGGATGTTGCGGACGTCGCGCGCGCGTTCGCGGGCGCGCGCCAGCATCACCGACGAGATGTCGACGCCGAGCACCGAACCCGTCGGGCCGACACGGCGCGCCAGCTCCAGCGTCGTCTCGCCGCAGCCGCAGCCGACATCGAGCACGTGCTCTCCTGCCGAGACTGCGAGGCGGTCCATGACCACGCGGCCGAAAGGAGCCAGGTGATGGTCGAGCTGCTCCTGGAACTCGACCCACTTGGGACCGCCCTGCTCGTTCCAGTAGGTGATCTGCTCGGCGTTCGGTCCCGCGGCCTCGAGTCGTTCCATGGGCAGCACGGCTCGCACACGAGCCGGGGTCAATCAACCCGCCCGGCCGATGTCGCCACCGCTCGGATCCGGTCGCCGCACGCGCAGGCGGCAGACGCCGGCGAGCAACCCACGCCTCGGCGTTACTCGCCGCCGGCGGCGACGCAGCGGTTCCGCATCGTGCCGATGCCTTCGATCGTGCTCACGATCTCGTCCCCGACCGCGAGGTAGCGACGCGGGTCGCGGGTCGAGCCGACGCCGGCCGGCGTGCCGGTGAAGATCAAGTCGCCCGGCTCGAGCGTGCACCACTTCGAGAGGTACGCCACCAGCGTCGCGACCGGAAAGATCATGTCGCGCGTCCGCCCGCTCTGCATGCGCTCGCCGGCGACGGCGCACGTGAGCCCGAGGTCGTTCGGATCGGCGAAGGAGTCGAGCGCGACCAGCGCCGGCCCCGTCGGCCCGTAGCCGTCGAGCGACTTCCCCATCGAGAACTGCGGCGGCTTGTCGGCGAACTGCATGCGGCGGTCGGAGATATCCTGACCGACCATGTAACCGGCGACGTGCGCGAGCGCCGCCCCCTCCGCGATCCGCCGCCCGCGCCGGCCGATCACGACCACGAGCTCGACCTCCCAGTCGACGCGGTCGGAGTAGAGCTCGACGTCCGCGAAGGGACCGCTGATGCAATTCGGAAACTTGGTGAAGACGACCGGCGACCTCGGGATCTCGAGCTTCGCCTCCCTAGCGTGGTCGGCGTAGTTCATGCCGATCGCGAAGACCTTGGGCGGCCTGGGGACGGGCGGACCGAGGTCGACGGGTGAGCGCGGCCCGGTAGCGTCGGCGGCGGACCGGCCGCGCGCCCAGTCGGCGAACGCGTCCCAGGCGGCGAGCGCCGCCATCGGGTCGGCGGAGAAGCGGCCGTCCGCAGCACGGGCGACGTCGATGAGAGCGTCGTCCAGAAGGAGCGAGGCGCGGCCGGCGACAGTGGCGAAGCGCAGGCTCATGGCGTCGTCACGCGCGCACTAGAACCCGTACGCCGCCTGCAGCTCCGGGTCCTTCTCGGCCAGCATCTTGGCGAGGTTCACCATCACCTTGCACTGCTTCCACGTCGCGTCGTCCTGCATCTTGCCGTCGAGCATCATGACGCCGCGGCCGTCGGGCATCGCCTCCAGCACCTTCTTTGCGAACGCCACCTCGGCGGGCGGCGGGCTGAAGACCTTCTTGGCGATCGCGATCTGGCTCGGATGCAGCGACCAGGCGCCGACGCAGCCGAGGAGGAACGCGGCGCGGAACTGGTCCTCGCAGCCGAGCGGGTCGGAGATATCGCCGAACGGGCCGTAGAACGGCAGCGCCCCGGTCGCGGCACACGCGTCGACCATGCGCGCGATCGAGTAGTGCCACGGATCCTGCTGCGCGGTCGGGCGCGGGGCATCGGGGCGTTTCGGATCAGGGTCGCTGCGGACGAGGTACGCGGGGTGGCCGCCGCCGACGCGCGTCGTCTTCATGCGCCGCGACGCTGCCAGGTCCGCGGGTCCGAAGCTCACGCCCTGCATGCGCGGGCTCGCCGCGCAGATCTCCTCGACGTTGGCGACGCCGAGCGCGGTCTCGAGGATGGCGTGGATCAGGATCGGCTTCTGCACCCTATGCTTCGCCTCGAGCTGTGCGAGCAGGCGGTCTACGTAGTGGATGTCCCAGGCGCCCTCGACCTTAGGGATCAGCATCACCTCGAGCTTGTCGCCGATGCCGGCGACGAGAGCCGAGATGTCGTCGAGGCACCACGGCGAGTCGAGCGAGTTGACGCGCGTCCAGAGCGGCGTACCCGCGAAGTCGACCTCGCGGCCGATGGTGACCAGGCCTTCGCGCGCTGCGACCTTGCGGTCCGCCGGGATCGCGTCTTCCAGGTTCCCGAGCAGGATGTCGGCCTGGAGCGCCAGCTCCGGCACCTTGGCCAGCATCTTCGGGTTCGACGGATCGAAGAAGTGGATCATCCGCGACGGCTTGATGGGGATCTCACGTACCGGCTCGGGTGCGCCGAGGGCCAGGGGCTTGAAGAAGTCACGAGGGGATCGCATCGGGCCTTCGTATCCAGTTCGCGGCGGTTTCGCCAGTTTGTCCGGATGTCAGGCGCAGCCGCAACCTCGCGCCGCTATCGCGGCGCCACCGCGCCTGCTTCAGGATCTTTCACGAGACAAGCCTGGTAGTGAGCGCTGAATCTCCGCAGACGCGAGCGCTCGAGCGTGCGCTCGAGCGGCGCGAGCACCCGCAGCAGCGGCGCGGAGACGAAGTCCGGAAGGAACGTGAAGTACCGGGTCTCCTCCGCCCAGCGCGCCCCCGGAACGTCGGGAAGCGCGTCGGGAACGATCCACAGCTCGTTGCCCTGATCGATCTTCTTGAGCAGCGGAAAGACGTAGCCCATGTAGCCGCGGAACACGGGATTGTTCGTGTTGATCTCGTGCAGGAGGAACGCGCCGCCGGGCCGGAGCACGCGCACGATCTCGCGGAGCGCGCGCTGCTGGGCATCCTCCGACAGCAGATGGTGGATGGCGTTGATGCCGTAGACGAAGTCGTAGCTGCCGTCCGCGAACGGCAGCGCCCGGGCGTCGGCGCGGACGAGGCGGCGGCGGCAGGCGGCGATCTCGGGGCGCACCCGCGAGAGCTGGCCGGCCGAGTAGTCGCTGCCGTCGACGGTGTATCCGCGGGCGCACATCTCGGCGAGGTACCATCCCTGCCCGCACCCGAGGTCGAGACCGCGCCCCGCGCGCGGCACACCGCGGGCGGCGAGCGTCTCGTCGATGATCCCGACCTTCCTGCCGAGGAGCCGACGGCGCACGTGGAGGGGAATCTCCTCCTCGTACTCGACGGCGATGTCGTCGAAGTGCGCGCCGGCCTCCCCGCGCACGAGACGGATCAGACGACGGCGGAAGACGACGGTCGCCGCTAGGCCGAAGAGCACGGCGAACCAGGCGGTACCGGCGCGATAGGCGGCGAGGGCCGGCGCGGCGGCCGCGGCAGGAACGCCGGCGTAGGCGAACGCTGCGAGCGTGGGCGAGCCGGCGGCGAGCGCTCCGATAGGAAACCCGCCGGCGCCGCCGAGCAGCGTCCGCTCGGCGAACGCGCGGAGGACGGCAGCGAAGACGAGCGGCGTCGACAGCATGCGGAACGTCAGCGCCAAGGCGGCGAGCAGCAGGCCCCATGCGGCGATCGTGATCACGATCGCCGCTGCCGCGGCCCACGGTGTCGTGCTCCGGCGCCGACGTCCCGGCTCGCGGCGGAAGAACGCCAGCGCTGCAGCCGTGAAGGCGACCCCGAAGAGGACGCCGCCCCGGTGCGACATGGTCGCGAGGAGGGCGCCGCAGAGCACGCCGATGTCGAGGATCCGCTCGATGAGCCAGATCCGGACTAGATGCGCCGCCACTATCGGGAAGCGCTTGCGCATCAAAGGAAGGCGCAGGATCTCGCCGACGCAGAGCGGCGTCACCAGCGCCGGCAGGGTTGCGAGGTAGGCGGCGAAGCTGTCGCGGGTGGCGAGCTGGAGGGTGTAGTGGCGGAGGAGGAAGTGCCAGCGGACCCAGCGCAGCGACACAGTGGCCGTCGTCGCGAGCACGCAGATGGCGAAGCTCGCGCAGGAGGCCAGCGAGAACGGCGTGCCCGGCAGTCCGGGAGACCCGGCAGCCTGAAGCCATGTCGCGAGCCCGAGGCCACCGCAGCTCGCGACCACGACAACGAGCGCCGGTGACGCCTTGCCCGACGCCCGCGACACCGGGGCGGGGTGCCGCGGCTCGCCTGCATGCGCGCGCGCGTCGCTCATGACAACGCTAGTCGCGGACGGTCTTCGTGATCGCGAACGTCCAGTTCGGTGGAATCGCGATCCGCATCCGGGCGCCGACGGGCAGCGCCTCGAACGCGGCTACGTAGCGGGCGAAGCCGCGGTTGGGAAGATCCGGCAAGCGCCAGTACGCGAGGTCGGCCACGAGCATGACGCCGACGAGCGCCGCACCGCAGAGGCGCGACGGGGCGCGCGACGCGGTGCAGGCGAAGCTCACTACCGCGGCGGTGATGGCGAGCTCCGGGATGAACCAATAGCGCGGCGGCGATCCCGGGCGTTGCAACACCACCCACTGCGGCTCGACCGAGCTCGCGGCCGGATTGGCGAGCGCCGCCGCCAGCATGAGCGCAGCGAACACGAGGAAGCACCGCACTTCGAGACCACCCCGCCGGAACACGTGGACCAGTGCCGCGAATGCGACTCCGGTCACAGCGTAGCTGACGAGCGGCATCTTCCAGGGGGGATGCAGGTAGTGGACGCTGGTGTTGATGCCGCGGAACGTCGGACCGACCACCTGGAAAGCGAAGAGCCGGCAGAACCCGGACATGCTGGCGCCGAGGCCGCCGATCGATTGCGGTCGCGCACTCGCCGCGAGCGTGAACGGCAGCACTGCCGCTCCGAGGAGCAGGATCCCGGCGCGCACCATCGCCCAACGATCGCGGCGCACCCAGGCGACGGCGGCCGCGATCGGCAGGAGGAAGAGCGCGAAAGGCCCCGTCAGCGCGCCGAGGCTCAAGGCCGTCACGTCGAAGGCGGCGGCCCATGCCGACCGCGGCGGCGCCGCGACGACTATAAGGAAGCTCAGGATGGCGAGGTGCCATTGGGCGTTGCAGAGATTGCCCTGCACCGTCGCGACGTTCGGAACCCCCACGTAGAGCAGGCCGAGGAGGATGCGCAGGGGCCGCGGCCCGAGCCTGCGCATGCGGGAGCTCGCCAGGTAGATCGCCGGCAGGGCCTGGGTGAGCACCGCCACGAGGTTGAACATCAGCGGCACCTTGGCGAGCGGCAGGAACGGCGACAGGCTGGCGACCAGCCGCGGCATGGTGAGCAGATAGCCGGCGTAGGGAACGCCGAGCGCCGCGGGGAACCCGAGCTCGCGCGCCTGGACGTAGAAGAGCGCCCCGTCCTCCGCCCAGAACTGCGCGTTCGCGAGCGTGCTCGGCCGCCGCGAGACGACCGCCGCGACGAATCCCACGGCCAGGAGGAGAGTCACCGCGTCGAGCCGGCCGACGATCGGGCCGCGCTCTCGCGACTCCTGCGCCGGCGTAGCGTCCACGCGGCCAGAGTGGCTCATTCTCCTCCGGGCCGCCAGCAGTCGGGCGTGCGCCGCTGGCACCGCGATTCGGCCATCAGAACTCCGTGCGCCTCATCACGGAGCGCGGCAGGGCGCGGATGGCCAACATGACGAGGCGCCAGATGGGCGGGGCATAGACGACGGGCCACCCTCGGTCGATCGCCGTCAACACCCGACGCGCGACCGCATCCGGCTCGCCCGCGAAGGGCGGCGCCGGCAGATCGGCGGTCATCGCGGTGCGTACGAAGCCCGGCTTCACGAGCACGACGCGCAGCCCGCGCGGCCGATCGCGCAGGTCGAGAGACTCGGCGTAGTGCGACAGCCCAGCCTTGGTCGCGCCGTAGATCCCGGTAGCCTTCCGCGCCCGGTCCCCGGCCACCGACGAAAAGACGCAGAGCGTACCGCCGCCGCGCGCGAGGAGACGAGCGCGCGCTGCTTCGAGGAAAGCGATGCTGTGCGTGAAGTTGAGCGCCGCGAGACGCGCGCCACGCGCCGGGTCGGCGTCGAGGTCGGCGGGCCGCGCGCAATCCGCCGCGCTCAGGACGACCGTGTCGAGCCCGCCGAGCGCGGTGACGGCCGCATCCAACGCCGGAGCGAAGCCCGCTGGATTCGCGAGATCGCAGGCTAGGCCGACGACGCGGGGAGCCCCGAGCACCCGCAGATCGGCCGCCGAGCGTGCCAGCGCTTCCGGATCGCGCCCGAGGAGCGCGATCGCGTCGCCGCGCTGCGCGCAGAGGCGTGCGAGACTCCGCCCCATGCCGCCGGTGGCCCCGAGGAACGCGACCTTCACGCGGCGTCCCCGAAGAGGCGCACCGAGAGCGCCGAGCGCAGGCGGCGCTCGGGATCCCACGCACGCCGGACCGCGTCGAACGCCGCGAGGCGCGGCTCCATGGCGAGGAAATGCTCGCGCCGAGTGAGCGCGTCCTTGGCAAGGTAGATCCGTCCGCCGGTCTCGAGCACGAGGCGATTCAGCGCGTCGACGAGCGCCTGGGTCGCGGCACCCCGCATCGGCAGGTCGAGGGCGATCGAGACTCCCGGTCGCGGAAAGGACAAGAGGCCGCGGCCTTCGGCGCCGCAGTCCTTCACGACCGTCAGGAAGGACGCGCCGGAGTGGCGAACGATGGTCTCGAAGTAGCGGACCATGTACTCGTCGCCCGCTGCGGCCGGCAACACGCTCTGATGCTGGACGAACCCGCGCTTGCCGTACATGCGGTTCCAGTCGCGGATGCTGTCGAGCGTGTGGAAGAACCGGTCCGGATGGACGACGCGCCGGCCGGCAGTCCAGCAGTGGGCGCGGTAGAAGATCGCGTCGAAGATGCGGATGCTCGTCGGCGCGAGAACCCAGCTCGGCAGGTCGAAGGGCACGGCGAGCCGCGAATCGACGCACGAGCGGACCGGCGACGCCGCCGGGGCCTCGCCGGGCTCCGCCCACCGCCCCTTGATGACGATGCCGCGCCCGAGCCTCGCTCCCCGCGCCAACGCATCCGCCCAGGCGACCGTGTACGGCCAAGCGCGGCTCGCCGTACGGAGCGCGGCGACGAGCGCGAGGAGATCCGGGGCCGGCTCGACCTCGATCACCAGCCACGGGCGGGCGATCGCGAGCAGCGCCACTTCGACCTCGAGGATGTGACCGGTGAGACCCATCCCGCCGAGCGTCGCCGCGAACAACTCGGGCTCGCGATCGGGCCCGATCTCGAGCTCGCGGCCGTCGGCGACCTGAATCAGCAGACTGCGCACGTGGGCGCCGAAACAACCTGCGACGTGATGGTTCTTGCCGTGGATGTCGGCAGCGACCATGCCGCCGAGCGTCACGTGGTGCGTTCCGGGCACGACCGGGCTCACCCACCCGGCCGGGCGGGTCAGCGCATCGAGCTGCGACAGACGAAAGCCCGCTTCGGCGCGCAGCACGCCCTTCTCGCGATCGAACAAGAGGACGCAGTCGCCGAGCCGCGTCGACGCGACGGTCGCACCGGCTTGCGCCGGCAGCGACGCGTCGCCGTACGAGCGGCCGAGCCCGCGCGTCAGGCTTGCGGGGCGGCACACCTCGGAAAGCGCCTCACCGACACGTTCACAGGCGTCGACGGCGGGTACTCCCCCCCATCCGGCGACTCGCGTCATGGAGACGTGGTTAGCACGAACGCCGCAACCGTCTCGATACCGCAGCCGCCATGGCGCGCCGTCACGCGCGGCTCAGCGGCGGCCGATCGAGGCAATTCGCCGCACGTCGATATCGCCGCCGCAGTACACGTCGAAGGCGATCGCCGCCTCGCAGGCGCGGCGGGCGAGGGCCGTCGCATCGCGCTCGGTCGGATAGAGTGCGTGCAGCGCACCGAGCGCGTACGAAGCGCCCGAGCCGATCGCGTAGTACTCCCGGAAGGCCATCACGCTCATGTCGCCGGAGACGTGGAAGATGCCGTGCTTGTTCGCGATCAGGAACGAGGAGTCGAGGTCGGCGAAGGGCGAGCGCTCCTCCTCGGCGACCTGGTCCTCGACGAACGAGTAGCGCCGGCGGAGATCCTTCCAGAGCCGCACGAAGAACGTGAAGATCTGGCGCTCGCTCGCGAAGCGCGGTGCCGGGCGCGAAGCCAGGTAGTCCTGGAAGACGTTGTCGTAGACGCCCCAGCCCGTCATCGCGAGCTCGGAGCCGCCGAGCGTCATGATCTTGGTGGCGCGGTGGTTCGAGCCCACGACCTTGCGGTCGCCGAAGTTCTCTTGCGAGTCGGCGGCGACGGCTATCGTGGTCCCCTTGCGGACGGCGACGGCGATGGACACGCTGGGCTCCCTACCAACCGACGCCGGTGGCCCGGTACCCACGCCGCGAGCGCACCGACGTCACGGCGTCGTCTTCTTCCGCGGATCGTCCGCCGGATTCACGAAGTTCGTCTGTAGCGGCCCCGTGCCGTGCACCTGGAGAACCGTCGCGGTCTTGCTCTGAGCGAAGTGGCGCACGTCGCGCGGCAGGAGCACGTACGATCCGGCGGGCAGCAGCGCCAACTTCTTGGCGTCGAAGACGTCGCCCAAGCCGATCGCGAGCGTCCCCGAGACCACGGTCACGTGAGCGTCGGCGGCATGCCAGTGCGGCGCCATCTTGGCGCCCGCCGGGCTCTTGATGCGGAGCACGAAAGGTCCCGCCTTGTCAGGATCGCCCGAAAGCACGGCTGCCTGCACCCCCGGACCGCCGGGAACGAACGGCGCCCACTTGATCGCCTTGGGTGTCGTCGCCACGTACGGCGGAATGGCGTCCGCCGCCGCCGCCGCGACCACGGCGCCGCTCGCCTTGACGGCCTCGGAGCTCGGCGCGACCTTCTTCGCTCCTGCCGCACAGCCGGCAACTCCTCCCGCCATCACCACCACCGCCACGACCGATCGCCACCGCGGATGAGTCATGCGAGCCTCCTTCGAAAGTGCGGATGCATAGCCCAGCCTCCCGGCGCGTTCCACCCGGGACGCAGCCGAGCCCGGGCACCCGATCGCAGCGCCCGCGGCGCGTCCGGCAACGACCGCCGCCGGTGACCCGCACGACGGCACCGCAGTCCTCGACGCCGTCCGCGCGCGTCCGCGAGCGCGGGCTCGGACACGACGACCAGGCGCTGCGGAGGCGGCGCCTGCGGGCGTGTCGGAGCGCGATCTGCGTAGCGGCGGCAGTGGCCGGAGCCTCGATGCGCTATTACCAGCGACGTCCGCCGCCGCCGGGTCCGCGACGGCCACCGCCGCCTTGACGCTCCTGGGCCTCACTGACGCGGATGGCGCGGCCTTTGATCTCACGCCCGTCGAGCTCCCGGATCGCCTTCTGGGCATCGGCGTTCGACGCCATCTCGACGAAGGCGAAGCCGCGGCTCCTTCCGGTGTCGCGCTCGGTTATGACGGCCACCGATTCGATGGCGCCGACCTCGGCGAACGTGTCCTGCAGCTCCTGGTTAGTGACGTCGAATCCGAGGTTGCCTACGTAGAGCTTCCGTCCCATAGCGGCTCCTCTAACTGGGTTGCGGAGTCGCGGGGCTCGCGGCCCGCGTGGCGAATCCACGCGCGTCGGAACACCGATGAAGCGTCGCTGAGTACGGAAGCGAAAGAGCGCACCGGACAGTCGGTGGCAGGCCGCACTAGCAGCCGACGGTCGACAGTACAACCGCTTCTCGCCGGCAGCGCTTCGCACCGGCGCAACGATCGCTGCGAGCCGGCGCCGCTCGCGGCGCCGGCTCCCTACCGGGACGGGCTGGCGCGGCGGTCCGGGAGCGTCGGCCCTGTGACAGGCTCGCGCCGATTCTGCTACATGCGTGGGCCGAGAGAAAAGCGCTACCATGACCCCTGCGAGCTCGCCCCGTCACGTCTGCATCACCGGCGCCCTCGGCTTCATCGGCCGACGCCTGGCCGCGCACTACCGCGCCGCCGGCGTCCGCGTGACCGGCGTCGATCTCCGCGCCGAACCGGCTCTCGCAGTGCTGGCAGGCGACCTCACCGCGCCCGGCGACTGGCAGCGGGCATTCGCGGGCGCCGATCTCGTCGTCCACACGGCGGCGCTCGTCGGCATGGGCAGCGACGAGGCGGCGTTCTGGCGCGCCAACTGCCTGGCGACGCGCCACGTGCTCGATGCCGCCGCCGCCGCCGGCGTCGGCCGGCTCGTGCACCTCTCCTCGATCGTCGCCTTCGGCTTCGACTACCCCGACGGGGTCGACGAACGGTATCCGCTGCGGCCGAACGGCGTGCCGTACGTCGATACGAAGATCGCCAGCGAACAGCTCGTCCTCCAAGCCCACGCCGCGGGCGAGGTTCCCTGCACCATCGTGCGACCCGGCGACGTCTACGGCCCCGACTCTCACTTCTGGACGCTGTCGCCGCTGCGTACGATCGCAGCCGGACGCATGGTCCTCCCGGCGATGGGCCAGGGCCACCTCTCGCCGGTATTCGTCGACGACCTGGTGGACGGGATCGTGCGTGCGGGCGGCGCACCGGAGGCCGCCGGGCATATCTTTACGGTGACCGGCGGTGACACCATCACGGCGAACGTCTTCTTCGGCCACTACGCGCGCATGCTCGGCAAGGCGAGCGTGCCGGTCGCCCCGACGGCGCTCGTAGTAGCGCTCGCGGCGACCCTCGGGCGCCTGCTCGGCGACTCCGACGTGACGCCGGCCGCGGCCCGCTACGTCGCGCGCCGCGGCGGCTACTCGATCGCGAAGGCTCGCGCCCGGCTCGGCTACAGCCCGGCCGTCGATCTCGCGGAGGGCATGCGACGGATCGAGGCCTGGGCACGAGCCAGCGGCATCGTACCCGGCACTCCGGGGCCGACAACGTAGCCCCAGCGCCGGTTGTTCGCGCGGCACCCCGTGCGCAAGCACGAGAGCCGGCGGTTCGCTCCGTTCCGGGGGTAGCCGCAGCGCCGGTTGTTCGCGCGGCACCCCGCGAGCGGACGCCTCACCACACCCCGGGCACGAGCCGCGCCCGCACGCGCGCCGCGTAGGCCTCGTAGCCGGGCAGTTCGCGGCGCAGGAAGCGCTCCTCGAGAGCGATACGGAGTGCCAGGAGCGCAATCGGCACGAGCGCTACGAGCACGCCCGCCGTCGACCCCAGCCAGAGCGGCGTGCCGACGAGGAGCGCCGCGGCGCCGGCGTACATCGGGTGCCGGACCACCGCGTACGGACCGCGGTCGACGACGCGCTGCCCGCGCTCGCGCTGCGCTTTCACGGCCGGCACGGCGAAAGCGTTGGCGTGCATCGCCGCCGCGACGAGCCCCCAGCCCGCCGACACCAGCGCAAGCCCGAGCCCGGCTGCTACTGGCCCCGGAGGCGGCAGCCAATGGAGCATGAACACGTCGTAGGGGACGAAACGGATGGCACCGAAGAAGGCCGCGGCGAAGCTCAGCACGAGAATCTTGTCGGCGCCCGGCTGCCCGCGTTGCAGCGGCGGCCGCAGGCGTTCGATGAGGAGCGCCCGCTGCGTGCGCGCGAGCGCCAGCATGCTCGCACTCGCCGCGACGAAGGACACGGCGACCAGCACCCAGGCCGCCCGCCAGGCCAGGGTCCCCGGCGGGTAGAGGAGGAACACGGCGAGGAGCGCCGGCTGCAGCAGGGCTCCGAGCGTCGCCCGGGCGGCGAGACCCAGCGGCGAGGATGTCGCGGGCGCCATCTCCCGTGAGCTACACGCTTCCGGCGGTATCGTGCTAGACAGCGGCCATGGCCAACTCCATCGCGATGCGCTCGAGCAACCCCGCCCTCACCGACGCGGTCTTTCGCGACACCCGCGCCGGACTCGGCGACGAGGTCATGACCATCCAGGGCACCGTCAACAAGACCGGCTTCGCGCTCCTCATCCTGATGGTCGCGGCGTCCTACACCTGGAACCTCGGCGTCGCCGATCCCCGCATCCCGCTGTTCACGATGGTCGGCGTCTTCGGCGGCCTCCTGCTCGCCGCGGTGACGATCTTCAAGAAGGAGTGGGCCGGCACGACGACACCCATGTACGCGGCCCTCGAAGGCCTGGCGCTCGGGGGCATCTCGGTGGCCTTCGACGCACGCTTTCCCGGGCTCGTGAGTCAGGCGGTGTTCCTCACCTTCGGCACGCTCGGCGCCCTCCTCCTCGCCTACCGCTCGGGTCTCGTGCGAGCGACGGAGAACTTCAAGCTCGGCGTCTTCGCGGCGACCGGAGGCATAGCGCTCGTCTACCTGATCGACTTGGCGATGAGCTGGTTCGGCGCCGGCATGCCGATGGTCCGTTCGAGCGGCACCGCCGGGATCGTCTTCAGCGTGCTGGTAGTCGGCGTCGCGGCGCTGAACCTCGTCCTCGACTTCGACTTCATCGAGCACGGTGCCGAGCGCGGCGCGCCCAAGTACATGGAGTGGTACGGCGCCTTCGGGCTCCTGGTCACGCTCGTCTGGCTGTACCTGGAGATCCTGCGCCTGCTCGCCAAGCTTCAAGAGCGTCGCTGAACGAACGCGGCGGCGTTCCCGACGCCCCGATAGGGCTACGAGCGGCGGCGGATCGGCGGTGGGCCCGGGGCGCGGTTGCGTTCCTCGCTGCGCGTTGTATTTCTGCCGCCGCGACTGGAGAGGAGGCATGGCCGTGGACACCCTGCTTTCCCCCTGGCTGATCCTGATTCCGAGCACCATCGTCGGGGCATTCCTCGGCGTTCTCTACGAACGCACTCGCGGCACCGCCGCGAAGCGCGCCGCCAAGTTCGAGGCCGATCTCGTCGCGGCGCGCTCCGAGCTCATGCGCTACCGCGACCAGACCAAGCACCACTTCGGGAAGAGCGCCGAGCTGCTGGGCAAGATGGCAACGGACTACCGTGAATTCCTCGACCACTTCGTGTCCGGAGCCGACGAGCTCTGCGGCCCGAACATGAAGGAGATCGACACCCGCGTCCTCGACCAGCGGTTGCTCGGCACCAGGGCTCCCGCAGCGGCACCGCCGCCGACCGGCGCATCCGCCCCGGCAGCACCGATGGCACCGCCGGCGGTGGGCGGAGCGTTAGCGACCGACCCGCTCGCAGAGGACGCCGGCTAGTAGCGCCGCCTCCTCCCGGTGCGCAAGCGAAGCAGGCGATACTGCTTCGGTTCAACCGGTAGTCGCTGCGGTTACGGACTGGCCGGCTTCTCTCGGCGTGCGGGCGACTCGGGCGGCCTTGCCGGAAGCCGGCCGCGCGCCCGACGAACCGTGGGCGGACGGCGACGAGATCGTCGGCCCCCGTCGGGCAAGGCCTCACGCTCGAAAAAATCGGGCGCTGACGATGCAACTGGAGGCAGCTACCATTGAGGACGCTTTGCCAACGGTGTTAGGAGTCTCGGCTCCATCTGCGCCAAAACGACGCACCCAATCCCCCAGGAGATAGATCGATGATCGAGAAGTCGGTGAGTCCCGCTGGAGAAGCGTTCCCCCTCCCGACGCGCGAGGAATATGCCGCCGAGATGAAGCGGCTCGAAAGCCTCGCCAAGGCCGCCCGGACCGAGGGCAAGGAAGTCGTCGTCGTCATGGGCGTCGGCTTCGTCGGCGCCGTGATGGCGGCGATCGTCGCCGACACGGTCGACAAGAAGACCGGGAAGCCGAGCAAGTTCGTCATCGGCTGCCAGCGTCCGAGCTCACGGAGCTACTGGAAGATCCCGCTCCTGAACCGCGGCGAGTCGCCCGTGAAGGCGGAAGACCCCGAGGTGGATCCGATGATCCGCCGCTGTGTCCGCGACAAGAAGACGCTCACCGCCACCTTCAATTCCGACTGCCTCGCCCTCGCCGACTGCGTCGTCGTCGACGTGCAGTGCGACTACTCGAAGCACGACCTCGGGCAGATGCGCACTGGCGAGGTCGAGATGGCGGCCCTCGAGGCCACGATCAAGACGATCGGCGAGAAGATCCGGCCGCACTGCCTCACGCTCATAGAAACGACCGTCGCCCCGGGCACGACCGAGTTCGTGGCCATGCCGATCCTCCTGAAAGCGTTCGCGGCGCGCGGCATAGCGAGCGAGCCGCTGCTCGCCCACAGCTACGAACGCGTCATGCCGGGCCGCGAGTACGTGGCGAGCATCCGCGACTTCTGGCGTGTCTGCAGCGGCGTCAACGCCGAGGCCCGCGAGCGTGTCGTCAGGTTCTTGAACGAGGTGCTGAACACCGAGAAGTTTCCGCTCACGGTCATGGACCGGCCGATCGAGTCGGAGACCGCCAAGATCGTCGAGAACTCGTACCGCGCCACCATCCTCGCGTTCCTCAACGAGTGGAGCCTCTTCTCGGAGCGCAACGGCGTCGATCTCGTGAAGGTCATCAAGGCGATCAAGGTGCGCCCGACCCACAGCAACATGATCTTCCCGGGCCCCGGCATCGGCGGCTATTGCCTGCCCAAGGACGGCGGCCTCGGCTACTGGGCCTACAAGCACATCCTCGGCTTCGACGACGGCGATCAGGTCTTCAAGATGAGCACCGCCGCCATCGACATCAACGACACCCGCGGCCTCCACGTCGCGACCTTGACCCGCGACGCGCTCCGCAACATGGGCCGCTACATCGCCGGCGCCGAGGTCGCGCTCCTCGGTGCGAGCTACCGCCAGGACGTCGGCGACACGCGCTATTCGGGCTCGGAGGTGGTCGTGCGGCGGCTCACCGAGATGGGCGCCGACGTGCGCGTCCACGATCCCTACGTCGAGCACTGGTGGGAGTTCGAAGCGCAGGACGACTACCCTGCGCCCGGCCACTCGTTGTCGCGCTTCTTCCGCAACCAAGACCACCTGAAGGATCTGCGCATACACTCCGATCTCGGTGCGACGCTGAAGGGCGTGGAGGCCGTCGTGCTGGCCGTCCCGCACGAACCCTATCTCGCCCTCGAACCCGAGGAGCTGGTGAAGATGGCGGGCGGACCCGTAGCCGTCGTCGACTGCTTCGGCATCCTCGACGACGCGAAGATCCGCCGCCTCTTCGAGCTCGGGTGCGAGGTGAAGGGGCTCGGTCGCGGTCACATCCAGCGCCTCAAGAAGGAAGTGCGCGAGTCGGCGTAGCGGCGAGCGCGTGCGGCCGGACACCGAGGAGCGCGTGACCGCAACGCCGCCGGCGCACGCGCGCAGCGGCCAAGGGCTCCGCGCCACCAACCAGCGCTTCTTCGACGATCTCTGGCGCGAAGCACGCTTGATCGGACCCGACCGCTTCAACACCTGGCCGCTCGTCCGCGATCTCGCGGCCGGGGCGGCAGAGCGGCTCGAGGTCGCCCCGGGGCTGCGCCCGCGGCTCCCGATCGCGGGTACGTCCTTCGTCGACATCAGCCCTCCCGCGGTCGCCTGCCTGCGGCGGCACGGAGGCCACGCGGTGCGCGGCTCGATAACCGCCCTCCCCTTTCCCGACCGGCACTTCGCGCTCGTCGCCGCGCTCGACATCGTCGAGCACGTCGACGACGACGACCGCGCCCTCGCCGAGCTCGCCCGGGTCGCGGCGCCGGGCGCGACGATCCTCTTGTCCATACCGCTCCACCCCGATCGTTGGACCACGCTCGACGAGCTCGTCGGGCACTGCCGGCGCTACGAGCCCGAACATCTCCTGGCGCTGCTGGCCGCGCACGGGCTCGTCGTCGAGCGGACCGCCGAGCACTCGATGCAGCCGAAGTCGTCGCGGCTCGTCGACTACGGCATGTGGCATCTGGTCCACCGCCGCGGCGTTGCGATCTGGTGGTACAACCACGTTTTCATGCCGCTGGCGCTGCGCTTCGAGCGCAAGCTCGCCCTCCGGCATGGGCTCGTCGATCTCGCGCGCGCCGACGAGATCCTGATCGTCTGCCGGCGCGGAGGCTAGCCCGACCCTCGGCGGGGTTTCGTTCTGCGGCCGCCACGACTAGTCTCCGGGCATCTCGTCAGAAGGAGGTGTCCCATGGCGGACAGCGTGTACAAGATCATCGAGCTGGTCGGCACCAGCAGCGACTCCTGGGAAAAAGCGGCGAAGATCGCCGTCGAGCGCGCGGCGAAGACCCTGCGCGACCTGCGCATCGCCGAGGTCGCCCAGCTCGACATGACGGTAGAGGACGGCAAGGTCGCGCTCTACCGCGCCAAGCTGAAGGTATCGTTCAAGTACGAAGACTAGGACGCGCGGAATCGCAGGTCGTCGGTGCCGCGAGCTTCATGCCCGCGCCGCCTCGGGCGCAGTCCCGAGGCGGCGCGCGGCGTCGAGCATGGCGGCAACCGCGCGCTCGATCCCGCGAGCGAGCTCGGCGGGATCGGGCACCGTCCGCGGACACGTGACCAGCCCCACGTGCACCGTGTCGACGTAGCTGAGGACACTGATGTTGATGCCCGCGCCCTCGAGCACCGGGCCGATCGGATAGGCGGCGACGAGTCGCGCTTCCTCCGTCGTCAGCGTGAACGGCGGACCGGGAACGTTCGAGATCACTACGCTGTGCGGCGGCGGCAGGCGATCGGCGAGTTGCCAGCGCGAATACAGGCCCGCGGCCGCCGTGAGGATCGCCGGGGGCGCGAGTTCGGCCCATTCGGCGAGCATCGCCCTACCGAGCGCGCCGTGGAGTCGCTTGGCGCCGGCAGCGCCCGCGTGCACGAAGCACAGCACCTCGCCGGCCTCGCGGAGGTGCACCGGCAAGCCGACGAACATCACCGACACGCGGTTCGGCGCCGCGGCGTCGTCGGCGCCGTGCTCCGAGACCGGCACGCTGGCGACGAGCGGTTGCTGCGGATCCTCGCCCTTCTCCCGGAGGTACTCGCCGAGCGCGAGTGCGCAGGCGCCGAGGACGACGTCGTTGACGGTGACCGCGAACGCCGTCTTCACCTCCTTGATGTCGGCGAGCGGCACGCGGCCGAACGCCACCCGGCGCTCGGCCGTGAGCGCGCGATTGAGCGCGGTCCGTGGCGCCGAGAAAGGCAGCGTCGGCGCCGGTGCGGCGACGCTGCCGAGTGCGGCACGCACGGCCGGCCCGAGCACACCGAGCGTGCGGGTCACGGTTCGATACACGCGACCGGGGAGTGTCAGCGCCGCGACTCCCGCCGACGCAACGAGCGCGAACGGCGACGGTACCGCCACCGGCGGCGCTCCCTTCGGTTCTTGCAGGCAGGCGTCGACGAACAGGCGCGCGAAGAGCTCGACTCCGGAGACACCGTCGACCATCGCGTGATGCACCTTCAAGACGACGGCGACGAGCCCGCCTTCGACACCGGCGATCGCCGTCAGTTCCCAGAGCGGCCGCCGGCGGTCGAGCGGCACCTGCGCGATGCGGCCTACCTCCTCGCGGAGTTGCTCGCGCGAGCCCGGTACCGGCAAGGTCACCAGCCGCACGTGGTCGTCGACGTCGAAGTCGGCGGCATCGACCCACGCGGGGTGGGTCATCGCCAGCGGCGCCGCTGCCAGCCGCCGGCGGAAGCTCGGGTCGGCCGCGAGCCGGTGCGCCAGGCGATCCGCCATGACCGCCGCGACCATCGCCGCGTCGGGCGCAGCGCCGCCGGGCAAGTGCAGCGGCGCCGGCTCGAACAGCATGGTCGCCGTGACGTGCATGTGCTGGCTCGGCGTCTCCAGATAGAGAAACGCCGCATCGATTCCCCGCAATCGCTCGATCGTCACGGTACCGTCCCCGCGAGCCGCCCGAGCAGCCCGCCGCGCCCGACCGTCAGGCGCTCGCTTCTTCGTGCTCGAACTTCAGGATGTCGAGCTCGTGGAACCGCTCGCGCACCCACGGCGTCAAGAGCCCGAGCCGTTTGCAGTTCGGCACCACCTTCGAGAACAGCATCTTCTGGAACTCGCGCATGACCTCGGATTGCATCACGATCTCGTGCGTTTCCCGGATCGGCAGTCCCATCTCTTGCCACACCTCGACCGCATAGAGGCGGTCGCGCATGAGCCGGCAACCCTCGTACGTGAACTCTTCGCGCTCGCGCAGCTCGCGCTCGTTCATGTCCTTGTACACGCCCTCGAGCGAAAGGACGCCGAAGGCGACGTGGCGTGATTCGTCGCGCATGACGTACTGGGTGAGGGTCTTCAGCAGCGGTTCGTTCGAGAACTTCTCCATGAGTCCGAAGGCCGCCATCGCCAGACCCTCCACCAGGATCTGCATGCCGAGGTATTTCATGTCCCAGCGCGAGTCGGTGAGTATCTGATCGAGCAGCGTCTTCAGGTGCGGGTTGATCGGGTATTCCTTCTTGACCTTGTCGCGGAGGTAGTGGTCGTAGGTCTCGACGTGGCGCGCCTCGTCCATCACCTGCGTCGCCGCGTAGTACTTGGCGTCGATCCACGGCACCGCGTCGACGATCTGTGCAGTCGCGAGCAGCGCGCCCTGCTCGCCGTGGAGGAACTGCGAGAGGCTCCAGGAGAGCTGCTCGCGGCGGAACTTCCGGATCTCGGGCTCGGTGAACTTGCTCCAAAGGCGGGTCCCGAAGAGCGGGTTGTTCATGTCGGGAACGTTCTCGGCCTCGGGGTCGACGTCGATCGACCAGTCGAGCGCGGTCGCCTGGTCCCATTGGCTCTGCTTGGCTTTCTCGTAGAGGTTGCGCAGGCCGGCTTTGAACGTGTCGTAGGACCAGGTGTAGCAAGTGTCGAAGGTGGTCGAGAGGCGTTCGGTGAAGTCCTCGACGGTGTCGAGGTTCCGTACGGCGACGGCGGGCTCGGTCATGGTTGTTCTCCTTGCACCGCGGTGCCCTGGGTGAGCAGGCGGTGCGTCATGGATGAGATTTCTTCGATGGAGACGTCCTGGCGGTCGATCCACCACGACGTGACTTGTGTCAGCATGCCGACGATCGCCTGGGCGGCGAACGCCGGGGGAAGATCGCGGAAGACGCCGGCCGCGACGCCGGCTGCGAAGTCCGCCTCGATGTCGGCGATGAAGGGCTGATGGACCTCGCGGAGGAGCTCGTCGAATTGCGCGCTGTGCCCGAAAAGGATCTTGAAGACGTCGCGGTTCTCGGCAGCGAAGCGGAAAAAAGTCTCCCCTCCGACCCGGGCACGCCGGCGAGGATCGACGTGCGCGGCCTTGGCGGCGTCCATCGCCTCCCTGGCAGCGAGCGCGGTCTCGCGAACGAGGTCGGCGAAGAGCGCGTCTTTGGTGGAGAAGTACAGATAGAAGGTGCCGGTGCCGACGTCGGCGGCGGCGGCGATGTCGGCGATCTTCGTTCCATGGAAGCCGTTGGTCGCGAGGAGGCGCTTGGCAGCGGCGAGGAGCCGGCCGCGGGTCTCCGCCCGACGTCGGTCCTGACGGTTCGGGTCTTGGAGCTTCGCAGCCGTCGATATACGAGTGGACATGAGTTACGTGAGCTTGGCTTCAGAACTGAATCTTGGTTCAGAAATAGGCGGGTGAGCCTGTAGTGTCAATCACCTCTCCCTCCGAGACGCCCCTTTGGACGCGGCGCGTCGCAAGCGAGCTGTGGAGCGGACCGGTGACGCCGCTCACCTATTCGTTGTTGGCCGAGCCGATGGCCGAACACATGGTACGGCGCCCCCTGATCGCCGCCGGGCTCGACGCCCTGGCCGCGATGCCGGTGCTGCGGCGCTACGGCAGCCACGTCTACGTGAACGCGACGCTGATCGCCGAGACGATCCGTCTCTTGCCGCCCGGGCTCCGCAGCGACGGTCTGCTAGCGCTCCTTCCCGACGTCGTCCGCTCGGGCCTCGGCCCGGGAGCGTCGTCGATGCGGAGCGGTCTTCGAGCCCTCGCGATCGCCGAGCGCGCTTGGCGGAACGAACCGGCCTGGGCGCCGTGGGCGCGCGCCGCGGCCTTCGACCGCGAGTGCATCGAGGTCCGGCGGGGATTTCGAAGCCGAGGTCCGTTCGGCGCCGAACCTGCCCTACGCGACCTCCGCGACGAGCTCGTCCACGTCGCCGAGCGGCTCGGTCGCTTCCTCGACGTAGTGAGCTGGGGCATGGTCTTCGCCTATGTCTTTTTCCACCTCGTCCACGGGCTAGCGCGCCGTTGGGCACCCGGCCTGCCCGACGAGTACGCAGCGCTCACCATCGGCCTGCCCGCGGTCGCTTCCTTGGAAGCGCACTACGATCTGCACACGCTTGCCCGCCTCGTGCGCGCCGAGCCGCGACTCGGCGCCGCGGTCGGCGCGCACGACCTCGAGAGGGCAGCCGCCCTGCTCCTCGGCGACGATGGCGGCGCGGCGGCGGCGGCTTTCCGACGCTTCCTCGATCTGCACGGCCACCGCCTGACCGGCCGCGATCTTTCGTGTCCGACGTGGAGCGAGTCACCGGCGATGGTGGTCGAGTTGGCGCTCGCCGCCGGCATGGACGCGACGCTCGACCGCGCCGCGCTCGCCCGCCGCCGGCAAGCGGCGACCGCCCGGATCATGGCGGCATTCGGGAGCGGTCCGGTCGGCGTCGTCCGGCGCGCCGCCTTCGGCCGCCTCCTCGGCTACGCGCAGCGCTACTACGCGCTGCGCGAGAACATGCGCTACCACGCCGACTTCTTCCTGGCGCGGCTGCGCCAGGTGGTCCTGGCCCTCGGGGACATCCTCGTCGCTCGCGAACGGCTGGCGACGGCCGACGACGTCTTCTGGCTCGACGTCGAGGAGCTCGTGGACGCGCTCGACGACCCGGCGCCGCTCGCGGCTCGGATCGTGGCGAGGCGCGAAGCGGCGGCACGCAACGCCCTGTCGCCGCCGCCCGAGACGCTCGACGGCGAGCCGCCGCCCGCGCCCGCGCCCGACGCCCGCATCCTCTCCGGCGAGGTCGGCGCACCCGGCTGCTGTTCCGGTCCGGCGCGCATAGTCCGCGATCCGCGGGACTTCGCGCGCATCGCTGCCGGCGATGTCCTCGTCGCCGTCTACACCGACCCCGGGTGGACGTCGATACTCGAACGCGCCGCCGGGCTCGTGCTCGAAGCCGGCGGCATTCTCTCGCACGGCGCCATAGTCGCCCGAGAGCTCGGCATTCCGGCCCTGGTCGGCGTCGCCGACGCTACCCGACGTCTCCGCGACGGCGAGCGCCTCGTCCTCGACGGCAGCGCCGGGACGGTCACGCGCGAATCGTGACCGGAGCGAGCCGCACCGAGTACTCGAGTCCGTGTCCGAGCGGCAGCGTCATCGATGCGAAGCCGTTCACCGGATCGCGCACGAAGGCGACGTACGCCGCGAGCTCCTTCGGGAAGGTGAAGACGTTGTCGGCGAACACGGCCGCTCCGGCACGGAGCTTCGGCGCCAGGAGGCGCAGCATCGGCAGATAGAGGTCCTTCCAGCCGTCGAGCAGCACGAAGTCGATCGGCGCCGGCAGCTCCGCGAACGTCGCCATGGCGTCACCCTCGCGGACCTCGGCGACGCCGGCGAGTCCGGCGGCGGCGATGTTGGCGCGCGCGGCCGAGAGCTTGCCGGACTCGCGCTCACTGCCGATGAAGCGCCCGCCGTTGGCGCGCGCCGCCGCCGCCAGGTACAGCGCCGAGATCCCGAACGAGGTGCCGAACTCGACGATCGTGCGCGCGTCGATGAGGCGCGCCGTCAGATAGAGGAAATCGCCCTGCTCCGGAGTGATCGGGATGTACGCGTCCTGCAAGTACGGCAAGACTCCGTCGAGCATCGATCCGCCGCGGAGCAGCGACCAGAGCGCCGCCGGCGCGGCGCGCAGGAACACCCAGCGGTCGCCCTTGGCGGCGGCGTAGAGCCGCTCGAGGGCCGCGGCCACGCGCGGATCGGCGATGACGGAGTGCATGGGGAGCGCATACGAATCCCGCTGCGGCGACGCAACGGCGCCGCCTGCTGCCGCCGTCGCGGTCGCGGCAACGACCGTTACCAGCGCGCCACGGCTTCGCTGCGACCGCTCGCGATCGAGCGATAACACGCCTCGGCGATGGCGACCGACTTGGCACCGTCGGCGAGCGTAATCGCCGGAGCGCGCCGAGCCGCGAGCGCCGCCGCCAGCTCCGCGAGCGCCGCCGCGACGGTCATCACCGGCGCCCCGACCGCGAGCGCGCTTCGCGTCGTGCCGACGAGCTGCGCCGCGACCCCGTGCACGTGATCGCCGACGAGCTGCCCTTCCCGCCCCGCGATCTCGATGGCGCCGCTACGCCCGGCGGTGGCGCGCGATCCCGAGACCTGCGCCAGGATTCCGTCGTCGAGCTCGATGGTCGCCGTGAAGTTGTCCTCGGTGTCCCGGGTCACGACCCGCCGCGCCGACGCGGTCACCCGCACGGCCTCGCGACCGGTCAGGAACCGGAGCAGATCGAAGCCATGGACGCCCGTGTGCAGGATCATACCGCCGCCCGACTCGACGCGACGATCGAGCCAGTCCAGCCGAGACGGCTCGAAGCGCTGACTCAGCACGGCGGCGTGGAGCGATCCGAGCGACGGCAGCGCCTCGCGCAGCACTCGCACTACCGCATTGAAGCGGAGCGTGTGCGCAACCATCGCCGTGACGCCGGCACGCGTCGCCTCCTCGGCGATCTCGCGGCACTCGGCGACCGTCGGTGCCAGCGGCTTCTCGATCAGGATCGCCTTCCCGGCGCGCGCCGCTGCCGTCGCCAGGCGGACGTTCAGGGTCGGCGGCACCGCGAGGACGACGATGTCGACCGCAGGGTCCTCCACGAGCGCTGCGGCCTCGGGGTAGTAGCGGGCCCCGACGGCAGCCGCCTGCCGCTCGCCTACCGCCCGATCGCGGCGCGCGATCGCCGCCGTCCGCAGCCCCGGCACGTCGGCCACGTGCTCGAGATAGCGGGCCCCGTGCTTGCCTGTCCCGATGATACCGACCCCGAACGCCACCGCCGCCTCCTGCGGATCGCACCGCCGGCAAAAGGATCGGGGGCGCGACAGTTTCTTGCCGGCCCCTCCTGTCTCGCCTAGCCAAAAACCCTCGATTTGCCTACCGCTCGGCCATGGCATCGGTCATGCATCTTCGCGACGCCCATGCTGGACGCACGCGCCAAGCTGCAGCCCACCCTCCTCCGCAAAGCCCGCGTCCGCGCCGGTGACTACGGCGCCTGGCGCGTTGCGCCCGAGCACAACGGGACGGAGATCTGGATCGTTGCCGAGCCGCCGAGCCGCCGCCGCTTCCGTAATCCTCGGGGACAGGTCGCCGAAGGTCTCGTCTACCGGCGGCTCGACGGGCTGGTGGCCCGCGCCGAGTACCTGGAGCTCACCCCGGAGTACTGCCTGGTGGACTTGGAAGCGGCGGGGCACGCGTAGCGCCGGCGGACGCGGCTTCGCAGCCGCTGCCCGCAGGCGTCCGGGCATCCGCGAACGACCGGAGCCGGGCCTCAGAGCCTGTGAAGGAATCCGGTTGTCGCGCCGGTTCCTGTCCGGCCGATGGGCATCGCAGTCAATGCGGTCATGATCCGCCGTGGTGAAGCGGCCACTGGCGGGAACGATCGCCGTGGCCGCCGGCTCGCCCGTGCCCTCTCCACCTTCTTCCCCATCGGAACACCCTCCTCGTGGACTTACGCCCACATCCGAGGTGTCTGCCGATCCGGGGCAAGGCCAGACCAAACCTTCAAATGCTCCAATGATCGATCACGAGCCGCCGCGCACGGCACGAACGTAGAGGGGCTCGCTCTTGCCCTTAAAGGACTCGTAACCGGCCGAGAAGCTCACGTTCCGCGCGGCGCCAATTATGTTCTGCGATGTAGTGGACGACCAGTAGTCGCCCCCCTGCGTACAGCTACACGTCGTCACCGTGCAGCCTCCCGTACAATCCATATAGAAAGCAGGGTTCACCGCCGGGCCCAACTTCTCGTGGTCGACGAGGCTCTGCAGCTCGTTTATGTTCGGGATCCGCCAATCGGTGTACCCGGCGAAGCCGTCGTCGCTGTTCAGCGCTGCCAGGAATTCCGTCACCATGGTCCCGTTCATCGTGTACGGACTCGACAGCATGCCCCAGGTGTACTTGTTGTCCTTGTCGTGGATGGAACCGTCGTCGCTCTTCTTCTCCCACATGAGTCCGGTCACGTTATCGGTGATCGTGCCGTCGCCGTTGTCGGTGTAGGAGCGCGCGGTACCTTTCTGGAGATCGCCGTCACTGCCGGGGCCGTAGCTCGTCGTCTGACCGGTCTTCAGCAGCCCGTTAGAAGGAGGGGCGAGACCGTCGCCGGCGAGGGCGGTCGCGACGCTGGTCGTAGCCGCGTCGATCACCGTCTGGAAATCGCTGGCCGCAAGCGGTGCTTCGAAGCACGAGGCTCCCTTCGCGGCGGCCTTGGCGCTCGCCTTCTGCCAGGCCTTTGCAAAGTTGTTCGCGCACTTGCCGATGGCAACGGCGTACTTCGATACATCGCCGCCGGTTGCGAGTCGTGCCTCGGCGTTCTGGCGGCAGGCGGCGTACTGGCCGGCGGTCCTGTTCTTGGCGGCCCGGCACTTCTGCTCGGGCGTGGCGGCAGCTCCGACGATGGAGGCCGCGGCGCCGAGAGCGGCGGCTAGAGCGAGGACGGTCGTAAGCGGACGAAACAGCATGGGACAGATCCTCCTTTTCGGATGCTGGCCGATGTGGCCGGGAACGCACGCCGACTAGCACACGCAGGCACAGCGGACGAAGGATCTTCCCGCGTCGCGGACACCATGGCGGTTGCGGTCCCGCCGGAAGGGCGCCGCCTGCGCCCTTCTGGAGCAACCGGGTCTACCCGAGCCGCGCTGCCCCGGACTCCGTCGCGGGAGCAGCGCCTCGGGTGACGACGGGTAAGAGTCCCAACGAGTAGCGATCGGCGGAGGCTCTGTTGCTTGTCGGAGCACGCGCGGTAAGGGCCACCGCGCGTCCCCGCACGTAGAGCGCACCGCGCCGACAGGTGCGGGCGCCAAACTCCTTCAGAGACGCAGCAGGACCTTAGAGTGCCTCAGAGCGCCTCGACCTCCTCGCGGATCCGGAAGAGCACCGCGCGCTTCTCGCGCCGGCTGTTGGCGCGCACGATCAGCTTCAGCACCGCGCGGGCGCTCTCACGGAGATTCTGGCCGGCGGCGTACTCGTGGTAGCGCGGCAACTTCCGGACGAGTTGCTCGACGTACAGGCAGAAGCCGTACGCGGCCTTGTAGATCGGCAGGTGCTCGGTGTGCGCCATGACCGTTGCTCCAATGATCGATTATGAGCCGCCGCGCACGGCACGAACGTAGTTGAGGCTGCTCTTGCCGGTCCCGTTCACGATGCCGAAGTTGAAGGTCACGTACCACGCAAGGTCGGGAAGGTTCTGGTACGTAGTGGACGACCAGTAGCTGAACGACTGCGTACAACTACACGTCGTCACCGTGCAGCCGCCCGTACAGCTCGTATTGAAAACAGAGTTCACCGCCGGGTTCACGTTCTCCAAATCCAACAGACTTTCGAGTTCGAATCGATTCGGGATCCGCCAATCGGTGTGCCCTGCGAAGCCGCCGCCAGCGTTCAGCGCTGCCAGGAACGTCGTCACCATGGTCCCGTTCATCGTGTACGGGGGCGACGCCGTGCCCCAGGCGTACATGTTGTCCTTGTCGTGAATGGAACCGTCGTCGCTCTTCTTCTCCCACATGAGGCCGGTCACGTTGTCGGTGATCGTGCCGTCGCCGTTGTCGGTGTAGGAGCGCGCGACGCCCTTCCGGAGATCACCGTCGCTGCCGGGACCGTAGCTCGTCGTCTGGCCGCTCTTCAGCAGCCCGCCACCAGTGCCACCAGTATCAGTGCATCCGGTGAAGCCATCGCCGGCGAGTGCGGTTGCGACGTTGGTCGTAGCTGCGTCGATCACCGTCTGGAAATCGTCGGCTGCAAGCGGTGCTTCGAAGCACGTGGCTCCCTTCGCGGCGGCCTTGGCGCTCGCCTTCTGCCAGGCTTTCGTGAACTTGCTTGCGCACTTGCCGATAGCTACCGCGTACTTCGTCGTGTCACCGCCGGTTGCGAGCTTCGCCTCCGCGTTCTGGCGGCAGGCGGCGTACTGGCCGGCGGTCTTGTTCTTGGCGGCCTGGCACTTCTGCTGGGGCGTGGCGGCAGCGCCGGCGATGGAGGCCGCGGCGCCGAGCGCAGCGGCTAGAGCGAGGACGGTCGTAAGCGGACGAAACAGCATGGGGGTAGATCCTCCTTTCGGATGCTGGCCGATATGGCCGGGAACGCACGCCGACTATCACGCGCAGGCGCATCGGAAGAAGGATCTTCACGTATCGCGGACACCAGGGCGTTTGCGGTTGCACCGAAAGGGCACCGCCTGTGCCCTTCCGGTGCAACCGGGTCTGTCCGAGCCCCGCTGCCCCGGGCTCCGTCGCGGAGGCAGCGCCGCGGGTTACAACGGGTAAGAGTCCCAACGAGTAGCGATCGGCGGGAGCTCTACTGCTTGTCGGAGCGCGCGCGGTAAGGGCCACCGTGCGTCCGCGCTCGTCGAGCGCACCGCGCGCCGACAGGTGCGGGCGCCAAGCTCCCTCAGAGACGCGGCAGGACCTTAGAGTGCCTCGACCTCCTCGCGGATCTGGAAGAGCACGGCGCGCTTCTCGCGCCGGCTGTCGGCGCGCACGATCAGCTTCGGCACCTCGCGGGCGCTCTCACGGAGATCCTGGCCGGTGGCCTACTCGTGGAAGCGCGACAACTTCCGGACGAGTTGCTCGACGTACAGGCAGACGTCGTACGCAGCCTTGTAGATCGGCAGATGCTCGCCCTGCGCCATGGCCGTTGCTCCAATGACCGATCATGAGCCGCCGCGCACGGCGCGAACGTAGTTGTCGTAGCCCTTGCCGTTCGGGCTCACGTCGCCGTCGAAGAAGGACACGAACCACGCGAAGTCGGGACTGAACTGGTACGTAGTGGACGACCAGTAGAGGCTCGACTGCGTACAACTACACGTCGTCACTGTGCAGCCTTCCGAACAGGTCGTATTGAAAGCAGGGTCCACCGTCGGGTTCCAGTTTTCGTAGTCGACGAGGCTCTGCAGCTCGTTTATGTTCGGGATCCGCCAATCGGTGTGCCCTGCGAAGCCGCTGCCAGTGTTCAGCGCTGCCAGGAACTCCGTCACCATGGTCCCGTCCATCGTGTACGGACTCGTATCCATGCCCCAGGTGTAGGTGTTGTCCTTGTCGTGGATGGAACCGTCGTCGCTCTTCTTCTCCCACATGAGGCCGGTCACGTTGTCGGTGATCGTGCCATCGCCGTTGTCGGTAAAGTAGCGCCCGAAGCCCTTCCGGAAATCACCGTCACTGCCGGGGCCGTAGCTCGTCGTCTGACCTGTCTTGAGCAGCCGGGCACTGGGCGGCGCGAGACCGCCGCCGGCGAGTGCGGTCGCGACGCTGGTCGTAGCCGCATCGATAACCGTCTGGAAATCGCCGGCCGCAAGCGGTGCTTCGAAGCACGTGGCTCCCTTCGCGGCAGCCTTGGCGCTCGCCTTCTGCCAGGCCTTTGCAAAGTTGCTGGCGCACTTGCCGATGGCGACTGCGTACTTCGATACATCGCCGCCGGTTGCGAGCTTCGCCTCCGCGTTCTGGCGGCAGGCGGCGTACTGGCCGGCGGTCTTGTTCTTGGCGGCCCGGCACTTCTGCTCGGGCGTGGCGGCAGCGCCGGCGATGGAAGCCGCGGCGCCGAGCGCGGCAGCGAGAACGAGTGCGATCGTAAGCGGACGAAACGCCATGGAACAGATCCCCCTTTCGGATGCTGGCCGATGTGGCCGGGAACGCACGCCGACTAGCACACGTGGGCGCAGCGGACGAAGGATTTTCCCGTGTCGCGGACACCAGGGCCGTTGCGGTTCATCCAGAAGGGCGCCGCCTGCGCCATTCCGGAGCAACCGGGTCTGGTCTTGCTCCGGTCGCGCAGGCACCTGAGTTATGCCGCTGCGCGGCGGTTGTCGAAGCGGTCCTCGCAGTCGACCGGACTCAGCATGGCGGTGGCTGAGTGACGGCGTTGTCGGTTATGGACGGCCTCGATCCAGTGCGGCGCGATGTGGAGCGGCGGTTTTGGGTGCGGAGATCGCTGCGTTTCCACCTCCGCTCCGCCCACTCGCGTGGACGCGGCGCGCCGAACCCTGCTAGAGCGACCTCACGCTCGGAGGTCAGCATGGTCGTTCCGTCGCTTCGGCTCCTCGGCTCGTTGCTCCTCGCGTTGCTCGCGACCGTCGCACACGCGACGTCGCCGCACCGAACGACGACCGCGCTCCGCCTGCCGCTCGCCTTCGAGGCGAATCGCGGCCAGGTCGACGCGCGGGTTCCCTTCGTGGCGCGCGGGCCCGAGTACGCACTCTTCGTGCGGCCCGACGAGGTCGTGGTGCGGCTGCACCGCGCACGCGCGGCGACGGCCGACGCGCGCGTCGGCATGCGCTTCGTCGGCGGTGCGCCGGATCCGATGCTGACGGGCGAGATGCCGCTCGCGGGGCGCGCCAACTACCTCCTCGGCGCCGACCCGTCGCGCTGGCGCACCGACGTGCCGCTCTTCGGCCGCGTCCGCTGCGCCGGCGTCTACCCCGGCGTCGACGCGGTCTTCTACGGTACCGACGAGGCGCTCGAGTACGACCTGATCGTGGCCCCGGGCGTCGACCCCGCGACGATCACGCTCGGCTTCCGCGGCGCGGAGCGCGTGACGATCGCCGACGACGGGACGCTCGTCCTGCACACGCCGGACGGCGACCTCGTGCAGCGGAAGCCGAGCGCACACCAGACGATCGACGGCGTGCGGCGGCCGGTCGCCGCAGCCTTCGTCTTGGGCGGCGCGGCCGACGGCGAGCAGCGCGTCCGCTTCGCGCTCGGCCCGCACGATCCGACGCAGCCGCTCGTGATCGACCCCGTGCTCGGCTACGCGACCTACCTCGGCGGTCCCAGCAACAACGCCGGCCGCGCGATCGCGGTCGACGCGAACGGCAACGCCTACGTCACCGGCACGACGACCTCCGCGACGTTCCCGACGCTCGGCGGACTTACTGATCCGAACGACGCGCTCCAGGGGTCGCAAGACGCGTTCGTGACGAAGCTCGATGCGAACGGGGCGCTCGTCTACTCGACCTACCTCGGCGGCAGCGGCAGCGACGGCGGGAACGGCATCGCCGTCGACGACCAGGGCAGCGCCTACGTCGCGGGCGAGACCGACTCCGTCGACTTTCCGACGGCGAACCCGCTCCCGGCACCGAACAACGCGCTCCAGAACACCGACGGCTTCGTGACCAAGCTGAACGCCGCGGGAAACGCGCTCGTCTACTCGACGTTCCTCGGCGGCTCGGCCGCCAACGAGCGGGCGAACGCCATCGCGGTCGACGACTCGCGAAACGCCTACGTGGTCGGCGAGACCTTCTCCGACGATTTCCCCGTCGCGGGGACCCTCGCCAACAACGTCATGCACGGCCTGACCGACGCCTTCGTGAGCAAGCTCGCGACGAACGGCAGCTCGCTCGTGTACTCGCTCTACCTCGGCGGTAGCAGCGCCGAAAAAGCACTCGGGGTTGCGGTGCGAAGCGGCGAGGCCTACGTCACCGGGCGCACGCAGTCGTCGGACTTCCCGGTCGCGAGCGGTCTGCCCGCACCGAACAACGGGCTCCGCGGCTTCTCCGACGGCTTCGTCACCAAGGTGAACGCCGCCGGCAACGCGCTCGTCTACTCGACGTATCTCAGCGGCAGCGGCGACGTCGACGACGGCAACGCGATCGCGGTCGACGGCGACGGCAACGCCTACGTCGGCGGCAAGACCGTCTCGAGCAACTTTCTCGGCACGACGCCCGCGACGGGCGCGCTGCCGGCGCCGAACGCGAGCTTCCGCGGGGGCGCCGACGGCTACGTCGTGAAGATCGCCGCCGCCGGGACGAGCGTCGACTTCCTCGCGTTCCTCGGCGGCAGCAGCAACGGCGGCGCCGACGAGGTGAACGGCATCGCGCTCGACGCGAACCGCAACGTCTACGTGACCGGTCGCACCGACGGCAACGACTTTCCGGTGAAGAACGGACTCCCGCTCCAGAACCGGCGGGGCGGGAACAACGCCGCGGCGATCGTCGCCGAGATCGCGGCGGCCGGCAACTCGCTCGTCTACTCGACCTACCTCGGCGGTACGCGCGGCGAGATCGGCCGCGCGATTGCGGTCGACGCGAACGGCAACGCCTACGTCACGGGCGAGACGACGTCGAACGACTTTCCGGTGAAGAACGCCGCGCAAGCGACGCACGGAAGCGGCGACTTCAACGCCGACGCCTTCATCGCGAAGATCGCCGGCACGGCGCCGCCCGCCCTCGCCTACACCACCGGCAACGTCTTCGTGTCCGCCGTCGACTTCGGCGAGGTGCGCGAGTACACGCCGTCCGGCACGTTCGTGCGGGCCCTCCCGCTGCCGTCGGGAAGCGTCGCGGGCGGCACGTATCCCGCCGGCATCGCCTTCGACTCGACGGGCCACCTCTTCGTCGCCGACCGCGTGCAGAACGCGATCTTCGAGTTCGACGCGACGGGCGGCCTCGTCGGCACCTTCGCGAGCGGCATCAATGCCGCACCGCAGTCGCTGGTGTTCGACGCCGCCGACACGTTGTTCATCGGCACGATCCAAGGCGCCAACGACGTGCTGGTCTACGCCTCGAACGGCACGCCCGGCACACCCCACGACGTCTTCGTCCACGCGACCGGGTCGATGTGGATCGACCTCGCCGCCGACCAACGGACGCTCCTCTACACCTCGAACACCGAGGACGTCGCGACGTACGACCTCGTCACGCGCACGCAGGGCGCCGACCTGTTCATCGACGCCGACGGCATCCGCGACTACGGCGTCCGGGCGCTCGCCGACGGCGCCTTCGTCGCCAACGGCGACGTGGTGCGCGTGAACGCCAGCGGCACCGTGACCAAGACCTACACCGCGGTGCCCGCGGCGAGCCTCTTCGTCGTGAGCCGCGACCCCGACGGCCAGACGCTCTGGAGCGCGAGCGAGGGCATCGGCAACGTCACGCCGGGAGCGGTGTACGCCTTCGACGTCGCGAACGCGTCGATCGTCCATCAGTTCACCGGACCGGTCGGCGTCGACCGCGTGCCCGTCGGCGGCCTCGCCGTCTTCGGCGAGCTCACCGAGGCGCGCAACGGCGAGCCGCCCGCCACGCCGACACCGATGCCGACCCTCACGCCCGCGCCCGAGGTCTGCGACGACTGCATCGACAACGACTTCGACGGCGCCGTCGACCGCAAGGACTCCGACTGCGCGCCGCGCGCCGACGGCACCGAGCAGGGGCTCGGGTCGGCAGCGGCCGGAAAGGCGATCGCGAAGTGCACGAAGGCGCTCGCGAAGGCCGGCGCCAAAGCTGCCGGGTCGCGGCAGAAGCACCTCCAGAAGTGTCTCCTCGCCGCCTTCGCGTGCGCACAGCAGAAGCCGGGCGACGCGGCGTGCACCGCGAAGGCGACCGCGACGTGCGGGAAGGAGCTCGGCAAGTTCCCCGGCGAGAACACGAAGCTCGCCGCCGGCATCCAGAAGGCGTGCTCCACGGCCCCGCTCACGATCGACGACCTGAAGAACGCGGCCGGGCTCGGCTACGGATCCGAGACGGGCGCCTGCGCCGACCGCGGCGTCGCCGCGCTCACGACCGTCGCCGACGTCGCGAGCTGCGTGCTCGCCGAGCACGCGTGCCGGGCCGAGAACCTCGTCGGCAGCCAGGTGCCGCGCGCCGCCGAGCTGCTGATGCTCGCGGGGCGCAATCCCGCGAGCGAGCTCCCGTGCCTCGGCGCGCCCGCCGACGGCGCCGGGGCGCACCTCGGCGCCGCCGCCAAAGCCGCCGTCAAATGCCAGAAGGCGATCACCAAGGCCGCCGCCAAGCTGGCGAGCGCGCGCATGAAGACCTTCCAGAAGTGCGCCGCCGCGGTCATGACCTGCGTCCAGGTGAAGCCCGCCGACGCCAAGTGCCGTGCGAAGGCGAGCGCGGCCTGCGCGAAGCTCGTCGCCAAGCTCACCGCGACGGGCAGCGGCGCCGCGTCGAAGCTCGCGGCCGCGGTCGGCAAAGGCTGCGGCAAGGCGCCGCTCACGGTCACGGACGCGAATGCCGTCGCCGGCCTCGGCTTCGACGCCGCCGCCGGCGAATGCGCCGCGCTCGAAGCCCCGCCGCTCGGCTCGCTCGCCGCGCTCGCCGATTGCGTCGCGCGCCGCCACGCGTGCCGCGTCGACCAGATGCTCGAGAACGAGCTGCCGCGGTTGCGCGAGATTCTCGCCATCGCCAACGTCACCCTGGACTAGCGGCAGGTCGCGACGCGCTCGTCGGTCACGACCTCGATCGCGATCCGGCCGTAGAGGCCGCGGTCGACGCCGTCGGTACAATCGAGGAAGACGCACGCCTCGTGGGAGAGGCGATAGGCCACGCCCCAGGTCCGCTATGCTGCAGTGCCGAAACACCGACCACGGACCTCGGAGCCTGTGAAGGAGTCCGGTTGTCGCGCCGGGTCCCGTCCAGCCGATGGGCATCG